>JAKQTP010000260.1 GCA_029563035.1 archaeon | reverse complement strand
TAGTAATCTCTGAAAAAGTGGTTAAGTGTTAATAAAAACAATAAAATGTGTATAAATATTTCTTGTTTAATTTACAAGATTTTTGTATTTTTGTATAAAATTCTTGCAAACTTTCTAAAGTATTTGTATGCTAAAAAAACAGATAAAAAATGATAATTCTGATTTATATAATCAGAAATTAGAATATTTAATAAATCTAAAACATCCTTTGTGTGTAATAAGTAATTTAATACCGTGGCACGAATTTGAGAGTGAGTTTGAAAAATATTATAAGAAAGATTTCGGAAGACCAGCAAAACCAATACGTTTAATGGTTTCTCTTTTAATATTAAAACGGATTTATGACGAATCTGACGAAAGTGTTATTGAAAGATGGCGTGAAAACCCTTACTGGCAGTATTATAGCGGTGAAGAGTTTTTTAGTTGGAATCTTCCTTGTGATTCAAGTGAGTTAACAAGATTTCGTCAGCGGATAGGCGAAGAGGGGTGTGAAAAAATCTTGCAAGTATCAATAAAAGTCCATGGAAAAGATGGAGAGGAAAAAGAAGTAATACCAGACACAACAGTACAGGAAAAGAACATAACTTATCCAGTTGATACCAAATTACATTTAAAAATAATCGACAAGTGTTGGAAAATAGCAGAGAAGTTTAGAATCAATTTACGTCAAAGCTACAAGCGAACAGTTCCAAAACTAAGGTTTTCCACAAGATATTTACGCATACCGAAGCGTAAGCAAGAAGCCAGAAAAGCAATATTAAAAATAAAAACAATAGCAGGAAGATTATTACGGGATTTGAACAGGAAATTACCGACAGATGTAAAGAATCAACAGCAGTCACAATTAGCAATAATGCAAAAAGTATTAGAGCAGCAAAGAACGAGCAAGAATAAGATTTACAGTTTGCATGAGCCGGAAGTAAGTTGTATAGCAAAGGGTAAGGAGCATAAGAAATATGAATTTGGGAGCAAAGCGTCAGTCCTGATAACAAAGAAATCTGGAGTAGTAGTAGCAGCGAAGAATTTTAAAGGCAATCCTTATGATGGCAATACATTAGAGTCGACGTTAGAGCAATCAGAACGTTTGCGTGGAATAAAAGCAGATAAAGCATTAGTAGATGAGGGTTATCGCGGAAAATCAGAAATCAATGGAACGGAAATATTACGAGTGCATCAAGCAAATAAAATAAAGTATAGTAAATACAAATGGAAGAATTGGTTTAAACGCAGGTCATCAGTAGAAGCAGTCATAGGTCATTTGAAGAACAATCATAGATTATGTAGGAACTATCTCAAAGGGACACAAGGAGATAGTATGAATTTATTGTTATCAGCAGCAGGATATAACTTCCGGAAGCTATTAATCAAGATAGCTTTATTTTTTGTCCGAATAAACTTAGGATTTTTATTAACAAAAAACATAAAAACGCCGAAAAAAGTGCAAAAATTTTTCGATGTTTATCATAGAGCAGCTTAAAAAAATCGTTTAATGACTTTTTCAGATTTGACTAATTA
>JAKQTP010000234.1 GCA_029563035.1 archaeon | reverse complement strand
TCTGGAAATTCCCGGATCGTCAGAACAAATACAAACCTTTATCCCTTTTTGTAAATATTGTTTCAAAGGATAAATACACATTTTAGAAGTAGAATTAATACTATAGTCCCGATATCCCTTTATTTGAAAATTGCTGCTGGGGCAAAGTTCAATAGCGGTTCTGTTTTCTTTAAGTTTTTCCATCAGGTTTTCATCATCTTGCAAATATAACCCGTGTCCAATTCTATCGGCATTTAAGTTATACACTGCATTCCACATATTTTTAACAGAAGTAGTTTCTCCGGAGTGAATAGTAATTCTTAGGCAATCCTCCAATAGAGGTAATATTTTTTCTCTTAAAGAAAGTGTTTCTTGCATTTCCGGTCCTGCCAAATCAAAACCACAAATAAAATCGCTGATTTTCCCATTTTGTCTTTTTATATTTTTACATAGATTAATGTGTTCATTTAAAATTTCAGGGCTTTTATGTCTACTACCGATGATAATTAAACGAAAAATGCATTCTTCATCTTTCAATTCATCATACAATATTTCTACAACTTCAGTTGCTTTTAAGTTATTTGTATAGTTACAAGGTGAGCATCTTAATTCCTTATAAAGCAGGTTATTTTTTTGGGCATCATCTTTCAATTGCTTGCATATTTCTCGTAATGCTTCTTCTGTTTGTAATAGGGTAGAACCCTGAAAATCGCCAATCTCCTCATATCTGTTTAAGCCGATTGCTATAAATTTTTCTTCCTGAAGCATATCTTCCCAAATAACCTGTTCCAGCAAAGTTTCATTGTTCTCAAAACAGCGTAAATATAAACTGCTAAATAGCCAGCGGAATTTATTTTCCTTCTTATTTATTGCTTTCCAGGTTGCTTTCAGCTCATTAAGGTTTTTCTTTTGGATAGAAGCAGTAATTCCTCTTTCCAGTTCTTTTTCCTCCAAGCTGTTACCTAAATATTTAGTATTTGCTGTAGCAATCTTAATTAATCCTTTGGTGTCTGCAAAACCACCTAAATGACAATGTAAATCAGTTTTGGGTAAATTATATAGCCACATCAAGTCTTGTTTGCTGTTATCAATTCCGTTTATATATTTCTTTTTCAGCTCATTTATTTTGTCGGGATTTAACAGATGAAGGATTTGAAAATTGGAAGCTGGTTCAGAATAGCGCAGTTTATTATAATAATTGATTGTAAGATTATCCTGTTGTGCTTGTAGCTTTTCTACCAAATCCAGAAAGGGGGTATCTTGATCTTTATAGCTATATATATTATCTACAATATCAGCTTTAGGAAGTTTAACTTCATTATCCTCAATTAATTCTGCCAGTTTACTGGAAGGAATATCTTTATTATAAAGAACCGGGTTTATTTTGTTTATTTCTTGATAAGGTATATTTTCCGGTGTTGTCTCTAAATCAAAATTCACAATCCCCTCGGCTAAAATATGAATCATTGCTTTGCACCCAAATAGATATGCCGCCTGTTGGATGTCACTGCTCATTGTTTTTCTGCCACCGCTAAGGCATAGATAAAGGTCTTGTTTGTTTCCCTTTTTATAGACCTTGTAAACGATGCTATAAATTAAATTTCTCATAATTCTGGCATCATTTTGGCTTAATATATCGGTCAGTTGCCTTAAAATATGAAATTGCAATTCTATATTTAAATTTTGAGCTGTTAACCAATTCTCTACCTCTTGTTTGCTGGTTGTAAAACTATCTTCAGTACAAATCATCGTGATAGATGTTACCGGTTTCAATTGATTCTCATCTATTTCTGCCTGCAATGCTTCAAAATTTTTATGGTTACAATACAGAGGGTATTGTTGA
>JAKQTP010000213.1 GCA_029563035.1 archaeon | reverse complement strand
GGTTTTAATAAGAAATCATTTTTAAATTGTTGTATAGGGTTAAATTTATCTAAATTTGCCTGGTTTGTTTGATTATTGTTTACTGGATATGTCTTATTATTAAATGGTTGTAATTGAGATGCTGAGTTTGTTTTATTTGCCTCAAATAATTCTGGTGATGATAATGCAGTTTCTAAATCTTTATCTCCTGGTGGAATTATTCTAATACCTCTAATATTTGACATAAATTTATTTGATGAGTCTATCGTGTGTGTAACCTCTAGACAACTATAATTACCATCATTAAATCCTGTTCCTCTTATATGTATCTTTCTGCCGGGACAAATCCAAGGTAAACAAATAGTATCTAGATTAACCTCCATCATCTGAGAGAACATATTTATAATATTTGTTTTTCTATCTAATACATGAAGTTTATCACTATCATTATTATTATCAGTTGAGGTTGTTGCGGCGTTATTAAAGTTTAACCATTCTCCTAATCTATAATTTAATGCTATTGTAAATTGATTAGGTTTCTCATTAGATTGAAATGAGATGTTTTCTATTAATGAAGAATCATGTTTATAAGCTAATATATCTTTATCTTGTATTAAAACATCTCTTAATGAATTAGGGTTTATTTTTTTATTTGTTGTTGTTTTTACCTCGGCATTTTCTTGAGTTGTTGTTATAACATAATTTTCAGTAAAAGATAGGCCGGCTCCATTCATAAAATTTAATAATGTACATTCGTTAGCGGTTAATAATTCACTAAACCAAGACCATAGAGTAGCATCTGTTCCTAATAAATCTATTTGTTGTATTAAATTACCTGGAAAATTAATCAATATAGAATCTGGGTTAATAGTTTGGTCATCTTCATCACCTGAATCTCTGGCGCCTATTACTTTCACAATTCCTGTTAAATCTCTAGAACCATTTGTTCTTGCTTTTGAATCTGAAATATTCTCTTCTTGTTTCTTCGTTGCAATTCCAGGTTCATCAACCATTGTGGAATTATTTTTCAAATCAGTATCTACGGCAATTATTAAATCTGTCAATGTAACACCATTAGGATATAATTTAACCATGTTTTGACAGGTATATGCTAAATTAAGTGGACAATTTCTTGTTACTCCTGCGCCGGTCCTAAATTGTATTGTTGCTGTTGCACAACCTGAAGAATCTATTTCTATCTTAGGATTTAATAATGAGAGTTGCATATATGAACTTTCTTCATCTCCTGAAATTCCTAGAGTTACATTACCTTCACTATTTCTCTTCTCCCATAAATAATCATTATAATTAAGAGATTGGGTTAATAGAAAATAATAATTATTTTGGATACAAACCTGGTTAAATAGATTTTTTACATTATCTGGAAATAATTTCCATCCTTCATGTTCCCAAAACAAATTAGATAATGGGTTTGTATTATCTCTTGGTGGAACTTTTATTGACCAACCATAACGAAAATAAAAATCTGCTGATGCTGTTCCGGGCCTTGCATCAAACAAAAATGACCAAGGAGAATTTATATCTGTGAATTTATTTCCTTGTACATCTTTTAATTTTAGTTCTATGAGTGTTAATCCTTTTGTTGCGCCATTACCCATATTAATTCTTATTTCTTCAAAACCTATTTCTCCTGCTTTTGTTAATTCATTATCGTTTGCCTCAGGAGATAATACTAATTGTCCATATACTCTAAGTCCTACATTTTTCTTCTTCCAAGATTTTTGTCCTTCCTCATTTAATTTATAAAGAGAATCAAATTCTTGTTTCCAAGGGTCAATTGTAAAAATATCATTCTTGCCTGATAATTTATTAAATTGTGCAACTTGATTATTATATCTTGTTTCATTATAACCTGGAATCTTCTCTAAAACTTGTTGAAATTTTCTCTTAGCTTCTAAAACATTCTCAGAACCAAAACTACCAACATATTTTTGTAGTACCTCGTCAACAATTTTATCGGTATTTTGTCTTAAATCTTTTTGCGCTTGATCTAAGTTTGATTTTGTTAATTGATAATTAGGTATCAATTCAAAGAATGGTACGATTCCTCCTGGCATAAATCTATGTGCTAAATAAAGAATATATTCTTTAAATCCAACCCAATCATATTTTTCTCCTGTTTGTTTCTTCCCCCATGTTGTATTAATAAAACCCTTTTCTATAGATTTAAGATTTTGGTCTATATCTATAAGAAGAGGATTAAGGTCAATATATCTTATTAATTCTTTTTCTTCTTCTATTGCTTGCGCAACACCTTGTTCTTGAGCTTGTTGTTGTTGAGTTGAATTAGGCACAAAGTCGGCACCCATTTCTCCAGCTAAATTAAATCTTACTCCAAACTCTTGTAAAAATCCGGCACGAGCTTTATTTCTTGTTAATGCAAATTTATTTCCATCTGGATACATCCACTCTGCTTGTTTACTTGCAGATTTATATTTGTCATTAATTACTCTGTCCATTGCAAAATTATCGGTAATGACAGCCGGTAGAACATTACCAATATGCAAGTCTGCAGGATTATTTATCTTTCCTAATAAACCATGCCCCTTTAAAAAATATTCATATAATTGAACCTGTCTTGCTCCTGATAAATTTTGAAATGTAGCATAATTGCAACCTGCCCCCGGAAACTTATTGATAGTATCACAAGCTGCTGAGCCTACTTGGAATAAACCTTTGTATTTATTCTCAAAACCTCCTATTATTTTTGGATTCAATCTTCCTTCAGCATAAAATAAAGCTAAATACCAATTTGCATTAATTCCTGTTTTATCTTGTAAGATTTTAACCTCATTAGAAAACTCATCAATATCGTATCCTTTATAATTGTTAGCTTGCGCCATTGCTTTAATAGCAATTACATCCATCTTAGGCATTAGGTAGGTAATTTAATTTTATCATAAAAATTTCTTGATTTATAATCATTACAAAATAAATCCCATTCGGCAGTTCTTCTTCTATATAAACCTAATACTGCTTTTTTCTTTTTTGTCTTAGCATCAGTTGATTTGTAAAATTCCATCCATTTAGATTTTAATAATGTATTTTGTTTATTGTTTATCAATAAAATTATAGAACCTGGTAAATATCCTAAATTAAATATTAGAGATATGAGAGCATCTGTTTTATGTTGCTCTAATGGAATCTTGATTCTTGATAATTTTTTCTTAATTTCTAAACGCTCAAAATCTAATTTTAATAATTCAAGAACTTCTTTATTGGTTATTGTCTTATCAAGTAAATCAAAACGCCCAGAAGCATTTATATTGTGCCCCATTCCTATTGTCCAATAATTAAATCCGTCGTTATAAGCTTTATATAATATTCTTTCCCAATCTTTGAGGAAATTAAATGTAGAATTTTCTATTATCATTTGTGTTTCTAAAAAATTATGTGTAATTTTGTATTAATTAAATAGTTTAGGTAGATAATACCATTATATATAACAGAGAATTTAGATTGGGTTACAACCGAGAGAGGATTAATTTTAAAACATGAAGGTATAGGTTTTTCATGTGGTGTTGATTTAATAAATAATAATTTAATTGAGACAAGAGATTTTTTAATAGGATGCTTAGAAGCATATTTTCAACATGATAAAATAAAATTATAATGGCAATAATAATAACTTTCTTATTAGGGATAATTTTCTTACAATATTATTTATTAGAAATAAATAAAAAGAAATTAAATAAATATATCAAAGGCAATTTTGATATGAATAGTTACATAAAAATTATAGAAAAGAAACCTTTAAAGTTAAGGAAACAGATAGTATTAAGAAGAGATAATTTTTCAGGTGATTATTATAATATTGTTTATAATAAAATATTAGAAGAAGGTAAGAGAGAATTTTTCAAAGAAATTGAGCCTTTCATAGAAATAAAGAATCTTGTGGTTAAACACTCAAATGAAGAATTAATTGAATTAGAATTAACAATTTATAAAGATGACAAGAATTAATTTAATACCTCCTGCTTTATTGAGTAATCAGCATTTAATTGCCGAGCATAAAGAAATATTACAATTAAATGGTCAATTCAAGAAAAGTTTAAATAGCAAGAAAGGTATTTATGATTGTCCAAAGAATTTTACACTTAATAAAGGTCATGTGAAATATTTTTATTCAAGAGGTAAATATCTACATAATAGATTTAGATTAATACAAGAAGAATTATCAAGGAGAGGATATGAAAGTAAATCTACATTTGATAATAGTTTGTATTTAGAAAATAATATGTATAATGATTGGGAGCCAAAATTAATAGATTATCTAATTATACTTCAGAGGTTATATGAAAAATTAGAAACAAAGAAATCTTATTACCGTTATAAGGGTAAAGATTTTAATATGAATCTATATAAAGAAAAAATAAAAATATTCTTAAATGATAAAACATAAAAAAAATAAAATATGAGTCGCACTGAATTACACATTGGAAAACTTAGAAAAGTAGAATTAAAATCTGAACAATCTTTAGAAGATTTCTATAAAGAAAAATTAAGAGAAGTAGGTATAACTGAATTAAGAAGTTGTGATAATGATTGGGAAGATTGTTTTAGAGACAAATTTCGAGAAAAATATTTTATAGTAAATAATATTATCTGGGAAGTATTTGACCACACAGAAAAAGATGATAGTGATGATATCTATGATTTGAAACCTAATGAAGATGGAACATTATCCTTTATAATTAAATTTTATAATGGAGGAACTTGTTTATCGGAATGTATTGAAGAAGAATTAGAAAAAATAAAAATATGAAACAAAAATTTGTCGTAGTTGATATAGAGAGTGATGGACCTCTACAAGGTATTAATTCCATCGTTTGCTTTGGTGCAATTATTGTGGAACCAACTCTAACGAAAACATTTTATGGTCAATGTAGGCCAATATCAAAAGTTTATAATGCAGAAGCATTAGCAATAAGTGGATTCACAAGGGAGAAACATGAGTCTTTTGAAGAACCTAAAGTTGTTTTTGAGAGGTTTGATAAATGGTTAAGAGAGAATATACAAGGTCAACCTGTATTAATTTCTGATAATAATGGCTATGATGCTAGCTGGGTAAATTGGTACTTTCATTATTTTTTAAACAAAAATCCTTTTGGTTGGTCAAGTAGAAGAATAGGTGATTTATTTTGTGGTTTCGAGAAAGATTTATATTATAAATGGAAGCAACATAGAATATCAAAACATACACATGACCCTGTAGATGATGCTAGAGGTAATGCAGAAGCTCTATTATATTTATTAAACAAAGGATTTAAACTTTAAAAATCTTAAATAATGTACGATATCTTGTAGATAAAGCGATTAAATCAATTTTATTACAAAACATACACGAATAAAAAGATATTGTAAAATTTAATTGTTTTTAATAAGAATTATTTCTTTGTCTTGGGATATAATAATTCTAAATTTTTATTCATATTATCTAATGCCTTTTGTCTTCTTTGTGGTGTCATTAAATAAGATTCTTGAAGAGAATATTTAGCCCAAAATTTTAAATCATCAAATAAATCTTGTAAATCTTTCACATATTGATAATTTCCTTTAAGAAAGAAGAAGTTATTGTTTATTCCAAACTCTCTCCAAGATTTATATTTGATTGTATTAAATAAAGATTTTAGTTCACTTATTGTATATTTTGCAAAAAAAAAGACCTTCCCATAATTAAGTCAATTCCATCTTCTTTATAATTACATTTAACAAATTCCCCTTCTGTGTTTGTTAATAATTTACCTTCATCATCTTTTAAATTATCTTTGCATTTAAAAGATGTTTTTAAAATTAGAGAATGATTTATTTCCATTGCTAATTTTTTTATATCATTAGTTTTTTTAAGCGATAAACTAATGGTCAACAATTTAATATATATATCTTTTATATCTGTTAATATAATATTTTCACCCTCTATTTGTTCTTCTATATGAGAAAGTACATATAACAATTCTTTAGTAGAAGTAAAGTCCATACCTTCGGCGGTTTCTAATTTTTTTATAAATTTATCAACCTCAGCTATCTTAGACATTGTTGGAATTGTGATACCTATTGTAATTTCATCATTATATTTATATGGAATTGCTCCATATTCTTTTAATAATTCATTTTTATCATCTTCTATACCTTTAAATGCTGTTTGTTTTAAATCCCAAACAATTTGACTCTTATTTGATTTACATCTTGGGCAATTTATATCTAACCTATATTCTGAGCCGAACGCTGTCATTCTTAACCATAATAATATTCCGTCAACATCCATTGGAAGTAAATCATCATAAGTTAATATTTCGTCTTTGTGAATAACATTATTTATAAGTATTTTCCAAACTTCATTATTTGCATAAAGATTTTCTTTACTTAAAATATTTTCATCTAAGAAGTTTAATTTTCTAATTTTAATAGATTCTTGTCCATCAGGATATAAGATACCTCCAGACCAAAAAGGTATATTATCTACGTCGTCAAAAATATTAGCAATATCTATATTGTCTATAGTTGAGTCATCTAATATTTGGCCCTCATTTCTTTTTTTATCTAATAAGAATTGTATGTAGTTTATCATAATTATTTTTAAATATTCATATATTTTGTTAATCTCTGTAATGGCATAGGAATATAAATTATCATACCAGGATAAATATCAAACTCATTCATAAGTTCTGGATTTCTATACATAATTAATTTTCCTAAATTACTATTGTTGTAATATCTATTACTTAACTTATAAATAGTATCCGTATGTTTTATAGTATGAGGAATATCCCATAAACTTGGTAAAATATTTAGGTTAGGCTTTATTTCTGTTCCTTGTAATAATTTTATTTGAGAATTGTTATTCATATTTATTAAATTATATTATTTATGTTAAACCCATTATTTGCAATATCAAATGTCTTTTTTACAAGAGGAACAAATTCATTAGCTAATTTATTTATTTCTTGAATTTTTTCATTATCTTTAATTTTAAGATTTTTCATTTTTTCCTTAGCTGTCAATAACTTCTTACTAATATTTAATGTTTCGGATATTTGGTTTTTATTAATTAATTTCTTGACTGAATTATTTTGTGTTTTAAAATTAAAATTATTTAATTTTTCAGAAAGTTTAGAAATGTTTTCAGCATAATCTTGTATATTAGAATAGTTTCCATCTTTTGATTTATTTTCACTTCCAGAAGAATTAGGTATATCATATAAAACAGTTTCGGGCCACATTGTGTCGATGCTTGTAAAGTTTTCTCCATCTTCGGTTATTTTTGTTGGTCCACCTGTTCCTATTTTATTTTGAACACTTGAAATATTAATTTCATTACCTAATATTTTTTGTCTAAAGTTATTATCTTCTATTAATTTATCTATAATATAATCTTTAGTTAACGAATTTTTTAAAGTTTCTGGGATATAAGAATATGGATTATCATAATTATCATAATCTTTTCTATGATAAAATCTAGAATATGTAGAAGATGGAGTTTGTTGATGAATTATGTCTAGAGACATAGATACTTTTGCACCCATAGGAATAACTCCTATATTTGGGCTATAATTTAAATCCCAACCCATCTCCATATCATTAATTGATAAGGATGTTATGTAACAAACAACATCGAAAAAATCTCCTATTCTTAATTTTATAATTGGATTTTCTTTAAGTTTACCATCTTGTCTATAATAAGGATAACAACATTGTGCTAAAAAAGTCATCCTATTCCATAACATTTCTGGTGTAGATGTTGTTGCCGAGGGAGTAAATCCATATACGCCATTTTTTAGCATTTCTGGTATATTATTAGAGCCGTGACCTATATTTTGAAAATTCTTTGTATATGCTTGTAATTGTAAATGAGCTTGCTTTTGTTCTGATAAAGTCATATTAGATTCTATTACCTGTTTGGCTTGAGGTGATAAATTCTTATTTAAAAATTTATTTTCTTCATTTGTGAAATTAGAATTATCTCTTATTTCTCGATTGTTTTTCTTCTCATTTGATATTTGGCTAGCATATTCTTGCAACTCTTGTATGCCGGCTAACATAATTTCAGCACTAAAATCTGCCAATATATAAAAATCAATAGTTAATTGTCTTGTTGTATTATTATAAACTCTTATAGGCTCAGACTTGCCTATTAAATCAATTGTATTCCAATTAGCGGTAAATGCATCAGACCAATTATCTAGAAAAACCGGAAACAACATTCTATTAGAAAATTTCTTATACTCTTCAGGGTTATTTGATATTTTATTTGCTTTATAAGGTTCACCTTGATTATCATATCCATGAAGCTTTTCTATATAAAATTTAAAACTTCCAGGTAAACTTTGTGCTCTTGCAATCTCTCTAGAATTTCTTTCCCAAGTTGGTTGATTTAATGTGCCAACTGCAACATTTTTACCCTTAGATGTCCATCCTTTAAATATTTTATCACTTAACCCATTTTTAATATCAATCCATTCTGTCTGATTAGCTATACTATCATCTGGTGTATGTATTGGAGGTGAAATAATTATATCTTTTCCTGTAGGATTATTTTCAGAACTTGTATCATTACCATTTTCTTTTGTTTTAAAATTAGGGTCTGATTGGTTAAACCAAGCTTCATCTCCTCCTTTCTTCTTGACAATTCTTTCTCTTATAATTCCTGTAAATTTCTTCACACCTTCAATACTACTCTTTGCTTGAGTTACTTTATTAAAAATATCTGTTTGATATTTATTAAAGATTGCTATAGATTGTGGGAGTTTTGCTTTTTGTAATAAATTAGAAACTTTACCATTAGATATTAAATTACCTAGTCTCTCTATTTCATTATAATATTTTGTGGTTTCTTGCAATCCTGAAGATAATGCAGACTGTGTTTTTTTTATTTCTGAAAGAGCTCTTATATATCCTGCATCTATTTTTTGGGCACTATCTGAATTAAATGATTTTTTCATTTTTTATATTTTTTTTATCTTGACCCATTTGATGTATTTGATTTTATATCAGAACCCATTGTTGTCTTATCTATTATAACAACTTTTGTTTCTGTTTTTTGTTTTTGTTCAGCCTCTTTTACTTTATCATATTGTTCGCTCACAGATTCTACTTTGGGTGCTTTACCCACTTTGCCAAAAGTTACTAAATCTCTCATTGCTCTATCTAGAGCGCTACTAATATTTTTAGCAATAAATTCTTTCTTCTGTTGATAGCTTAATTTAAGTAATTCTTCTTGAGATTTTACTTGTTTGTTAATTATATCAGTAGATTTGTCTACTGCTTTACCCATATCATCTATTCCTACCGCAGATTCCTTCATTGATAAAATTAATTTATCGGCTTCTTCAGAAGAATAATGAAATTCATTCATTAAAGATTCTTTTTTACTTGCATCATCTTTGGTATTTAATTGTTCTATTAAGCTGGTTAATTTTTGTTGGTCTGCTACTGAATATTTTACATCTGCATCTGCACCTTTTTGATAACCATCATCTGTAAACCAACCTGTTAGACCATGTTGAAAAAAACCTGCTTTTTGTTTTTTTATACCAGCTTTATCTGCAAGTTCTTCAATTTGTCTATTACCTAAACCAACTTCTTTACGTTTATCTTTTAAATTTTCTCTTGAGTTTTTTATTCCAAATAAAGAACCAACCCATTCTGCTAATGGTTCTAACAAACTAGCTATTCTTCCAATTAGTTGGTCTTTCATAGCATCTTTAAATTGTTGCATTCCTTCTTTAAGAGTTTTATTATTTGATTCTATTTGTATGGCTTGTTTCTGTTGTGCATCAGTAAGTTTATCTAAAGGCTTAAGGGCATCACTAAGACTAAATCCTAATTGTTTCATTTTTTGTGAAGCAAGTTGGGTAGATTTTTGCATTGCCTGGATTTGTTCTTGTGACATTCCCATAGCATCCATAAACTCAATTCCTTGTTCAGAGATTGTTCCGTCTTGAAAATTTGCTAGGCCTTGATTTTTTAAATCATTTGAAACTGAACTAATTTCTAGAGCAGAAGCCTCATCATGTTTTCCTTGTTTACGAAGAGCATAAATTTTACCAAGATTTTTTCCATACTCATTCATTCCAAGAGCTGACATTTCTGCTTGTCTCTCAAACACATCCGTGAATCCTTTCATTTGAGAGAAACCATCGACAATTGCATCAACAGAAACACCGAGCTTAGTCGCTGAGGCAGCAAGATTTCTCATTTGTTGTGCAGGGTTCTTAAAGTTTAACTTACCTGATAATTGTACAACCTTCTCCATATTTTTTGCAAATATCTCAGGTGATAATCCTTCAAGCCTCATTTGTCTTACTCCATCAACCATAGCTTCTGAGCCATCTTGTATAGAAACACCCCAATTTTTAAACATACCTTGTACTGCTGGTATTATATCTGTATTATATAATTTTTTTATTCTTGCAGATTCAATACCAAAAGATTGCATTTGATTTTGAGTGTCTTTGTTATTAGACATACCTCTTGCATTTACCAAACCAAAACCACCTTCCATTGTCCCAAACTCTCTAAAGCTATCTGTAATTTGTTCTACAGATAAATTAGCTTCTATTGCTGCACTCTTTAAACTTTTCCAGGTCCCTTCCATTTTGCCATAGACATTCATGTGCAATTTATTTGCAGTCATCACACCACCTGTGGCTCTCTCTAACCCAATCATTTGGTCATTTAATTCAGTGATTTGACCTACAGTTTCTGTCACTCCCCACTTCACACCTTCAAAAATCATTTGACCTACTGCTACATAAGGATTGGCACTACCTGCTCCCATCTTACTCATTATACCGCCTGCACTATCTCCTAACATTTTTCCAAGGCCACTTTTTAATGTAGAACCTGTTAAGCCTGATGTTATAGAATTCATATCAATCCCTGATGAAGCACTTTGTGCTTGACTTAGTGAAGCTTGTATATTTGAGTTTCTTGAAAGTGCCTGACTGCTTTGTAGATTACCTAAACTTTTATTAATTCTATCTAATGCTTCCTCATCACCTTCGGCAAGTGAATCCATGTGTTTCTTTAATTCCTCGGCTTCTTTTTTAGCTTCTTTATTTCTTCTAATCTCTTCTTGCATTCTATCTTGTTCATGGGATAGAAGGTTTTGAAAATCGTCTGGCAATTCGGTTGCCAAACTATTAATATCTTTATTAAGTCTTTCTTGTAAATTTAAAAGTTTATCAAACTCAGAATTTTGTTCTAAGTTATTTTTTATTAGAAATTTTCTTGATTTTTTAAATTCGGACAATAAAGATTCACCCCAACCTGAGTCCCCTTTGCTATTTTGCAATCCAGAATTAAATGCTTGAAAAAATTTCATCTATATTTTAATGATTATTTCTTTTAAATAGTTTTAATACAATTTACTATTTAAAATAAAACATTTAATGATTCAGATAGAAGCAATAGATACAAATGGGAATGTGATTTCTAAAGATGGAGGCCAATTATATAATAATACATTGACATTTAGAATGTATAGTGTTTATGATAAACCAATCACAAAAGCAATTTGGACATTTGATAGTGAAGAAATAAAGGTTATAGAAAATAAATCTAATTTCTATAATACAGAGCATAGATTTTTTACAAAGAAAACTGGCGCAAAAACAATACAATTAGATTTGACTTACTTAGATGAAACAACAGATAGTAAAACTCTAGATATAATTTTAATTAATTTACCTTCTTAAATTTAATTTAGAAATCCAAATTAAATCTCACAATTAAATCGTTTCTATTATTCTTTAAAATAGGAGGACTAATTTTTGCATATATCATTGGTGAGTCTACATTACCAAACTTTAACCCCATTTCCGTTATTAATTTTCCGCCTTGGAAATTATTATCACAAGAGAATGTTTTATTGGTTGTACCATTCCATTTATCAGCATTCAATCTATATTCAACTTTCATTTTATATTGATTAATAAAATTTTTAAAAGAAACTTCTCCTATTAACCAATTGCATTTAGAAACAAATAGTGTAGATGGAGTATTTAAACCCCAAAAGTTTGTTAAATCATAATTGTTTGTATTTGCAATAACAGCATTATCATATTGTTTCTTAAAGAATTTTATATTATAATTTGTTTTCCTATATAATCCACTTATATCTAATAAATCAAATGTTGCACTTTGCAATAACCAATCAATAAGAGGCATAACAACAACATTTTTGGTACCTAATATTTTTGGTTCTGTTGGAATTGAATAATCAATATCCCATTCACCTATAATTATCTCTAACTTATCTTTTTCAAAACCCACTCTATTTAAATCATCCTTCAAGCAAAACATTTCTTCAATATCTAATTCTAGAGTATAATTATCAGTTAATAAATTTCCTAATTGTGTATTTACCCAATTAAAAGATTTTAATTCATTATATGGTAAAGTTTCATAATGTTCACCTATTAATCTATAAGTATAAAAATGTGTATAAGGTTTAAGATATGTTTGGAAATTATCTATAATAATTTCTTTTACCTCATTAACATCTTTTGTGATAGGATTAGGTAATGTGAAGTTTCTATTTGAATTATAAGACATAGATGCTATTAACTCTAAGTCTGTGATAATCATTATTCTTAAATCATAAAAAACATATCCTATATTTTTATCTTCATTTGTTATTAAAGAGGTATAATAAAGATTACCATAATAACCAACATTAGAATTAAGTAAGTAATTTTTATTTTTAATAGTTAATACATCTCCTCTTAAATCATTAATTAAAAGCCCTGGCAGAGCTATTTTAATACTATTATTAATATAGTATAGATGGTCTTGAATATTATCTTCGAAGTCTAAAACAATAAAATCATCTTTTATGCCTTCATCATTATTTAAAGTAGATAAAAAGTTTTTTAATCCTAAATATCCTGCATTATCATAATTAAGATGATTGGTTTTACCTTTAGGTTGAAGTGAACCTGTATAATTATATTGGTCTCCTAATAACTGTTTAGATTTTACTTCTATTTTTTGCCAAGTATCTAAGAATAATTCTTTAAGATTACCTGAAGAGTTTATTCTATTTAACAAAACAAAAATATAAGATTCTGAGGAGATAAAATTTATGTCTTTATCAAAAGTAATGGTCCATAATTCACTATCTAATGGATTTTGAAACTTATTGGTTATTTGAAATATCCAATACTCTGATTGATAAATAGGTAAATTATTTATATCATCCGTATAATCTCCTAAGTTTATTGTAGGACTTTGTTGGTTTTCAAGACTAAATTCAGTAGAAAAATATCTTTGTATAAATAAAAAATCATCTACAGAAGGTATAATATTTGGGTCTAATATTCTTATCTCAATTTGATTAGAAGATATTTTTTTAAAGTAATAAGAGTCTATTGGCAATGCACCTGTTATTTCTTGGTATAAACCTAAAGGTGTTGAAGTATCTTCCTTCCATAGCCAATTACTTCCTGTAAGAGGCGTTGAAGAATCTTCAACAATTATTCCTTTTTTAATTTCATTACTAATAACCTCAACTTTTTCTAACTCATAATTTAAATTATTACAATCCTCATAAGTTGTTACAATTTGATAAGGTTTATGCCCGCCATGATAATTAGCTTCAGGTGTTATTAAATCAGGTTGTAAAGGTGCACCTAAATAGTCACCCTCACCTTTTGTATAAATTAATAAATCGTCAGAAGCATCTGGTGCATCTAAAATTATTAATGGTAAAAAATTTAATTGATTATTTAATGTTAAAAACTCTGCCATTTATCTTATTTTGATGTCATATAATATCCAGCTTCCCACTCTCCATTGTTTTGCGAAAAGTAATGTTGAAATGAATTACTCGAATTGCAATCTTTTGTCTCTTCAAAATTTAACCCAGCATTTTTCTTTCTTAAGAAGCATAATACATTTGTTTTTTGTAAAATTAAATCTAGCCATTGATTATTAGTTAGAGTTAAAATTTCTTCAGTAGAAGTTGTGGTGTTTGTATCATTATTCGTTTCTATTCTGACTTTCTTATAAGATGCATTAGTTAAATCTAATATGGGTGTCACAATAATATTATACCTCTCATATCCTTTTAATATAGGTGAGGTTTCAAGTGTTACATTTCTAAAACTTGCAGATGGTGTTAAGATAGGGTTTATTTTGGGAAATCTTATAAACTCATCTACTGTAACTGTTATATTGTTTGGCCTGGATAAAATGTTTAATGTTGAAAAAGATTCATTTACTCCTGAGGCAATTGAGGAATTCCCTTTTGAGTAATTTATAATTTTATAATCACCTGTTATTAGAAATATAATTTCTAATTGGTCAGAATTTAAATTACCTAAGATAAGATTATAATCAACACCTACTGTTGCTGTTGTGAAAGAATTTCCTACTTTTTTTTGTATAGTCCAAGAACTAATTAACCCGTCACCTCTATTTTGAGATTTATCTAATTTTAATGATTGAGATAGTGCTATTGTCTCATTTCCATTATTCGCATAAATTGTATTTATAGGAATTAAAGATGAGCCTCCACCTATTTTTTTTGTAACAGATACAGCTTTTTGAAATACTTTAAATGTTTGAAAATTAGTATTACCTATACTTAAATTTTCTTGGTCAAAAACACTTAATAAGAGTAAATTCCAAGTTATTAATAAGTCCTCCCATTTTTGATTAATATTTGGAACTTTTGGTATTGCAATCTTATAAGGATAATTTGAGCCTAGACAACCTGTTACATTATTTCCTGATAAATTTACGGTATTATGTCTTGCTTCTATTGGACCAACAGGCCCATTACCTGCATCTGTAAATTGCCCTGGGCTTAAAAATGTCTGTGGAACTTGAATATTTCCAGGTATGCTTGTGAATGCTTGTATCACCACATTAGTTGCTAGATTCTTAACTTGTGATATTCCTAAGACACCCAAAGAGTGTGCAAAATCATATTTAACCCCACCATTTCTATCTTCATCTATAATATCATCAGTTGTTTCTGTATAAAAAGTATCATTAAAATTAGCCCCATCTCCATGCCAAAAAGAAACTTTGCCTAATCTAGATTGAACTAAGGGAAAAGATATAGATGGTGCTGGAACCTCCATATCAATAATTGTATCTTTAGGATAAAAATTTGAATTAAAAATTGCTGTCTGCGAGACAAAAGAATCACGTACACTCATAATTTATATTATTTTTAAATTTACAATTTTTGTCAAACCCGATGTTATACCTTTTATAGTTATGTTACCTATGGTTGTTCCGGATGCTACTGATATTTCGGGTACTGAAAAGAAAAAACTTCCATTTTCATCATCTATTATTATTGGATTTAATTGTCCTCCTGGATTATTAAGAATAATTTCATATTTTTCTTTTAACCTTAATTGATTACCGTTAATATCTAAATAATTATCAGGCAAGGTTTCTATAAAACCAATCCAGCCATAATTTTCATCATTTTCTAATAATATTTCATTTTTATCCCAAGCATTAGCTAAAGTAGGAACAGTTATGCCTAATGATAAATTATTATTTGCCGGATAATTGTAATAAGAGGATAAGTTGCTATCTCCACCTACTCTCCTGAAATAAGTAGAAATTTTTCCTGATATTCCTGATGTTAATCCTTCAAAAGCTAATTTGCTCTTAATTGATTCTATATTATAAGGCGCATTTAAAACTCTTATCTTAGTATAATCAAAACCTAAATCATAATCAACTTCGCTATCTCCAAATTGAATGCAGGTAATTCTATCACAATTTCTTGTGGGGTCAGCAATTCTTGAAAACCATTCTCTTAGACGATTTTGAACTTTTATATCTACTATTAATCTTTTTTCTGGATTAAACATTTTTTTTATTTGTTATACAGGTGTAAAAGGCGGTGATGGAATATCTTTCTTATTATGTGTAATAATATCATTTGCAATATAATAACCGTTTTCAGTTACAATATTACAAAACATTTCAATACCATCAAAGTTAGATATAGAATTAATTTTTATCTTATTAAAATTCCCTATTAAATAATCACCCTTTAAAATTTCTTTAGCTGTTAATAACATAAATTTACCTTCTCTTTCAATTAGTTGAATATGAGATTCTGTCATGTGTAACAATCCATTATTCAAAATAATAGAATTTTCAGAACCCACATATTTTTTTTCTAATACTTTTGTAAAACCTATGTTTATATTCTTAAATTCCTCATCAAAATTAACAGATAATAATTCGTCGCCTACTAAAATATCTTTTAATTCTTTCTTGTTTCCTTCTTTTGTGGTAATCAAAGTGTTAATTTGTAAACATCCAGAGCCACCTGATGGTACAGTAGGTAAAACATAATTATTATCATCATTATCTCTTGTGTATGCCCATTGAATATTTGTTATATCTGCGATAGGTATATTAGGCGCAATTATTCTATACCTCAGATATTTATACTCATAATATCTATAATGAGAAGAGTTTCCTGTTCCTGTGAAAAAAAACTCATCTTCTGTTCCTTTTGTATCTAACTCTACAGGATATGTTTCTAAGACAGGTGCGCCTAAAGAATTTTTATATTCTATATTATTAATTTTAAATGTAGATATAATTGGAGTTCCTAGAACTACATAGTCTGGGTATTGATTTAATGAATTAGTATAAGGATAAAAATCTATAGATATTTTTTTTAAAATTAATAAATCAAAAGCAATATCATCCTTCCCAATTGGAAAAGATAGTTGACTACCTACATAAGGAGTTCCATTACCGTTTACTACTTTAAGAGCCTCTTGATGACTCACAAAAATTAATGCCGCACTAGAAAAAGAACCTAATCTATTAATATTGTATAAAGTAGAGCTTGGTAACCATTGAATTGTTATAATTTTTGAAACTAAAACATTTGGTATCGTAATCATGATGTTATTAGGTTGTGCACCAGATAACCCCCATACAGAAATCCAAGGTCCTGAATCTATTCTATATCTAGCATGAGTTGTCGTTGCTAACCTGGCAAAAACTATATCTAAATCACTCCCACTTATAACACTCACAATATTGCCATTTGAAATAGATTCAGAATTAACAGAAACCACTCCTAAACTTCCTGTAATATTAAATGTGGCAGATAAACTCGAACCATTACCGGGACCTGCAGATAAATTATCTAATAGAGGTCCAGGTAGTTGTGGTAAAAGAGAATCATAAATACCAACATCACCCGGCAATGGTTCTTCTACTAAGGTCATTTTTCTTTCAATATGCACATTATATTGAACATTAGTCTCATAAGTAACAGGACTAGGTGATAATATATTTGTATATACTTTCCAAAAAGGGTTAAAAGTTATTATAGGGGAAATTTGCTTTGTTATAGAGCCACTATCGACTCTATAATATTTTCCTTGATAAAATATTGTTCCTGCTGTCCAAGAAATAGTTGTAGAATTATCTGTGATAATACATCCAAACGCTTTAAATGTGCCATCTTCACCTATAAAATTCGATATAGCTTCCATAAATTCTGAATTACAAGATTGTAATTGTTCATAATCATGTTTCATCACCGGATGTCCACCAATTCCAAATATTAATTCTTTAGCCACGTTTAATTTTTATTTTAAATAGTTTTCTTTCAAACAAATTTAGGTAAATTAATTAATGCAGATATAAATGGTGCATTAATCTTTATTAAGGTAAAAATATCATTGTGTAGTTTTGTTAATTTATATCATTTGTGAATCTATTAAATCCTAACTCAGAATCATAATAAATATCATTTGGCATATTTTCATCTAGGTTATATTCACTATTAATAACCCTCTCATTTTGATAATAAATATAAAAATTATTATTTAATTGATTTGATAAAGGAGTTTGATATTCTATTTCAAAACAATTTCCACCAACAACTTTATCAATACCTGCCTCCCAACCTTCTGAAGCTAATATTATATTTTCTGGACCATTTCCGCTTGCTACAATAGAGGTATCTTCTATTTTTTTTCCGTATGTGGTAAAATACCAATTCTGTTCTATAAAAAATATTATTTTGTTATTATTATTTATTATATAAGAAATATTGGACGGTGAAATATTTTTTATTTGTTCTCCAATTAGATATAATGTGTGAAATGATGATTGATTCCAAGGTTGAGTAAAGATACCTAAATCTTCAAAATCTAATTTTATAAAATCTGTTCCTTGAATAGGTGTATCTCTATCCCAAAACATTAATATTTTAAGAGATGCTCTCTTACCTAGGTTATTAATATCACATTTTTTAAATGGATTTATATATCTATATTTATCAGGTACCTCTGATTGTATTAATTGAGCAAACTTATTGGTATTAATTACAACCGGAATAAATTGTTGTGCTGTTAATTTAAATTTTCTCTCTATTAAATCTATAATAGGTAATAAATTCTCATAATAAATTACATTGGTATTAAATTCAAAATAATTATCTATTATGTTTTTTAGAATAGAATATTCTTCTCTTAAATGTAAATCTTTTACCCAAGCATAATTTGGAAATTTATTTTTATCTTGTGTATTTTCAAAAAAACTTTGTATTTTTTTTTCAAACAAAATTTCTTTCTCAATATTTTGATAAGGAATAAGATTTAATTTACTTATCTTATTATTATTATCAAAAGGTAAATAATGAATTAAATTCTCGCCATTGATTAATGGATATTTTGAGGAAAAATAAGCATCAAAGTTTTTATTAATAATATTTGGTTTAAATAAATACCCCTCTGAATTAAAGTTATCATTATTAGATTGATTATATTCTAAATCAGACTCTTGATTAATTTCTCTATCTTCAAATATCCCAACCTTATTAAACCAAATCTTAATATTTCTTGGGTCTCCTATAAATAAATCCCAATATTTAATTTCATTTATATTATCAGGTCTCTTATATAAACTATTTAAGCTTTCTATAATTGTACAATCTTCTATTTCATTAAGAGGTGTTATTCTTGAATCATATTGAGGTATTGATGCGGCAGAGTTGGCACTTAGAGCATCCCTATATGGTATCAACTCTACAAATTTTAAATCTCTATAAATTTCTATTCCACTAGGCCTAAATAAGAATTTATAATTATGAAGTAATCCATCATCTAAAACCATATGTTTACTAATAGAAACAGTATCAAAAAATGATGAAGAAAAATCACCATGCATCTTCATTCTAAAAACTAATTTACTATTTTCTATCCTGCATATTATAAAATCATTTTGCAATATAGATAATGTATTCGTGAAATCTTCTATATTTAATATTGAGGTATCAATATTACCAGGATTAAAATTTACCAACAAGGTAATAGAATTTAAAGATAATTTTTTTGAGAAAATAAAAATCCTATTACCTTCGGCAGTAGATTTATAATCTTTATTTTCAATATTTATTTTATTAGAAATATATTTAGCATTTGATTCAAGAAAATCGCTAGGTAATATATCATTAAAAATAGAATCTGAACCACATACAATTTCTATAATATCATTTTGTGTAGATGTCACTAAATCAAAAGAAGCCATGTTATAATATCCAAATCTCTCAATAAAATAATTATATTGATTCCCTTTAGGAAGTATTGGAGTCGTTCCAGGGCTTATAGCTGTAGATAAAAATAAAGAACATAAATCTACTCTATTATTTTTTAACGCACTTTCTTTTTCTAATAAGAAATTCACAGAAAAATGAATATATTTATCTGGAATTGATAGAGGAAGCATATAATAGGTTTCTTTTAAATTTTGTAAATTAAAAAAACTACCAGGTTGCATCTCAACAAAATCATATTTTTTATTACTCAGATATTCAATATCTGAAAGCAATGCATCTTGCGGAGAAGTTAATAAATCTAATTCTCTAAGATTAATATTAAATTCTTCTCTTGATTTTATATCATAAAAAAAGGGATTATTCTCTATTGTATCAATGTTAGATTTATTTTTTAATGAATCGTAATTTTTTGTCCATAATATTTTTTTAGAGAAAACTTTATCATTATTAATTTTCTTTTGTTTATTATTATCTAGAGGTACACCATATTCATCTTTATTAACAAAGTCTAAATAATATTCATTTGTTATAACCAAACCTTTTGGAACACCTAATAAATTGATTAATTTATTTAAGCCATCTAATGTTCCTTTCTTTTTATATAAGAATAATAAATTTATTAATAATCTCTTTTGTTTTTCTTTTTGTAATATGTATAGAGTTTTTCTATTTTCATCATCTGAAAATTCAGCTAAATTATTTTGATAAATTAAACCAGGCTCTGTCCTTAATAACAACCTACTTAATTCTATATTATCTTCTTCAAATAAATTAAACCCAAAATGTTTAGAATATAAATCATAAAATTTATAGGTTAATTGATTATATTGAGTGTAATTAAGGTGATGATTATAAGTAAGAAAATTTATATATAATCTTATTTGGTCCCAAAACCAAGCCATCATTAGAATAAACCTCTTAAATAAACCTTCTGAATCTCTTAACTCATCTATAAGATAATGCGGTACTGTTTTCCTTAATAATTGGTTTGTCCATTCTTCATCTAAATAAAGAGCTCCTGTGATAGATAATTCTAGGGCTAACTCATTATTATAAGAGCCAAAACCATCATCTTCATAATTAAAAGAACTTTGGAAGTTTCCAGCATCTGTTATCCACTCTTCAAATAAAGCTCCTTGAAACAAAATATTGTTTGTTATAGGTTGTCTTGGCCAAGGTTTAGCAATTGTTTTATTTAATAATCTCTTTTGTAAATCGGTAAGTTTATTTTCAAAATCAAAATAATATTGCTTATTTCTCTTTAATTGTAAGCCATAAAAAATATCGGCACCCTCTGTATATTGTAATAAATTAGCAATAGGAATATTTCCTTGCACAACAAATCTTATATCATAATCTCCTGTATATGTATATAATTCAACATACTTTCTTAAACGAGCCTCATTGTCGTATAAATTAGCATTAGGAACAATAACATTGTTTAATCTTATCTTGTCAGAAAATATTTTGATTTGTGTTGGTGAAATTTCTTCTACATAGAATATATTATTTAATTTTTTATTATTAGATAATTTAATTTTAACTCTATCACCTGTTATTAAATTATGTGGCAATATTGTATCTATTATTGTATCTGATGTATTAAATGCAATAGAGGATATTTCTTGGTAGAGAGGTGTTTCATAATCTAATATTTTATATTCATTTAATTCTTTATCTTCTATAACAAATTTTGTGAAATCCAAATTATCTTTCTCTTGTAAATTAAAAACATCACCACCTAATACAATTTCTGATTTTTTAATTAATATTTCAGTTCTATTATTTGTTAAATAATTTAAAGTTATATTTGAATTCTTTTTAGCTAAATAAGCTTTATAATGATAATTATCTATTAGAAATAAAATGTTATAAGCTAACTCAGAATATGATGAACCATAAAAAATATAATTTCTAGCATCATCATAATCTATTAATAGTTGTATTGAGTTTGTGAGGAAGCTCTTAAATAATTTATCTGATATTTCTAAATCTTTATCTAATTCCTTTTGTAATGATTCTTTTAATTTACCTAATGTTAATAAATATTTTTTATCACAATCTTCATTAATATTATTACTTGAAGAATTATTATTATTTAATTGTTCAAGAAATAAATCTAAATTTTCCTGATAAGGTTTATTAGAAAATATTCCTGCAGGTGTCAGATTACCAAATAATATACCTCCTTTTATAGCTTGTGAACCTAACTGAAAATAATTTTCCATAACTTAATTTAATTTTTTTCTAATTTCTTTTCCTTGTTTTTCTGAAACTTGAAAAGATAAATAAACTTTACCGCTTACCTCTCCATTTTCTTCAATTGTTAACCCATTATCATCATATACCTCTATGATGTTATTAGAAAAATCACGAACTGCATCATTTAATAAAAATTTCTTTATTTGTTCATTTTCATTAATTTCTCTTGTGAAATTAATTTGTATTGTTATAGGCTCAAAATAAGATTCTGCAGGATAGATTTTCAACTTATCTCCAATACTAAATTTACCATTTGGACTATCAACACCCATATAATCAGGTGAGATGGTTATATAAGCTTCATCTGTGTTGAAATTAAAATAATCGCCTGTAATGATTTTAATATTCTTGTCATTATCAAATAAATCTTTATTATATACTAAGCTACCTAATAATCTATTAGACCATATAGCTTTTAAAATATTAATATCATAGCTTCTCTCAAAATTAAAAGGAGTATTTTTAAAATTAAGAATATCTAATGTGTAAATATTTCTTCTATTACCTTGCTCATTTGTTAAAGATGATAAATCAGAATCATAATTATAATGTTCTTTAGTATTTATATTTATAATTTCTGACTCTATGTATAGAGGTTCTATTTGTATATAAAAATACCCATAATCATTAATAAAATTCTCAAAATCTGTATTAGATTCAGCCGAATTTTTTTTGAAAATGTTAGATGGGATATTAATAAACTGTAAATTTCCTACTTTTTTGAATTTAGTAATATAAATATTTTCAAAAAAAGTTTTTACTTCCCAAACATCTTCTTTGAAAAATGTAACCTTACATAAATCTTCATCAACTAATGTTGGAACTTTCATGTTGATTATACCTGAATAATCGGTTTCTGAAATTGAAGAGTTAATTCTATAAATATTATTTGAGTTTGCAATAACAATATTTTTATTATCAATACCTCTAATAGATTTATCATCATTCGAAGGATTATAATTATATTCTTTACCAAAGAACATTTGTGATTCTTCTTTTGGCAACTCTGCATATATAGGTTTTGTCGGATTGATTAAAACCCAATTATCTACATCATTATTAGTTATATTTTTAACTATCATATTATTCTCTTCATTTGTTTTGGTAAATAATAATCCCTATTAAAGTAAGGAGAAGCATTTATATGTTCTAATTGTGTCGAAGAATTAAATTTAACTTTAAATCTATATACTTGGTTTGATGTGTGTATAGCTCCATTATTAGATAATCTACATTGAACTTCATATCCTAACTCAGGAAACAAAAATACAGAATTTAATTTAAAAAACAATTCTTCTTTATAACTCTCTACTTTTCTCCAAGGTTGCATCTCAAAACCATTATCACACATTAATCTCCATTCAAAGTTTTGATAATTTTGTGTATTTATTTGGCTTCTACTATTAATAATTATTCTCATAAATAAAACATCACCCCACATCACAGAATCATGCTGATATTTTGTTGTTGGATAAAAATTAATATTTTCCATGTTATTAATTTGAGATTTAGGTTTATCTGTATCAATAACTGTTATTAAACTTCTATAAACCTCTTCTGCTCCTATATACCAACTATCATAATAAAACTCATTTGTTAATGCATTAGCATCAATGTCTACATAATAAACTCCTGCATTCTCATTTACAACATTATAAGTATTGCCGGTATCTGTTTTTAAATCATCCAATAATTTAAAAGTAGGTGTAGAAGAAAAATTTAAACCAAATTCATTTAATAAATAAATTCTATTTATCTTATTAGAATAAAAATTATTTCTACTATCTATTATTTCATCATTTATATCTAACTCTAGGTATGGTATTTTAATAGTTCTTGTTTTATTTGAGTGTAGAAATTTAGCTAATTCTTTTTCGGTATCAACAGATGGGCTTTTATATTTTACAAAGAATGTATTTAAACCTTGTGTGATAAATGTTTTATCGATATTAAATATAATATCATCATGCCACCTATCAATCAATTTTTCTATAACTAAATTCTTAGTACTCCAAACATTATTTAAATCATCTCTGTATTTATAACAAGAATTTGATACTTTAATAAATCTACCGTTGAATTCATAACCAATTCCTTCTATAAAATCATCATCATTTTTAAATAATTGTAATGTCTTAGGGTCACTTTGTTTCATATCTGGCAAATTCCCTGCATCCCAAATATATAACCTAATATTAGAATTATTATTTTGTATTTTATTATATAAATCAGCATTTATATCAAATTGGAAAACTAATTCAGATTGAAAATTACCTTCCATAAGTTGCATAATAGGGTTTCCTCCTGTATTTATTAATCCTTCTGTATAGCTTAAAGAGCCTTTTTGAGTATAAAAAATAGTATTATTTTTTTTTGGATATAATCTTAAATACATTATTATGATAAGTTATTTCTTTTAAATAGTTAAGGGTACTTATGGTTTCAATTATTTCTTATCTTGTTCTTTACTTATAAAATTATGAAATATCACTATAAATATTGAGTGGATAATTTCAGAATATGCCTTTCCTTTAAAAATAGGAATAAATATCAAAGGAAATATTATCATACATAGAGATATAATAAACAATACCCATGTTTCTTTTAAGTTTGAGCGATTAAAATATGTAAATAGATATATAAACAAAGGATAGAAAAAGAAATAAAAATATGCACTTATTGTATGTATCAAACTAGGCATTGGAATTAATCCTACAATAAATAAACAAAGAGATAAGAAGAAAGATAAACCTAAAAATAAATCTTTAAAAAATATTTTATTTTTACTCTCAATATATTGCTTAAAATTAAGATGTAATGATATTGATAAAATCATTATAATTGTGTTCCATATTATATTGTATTCAGTATATGCGCCATAATATGATAGTTGTATTTCGGTGATTTTAAATTCTGTTATAGAAGCAAATAAAACAAAAACAATAAAAAATAATAAAGAAGAAATTAAACTTTGGAATTTATTTATCTTTTTATACATTTATATCCCTTTAGGAATACCAACTAATATTTTCTTATGATTGCCTGCACCAGATATATTCCTCTTATACCATCCATCACCAATCCATTCTACATCTTTGTTTAAGACAGCTTCAACATCTTGTTTATTATTGACATAAGGAACATTAAATTTATTTAATAATATTTCAGCAAATTTACCTGATACTTCTGCATAATGTCCTCTATGAAATAATTCCTTAGCTTTCATTCTCAATAACTCTCTCTTAGATTCAGTATTGCCATCTGAGCCTAAAGCAAGAGACTTTTCCCCATATTTTGTCATCTTAGATAATTTCACCACATCTGAATAATTATCATCGTCTAAATCTATTGACTTAATAATAGGGAAATTCATAATATCGTCGCTGCTTCTAATTTCAAAATGTCCACCAATATCTGTATAGGATTTTTCTATTAAATCAAATAATTCTCTTGATAATATTTTCTTCTCAATACCTTCAATTTCAATCCATTTATTCTTTTTATGATATAGAGAATTAAATGTATCTTCATTTTCCAATATTCTTCTTAATATGCTCTTCATATGCTTTTACTTTATATTTAATTAGTATAAAAAATTTACTATTTAAATATAAAATTACGATGGAAATATTATTAGAGAGAAATATCTACACAAATGATTCTACAATAGGAGAACTCACATTTGGAGATAAAAAAGTTTTCACACTTGAAGATAAAGTTAGAGATATAAATAAAGACGGTGATTTATTAGATAAAGGTGAAGAAAAAGTATATGGCGAAACCGCTATTCCTTCTGGAACTTATCAAATTGTTATCACATATAGCAACCGATTTAAAAAACCATTACCTTTATTGTTAAATGTGAGAGGGTTTGAGGGTATAAGAATTCATGCAGGTAACACAAAGGCAAATACATATGGTTGCATATTATTAGGTTTAGGAAAACAAACTAATATGATAACAGAAAGTAGAGACGCAATGAGTATCTTTATGCCATGGTTATCTAGAGAATTAAAAAAAGATAAGGTTTATATTAAAATTATAGATAAGAATTAGAATGAACATACTAAAAAAAATATTATTTGAAAAAAAAGTAGAAGATTCTAATATACTTGACCAAAGTATCATGAATCCAGAAACAGGAAGAAAAGTAAAAGTTAAATCTGC
>JAKQTP010000002.1 GCA_029563035.1 archaeon | reverse complement strand
TTACAAAAAATTCTTAATAGAAAAAACAATGTTTTAGTTGAAGATGGTATCTTTGGTGAAAAAACTTTAGCAGAAGTTAAGAAATATACTATCGAATATCACGATAGAGGAAATTTAACAAAATGGACACAAGAAAGACTAACACAACTCGGCTTTAATGCTGGATATCCAGACGGCTACGCTGAAGAGCCAACCATGAGTGCTATCTATGCTTTTCAAATTGCTAATAAGTTAGGAACAGCAACAAGAAAAGGGTTTTCTTATTTGGGCGGCGAAGATTGGTACTTTTTATGTAAATAATAACAAGAGGTGCACTTAATTGTGTACCTCTTGACTTTTTTCTATTTATATGGTATAATATATTTATACCAATTGGAAAGGAGTAATAAAATGAACTTAACAGACGAACAACTAATTGCAATAAATGATAATTCATCTCGGATAGTGTTAAAAGCAACAGCAAGCTCTGGTAAAACAAAAGTTTTAACTGAAAGAATTAAAAGACTTATAAATGAAGGTGTTAACCCTGAAAACATTTATAGTATAAGTTACACGGTTTATTCGGCTGATGAAATAAAAAGTCGATTAAACAATGATAAAGTTTTTAGTGGTACACTACACTCTCTAGGCTTAAGAATATTATTAAATAATAGTAATACTAGAGTAATGACTGAATTATTGGAAAAGAATTATGAATTTTTATTAAGAGAATGTTTAAAACCAGATATTCAAGTGCCAGAAATTGAGCATTTACTTGTAGATGAATTTCAAGATATAACAGAAGATGAATATCTGTTTATCGAAAAATTAAAAGCAAAAAATACTTTTTATGTAGGAGATATAAATCAATGTATTTATTCTTTTAAGGGGGCAAAACCCGAAATATTTGAAAAAATCGCTAGCAATTTTAATACAACAAGGCTACAGTTAACAAAGAACTTTAGAAATACAAAAGAAATTCTTGATTATTCACAAAAATTTATAACAAGTCCAATGCCCTCAATAGCTATGAGAGGTTCAATGCCTTGTTATGAAGTTTTAAGCACATCTTTTCTTTTAATGATACGGAGATTAAGACGAGTAGAACCAAAAGATTTAAAAGATTGGGCAATTCTTGTTAGAACAAATAAGGATTTAGATGAGGTTATTAATATTTTAGAGGATAATTGTATTAAGTTTGTTTCTTGGAAAAGAACAGAAGAGAAAAGTGGCTCATCCCTTATAAGAGAATTGGTGGGATTGGAAGGTGTAAAGGTTATGACTATACATTCTTCTAAAGGTTTAGAATTTGACAATGTTATAGCCGTTAACCTAACTTATTATAACAGGGAAGAGGTTAGAATAAGTTACGTGGCGGTTACAAGGGCAAGAAATAATCTATATATTACTAAAATGTACATTCCAAAAGAAAAAAACAAAACAAAGTTAATTCAAAGTAAAGAATTTCTTTTTTGATTACTTGACTTTTTTCCGAAAACGTGTTATAATATAAATAAGGAAAAAGGTTCAAACTAAATTCAAAAAACTTTTTTGAACCCCTTGACTTTTTTCCGAAAATATGTTATAATATATTTATAGTAAAAGTGCGAAAGGAAGTGCAAAGTTAATATAGAAACGTAAACTCGTTTTCTAGGAGTTCTAATCTCCTCACTTCCACCAAAAAACTTTCACCTATTGACTTTTAATTAATTTTATGGTATAATTAATTAAAAGGAGGTGATATTAATGCGGCTTGTAATATAGTCGCAAGAGGATTCTGTTAACCTTTATAGCTTATTAAATAAGCAGTTCCTTTTAATGTTTAACGAACATTAAAAGTAATATAACAGAGTGTAAAATACAATAAAAAAATTGTATTAGATTTGCAAACTTATCTAAAATATTTTGTAGATGATAAAAATGCCGAATATATTACAAATGAAAAAGTGTATAAAGAGTATAAAGATGTAAAACCATATATAGGACTTTATAAAATCCTAGAAAAAAATAACAAAGTCTTAAGAGATAACCTAAAAAGTGAATTTATATCACCATATGATACATTCAATTATTCGCTCAAAAAAAGATTTTTATTTTATGGTAAATGGGCGGTAACTCCAGAATTTACAGAAAAACTTTATACAATTCTAACAGGGTTTGATTTTGTAGAGATACCAATCTATTTCTCTACTCTAAATATACACCTATTGGACAAAAAGAAATTTGGTGCACAAAACCCTTATAATTTTATAGTAGGAACTAATGATATGAAACTATTAAAACAATATGAAGGTTTGTCTTACTATGTAGATATTCTTAATGGGGCTTCTGCAAGAGAGATAAGTGAATTAGCCTTATCTCAGCCAAAAGTAAAATTTATATCTAAAATACAAGATTACGCCCTGATAGTTAAATGGGCAAATGGAAAAAGAAAGAAAAGTTTAGAAGAATATTTAAAGGGGTGATAGTGTGTTTGATTATTCTAAATTAAGTGAATATTCAAAAGATGAAATTGAAAAAGAGTTAGAAAGACAACTTACAAATTTCACTTTAAATAAAAAAGAAATAGAAATTCTATTAGTAGAATTAAATGGGAGGAAATAGAATGGAAATAAAGGAAGTTACTGAAAAAGAGTTGAAAAAAATACTAAGTGCAACAGAAGAAGAACTGGAAAAAATGTTGGATGAAACTCCCACACAAATTAACAATGAAACATTTTTCTTTGATAGAGGAATTTTATTCCTCGAGGAGATTTGCGAAAACACAAAAAATCTAATATCTGATATACACTTCTTAAATTTAAAAAACAAAGAACTTCCAGATGACCAAAAACTTGACAAAATTATTTTAAAGATTAATTCAGAAGGTGGTTGTATTGCAACTGCTTTAAACTTAATAGACGAGATAAAATTAAGTAAAATCCCAGTTGTAGGAATAGTAGAGGGTCTTTGTGCAAGTTCGGCTGTTCCAGTCTTTTTATCATGCCATGAAAGATTATATAGAGAAAATTCTACTTTCCTAATTCATGAACAGAGTTTAAAAATTCCTGATTTTATGAAATATTCACAAATGAAATACTATATGGATTATTCAAAGAAAAAATTTAAAGTATTTAAAAATATTATATTGGAAAATTCAAATTTAACAGAGGATAAATTAAAGAAACTATTAAAACAACCAGATAGATTTTTATCGGCTGAAAAAGCTGAAAAATTAGGATTATTAACAAAATGTCAAAAACAGAAGAGATATTAGAAAGAATATTTATAGAAAATAACATTCCTTATCAAAGAGAATATTCTTTCTTTGACTTGAAAGGCAAAAGAGATTATTTAAGGTTCGATTTCGCTCTTTTTAAAAATGGCAAACTGGATACCTTAGTTGAATATGATGGAAGACAGCATTTTACCCAAACTTTCTTTCATAAAACGACGAAAAGCTATCTAAGTTCTTTAGAGAGGGATAGGGCAAAGAATAGATACTGCCTACTAAAAAATATAAAACTAATAAGAATACCTTATAATTATTCTATAAACGGGCTAAATTTTCTTAATGATGATAGTCTTGTTGTAAAATCTATTTATCATAATGATAGATTGAGACAAGACTTGACAAATCAAATAAAGTATGATATAATATATATAGAGAATAAGAATTGAATAAAAAACAATTTTTGTTCTCTTATTTTTTATCGTGAAAGGGAGATATGAATGTATAATGAAAATAGTATAGTTACATTGTCACAAGGAGAGGCTTTTAGAAAAAAGATTGGAATGTATCTATCTGCCAATCTGCAAGAGGCAATAAATTTAGGTTTAAGAGAATTG
>JAKQTP010000251.1 GCA_029563035.1 archaeon | reverse complement strand
ATTCCGTCAAGCAAAGTTTCGGTCAAAGTTGTTACAGTTCCTGTCGGAATGTCTATTTTTATAATTGTATCTTGGAAATTGGTATTAATTATTCCACCGAAAACATAGATTGAATCGCCAACTCCGACCATTGCATAATCAGTCAATCCTGTTGGAAAATTATCAGAAACAGTTGAAACGGCTTCTTCATTAGTTGTATTATATGCTAAAAGTCCCAATTGTGGATTTTCTATCTCATAAATATTATCCACAACAATATAAAGGTTTTCATTTTCTACGGGTGTCCATTCTTGATTCTTCATTCCATACAGAACATCATCAATAGGTGGCAAATTCCCACCACCTCCACCAACTGCGGAAATATCGCAAATAGATAAATAGTTTTGCATTAGTTTTATTTGAATAATTGCGGGGGCGGTATATGCAACTTCGCCCATAATATCTATTGCAGTTGTAGAAACGAAACTCAAATCTCCATCATATAACATAATTTCAATAGTTCCATTTGCAGTTCCATCACCCATAGTTGTTGTATCAATAGTAACCTCTTGGCTTGTTGCCGTCTTTTTAATATACCTTTTGTTTACATTACTCTCAATAGTTATCGTTTGTTTTAATTCATTCGGCAACTCGGAATAACTATGAATATTCTCAATCTTTGTATTAAATGATGAAATTCCATTGTTTATATCCGAAATTGAAGAATTAATTGTTACAATATCGGCTTTTACAGCTGCAACATTGCCTTTTAAAGTTGTAATATCCCCCGTATCTAATCCTTGTTGTTTTTCAATCGAAACAATACCTTCTTTTATCAGCCCAATTTCAGCATTTATATCTACAATACCGCTCTTAACTGCTGCAATATCTGTTACATTTGTATCAACTTGCTCAAAAGCGGCATCAATTTTAGCTTTTGCAACCGTTCCCGTATCGCCAATTTGAATTTTTGTTAGTGCCATAATGTTTTTTTAATATTAATAATATTATAAAGTACAAAATTAAACAATAAAAAACACAAATTTAATGCTTTTTAAATATATTTTTAAACAAAATAATGTTATTCAGCACAAATAATTTAATTTTTAAAAACAAAATTGATAGTTTGTACCTTAAAAATGTATATCTTTTGTACCAATTATAGTAAAAAGTTATAATTTTTAATATTTTTTTCTCTGAAATTTTATTCATTTTTTTCATTCATTGCAATTGTTGATATTTTTTCATTAATAACTTGCATCCTTTTGCTCTGTAATAGCGTTTTAAACAGCATTGCTTGTGAAGATAGGCAATCAATTCCGTCATCATGGGGATTAAAAGACTTATCTATGTTGCTATATGTTGAAATTTCAGTCAAAAACAGCCGATATTGTTCGTCTTTATCCCTTGTTACACGTCTAAATATAAAATTCTTTTTTATAAACTCATAACCCATATTTATACGAATTTCCTTTGGGATACTGTTATTGTAGCCACTAAAATTCATACTCGGTGGCAACATATTTTTTATCATTATAATTGCAGCTAACCCAATTCCATTGCTTTCACACCTACAAATATCAATATTTCCCATTTCACACCACCTACCCAACTCTATTGCATTTGCCTCAATCCCTCTCTTATTGTATAAAACTTTATTCACATAAAATTTCCTATCAATACCAACAACAACCTCAATTGCACAGAAAAAATCCCCTCCTCTGTTTGCGGGGTCAATCATAACACAAGAAAAAACGTATTTTGGTACAACATCAGTAAATTGTAGTTCATCCAACGGCAATAAAAGTCCAAAACGTTCAATCGGCTCTTGCATATATTCTGCCCGCCAACCCATACTATCTATTCCGCCTAACCTATCACGCTCTTTTCTTAATTGTTCCAAAGGCATTGCTTCCTCACAAAAACTGCTTTCATAATAAGTTCCCTCATTTAAAATTGCAGCAATTTTTACAAAATAATCACACCCAAATCGCAAGGTTTCCCCCAATGCATCTCTTTTTGTCCACCTTGTTCCAATGTGTATCTCTGCACAAAATGGCTCTTTACGTGAGTGATGAGATAAATTTAACCAATTCAAAACAAATTCATTTTGAGTATTTGATAACGCTACGTCCATGCTTGGATATAAGTCGTCTGTTATAGCAAGTGCCGCCCCCTCTCCAATAATATTACCGGAAACACCCGCTCCAAAATAACTTGTTGCCCTTGTTGCTCCTTTTATCTTCCAACTTTTCCAACTTCTGCTCTTATAATCCACCTCAACACCTTCAAAAATAATCTTATATTGTGGTAGTTCCATTAATGACCGTGTCGAATTTGATAATTTTTTACACAATTCTGCCGTACAAGTATTTCTCATAACAGGCTTGTCAGGGAAGTGCCCTAACCAAAAAGTACAAAAATGGCTTGTTATAAATGATTTTCCAGCTCTTGGTGGCATATTAACAACAGCAACAGAGGCTTTTTGTGAACAATAATCATTAAAAACGTTTTGATATGCCTCTGCAATTGCATATAAATATGGTCGTTTGCTAAAAAATTCCTCATTCATACACATACAAAAAGTCCAAAAATCGCTCTTTGCAGCCATTATCAATGAAGCATCTTTTTCTTTTAACCTATCTTTTAATGTTTTTTTATTCTTCATTGTCAATTAAATCTTGCATTGATATATCTTCCTCTTGTTCCTCCATTGGAACTTCATTAGTAACGTGAATATACGTTGTGTCTGAATTTTCAGAAGTTTCAGATTTTACTCCAATCTTCTTCGGCTTAAATTGGTCAACAATTTTTTTCACTTCACTGAATTTTGCATCCGACAAATTAATATTCTCAACTTGGGCATCCAATATCTGTTGGGTTCTCATTATTTTTGCTTGTTCGCTCAATTGTTGAGCAATTAGATATAAATATTTCGCCTCTCCTAACCCTTGTTTTTCAATTGCCGTTTCTGTAAAATCAACTTCATCAGCCGCTTGTTTAGAGTTATCCAAACCTTTTCTTCTTTTTGTTATACGCCTTTCTCTTTGAATTTCTTTTGATATTTCCCATTGCTGCCACGCTTCATCGATTAATTCTTGGCGTTTCATATATTCCTCCATTTGCAAAAAATCTATGTTCGCCTCTTTTCGTTTTCTCCAATCAGAAATCAGAAGCTCATAATCATTATGTAAATCTCTTTCGGAATATTTTTCATACCCTAATTCTAATTTTACGGCTTTTATTATCTCTGTTTCACGCATACATCTACGCCTACATTTTGAGATAAAAGACAATCGCTCTTCTCTTTCTAATACTACAATATCAAATTTTTTTTCTTCCATTTTGTTTTTTTTACAAAAATAATAATATAAAACAATATAAAATCAAAAAGGGTGGAATACCACCCTAATTGAAAACAAAACAAAACAAAACACAAGTGAAACACTACCTACAATAGTAGGGATTAAGACAATTTATATTTTAAGCAAAGATATAAAAAAATATAATATAAAATACATTTTTTGAAAAAAAAATTAATATTTTATTTTTTGCTTCAAAACAATAATAGCCATAGGGTATTTTGAAAAGTCAATATTATGCTTTTTATACATCGTTTCAATCATTTTTATAGATTCGTCTTTATAATATCCTGTATCAGTTAGAAAAACATATTCGGGTATATTATGGAGTAAAATAGGAGTTACAGAAATACATTCAGCTTCTATTTTCTTCCCATTAAATTCAATTTCATACATTTTTCCGACTTGATACTTTTTACTAAATAATCTAATTGTGGTAAAATTTTCTGTAAAAAGTTTATAATTCCAATTCTGGCTAAATTTTATTGTTTCCATTTTTTAATTTATTTAGTACAAGTTCTAATGTTGATAATCTTATTGAAAAATTTTTCATATATAATCTATAACCGTTTTTTGCTTTTAAACACTCAAAATCAGAATCATACCTGTCAATGTTTTTTGTAAAAACCTTTTTACATATAACCAAAATTTGTTCACCTTTATATTCTTGAATTTGAAAAATTTGATGACATAAATCTCCGCCAACTGTTTTATTTTTTATTATTATTGTTCCCATTTTTTTATTTTAATATGATAATAAACTTATTAGAATTACTATAATAATTATTGATAATGCAATTATGCCACAACCTAAAAAAATTGTTGAAATAAGGTTTTTTATTTCCTCTGTGTATTTTTCTTTTTTCATTTCACTAAAATTGCTGTAACTATATAAATCAAATGTACTGTTATCTCATAGTTGTGCGTAATTAACGGTACTGCGACCATTCTACGGTATTGAATACTGCTTTGTGGTTTACCCATCTTGCAAATCTC
>JAKQTP010000172.1 GCA_029563035.1 archaeon | reverse complement strand
CATTGGCAAAATGTAAATATGAAGACAGTGATTTGTTTAATTCACCATCAAAGACTCCTTATCAAGAATATGTCTTTATGAAAGATGAAAAAATGCTTGATGCTTTAGAAATTGATTATGAAAAAGAAAAAGTCAAAGTTGATTTAGCAAAACCCTATCCAAACATAGACATTGCCGAAACATTGTCTAATCTTACCGGCAAATGGATTAAGAAAATCAGTGATGATGAAGTAGAGTTTGAAGACGGAACAAAAATTAATACAAAAGATTTAGATTATAAACTCATTAAGCCCTTAATTTGGTGGGAAGTCTCATAAAAATGTTGCATTAGTGTAACATTTATATTAAAATGTAACAGAAAATTGATTTAGTGTAACATTTATGGTTAAAACTGCAAGGCCTCAAAAACTTCCAATTAAACTTGATCTTGGTAAATTTGCCGAGGAATTGGCTAATGCCTCTTTTGAATTGGGAAAATTGGACGGATTACAAAGAGATCTTCCAAATCCTTCTCTATTAATATCTCCACTCATCACCAAAGAAGCCACCGTGAGTTCAAGAATAGAAGGAACCAGAAGCACTATTTCTGATGTTTTTTTCTATGAAGCGACAAAAGAAGGAAAATACGATGATACAATCGAAGTTTTTAATTATAGGAAAGCAATGATTTTAGCAATAGATGCTTTGAAATATAGAAAGCTTGATATTGCTTTTATCAAAGAACTACACAGTGTTTTATTAGAAGGAGCAAGGGGGGAAAGTTATAAAGGTAAGTTTAGAGAAAATTTAGTTTTTATAGGAAAAAAAGGGGCAACCATAGAAAAGGCCACCTACGTCCCCCCTGAACCGATTTTAATAAGGGATTATATGGAAAATTTAGAAAATTATATTTTGAGAAACGGCGAAAATCCTTTAGTCAAATCGGCCATTATCCACTATCAATTTGAGGCAATTCATCCTTTTGAAGATGGAAACGGAAGAATTGGCAGACTACTTATTCCTTTATATTTATACCAAAAGGAATTGCTTTACCAACCCATTTTATTTTTGAGCGGTTATTTTGAAAAACATAGAGATGATTATATTAATTATCTTCATTTAGTTGATAAAGAGCATAACTACGAAGAGTGGATAAAATTTTTTTTAATTTCTGTTAAAAATCAAGCGAAAGAAACCCAAGAGTTAATTTATCAAATAAGAAATCTCATTGAAGAAATTAATGGCATAACAGAGTCTATAAAATCCCCATATATTTCTAAAATTGTTGATTTTATATTTTCTAATCCAATTTTCTCCAATAGCGAATTAAATAAAAACATCAAAGCAAACAAGGTCACATCTTTACGGCTAATAAAAAAACTTGAAGAATATAAAATTTTAGTTCCTTTTGTCCCGCCAAAAAGAAAAAGAGAAATTTATATATTTGAAAAATTGATTAAATTACTATCTCATTAAACCCTTGATTTGGTGGAAATAAAATTCTATGAAAGAGCAAGAAATTAAAAAGGGCGAAGTAATTATTTATAAATCTAAAGAAGGACCAAAATTAGAAGTGCGTCTTGAAGAAAACACTGTTTGGCTTACGCAAAATCAAATTGCTCTTTTATTTAGCACGCAAAGACCGGCAATCACCAAACATTTAAATAATATCTTTAAATCGGGAGAATTAGATAAAAATTCAGTTAGTTCCATTTTGGAACATACTGCTAACGATGGAAAAACTTATAAAACACAGTTTTATAATTTAGATGCAATTATCTCTGTGGGATATCGCGTTAATTCTAATCGTGCTACACAATTTCGTATCTGGGCAACAAAAACATTAAAAGAGCATTTAGTTAAGGGATACACTTTAAACGAAAAAAGGCTTTTGCAATATCAAAACTCTTTTCAGGATTTACAGGAAACAATTACTCTACTACAGGAAAAATCAAAACACGAATTGCTTGTCGGACAGGAACAGGAAATTTTAAGTTTGCTTTCCTCTTACTCGAAAACACTTACTTTGCTTGAGCAATATGACAAGGAAAAACTTAAACTTACGAAAAAAGCTAAAGAAAAGTATGTCGTGCAATATGATGAAGCAAGAAAATTGATTGATAAAATTAAAAAAGACCTAATCGCAAAAAATGAAGCAAGTAACCTTTTTGGACAAGAAAATGAAGATAGATTTAAGGCTATTATAAAAAATATTTACCAGACTTTTGATGGTAAAGAATTATATTCCTCTTTGGAAGAAAAGGCGGCTCATATATTATATTTGGTAATCAAAGATCATCCTTTTGTTGATGGCAATAAACGCATAGGTTCTTTTTTATTTATTTATTATCTGAATAAAAACAATTATTTATATAAAGAAAACGGAGAGAAAAAAATTAATGATAATACATTAACTACACTGGCACTTTTGGTTGCAATAAGTGTTCCTAAAGAAAAAGATAAATTAATAAAAATCGTTACTAATCTATTGGCATTATGAAATTATATTTGCAAGACATCGTAAAAAATATTTCTTTTGAAAACTTGCCAATCAAGTGGCAGGGATTTGATTTAAGCCGATTTTCAAAAGACAAAACGCTTTTTGATTTTCAAAAGCAAGGCCTTCAAAATGCACTCAAGGGTCTATGGCTTTATTTTATAGATAAAAAAGCTAATAAGCAGAGTTTATTCAATCTTTATCAAGATAATAATTTTACGGAAAATTTTGATTACGACTTGAAAAAGAAAGAAGGCAAAAAAACGGCAAAATATCTCCTAGAATATGATAAAGATTATCCCGCTATAGACTCAAAAATTTCTTTTGCTTATTTCATCAACCGAATGAGTTTTTGGATGGCGACTGGCTCAGGCAAAACATTGATTATTGTTAAAATGATTGAGCTTTTAGGTAAACTCATTGCCAAAGGAGAGTTACCGACTCGGGATATTTTATTTCTAGCTCACCGTGATGATCTTTTGGACCAATTTAAAGCTCATGTTGAGGAGTTTAACAGCTTTAACTTTGACACAAGAATCAATCTCAAAAATTTGAGAGATTATGAAAGCGTCAAGCGCGAAAATACCCTACCATTTTCCAAAAACGAAATTACTGTTTTTTATTACCGTTCAGATTTAATTTCCGACGAGCAAAAAGAAAAATTCATTAATTTCAAAAATTACGACAATAATGGACAATGGTATATTCTTTTAGATGAAGCCCACAAGGGTGATAAAGAAGACAGCAAACGGCAGATTTTATACTCTATACTTTCAAGAAATGGTTTTTTATTTAATTTTTCCGCGACTTTTACTGATCCGAGAGACTTTGCGACCTGTGCTTTTAACTTCAATCTTTCAAACTTCGTTGAAGAAGGGTATGGCAAGCATATTTATGTTTCGGATCAAGAAGCACTAGCGTTTAAAGATAAAACAGATTTTGCGCCTCAGGAAAAACAGAAAATTGTTCTAAAAACACTTTTACTTTTAACTTATATCAATAAACATTTTGAAAAAATAAAGCAGATTGATAGTACACTTTATCATCGCCCGCTTCTTTTAACCTTAGTGAACTCTGTTAATCCAGAAGATTCTGATTTAGAGTTGTTTTTCAGAGAGTTAGAAAAAATCGCGAAAAATGAAGTTAAAGCCGATTTACTCAAAAAAGCAAAAGATGAACTTATCCAAGAGTTTAGTAATAATGCTAGATTTATATTTGAAGAGTTGGAATGCGTTATCAACGCTGATTTAATTTCAGAATTAGATTATAAGGATATTTTGAAATATGTTTTGAACGCAAACACGCCGGGCAAGATTGAAGTTTTGAAAATTCCTGGTAATAGGCAAGAATTGATTTTTCGATTAATGACAGCTGATAAACCGTTTGCTTTAATCAAGATCGGCGATATCTCCGGTTGGCTAAAAGATAAACTTGATAACTATGAGATAAATGAAAGTTTTGAAAATGAAAGTTATTTCCGACGAATTAATTATGATGATTCTGACATAAATATTTTAATGGGTTCCCGCTCTTTCTATGAGGGCTGGGATTCTAACAGGCCAAACCTGCTTTTGTTCATAAATATCGGGGTTGGAAGCGACGCTAAAAAATTTGTCCTGCAATCAGTAGGCCGGGGTGTAAGAATCGAACCGCTAAAAAACCAAAGAAAACGTCTCCAAAATTTGTTTAATGTTGAAGCTGTACAAGAGCAATTATTTGAGAAAGTAAAAAATCTGATTTTGCCGATTGAAAGCTTATTTGTTTTTGGCACTAACGCCGAAAACCTGAAGGAAATAATTGCCACACTAAAAGCAGAGAAGCAAGATAAAAATTTGGGTGAAGCATTTATTTTAAATCCAGAAGCACAAAAGCACACTCTTTTAGTGCCGGTGTATAAAACCGCTGAGAGAATTTTTGCTGAGGAAAAAGACCCACAAAAATATCCTATCAGCCGTGAAGATTTTAACATAACTTCGCAATTCTACAAATTTTTAGACGATAAAATCGCTTTAGCTAAATATGATTGCGAAGTTAATGTCTTAAAAAAGACAAGTGAAAGTTTTGCTGAATCAAATAAAGATAGATATTATACTTTGGACAAGGACGAGCCATCACTTCTTGAACCGGAGTTAATTCTTAGCCGGATTTTTGACTATTTTGGAATTAAAAGCAGAGAATTTGAAAAATTTAAGGAGTTGGAAGACGAAATTGTGCATTTCAAAAAAGTTAGGTTTAGCGATGGTGAGAAATACGAAGAAATTAGACGGAAGATAGAAGAAGCCAAACACTATCCCGAAAGGCAAAAAGAGTTAAATAAGCAGTACGGCAAAATTCCCAGAAAAGAATATGAAAAACAAAGGACTCTGTTTGAAGAGGCGGAGAATTTTGAAATAAAAAATCAAAAAATCAAAATCAAGTATTTAGCTAATCATTATTATCTTCCGGTAATAGTTTCGGACACAGAAAAAATTGACTACCTGAATCATATTATCAATGTTGACAGCGAGGTAAAATTTATTGAGCAACTGGAAGAATACCTTACTAAACCGGACAATGTGTTTAGGCAATTTGACTGGTGGATGTTTTCAAAACTTGACCAAACTCTAGACGAGGTTTTAATTCCTTATTACAATCCAAAGGAAAATAATATTGCCAATTTCAAACCCGACTTCATTTTTTGGATGCAAAAAAACCAACAATATTTAATTTTATTCGTTGATCCCAAAGGGACAGAACACGCAGACGGATATAGAAAAATTGACGGTTATTCAAAGATATTTGAAATTGGCGAACAAAAAGAAAGCAAAAAATTTTCATATAATGGATTGACCATAAATACAAAACTTTTATTGAAGCCACGACGAGGGATTGCTGAAGTTTTGGAAAATTACAGAAAATACTGGTTTGACAATTTTGCTGATTTTGCGGACAAAATCAGTTAATTTACAAACGGCGGTAAAAAACAAGGACGGATTTCTGTCCATTAAGGCAGAAATTGTTGTTCAAAAAAGGTTCGCGCTTTGTTCAGTAATTGCGACCAATTTTAAAGACTACAAAATAAATCTTAATAAATTGACAACAAGGTTAGGAGCTTTGACTAACCGCTTTTTTTTAGTTATAATAATCATTTAATTAAATTACGTAGTTTTACCTATGCCTTCTAAACATAACCATGATTGGTTAAAAATTCGGGGAGCTCGTGTTAATAATTTACAAAATATTAATGTGGATATTCCCCGAAACCAATTAGTGGTCATTACTGGACTTTCCGGCTCGGGCAAATCCTCACTTG
>JAKQTP010000158.1 GCA_029563035.1 archaeon | reverse complement strand
TCTTTTAGCTAGTGCTTCTGTATCTTCAATAATGCTATCGTCAAAAGATATACTTATTTCTTCTTCTTTTCGTCCTGCCAAAAATAATATTGATTTAACCATGTCTTTTAATGCTTTTTCTAAAATTATTTCATCTTTTTTGATTCTTCTAAACAACTTACTATTTTGCGATATTATAGCCGTTGCAGTTTGCGTATTATCAACATCAAATTTGTAATAACCTTTTCCAAAACCACACTTTTCAGACAATATATCTAAAGCTTGATTTAAACCTTTTATGTATGCATCGTAACGTATTGTGCCATTAATTTCTTGTATTTTTGAATTTGCATCCTGGCCTGGGAACATTTGAAATATTGGGTCGGATGGATCAAATGTTGGTCTTGTTTTTCCTGACTCATAATCTACGTTAAGCATAGAGTCATCAACAAATACCCTTTTGCGAGATAAGTTGTACTCTGCGTCAAAACTATCATATATGTTGTCAGCTACTTTTACATCATCAATAGCATTAGCAAAACAAGATATACCCATGCAGCTTGTAATATCAAAATTATTAGCAATGTTTGGTCTAATAATCTGAAAAAAAGGATATGGTGATTTGGTATAATATATATCTTTGATTGTATCATTTTGCAACTTGTTACCTTTATCGTCAAAAAAATCATTGTATATCACGTAAACACCATTTTGTTTTAAATGTCTTTGTATAAAATAGATTTTGTTTTTGCCTTGTTGTTGTTCTGTGCAAAAAGCACAGTCAATAATTTGTTTATTTTTTGTGCGTAAAGGATATATATTAGATGCTGTAACAAAGTCAATTGATATCTCGTTGTTGTCGAGATATTCCACAAAAGCACCAGTTCCAAATGCATTTACATATTCTATCAATTCATTTCCTTGCACCCAAAAATTGTTTGTATCAAGTATGTTATCTAAAAGTGCTTGGTTGCTTTCAGATACTGTAATATTAACTTTTTCGTTTAAAAGCAGATCTGCTTTATCCTCGCACATTTTCTTAGCCATATTCAATGTTTTGCGTGTTCTTGTTATATTTTGTTTACCGTTATAAATATTAACTGCATGCCAGCTGTTACAGCCTTGATACCAATCTTTCCACAGTTTTTCTTTTTGCCTGTGACATTTTGTCACTAAGACATTATGCCCTAAGTTTATTAATATATCCTCTATTGTTTGTGTCTTATTTTGCATCTACTCACTCCTCACTTGTATTGCTTGTGTTATTTGTTGCATCAAACTCTCCGTGCTGTACTCTTGAGCGTCTAATGTGTCAATATTCATTTTGCCATCGTCAAGCCTTATATCTTTGTTTGTATTTTGTTGCCATACCGCATTTTGAAAAGCCTCTATTGTTTTTTTACAATGTGACATTATTTTATATGCATCACAACCAAACATCATATTGTAAAATCTTATACGCTCTGTAATCTCACCTTTGCGAGCGTTTTTTACAACTAAAGCTATACCTTGCTTAACCAGCTCGTTTTTAAAACTCCTAATTATTGTTTGCTCCGCACTATCTGCATAAGCTTCCAATATTTTATATTGTAACTGATTTTTTTTGACAAACTTGCAAAACTCATTAGCTAGTTGTGTTGCATCTAGCTCATCTTTGCTGTAATACTCATCAAGAGTTATCACCTGTTTAAGCCCTTGCGTATATCCAGTTAATTGGAATGTATTAGCTGATCCATTACCGCCAAAGTCAATACCAATTGTTGCAAATATAATATTTGGAACTTTATGCAAAACATAATTTTGAGGATTTGCAGTA
>JAKQTP010000124.1 GCA_029563035.1 archaeon | reverse complement strand
CCTAAAGCATTGTTTATAATTGCTAAAGCGTTTTCGGGATTTTCATCTTCTTTTTTATTGTCATAACTTATGTTTGAGTAAATATTGTGTATCTTAAACAGCGTTTCGTTGTCTATCCCTTTTTCGTTTAAAATTCCTTTTATCATGCTGAATTTCACTTTATCATCTAAAACAGTATCATGTTCTAGGTGTTTCTTGTATATGCTTTCTATAATCGTTTTAAGCTCTTTATCGTTTAAAGGCGGTTCATTCTTTTTGTTCCAATCTGTCAATATGTGTAATACTGTTGTTTTGGATAAGCCTTTGTTGAAAAAATATCCGCTTATCCTTGCCGCTGTATCATTCCTTGAACCTTCCTGTACTCCTGTTTCAAGTAGCGAATCTATCCAATCTTTTGGTGCGTCTTGTATAAAATCTGGCGTTACTATGTTCTTCGACGCTAATATGACATCTTTTAACCATGTGGGCATAGACTGCGGAGCATATTCCACAATATCGTTTATCCATTCATACTCTTGTTTAGAATCGGGGTGTATGGACGGTGGCGCTACTACATAACCTCCATCTGATCTTAAGTCTACTTTCAGATTCTGATTGTTAAAGTACTTCCTTAGTCCGTTAGTAAGTGTCCTTGTCATATTATTATAGCCTTGCTCATAGCTAAAATAATAATGGTACCCGTGGGTTGTCTTGCAGACAGGTGTATCTAACGGAAGTATGCTCTTCATTACTTCATAGCTTTCTTGATTGTCTATATCAAGTACAATAATGTTACTAACCTTTCCCGTTACTATTGCTATATTGCAATTAGAATTAAAAAAATTCTTCTTTACATAGTTTTCAGTCATAGGCCTTTTTTCTTGATATTCTTCCCATGAAGTTAAAGCTTTTTTACCGTTTAATGGAATAATCATTAATCCTATATCCCAGTATTTTTGAGCATAGTCAATAATATCTAGCATACCACACCAACCTTTTCAGAAAAGTTGAGGGGGAAGATCCCCCATCAACAAATTATAACATATCCTTTCTTTCTTTTTTACCTTTAAGGTTTAAATATGCAGCTATAATTTTTTCCTTTGTATTTTTACTGATTTTTGTTTTTAACGTTAATTTTATCCTATACTCATCGATTTTAAAAACAGGAAAAATCTTTATTCCTTGAGCTATATTTATTTCTTTTCCTGTCATTATCTCCTGTAACATTAGTTCATTATGCGCTTGCAATACTTTACGTATTGCTTCACTCTTGTACTCTGTCAACTTCATTATTTCTTTTATTTCTGTTCCTTGGTTCATTTTTTAATCTCTTCCTTTGCTTCGGATATTGCCTTCTTTAAACTTTCAGGCATTTCTTCAGTCTCAGGTGATGTTTCAATGAAAGCTTTTAATTTTACACTGTCAAAGATTTCTTTTACATATCTGTTTATTAACTCAGCTTTTTCTTTTGTCAAATTATCAACTTTTTTAAATGCTATTTTGCAATAAGCTATCTTATCTTTGTTCTCAGCTTTAACAAGGCTAAACTCCGTTACTACCATGTTTAAAGCCTTACCAAACTTTAGAGTATCCATCAAATAATTCTGGTACTCTTTAATTGATGTTGACGGTATTTGCAAAACTGCCGGAAGCATCATGTTTCCTTCAAGAAGTATGTAAAGTAAAATCTTTTCAGCACATTCTGGTGGTTCTTTGTTTACTCCAAAATGGCTTTTTGAACACGCAGTGCAGTTCCCAAAAGTACTTCCGTTTATTCCGTCTACTGACATGCAGTCGGGAATCTGATTGTTCCCTCCGTCTGATAAATCTTTTTCCCAGTAGGCTCTTGTCCTTTGTACTCCTATTATGACACCTCTAAAACTCTTTATTACCTCTTCCTCTCTTTCTGAGTTTTTCATCGTCCACATAGGTACCGCACCTGAAGGTACTTTTATTTTGTCCAAAAACTTAAAGCTTATTACTTCTTTCATGCTTTCTAAATTGCTCAAAAAATCTTTTCCTTCCTCACTGAAAACCAAAGAGTTAAAATCCTTTTTTACTTCCATTTCTTTTTCTGCCATAATTATCACTCCTTTGTATTTGTGGTTCTAATTCCTATTTCTGTCCTTTTGCCAATATTAAAACACTCATTAATTATTTCGTTTATTTCTTTTTCTACATCGTCAAGCTCTGTTTCTTTCCCTTCAAGTGATTTTTTATAATTCAATATGTCTGACTTTTTGTACTCTTTTATTACTAAATCTTTCGTTTCTTCACAGGTTTCAAACTTTTCTATAATTTCTGAATCTGATAGCTTTTTGTCTAAATAACTTACTTCTTTAATAAATAATGTCAACGTCTTTCCGTGTTTAGTTTTTATCTTTTTCTGTAGTTCATTCTTTTCAAGCATTATATTGCATATAGTGCTTTTCAAGTTTTTGTACTTTTCTTCCGTTTCCTCTAGTTCTTCTTTCAGTTGGCTTTTCCACTCTATCAGATCAGCCATAAGTTCAAAAAGTTCTTGTTCTGTTACCATCAATATTCACTCTCCTTTTGATTATAAAAATATGGGTCTTCCCATTTTTTTTCAATTATTTCTGGTGGTACTATATGTTTTACTTTGGTTATTTTGTCTATAACAGGATAAAACCTTAGGAAAAATCCTGAGTAGGCAAGATATTTTATTTCATTGTCATTAATCTCTTCCGGATGTTTAAAAGAATAGTCGTATTCTATTATCCA
>JAKQTP010000122.1 GCA_029563035.1 archaeon | reverse complement strand
TTTTGGTTGGGATGATAGGAATTTTCAATACTCCACACACGTGCTGCAGCCTGCGATTTACAAATATTTAATTTACAAAGAAACTGGCTTTGAGGATATACCTTTTTATTACCTGGTCTTTAGCACGAAAAACACGGACATACTTTTTTGGGAGGTAAAATACCTTGATTTCGACGAAATGTGCTTACAGATAGAAGATTTAGCGAATAGATTAGATGAATTTATAGAAAATTCAGATGAAAGCAGTTACACACCAATCTGCGACTATAAAGTGTGTCAAAAATGTGAGATGGAGTGCTTTTATAGACAAGAGATACCGAAAATCGAAACAAAATTTTTGAAGTTGAATTTTTAAAAAATGAAGATATGAAAGTTAATGATAATATAGTAGCCGTTTTTGAAATTTTAGACGGCAAAATTGAATTTTTAGGTCTATCTAAAAATTTTGAAGAAGATTACAAATATACTACTGTAGCTACTAATAGAGAGATTTACTATAAAAAGTTAGATGATTGTAATGAAAACGAACTAAATTTAATTCCTGATACGATACGTGGAATTTGGCTGTATAAATATGATAGATTGTTAAATGATAGTTTATATTATTTCTTTACAATTACGAAAGATTATGATATAAATTACGAAAAAAGCGTCTATTACGTTACTGATTATATGAACTTGATTTTTAATGATGATTTACCTGATTTGCTTTTACACGTAAGAAAAATTAACAAAATCGGATTAGCTGTCTATTTTTATGACAATTACCTAAACGCTGATAACTTCGATAGTTATTTTGAAAGAGATAGTGTAAAATACAAACGTGTGAGGGTAAATAGCTTCAGCGAGTTAAAAAAAATAGTAGACGAATATTTTAAAAAATAAAAATTATGGAAAAGAAAAATTATGATGGACATAGCAAGTTGCAAAGCGCTTGTGTAAAGTGGTTTAAGTATCAGTATAAAGAATACGAATATAGATTAATAAAGATAGGTAACGAAGTGCCTATTTACGACGATGAATTGCGCATAAAATTATATAACAAATTCAAGGCAGAGGGGCTTCTGGATGGAGCCCCAGATATGTTTTTAGCGGCTGGAAACTACCTTTACAACGGCTTGTTTATTGAATTTAAATATGGCAACGATAGATTGAGAAAAAAGCAGGTAGATGTTATCAAAAGTCTCGAAGAAGGCAACTACAGGTGCGTGATTGTGCGTAGTGTAGATGAGTTTATGGAAGTAATTAAGGAATATTTATCAATAAGATAATTGATTTATATCAATAAAAAGATTGATTTATATCAATAAAATAGTTGTTATATATCATAGAATTTATTGACAAAATTTAATAAAAAAGTGTAAAAAATAGACACATAAAAATTTGATTTAAAAGGATTTATAAGTTAAATTTGTAAAAAAAATAAAAAGAGTATGGAAAATTTAGATGTAATTGCTATTTTAGGCAAAAAGGTAAAATTAACAGTGAAAGCCCAATATAATGAAAAATTTATAGAAGAGGCCAAAAAACTAAATGGTATGTGGAATAAAGAAGAAAAAATATGGGAGTTCGATACCTATAAAGAGAAAGAGGTTGAATATCTTATCCAGGAAATATGGGGAGATTATTACAAAAAAGAAGATTTTTAAAAAATAATAAGATATGGGAGATAATATGTTTAAAAAGTTGCGTGAGATAGGTATATCCAGTATACCTGTAGCTCAAGACAAAAAGCCGAAAGTGGCTTGGAAAGAATATCAGAAACGTTTACCATCCATCCAAGAATGCGAAAGTTGGGATAGTATCAAAAGCGATGGAATAGCAGTTGTGTGCGGTAGGATTTCAGGAAACCTCGAAGTTATTGACATTGACAATAAATTCGAGATGGCTGAACAAATTTATGAAGATATAACAAGAAAAATTACTGCACAACGAATAGATTTACTCGATA
>JAKQTP010000113.1 GCA_029563035.1 archaeon | reverse complement strand
AATTAAATACGCCTGTAAAGTTACTATTTCTAAAAGCATAATCCCCAATTGTCGTCAAATTCGGACAATTAAATACGCCTGTAAAGTTACTATTTCTAAAAGCATAATCCCCAATTGTCGTCAAATTCGGACAATTAAAATCACCTGTGAATAAACTATTCCGAAACGCATTATAGTCAACTGCCTGCAAATTCGGACAATTGAAATCACCTGTGAATTGACTTAAATAAAAAGCATATTGCCCAATTGTCGTCAAATTCGGACAATTAAATACTCCTGTAAATACACTGTTATAAAACGCATTATTACCTACGTATTCACATACTGGTAAATTTATAGTGCCATTGAATAAACTATTCCGAAACGCAACATTTCCAACTGCCTGCAAATTCGGACAATTAAAATCACCTGTGAATAAACTATAATAAAACGCATTATCACTTACGTATTCACATACTGGTAAATTTATAGTGCCATTGAATAAACTATAATAAAAAGACTGTACACCAATTGCCTTCACATTTGGACAATTGAATACTCCTGTAAATACACTGTTATAAAACGCATTATCACCTACGTATTCACATACTGGTAAATTTATAGTGCCATTGAATAAACTATAAAAAAACGCACTATAATCTATATATTCGCACACTGGTAAATTACAATTACCTGTAAATTTACTATAATAAAAAGCACTATCTCCAATCTTTATACAAACTGGTAAATTTAAAATGCCTGTGAATTTACCATTATAAAATTCATTATTATTTATTTTAATTAAATTTTTCATATTAAAGGCACCTGTCCACTTAACATCTCTTAACACCTTCTTGTCTATATAATTCACAGGATATTCAGTCAATCCATTATAATAATCATAATTTGGCATTTCTATTTCAGTATAATCTTCCACATAACAATATATTATAATTTTATCTTTTACATAATATTTTGTTATTCCATCAGATAAATATAATATATGTTCCTCCCAACAACTATCATTAGTAGTATCAACCTTCACAATACAATCTAATATCCACCCTGTTATCTTTTCACTATACGCTTCGTCACTTATAGCAACTAAATTAAAATTTTCAGCATAATGTTTTAACTTTAAAAACCTTGAAAACTTTATTAACTTCTTTAATAAATCATTCTGAATATTTAATACATTACTATTATCTGTTAATAACTTGTCAAAAACAAAAAAATTCATTTTTAGATATAATATAGAATTTTGTAATATACTATGATTTATAGCATCTGTATGATACACCATCATAGGATATTTCAATTCTTTTTCAGTAAAAACATTGTTTACATAGCCATAATAATGACTTTCAAACAATCCTTCGTTATTCAAAAATGTATCTATACTATCTAAAAAATCTTTAAAATTCATAATATATCAAAATTTTTAAAAGCCTTGTTTCCAACATTTTCATTGTAATTATTATATACAAAATTTAGCATTTTATTTTTATAAAATTCTTTATCACTATTTAGCTGATTTAATAAATTCTTTCTTTCATTATCAGATACCCTATTTGCATTTTCTGCGTTCATACTTACAATTCCACTAGCTCTTATCTGATATGTTAATGTTGTTACAGCCCTATATTCTATACATTTAGTTATATAGTTTAACATATATTCTTTTAATTCAACATCATCAGCTGTCTGTGTACCATCAGTCCAACGTTGCAAAAATGAATTAAAGAATTTTTCTTTGAAAAGTGGCAAAAAATCTATTGATTTTACTAATGATAATAGCAAAGTTATAACATCATCATTAATGTTTTTTTGCATTATCGACACTGTTTTTATGTCGTCTATCGTAAATAATTCCTCGAATGTCATAATTTTTTATTGATTTATCGGTTCTAAAACAAAAACTTGGTGCCAATAGTGTCTGCACCAGGGATAGTTCTTATACCACCCCCCTCTATAGAGCCACACGTCCAATCCAGCTCTCGCAGATATCATATCTATTTCTTTTTTAGTGTAAATTCTATTTTCTGTAATCATCTGTATACAAAATTTCCGTGAGGTGGGAAGAATAGGCTCTCCAAGACCTGGTTTTACCGTATATCTATAGTATGTTCTAACAACTTGAATATTAGTATTTTGCAACAAATTTTTACCTGTTTTCGTAACATTAAACCCATCTATGTATCCATTTTCTTTTAATATCTCTAACGATTTATCTAATCTATCCTTTGAAATGCTCAATTCATCACATAAAGCCAATAAATTACCCTTTTCGTTCAACGTGTTTAATATTACATAGTCATTATAGCTTAAATTTTGTGCAAATTGCATATATTTCACTACTTCATAATCTTCAATTCCGCCACTGCCATCCTCCTCCAACTCGTGTTCATAGACTATTTTTACACTATCATCTATCTTTTTACCTACTTTACTAAACAAATCTATTATTAAATCTACATTTTCATCTTCGATAAACTCCTTTTCACTACTAAAAGCATAATTAGTAGTAGATTGTTTTAGAAAATTAGGCAAAATCTCTTCTATTTCGACGTTTATACCTATGTTTTT
>JAKQTP010000112.1 GCA_029563035.1 archaeon | reverse complement strand
TTTTTGATTAACCCTTTGTCAAGTGCCATTTTGTAAACGAGATCTTGATTATATAAAGCTGTTGTTATCGCTAGATTAAGAGTTTTAGATATATCATTATCAGTTACACCGTTTTGTTGTATTATCTTTTTTGCTTTTTTTACCATCTGATTAACTAATAATAAATTTTTATCTCGCCAGCTTTCAATATCTTCGTCATCTTCAATATTTAAAAAACTAGCAATAAGTTTTAATAGCAAAAGTTCTGTTAATTGCCCTTTTTCTTCTATTTCTTTTGTTATTTCTTCGTAATCTTCTTCTCGTAACATTAAACATCACTTCCAATGTCCATTTCTTCTGTTAATCCTTTTCTGAGTTCAATTTCTTGCATCTTTTCAATTGCCTGTTCCTTTGTTAATCCTTTTACTTCGACCCAATATCCTACTGCATCGTCAACTTCCGCTGATATCTCAAGCAATTTTCTTTTTGCTAGTGCTTCTGTATCTTCGATTATGCTATCATCAAACGAGATGCTTATTTCTTCTTCTTTTCTTCCTGCTAAAAACAAGATTGATTTAACCATATCAGTAAGTGCTTTTTCAAGTATGATTTCATCTTTTTTAATTCTTCTAAACAGTTTTGAGTTTTGTGATATTATAGCCGTTGCAGTTTGTGTATTATCAACATCAAATTTGTAATAACCTTTTCCAAAACCACACTTTTCAGACAATATATCTAAAGCTTGATTTAAACCTTTTATGTATGCATCGTATCTAATATCACTGTTTATCTCTTGTATCTTGCTGTTTGCATCTTGCCCCGGGAACATTTGAAAAATTGGGTCGGATGGGTCAAATGTTGGTCTTGTTTTTCCTGACTCATAATCTACATTTAACATAGAATCATCAACAAATACCCTTTTGCGAGATAAGTTGTACTCTGCGTCAAAACTATCATATATGTTGTCAGCTACTTTTACATCATCAATAGCATTAGCAAAACAAGATATACCCATGCAGCTTGTAATATCAAAATTGTTTGCAATGTTTGGTCTAATAATCTGGAAAAATGGATATGGTGATTTTGTATAATAAACATCCTTGATTGTATCGTTTGATAATTTATTTCCTTTATCGTCAAAAAAATCATTGTATATCACGTAAACGCCATTTTGTTTAAGATGTCTTTGTATAAAATAGATTTTGTTTTTGCCTTGTTGTTCTGTGCAAAAAGCACAGTCAATAATTTGTTTATTTTTTGTCCTCAGCGGATAAATATTGGATGCTGTTACAAAGTCAATTGATATCTCATTATTGTCGAGATATTCCACAAAAGCACCAGTTCCAAATGCATTTACATAT
>JAKQTP010000099.1 GCA_029563035.1 archaeon | reverse complement strand
CTGGTGAAAACTTTTTAAATTTATTTACCTAAAATATCTTTACAATACAATAATTATATGTTAATATATCTTTGGTGAAAAAAATGTTTTTAAGAAAAATAACAACAAAAGGCAGAACATATTTAAATATTATAAAAAGTTACTGGGACGATGGAAAAACAAAACATAAATCCATTGCTTCCTTTGGTTGTATAGATAATATTAATGAAGAAGAAATAAAAAAATTAGGATTATCCCTGATAAAGTATTGTAATGAGAAATCAAATATACTGGATATTGATACTGCTCAGGAGAAGTATAGAAAGAACTGGGGAGCAGTAAGGTTAATAAAAAAAATATGGGAAAAATTCGACTTTCCCAAAATACTAAAAAAAATAGGTAGAGGTCGAAAAATAAAATTCAATTATTTTTCCGCAATATTTCTAATGCTTGTAGACAGACTGTTTACTCCTAAAAGTAAACTTGGTGTTTTCGAAAAGCAAAGCTTTTATTATGGAATAGAAGAGAATGAATTGCACCATCTTTACCGTGCTCTCGATCTGTTGTCAGAGAAGAAAGAAGAACTGGAGGAGTATATATTTGATAAAAATACAGATTTATTCCAGATGTCTGTAGATGTAGTATTATATGATGTAACGACCTTCCATTTTGAAAGTGTGAGAAGTGATACATTACGAGATTTTGGATATAGTAAGGATTGTAAATTTAATGAAGTACAAATAGTGATGAGCCTGCTAGTGGATCTGGAAGGAAGACCAGTTGGATTTGAATTGTATAAAGGCAATATTTATGAAGGTCATACATTAAAAGATGCCATAGAGAAAATAAAAAAACGGTTTAAGATAAATAAATTGATATTTATAGCAGACCGGGCCATGTTATCAAAAGAGAATATAGAATTAATAAAAAATAGTAATTATGAATATATAATAAGTTCAAAGTTAAAAAATAAGCCTGTCCAGGTCAAAGAAGAAGTGCTTTGCAAAAAAGATTATATATCCATATCTACAGATGATAAAGAAGAAGAATTTAAATATAAAGAAATAAAGATTTTTGAAGTTACTCAGGAAACTATAAATAAATTAGAAGGCAAAGTTTTTGATACTGATAAATTGATTAAATTAAAAGATAAGACTTTTTATCGCAAAGAATTTTATAAGAGGTTGGAAAAGCTTAAATTTAGTCAACAGGAAATCATAGAGATTATTAGAGAGTCTGTAAAAAATGACAGAATAATATGCAGTTGGTCAAATAAAAGAGTCAGAAAAGACAAACACGATAGAGACAGACTGATAGAAAAAGCTAAAAATATGGTTGAGAAAAACAGGGGAAGGCTTCTATCACAGAAAGGAGCTTTAAGATATATAGACATAGCATCCACAGTTACAGGAAAATTAAAATATGAGCAAATTCAGCAAGATGAAAAATGGGACGGATATTATGGAATAGAAACCAATTGTGATATTACTTCTGCTGAGAAGATTTTAGAGTATTACCACCAGTTATGGAGAGTTGAAGAATCTTTTAAGGTCTTTAAATCACATCTGGAAACAAGACCTATGTTTCACTGGAATCCTAACAGAATTAGAGGACATATGGTTTTATGTTTCATTGCTTTTTTAATAGAGAGAACCATTGAGATAGAATTGAAAAGAGCTTCTATTGATTATTCAACTACAAAAATTAGAGAGGCTATTGCAGGGTTACAGTTTTCTGAAATAACTGTTGAAGATAAAACCTTTTTCCTCAGATCACCAGTGCGGGGCCTTGCCAATGACATACTCAGAGTTTTTAGAATT
>JAKQTP010000089.1 GCA_029563035.1 archaeon | reverse complement strand
ATAAATACTGGAACATCTCCTACATCAACTGGGTATGATGATAATACTTTAAAAATGTTTAATAATTTAAAGAATATGAATGCATTATCTGTATCTTCAAACGAACAAGCAAATTTAAGTAAAGGAAATATAATAGCAATTAATGGCTTAAATTTTGATCCTTTTAGTGGTTCTTTATTAGTTAATTTTACATATAACTATAATGATAAGAATTACACTACTGTTGGATCTATTATTCCTGGAAAAAGTTTTAAAGATACTAAAAATGCTGTAACAGATTTTCTTAATATATTAAGATTTTATGATAGTGGTGAAAGTATTGATTTTATAATAAACGAATTAAACGCTGCAAATGTTTTAACGAATAATAAAGGCATTAATTATAAAGAAGGAATATCGTTAGGTAAATATACTGTTATGCCTTATATAGATGATAGTACAGAAACAGGATATTCATTTAGACTTATAGATAAAGAAACTAATGTTGAAGTACCTATAGGAGAAGGTAAAAAACCTTTTGAAAATAGAGAAACTCTTGTAAATATGGCAGTAGGACTTGAAACTTTAAGAAAAATGTTTGATCTTAGATCACAAGGTTATGAAGTAACTAATGATGATTATAAGAAAATGTTAGAAAATAATTTTAAATTATTTAATAATTTAGATGATGAATATTTAAAAAATATAGTTAAACTACAATCTTATCAAGATGTAGTATTCTTTGGTAATTTATTATATGAAAATGAATAATACTAATCAATTTGGTTTACCAGATGAACCACCAGAAGGTACTGAATTAATAGATAATGAAAAATTTAGTAGAAAAGCTGTAACAGCTAGAATATCTCCAGAAGATATTGAAAATGTATTAAATAAATTAGATTTTTTTGATAAAACTATAACTCCCACAAAAACTTTTAGAAATGAAGAAGAAAAACAAAATTATATAACAAGTACAACACTGGAAGATATAGCTAAACGTATAAACCCAGATCTTATAGAAGGAAGACGTTATGCTGAACCTGTAACAGAAGAAGAAAGAAAACTAGCAAAAGCTGCTGGAACATCTGCAATAAGTAATATAAATGTTTTAAAGGATTTAGCTTGGGCTAAACAATCAAATGCAAAAGAATATTTATATGCAGCTACAAAAGGTATTGGTATAGCTTTAGCAACCATGGTAGATAATACTGTTGGTACAGCTGCTGGACTTGTAAATTCAATTGGTTCAGATGAACCTTTATCAGATTTTATAAACAATCCAGTAAGTGCAGTAATACAAGATTTTGAAGCAGAGTTAGAAAACGTTTTACCAACGTATTATCCAAGTGATTGGGAACAAAGAAATACTGGACAAAAAGTTTTTACATCTAATTTTTGGGCAGATAATGTTTTAAAAAATCTTGGTTTTGCAATAGGTACATATTTAAGTGGTGCTGGTGCTGGAGCATTAATTTCTAAAGGACTTAAAGCAGAAACTAGACGTATAATAGGACGTAAACTTGGTGAGAAGTTTGGAGAAAAATTAGCTAAAGGAGAATTAGATGATTTAGCAAGAATTATAACTACAGATGCTAGTAAAACTAATTTAGCATTATCTGGACTTGAAATAGATAAAATAATAAAAACAGCTTCAACCTTAGAACGTACAAATAGATTAATAACTGGAGTAAGTTCTACATTATTAGGAATACAAGGAGAAGCTCGTGTAGAAGCTTTAAATGCAAGAGATCAGATAATGGATAAGTTAAGTAATGCAGTTGATGAAAAAGGTAATAAATTATTCGGAGATGATGAAGTTGTTAAATACGCTAATTCCTTAATGAATTCTATATTTATAATGAACTTAGCTATATTAGCTCCCACAGAATTTTTACAATTTGGTTCACATTTTTTAGGAAGCTATAGAATAAGTAATTCAATAAAGCATAGTATAGAAGGTGATATATTAAAAGGATTTAGTTTAAAAGTAACTCCAAAATTTCTTAGACCTATAAATACAGCTGTAAAATTAGTACAAAATGGTACATTTGAAGGTAGTCAAGAATATCTTCAATTTATTGCAGAAAATACTGGATATTCAGTAGTCGATGATATTATAGATAATCCTGATGCATTTAAAAATGTATCAAATCTTTATTCTAGTTTTATAGAATCTATACCAGAAGGTATAGACCGAGCTACAAATAGTGAAGGAGCTATTAATTTTTTATCTGGATTTGTATTAGGTACATTAGGTATTCCAACATTTCAAAAAGGAAATTTTATATCTGGTGGTATTTATGAAGTTTTGAAAACAGATAAATATAATAGAAAACAAGCTAAAGAAATTGTAGATTATTTAAATAAAAATATAGATATTTTAAGAAGTTATGCTAATTTTAATATTGCGGGTTCAGCATTACAACTAGCTAAAGAAGCTGCATTAAAAGATAATGATGTATTTAAACATGAAAATGCTGAAAGTGAATTAATATTTCAACTGCTAAGTACACTAAATAGTGTTGGAAGATTAGATGATTTCGTATCACAATCAAAAGCATTTACTAATATAGATCTATCTAAACCAGAAGGACAAAATTTAATAAATGAAATAAAAGAATTATCCATTATAAAAGATGAATCAGGTAATGTTACAAGTAATGCTTTTGAATCCTTTAGTGATCAAGAAATAGCTGATATAGTAGTTAAAAGAAATAAAAAATTAATAGAAAGAGCTAAGTATGTAAAAGAATTATCTAATCGTGTAAAAGATTTAATGCCAGGACAAGATATACACACACAATCAAAGTTCATACATGACAATTATATGTTAAAAGAAATTGATACAAGATTAAAAGATATGAAACTTGAAATAGATACAAAATTAAAAGCTATTAATGCAGATATAAATATTTCCGTTTCAGATAAAGATATAATAGATCGTGAAAAATTTTTAAGACCTATATTAGAAACTATATATTCTAAAGATAAAATAAAATTAGATCCTGAAATATTTAAAAATTTACATAGTATCATTACGGATTTAAAATCCAAATCTATTGATACAGATTTTCAAAATACAGTTTCTACCTTAGAACAAACAGTTACTAATTTAGAAAACAATCTCAAACAATTTTTAAATGATTATGAAAGTATAGATATTAAAGAAGAACCTGGTAATGAATTTAAAAAATCTAAAATAATTACTGAATTTTTAAATAAATCTACAGAAACCATCAAAGAAATAAATTCAGAATTAATGACTATTTCTGATATTTTAAATTCTGACCGTTTAGAAGAGGAAAAATTTATTGCTGAGAAAAAAAAGTTAGATGAAGAGTTACATAAATCTATCTTAAAAACTACAAATAAAGATAATATACATTTATATGCTTTAATGGAACAAGTTAATAAATCTTATGTAGATAAAGTATTTAAATTTATAAAAGAATCAGGAGATTTAAGACTATTACCTGATTTAGAAAAGGTAAGAGATTTAGCAAATGATTATTCTAAATTATCCCGTAGAAGAATATCCATAGCAAGAGATGTAACGATGATACTTAAAGAACTAGATAGCAAAAAAGGATCTACTATAAAAAACATTATAGATAAAGCCTATACACATACAAATAAAGTATTATTTAAATCTAAAATGAACAGATTATCAGCACAACCTTATTTATATAGAAAAGAAGAAGGTACTGATAATAAATATAGATTAGTAGAACTTATAAATTTAACTGAGAATGAAGATGAATCTTATACTATAAATTATAGAAACATAAAAATAGATGAAAAAACAGATTTATCTTTAAAAACTGATATAATAAAACAAGAAAATTTTAATGATTGGTTTTCAGAAATAGAATTATTAGATATAAATTTACCAAAAGATAAAGGTCCAAAAGTAGTAGAAAACCCAACAGAACCTGGTACTAAAGTTGAAGAAAAACCTGGTACTAAAGCTGAAGAGAAACCTACTGAAGAAAAACTTACTGAAGAGAAACCTGCTGAAAATATACCTACTACTAAAGCTGAAGAAGAAACTACTACCAAAGCTGAAGAAAAACCTTCTGAAAAAACTATGTCAGAGGAAAATAATGTTTCAAATATATATAAAGATACAATAGATGCTTTTAAATTTGTTAAAGGAGAAAGTCCTAGTACTAGTGGTGTATTTACAGCTGAAAAACCTGATAAAGCTTTTGTAATATTTGAAAATCCAGAAGATCAACATGTACATATTGGCGCTGTTGGTAGATTATTAAAAGTTACTCCAAAAGAAAGAAATCCTTATTATATACTTGGATTAGACGATGGTAGAGCTTTTTATGTTATAAATTCTCAGCAAGAAGATAGAACTAAATGGATTTTAAGTCCTAACAATATATTAAAATTATCTAATTTTGAAGGTACTTGGGAAGATGAAACTAGTTATACAATGATACCATTTAATGGTAATATGTATAAAACATCAAATTCTAAAGGTATAATATATATAGATAATTTAGCTTTAGTAGAAAAATTAAAAGAAGCTCAGGCAGAAGAAAATATAGAAGATATACCTGAAGATATAGATTTCATAGATGAAGAAAATATGAGATCTAACATAGATATGTTTAACAAGGAAGTTAAACTAAGTGATCAGGAAGAATTAGAAATACCAAAGGAAATAGAAGGTACTGAAGAAAAACAAGAACAAGAACATACAGAAGAAAATGTTGTAATATTTAATACTACTGAAATACAAGATCTTGATGAAGAAAAAGCAGAAAGTCTAAATATAGCTCCTGCTTCTATAGTTTATTATAATAAAGGCAAACATAAAAAAGTAATAGAAAATTTTGATTTAGATATAAATGAACAAAAAGATAATTTTGATAAATTAATAAAAATATTAGGTAAATTAACTAAGTTAGATGAAAATAGTTTAATCGGTTTAATAGCTAAACATACGCTATATATAAATAATAAAATAGCTTTTGTGTTTAATACTACGGATAAACTTAATATAGATTTTGATAAAATTAAATTATTTAATAAAATAATAAGTTTTAAAGAATACAGTAAATTAAGTGAAGCAGAAAAAACATTTTTAAATGGATTTTCAACAACTATTCCTGGTACAAATTACAAAGCTATTGTATTTTCTTCACCAGCTTTGAAAGAATCTAAAGGATATAGATTAATTAGAAAAGCTACTAAATTAGAAAATATATATGGTGGAAATTACGTTGTAATTGATGTGGATAAAAATGATCCAAAATTAAAAATACGAAAAAATGTTGCAGAATACGAAGGTTATAAATGGAAAATAAAACAACTAAAATATTCATATAATCCTGCAATAAAATTTATGGGATATGAATTAAGGCTTAATAAGATATATCCTAACGTAATAGTAAAAGCTAAATTAGTTAAAGATGTAGATTATATAGAAAAATATAATGAAGATGGTGTTCCAGAATATTATATGCCTACTCAAGAAATTATACCATTTAATAAAACACAATATAGACATACATTTGTAGTAAATCCAGCAGCCAACTTAAAAATAATAAGTTCAATGGATACTTATTATGTTGCATTATATAAAATGGGTAATTTTAAAACGTTTATAAAAATCCCAAAGAAAGTTTATATTAGAGAAATAAAAACTAATGGAGATTTAAGTAATAAAGCTTTTCAGTTAAATCATAATGATAGATCAAATTATTTAATATTAACTGATTTAGAAGGTAATGGTGTACCATTTAGTAAAGTTTATGATAATATAGAAACAAATTTAGACGAAGAATCTGATTCTGATGATATGAAGATAAGGTCAGACTTAATACATCATGATCCCAAAGAATTACCTTCAGAAGCTGTATATTTTTCACATACTCCAAAAGTAGAAAATAGTTTTTCAAAGACTATAAGTCCTATAATTATCTCAAGAGAAGAATTAGAAGAATTAGATAGAGTTGCTCAAAAGAGAGAAAGTTTAAAAGTTACACCTGAACAACCTAAACCTAAAACTGAATCTTCTTATGAAGAGAAAGTTGCTGATATAGAAAGAAGAAGGCAGGAAGAATTAAGCACCATAGAAAAAACAAAAAGTTTTTATCATGGTGGATTAAGCGAAGATTTCAACATTAACGACCTTGATGTAAATAGGCTTGCTGAGAAACAGCAAAAAAGAGGCAGAAATTATGCTGGATTCTATTTATATGATGAAACGCAGAAATCAGGGGCAGAAACTTATTCAAATCAAACAGGTAAGGGGTTGCATAGATTTGATATAAGAGAGGATGCTAATATACTTGAATTGGGTAATATTGAAAGAGTAACTAAAGAACAATTAGAAGAATATCGAAAACAAGGATATGATTTAATAAAAGGCAAAGATGTTCGGGGAAGAACGGAATATGTGTTACTGAATAAAGATGTGGTCGTAAATGTTGTAAATGAAAAACAAATCAATGCTAAATACGATGCAGAATTAAAAGCATTAGAAGAACAACCTACACCTACTACGTCTAATCAATCTGAAATAGAAGCTAAAATAGCTGATATAGAAAGAAGAAGACAAGAAGAATTAGATAAAAATAGTGGTAAATCTAAATTAATAAATACCCCTACACAAAATAAGCAAGAAGCTATAAGTAAAGGTGAAAAAATATTAAAAGAAAATAAAGAACTTGTTGAGCAATTAGAAAAAGAGTTCACAAATGAAGATGAAACTTTATTTAATCAATTAGTAAAAAAACTTGAAAAATTACTTAATGATGCTACAAAAGGAGAAGCTTCTTTTGCTTTTAATAATGGTAAAATAAAATTAACTATTAATGAAGTTAGAAAAGGTAATATTATTAATTCAAATTATACAGGTTCAAGAGAAGGTCAAATAGGTCAGTTTGAAATAGGTGATAGTGTACAAGTAAATAATGGAAGTGTAAGCATACCAGCAACAGTAACTAAAGTTTCCTCTGTTGGTAGAATTATTGAAGCTGAAGATAAGAATGGTGTAATTTTAATTAGAAATGGAGTTGTTTTATCTTCTAATACTATACAAAGAGAAAAAGAAATCAATGCTAAATATGATGCTGAATTAAAAGCATTAGAACAAGATAAAATAGAGAATGATACTGTAGATGTAATTACTAATTCAAATACTTATGATAGTAATACTGGGGATAATCCTCCTACAGTTGATGATAGTAATGACGAAGATCTAAACTTAGTACAAAAAGATTTTATAACACAAGAAAAATATGATAAGGCTTTAAAAACTTTTAATATACTTAATCTTTTAGATGAAAATGCTGAGAGTTCTGTTTTAGATGCTCAAGTAGAAAATATGTTTACTATAAATAATGTAAGTGCAAATATATTATTAAATCAATTAAAAGCATCTAAATATAAATTAAGAATATTAAAAGCTAAAGATTTTTATCCAAAACCTGTATTAGAATATTTAGATAGAAAACTAAAAGCTTCAGGATCAGAGATTACAATTGATGATGCATTAATTGGAGTATTATATAATCCAGCAAAAAAATCTTATGCATATTTAAAAGAAGATAACACAGTAGGTTTTACACAAAATCTTGAAAATTTCTCAAATGAAGATGCCAATGGAGGGATATTTACACATTTTAGTTTAGCAACTGCCGAACATTATACTACATCAGGAATACTAAGATATAAACTACCAGATCCAAGATATATTAATCCTAGTAAGTTTGAGTCCATGTTTAAAGGAGTATTTGATTTTGTAGCTTCTAAAGAAGATTTAAGTAAATTACTAATGGTTTATAATAATTTATATGAAGATATTTTAAAACTAAGAGCCAAGCTATCACAAGAATTCGAAAATTCTAAGATAGAATTGATGAAAAAATATTCGAATAAAAAAGATAAAGAATTTATAAATGGGTTAGAAAAAAATATAAAAGAAGAAGATCCTGATTTAGAAGCAAATAAAATATATCAAAATATACTAAATAAAACACGTAAAAGATTTTATAGAGAAAAATATAACGATTATTTTTCAAATAGTAGTTTATATAAAGAATATGAAAAATTATTTACAGAAACCATTGGTGAAGTATATAGATCAAGCTATAAAAAAACCTTTATAAATCCTATAAAAAGTAAATTAGATAAATTATCTTTAAGTAGTCCATTAATGATTTCTATTAAAAATAAAAGTATAGGAAAAGCAAATAAATCTATTGATTTAGTAAGATTGAATGAATTTACTGATATAACCTCATCCATAAAAATAGCAAGTAAACATAGTTATATTGTTGAAGGTATGCCCTATATAACATATAATGAAACCGATGTTCCTATTGTAATGGATAGATTAGATTCGAGTGATGCTCAAATAGTAATAAAATTATTAGAGGCTTTATTAAATAATTCCGTTGTATATAGTAATGGAAAATTAGCTTTAAGAAAAGATCTTGTGCTAGAAGATGGTTCATCTGTTGATTTAATACAAGCTATAAAAAATATTGTAGGATTTAGTGTAGCTAACATTAAACGTGATAAAGGAAGTGAATTTGAAAATATGTTAGTAAACTTAGAATCTCGTATAGGATTAATTCAAAGAGTATTAAGTACAAGTAATCTAGATAAAAAAGATGAGTTATCTCTTAATAATGAGTTAAATAATTTATTTGATAGATTAGAATCTTTATATAAAGATCCAAATAATTTATTAAATAAAAATCCTAAATATCATTTCTTTTTAAGATTATTATCTAAAGATGGTATTCCAAAAATACATCTTTTCGGTAAGATATATAATTTTTATATAATTAAAGATAATAATATTATATTAAATCCTGAATTAGTAGAAGCTTTATCAAGAGATCTCGTAGGTAACGATGTAACTCCTGGTTTTTATCATAATGTAAATAAATCTGTTTTAGATAAAAAAACTAAAATAGCTAAACTTGAAAATGATAAATTAACTTTCATAGATGTAAACTATAATGATTATATAAGTAGCAGAGCAAAAATTACAAATTTAAATTATAAAGGTTTTCCTTTATTTCTTAATCAATATATATCGTATGACACAGATATAGAAGAAAAAGAAACATTAGATGAGCTTCCGACAGGTTATGGATTCTTAGAAGCTTTTACTGGAAATAATGAAACATCTATTAATGAAGTAATAAACTTAGCATTACAAGAATTTTATAAAATAGCATTAAATAGTGGTAAATATCCTAATATATCTAAAGCAGAAATATTAACAAGATATTTTATGAATAAACCTTTAGATGATGTAATGTCTAAAGCATTTGATATACTAGATCAAAACTTAAAATCTGGTAATTTAGATAAAAGTGTAAAGTTAATACAAGATTTGTTAAACACAACTTCAACTAAATCAGCCGATAATGAAGTAAATAAAATACGTAATCTATTATATAATACATTAAATAGTATATTAGAATCTTATAAAAATGAAAAAACTAGTTTAAATGAATATGTAGAAAAATATTCTGAATTTATAAAAGAAAAATATCCATCTTTAACTACTGGATTATCTGAAGAAGATAAAAAACTTATTGAACAAGAAGAAGAAACGAAAGTTTTAGTAAAACATTACAACGATTTTTTAAATTCTTCTTTAGAACATTCATTATGGTTAATATCATTTTTAGATAGAATGGCTAATTCTCCTGAAATTAAACTTGATACAGAAAGTAGTATATTATTAAGTAATATAATGGATAGTTTAGATACCGTAAAATTATCTGTTATTAATTCTATTAATGAAGCTTACTCTCCTGTAACTGGAGGATTTTTGTTAGATTCTTTATTTGAGAATACAGATATTATAAATACATTACCTATATTACTTGAAAAACTTATTCAAGATTATCATGAAGGAGAAGAATTTTCATTAATAAAGAGTTATAATAGTCCTATAAGTAATGATGAGAAAAAAGCTACTATTAAAAAGAGATTTGGTAATTCAGTAAAACTTGTCATAGTAGATTCTTTATTAAATGGTAAAGCTTCGGGCGCTACAATAGGTAATGTAATACAACTAGTAGAAAATGCTTCAAAAGCTGTTCTAGATCATGAATCTCTTGAAATAGCATTTAAACTATTAACTGAAGATGAAAGAAGAGATATATTAAATGAAGCTAAAAATAATCCTATATTAAAAGAAAAATTAAGAGAGTTTAAAGAAAATGGTACATATGACCAGTATAAACAAATATATGGTGAAGATGAAGATAGAATAATAAAAGAAACTTTAGCAGAAGAATTTGTTGATTATGTAAAATCTTCTGGTACAAAAACTTATAAAAATAATCCTTATAAAAATTGGTTTTTTAAACTTATATGGGAGTTTTTTAATTGGATAAAGTCTTTATTAAATAAATCCTATACTATAGATCAACTCTTTTATGATATAGAAAATGGTAATTTCAAAGATAGGGTATTTAGTGATATAGATTCTACTATAAATTACAAGTTAGAACAAAAATATGATATTTATTTTAATCCGAGAATAATAAACAAAATATTTTCATCTTTAGATGTTTTACTTGGTAATTATTTATCAAACAACGATTTCGACATAAATAAAGATTTAGTTGAAAAGATGTTTAAAGATTTTCGTGAAAATAAAATAAAGTTACCTTTAATTATAAAAGATGAGTTTTCAGCTAATTTATATAAAGATTTAGAAGAAAATGAAGAACTTAGATATGAGATAATATCGCAATATAGAAATAAATTAGTAAGATCGAAACTTTTAGAAGAAGTAGAAACTTTAGATAGTATAGTAGATGATACAGAAGAAGATCAATTATCTAATGATAGTTTATCGTTATATGGAGATGATAGAAATTTAAAATTTAATATTCATAAGCATATATCTGGCAATGTACGTACCTTATTATTAGGTATTCCAAAAGAAGATATTAATGAACTTGGATTAAGAGAAGCTTATCCTATTACTGAAGTTATACATAAGCTATCTAATATTTTAAATGGAATAACTAGTTATGATGAAGCTTTAATTATAATGAAGAAAAATTTAAATGATAACGTTATAAGAAGTGTTTTAGGAAGATTATATTCATTGGATAGTAACAAAATAACTAAAGCTTTAGATTTATTATCTAAACGTACTTCTTTTGTGCAAGCTTTCAGTAAAGTACCAGTAAATTATGTATCTTTATTACTATCTAAAGAAGGTAATACAGTTATAAATAATAGCTTAATAAATTTAGAAAATCAAGTTTTAATAAAACTAAGAAATGATTATATAAGTAGAGAATTAAAAAATAAAAAGCTTATTTTAAGAGATATAAGTGGTAAAGATATCTCTAAAAAACAGGACGTACAAGAACTATTTGAATCTAATCCTAAATTAGCCAATGCTGTATATGAAGCTTTAGGATTAAATATTATTAATGAGTCTGAGATAACTTATACAGATGAAGAAGGAAACCCTTGTGCTAAAATGGGTTTAACTAATACTGTTAAAGGTACAGATTGGAAGATAGTTAAGGATTTTAAAGGAAAACCTAAGCATTCTAACGGTGGTGTAGATATTACTATATCTGATAAAGGAGTAACTATAAGAAGAGGAGGTAAAGATATTAAAGCTAAATATGGTTTATTAATTATAAATAACAATTAATATGAAAAAGCAAAATATAGAAGTAGAAGGTGGGGAATTATTAATACAATCAAAAGAAGGACATTATGCTGTAATTCCTGCTAAACATAGACAAGAGGTGATGGACATGGTTAAAGATGGTTGTGATGATTGTATAAATGCCTATATACAAACATTACCTAAAGAAGCTGATTATGCTCCAGATGGGAGTTTGTTCCCTGATTGGGATAAAGTTAAAAATAAAATCAAAGCTACTTTAAATCCTAAAAATTGGGGAGTACCTGATTATTCTGATAAAGGGAGTAGAGATGCTGCTTATGCTGCTGCAAGAAAAGCAGGAGAAAAAGAGTTTATGTGGAATAATCGAAGGTTTAATACTAAGTATGATGGAACTTCAGAACAACAGTTAAAAGAAACTGGTATTACTGATAAACAAATGTTAAAGTCAAATATTGTAAGAGATAGAATGGAAGATAATATTTATGATTTTGAATATCATACAAAAAATCCAATAACTAAAATGAAAAATGTAGTATTGGATAATGAAAAAGAAGTAGATTACTTAGATATTGAAGGAGAAATACCAGAAAATAAAAAAACGCATAAAGACCTTTTATCTTTATATTTAGGTAAACCTCAAAAATATAATACTGTAAGCATATCTAAGTACAAACCTTCCGATAGTAAAGAAAAAGACAAAGAATATTTTTCAATTAATTCAAAGGAGTTTAAAGATTATGTTTTTAAACATTTAGATGAAGACTATATTGCACAAGGTATTAGAACAGGTGAAATAAAACCAGCAAGAGATAAAAATGGAAAAGTAATTCCAAATAGATATATTATTAGAGATATTGGTACAGGTTTGGGAGAATTTACAATAGATAGAGGAAAAGATGAAAATGGTGAATATATTTCATATTGGGATAAATGGGATTTAAACCCTTATAAAGGAATATATTCAGGTAAGGATATTAGTAATATTGAAGATTTGAGTTTTGGTATAGGAAAACCTTACAATATATATGATAGACTATATTTTAGAGATAATCCAGATAAAGATAAGTTCAAAGAAAATGCTCCTCTATCATCTAAAATATCAAATAAATTATTAAAACATCGGAATTATTATTATACTAAACGAAGTAAATACATAAGGCAATACTATTCAGATAAAGAACTTCTTGAATTAGATATTAATAAAAAGAATTTTGATACATTAGCACTACAAAGAGAATTAAGAAATAGAGGTTATAAATTGCCTAAATCTACTAAAAAAGATGGAACTCTTGATGGTATATGGGGAGAGGAAACTAAAAATGCTTTATTAGATTATCAAAGTAAAAATAAAAAAAATTAATTATGAG
>JAKQTP010000088.1 GCA_029563035.1 archaeon | reverse complement strand
CCAGAATGAGTAGTTTTTGTTTGTGGTTCAGCTGCAACTACTTTCCAAAAATAGCTTTGATTTGCTGTAAAAAAATCAGCACTTGGATTAGGCAAATTAGTAAGATTTTGAGTATAAAACCTTTTTAAGTTTTCACTTTTGCCCTCATACCAAATTGCACCCTCTTCTTGTCTATATCGTTGGTCTATATTAAACCCATAATCATTATTGTGTCTATTGCGTAAAATCTTGCTTTCAAAACTCATAATCTTTTCCTTTCTTCATCTCGCATAATGTTATCGTTTAGCTCAGTAATAAATGGTGTTATCGTATAACACAAGCTATCATAATCATCCATTGCATCTTGATTTTCATCTAATGGCAAATTGTCTTTAGGATTATAAACAAGCGTTTTAAGCTGTCTTATTAGTTCTCTACCCTCACTGTTATTGATAAATCTTATTCTTCTTAAATTGAATAATAACAATAATGTCATCAGTCTTGAGTGTCTATCAGCATCAGTTGCTTTATCAGTTGTTTTAGTTGAGTTTTTGCCATATTTAATAGCTAATCGCACCTTTAAGTTTATGCCTCTATTAACTAATTCTTTTCTAATTGTTGGTAGTAAAACATTAACTGCACCATAGCCATCTATGTAAACTGCATCTATTTTAATTGGTGTTAGCACTTGCTTATACCATTTCTCTATAAAATCGCATATTTCAACAACTAAAGCTACTGCTTCTTCACTGATTAATTTTTTTCTTCCTAAAACATCTAGCTGTTGAAACTGCCTATGAAAACCAGTAAATGTTATTCGTGTTCCCTTTTTTTCTTGGTTTCCCCCTAAGTCCACTCCAAATACATATTTAGTATAAGCATCAGTCTTGAATAGATATTCAATATCATCCATTATGACTTTTTGAGCTCGATAAATATATTCGCTTGACTTACTTAAATAACTATCATCAAGCATTTTAAAGATTACTCCCTCACTTACACCACGCAAGCCAAGTATTTTACTTGCATAATAAAAGCTATCTTTAGGGTAAAGTGATTTAAACAAATCTACTTTATTTTGAGTCATTATTGGGTTATCATTAAAATTAAAATGCCAATAGATAGCTCCTTTAATTTTTTCATCAGCATTTGCTAAATCTTCTAAAATTGGCTTTGGTATATCATGTTCCCATTTCTTAAGCGGAATTGATTTGTTGATATAATTCGTATAGATCTCTTTATCTGGATTGTCTGGGTTAAGTGTTGCACCAAGCCAAAAACCATCAACTGCAATTAAAGATCTAAATACTTCATTAACAAAACTAACATCAGCTATATTAATCTCATCAATAATACCACCGCCAAGTGTAGATCCTAATACTGTTTGCCATCTTGCTTTATCCTTAAAACCAAAGATATAAATTATCTTTTCTCGGCCAAGAGTATCAGTAAAGACTAAATGACTACCATATCTTGTATTAGTTCCCTCTCTCGCACAACCTCTAAATAATGCTAAAAAACCATTTTTCTCATCTACTACATTTCGCCTTGCTACACCTTGAGTTGCTCCAGCTATAAAAAACTGCATATGACTTGAGCTATTTACATGCAGCCCAAACTTAAATGCAAGTGTTGTTGTTTTACTGGATCTTGCTGTTCCCTCACAAATATCAAAGCTTGATTTAGTTCTTAATAAATCTAAACTCTTTTCACTAAAATTAAATGGTGTAATGACAGCTTGAGTTTCATTAGTTACTGCTTGTTGTTGTTCCATCTGCATTTTCCTCTTTAGTTCTATATTTAGATAAATCTACTAAGTCATCTTTTGTTGGTGTTATCTCTATTCGGTTTAAGTTCTCAGTAATAGAGATTAAAGCTGCACTTACTGGCTCAGCCAATTGCACTTTACGAGCTTGTGTATTAGTCCATCTTTCTGGCTTACGATTAGTTAAGTAAAAGATTTGAGCTGATACTTCGCCGGGAATATGAATAACTTTTTCAACATAAACTATTTCTTCATAGCTTCCTTGTTTAACTTTCATAGCTTCTTTAACAATTTCGTTATACCCAATAGCTCTTTTAAACAAAGCATTTTCAACCTCTAAGTTAGCTAACTCTTGTGTTTTTTTTATAGCATTACCTATTAGCTCGTATTTAGTTCTCCAAGCATATAAAGTTTTAGGAGCAATACCCATTTTCTTTGCTATTTGTTGTAAATCTAAACCATCTCTACTCCAAGACTCTAAAAGCAACAAGCCATCTTTAGTGAGCCAATACTCATATTTATTTTTACGATTATTAGTTCTATTAGGTTTCTTAACAGCTAATTCTTCTCTTTGTTCTTCAGTTAATTTAGGTGGTTTAAAAAATGTATTTTTAGTAGAAGTTTTAGCTTTAGAGGTATTATTCTTTTTATTTTTACTCAAACTAAAACCCCCTTTACTTAATTAAATTATTAGTTTATTTTTTGTTTAAGTAAACTAAATATATAAAAAATATACTTAAGTATATGTAACTTTTAAAATAAAAAAAGGAATAAACTTAATCTTAAAGCTTATTCCTCTTTCCTCTTTTTTTAATCAAACAAGAATTAAAAAATGATTAAAGAAATTAAAACACAAGTGTAAGTAAATAAAGTAAGTTAATGTTTAAAGTAGGTTCTAAACATATGAAGTAAAATCCTTATTTTTAATAAACACAAAAAAGACGAAAGAAAATTAAATAAGTTTTTACTTACTTACTTACTTACATACTTACACACCTACATTATATCACACTTTTTAAAAAATAAATGTTGCTTTTTTGTTGCTAAAATGTTGCTTTTTGTGTTATTTTCCCAATTTTTTCTTTATTTCCGTATGTGTTTTGCGAATATACTGATATGAGTATCCTAAATCTTGAGCTATTTTTTTAAGTGATTTTTTTTCAATATAATGATTTTTAATGATTAAATACTCAAGATCATTACTTGTTTTGATAAAATCTTTTAGGTTTTTCTCAATAATATCTTTCATTGCTTTTAGTTCCGCCAGAGCTTTCAGCAATAAATCTATTGTTGTTTGTAGGTTGATAACTTCATTGTAAAGTTCTTCAGCTGTAAAGAAATTATTTCCTTTCGGTTCTCCAAAGATTATATCCTTTGGCATTGGTGGAGCTGATGCATCAATGATAAAATCTAACTTTATTTGAAAGAGTTTTACCTCTTGCGTTAAAATTAAAATATCTTTATCGAGCTTTTCAAAGAAAGTGATTATTTCCATATACCCCTCCTAAAAAGGTATATCTTCATCAGTTATACCGACACCACCACTATTTGCATTATGTTCTTGATTAAACTCATAAGGACTTACACCTGAAGCATTATTGTTATTTTCAGCTTTAGATAAATACTCAATTAAATTAACTAAAACTTTAGTGTAATACTCGATCTTACCATTTACATTAGCTGTGTTAATTTGGATGCTACCCTCTACTGCAATTTGGCTACCTTTACGCATGTATTTTGCTAAATTATCGGCTTGAGTTCCCCACACTTGACAATTTATAAAATCAGTTTCCACATTTCCTTTTTGGTTCTTATAGTTCCTTGAAACTGCAAGCTGGAAGTTTACAAAGCTATTACCATTACTTGTTTTCCCTAATTCTGGATCTTTGGTTAATCTACCTATTAAAATTACTTTATTCATTTGAGTCCTCTTCTTTATTTTCCAAATCAGCATATTCCTCTTGCAATTCTAACAAATGCTCTAATACTTGCACTTCATTTTGTTTATTTGCAAGTAATACTTTCCCTAACAATTCTAAAATTGAATACCATTCATAACTAATTTTAATTGTCAGGCAATCACTTAATTCTTTATTTTTTTTTAGGACAATGTCATTTTTCATTGCAATTTGCTCCTTTGATTATTCTTTCTATGTCTTGTTTTGCTCTTTCAATAAAATGTTTGTGATCTAAAACTTTATATAAGTTTTCAAGTCCTAAAGCATCTAAATCATATTTTATTTTATCACCAAAAGATA
>JAKQTP010000040.1 GCA_029563035.1 archaeon | reverse complement strand
AAAGTTGAAGAAAATAAAAAAGAAATGCATGAAAGAAAGAAATCCAAAAAATAACCGATTATATGACTAAACCGATATTTGAAAATTATTGCTCACAACCTAACGTTTGGCGTAATTTTAACTCTGTTAATTCTAATGACAAGGCCAACTGTCAGAAAGAATATCAAATACCTTGAATCCAAGAAATATGTTATTGTCCATAGAAATGGGAGAAACAAGAAAGTTGAGCTAACTGAAAAAGGGAAAAAATTACTCTGATTTTTTTCCATATTTTCCCTATTTTTTTCCATATCCTTATATATAGGGAAACGTTAATTTTTGTAACTATAAAATAATAGAGGTGAATTATAATTGAAAAAAATAAAATCAATAATTATAGGAATATTATTAATAGTATCCATATTGACGATATTAAATCCAGTTAGTGCAGCTACTCTCGAAGTAGGTCCAGGTAAAACTTATGCTACAATTAATGCTGCTATGGGTGCCGCTGGAGCAGGAGATACCATTTTAGTATATCCAGGAACTTACAATGAAAACATTAATATCACTGTTCCAAACTTAACACTCAAATCAGTTGCAGGTAGGGATTCAACAATAATCGGGCCGGGTACCGGTCTAAATCAAAATACTGTGATTTCTATTCAAAGTGGTTTAGGGATAATCACAGTAGATGGATTTACTGTTATATTATCTCCAGATAAACTAAGTGGGTATCACCCAATTGGAATTGGACAACGCATGGGTGCTGCTGCAGGAACAGCTTCCTACATATTTAACAACAAAATAAAGGTAACAGGTACCCTTCGTAACGGAATCCAAGTTTCTGGAGAGAATTCACAAATAGTTGGAAACATAGTAGAAGGCGGGCCACTAACTGTTGATTGGGGGAGTTCTGGGATATTAATAGCAGCTAGTACAACAACAAAGAATATTCTTGTTAAAAACAATCAGCTCCTAGGGCAAATGGACTATGGATTAGGTATAATCACATGGGGTAGTGGAGTAGTTTCTGATGTTGTAGTTGAAAATAACATAATTGAGAAGACCGTATATGCCGGAATTTCAATTGGTGGTAAAGTAAGCAATACGATGGTCACGAACAATATAATCAAGAATAATCCTGTGAACGGGCTAGAAGAAATTCATACGAACTACTATGGCTATGCAGCTGGAAACCCAACTGGCACAAAAGTCTATTATAATCAGTTCTGCAATAACGGGAAGGACATAGATATATACGACGACCCCAACGACATTTACGTTATAGGGGAACCAAGACTTGATGCAAGAGGTAACACTGGCTGTCCAACTACACTCCCGATGAATAAATTCCTTTCAATATTCAAAAAGAACTTTGAAAAGAACCACGGCAACGGCGGAAACGCTAGCGGAACAGATTAAATTTTATTCCTTTTTTATTTAATTCTTTATTTAATAATAGAAACTCTTATATTCAATTTGTTCTCATTTCTATTTTATGGATTTCATTTTTAGGGACAAATTCATGCAATTATTAGCTTATAATAAATTATAGGATTTTGAGTTGGATTATATTATAAAATAAATAAAAATAAGCCCCTATCGAATT
>JAKQTP010000025.1 GCA_029563035.1 archaeon | reverse complement strand
TTGGCTGTGGTAAAAATCAGCCGAGGACAAACAATCAAGGTGTAGGATTTTAGCGTATTTGGGATTAGTATCGCAGTACCAGAGATAGAACCAGATAATTTTTCTCAATTGACTTTCACGATCCCATATCCCTTGAAGATGCTCGTTTAGCAAAGAATAAAACTCGTTCTCGTGTTCGATGGGGAGAGAGAAGATAAGATCTTCTTTCCCTTTAAAGTAATGGTAAATAAAGGAATCGGATAAGCCCGCGGCTTTGGCAATTTCCGCAATGGTGGCTTCACGGAGTCCTTTTTCAGAAACCACATCTTCTGCTGCGGCTATAATTTTTTGCCGCTTATCTGAGAAATTTGCCTTTCCGTACGGAAGCAGAGATTTTTTGTCTTTTTTTTCTTTTGTTTGCTCGTTATTCATTTTTTTCAAGAGGGAACGTCAGTAATGTTTTGTTTCTCGGGGGTAACATACCCAAAATCAATTAAATTTTGAGCGCACAATAACACTAAATTCCTTTTTCCGGTTTTTATGGGAAATTTGATTGATTGTTATGTGGTTTTTACAAAATTTCATTTTATAGTCAATAGGTCTTGATAACAGTTAATTTTTTGAACATGTATATTATACGTAAAAAATATATGTAAAAGAAGATATTTGTCAAGGAATAAATTTTATGAGTAATATTAAAAATACTACTAAATAAATATTTGGATAGAAAAATATTTATATATATTTGCTAATTATATCAGCTAGTTATATTTATAATAAAAATTTGAGAATAATTCAAAAAACACTTGACAATATATTTTATTCTGTTAATAAGAAAAACCCAGTATGTAATTTCATAAAATTTTAGAGTTTTACTTTTTTACAAATACATGAACTTACAAAAGCTATTCCGGTTAAAAAAGCGCAAAAGCATATATAAAAGCATAAAAATAAAGGATTTTTTTATATCTCAACGTGTTGGTTTATGCTGAGGATAATGATAGACAGAAAATGAGTTAATTTTTAGCTTTGCGCTGGGAAAAGCATTTTTCTAAGGGAAAAGAAGGAAGATCACGGAAAGGTTAAATAAGTTGAGATCCATTTAATAAAGCGTAAATTAAGCCATTATCATGAATTTATGGAGGGTTTGAGTATGGCGGTCAAATTAATTGAGGAGTTATGTAGTATTTGTAGTCAATGCATCCTTGTGTGCAATGATGATGCTATTAAAGGTTGGGAATTTCCCGTAATTGATCATGAGAAATGCACAGAGTGTTACCGTTGTGTTCTTTATTGTCCAACCCAAGCGATGGTCAAGGAGGATTAGTTATGGATAGAGCGAAGTTTGACGTAGTGATTATAGGCGCTGGCGCGGGCGGTCTTTCGGCAGG
>JAKQTP010000022.1 GCA_029563035.1 archaeon | reverse complement strand
TTTACAATTATACAAAGTATCTCTATTTGTTCTAACCTTTGCACTTGCAGTATAAACCAACCCTTTTAAAGTGTCTAATTTTTCAGTTGTGGTAAGCCTATCTATTATAGTGTCCATCCTCCTAACTATTGCACTATCTATATAAGGATTTAGAATGTATAATTGTTTATCTAGGCTATCCAATAACAAGTTAAAAATGCTATTTAAAACCCCTTGATTTGAAGTATCTAAATTTCTTTCAAACCATACTCGAACACTATCAATAACCCTAACCGTATCAATGCCTATATTGTCAACTATTAAAGGAATAGGAATAACGGTTCCACCACCGCCAACACATTGACTTTGCCAAGATTTTAAACTATCAATTACATTTGCAAAAGTTGGTGAAATTATTGTATTATTTACAAAAATTCTACTTGTCATTGTTTGGTAATCAAAAACGCCAATTGTATTGTTTTGCTCTTGATAATAAACCATATCTTTGCAATTAACTTGAAAAATAGTTTTCCCGCTTGCATTAATTGCACTTACTTTGCCATTTGTAAAAGTCAAACTATTGACAGTATAAAATTGTGCTTTCCCAATTAAAGAAAAACACATTAAGAATAAAATTATGTTAAATCTCATTATATATCTTTGTTTTTAATTTAAAGCAGTCATAAACTTGCCCATCTATTGTAAAATTTATTATCGTATTTGTGTTGTCAAAAATTTGTAAATCGTAAGTATAGTTTTCATTTAACCCATCTAAATTTATGATTATAGGCTCGTTAATAATTGCATTAAATGCCTTTTTTATTATGTGATTCGCTCCAAAAAATACCAATGTCAAAACTTCAGTTGCTGGTGCATCTTGAAAAATAATTTCATTGCAATGATTAAAGCATCTTAAATTATATGTATTTGTGCAACATTCCACCTAACTATACCAATTTTTCAACAAGATATGGTAAGAAATTGATAGTCCAATTATGAAAAAAAGAAAATTAAAACTACCTCCATTTAAAACATATCCTAAATAAATAAATATATTAACCCAAACATGAAAACATTTTAAACATTTACCCATTGGTTTAGCTATAAAATTAGGCAACCTATCCAAAAAATCAAAGTAGAAATTAAATATCATTTCCTTTTGCATAAAATCATAAAGCATATACGACAAATACGCACTAAGGCAAATAACAATATAAATATAGTTAGCACTCACAAGGCTCACACACTGCTCCACTTTTTCTTAAATTTACGGTGAAATTAATCTTATAAATACGCACATTTCCTAATCCTTTATCCAATTTTTCCGATTTCATTACTTTGTCAAAATCCTCATCAATTGACGATATTTGACCTTTCATTCCTTGTATAAAATCAAATAAATCAGTATTTAATTTTGTATATAACGCCCTGTAATTTTCAGTTACATCGTACAAAGGAATGCATCCTATTTTTTTGATAAGACTATAATTTGAAATGCCTTTAATAATAGCAATATCACATTCAGGATTGAATGCTTTTTCCTCTTTATTTACTAAAACTCCATTAACATTTTCAAAAAAATCTATCATGCTATTAATTTCTTTATTTCCTCATTTAACACATCAATCCATATTTGGCTTTCTGTTTCGCTGGGTGCAAATATTCGCTTCTTAAATATTCGTTCATTACCCTTACTAACCTTTTTTCCATATTCGTTTTTAAATACTATTTTTTGCTGTTCTAATTCGATGGACTGCCTTAAATCGGTCGTTATCGTTAAATCTACAATAGACGTTTGAAGTCCTTTTGATTCTCTAAACTCTTTGTGCTTATCTGAATATTTGCCTATTGAATTTTCACGCTTATCCTTACCCTCATTAAAAATCCTTGTTTGCATTTCTGCATTAATTTCAGCTATTGCAATAGTCGAACTTATCAAATACAAGTCATCAATTGCTTGGATTATTCGATTTATTTTGTCCTCGAACATCGTTAGTAATTTTTGCAGTCATTAAAATTTCTAAGGCTTTACTTTCTTTTGGGTCTAATACCCTTGCGGAAACCCTTACCGTTGTATTTGTATTTTTTGCGCCACATGCTGAACAACCCATAATTTATAATTTAAGGTAACGAAATTAAAGTTTTATAATTAGACTGACATTCAAAACAACATGAACATTTATACTTATCTAAAATGCCTTTTAACTTTATGCTTAATTTGTCAATTTCTAACTGATATAATCCTTTTTGGTTAATCTTATTATCTCCATTTAAAAGGTTTAAACTACTGTCTAATTGGCTTACTCTTATAGCAACTTCACTCGATTTATATAAAATTAAATCATTATACCTATCATTAAAAATTGTATTATTTAAGATAATTGCACTTGCTTTAATTTTAACCGCATCTTCTAAAATATCCAAATAATTGCAAAATAAAATCCGCTCATCACAAATTAAATAAGCATTCATTAAGAATGGCGTATTATTATCAGTACTTTCTAAATTTCCTGATGTCGTTATAACTAATTCAACCGTATCATAATCTAAGGCTTGTTTTTCAAAATCAAAGGTAATTTGTCCACTCACCCCTAATTGACTGCTATTATAAATTACATCTCCATCTGCTACAATATCAAAACTTATATCCGCAATAGTTAGAATATTTATTTTTACTTTTTGTAAAACAATAGCTTCAAAATCGCAATTTCTACTAATTGAAAAACTAAAAACATTCGCTATTCCGTTATTGTATTTTGAATTTATAACCTCCGTTATGCCTTTGAATTTAAACCCTGCAATTGCTATATCAGACAAAACCGCTTTCCATGCCATCTTAACGCTGTCATCTATTAATTGCTTACCAGTTATCTTTGAACTATCCGCAATTTTTGACGCCTTATTTAGACTAATGCCATAGTCATCGAGATAAGAGGTATAGCTTTCGCATAAACCCCTTACCCCGATAGAACTATAACAATATTTTTCAGTTAGTATCATTATTCAACTGAACTGTCAGGACATGCATTTGGAGTACATCCTGTAAGGAAGTGCAAAATTGGTTTTTTAGCACAAACGTTATCATAAGGTACGGGAGCGATAACGTCATACCATGTTTGGAATCTAATTTTCATTAAACATCCAGTCGGGTCAACGTCATAGAAATAATCCCAAACCATTCCATCACCAAAAGGTGAAGTCACCCTATTTCGCTCACGTGAATTAATAACGCTATTTTTAATCATTGCGTCAGTAATTTCAGTTGTCGAAACAAATTGTAATGAACGTGGTGCCCATGTAAACAAGTGATTCGCACCGTCTGCAATTTCGCTATCAATTTGGTAATCTACAAAACCATTTGGTAAGAATGTAGGAGCGTAGCCCGATTGATTGAAACCGTTTCCGTTTGCATTTGCATTCAATGCATTACTTACCAAAGAACCGCCAACAATAATAGGATTTTCAATATAGCCTAATTTTGCGTATTCATCTTTGATTAAACCAAAACCGCTATATCCAAGGGTAGGGTCATTGAAAAGGTTTATTTGTTTTGGGGCACTTACTGAATTAGCTGGCGTAACTTGTCCATAATATGCGCCCATATAAGCTAATACACGACCGCTTATATTTTTGTTAATTTCCTGCCAAACTCCACTACGCATTGACATTAATTTGTCAGCCAAATATTCGTCAGGCGAAATGCAAAACTTTTGAAATTCTGCTAAATCCATTGTAATTTCCCTTTTAATAGGAATGTCAACGGTGTGTTCAACAAATTTATAAAGGCTTGCAACGTTGTCAGGCGTGAACGTCGGAACGCTACACACATCATCTGCAACGCTCGTTTCGTTGCAACTTGGTGCTACGTCTTTTGTGTAAACCTTTCTGAAACTTCCCGAAGTTGGTCTATCTTTATTTGGGTCTAATTCTAATTTAAAACCTGCTGTATTTTCAGTTGATTTTAAAGCATTCAATAAACCTGTTGGTTGCAAAACATTTGTTTGGCTATTCATTTTATCAATAGCGATAATAACTTTAGCGCAACAGCTATCATTTACGCTGTTATATACGGTAGCAATAGTACTCATTTTTTTATAATTTTAAGTTTTAAACAATATGCGTTAAAACTCGCCAGTCACTATGTTATTTATATGGTAACACTCCACTATCTTGCAAACCCACTACCCATCATTGCTAATAAGTCGTTTGTTTTTGGTATTGTTGTCGTTGTCGTTCCGCTTTGTGAATAAGTAGAACCATTAACCATAGTTAAAAAGTTACTTACTAATTTTTTGGGCGTTATAACATTTCCTTTCTCATCTCTAATCGGCATATTGTTAGAATCTACATAGTGGACTATCTTTTTTTCATCTACTATTAATTTTCTACCCTCCGATTTTACCAATTTATAAATTGTATCAGTTAAAAAAGATACGTTTTCTTTGGTTGCCAACGGGTCTGATTCAATCACTTTTGAAAATCCCTCCTTTGCCGAGCTTTCATTTAATCGCTCTTCATATTGAGCAATTATTTGCTTTTCTCTTTCAGGGATTGAATTTTTAAGCTCCTCCAATTCCTCTAAAAGTTCAAATTGCTTTTTAGAAATTTCACTTTCATTCACTTGGATATTTGCCTTATCTTTTTCACGTGCTTTTTTTAGTAAATCCTCAAAAGGCATTTTTTCCAATTCGCTTTCGGGAATATCTAAACCATATTCCTTTCTAACCATTTTAGACAACTGTTTTATTTTTCCAAAAATAGCGTCTTTATGTGGCTTTGAAATTTCATCCAATACACTTTGGTCGCTTAAAATTTGGCTTTTATAGTTTTCTTTTATTTTTGAAACAAAAGGAACGAATGCGTCTTCATTTTCGCTTTCATTAATCGCTTTTATTTCGTCTTCATCAAATCCCAATGACTTGACAAAGTTTACTAATTTTTCATTTGGTGATTCCATACTATATTTGGTCTACTTTTTTGGTTCGTTTGCTTTTTTCTTTTTCAAATTCCTCACGCTCAATCCTTAATTTTTCCCTTTCTTCATCAATTGCACTTGATTTTAATATCAATTGCTCTTGTGCTGTTTTTGTCATTTGGAATAATTCGCTAACTGCTTGCGTGTTTTCTATTGAAATTTCCCTTTCAAATCCATTCTTTAAATAAATAGGTACTAATTTTTCAGGAACTAACCAACCTTGACTAGCTAATTCACCGCCCATATTGGCTTTTTTTGGATACAATTTTATTAATGCCATGTTTTTTTTATCAAAATTGAGTAAATTATTATAAAAATTATTATGAAAAAAAATTTATCTTACATATAAAAGCCTATGCCTACATCCATAACCTCCCCGAAGTTTGGAAATATTTTCTATTTTAGTTCCCTCAATCATTCCACTACCTCTCTTAACTAAACCATCATTAAACTCGATTTTAACTTGACTTGGTTTTCCATTTGGACAAAATAAGTCCAATTCGTTTTCCATTTGTTCTATACTTAATTTTCCATTATATGTGTCCATTATATGACTACAAAAAGGTCTTGAAGTTTCAATCAAACTTCCAATGTATCTGATATTTTTAAAATCGTATTTTTGTTTTATTTCGTCATTAAACGCTCCATCGTATTGACTTAACAAATCCCTTGCAGTATTATTAGCATACTTTTTAAATGCACTTTCAGTAACTAACTTTTTTTGTAAAATTTCTGATGCTTCCTTTATTGTTCGATTAAAAAATCCTTGCTCTCTTACTACCTCCGCAATTCCATTTATAAAATTCTTTGAAAATCCTTCCCCTAAAAAATCATATTTTACCCTATCTCTTATCCCCATATTTGAAACGCTACCCTTCCAAAATTTATTTAATTCATTTACTTTTAAATTGTTGGTTTTGGCTTGTTCTGCAATTATTGATTTATCCAGTAAATCAAATAAATTATAATAGTTTTGCGCAAACAACCCATAATCTGAATTTTTTAAAACGCCTTTAATTATGTCCTCAATATTTGCCAAATCTTCATTTGATAAATATAAAATACCGCCATCCACATTTTTAGAAAGTAGTTCAATTATTTTAACATAAATCTTGTAATCTAATTTTTCTAAGGATTTTAAAACATTATCACCTTTGTCTATAATGTTAAATGGCGTTTGCATCTACATGAAATTTTGCTCTAAGGTACTATATTTTATATAATAGTTGTCTAAATATGTTTCCGCATTTTCAATAGTTGCATCAATATTGTTTTCAAAAAAGCTATTTAGTACGTCAATTATAGTATTATGTATTACAACTTCCTTAATTCCAACAACGCTCCCGAGCTGTGCTTTTGCTTTAATCAATTCATCTGAACCGTAACCAAATAAAATGTCATACTTTTTTGCGACCTCAATAGATTTTTTTGTAAATTCTGAATTATTAGTTTTTAATATTATGTGCTCTACTAAATTATAAATAACATTCATCGGTGATTGTCCTTGTTTTGCAATTTGCAAACGCTCCAAAAGTCCAGTAATAGAATTATCCGCAATTTCACCAATTAGCTTAACATTTGAGGTAGGCTCTAATCTTGGATTTATTATTTTTTCAACTGAATTATAAATTTCACCTAATACCCTTAAGTTATCGTTTAATATTTCTGATACCGTTTTTATTTTTTGCATCCAGTCAAATGACTTGCTTATTCCGCTTTGATTAGTCATATTTTGTTTAATCAAACCTAAGCTATTTAACATCTCATCGTAGTAACCTTTTGCAATTTGCTCGCTATGGGTAATCGCTCCCTGTGGTGGCTCTGTATATGTTATAAATTGTGGAATAGCATTCCCATCGCTTGTAAGTTTGTCATAGTCAACATAAATAGTGCTTAATGGTGAATCGTCTTTAACATATCCTAAACCATGGCATGACTTACAAATCGAACCATCACCGTAACAATGCTTTCCTTCCATCATAACTGCGCCAGGTTCTGAACATGGCTCTTTGGCTCTTATCTCTTTAATGTAGGTATATCTTGTAGCGCTTATAGAAAAGTCGCTTTCCTGTCCATAAAACTTATTTCCCCAAGATGCCGAACCAAATAAATAAGGAAGTCTAATTTGATATTTTCCCTCCTTTACTACATTGTTTGAAATCCTAATAAATGGCTTAAAATCTTCACTTATAAAGATAAGGTCGTTTACTATTATATTTCCGCTTTTATCCTTACTTTCTAAATAATACTGACCGTTTTTAACTCCTAATATTTTTGAATCAATTTTAATCCTTATATTGTTTTCGCTAATATAGTCTATATCTGAACTTGGAATTAATGCTAAATTAATAGCATCTACAAAAATAACGCCCTCAATATCCCTAATTTGTGGCACTACAAAAATTACTGCATTTGGGTCGTTTTCTCTTTCTGTAATTAATTTAGTATGGATATATTGCTCAATAGGTTGACCATCTATTATTAAGTCTGTTTTGTCTAAACTTTGATTTTTAGAAATTACAATATTGGAATTTTGGCAAATATCTGAAATACTTGAAAGGGCTGTTTTAAAAGCTGACATAGTTAATGGCTCAAAGTTATTTGCCCTATAATCTATTGCGTAAGTTTCTTGACTCTCTAATGGTCTGCGATTTATATAAATAAATAAAGGACATATACCATTAAGGTGTGTGTCCATTATTTCTTTAATTTCCGCCCATCTTTGTTTTTCAGGGTCTTTAACGCCCTTTGTAGGGCTTTGCCATTTTCTTAAATCCATTGTTCATTACAAAATAGCTAAAACAGTACTTGGCAATAATACCCTTTTTAAACTTCTCTTTTCGGTAATTTCTCCATCAATCATATATTCCATCTGTCCGTCAACTTCACCGCTTAAAATTTGGTTAACATCAAAACTTGCTTTAATGCCTGCTGTTTTTCCAGTTGAATAGTCAGGGTCAATCAATAGAATCCCATCACATGTTAAAAACATTACTGCTAATCCTAATTTTTGCTCTTCCAATGTGTTATATAACGCCCATTCTGATTGAGCCACGTTATCTACCAATGGAGAACTATACTCAAATTTTCGCTTGGAAATGGTGTAAACAGTTTTACAAGCTATACGCTTCTCACCGCTTTTCTCTGCTTTGTCTATTTTTCCATTTCCCGCGAAAGGTACGGTTAAATCCCCTGCGGATTTTTTTGCAGTCCATTCTGCTGGGTCTTCAATATCTGTAAATGTTTCATTACATTTAATAAAAATTATTTTTGCAATCTCGCCACTCGTTAGGCTTTTTTCAATATCGCAAATATCTACCGCTCCAAAATTTGGCAACGTGGTAACACAATTTGGCAAACAAACTACGCTCATATTATTTATTTTTTGTTTTAATTACTTTTTCTGAAACCTTATCCTCAACTTTTTCTATTTCATTTTGGACAATTTTTGTCTTGTCAATATTTGACAACTTATCAATAGTTTTGATTAAAAATTCCAAAGTTCCGCTCATGTGCAAAAATACTAAACGCTTTATTTCGTTTTTGTCTTTGGCTATTTTTACTACCTCGTTAAATTTCAATTCATACATATTGCAAATATTTGACTTTATTTTTATATCTTTGTTATGAAAAAAAAACAAACTTGTATAGTAGTTTAAAAACAGTATATGGTAGTGGCTTAATTGTTGCTAAGTTCGTTCCAAAAGGACTGAATAAATCATATATTTGTGAAAAGAAAACAAAGGAAAATATAAAGCAATTTGCTAATACTTTAAATGAATATATAAGGATTTTAGAAATGAATCAAATATTTTCATTCGATGACATTATAAGTGATGAGCATATAAGTACCCAAAAATTAATGAGTGGTATAAACTCCTATAATAACAGAATTAGCACTTTACTTTTTATAAACCTTATGAAAAATGAAGAGAAAAAACAAAGTGTAATTCAAAGGCTTAAAACAATGATATTAATAATCAATCAAATATGAGATTTATAAATATATTTAAACGTAACTTTATCAAAGGAGATTTATTTTTTACTTTTCCCGATGGTAAAAAATTATTTAAGGTTAAGGATGCTGACTTGTCTAAACTACCTGCCAAACATTTTTTAGCTATTCAGGAAAATAGTAATTATTTGGCTTTTTTAGGCGTTACAAAAGAAAACCTACAAAATGCTGTTAATCGGATTGACAAAAATACATTTCTACTTGACATTTCAACCGATTTTAATGAGGTCAAAAGATTGTCAGGTGAAATACGTTCCGTTACTCATTTTCTTAAAATAAATACAAGTGAATTCGATAGGGCAAGTGATGCAATAGCATTGAATTTATTTGATTTATTTTTTTATTTCCAAGGTGAAAACCCAATTAAAAAAACTATGGAGACTATGGAATTAAAAAAGTACTATTTAGATACTTACCCATTTTTTAAGGTTTTTTTTTTCCAAGAAGTACGGAAACACTTCACGGACTTTATGCCAACTTTGAAACCTTATATAGATTTTGCTTTGCTACAAATGGAAATATTTCAAAAACTTCAAATCCAGTCAAATACGCCACAGAATTAAATGCTGTTAATGTGGCTATTTGCAAAGAATATAATATAAATATTTCAGACTTAGATAATATGAGTATTGGAGATTACTACAATTTAAAAAACGAATTAATTAAACAAAATCAAAAATAATGGTAAAATTAATAGACATTTTGGTCTTAATTTATATTTCGGTAAGTATGTTTGCGATAATTAAGGCATGTGCTGACATGCTTATAAATGGCATAAATAAAGATGATATTATTATCGTTCTCCTTGGTGCGTCTTCAATATTTTTAGTTTTGTCAATTAACAACAACATGAAGATTTAACTAACTCACTTCCTTTTTTATAAAGTTCTACCCTTCCACTATATAAATAACAGTCAATTTCATCTACTATAAAATCATTTTCGGTAGGGTAATGTTCGATTAAATCCACGCTTAAAACTCCATGTGTGAAAACTACCTCTAAATTGTCCATAATGTTTTCGCTATATGGATGTATTTGCACCTCGCTTTTTCCAATGGTATGACTAAATACCTTTTGTTTTTTGCCATTATTTAAAACTATTGAAATAGCTTCTACCTTGTCAAGTGCTATTTTAGCCTTATACCCATAAAACATTAACTCGTTAACAAATGGAAAATCTTTATAGTTTATTCCGTTTAATTTGCATAAATCAGTCCATCTAAGCCTTAAAAACGAACAACATTCGTAATTATCAGTATAATCTACAAAATTATAAATTATGCTTTCAATCTCGTTATTATCAATATCGGTAATGGTAAAAAAGTGTTCACCACTAAATAATAAGGCATCAATTTCAATCAATTGGCTTTCTGCATTATTCGTTTCAATAAATGGAACTGTTGTAATATCTCCATTGCAGTCGGTTTTTGTTATCTCTTTTATTTTATTGTGGATTTTTATATCTACATTATCAACACACAATCCATCGCTAATTAAATTCTCAATATCAACTGATTGAAAATCTATACTTAAATATCCATTTGGTGCGCCTGATGTCGCCTTCCATTCCTCATATACGTTTATGGTACTATTTGGATTTATTACCTTTATCGGTGAAGTGTAAATAGGTAAAAATAAATTATCCAAAATAGTTATATTGTAATTAATTGGAAAAGTATATGTATTTTCAATCATATATCTAACTGAAATGTATTTATCTATTTCAATTAAAATAGGAAAATAAAAACCAGGCGTTATCGTCCCTAAATTACTCGTTATCTCGCTCATGTTTAAAAAACACATTTCTCCATCGCTTGTACTCCAATAAAAATTATTAGTATCTAATTTCTTTTGTATCGGTGCAAAAAGTTCGGTTATCGGTGTATTTTGTTGGTAGTAAAATATAGGACTAAAAATATTTATGCTTACAAAATTTGTGCCTGCACCTGCAACCGCTCCCGTTTCAGCTCCAAAAGTTTGGTTAATTGCAAAAATTGTATTTAATCTTGTAACCCCAAATGATGCATCAAACTCAATAGTAACTATACTTAAATTTTCGTTAACCTCGTTTAATAAATACGCTCCACCCCAATGGAAAAAATAACATTTTGTATCTGAATAAAGAATAAACCAATTTGAGTCAGGGTCTGGAAATGGCAAAGGATTAGCCAATAAATCAATTTCGATATAAGTGCTTAAATCGTTTGTTCTATAAAATGGATTCTCTTCAAAATCGTTTTTAAATAAGTCATTTCCTTTGTCATAAAATTGAAAATTAAATTTATGTTTGTTGTCCACTACTACTTTATCGCAAACCGTTGCGCAATCGCTTACCGATTTTTCAATTAACATTTGCCCTTTGGGTATCATATATTTATCGTTTTTTTGTGCATTAAAATTAATTTGCTTTTCTTTTTTGGTAAATATTCAATTCTTTTAATCCAACACTTCTCGCCATATATTGGAATATATCCACCTCTATTAGCTTTTATTTTGTTAAAATCATCTTTACACAATATAGCTTCTAATTCCGTTTCATAAGGCTTAAAAATATCGCCTTGCTCTGTTAATTTCTGACATGCAGAACCGTCTGAAATAAGTCTAAAATTTGTAGGTGATGAAAAAATAATATATTGCACGGGTCCAAAACCGCTATACTCAAACCTATGCGATACTATTACAACATTTCCAACGCTTAAATTAAAACTACCCTCAACCTCCATAAATTCTTCAATAGATGCTAAATTCCCACTACTTGGTATTGTAAAATCAAAGCTATCTATTAAGGTAGTTAAAGTTGAATCTACATAACTTTGCAATGAAATGGTTAAAATCGCACCAACAACTGGCGTAAATATTCCGCTTATGTCTTGTTTTATGTTTGCATTTGTGTAAAATTTATAAATGCCCGATTCTTGACATAAAAAATACGTAAATGGGTCAGGTGCTAAGTTGTCATTAAATAAACTATTTTCATTGTCGGATAGTATGTTTTGTATAGGGTCGCCAAATCTAACCCGATTTATAGATATATCTGTAAATCCACCACTTCCAACCGCAAAACTTGATAATTGAATATTTTGATTATTATTTATATCAAAACCATATTTATAAAATGATTTTAACAAATAACATGCATTCGCAACGCCTACCCACCTATTTAATACGTTTTCATTGTTTAAAATCTCGTTATAATTTGATGGAGGTAATGCAATTTGTCCAACTAAAAAGTTTACGGTTGGTGATGCAATGAAATAATTAACCATAAAAATAGAATCGTCATGTTCGTAGTCATCACCTATTGGTGTTGTTAATGCTTCATGAATTAAATTAGCATCAATTATAAAATTTGATACTGCGTCTAAATCATTCCCCTTTTCCGCTCCGCACCCTCCACAATCAAAAAACGTTTCCTTATTCCACGCTGTAAGGCTTTTTTGTGGAACGACTGTATTGTCGGTGTCAACCATGACAGTATCTTCACTACCTACTAAAATGGCATTAAATAGGTTGTCTTGGTTTATTTGTTCAATCGCATTTAATGAGAAATCAGTTAAATCTAAAATCTTTGTATTTATAAAAAAATCGTTTTCGGGTTCTATTTTAATTACATTACCCTCCAAACTCATAAATAAAGCAAACTTTTTGCGCAATTCTCCGAACACTTGACTATATGATAGTTTAGGATATGATTTTTCTATTTCAATATTTGTATTGTGCAAATTGTAGCCTGTTGTAATGGCTATTTTATTAGTCGTTAAAAAAGTACTTTGAACCGTTATCTTGTTATCACTCAAAAAACCTACTAAATAATTAAGCAAGTCCAATGCATCCCAAGCCAATATATTAGGAATCGAAGTTGCAATACTTGTAATTATAGTAGGTATTAATGTTATCGTTTCGCAATTTAAAGTCTGTGTGTTAAATGTCCAGACCTCTAAATCAATCACATCACGGATAAATGCGCTAAAACTGTTATCTTTTATTGTTGTAATCGTAAACGTGCAATTACCTATGTTTTTAATTAAAAACCTTTGTAAAATAGTTCCATCGAAATTTAAATCATCAAACCCATCGCACACATCATATAATTGAATGCTAATTTCTACACATGGATTGTTTTTTCGTAAATCGTTTATAAAATTATAGGCATCCCCAGATACCAATAAATCAACTTCCACCAATTCCCGAAATATCTGTTCGCTATTTCTAAAACCGCTTTCCCTTAAAAATATATATTTAAGGTCTGAAAGTCCTTTTATGCTATCTGAAAAATCTATTCCGTTTAAAGTTGCTTTAATATCCACTATTTAAGTTTTTAAGGTATTTTCTTTAATAACCCCTATTTAATTTAATCTTTTCATTTAACAGTCTCAACTGCTCTACCTCTTTATAACTATTGCTATTTCCCTCACGTGTGTATGAATTTAATAGGCTTAATTTATCCTCAATCTTTGCAAAATTAAGATTAAATTGATTAATTTCTCTATTTGTTTGGTAGTCTTTTTCATTGAATAAAACACTTGGCTTTTTTAAATCGTTTATATCTTTTAAAAAACCTACTCCGAACTTTTTAACCGCTTTTCTTTTTACAACAAATTCACCGCCCTCTAATTCTGCGTTAACCCCTCCGAGATTATGACTTCTACCTCGTACAAATCCACTACCTTTGAATAATCCACCCTCTTTAAATTTAGGTACTGGTGCGCTCGCTACTATTGTAGCCTGTGCTAATGCTAAGGCACTTGCAATAAAAGCGGCTGGCAAACCTCCATCTTTTAACCCTTGTAAAAATGCTAGTGGAACTGCCAAAAATGCTTGTATAATATCCGCACGCCTTTGCTTTTTGGCTTGCTCATTTTTAATCTTGTTTAATTCGTTTTGATATTTCTTTTCAGAAATCAAACCCCTACGCCTTTTATCTTCTAATATTTGAACTTCTTTATCTGCTCTTAATTTGGATGCGTTTAAAGCTAAATTACTTAAATCCTGTTGAATGCCAAAAATAGTTTGTGCGCCTTTGACTTGTTTGTCTATTAATTCATCACTTTCACTAAATCCGAAAAAGCTACCTACGCCACTTTGTTTACCTACTGCCTTTTGTCTTACTTTTTCTACCTTACCGCCCTCGCTTGTTTTTGGTTCAGGTATTTCGGGAACTGCAAATAATAATTTTATTTGATTCTCCTCATTTTCTAATTTCTTATTTAATTCCTTTATTTGATTAACAACTGTCAAAATAGCTTCATCGGTTTGTGGGTCAATTCCTAACTCAATGTTCTCTAAAACTAAATCTTTTAAAAAATCTTCTAAATATTTTTTAGCTTCCTCAGTTGTTCTAAAAATAGCATCAACTAAGCTAAAATTATCTTCAACTCCTTTCGTAATTCCTTGTTTAATTTTTTTTCCAACTTTTTCGCTTGATTTTTTCAATTTTTTTTCGCCATCTTCTAATAATGTGTATGCTGTTTCAGCGGTCAATAATTCATTTAATAATGCTTTTCTTTTTTCAATTTCTACTTCTAATGCTGTTGTTTGTTTTTTTATGTTTTTTTCAAATACCTTATTTCTTGTTTCTCCTAATTTCTTTTCTCTCGTAAGCCCTTCAAATAAAAATATTTCAGCTTTCTCCAATAAACTCAAATCTACATCAGGCTTTATTTTTATTTTAGTTTCTAATTCTGCAATTTGTTCAACTAATTTCTTAACCTGCTCACGCCTTGTTAATAGTTC
>JAKQTP010000015.1 GCA_029563035.1 archaeon | reverse complement strand
CTCCTCAGTATCTATACATATATACATAAATACATATATACATAAATATATAAAACTTCTTGATACCCTCTTGCATTTATTCTCAACATGTGATATAGTTAAGGTGGAAAGGGAAAAATGAACTTATATGAAAAAAATAATTATAATAATCTTAATAATTTTATTGATACCATTTTTTATTATAACAATAAAAGATATAGACAGAGAAGAAGTAAACCCTTCATTAGATTTAACTTTAATAGAAACTCATAATTCTATCATAGACCTTAATAACCACACATTGAACGAGATTTTTGAAGACACTTCTTTAATTGAGACATATCAGTTGATAACAAATGGAGATTTTAGTGATGGAACAATTGGGTGGACTACGTCAAACATAGCAACATCAAGCGTATCAAGTGGCGTTGTAAGTTTTACTGCTACGGCAGCAAATGGTAGAATATTTAAAATAACAACAAACCAAGTAGGCGATAAAATATATGCTGCAGCACGTTTAAAAGTAAACAGTAGCGATGTTACATTAATGGCTTTTGATATAGGAGCTCAATATAGTAGTATTTTTCATAGTGGTAGTGGTAATTATGAATTACTTTCGGTATTAGGAACAGTCCTTAACTTAACAACCGACGTTTTAGGTATAAATGACGCTCGAACAAGTGGTTGGACTGAAATAAATGTTGATTTTATTTATGAATTCAACATCTCAACCCTAATCACAAACAAACAATACTCCCCACTTTATCAAACGACGTTCGACTTAATGAGTGATGCACAAATTAAAGCACAAATGGATGAATTTGTTTCAAAACCATATTTATTTTTAGATTATGAACTGTTAGGTTTAGACGATTTACTTATTTCAACTACCGACATGGATTACTGGTACAACGTATATACCACTTATAGTTCATATGATTATATTCAATTTGGCACTGCAATCGCTGGAGACTATTTACTACTTCAACAACTAATAATTGATAACGATTCTAAAGACTTCAAACTTTATCGAGATAATGTAATAGATGAAGTTCATTACACCATGACTCAAAATGTTGATAATATAACTGTTTCTGATATTGATGGTAATGAGTTATTCATTCTTTATTCTGATGATACTTACATATCTCGAACAAGTTTATCAGATATAACCACCCTTTCATTTGTTGGTTACAATGTAACAGGTTACATCGATGGGGATTTCGATAACACTGTTTTAGCGTTTTTATGGATCATACCGATTTTACTCGTCGGAGGATTTTTCTTCATCATATTTTCTCATAGAAAGGAAGAATAAAATATGAAAAAATTATTTATATTATTACTACTATCA
>JAKQTP010000280.1 GCA_029563035.1 archaeon | reverse complement strand
GAATAAAAAAAATATTATTATAATTTTTTTAATATTTCTTTTGCTTCAGAAATAATACAAAGCACTTTTCCATTTTTGCGACCTCTTGATTTTGCAGTTTTCCTTAGGTAGTATGTATACCTCGGGATCTTGAAACTTGCCAACGTATTATGGAACTGTAGATTTGTCAAGGCAAACGCTTTTACTTTAATGTCGAAAGAACTTAACGTCTCCGCTGTCTTTTTGAATACTTTCGTGGAGCCTATGTGACTATTATAAAAAATTAGCGCCTAATTCCATTTGAACGTAGACAAAAATAATTAAATCCCTAGTCTTCACAAGAAATATAAAAATAACTATCTTAATATTTTGTAAATTTTCACATAGCCATTGTCATACTCAAGTTTGAAGTTCTTAAGACCTGTTTCGTACACTATTAGTTTAGCAAATAATGTGTCTTTTAATGAGGGTTGGATCATAATAGCATTTTGAGGATTTAGGTATATTATCTGTGTAATTGATTGAAGATCGTATTGTATATTCTCATATACAAAGTTTTGTCCTTTTGGATTTTCGACAATAAAATTTGAAACTCCATATCTTTGATTCCCTTGTTCTATGTAGCAGTAAGTTACTTTATCATCTGTTACAAGATAAAGCCTAGTGTCCCCACTTTCATATATATACGTAGTCACAGATCCTTTTTTAGAAATTCCTTTAAAATAAAAATATGCTGTATTAAAGACGTTTCTTTGTATTACTGAATTAAGGACGCCTGTTTTTATTAGAAGACTTTGATCAACTATAATATGATTTATTGTAAATCTGTTACCAGTTTGTTTGTAGGCTTCTTCTTCCATAGAAATCAATTTTGGAATTGCGTTTGAATCTAATGATGCAAGCAATTCTGAATATCCTCTAATCCATGGTCCCATACCAGTTCTCATTCCATCTGATATAGTTCGTCTATTCCCAACTGTCTGTATCCAATATCCATAATCCCACCAATTACATACTACTTCTTCTTGGGGAGTATTATCATCCAACCAAATCAAAGCTGTGAGCCAGTAATCTGTAAGATGTGGTGTTAAGCTAGTTTTATAGCCATTTGAATTGTATATTGAAGCACCACCAAATATAATGAGTATTATGGCGGTAAATGCTAATGCCTTCTTTGAACTTAAATATTTTTGAAAAAATTCAAAGATTCCAATAATGCCTAAGGCTGCGAATATTGCCAAAGGAATTGCAAAGAAAAAGGCGTTTCTTAACATTTGATATGCCATAAAAGCAGTAAATAAAAAAGATCCCATAAATAGTAGGTTTTCATTAGGCCTGATTCCATTTTTTATTTGGTATAAAACATATACTGTTCCAATAGCAGCAAATATTGGAAATATAAAAAACTTATCGACTATATCTATAAATGTCATTACTTGCCCTTGTCCGGATATTCCATGCACATCTGATAATAATAAAAATGATATTATGTTATATCCAAGGACAAAGTATGCTGCCGCTAATAAAAGAACTGTCCAAGCAACTAATGTTCCAAAATAATATTTTTTATTTTTAACAAATGCCCTAGTTAAATGCATCAATGCCCCAAAAATAAGGCCCATCATTGAAAGTTCAATTCTAAGTTGATCATTTTGGTAAGGAGTAATAAAAACTAAGGCCAACACAAGGCCAATAGCCCCAGATAAAAGAAGCGCCCATGTCGATACATCTCCTTTTATCTTATCTTTTAGTGTTAGTGATTTATTTTTTTCTTCGGCTGCCACAAGTGGTTGTAAGATAGCATAAATCCCAATTATTATTGGAATAAAAAAGAAATTACCGTAAGAATTCGCATAAAGATAAATTGTTAAAATCAATAAAACTCCATAAAGTCCCATAATTTTAATCTTCTTTTCTTTAATAATCAAAACAGCAAGTAAGAGGCATATTAGGAAGAATGGAGCTCCTAATGTGTCTTTCTCCATAAATCCTCCTGTTGTCCTATAGATAAAAGCAGGTATGATTGCTAAAAAGAATGAAGATATAGCTGCAAGGTACTTATTTTTCCAAACAAATAATACTATAAAAAAGGTAATCATAGAACTAGCAAGTCCTAAAACGATTGGTAATCCCATATGAACTTTTAAGAGTTCTATTCCGGTAATTTTAGAAATAAATGATGTTAAAATAGGAACTCCTTGCACATCCTCATCTAAGAAGTATCTCACTACAGTTGGTGCCATTGGATCAATGTTAGGCAAACTACCCCTTAGATAATAAGAAGCTTCTCTTAGAAAATAGTATGTGTCGTAACTCATCATTATACCAAATCTTAAGGACCAACTCCTAAGATAAGCACCAATAGATAGGGAAACAGCTAAAAATAGGCTAATAAAATAATTCTCATAAGGTATTTTTATCCTATTTTTAGATTCTATCTTATTGATATATTTCTTTTTTGCCATGTCAATAATTTTGAAAGTTATTTTATATATTTATCTAATTCACTCAAAATTAAACTTAATATATTTTTACTTAACGATATACATGTCATTGCTATTGTGGTGTTTCAATTGATAAATATATATAAATTAAAAATACTATAGACAGAAAAAAGAATTCATATTTTTCTTGAGTATTTTCTATAGATTAATATTCTATTTAAATAAAAAATTTATGCAAAAGATATGACATTATTTCAGGATTTTGAATACACAGTTTTCATGCCCCATTGCAATACATTGAATTTGTTCTACTTTTTCTGATTTTCCTGTTGCCCATTTGATTACTTCTTCATAGAAACCTATTGGGGTGTAACAAATGGGGGAATCAGATTTTTGCCCTTTGCAATAGGGACACTCAGGTAATTTGATGTAGAAATAACTTTGATCTTCTTCGAGTATATGGACATTTCCAAAAATTTCTTCAAGTTTTTTAAGTACTTTTTCTAGAATAAATTTCTTCTTTTTTTCATCGGGCATAAATTTTAACGCCACACCTGCTACTCCAAATAGAGCAGGATTATGCTTTAAAGAATTTTTGAATCCTTCTTTTCCACAAATGTAAAGAATTGCTTTTGCCCCCTTTTGTCCGAAAATATCGAAGATATTTTGTATAAGTATAATGTATTCATCTACAGTAATAGAAGGTGAATCGTCATGAGGAGGTAAATTACCAATATACCTATCTAAGTTAGTCCTTTTTAATAATATCCTAAGCGATCCTTCCCCCATATTTGTTATAACGGCGTCAAACGCCACTCTTGTTAGAGAAGATGGCACCCTTTTTTTTGTAAAACTGACATCAATAGCTTCATCTTTTATTGTTTCAGAAGAGTGAGTTAGATCTTTTATTAGGGATATTAATTCTTTCTGTAAAAAAGGCTTCTGGACTAAGGTATATGCTCCTGCATTTACAGCATCTTTTAATCTTTCTCCATATGCCGAAACAGCTATAATGATTGCATCTGGGGATTTTTCTTTTATATATCGAGTTACTTCAATGCCTGAAATGTCAGGAAGTTTAATGTCCATGATTATTATTTTTGGATCCTCTTTATCGAAAATATCAATGGCCTTCTTACCAGTTTCCGATTTATAGACTGTATAATCTTCTGCAGTTAGCATTTTATCATAAAAATCGAGTAGCTCGATTTCATCTTCTACAACCAATATTTTTTTGGACATGTTATTATGTTTAATATTCATACATATAAATATTTCCCCTTAGAAAAAAATCATTAAAAATATTAAAAAAACTGAAAGGTATTGTAATTTTATATTTCTTATTTTTGAAGAGCTGATTTATTTGTTTTGCTTTTTATCAAAATTTTAATAGCCCTAATTATAGATTCGTTTAGATTATCCAATATTTGTTTAGTTTATTACATCTTATACACTCTTTTCAAATCAACTAAGATATTAATTGAAATAAAAAATGATGGAAATCAGGACACATGTCATCTAAGCATTTCTTACTAGTTTATTGTTGTTTTCTTTTATAAAGAAGCTAGCAATGCAGGCAATTATTGATGAGATCAATAGAACTAAAAAAGCATTGTGGTATCCGATTGTAGTATAAGAATCGCCGACTTTGCCATTTAATTCTAATATATACCCCATTAAAGGTTGGTATAAAGCTCCCATTAAAAACGGGAAAAAATTAGCTATGCCAGTAGCAGTTCCAGCAATCTCAATAGGAAAAAGATCCTTTACCAATGCGTATCCTACTGATACAGTGCCAACTGAAAAAATCCCAATTCCTAAACAGATTAGATATAGTCCAAAAATTGGAATATTTGAGGTAAATGAAAAAAGAAATATCATCGTAGCAAGCAGTATTCCACTAGATACATTTACCACTATCTTCCTTCTTTTTAGTACCTTGTCAGAAAAAAATCCAATAATAGGGCCCCCAAATATCATACCAATAGCAATCATTGATAAAACTCTACTGGCCTCTACTTTTGTCATCTTATAAATCTGGATTAAATAAGGCCCTCCCCAAAGACCACTAAAAGCAAGATATATCCCCATAGTACAGAAAATCCAGATTGATACGGGCCAAAAATATTTCAAGCGTAATATCTTAAAAGAATTATCGATTATAGATACCTTTTGGGATTTAGGCTGATTATTTTTTGTTACGCTAAGTGGATCATGAGGATTAGAAGAATTATTATTGACAACAGGAGGCATTCCTATATCTACAGGAGAGTTTCTTACGAAAATCCAAACAAGTAATCCTATTACCAATGTTATCCCTCCTGTAAGGATGAATGGAATTCTCCACCCCACAAGATTAGACATTATTGCAAGGGGGACTGTAGATATTAAGAGACCAATGCCACCTATGGCTATTAAAAATCCAGTCATAGTTGCAAATTCGTCTTCCCTATACCATTGAGAATATATTTTTAATGCGCATACATACAATGTTGAAACACCAAATCCGACCAATACTCTTCCGATTATGGCAGAGGTGATACTCATAGATAACCCAAGGACAACAGAGCCAATTGAGGCTATTAGGAAAAATAGAGTTATAGTTTTTCTAGCACCCCAAGTATCAGACAATATTCCCGTAGGAAGTTGCATTATGGCATATGGATAAAAGTATCCTGAAGCTAAGAATCCTATCAATACTGCGCCTGCATTTAAATCAGACATCATATCTATTGCAACAACTGCAGGAGCCACTCTATGAAAAAACACTAGAAGATAACCTATCCCTATAACTAGAAAAATCAATAAACGATATTTTTTGAAATCAAATTTTGATAAATTAATCAAAAACTCACCTATATTTTAAAAAGTTCTAACAGATTATAAAAGTTTCCAATATTAACTTTTAACAGTGAATAATCTCTTCAAATTCTCCAAGTTCTCTATTTTTTACCACCTTGTTCCAGTTGAAGTATCTCCCATTCATCACAATATACACCCCATGAGGTAGCATCTGGACAAAAGCAAGTGCACTCCCTAAATTAAACAAACTATCTGAATTATCAAATTTATATGGAATCATTGCCCCTGTTATGACTATTGTTTTATTTATATTATCTCTTGCAAGTAATCCAGCTGTTTCGATCATTGTATCCGTTCCATGTATTATTAGTATCCGTTCTTCTTCTGAATTATTACAATTTTTAAGAATTATTTCTCTATTATTCTCTGTCATATCAAGGCTATCGACCATCATCAATGTCCTGATATCAACTGAAATTCTGCTTCTTCCAATATTCAACATTTCAAGCAAATGAGTATCTCTGAAGGATAACTCTCCTTTAATCTCATCGTATTCTTTATCAAATGTTCCTCCAGTAGCAAAGATTTTGATTTTCATATTATTATTTTCTTGATTAAACTTAATAAATATAATTCTCCAAATACATATAACTATATCAATGATTATTTGGTGATCAAATGCCAGAAAAAGAGAGTATTTTTGTAATTCAAAAACATTACGCAACTACCCTCCATTTTGATTTCAGATTAGAAATTGGAAATGCATTAAAGTCATGGGCAATACCAAAAACTCCTCCAACAGATAAAGGTATTAAAAGACTTGCAATTCTCACTGAGGACCATCCTTTAGATTATGCAGATTTTGAAGGTATAATTCCAAAAGGAAGCTATGGTGCGGGCAAAGTTGATATATGGGATAAAGGTAAGTTTACACTAATTGAAAATCAAAATAATAAAATAATTATTAATCTCAAAGGCTCCAAACTTAAAGGAAAATATTGTCTTATAAAGTTAAAAGATCAAGAAAAAAATTGGATTTTATTCAAATGTGATTAAGAGGATAATTATCTTTGAAAATTATTATATATTTTTATTTTAATAGAAAATAAATAATTACAAGCTATAGTCTCTATAATTTATTTCGTTATATCGATCAATGTTTTCTAGTATCTTACCTTACCATTTTCTCTATTTTTCCATCATATTTTTAAATTGGATCTATATAACTTTCATGAGTGATAATATGTCAAACACAGTTATTATTGAAACATCTCTTGGGGATTTCGAAATTGAATTATATATAGATAAGGCGCCAATCACAGTTGAAAATTTCTTAGGATATGTAAAAGATGGATTTTATGACGGTCTAATCTTTCACAGAGTAATTAATAATTTCATGATCCAAGGAGGGGGTCTAGATCCAAAAATGAGTGAGAAATTGACTAAAGCGCCAATAAAAAATGAAGCGACAAATGGACTTAAAAATACTAGGTATACTATTGCAATGGCAAGAACTAGTATAATCGATAGTGCTACTTCTCAATTTTTTATAAATGTTGCAGATAATTATTTCTTAGATCATGTTGATAATACGCCTCAAGGATTTGGATATGCCGTCTTTGGTAAAGTTGTTAAAGGAATAGAAGTAATTGATGAAATTAAAGAAGTCCCAACAGCTTCTAAAGGATATCATGATGATGTTCCAAAAGAGCCGGTATTAATTAAAAGGATTTATATTAAAAATTAAACTTTCATTGCTATCATAAAATTTTTTAATATAGGATATATTTCTTTTTTTTTAATGCTATTTCTGATACGAATAGTTTTAGATAAGATGCTAATTGTAGTTAATAAAAAAGAAATGCACAGTTTGTCGCTTCACTTGAGTATTTGAAGACCCTAGTTTGTTTCGACGTCTCGAAACAATCTAAATCCAAGGAGACAAAAGAAAGAAGCATGAAGCATACTTCTTCCATCCTTCAAACGCAGTGTTTGATTAAGGATTTGACCATGACTAGAGCATAGTTCCAAATGAATTACAAGTTTTTTACAAAAAGATTTTTTACGTCTTCTTGTATAATAAAACTAAGCAATTACAATGGAATTACTTCAACATTATTCAGCGAAGTTTCGACCTGTGCAACAACTAATATGATTCTTAGATTATTTAAAATTATCTGTTATTAATTATTTATTGTTTCTAGTTTTTTCTTTATTTTATTGTTAGAATCCTACTTCTAACAAAAATTGTTTTATAATACTATGCATATAATTTAAATTATTATTCCAAAAAGATTAAATGATGTTAGTCGATTAATTAGTTTTTTTAATAAAACAGAGTTAAAATGCTGCCCATATTCGTCATTAGAATTTTTATATTTATATCAATTCAAAATGTAATCCCTAACAAATATTTCTTTATTATAATTATTAACATCGCCTTAAGCAGATTAAGAGAAGTTTCTTTGCTTGAGCGAGGGCATACTATAAAAATTAATATTCAATTAGCGATACATTAAAAATGTTTTTAAATCGATCCTTCTCATAACAATCGAGTATATGGATAGAATTAAGATTGAAAAAGATATTAAAAATATTTTGATTCCAAATGAAGAAGTTCTATATTTTGCACAACAATCTAGAGTTAGGAAAGGAGGATCACTTACCACACCAGCAAAACTATATATCACAAATTATCGAATAATCTTTAGGGATCCTAGTTTTTTAGGATTAAAAAAATTTGTGAATGATTACCATTTTAAGGACATATCAAATGTCAGAATGAAAAAAGGAGTTCTTTCAACTGAAGTTTTTCTAAATAGTAGATTTGAATCAGATGAAGTCATTATTTCAGGTCTCCCGCATGAAGATGCAGAAATGGTGGTAAGACTTATTCAAAATGGAGTTTATGGTAATTTTAATCTTGACAAAAGTTTTGATTCAACGGCCGGATTGGAATTTAAAAAAGAAATAGAAGACACTAATAGTCTTAAGAATAAGGATGAAATAACAACTGAAGAGATTATCTCAAATCTTGAAAGATTAAACGAATTAAGAAAAAGTGGAGTAATTACTGAAGATGAGTTTGATGTCCTTAAAAAAAGAATGATCCATAAGCACTCCGATGAAATTGTATCAACTGATATACAAAATGAACCCAATTACCAAGAGGAATCAAGATATTGTAAAGATTGTGGAAATGTATTAGATTTTACAAAAGAAGGTGAATATCGAGGGGACTATGTAAAATTCTACAAGTGCAATTTTTGCAATAAAACTTATGCAAAAAAAATCTAAATTATAACAAAATAAATCCTGACTACGAGTATGATGTTTTTAATATTCTCATTGAGGAAGTTAAATGAAACAACTTCTTTGAAGCCTAAGATTTATAATTTAGATTCCCAATAAGATCTTTTTGACTAAGTCTAAAGATATTTGTGTTTTTGTAGAAATGTATTCCTCAGAAAATCCCAAATTACTAAGTCTTTTAATTACTTCACTCATTGGTTCTGCAACTTCTATAATAAATTTGTCAGGATCATAGAATCTAAATACTCTCTGGCCCCAAGCCGCTTCTTTGACTGAGTGGATAATCTCGACATTTGATGAAGATATTTTTTCCCAAATTGATTTAATATCAATTGTCTCAAAATAAAGTTCGATATTATTATTAATTTCTTTTCTTTCATTAATAATATTTTTATCAAAAATTATTTTATTTGCACAAGTTTTCTGCCAAATTGAAAACGCTTTTTTAAATACAACATTTTCTCCAAAATCCTCTCCTACTTCAAGAGAAAAGATATTTTGGTAAAATTCCCTTGAAACTTTGATATCCTCAACAAATATTACTGGCATAGAAAAGTTAATTTTATTCATGTATTTCTTAAATATAAGGAATATTTAAAATTTTTCATATTAATGCCCTTCATTAGGTAAAATATATAAATTATAAATTCATATATTAGGTATATGGAAAAGGAATTTGAAAGAGTAATAACTCCTGTTGACGGTTCCGAAACATCAAAGAGGTCAGCAAGAAAAGCAATTTATCTTGCAAAGATTATGAATGTTGAGTTAATTGCGATATATGTTGTTCATGTGCCAATTAGTGCTTATGTAGGACCACCATATTCGCCGGTAATCTATACAGATGATACTGAGATTAAAGAAATCAGAAAAAAAATGAAAAGAGAAGGCTCCATTTTATTAGACGAAATAGAGGAGATGGCATCAAAGTCTGGATTAAAAATTACTAAAAAATTACTTGAGGGACGTCCTGATGAAGAGATTATTAATATATCTAAAAAAGAAGACTTAATTGTAATGGGAGCAAAAGGTATATCGGCATTAGATAGAATTTTCTTAGGCAGTGTTTCAGAAAAAGTATTACACAATGCCACTGCATCAGTTTTAATAGTTAGATGAAGTAATAAATAGTAAGCGTATCTATCAACATTCTCTAAGTATAATACAATAAAAGAGATAATATATCTTCAAAAAGATAACTAAAAGATAGTGCTATTTTTGTTAAACATATGTTGCCATTGAGATTACTTCCTTAATTAATAATTCTTTTAAAACTTTAATAATAAAAAATTTAAATAGCCTTTTTTAATTCAATATATGAAGAGTTATAAGAAAGAATTATGGTTTAATACAAAAAATAAAGTTGAGTTTGTTAATATAACTTCTAAAGTTGAAGATGTATTAAGAGAAAGTGGAGTAAATGAAGGATTATGTCTTGTGAATGCAATGCATATTACTGCAAGTGTTTTCATTAATGATGCAGAAAGTGGTTTACATCAAGATTTTATAGATTGGCTTGAAAAAAATATTCCATCCAATCCTGGAATTTATAAACATAATAAAACAGGAGAAACAAATGGAGATGCTCATATTAAAAGACAGTTTATGGGGCGCGAAGTTGTAATATCTATTACTGGTGGAAAATTTGATTTTGGACCTTGGGAAGAGATATATTATGGAGAATTTGATGGTCAGAGAAAAAAGAGAGTCTTGGTAAAAATAATTGG
>JAKQTP010000274.1 GCA_029563035.1 archaeon | reverse complement strand
TATAATCACATTTGACGGTGATGCGCCTGCGGCTACAATGTATGCTGTATCTTTTAAAGAAATAAAAGACAAAGAATTATTAAAAACAATTAAAGCATGTAAAAATGATTGGATTGAACAATGTGTTGACCCAAAACAATTAATGAAAAATTATTGGGATTTACAAAAGAGGCAAGAATTGATTGAGGGTTATTTAGATAGAGTAGAAAATATTGCAAATACTAAAAAAGAAGATATAGAAGATAATTTAGATTCTTTGGCTGATGATGATGAGTAATATTTTAATAATGAATTAAATAATATTTTCCATTTAAAAAAAATTAAAATATGAATCCATTTATAAAGAAATTGATAGATAAACAAAATGAATCAGTCCCAAATAGTTCTATGTCCGGAAGTGATTTATCAAGCGAAGTAAAAATTTGGATACCTACCGGAGATTATAAATTAGATATAACAATTTCAAATAAAGAACAAGGCGGTTGGCCTTGCGGTAGAGTTGTAGAAATATTTGGTAAAGAATCAATAGGTAAAACTACACTCGTACTTAACGGTTTAAAAAACTGTCAAGAAATGGGAGGTGTCGGTATTTTTTATGATGTTGAACAAGCTGGAGCATTTGAGATGATGGAGGCTTGTGGTGTCGATAGAGAAAATATGGTTTATAATAATGCAACTTCAATAGAAGATGTGTTTACCTCATTAGAAGAAACTTTAAAAGAAATTGCAAAGGAAAAATCAATGAAAGGCAAACCTGTTTTGTGTATTATAGATAGTATAGCAGCTCTTGTAACAGATGCAGAGTTAGAGGCCGGTTATGAAAATAATATGAACCTTGGAGGTCTTAAGCCAAAACAATTAGGTAAGGGTTTAAGAAAAATTTCTCCTTTCTTAAAAGAGGCAAATTGTTGCTTAATACTTTTAAATCAAATCCGCCAAACTATTGGAATAAGTTATGGAGACCCAGACATTGCCCCAGGTGGAAAAGCAAAAGATTTCTTTGCTTCTCTTAGAATTAAACTATTGGGAATGAAGAAGATAGAGGTTGCAGAAGTTGTTATGACAGATGAAGAATATGAGATTGTTGTTAATAATTGGAAAAAAAATGGCAAAGAAGGGCCTAAACCTAAGAAGCCAAAAGGCGAAGGGTTAGTTTTAGGTTGTGATGTGAATGCCAAATTAATTAAAAACAAAGTAGGTATTCCACATAGGGAGACAACTTTTAGGATTATGTTCTTGCAAGGAATCAGAGAGTCTAAAACATTATTGGACTTCTTAGAGGACAATGATTATATTGCAAAATCAGGTGCATGGTACACATGGTTAGACCCAGATAAAGATTGTCCAATTCCAGATGGAGAAAAATTCCAAGAAAAAGGTTGGGAAGAATATTTATCAGATTTAGATATTTACGAATGGGTTAAATCTAAAATAAGAAAAAGGACAATTAAGAAAATTGATATGTCTAAAATAAAAGAAGATGACTTGCAAGAGTCCGAATTTGATTTAGGCGAGGATAAAAAATAGAAATTTATTTTTAAAGTAAAATAGGTTGTTGTGATTTATATCAACAACCTATTTTTTTAAAACATTTTATGAAACCAAGATTATTATATATTGATGGATTTAATTATTTTTATCGAGCATTCTCAAAAGATAAACAATCTACAAATGAAGATGGAACCCCAATAGGTGGAGTAATTACATTTATGAGACAATTATTCTCAACAATAAATTATCTAAAACCTAATTATGTAGTTATTTGTTTTGATGGAGATGGAGCCGGTGAGAGAAGAAGAAATATATTTAGAGATTATAAAGATAGAAGAGGAAGGAGAAAAGATAGATTGGTTGTTACTGAATATGCTAATTTTAGTAATGAAGATTTTCAGGTAGATTTATTAATGAAATTGTTAAGCTATTTTCCTTTTCTTATAACAAAAGTAGATTATTTAGAGGCCGATGATGTTATAGAGTATTTGACAACAAAAAACGCTAACACTTATGAACAATTTATTTGTAGTACAGACCAAGATTATTATCAATTAATAAAAGATGGGGTTTCTGTTTGGTCGGCAGAAAAGAAAATTATAATAAACAAAGACAACTTTAAAGAACAAATAGATGTGCTCCCTGAGAATTTTATTTATTATAAAGTTTTAAATGGAGATACAAGCGATAAGATACCAGGTGTAAAAGGATTAGGTGAAGATAGAATATTAAAATATTTTCCGGAACTATCAACAATACCATTTAGAGATTTTAATGATTTATATTTATTAATAGATGATTTAAAGGATGATAAAACAAAAACATTAAAGACAATAAAGGAGTCTAAAGACTTATTACATAGAAATTATAAATTAATGAAATTAAATGAATCTAACTGTTCAGAATCTTCAAGGAGAAAAATAAAAGAACAATTGGATATGCAATATGGTTTTCAACAATCTTTGTTATTAACTTTTTCTTACTTACAGAAAAAAAAATACAATATTTATTTTAAAGATGTAAATAATATAACTAACTTGTTGAAGCAAATATCAACGAAACTAAAATTAGAAGCATAAGATGGCAGAAGAAGTAAAAAAAGATTTTTCTATTTATGGAGACTCTTTTCAAAAATCATTACTACATATTTTAATTAACGACACAAAATATCTAACACAATTAAAAAACATTATTGAATATGATTATTTTGATAATAAATATTTTAAAGAGATTTGTAAATTATTATTAGAGTATATAAGAGAACATAACTCGGCTCCAGGTTTTGATATATTAAGAATACTAGCAGAGAAGAAAGAATTAAATGATATAAATTTTAAGAAAAAAATAAAAGAAATCCAAGATAGTGATAGAGCTAATTTTGATTTTGTCTATAAAGAAACAAGAGATTTTTGCCTAAGCTCTTATACATTGAAAAATTTAGAAAAATCTTTAGATTTATTAATGGTTGGCAAGAGAGAAGAATCTAAGAAATATGCATTTGAAGCTTATAAATATGAAGACCTAGATGACCAACGTGTTATTGATGTTAAGAGGGATAGAATCAAATTATCTGGAGAAACAAATAAAAACCCGGTCCCAACTATATTTCCTTCATTTAATAAAATATCAAAAGGAGGCCCTGGAGCAGGAAGATTATTTATTCAAGTAGCCCCATCACATTTTGGTAAGACATCATCTTTAATATCACAAGCAAGAACAGCATCTGTTAATAATGTGAACACATTATATATATCTTTAGAAGATAATGAAAAATCAATCACGACAAGAGTTTTATCAGGATTGTTTGACATGGAACAGGAAGAATTATATTCTGGTAATCATGATGAATATGTAAATAAAAAGAAACAAGAATTATTAAATGGAGAATTTATTGTAAAACATTTTCGTTCTAAGAATGGACAAATATCTAATTTCAAAAACTTATTAAACAGTTATAAGGCACAAGGTATATTTTTTCAATTAATTTGCGTCGATGGTTTAAATCAAGTTAAATTAGAAAAAGGAGAAAAATATTTAAATGATAATGATAAGTTCGAACATTTATGTGAAGAATTTAGAGATTGGGCAGAAGAAGAACAGATGTGCATAATATGCAATTTCCAGACAAATAGGTGTCTTGAAATCTCAACACTCGTAGATAAAGAAAATGAAGGTAAAGTAAGAATAGACAGCTTAATAGAGGGTGATAAAATATTAACCAAAGAAGGCTATAAGAAAGTTGTTAAAATATATGAAAAAGAATACCAACCTGTATATAAAATAAAATTAAAAAATGGTCAAGAAATTCTATGTTCTGGCAAACATGAGTTTCCAACTAAAGAGGGAGGATTATTAAGTATAGAAAATGGGTTAGGTTTAAATTCCACTTTAATAATAAAAAAATAAGAACTGAAATTTAGACTGTACTATTTAAAATTATGCAAACATTAGTTCCTAAATTTTTTCGAGATACAGAAATATTAAACAACGAACAAAAAAATGAATTATTAATTTTTTATAATAATTTTGGTTTTAAAATTTTCAATAAATATAAAAGCTATTTTAATTTTTTATTAAAATTAGATTATAAGAAGACTTTTAAAGAAGCTATTGATTATAAGAATTTTGGTAATAAAAAAGCTTCTAATTTTTATAAAGAAGATTATATATTTTTGTTTGGGAAAGAGAAAGGTACAGAACTATACTTAAAGAGAGCAAAACAAAGAGGTTGCAGAATTGAAAATTATATAGAAAAATATGGAGATGATGAAGGCAGAAAATTGTTTCAAGAAAAAGCTTGTAATTCTAAAAAAGGACAAGCAACTAAAGAGTGGTATATAGAAAAGTATGGAGAAGAAAAAGGTTTAAAAATTTGGAATAATATTAAAAAAAATTGGAAAGATAGTTTTAAAAAATCGTTACATAATCATAAATCAAAAACACACACTTTAACAGATTGTATTAATAGGCATGGAGAAGAAGAAGGCACTAAAAAATATTTAGAGAAATGTAAAAATCAAAGTTATAGATTTTCTAAAAATTATTATATAGAAAAATATGGAAAAGATGTTGGATTAAAAGAATGGGTTAGGTATAAAGAAAAACAAGACCATTGTTCACCTAAAGCATTTATAAAAAAATATGGAGAAATTGATGGGAGTTACAGATATAAATTATATTCTGAAAAACAAAAATTAGGATTTAAAACAAGAATTGAAGATTTTATTTTAAAATACGGGAATGATGAAGGAATAAAAAGATGGGAGTCGTGGAAATTTAATTGTACAAATAATAAAGAAAATTCTTCTGGGTATAGTAAAATATCTCAAAAAATGTTTTGGGAAATATATGAAAGGTTAGAATCATTTGGGTTTAAAAATTTAGATAACGAAATAAAGTTTTACGAGTTAAGCGGAGAACAAATTTTTAAAATAAACTCTGAAGGCTTTACTATTATATTTGTTGATTTTAAAATAAAAAATTGTATTATTGAATTTCAAGGAGATTATTGGCATAAAGGCGAAAATTCAAATTTAAAAGATGAAAAAAGAAAATTGTATTTAGAATCAAAAGGGTATAATGTTCTTTTTGTTTACGAAAAAGAATATAAAAAAAATAAAATAGAAACATTAGAAAATTGTATTAACTTTATAAAAAATAATTATAAAAATGATTAAAGAAATAGAAATAGATTATTCTCAAATTGAATCTATAGAATTAATAGGGGAAATGGAAACGATAGATATTTGTGTAGAAGATACTCATATGTTTTTTGCAAATGATATTTATACACATAATTCAGGATTCGATAATCTTTCAGCCGATGCAAAGAATATTGGTAAGGCAATTGAGGTATTTCAAGTAGCAGATTATGTTATTATGTATGTTCAAGATAAAAACATGAAGGTAAATGATGAAGCATTTGCTTTATTATTAAAAAACAGATTAGGTATATCTTCTAAAGCGATAAAGGTTAAAATAGATAATGCAAAGAGTGTTTTCACAGAAATGGGAAGATTAATGGATTTAGCAGATGTCTCAGGATTAGACCAAGCAAACACGACAATAGAATCAATAAAAAGTATTAGAGATAAAATAAGAAGATAAAAAATGATAGAAAGAATATTAACAGAGACAGGCACAGAGAGATTTTCTTTATTTCCAATTAAGCATCAAGACTTATGGAATGACTTTTATAAAGTACAATTAAATGCTTTTTGGACAGTAGAAGAAGTTGATTTATCTAAAGATTTAGATGATTGGAATAATAATTTAAATGAGAATGAGAAGTTTTTTATTAAAAATGTCTTGAGTTTCTTTAATCAGGCCGATGGGATAATAAATGAAAACTTAGCGGAAAACTTCTTAAGAGATGTGAAATATCCTGAAGCAAAATGTTTTTATGGGATACAAATTGCAATAGAAAATATTCATGCAGAAATGTATTCAAAATTAATAGATACATATATTGAAAATGAAAATGAGAAGAGAGAATGTTTTTATGCTATAGATAATTTGCCGGCCGTGAAGAAGAAAGCAGATTGGGCTCTTAAATGGATAGAAAATAGTACATTTCAAGAGAGACTGGTAGCTTTTGCAGTTGTTGAAGGAATATTTTTCTCAGGTTCTTTTTGTTCTATATTTTGGTTATCAAACAGAGGTTTAATGCAAGGTTTAGGTAAAGCAAATAGTTTTATAAATAGAGATGAAAATCTTCATTGTGAATTTGCTATTAACTTAATAAATAATCATATAGAAAATAAACCTACAAGAGAAAGAATTTTAGAAATTGTTTTAGATGCAGTTGATATAGAAAAAGAATTTATAATAGAATCTCTACCTTGTGATTTATTAGGAATGAATAAAATTCTAATGGCTAGATATATAGAATATGTAGCTGACCAAATGTTATTAAAATTAAGATGTAAAAAACATTTTAATTCAAAAAATCCTTTTAAGTTTATGGAAGGAATTGCATTAAATGGAAAACAAAACTTTTTTGAGGGCCGCCCAACAGAGTATCAAAAAGCGAAATTAGATGGTGAAATTAATTTTAATGAAGAATTTTAAAGATAAATAATTATGGATTTTATATTTCATATTTTAGGTTTATGCCCAGACCATCATAATCATTTTAATTTTATTTTATTTTTATCTGAATTTATGAGTGGAAATTTTTGTTGGTGCACAATTAAAAACTATTTAAAAACAAATTATGAAAACATATACACCGCCACAAAACATAAACGAATTAAAGACAATTAAAAATATAAAGATATTTTTAGGAGGCTCGATTGAACAAGGAAAAGCAGAACAATGGCAACAGAAAGCAAGAAAATTAATTGCAAAATATGAGAAAAATAATACAATTGTCTTTAATCCAAGAAGGGATGATTACCAACCAGATGCCCAACAAAATTTAGATAATCCATATTTTGTTGGACAGGTTACCTGGGAATTAGATGCTCAAGAAATGTCTGATTATAAAATATATTATTTTGACCCTGATACCAAATCTATGATTACATTATTAGAACTTGGTAAATACGGAGATGAAAAGACATTAGTAATTTGTAATGAAGGGTATTGCAGGAAAGGTAATGTTGATATATTTTGTGAGAGATATAATATACCTCAATTTAAAACATTAGAAGAAGCAATAAGAAGTATATTTGCATGAATAAATATTTAGTAAAAAAAAATATATCTGATATTTTTAGAGTAAATTTGCTCGGAGAACAAATACATTTCTTAAATGATATTGAATTTACAACAAAAAAACCTCTTGAAGATATTATTGAACCCAATGACCATAGAATAGATTATATTTGGAAGATTGATAATGAGAATAATGGTTTAACACAATTAAAAGAATTAATAAAATGAAATTATACTTTAATATAAGAAATAGGCAATCAGGAAAATCTTCTACTTTAATTTATGAATACTTAAAATCTTCCGAAGATACATTTATAATAACAAGAGATATAAGAGCTTCACATTATTATATTGAAAAAATTGGATTAAAAAACACTTTAAGTATAGGTCAATTAGATAAATTAAAAAGAAAAGAAATTAAAAGATTATTGATTGATGAGTATTTATTTTTTAATGAGAAACAAAAAGAAGATTTAAATAAAATTATTAATTGTTATGAAGAGGTATTTTTGTTTTCCTCATCTAATAAAATATATAATTCTGTTTTATTGTCTTTAATAAAACAATGTAAAGAGAAGGGTTATAATAATAAAATCTTAAAAGATTATTTTGGATTTAAAAGCTCAGATATTTTTGAATATTGGAATAATTTATTAACTCATCCTGATATAAAAATTATAAATCATAGAAACTTAAATAATTTAAATTATCTTTATAAAGCAAAGAAAATATGTGATAAATTCTCCAAAGAACAATTTGAAACAGAAATATTAGGTCAATACATTTAAACACAAAAAGAAATAATACATGGAAGTAATAAAACGTAATGGACAATCAGTAGAATTTAACCCAAACAAGATACTAAATAGAATAAAGAAATCGGCAGATGGATTAGGTATAAATACAGATGAATTATTTATAAAGGTAACTCAGGGTATATATGATAAGATAACAAGTGCAGAGTTAGATGAGTTAATAGCAAATACTTCTATAGGTTATATAACTGATAACCCTCAATACTCGATGTTCGCTTCTAATATACTTATTTCACGTTTACACAAAGAAATTCCATTAAATTTATTAAAAGTAAGTAAAACACTTTATAAGAAAAATAAGTTAAATAAAACATATTATAAGAAGGTTCTTGAATGGGGAGAAGAGTTCGAAAAACATATAGATTATAATAAAGATTTTGAATTTGATTATTTTGCTATTGGGAGATTAAAATCAGTTTATTTATTAAAAGAACAAATAGGAAATAAATTTATACATTTAGAAACACCTCAACAAATGTTCTCTCGTGTAGCTATTAATAGAAGCAAGACAATAGAAGATGCTATAGAAGATTATAAACAAATTAGCACATCTGTATCTCCGGCAACCCCTATATTATTGAATAGTGGTACTCCTTCAAACCAATTAGCTTCTTGTGAATTACATTTTTTAAATGATGATTCTAAAGAAGGGATTTCAGAAACTTATAAGAGGTTAATTAATGCTTCGGCAAATAGTGCCGGAATAGGTTTAGCAATATCTAATCTCAGAAGTAATTATTCAGAATTATCTACAGGAGGAAAAGCGGCAGGTATTGTACCTTTTGCAAAAGTAATTAATGAATTAATGAGGCAATTTGACCAAGGAGGAAAGAGACCTGGAAGTTGTGCATTATATCTAGAACCTTGGCATAGAGAAATTTATGAATTCCTAAACCTTAGAAAACCACAAGGCCAAGAAGAACTTAGGACAAGAGATTTATTTTTAGCACTTTGGGCTCCTGATTTGTTTATGCAAAAAGTAAAAGATGATGATGTTTGGTATTTATTTTGCCCTAATGAAATTAAGAAAGCCAATCTAAAACCTTTTTATGAGATATATGGTAAAGAATTCGAGGAAGAATATTATAAAGCAATTGAATTAGGTTTAGGGAAGAAAATAAGAGCAAAAGATTTATGGATTAAGATTTGTGAGGTTTTAATAGAATCTGGTATGCCATACATTCAATATAAAGACCATGTGAATCACAAAACCAATCACAAAAATATAGGAACAATAAAATCCAGTAACCTCTGTATATCAGGAGATTCTTTAATAAATATTAAATTAAACAATGAAAACAAAATTGTTACATTAGAAACATTAAATGATTTATTTTTATTATCTAAAAATAAAATTTCTGTTTTAAGTTATAATATACAAGAAGACAAAGATGAATATAAAAACTTATTAGAAAGTATTTTAACTAAAAAAAATGCAAATGTTTTAAAAGTAACCGATTTAAAAACAAATAAATTTATTATCTGCACTCCTAAACATGAAATTTATACAATAAATAGAGGTTGGGTAGAAGCACAAAACTTAAATGAAAATGATGATATAAAAATTTTAAATAGCTAAACATATATTAGAACTATTTAAAATAAATAGTTTTTATGATAATACTTGACGGGAAAGAATATAAGAAGCCATATAAAAAATTACAAAAAAAAGATTTAATAAAGAATGAAGAAGAATTTTTAAATTATTTTAAAGAGGATTTAAAAAATTATTTTTTGAAGAATTATATCAAAGAAGATTTATTATTATTTTTAAAAATTTGTTTAAGAAATGATGTATATAATTTAAAGGAATTCAAGATTAAATATACAAAAGAAGGTGAACTTAGGGTTTGGTGTAGTGACTCAAAGATAATAAGATGGAGCCCAGAAAATAAAAAAAGATTTTCAGCGTCTATGACAGGAAAGAAACGACCTGAACATTCTAAAAAAATGAAAATAAAAATGTTAGGAATTGATAGAGGTGATGAATGGAGAGAATTAAAAAGGAAACAAAATAGTTCTTTACATTTTAAAATTAAAAGATTAGAAAATTTAAAAATAGAATTTGATAAAAATGATGAAGAGGATATATTATTAAAGTATAGTGTCTTTATGTCTAATCAAACAAAATCACCTTTAGGAAGAATAAATAAATTAAAAAAGTTTCTTCTGAATGAAAAATATTTTAAATTTGAACCTTTTATCAAATTCAAAGAAGAAGTAAAAGAGGTTAACTTAAATGAACAAAATTATAAATTTTATTTTACAAAAACAATGAGTATTATTTCTTCTTTTGCTATGGAAAATAATAGTAATATGGGCACTACTAAATTTTTTGATAGAGGATTAATTAATGTTAATTATTGTAAAAATTTAAGCATTATAAAATATAGAAGTTCTTGGGAGAAAAAGATTATAGAATTATTTGAGAATGAAAAAATCTTTTATCAATATGAGCCCTTTTTAATTGAAAAAGAAAATGGTTTCTATAAACCTGATTTTTTATTAAATTATAATGGCAAAAATATATTATTGGAAATAAAAGGTTTTATTCGAGGGCGACAAGGGAAGAAGAATGAATACTTAAAAATTAAATCAGCATTGAAATATTGTAATGATAATAATTTACAATATTCATATTGTCAAAATTTAATTCAAAACAAAGAACATTTAAAATTAATAGAACAGAATATAATAAATAATTTAGATAAATTTAAAGAATGGCAATAAGAATAGAAAAATTAAAACAAAAGTTTGAAGTTTATGATTTAACAATAGAGGATAATCATAATTTTTATGCGAATGATATATTAGTACATAACTGTTCAGAGGTCATTCAATATACAGATTCTCAAACAGAGGCAATATGCACATTAACATCTTTTATATTAAAATTATATGTAAAAAATAAAATATTTGATTTTGAACATTTAGGAAGAGACGTAGCTTTTCAAGTAAAACAATTAAATAATGTTATAGATATAAATGGATATTCGAACCCATCTGGAGAAAGAGGTGGAAAGGAGCAAAGAGCAATTGGTTTAGGAGTTCAAGCATTAGCAGACACTTTCTTATTAATGGATTTTAAATCTTTTGTTTCTGAAGATTCAAAGAGATTAAATTATGAAATATTTGAATGTATATATTATTCGGCGTTAAGAGCATCTAATGAATTATCTAAAGGATTAATTAAAAAATATTGCGATGAAGAGGATATTGATTTTAATAAATTTAGAATATTAGAGCAAAATGATTCAATAATAGAAAAATTTACATATAAATATTTTCAAGGGAGTCCCTACTCAAATGGTATCCTGCAATATGATATGTGGAATAAGACAAATGAGGTAGAGGAAAATAGCAAATATAATTGGGGAGAATTAAAAGAAAGTATTAAACAATATGGTTTAAAAAATAGTTTACTGACAACAGTTATGCCAACAGCTGGCTCGGCCAGCCTTCGTAATTCGGCAGAAATGACTCAACCTTTTGATTATAATATCTATAAGAGAAGGGTTAAAGAAAAAGATTATATCGTTGTTAATAAATTTATGATTGAAGAGTTGATAGAGAATGGATGGTGGAATGAATGGTTAAAAAAACAAATAATGCTTAATGATGGTTCTGTACAATCTATAACAGCATTACCTATAGAGTTTAGAGAAAAATATAAAACTATTTGGGAGATAAAACAATCTGATTTAATAGATATGATGTTGGATAGAGCAATATTTATCGACCAAGGTCAATCAATGAATATTTTTATGAAAGAACCAACGGTTTCAAAGATAACATCTTGTATGTTTTATGGTTGGGAGAGAGGTTCTAAGCATGGCTCTTATTATCTACATACAAAACCTATTTCTACAGGGGCAAAAGATTTAGCTATTGATATGTCTGATGAATATGATAATGTAGAGATAAAAACATCTAATGATGATTTTGATTGTTTAGGATGTTCAAGCTAAACACTATTTAATAAAAAACATTTAAGTTTATGGATACAAATAATATCATACAAGAGGTCTTAAGAGAATCAGAAGAAAAGGTTGCTTTATTAAAAAACAAATTTACTTTATTAGGTAATAGTTCAAACTCTTCTCTTAGAGAATTAATTTATTTTACTTATGAGAATTTAGGTTTTAATAGAAAAGATTTACCTCAAATAAATAAAGAAGATTTAGATGAGTTAATTTTACATTTTCAAAATGTGGCTAAAGTAAAAAAAATAAAAATTCCTTTATTTAAATTAAAACCAGCTCAAGGAGAATTAAATTATAGTAAAATACAAAATAAAATAAATGCAAATTCTAAACAATGGTTATCTAGAATTTATATTTGTTCTCAAGATTATAGATTAATTGATGGACATCATGACTATGCAAATGGATTAGAAATAAATCCTGAACAAGAAGTTATGGCTTATAGAATAGTTTTACCTTTTGGTAATTTAATTAAAAGAATAAAAATGATGAATATTAGCAAGAAAAAAGATATTCTAGACAATTTGTTAGAAAGTTATGGTATTAAAAAAGATAAAATTTAAAATATCATGAGTAAATTAAGACCTAGACCTCTTCAAGTTAAAAATCATTTTAATAAAAAAAATTGTTCTCTTAGAGAAATAGAAGAGGGAATGCTCTTAAGTTTTAATTATTATGGAGATACAATTAATGATTATTTTCCTTTTATTTATGTTGTGGAAAAGAGACTTGATAGAATTTATGGTTTGAATTTAAGGTATTCACCTTATGATTTACAAAAAATAATTACTTTAAAAGACAAAGAGTTAAAAAAAGAATTAGAAAATCAGTTATCTTTGTTAAAAAAACAAAATGAGAATATAAATATTGATGAATCAAAAGCTTTGCAATTAATAAAAACAAAAATACCATCAGATTATTTATTATATTTTATTCATGATGTTAGCCTTAAAATACAATCAAAAATATTAAGAAATTATATTCCATCTAAAATGAAAGCTATAACTAAATTTATATTTAAGGTTCAATAATTTATTTAAATAATAAGATATGAATTTAATTAAAATAATAGAAGAAACATTTAAAAATAGAGTTATTATTGATGGATTAATTTATCCTGAAAATAAAGAAGATTTTGAATATTATATATTGGACTCTCTTGATAAATTAAATAAACAAATAGAGGAAGGTTATAATAAAAAAAATAAAAATGGTTTGCAAGAAATTTATTTTATTTCAATAAATGTAGATTTATATAAAAAATATAAAAACCTAGAAGTCAATTTATACGATTATACTGATTTTAATAATACTCAACAAAAAGTAAAAGATTGTATTTTATTAAAAAATACTGCACTTATAGACCCAATATCAGCAAAAGAAATTATTTACTCTTATTTAAATTAATTTTATGAATGAATACATTAAAAGGCAAATTTTTAAAATCTTAATAGATGAAAATATAGATAAAGAAAAGGTAAATAAAATTTTAGAAAAAATAAATATTTTATTTACACCATCGAGTGATGATGAATTGCCAAAATCAATAAATGTAATCACTCCTTTATTTTCAGGTAGGGTATATTTGGCAGAACAAGGAGGTAAATATTTTTATAAAGATGATAGAGGAGGAGTTATCTTGCATCCATCATCTAAAAAGGTAATGAGACAAAAAATAAATAAATATCTTGGCAAAGAAGGGTAAGCAAAAAAAAGTAAGATGTACTCTTTGCAATAAAACCTATTGGCAATTTTTATCTGTTTTAAATTTATACAAGAAGAATTTTTGCTCTAATGAGTGTAAAAAAGTTTATGGGGCTGAAAATTCAAAAAATAAAATTTTAAAATTATTTTGCAAAAATGAGTTTTGTAAAAAAGAAATACTTACAAAGGAAAAAACCAAGAAATTTTGCTCACCATCTTGTTCAAGTGAATATATGTCCAAAGTTTATAAAATGAAAATAAAAATGATGAATGATTCAAAAAATATTATTTTAAGAAAAATAAATGATGCACCAGATGAAACAAGAGCTAAATTAAGAATAAGAAAAAATATATAATTATGTTCGATTATGTAGGAGAGTATTATTCAAAAAAAGATTATCAAATAGATTTCTTTAAAAAAATAGATTCTTTTAAAGAAGAACATTTTTCTGTTGGTTACAATCCTAATGCAAAATATTACTGTTATTCAGAAGAAGAAGGTTATTCTGAAGATAGAATAAAAAATTTAATTGAAGAAAATAAACAAAATAAATTTTTAGAATTAACAAGAGGTTTAAAATTATCTTTTTTTTATGATTTAAAGGTTATAGAACAAATAGATGGAGAATTATTTTATTACTCTGATGATAAATACATTATATTCTGTAATCTAAGTACGATTTTTTACACTTATATAGATGTGTTATACTTTGTTTCAGAATATTACAAGACTTCATTAAAACAAATATTAAAGCAAAAAAATATAATTAAATATTCAGATTATAAATTAATCTATTATACAAATAATGGATATTTTGATTTTAATTTTTATTTAAAAAAATGGTCTAGGAATTTTGATATAAAATATTTTCCTTTATTTTTATATAAAGATTATTTACAGATTGAGAACAAAGATTTTAAAAATTTAAAGAGAGCAAAATATGTTGAAGATAAACTCTCAGATACTTTTATAAATATAAGAGGCTTGGGAAATATAAAATTAAAATATGAGGGTATAAGTAAAGTTACCGGAAGGATATTTTGCAAAGATGAAAGAATATATATTCAAGGATTAACAAAAGAAGAAAAAAGAGAATTGATATTACCCATTAATGAAGGAGATGAAATAATAGAATTTGATTTCTCTTCTTTTGAATATAGAATATTATATCAGATATTAGGGATAGAATTAAATTATGACCCTCATTTAGAAACAGCTAAAAGATTATTAGGAGATATTTCAAAGAGGACGGAGGCAAAGAATTTAAATTTCAAAATTCTTTATGGTGGCAATATTGATGATTTTAAGAGAGAATTAAATGACCAGCAACTTAATTATCTTGAGAATAAATTATTAATACCAAAAAAAACTTTAAATGATAAATTATTAGAAGAATATAATAAAAACAATAATATTAAAAATTATTTTGGAAGAATTATTTTACCAAAGAAAATAAATGGTTTATTGAGTAATTATATTTCTTCTACAGCTTCTGATATAATAATTTATAAGATGATATTATTATATCAGAAATTAAAGAATAAAAAGACGAAAATATTAACACAAATTTTTGACTCTATAATTATCAATATAGATAAAGATGAGAAAGATTTAATAGATGATATTGAAAAAACACTAATTAGTAATTATAAAGGTTTTAATTTTAACATAGAAAAACAATATTTAAAAGAAAATTTTGAAAAATAAAAATTCAAGTATAGGAATGGTAGGTGAAATGATTTTCGCTTCTGTTTGTTTTAGATTCAATTTAAATTGCAGTAAACCTCTAACTGATTCTTCAGATTATGATTTTATTGTAGATAATAAAAAAAAATTATTTAAAGTACAAGTTAAGACAATTTCTTGTACAAAAAATCAAGGTAAAGGGAGAAAAGAACTTTGGGTATTAAATATATCAGAAAATATTGATAAATATTTATTATATTGTGATATTATTGCAGTTTATATAGAACCTTTTGATACTTTTTATTTATTAGATTTAAATAAATTAGAAAGAAAAAGTCATTATACTTTTTACCCAGATAAAAAAGATAGTAGAGGCGTATTAGAAATGTATAAAGATAATTGGTCTATTTTTTCATAAGTTATGTTTTTATCAGAGTTAAATAATATAAAGAGAGTTATTCCATCAAGTATTAATATTGGTGATGATGTTGTTGCTTTTGAGTTAAAAAATAATGAAATTTTATTTAAAATAATTTATAAAGATGACAAGGTTATTTTATCTAAAGATTTTAATTTTGATTTAATTAGCTCTATACCTAAGAAGAAATTATCAGAAGTTTCTAAAAAAATGAAGATTGGATTAATAAATTATCCAGAGATAAAAGATAAATATTTTTTATTTTTATACAATTATGAAACAATTAAAATTTTTTATGTCAGTGATAATGATGATTTTATAAACTCATTAAGAATTGATACAGAATTTTATTCTAATTTATTAAATTTACCATGTGTGAAATCATGTTCAGAGTTTAAATATAGTCCTTTTAAAATTCTTGCATTTACAGAAAACATAATTATACAGAAGGTTTATGAAGATAGTACAGAAAAATAGGTTAAAAACTTTAAGAGATAATTTAAATAAATTATCCTCTGAGAAAATTAATTTAGTTTGTATTAAAGTTGATTTAAAAGATGAATTAACTTTGCTTTATTATTCAATCCCGATTATTTTTCCTGATGATTTTAAATCTATAGGCGCAGATATAATACATAATAAGAGTAAATTAGATTTCTATGAGATGTGTGAAGATTTTTTTGGCATAGATGAATTTACTAAATATCTATTATTTTATGATGATTCAGACATAAATAAAAACAAATTAAATTACAATATAGAGAAAAATAATAATTTAACCAAGATTAAAAAAAATATTGATAAAATATTAGCAAAAAAGTTTTGAAATATAAAAATTAATTACTATTTTTACATTATTAATAAAATTTAAAAATAATAAAAAATGATTAATCAAGAAACACTTTTGCGTTATGCAAGAAGAGAAGCAAAAGCATTAAAAAATGCTTTAAATGAAAGCCAAAGAAAGAATTTAATTTTAAAGAGGATTGGTAAGCAAAATTCTGTTTATGAGGTTATGTTTACCAATTCTAAATCTCCTGGTGCAAGAAACTTAAAAGAGAGAGTATCAACTAATCTTTTCAGCGCCGATGGAAGAAGAGGTAAAGATAGTTATACACCTCTTGAGTTGTTAATGAACAATAACAATGGGAAAAATTACAATTATGAAATTGCCGAGTTTATCAAATCTAACAAAGTAACAAAATTACCTATTTTTAGAGGCGTAAATATAGTTTTGTAAAAAATAATTAATTATATAGATAAAAATCTAGGTTTGTTTTTTTCATTCCTAGATTTTTTTTTGTCTATAATATTTAAAAGTAATGATAAAAGAATGTGTAATATCTAAGATTTCAAATGTTAATAAAAATATCTTGGTAAAAAACAGGGATAGAAATTATAAACCTGAAATTATAATTGTTAGAGATTATATTTTAGAGAAAGATTTGGAATTATGTTATTATATAGATTTAAAAACCGGATGGATAGAAGGCATAAACTCTAATGGCTTAGCTTTGATAAATTCTTCTTTGATGGTTGAGTATGATGAAAGCGAAATAAACAAACAAAGAAAAACAAATAAAATATCCAGAGAAGGAAAAATAATATTAAGAGCTTTAAAGCAAGATAAATTTAACTCTCTTATCAAGGCTCTCTTATTGCCAAATAGATTAAATGGTCATACTTTTATAAATAACAAAAATAAATCTTATAGTTTAGAATGCATACCTAACTCGAAGTTACATTTAGAGACCATAGATAACGATATTGAAGTTAGAACTAATCATGGACATAATATTAAGAAAACGGGTTATATAAGAGGGCAAGCAAAAATTTCTACAACTTCAAGGCAAATTATATCAAAGAAAGAATTAGATAATCTAGATACCAGTCAACTTTCTTATGAGAAAATATTAAATAGTTTATCAAAAGATTACATCAATTGGGATTCAAGGTTTCAACCTAATAGAAATATTGTTAAAGAAGGTAATTTATATACCACAATGCAAATGCTTTTTGACACTATGAATAATGTTATGATTCTTAGATATAATAAAGATGCTTGCAAAATAAAAAAAATAATTGACAAGAGACCTAAAGAAATAAGAAAAATAAAATTAACTTTGTTAAAAGATTTAAAATAATAATTTCTAATTATGAAAATAATTTTTATCAGTGATACACACACTAAACATGAAGGTTTAAAAATAGAACCTTGTGATATATTAATACACTCAGGAGATTTCTCTAACAGAGGCTCTATAATTGATTTTACTAAATTTATAAATTGGTTTGATAAACAACCAGCAAAACATAAAATTTTTATAGCAGGTAATCATGATTTTTGTTTCGAGAATGATAATAAAAATTTTTGTTTAGATGAATTAAAAAATTATAAAAATATACATTATCTTCAGGATTCATCAATTATTATAGATGGTATAAATATTTATGGTTCTCCTTGGACACCTTATTTTTATAATTGGGCTTTTAATGGCAGAACTAAAGATTATCAAGCAACAAATAAAAATCCTTGGTTAAGAGAAATATGTGATAAAATACCTAATAATACAGATATTTTAATTACACATGGACCTCCAAGAGGAATTTTAGATTTGCTAGATTCCTTTGGTAGCAACCCTGGTGAAAATGTTGGTTGTGAATATTTATTAAATAAAGTAAATGAAGTAAAACCTAAGTATCATGTTTTCGGACATATACATGAAGGGTATGGTATAAGAGAGCAAGATGGAATAACATTTATTAATGCTTCGGTTCTTAATTCCAGGTATGAATTAGTAAATAAACCTATTATTTATAATATATTTAAAAATAATTAGAAAATATTTTCTAAAAAATTTGGAATTACCAAATTTAGGTTGTATATTTGTAGAGTAAAAAATAACAATAGTTGTTTAGCACACAAAGCAAAGTATAAAAGAGTTATAAAATGTTACAGGCCAATTTTTTCTTTATAGGTTGTACATTACCTGGAGAAAAAATACTTTGCTTAAAAAGTTCTTTAAAATTAAAAGGAGTTAAAGAGTAAATATAGATGAAGGAACGACTTGTTTACATTGTTTCGAAATAAAACAATCAGAGTAACGATTATTAGTCTTCTATGCCTTTTGATTTTATAAAAAATGTTGAAAAAAAATATAAGTCCGATTAGCTCATCGTTAGAGCACTCACATTTAGGGAGAGGAAGTTGGTTAAATTCCAACATTGAGCACCATAAAAAGCAATAGTTAGTTTTACCAAAATCATTTCTTAAGATGATATGAATAGGTTAAAATAATTGTTTTAAATTATATCGCGGGATGGAGCAGTAGGAAGCTCGTGGGTCTCATAATCCCAAGGTCACAGGTTCGAATCCTGTTCCCGCTACAAAAGTAGAGTTTAGCTGATTCTACATAATTCAGGGTTCGAAACCTGAGATGCTATATAGTGTAGAGGGCACAACCAAACAATAGGGACCGACGATAAACTTAACAGTTGAAAATAGGTTGCGACGATAAGGGTAGCAAATGGTTCAATTCCATTTAATGGCACAAAAGTCCGTCGGTACGAGGCCGTAAGCCTGGAGGCAAGGCAAATAAAAGAGATATGTGGCGAGCTTTAAAGTAACCACTCACTAATGTTAAGTAGTGTTCATTAGATAAAATGGTTAAATATACGCCCTCTTAGATTTTGTAGGATTAACAAAACAATTATTTTAAAAAAGTTTGGTATTATCAAATATTCTTTATATATTTGTGGTATAAAAAAAAGAATACTATTTAAAAAATATAATAAAAAAAAATAAAATGGCAACAATAAATAAAATATGGTTTAAGAAGTTTAAAACTCTAATGAGGGTCTCATAAATCTATTTATTTATAGAATTAGAAAAGCCCTTAAAGTTAATTAAGGGCTTTTTTTATGTCTAAAAAATGTTCTTTGAAAAATATGGTGTAGAAGCTAACTTGGAAGAAGCGAACGGTTGAAGCCCGTTAGGAGTTGGTTCGATCCCAACCTACACCACAAAAAATTGGTATTAAATTACCAATTCATGCCCTTGTAGCAAACAGGTTTGTAGGCAATGTGCTTTTAACACATGGGGCCTGGTTCGATTCCAGGCGGGGGCACAATTTTTATAGAATACCGAGGTCGGCAATTGGTAGTCAATTCCTCTCCAAAAGGAAATAAGTGAAAGTTCAAACCTTTCTCTCGGTGCTAATAAATTATATTATGGAATTTGAAGAATCATTAATGAGAATCCAGAGAGGATTAATATTACCAAATGAATATAAAAAAGTTTGGGTGCAAGGTAGTTCTAATCCTAATAGAACTAAAATTTGTATTACTTTATTCACGAAAGATAATTATGAAATGAGATTCTTGGAATTAAAAGATTTTTCTAAGAAAGGAGAATCAACATCAATGTATATTAATCAAATACAAGAGTTGATAAACAATTAAAGATAGAGTTTTAGATAATAATTATTGTTTTGTGTTGATTTGCAGTAGGTTATAGGTTTGTTTCTATAACCTATTTGTTATATATTTGTACTATTAAATAACAATTAAAATAAATCAAAATGAAAGCAATAACACAAAGTGAAAGACCAATAGGTAAATTTTCAAACTACGATTGTTTTTACAGCGAAGATGTTGTAAAAGAAACTGAAAAGGCATTTTTAGTTTCTTTATATTTTGAAAGCATTGGCGAAAAAGCAAACAGATGGTTGCCAAAATCTAAAATTTTAGCCTATGAACATTTAGATAATAGAGATTTGATTGACAACGGAAAAGACTTTATTAAAAACACTAATTATGGTAAAAATAGATTTCAATACTTTATTAGCTCTTTTTTCACAAAAGACAATGGATCTATGATTAGAGTAGATATTAATCAAGAATATGAAGAAAGGCAATCAGACAATGATATAATTGGCGTACGTGGAATTGATTATTGATGAAAAACAAATGCAATTAATCAAAATTTTAAAATAACACTAAAAACAATCAAAATGAAATTCAAGATAAATCAAGAAGTAACATATTTAGGAGATAAAGGAATTATTACTAATTGCACTTATAGCGATTATCACCAAAAATGGTTTTATAATATTAAGGTTAAAAGAATTAACGGATTTGTAAAAGTAGTAATGGTAATCGAATCGGATATATTTAAAATTTGGTAAAAAAAAGGCGGGTAATCACTCCCGCCTAAATAACAACTAAAAATCAAAACTCACGACAAATATAATAAATAAAATCAAATAAACAATAAAAAACAAAAAAAAATGATAACACTAAACGAAACAGAAAGAGCAATTACCGAAGATGCTTTGAATCATTTTTGGCACTGGGTAATAACTAAGTTAAAAGAAGATAACTTAGGGGATATTCAACGTAAAAACTTAGAACTTGATAAAAAGCGTTTGGATGATTTATTAGCACGGTTCAGATAGCCTTGCACATAACGGTTTGCAGTAGGATAGTTTTATTTTTTGTGCGTTGGAATTAAATATTATAAATTATGACAAAAGAAGAAGCAATACATGAATTAAGAAATGGCAAAACATTAACTCACAGATTTTTTTCTGATGACGAAGCCATAAGACAACCAAGAGCCGAAATAGGTGAGTATGAGTTTGAAGATGGAGTTAAAACTTCCGCTACAATTTTTTGGCATTTTAGACAACAAGATTATTGGAACGATGGGTGGGAGGAGAAAAAATAAAATTTCCTATAACGGCTGACAATAACCGTCAGGTGGGGTTTAAATGCCCTATAACTCATTTATATGCGCTACTATATAAAAATAAATATAAAATAACTAAAATAATAACAATGGGAATTATAGAAAAAATAAAAGAAAAGCAAGAGTGGGAAAATGAACATACTTAACTTATACGCAGGTATTGGAGGGAATAGGCACTTATGGATGGTTTACTGTTGAACAAATTATTCAATGGTTTGAAAACCCAAAAATATTTCTTCATGAAATTGGAGGTACGAAAGAACGTTAATTTTCAATAGATTATAAAAATGTAAAAACAAAAAGCATTAACCGTCGTTTATCTTGTGACATTTCTTAGATATACTTCTGTTAAGTGCTTAAAGAAACGAATTTTTTGGTATTTAAAACAAAATATAATATGAAATTTACTTCAAGTAAACCAAGAGGACAAAGATTTTTTAAAAGTGTAACAATTCATTCCGAAAATTTAGATGGGAGTAAAAGAAGAATGAAAAGACCATTTTGGATTGAGCCTATTATAAAGACAGAAGAACCTTTTTTATGGTTCAATACAATGACAGGAGAATGGGGAGAAAAGGGAAATACATCTGCATATTATGGAATGAGTCACTATGGTTTTAATGATGCTTATTCTCTTAAAGCTGTAAAAAGATTAATAGCTAAATGGAATGTACCAAAAGGTACAAAATTTATAGCTTCTTTGCCTTATATAGGTTATGATTTTTTTATAACAAAGTAGCAATAATGTCTGATAGAAATCATATATAGCAATGATATAAAAAACAAAATTAAAAAATACATTAATTGAAGCAACATTGAATAAACAAAATTTTCACCAATGGTTATACAGAGTTTGCGAGATAAAATCTGGTAAATTAAAAAATGCATACGATATATTCCTCTACATTAATTTAACTGATGCTAAATTAGCTTTTATAGATGGTATGTCTGAATTAGAATATTCTGAAAGCATAAATACATAATCAGTTTATTATCAATATTTTATAAGTTTGTTTTTTTATCTTATTTGTTGTATATTTGTATATAATTAAAAATAACAAGATGAAAACAATTAAGAGACAACCTAAAATTACTTTAGCAACATTAAAGAAGTTTATTAGAGAGAATAAACAAAATTTGTTTTTGAAAAGAAAAAGTGATTTTTCAGGAATGACTGACGGAATAGAAATTATAAGAGAGGATTTTAGCCCAATTACTCTTACAGATTCAAATTTAGAAAACACTTTAGGCATACAAGGTGTTTGGGTAGTAGGCGGTTCTAGAAACTATTTTACACCTTTTGTAGAAGGTAATTATGTTGGTATTGATGTTTATAATTGTTGTGGAAGTTTTTTATTAACAACTAAAATTCAATAACATGGTGACAATTACATCATTATACATAAATGATTTCTCTTACAATAAAAATACAAATTGTTTTTCTGCTGAAATATCTGATTTACCAACTGTTAAAGTAGGAAAAAATACACAAATAAAATTAAATAATCACAAGACAGGAAATTTTAGATTATTCAAGTTTAAAAATGCCGATATGGACAGCTCTCAAGAAGATGTTTATGGATGGCGTTATGAATCACATGATGGGATTAAATTATTAATTGTAAATGACTAAATTAAATAAGATGAGTATAGCAAAACAACCAAAGGAATTATTTTTTGATATAGAGACAATCCCAAGATGTAAGTGGGAAGATTTACCTATTGAATTAAAAAAAATCTGGCTTGAGAAACAACATTTCAATAATGTAGATAATGAGCTAAAATTCCAATCTAATAAGAAATCTATAGAACTAGACTTAGAAATTAGGCAAGAATTTTCAGAAGGTGTAGATTTAAGTCATGAATATATTTGGAATAAGTATTCTCCTCTACACCCAGAGTTCGGTCAAATATTAGTTATATCAATTGGGTTAATAAAAGCAAACAATGCTACTGAAATTAAAACCATACCCGGCGGAACTGAGTTGGATATGATTACTAAATTTTTTCAATTCTTATATGATAACCCTCATTATATTTTATGTGGTGTAAATATCAAAGGATTCGATGCTCCTTATTTATTTCGTAAATCAATAGAATATGGCTTAACACTTCCTGGCCAATTAAAAATATTAGGAAAGAAACCTTGGGAAATTAATATGCTTGATTTAGGAGAAGATTATAGAGGAGGAATGAGAAATATGGTCTCGTTAGATTTGATGTGTGAATCTTTAGGTATAAAATCTTCTAAAGATAAATTTGCAAATTATGAAGTTTCAAATTTGTATATGAAAGGGATTGTTAAAAAAGAAGATGTGATAGAATATTGTGAAAAAGATGTTAAGGCAACGATAGAATTATTCCTAAAAATATATAATTAAATTGCACAAAAATAAATAAAATGGAAACAAAGTATTTTAAAGAACAATTTGAAGGCTACACCCATAGATTTATTGTGAAATTGAAAATCGATAATGATTGGAGAAATGATAAGAATATTCATATTTATTCAAATTCAGATAGTTATCAAAAGTTAGAAGATTTTATTAATAAAAAAAATCTGATAAGGTAGTTGGGTTTGAAATTGTCCATAAAGCATCAAAAAAGCAAGATGAAATAGACTCAAAGTTTATAGACGAGGTATTAGGCAGTCTATAAACTTGTCAATGGAATTTTAAATTTATGCAAGAAAAAATAAGATTAGGTAATACATTTAAAACGGAGATTGAGGGAGTAAAATACTCAGCTTATATTACTTCTGAATATATAAGATTTATAACATCTTATCATTTAATTATTAGTAAAAAAAAATCAGTAAAATTCCTTTGGTTCAAATTTTATATTAATGAGTGGACGCACGATTATGTATTTGGATATGATAACCAAAAAGAATATTATGAAATTGCTGATGTAAAAAGTGGTGCAGTATAGCGATATCAGATTATTATAATAAACAACAAAATATAAATAAGAGAAAACTTGAAAAAGAAAGAATAATACATAAATCTGAAATTTAATGTTTAACAAAAAAATTCATAGTTAAATGGAATACACAAAAAACGACCTTAATTGGTTAATGAAAAAAACTGAAGATTGTTCTGAGAGATATATGGAGGCAGAACAATTTATATTAGAAATAGCTAGCATGAAATGGTATCATAGATTTTTTTTATTGAAAAAGATACTTAGATTTCTTGAAAGCCGAAATAAATATAATTTTTAATCTGTTGATTTATAAAGAGTTATAGGTTTGTTTTTCTTGTTTTATTGTTGTATATTTACACTATAATTAACAACAAAAAACAACAAGATGAATTATATATCAAAACAAGATAAAATAAAAAGGTTAACAACCAGTCAATTAAAAAAAATTGTGAAAGAAAAATATCCAAATGCGGTAAACATTAAATTGGGAGGTAATAATATTACAAATGGTATTTGGTTTGATAAAGACCAAAATGCTAAACATCGAACATTTATTCCTGCTTAATCATGAACTATAAAATAATACAGGATGAAAAATTATTTAGAGATTTTATTGCTTGGTTACCCGATTGTAAACACAATGAACAATACTATATTACTCTCTTAGGTAGAAATAAATACCTAGAGGATAGAACACAATTATCTTCTAAGGCACAATTAAAGAGATTAACTTCTTCTAAAGATTATATTTATCAAAAAGTAAAACAATTAGAAGTTGAGATTGGTGCATACCAAGATAAAGGCAACCCTATTCCTCAAGAAGCATTAGCTCTTTATATTTCTGTTAATCCAAGAGATTTAATTAAAGCGACAAAAAACTCACTAAAGAAATTTGCAGACTTAATCACAGAAGATTATAGAGGGTATAATCCTCATAGTGAAGTATTAAGTCAAATACAAGAATCAACAGGTACGAAACATTTTATGGATTTTGATTTTGATGGCATAGAATATACAGAAGTATTAGAACAATTACAGGGTAAGATTAATTTCAATGCTCTCGTTATCTTAAAGACAAGAGGTGGTTTTCATTTACTCGTTAAGTTAGATTTAATTGATTCTAAATTTAAAAACTCTTGGTATCAATCAATTTCAAAAATTGAAGGTTGTGATGTTAAAGGTGATAATTTAATTCCTATGGTAGGATGCGCACAAGGTGGATTTGTGCCACATATTATTAAAATTTAAAAATAAAATTATGTTTATAGAAAGATTTTTCAATCCACAAATACAAAATACAAATGAATGTATTTTTTATAATACAAAAGAAGCATTAGAAAATTGCAAAAAACATTATTCACTCATAAGGCATTACTCTTTTAGAGGAAACCAGTATATTAAATTCGATGGCAAAGATATATTATGGAGTGATGGTAGCAAAGTTGATAAAAGAAAATTGCCAAAAAGTGGTAATGGATGGGGTAAGTATTTTAGTGCGATACACAACAGGTGCTCATTCTAAATTTACACATATTATTAAAAATTAAATAAAATGAGATATTTCTTAATTAGTTATAGGTTAGAAAGCAAACAAGCTTTTCAATATGGACAATTGTTAATAACATCAATAAATTTTCCTTCATATAAATCAATTTGTGAAAAAATCCCTATTGAAAATTCTTTTATCTTTATCGTAAATATTTTTGAATTTAAAAACAAAAAAGATTTTATCAATTATATATCATAAAAATAAATTATGACACAATTAGAAGAGAGTACTTTAATGTTGGTAACCACTCTAGAATATTATCCAGGAAAAACTTCTGAGGAAATAAAAAAAATACAGATTGGTTAAAAAATATTTCTATATTTGGGGTAGAAACATGGTTAAGCAATGGAGTAAAAAAAGGTTATATCAGAGATAAAGTTAATAAAAATGGAGAAATTATTTATTTTTGTACTGCAAGAGGAAAGAAAGAGAGATATAAACAATTTGGTTAAACAGTTTTAAAATTTGAATTAATGAAAATATTAGTAGCGATAACATTTGTCTATGGAGCACTGAATGTATTTTGTAGATTATTTAGGCAGCCTTGTATTAGTTTGCCTTTTTCAAGTATTGGTTTTGGAACAAACCAAGATAATAGTTCTATCGGAAAAATTTTAATTTTATTTGATGTTATCTTTTTTTATTTTAGTTTGATATTTCAAACTTATTATTGGTTATTCTTATGAAAATAAAAATTAACAACATATCAGTTTTAATTAATTTTATTCCAAGTCTCTGGAAAATGTATTTCTTTCGTTTTTATAAGAGAGGAATCACAGGTAGGACTTTTCTAAATGTATTTTTATTAGGATTTCAGATAAGAATAATAAAATATAAGAAACTTAAAGAAATTTCTATAGAAGAAATTAAAGAAATTATAAAAAAATAAATTATATCATGAAAGACGTTGGAAACTTAATTTTAATAGTAGGTTCTATATTAATTATTAGTTTTTTTATAGACTTAATTATTTTAAAAATTAAATTTAAATCTTATAAAAAATATAAAAGAAATAGCAAAGGTGCTATTTCAAGAATTGAAAAAACATCTTATAGTGAACAATATTTCTATATTTCATATCTTGATAAAAAAACAAATAAATGGCATTATGCTCTTGAGGCAACAACTGATTTAGAAAGGATACCTAAATATACAATAGGTAGATATTGGATATGCGAATTAAGAAGTTATGATATTGATTCAGCTATAAGAATAGCAGACAATTACACCTATGAAGAATTTTATAATAAATTTAATAATTCTATATTCAAGGAAGTTGAATCAAATAATCAAAAGCGGCACAAATTAGATAAAGAAGCAAAAATAGAAATAAATAATAAGCTTAAAAATTTTAAAAGATAAATAAGTTATATATGGAAATATTACAAAAAACCTTTTGCGTTGGTGATATACACGGAGAGTATGATAAATTAGAAAAGGTTCTAGAGTTATCTAGGTTTAATAAAGAAAAAGATTTATTAATTACATTAGGAGATATTGTGGATAGAGGTAAGGATTGGAGAAAATGTGTAGATATTTTATTTACAATAAAAAACAGAATAGATATTTTAGGAAACCATGACCAATCTTTTCTTTACTATATTGATACAGATATTGATATGTTTGGGGGCAATTATGGTTCAGCTAAAACAATAGAACAATATGAAGAAATCTTAGATAAGAAACCTTATGAAAATTTCTTTAGAAATCAAATTCCATTCTATGTTGATAATGAAAACAGATGCTTTGTTCATGCAGGATTTGATAGAGAATATTCTATTAAAGATAATATGGTCGATACATTATGTTGGGATAGAAAATTACTGGCAAAAGCTTTAAGTTGTTCTCCAGGAGATAGGTTAAAAACAATAGATGATTTTAAAGAAATTTATATAGGACATACTCCAACATTTCTTTATAATAAAAAAGGTAAAATCCCAACATTTAGCGGAGAATTAATTTGGAATTTAGACACAGGTTCAGGCAAAGATGGCTTGTTAACAATGATGAATATCGATACAAAAGAGTATTGGCAAGCATAGTATTTATAACTCTTTGATTTATAGTTTTTTACAAAATTGTTTATCATTTTATTTCTTTGTATATTTGTGTATAATTAAAAACAACAAGATGGGAGTAGATACCAAAGCAATCCTTAGAAAAGGAGTTACAATTGAACAAATAGAAAAGGCGATATCTCAAAAATATACAGATGTTGAAGTTAGAGCATCAAGTAATAATTTTATGTATATAGCATTCAAAGATGGCAACGACCAAAGACAACTTGCTATATGTTTTTCAAGCTCTTGTGAAACAGATAATGGAATCTCAGGCGTTTGGACTTCACTTGGAATGTGGGGCAATTCGATTGAGATAGCAAGATACCTTTGCGAAACATTTGGCGGTTATCTTGATGAAAATGATTGTGATGAAGAGGGGTTTTACCCTATCAATTTTCATCTTTATTCACAAGGAACTGAATTTACAAAATTGGATGAGTTTAAACACAAAGTAATCAAAGAAGTTGGTTATGATAAATTAACTTCTGTTATGAAATTGCTTAATGAATATTCAGAGAATGTATTAATAAAAAATAATTAAAAAAATATGAAAATAACAGGAATAATAAATGGAACAAAAAAGATGGTTATAACGCCTTCTAATCAAAGTCAAGATGATAAGAAATTGATTGAAATGTTTAAAGATGGTGGAATTTTTGAGATTAAATATCTTGAAGAAAATTCTACAATTTTAGGCGAAGCAGTTACAGGAGGATTATTAATTACCGAAATTAAAAAGGAAGATAAAACAGATTTTAGATAAAATTATGATAACTTTAGATATTTTTAAAAAATTACCAAATTCAGAACCTTTTATAATGGGTCTAGCATTTGATGATAATACAGGCGTAAATTTAGATGGCACAAGAGAATTAAGAAAGTTTGTTGCCAAGAAAGGACAAATTGATGATTGGACACTTTATTTAGGAATGCCTGATTGGGATTATGAGGAAGTAATGAATATGGGTTCTAAAATTTATGATAAGAAAAACATCATGAATGTTATAAATTGCGATAAAGAAGTATTAAATTTATACAGATTTTAAAACAGAAAATTATGATAGATATTGCTAAAATAAAAATCGGAGATAAGGTACATTATCAACCAAATCATTATAAAGAAGATGATAAATATGAGAATGGTATTGTTAAAGAGATACCTGAAAAGTCTTTAGATTCTATTCGTGTTGTTTATAATTGTGGTGGTAATTGGAAAAATTATAAAGAATATACAAGTGCATTAACAAACATCAATGACTTATTTTTAAATTGGAAACATTAAAACTATGATACATTATTATTTAGGGGATTTATTTGCCCACAAAGATAAATTTGATTATACAGCACATGGTTGCAATTGTTTTCATTTAATGGGTGCAGGAATAGCAAAACAAGTTTCTTTAAACTTCCCTAATACTTATTTAGCCGATATACAAAACTCAATAAAAGGTGATGTGAGCAAGTTGGGAGATTATACTTTTGATAAAGAAGATAAAATTTTAAATCTTTATACTCAATATCAACCAGGCAAAAATGTTGATTACGAAGCGGTGAAAAAAGTATTTAAAAAATTAAATATTGATTTTAAAGGAAAACATATTGCAATACCTCGTATAGGTTGTGGTATAGCAGGAGGTGATTGGTCTCTAATATCTAGAATCATATATGAAGAATGTAAGGATATTAATATAACCGTATTTTTATATGAGAAGGATTTTATGTATCCGAATTCACTTTATTATTCTATGAGAGATGTTGTTATAGATGGGCATAAGGTTATCTTTCAGGGTTTATTAGGTTATGCAACAGATGGAGTAAATTTTAAAAAAGTAAAAAAATTTTTATAATGATATTAGATTTAACAAAAGGATTCGGCGATTACGAAAACTATAAACTTTTTAAGTTTCCTGATGAGTCGATAAAATTCATTTTAAAAACAGATGAGATAATAGAAACTGTGGTAACTAGGTTTAAAAACAATGATGATTTGATTTCATTATTATTTGTTTCAGATGTTATTCAGAGAGTACAAAAAGAAAAACCGATATTATATATCTCTTATATGATGTATCAACAAGATGATAGATTATTTGATAAAAAAGAAAGTTATGGTTTAAAAACTATCTCAAATCTTGTTAATCAATTATTTTTCTCAAACATCATAATATTTCATCCTCATTCAGATAAGGTAGAGTTTATAAACAATGTAGAAATAAAAGACAATTTTTATTTTATCTATGAAACTTTAGCTATCATATTTAAAGATTTAAATGTTTTTCCAACTTGGGTTATACCTGATAGTGGCGCATATAAAACACAAATAAAACAAATTGATAAATTGAATATTAACAATTATATTGTTTGTGCAAAATCAAGAGATAAATTAACAGGAGAATTGACACAATCAATTAACACAGAAGATTTACAGGGTGAACCTTGTATTATTTTCGATGATATTTGTTTAGGAGGAAGAACATTTATTGGCATTGCAAAAGAATTAAAGAAAAAGAATGCGGGTAAACTATACTTAGCCGTATCTCATGGTATATTCAATCAAGGTATAGAGCACTTGTTGGAATATTTTGATTATATCTTCACAACTGACTCGCATTGTGATATAAAAAATGAAAAATTAATTATACTTAAAAACATTTAATATGAAAAAAATAGCAATTTTTATTTTTATAATTTTTCTTTTATATTATATAGGAAACAGAAATCAAAAAATTAAAATCTTAGAAGATGCAATATCTTTGGATATATATACAGAAGATGCTAAAAAATATAGAGATTCAACTTTTTATTATTTAAACAAAAATGATTCTCTGTATCAATTTTATAAAACAAAATGTGAAAACTCATTAGATACTGCATTTTTTTATGAAAAGAAATTAAATAAAAATAATTAAAATTATGAAAAGAAAAAAAATTATAAAAACACTTGAAAGAGAGCTTTTTGATTTAGAAAAAAGGTATAAAATTTCAGTAGACAATATGGATAATATTTGTGCCGGTATAGAAAAACATGAAATATTAATGTTAAAACATTTCTTAAAATTATTAAAAAGAAATAAAATTAAGAAGCATAATGATAATTAAACCTAAAAATAAGATGATAGATGTATTCGATATTAATTATGATGTTATCTTAGAAGAAGCTTATATTAAACATAAAAAATTAATTGTTGCTTTTGACTTTGACAATACTATATTTGATTATCATAAGAAAGAGGTTGATTATAGTAAAATAATTAATCTATTAAAAGAATGCCAAGATTTAGGTTTTATATTAAAATTATTTACCTCTGAAACATCAAAAGATAAATTAGATTGGAAAATAAAATATTGCACCGAAATCCTTGGTTTAAATATTAATCAAACAAAGAATGAAAATGATTTAAGTAAGGTTTATGCAAATATTTATTTAGATGATAAAGCCGGGTTATATGAAGCTTTTTCTAGGCTAAAATTTTTGGTTAATAAAATAAAATTACAATCTAATGTAAACCAATATTTTAATTATAATTTTTAACACAATAAAATAAACAAAATGAATTTAAGAGCAGATGGGATTTTTCCTACAGGATTAACTGATGGTTATAAATTAGACCACAGAAGACAGTATATTAATGGCACCACAGATGTTGTTGCAAATATGACACCACGCAAATCAAGGATACCTGGAGTAGAAGGTGTTGTTGTCTTTGGGGTGCAATATTATTCTTTATCAACATTAATTGAAATTTGGAACAGAGATTTCTTTCAGAGAGATATAAATGAGATAACAGATGATTATGTGCAAGAGTTAATAGAATATACATTATCTCCTGAGACAGTAAAAGAAATGGGAACTGAACATTGGACAGCTCTACATAAACTTGGATATATGCCTCTTGAAATAAGGGCATTAGAAGAAGGAACAATTTGTCCTATTAAAGTTCCTTGTTATACGGTTCGTGAAACACATCCTGATTTCTTTTGGTTGGTAAACTATATTGAAACGGATATGTCAGCAGAAACTTGGCCCTTAATGACGACGGCAACAATTGCACATGAATATAAAAAAATATTTCACAAGTGGGCAAAGAAAACAGGTGGTGACTTAAACTTTATTGACCTACAAGGACATAATTTTTCATATAGAGGTAACTTTGGAAGAGAGGCAGCATTATTAGCAGATATGGGACACCTTACCTCATTTAGGGGCTCAGATACTTTTCCAGGTAGAAAAAGAATGAAACAATATTATAAAGCAAAACAAGATGGCTTTAAGGATATTATTTCTTGCTCTGTCAGTGCCACCGAACACGCCGTTATGTGTTCTTCGATTGGATTTTTTATTAAAAAAGATGGATTAACTTGGGAAAAATATGGAGAGGCAGAATTTCAAGTATTTAAGAGGTTAATAACAGAATTATATCCATCAGGATTTGTATCTATTGTGAGTGATACATTTAATCTCTGGAAAGTATTGATGGATTTTATTCCACGTTTAAAAAATGAAATTATGGCAAGAGATGGTAAAGTTATCATACGCCCTGATAGTGGTGACCCAGCAGATATTTTATGTGGTTTAAATATAGAAGAATATAATACATTAGAGGAAGCAAAAGAAGATTTCAAAGAAGACTTATATGATAATACTGTTCATGGAGAACCAGAGTTTACAATTGATACAACAAGAATTATAAAAGTAAATAATCAATATTATGAATTATCAGAATCAACCGAATGGAACAGATATGATAAACAATATTATTTTATTGAAGAGATGGAAATTAATTCTAAAGAAATAGATTCAAAACCATCTTATAAAGGTGTTGTAGAATTACTTTGGGATACATTTAAAGGTACTTTTGTTACAGGAGAAGATAGTAAACAGTACAAAGTATTAGACAGTCATATTGGTTGCATATATGGTGATTCTATAACATTAGAAAGAGCAGAAAACATTTGTTCAAGATTAGCAAAGAAAGGTTTTGTTTCTACAAATTGGGTGGCAGGTATTGGTTCTTATACTTATCAATATGTTACAAGAGATACATTTGGGTTCGCACAAAAAGCAACATTCACAAAATTTATCTTGGATGGAGAGGAGATTGGTTGTGAAATTTTTAAAGACCCAATCACAGATGATGGGACAAAAAAATCTGCAAGAGGTTTGGTTATGGTATTAAAAGATGAGAATGGTAAATATTATTTAAGAGACCAAGTTTCAGAGGAAGAATTCAATAGTGATGAAAATGAATTAAAAGTTGTATTTAGAAATAGTGAAATTATAAGAGATTTTAGTTTAGAAAAGATAAGGGAATCTTTAAATAGTAAATTATAACTAATTGATTTTAAACAGAATACAATTTTGTTTAACTCATAGAAGAATGTTATATTTACACTATAAATAAGATAAAACAAATGATTATGAGTGATTATTATGAAGCAGAAATAGAGCCAATTATTGGAATGTATTTAGATAATGGTAAAAAGAAAAGTAAGATTAAAAAAACTAAAATGAAATGTAATCATTGCGGACATATTGATTATATATTACAATGTCCTAAATGTGGACATGGTATGTTTAAATATCACAGTAACTTTTAGCATCACGGTAGGCAGCTAACAGATGTTGACCAATTTAAAATCAATGATATGTCAAGAACAATAGAAAAATGTAATGGTCAGTTAGTTTCGTTTTAAAATTATTTATGATGAAAGTAGTTAAAATAAACAAAAGTTATAGAAGTGGAACGAAAGAACACTTTTTGGTTTTATTAGATGAGCCATATTCAAATGATGATATTGATTTTCTTGTTGAAGAATGGTGTGAAAGTGAATCAAGTGGAATGAGTTACGGTTACACTTATGAATGGTTGTTTGTTGAAGATAATGAAATTATTAATACCATTCTTAAAGACAAGATAAAAAACACAGAAACACAAATAGAGACACTTAAAACCAAAAAGTGTGAAATGGAAAAACACTTAAAATAAGAACAAAACTATGTTAGAAAACGAAAATTATGAATACAAAAAAACAAACTTAGAGGCAGAAAAGCCTACATTAAACAAAGGTGCTGCTATAGGTAATGCTTTTCGTTCTACTTTAATCGAATTGGGCTTTAAAGAAATTCCACACTCAACCATAACAGCAAGTTTAACTTATGATTTAGGGAGGAATAGGCAACTATCATTTGGTAGTATTCAAACACCAAATGAAATGCTTTTTATCTATGAGGTAGATGAAAAAGACTCAAGAAAAATAAATGACTTGGTTTGCTTGAGAAACTACGATTATGATGGATATACAAACATTGAGCAAATAAAAGAATTGATAAAATTTCTTACAGGTCGTATCTTTTAGCATTTTAAGGCTGTTGCACCAAATGGCGACACGGTTACAGGATGTGTCACAAGTGGTTGGTTTAAAGGAAATACTGTCAGAACGAATGACTAACTTAAACAAAAAACAAAATATTGATTTCTAATAAGTTATAAATTCGTTTGTCCTATAACAAAATTGTATATTTACATTATAATTAAAATAAAAAGATGAAATTTCAAGATTTAATGTACTTTGGTTATGAATGGGATACCGATAGTAAAAAAAATGAAACTGATTTTATTAAAGAAATAAAAGAAAAGTTTCCAAATGTAGAGTTACAAGATGCATATGATAATATCAAAGGTTATCGTCAAGAGGTTTATTTAAAAGAAACTGAAAATGATAATTATTGGGCTTGGTTAATTGCTTTTGGTTGGTTAGAACTTTCTTTAACAGGACAATTAATGCTTATGGATAAAGACCAAAAGGAGAAACTTCAGAATTATATCAACCTTGCTAAAAGTCAATATCCGAAAAAATTTAAAAGTTATGGAAAGTGAAAATAAAAATATTATTCAAAAACAAATAGAAGCTATTTTAAATGATAGTTATAGAAAAGAATTGTTTAAAGCATTGCATAATTTATATTCAAGGTCAATGCCAATAGTAGTAAAAATAAAAGATAATCAATTTCAATATTGTTATTCAGAAGAAGTAGAACAATTAGCCGAAAAAATAAGAGAACAAATACAATTTAGAGAGAATCAATTTTATCAAAATATTGATTCGAAATTTTTATCTCGAAAGTCTAAATAAAAACAATAGAGGCTATTATAAACAATAAATTTATAACTTACTGATTTTAAAAGGTTTATAAACTTTATTTATTTGTTTTATTATTGTATATTTACATTATAATTAAAAACAAGATGACTTTTAATCAATTAGAAAACACATTACCGCAAATCTTAAAAGATAAATTAGAAGATTTGAAGAGCTATAAAGAAAATCCCCAATATCATCCTGAGGATAATTGTTACATACATATTCAAACAGTAACAGAAAGATGTATTAGCACAAATATTTCAGAATTAATTTGTTGCGGAATTTTACATGATATTTGCAAAAAAGATTCTTCAAGAATTAATACCAAGACAGGATTTAATATGTCTCCAGGGCATGAAGATTATGCTTGTAGATTAATTAATAATAATCAAGATATTAAGGATTGGATTATTAATTTTATGAAAGCAGATTTAGATATGGTTATTTACCTTGTTAATAATCACATGAGAATTAAACAGATGAGCCAAATGCGTCAACATAAACAAGATATAATGACTTCACATCCATGGTTTAAATATTTGGTTGTTTTTAATGGTTTTGATAATATGATATGCAATCAAGAACAAGTTGATTATTTTATAAATGCAGGATTAAAATTATAAAGCAAATTAAAATCAATAAAAACTTATAAATATGAAATCAGAATACATTTCAGAAAAAGAATATTATTTATGGTTTTTAGAAAATGACGCAAGACCATATAAATAAAAAACATTAAACATTTCTACTATACTTAAATGTATAAATTGTTGTAAAAGTGGCTGGTGCAAGTAATGTTGCAGCTTATTCTATATAGTGTTAATGGATTTGGTGGGGAAAAGTTAGTATCTTCCATCGAAGCAAGTATCTAAGGCTTACAACAATTGTAGAAATGTTTATTTTAAACTTAAAATAATAATAATTGCATGATAAAATAGATGAATGGTGTCAAGATTATATTGAAGCGTCACTCTACTAATAAGCATTTAGATGGTATTTGTGATACTGAGGAATTTTTAGTGAATTTATTTAATAAAATTAGATGAAGCATGTAATCTTTAAATCTTTAATTTACAATAAGTTATAGGTTTGTTTCTTTTAGTTATTATATGTATATTTGTATATAATTAATAAAAACAATAATAATGTTAACAAGCGAATTAAATATAACAAATTTAAATTATAATAAAGAAACAAATTGTTTAAGTCAATATATATCTGATTTAACATCAACAATCAAAGTAGGTAAACAAACACAAATAAAGATTACCAATTCAAAGACAAAAAATTGTCGCATTTTTGAGTTTAAAGAGGCAGATATGGATGCTTCAAATGAAGATACTTATGGATGGAATTATGAATCTGAAGATGGAATTAAATTACTAATTATAAACGATTAAGAAAAATGAGTAAATATGCTTATCTTGTAATGGTTGAGGCCGGAAATAATAAAAATAAATTCTATGAGATGATAGACCAAGATAATGGTACTTTTATCTCTTATAATGGCAGAGTAGATGTTTCAAGAGTTCAACAAAAACCTGTTTCTATAAATGAATGGGAGAAAACTTTAAGGTCAAAAATTAAAAAAGGTTATGTTGATGTAACAGAATTAAAAACCGAAAAGGTAGTAAATAATACAACCTACTTACCAATAACAGACCCTCTTGTGAAGAAGTTAATTGATGATTTAAATAAATTTTCAAATCAAGCAATCTTAGAAAATTATACCGTGAAGGTTTCTCAGGTAACAAGAGCACAAATAGAAGAGGCACAAAGATTGTTAAATGAAATTAATAGTCAAATTGATTCAGCTATTAAATCTAAATTATATGTGAATATAAATTTAACTCTACAGAAATTATTTACTGTTATACCTCGTAAGATGGCAAAAGTAAATGATTATTTAATTCATAATCAAAATGATTTAGAAAAATTACAAAAAGAACAAGATTTATTAGACACTCTAAACCAGCAAGTAGGACAGCAAGTATCAAATAACGATTCTGCACAGAAAGCAATGGATATTTTAGATTATTTAGGCTTAAGAGTATCTTACTTAACTGATGATAAAATAGTGCGTCAAATCAAAGATATGTGTGTAGGAGGATTTAGGCAGAAGGTTAAAAATATCTATTGTGTCACCAATATAAAAACTCAAAAAGATTATGATAATGAATTAGCTTCAAGAACAAATAAAAAAACAGAATTATTATGGCATGGCAGTAGGAATGAAAATTGGTTATCAATATTAAAAAACGGTTTAATGATTCGACCTTCAAGTGCTGTTTACTCGGGATCAATGTTTGGGGATTCAATATATCTATCAGATGATGTTGATAAAAGTGGAGGTTATACCTCAATGCGAGGAAGTAGATGGGCTGGGGGAAACTTAAATCAATTTTATATGGCACTTTATGATACTCATTTAGGAAATCAAAAAGTTTTTGATAGACATGATTCAAGTTGTTACAACTTGCATAAAACATTAGATAAGAATATTTATGATAGTGTTTATGCTAAACCTGGAGTATCGCTTAGAAAGTCAGAATACATGATTTATAAAAAAGAGAAATGTACAATAAAATATTTAATCGAATTTGAAAATTAATAGTTATGTCAAAGATAGAACAAATAACAACGGTAGAAGATAAAATAAACTTCGATTGCATTTATGTAGAAGGAGAGGTGTTCACTTATAAAAATTCAGGGCTCACGAGAAAAGTTTATGAGAATGCTAATAAGACTTTTGTTATTAAAATTCATGTCGAAGAGAATGAACCTGTAAATTGGAACAAGAGAGAATTTGAAGTTTGGGAAGAAACACATGATGTCGAGAGGCGAAAGATGGCTGAAACCAAATTATTAAAAAATGGTTATATCAAACAAGAATTCTTATATTCTCTGGATGATGAACGTACAAAGGATTTTATCAAGAGGGATTTGACAATGAGAGAAATTCGTTTTGCTCAAGCATGTAGGAATGATGTTGGTTTTGATAAGGATGGGAATTTAAAATGCTTTGATTTAGAAGAATATAAAAATTATTAAACAATGAGAACAGATAGAAAAATTATATTAGAATCTTTAACCAATAATTTAGACAAGTTTCTTGATAAATTAAGCGATATCGAATGTCTCGATTTATCAAATTATTTAAGTTATAATTTTTTAAAGAAACAACCAACAGAAATTCAAAAAGAATTTATAGAAGAATTCTTTACATTAGATAAATGGTTAAATTTTTATCAAAAATGCAAGAGAATAGAAATGGGAAATAATGTTTATTTTCATTCTGAGCCTGAATTTTGGAATGAGATAAGAACTCACGTTTTATTTCACATATCATTTTTGTATGATAAACATTTGAAAAAAGAAAATAAAGAATTAAAAAATCAAGAACAACTTATAAAAGATTTAGATAATGCAATTCTTAATTCTGAAATAGATGGTATATTTGATAAGTGTGAGGGATGGTTAAATATATCTGAGGTTCTTCAAAAACATAAATTAATTAATTTAGATAAATATTAAAATTATGAAAAAATATATTATTTGTTTTATTG
>JAKQTP010000042.1 GCA_029563035.1 archaeon | reverse complement strand
GAGTTTATGGAGGTTATAAAGGAATATTTATCAATAAGATAGTTTATTTATATCAATATGATGTTAATAACTTAAAAAATTGTAGATAACTTTTTTTATTTATATTAAGAAAAGTTTATATATTTGTAAAAAAAAGTAAAGATATGGATACAAAAGTAAAAATTAAAAATGAGGTGAGACTAATCACCGAGACCCCTTATAACAAAGATTTTATCGATGGGGCACGAGCTTTAAATGGAGTTTGGGTACCTTTTGAGAAGGTATGGATTTTTAATAAAGAGGTCGAAAGAGAAGTTATAAAGCTAATTGAAGATATTTGGGGAGATGAATATGAAAGTGATGATTTTTAAATAAATAAAAATTATGGAAAAAATAATAGAAGATGTAAAATTCTATTCTGTAAAAGATATATCTAAAAAATTAGGTTTATCGACACTTACAGTTAGAAAATACATAAGGAATAAGCGTTTAAAAGCGAAAAAACTCGGTAATGCATATGTTATTTCCGAGCAAAATTTTTTAGAATTTATAGAACAATTAAAAAAATAATAAGATATGGGAGATAATATGTTTAAAAAATTGAGGGAGATAGGTATATCCAGTATACCTGTAACTCAAGACAAAAAGCCGAAAGTGGCTTGGAAAGAATATCAAAAACGTTTACCATCCATCCTAGAATGCGAGCAGTGGGATAGTATAAAAGATGATGGTATAGCAATAGTTTGCGGTAGAATTTCAGGAAACCTCGAAGTTATTGACATTGACAATAAATTCGAGATGGCTGAACAAATTTATGAAGATATAACAAGAAAAATTACTGCACAACGAATAGATTTACTCGATAAACTTGTATTTGAGAAAAGCAAAAACAACGGCTATCATATAATTTATAGATGTAACAAAATAGAAGGTAATCAGAAATTAGCTATCTATGAGGATTTAAATAGTGGTGAAAAGGCTACTGTAATAGAGACGAGAGGAGAGGGTGGTTACTGTATAATTTATCCATCGCCTGGCTATCAACAATTACAAAAAAATATCCTAAAAGTTGAGGAAATAACAGAGGAGGAGCGTGATTATCTATTTGAACTTTGCGGTTTATGGGATAATGGACGTGATAGTAGTGAAAAAATAGTTGTAAATGATAAAAAAACTGATACTAATACTAATAAAAATACCGACGAAATAGACATTTTTAAATGGTATAATGAAAGGGATGATTTTATACAAGTTTTAACCGCTCACGGGTGGAAGGAACTATCTAGGAATAGCAAAAAAATTACTTTTAAACGGCCAGGGAAGGAAGAAAAAGGTGGTTCAGCAGATTTTTTGTTTGAGAAACGTTGCTTTCACGTATTT
>JAKQTP010000252.1 GCA_029563035.1 archaeon | reverse complement strand
GATGTTTTAAATAATAGCCCAAATATGTCCAAGACAAGTTATATACACCCAAAATTAATTTATGATTGGCTTGATAAATTAGGTGTGAAAGTTGTTGATACAAAAGGAATTTATGATTTAACTTATAAAGAAAATGCTTCTATAATGAAGAAAATAATAAAAGAATCTGAGTTTAATTATGACAAGAAAATAGACCCAAAAGAATATGAGGGTATAGAAGAAAATCAAAATTGCCTAAGTGATGATGAAGAAGAACCAGAAATATTTGAGATTCCAGAATGGTTTTTCGATAATGAGATAACATTCGAAATAAAATAATGTTAATAAAGATACCTACACATATAAAAGGAGATACATTTGATGGTCAAATTATTGAGTTAACCTCTAAACTTATAGATGGTATTCATTATATCTATCCAAAGCCTATAGACTTAACTGATTGTATTATCAATTGTTATTTTTATAGCGATAAATATGAAACATTATTTAAGACATTGACTATTAATGATGGTGTAGAAGTTCTAGAGCCAACAGCTGGTAAATTTATTTTATTGAAAGATACATTAATAGATTGGGATATCAAAACATATTATTTTGAAATAAAAATAATATTTCCAGATAATTCTATAAAAACATTTGTTAATGGCACCTGGAGTATATCTAAACAATTCAACACCGATGCTGAATACCCTAATTTGTTTGCGCCAGAAAGAATTATCATTATTGATAATGATATAGAGACAACAAATTATTATAATGGTTGTCTCGGAGAGGAGAATATTTGTATTAATAAGATACAATATTGTGATGAGCCTTGGGTAGATAAGATTTGCGCTCCTTATATAATCAATCAAGGCAATATGTCTCCTAATTTAGAATTTATTATTATGCAGAAGAAAGATTTTTTTGGTGATAATTCTTATATGGATTTGACAGATTTTAATGTTTTGATATCTATTTATAATGAAAATAATTTATTGAAAATAAGAGGAAAATGTGATTTTATAAATAGAGAGAAAGGGTTTATAAAATACAAGTGGGATAAATTTGATACACTTGAAATAGGGAATTATAATTGTATCTTTAAACTTATACATATAAATACATTAGAAGAAATTATTATAACGAATAAAGATAATAGAATAGATATAATTATTAAATAAATTTATTTATTTTTGTAGGAAAATTAAATTATTATGAATATAACAAAAGAACAAAAGAGAGACATGGCAATTAAAGGATATAATCCTCTTAATGAAGAAGATGTTTATAAATATCTTAATGGAGTCCCAAAGCAATATAATTATCAAGAAGAAGATTTAGGAGCATCTAATCAAAAAACAGAATTAATGGATGATTCTGGTGAAATATTAGGAACAATAAATGAGAATGCTTATGCAGAAATAAGTAGAATTCCTCAAAAAAATAATATAAAACAACCTATCATAAAACAACCTTCTATGAAACAAAACATTTTAAAAGATGACCCTTTTTCTTCTGTTTTAAACAATAAAGGTAATGTCGGAAATGAAACAACAGGTTACAATGATGGTGTTGAATATCTATTGTTTTTTATTGAGGCTATGAAAACCGGGAAGAGAAAAAATGCATTAATTAAATTAAATGAAGTTGTTAAAAAAAGACAACAAGCGGGTGAATCTTATGAAAAAGGTTTAAGAAAAGCTGAATTACAATTATTAAAAAAATTCAATGGATAAAATTTTAGAATCAGAATACCTTAATAAAGATTCTTGGAAGAAATTTCAAGAAAAGCTTGTTTATTTTTGCAGGAATGCAGAATTTGTTAAAGAATTAAAGAATACAAAAATAATTTATAATACATTTTATAAACAGGCGGCAGAAATATCTAATATAGAATCATTATTGCAATCAGAATTAAAATTACAATTCTGGTTTTATGGTTGTGAGATAAAAAAATTTATATTGAAATTTAAAAAATTACCTTTTATAACAAAAGTGTTATTATTAAAATATTGTGAAGAAAAAAAATTTATACAAATAACAGTATCTGAGAAAGAAGAATTAGTTTGTATAGAGAAAATAGATAAAGTAAAGAAACAAATCGCTCATAAAGTATTTGATTTCTCTGATAAAGGTTTTAAACAAACCTTTCTACCATTAAAAAGCTTTATGACATTGATTCAATATAATTGTCTTGATATTTCTAAAGCAACAGACCAAATGTCAATAGAGTTTTTTGCGAAATACCTTAATCACAATAAAATTAAAGAAGAATTAGAAAATAGTTTTCTCTATAATTTTTATTGTGATTTATTCTTTTCTTCCAAAATATATAATGATTTTACTGAAAAATATAACTCAGGAGAAATAATAAAAAAGATAGATTCTGAGAATTTAAATTTTATTAAGAGAGATGTTAAAGATGAACCTATCACACAAGATAATTCTGATGATGAAATTAAAGAAGATAATAAATTTTTAGCAGGATAATAAATTATTTAATACTATTTAAAATTATATCGCGGGATAGAGCAGAGGTAGCTCGCCTGGCTCAAAAATATAATATTAAATGTTAATTGCTTAGTTTATTATTATAGGGCTTTTTAAGGAGTAATTCTTAAAAGAAACCATTCAAATTCGGGGAAGGTTTTAGCATACTAATCCCGAGCCAAGCCTAAGAAATTAGGAAGGTGTAGAGACTTTATGTTTGGCTCCTTATTAAAAATAATAAGGATGAAGAGAAAGTCCAGACTACAAACACATTTAATTATGTGGTGATGAAAATCATAGTAGTAAGCATTACCAGAAGGTCGGAGGTTCGAATCCTTCTCCCGCTACTAAAAAAAGGTTTTAGATTTTATTTTCTAAAACCTTTTTTTTATTAAAAAAGAAATATTACATTTGTAACATGAATTATAATATATATTTAGACTTAGATGGAGTTTTTGCTAATCTAGAGAAGAAGCTTTCTGAAATTTTAAATAAACCTATGGAATCACTCACAAAAGATGATTGGAATGATTCTCTTAGAAAATATACAAAACCAGATTCTAAAATAAATCTTTTCTTAGATTTAGAGATTATGCCTTGGTCAAAACAGTTTTATTTGCTTATGTTGGGATTAAATAAGAGAGAAGATATAAATATTTCTTTTTTAACTTCTATTTCTGCTGATAAAACAAATAAGAGAAGAGTTATTGCAGAAAAACAATTATGGATTATAAGGAATTTCGGAGATGATTTTAATGTTTTATTTTCAGATTCATGGAAAGACAAACATTGTTATATTATAGATTCGGAAAATAATAAAAACATTTTAATAGATGATTTTATTCTACAAAAAGATGTTTGGGAGAAAAATGGCGGAATATTTATACATCATAGAGGAAGCTTAGAACAAAGTTATAAACAATTAATAAATTTAATATAAGATGCAATTAAAAACAAAATTTAACTTAGACCAAGAGGTTTATTTTATACATGAGAACAAAGTGGCCAAGGGAAATATTTTGACAATAAATACCAAATCAATTTCTAAAGGTTTTAATATGGGTTATGTTTACAAAGAGACATATATAGTTGATATACCTGGCACAAATAATAAAATAGAAAAAGATTCAATAGAGACTTTTGCCACAAAAGAAGAACTTTTAAATTCTCTATAGAAATGGTGTTTGTTTCTAGAATAATAGCAGAAAATCCAATGACGAATCAAATAGCACATTATATTGATACAATTAGTATCTTAAATTGCGAGTCTATTGATGAAGCTAATATTTGGTGTCAAACAAATGGCAAGGGATATATGAATATAATTGGTATATTTAACGAAGAAATACCTTTTTCAGATTTATTAATTAATAAAATAAAAAAATAATGGCAAAGAAAAACATTATAGAGGAAGAATTTAAAATAATTTCTCTAGAACAATACAAAACATTTGCAAGTAGGACGAATGCAGATATGGGGAGCAAAGATTTAAATACCGACCATATGATTTCTGGAATCATAACAGAGATAGGTGAATTAAATGATATTTATAAGAAAGAATTAGCTTATAAAAAAGAGGTAGATGTTGTTAATGTTATAGAAGAATGGGCAGACCAAATGTGGTATCTGGCAAATGAGTCTTTGAATAAAAATTACAGATTTCAACCTGAACAAAATTATTTAGATTTTTTCAGAAGAACTTTAAAAAACAAAACAAATATTCAATTAACCGGAATAGAATCAATAAGAATTTTAAACTCGGCGATGTTTAAAAAAGATTATTTGACTATGTATGTTTCTTATTTATTTTATATTGCAGAAAGATTAGATATAAATGTATTGGATGCTCTAACAAAAAATATCTTAAAATTAGCTAAGAGATTTGGCTCTAAATTTTCAGAGATAAAGGCTCTTAATAGAGATTTAGAAGAAGAGAGAAAGGTTTTAGAATCAAAATAATATTTAATTTATGAACGAACACGCTGGATTCCATACAATAATAGAACCCCTAGATAGTAAAATCGAAAATAACACACCAAACAACGCCATTAAAGAAGTTTTAAAGAAAAGTTTATATTTGTATTACATTAAAGAAGATAATGTTGTGAGGGCTATTTATAGTACTTTTTTTATAACAAATAAAAACAATCAATTCTTTATAAAGAAACCTTTTATAAGAGGTGAAATAAAGGAAAAATTATTAGATAGAGGAGAGTTGGTTGCTCCTTATCGTGTAGATTGTGATGAAAAAGAAATTATTGTGAATAATCCAGAAAGTTTATTTATAGAATTTTTAGAATATGAAGATTGGGTAGATTTAGACCTTAATAAAGCATCTAAACAATTTAAAGAAAAGAAGATAGAAATGTTATTAGAGATTAATTCTACTTTTTAAAATTTAGGAGGACATGGTAATTCACACCAATATAGTGGTTCAATATTATTATAATTAGAATCTTTCCATAAAGCACTCTTATTATTTAAGCTTTCTGTTATACTTTCACATATTGCAATAACAAAGTATTCATAAATTTTACCTTCTTTTTTACCTTTGCTGTCAGTTGTGGGTAATGTATAATAACACAACACATTTTTATCAAATGGTGGAAATATTTTTGTTGCATCAAACCAAGTTGTACTATTTTTCATATTTTTTATTTTAAATTTTAATCAAGAGTAATACATTGAAACAAATGAAGCTTTGCGGGTCTTGATAAAGAAATGAAAAATGAACCATCTGCATATACTCTAATTTTTCTAACACATAAATTATTAGAAAAGCTTTCTAAACCATCGTGGATACCAAGTTCACGTTTCTCTATAGTTTGAGTATTAAATCCAACCAGTCTAAAAAGTCTACTATCATGATACCCATTATTTTTTATGATACACTCTTCTCTTGTATCATATAGATGAAAAATATCTGCCTCTTCTAGCTTCTCATTTTCTGTATATCTGTCAAAAACTTCTTGTACATTGTATTTTTTCATAAATTTTATTTTTTATAATTAATTTAAGCCAAACATTATATTTAATTCTTTAACGCTATAACCCAAACAAAAATATAAGAAATTCCATTTAGTATTTTTATATCCTTTATTATAATCTGATTGAAGATAAGAATTGCTTTTCTTATCTTCAAAATATCTTTCTACTTCTGATTTATTAAATTGTATATGAAAAGTATTGTCTTCGGATTCTACATCATTGTTGATTGTTACATAAAAATGATAATCCATCCAAGGTAAAGCTTGATTAATTCTAATATTTATAGATTCTATTGGGAAATGATGTCCTAATTGTCTGTCAATAATAAAATATTTCTTTTCCCAAAAATATTCCATCATATTTTTTGTTATGCTTGGAGCGGCTGTTATACCATATCTCTCTGGTTTAATTCTTATTTTCATTTGTTAAGTTTTAAAAAATCCTCATAAGTAATAACAGTAACACCTAATTTATTTGCCTTAGCAATTTTCGAACTTGAACCTTGTGTATTTTCACAAACTAAATAATTTGTTTCTTTGGTTAATTTTGTTGCTTCGGCAAATGTTCTAACAGCATCTTCGAATTCAGATTTTGTTCCTTCTGACCAACTTCCGGTCATCTCATAAGTTATAATATTTGATGATTTTACTTTTGCAACCGGGTAGTTAATTGTAAATCCACAATCAAGAACTAATTTTTCTAATTCCTTCACATTTTGAGATAAAATTGAATTTTTATTGGTTAATAATTCTGTTAATTCTTTATTCATCCCTTTAAAATCAACTGTTATACCCGCATAATGTTCTGCCATTTTCTTAGATAATGTTTCTCCTAAATTTTCAACTTGCAATAAGTTAAATATTTTCCAATAATCAATTGATTGTAGAGTTATAAAGTTATTGTAAATTTTATCCGGCATTGAAGAATCATCATTTGTGAAAACCTTTTGCAACATTTTTTTATTGAATACTTCTGGATTAAATAAATCAAAAACCGTTTTTAATCCTTCTTCATATAATTTTTCAATTGTTGCACCACCTAAATCATCAACCTTAAGAAGTTTTATAGCAACTTGCATTTTTTTAATATTTATTCCATCTTCATTATCCCAATATAAGTGGACACCATCAATTGATAAATCATCAGGATTAACATCAACCTTATTAACTGTTTTAGGATATAATAATTTAGGCTCTCTACGATATTTATCAAAATTATTTGATGTTGAAACAACTTTAATTATTTGAGGAATAATATCTCCTTTCTTTGCAATGATTACTGAAGAGCCAATATAAGTTTCTTTCTCTAAAATATATCCTAAATTATGCAAAGATGTTCTTGTTACCTCTGAGCCATCTAACATAATTGGCTCTAATACTGCTACGGGTGTTAATTCACCCGTCTTGCCAAGTTGCCATTCGACATCAATAATTGTGGTTACTTTTTCTTGTGGAGGAAATTTAATTGCTACAGCCCAATTTGGATGATGTGATTTTTCGCCATATACTTCTCTATAAACCAAATCTGTTTTTATAACGAAACCATCTAACTGAAATTCAGATTCTGATTCTCTATACTTTTTTAATTGTGTGAACAACTGTTTAAAATTACAGTTAGATTCTGTTTTAATGATTTTAGGATATGTTTGAAAATTAAGATTTAAAATTTCTGTATCTTCTAATTTTGTTTGTTTACCATCTTGTATTATTGTCATTTCCACAGGAATAAATTCTGCCTCTAAACATATTTCATTATTCTCAGGATTAAGTTTACCTGCAATAAAATTTCTTGGATTCTTAAAACCTAATGGTAAATATTTTTCATTAAAAATTTTTGTTTTAATACAAATTTCTCCTTTAACAATTAAAGTGCCCCTCACAAACCTATTAAGTTTTGTAGGTAAATTATGTTTTATTTTATTGGTTATATCTGAGCCTTCTAAACCATCACCTCTAGACAAAACATAATCAAGAACACTATCAACATAATAAACTGTTGCGGCATTACCATCATATTTAGGTTCTGTTAAATAATAATTTGCTTTATGTTCTCTAAACCATTTATTAACTGCTAATTCAGATTCCAAATATGATTCGGAATTAAAATCTTCATTGTTGACCTGTATCTTAGCTAAAGATTTTTGCTCTATTAAATGTCTTCTCTTAAATCTTTCACCTACAGTTGCCCCTACAATTGATGTAATTTTAGAGCCTTCTTTTTTTAACTGTTCTTCTAATTCGTCAAATTCAAAATCAGACATTATAGGTTGTGAGTTATAATAAGCATCTTTTGCCTCTAAATAAAGTGTTTCTTTTTCTTGTAGTGTTAATTTGTTGTACATTGTTATTTTTAATTATAATGTAAATATATAACAAAAAGAAATGAGAAACAAATCTATAAGCCATTAAAAATCAATATTTTAAATAAACTAACTTTTTAAAATCTTAATATGCTATTATTGAATTTAAAATGGAGAATATTCTTGAATTATTTTGTTTTTTATATTTAGATTTTTCTTAAGATTTGAATAGTAAATTACTTTCTTTTTATAACGATAACGCAAAGATGCCGCTGACACTTCCGCATTCATTTTTACAAATTCACCGTCAACAATAGCATAACATTCTTTAATAGAATTAAGTCCTGCTTGAAATTTATCTGACCAATATTTTATTTTAATTTCTGTTATCATTATTAGATTTATGTTGATAATCAATTTGTTTTTAATAAAAAACATACACATATTATGTAGTTATGCCACATATACAGGAGTGAGTTTAATTACACCTGCAAATCCGTAGTTTCTGAAATATTCGTGAGTTCCATCTCGTTTTAGCCTTACATTTACACCACCAGCATTTATATCTACTGTGTTTCCGTTTTCATCTCGAAAATGAGAAATACGTGGCATAACAAGCGGTAATACGGCATTGCCTTCCGCTTCGTTGATAGTTTTTTCTGTACTCATAATTTTGTGCTTTTATTTAAGTTATTACTAATTTGATACATCGGCAACGACCGCATACCGCCACCGTTAGCAGTAATTACAGACGAACATCCGATTTATATTGCCAAGTAAATCCTAAAAATGGTCTTTCAAACCAAACTATCGGTAACTTATGTAAAGAGTGTATTCCCTCATCTACGCATTTACCTAATTTTCTACCATCGTATGTTTTTTTATGAGTTACTTTATCCACCCAAAAACACTCTTTACCAATGTAACTACTGCTAACATCGGTTTGGCGAAGTTGCCGTTCTGTGCTACTATTTGACATTTTATCTAAGTTTTAAAATTTGTACTACTAATGAAGTTTTGTGTTCGGCAACTTCGCCAAGCCCAGTTCCGTTAGTGGCAAATGCTACGTTACTGATTCGATTTGACATTCTGCTTCTTTACAGCGTTATTCAAAGCGTTTTCCATCCATAAGGTAAGATTACCACCTGTTGTTTTATTTGCTTCGTTTTGCCACTTTTTTACATCTTCCGAATTAAACCTTTTCGGAAGGCTTACATCTCGTTTTTTCTCAAATAAATTTATTTTGGTATTAACTTTTTTGTTTCCATTAAAAAGAGTAACACCATTTTTTCTGTATAAATCTATCCAATACTGTTCTTTTTCGTTTGCCTTGTCATAGCCAACTTCTTCAATCCTTTCTATAATAGGACTATATCCGCCAAGTTTACACCAATTGAAAAAATCATTCATAGCATTTCCTGTTGGTTTAGATAAGTGTTGTTTTAACCTTTTCTCTAAAGTAGATGTTGTTTGACCTATGTATCTTATCTCAAGACTTATTGGACAACATATTTTATATATTAAAACCTTCATTTCTTTTTATTTACAGGGTTATTTTTAAGCCACGACAATAAGATAGTTTCAATGTAATTATTCAAACTTCTGTTATCTTGTTTTGCCAGTTCTGAAAGTTGATTAAGCATTTCGCTATTTTCTTTCGATGGTCTAAATGTTATTGTTTCGTTTGCCATAGTTTTATTTTTAAAAATAATCGGCTTAACCTACCGATTGTGAGTATTTCTACAAGGGCAACTGCTCATAGTCGCTGTTATCCAACTACTATTTCAAGTTGTGCATTTTAGTATGAGCAATTGCCGAACGTTTAATCGAGTTCTAGTGTTTGTAATTATTTATACTACAAATATAACACAAATAAACACATCTACCAAATTTATTTTCAACTATTTTTAAACTATTTTCTAACTAATTGAAAATGAGTACTAAAAATCCGCATCAGCCACTAACAACGTGTATAGTAAATGCGGGTTTAAGGCTAAATTTAAATGTCGGTTTGTATCTGTAAAATCAGTCTTAAACTGAAACATCAGTACTATTTTATCCCGCACTTCCCATACACGCCACCGTTAGAAGTAATAATTATATGATTGGTTTCAGTTGTTTCTTAACTTCTTTCAAAATTCTTATTTTCGCATTATAATCTTGTGTCATAATAGGGTCATTACCATCTTTATTAATATTTTGTCTTAATTCAATATAATTTTGAATAGAAGAATCAATCCAATCCACATCAATCATCATATAATTACTACTTCTAACAGCACCTATATTCAATTGCGGAGTTTCTGCTTCATTTAAGTTTTCTGCTTCTATTTTCATTTTATCTAAATTTAAAGTTTTGTGTTTCAAAGTCCGCAACTAAATATAGCTGCAAAACGTTAGCAACAAGCTGGCTGAACGTCCTCTAATGGCTTCCAATGTGTAATTGGCTTTTCACTACGCAAATCCCAACTGGTAAACTCCTTTTGTTCGCTGTAATAAAATCCCACATCTTCAACACCATCTTCGCAAAGCCATTTTACTTTCATACTGCCAGTTGGTAATTGTTCTACTGGAATCCAGCCAGCAGCTAACACAGTATTTGCGTCAGTTTGCGGTTTCAGTATTTCACCAAGTTTTTCAAATAAATTTATCATTGTCTTTTTAATTTAGTTTATCGTTAATAATGCAAACCGAACGCAAATACTAGATACGTTATGTGTAAGTGTTCCGTTCATCATTCTAATTAACATTTCGGATGAAAAATTTAAAAGAAAAATCACCCGAACTCAATAATACCATCTGGATGTTCATTAAAGAAATCAACTATATTTTTTCTAATGTAATCTTCCCTATCCTTATCCCAATAAAAATTGAAATGTTTATCTTCCCAATTAACCAATCCAGTTTCCATTGCTTTAAACATTTCGTCAGCAGATTTAATTATAGTATCAGGATAACCACCTATTCTTGGTTCATCGGTATCATAACCATTTGCAGCAACAAAAATTATTGGTTCACCATTGATAAATTCTAAATGGTCATCTAAAGTTAAATATTCTTTCGATTCTTCATCCATATTTTCATCTAAAACGTCAATCGCTTTTAGACTTAAAATAGCCTCTTGTTCACATTCATCATTCCAATAATCTTTTTTCCTCATAGTATCTATTTTCTCTTTAAGATAATTTTGAACATTTTCTTTCCCTTTTACTAAAGGTTTTCTATACCAAGTATGACATCCCATATATTTTTCTTTTTAAAATTTTTATTTAGTTCTCCAATTAAACATTTTGTCTTAATAATCCACACCTACACATAACAAGGTGTATAAGAAAGTTTGCTATAAAGTTTGGTGGTAATTTGAAAGTTCATCTAAGCAAACCTTATCATACACCCAACCGTTAGCAAACAGCTTAAATAACACCCTGTAACAAATCAGGATTTTCAAAAATATTGCCTATTACTTCATATTCGTAGCCCCAATGTTTTCTTAATTTGATATAGCTACTTCCGTAATCCATAACAAAAGCATTTACTTCTTCCATGAAAATAATTTTATGAGTAGTTATCATTGTTTGTCCTGTCCAATTACCTACACTTCTTTTATAAGTTACAATGTCGCCTTCGTAAATTTTATTTCCGTTCTTATCTAACAATCCTGTAAACTGCATTATATTTTTACAATCTGAATAGTGGTGCATAAAACTTCCCAAAGTTTCTAAATCAGGTTCGCCTTGTATAGCCATATAATTCCCTAAAGTTGATTCTATCCACGCTCTAAAACAAAGCCGATTTGCTA
>JAKQTP010000250.1 GCA_029563035.1 archaeon | reverse complement strand
TCAACTTTTAGAGATTGACACATGCATAAACAAAATACTGTTTTATCTTGACCCATTAGCTTTATAACCGTTTGTTTTGGCGTATTGCAATTATTGCAGTAAACCAAACCATCTTTTATATAATCATCGCTTGATTGATACTTGCTCGCTTCGCTAGATGCATCATCAATTATTTGTTCAAACACTTTTTAGCCTCCTCTTCTTTTAATATCTCGTCAAACTCTGCTAAAAAATCATATTCCTCAAAGTCTTTAAACTCGTTATGATTATGCGTTTTTAATTCAGTTTTATTATTATTGTTATTGCCAAAATTATTTTTGCTCCATCTCCTTACTGTAGCTTTCCAATCTTTCATTTTTTGCTTGCCTACCATCCACCCATTGCTTGTATAATAATCAAAAAAGTTATCAGCATCTATATTGCTTTTAATCTCTTTGATATATTCTTTTATTTCATCGATAGTAGGTATTGCAAAAACTTTAGTTTTTGTTTTTTTCTCGTTGCTCTTTTTTAACTCTATATCTTTCTCTATATCTATCTCTTTCTCTTTCTCTATCTCTATCTCTGTGTTACATTTTGTTACATTGGTGTTACTCTGTGTTACATCAATGTTACATTGTAACGTTTTGTTAACATTATTTTCTATAAGTTTTGCTTTTTCTCTGTGCCTGCGTACTCTTTCAGCACTATCTGACTCCTTCCCGATTGTCTCTGACACTCTAGTCATATAAAAATCTTCTTCTGATATTTTTTCAATTAGATTATAATTAAATAAAAATGCTAATGTCATTTTAACGTTTTCTTCGTTTTCGTCAAGAGTTAACGCTATTTCTTCTGCAAAACTATCTTCAATTCCGTCAAATTTTAAATAACCCTCTTGCTTGATAGATAACAATTGCATCTTTAAATATATAATTACAAAAGTATCGCCACCGCTGACCTTCCTCAGCTTTTTAATCTCTTTTGACGTAAAAAAATCTTCTTTCAATTTAAGCCAAAAATATTTTTTTGGGTTTGCTTTTTCACTCACTTTATCACCCCGATCGTTTATTTACTCATTTTACTTTATCGTCTCAATCTCTTTATATACTGCATCTATCACAAATTTGTTTAAAGATTTGCCTTGATTTTTTGCAATTTCTTTTAATTTTGCCAACTCCCCTTTTTTAACAAAAAGTCTCATAAAATCATACGCTTTTTTATTGTACTTGTTAGTAGCAATTACATGTTTTTGCATTTAAAAAATCACCTCCTCACATGTATAATTATATTATATCATAATTTACTAATAAAATCAATAGTTTTGCACTATCTCAAATAATAAACTCCATCAATTTTGCTTATATAGTCATTGTCCAATAACTCTTTTTTTGCAGTATCATGTGCATCAATTAACTTAATCATTGTATCTAAGTTATATATAACCCTATCATATTGCTTGTCTAAAGACTCATGCAGCATCAAATATAACAACTTAGCATTATTGCTCATAGCTAAAAATTTATCTGATAAAATTACATGTATCATTAAAATTTAGTCCTTTCTATTTGATTAAATTTGTTTAAATCTATCTCGTATGTTCCTTGCTTGCAGTTAGTCGATATAACTGCGTGATTATGACATTCAAATATCATTTCAGCTATTTCTGTATCTGACATATCTCTCATTTTGTCGATTACTTCTGATGTAATTGTAATACTAACTTTTTTGTTCATTTTATTCACCTCCTTGCACGGTTTTTACACCGTGCATTTATTAAAATCCATCTAGTTTATAGTCGTTGGGGTCGTCTTTACCCCATTTGACATTGATATAATCTAACACTTTGCCAAAACCCAAACCGTTATCCTCAACGTCTCTCATGCAGTAATCCCATTTTTTAAAATCAATCTCTTTGAGTTTTTCATAACGATTAGGTGATTTTTCCAAGTGTGCCCCAAACCCACAGAATACACATCCTGTGCGTTGTTGCCCTGTCGTTTTTAACTTCCCGTTATCATCTTGCACAATGTCGCCATATACACTACAGTAGGGTATTTTACACATCAACAGATACTGTAAAACATCTTGCTCCGTCCAAAATGATAACGGTTTAGAGATTGCATCTTTGCTGTCAAAAGCATTGCAACCCGTTTTTATCCAACCTTGTTTTCTTTGGTTGCTTTCATTTGCCATAGTTCCTATAATTGGATTTTTGCCGCTTGTTTTTTGAAATCTGTGCAAAGGTTCTTTTTTCATAATGTCGCAGCATTTGTTGGATATCAAAAAAGGAGCGTCTAATAAAAATTTCCACTTCTCACAATTGTATTGGCTTTTTTCACCATTTTTTTTTAATTTATATGTCCCATCAAACATTGAGTGCGCGTACGAATCTGTTTTTATAGATGCGTCATACACACGTTTAGATATAGTTTTACTTATAATCGGATATCCATATTTGGTTATAACCTCGTCAAATCTCATCTTAGGTTTTAACCAAGTCACATTGCTAAAAGTTTTAACAAAGTCACGTATTTGGTTGTATTCAAGCCCTGTATCAACAAATACCACATCAATATCTTTGTATATCTCTCTAGCTAAATGTAATAAAACCGTGCTGTCTTTACCGCCGCTAAATGAGATATATACTTGACCTTGATAATGCTCGTACCATTCGATTATACGTTGCTTTGTTTTTTCTATTTTAATTTCTAATGGTAAAGATTGTAACATTTTTAGCGTATCCGCTGTATGTGTCGACATTTAATCACCTGCTCCGTGTTTAACTCGCTCTTTTACTTCTGCCAACTTTGCATTATTAAATCTGCTTAAATCCCCAACTAAATAACCAGTTATACGTCTTATGCGTTTAAATGGTGCTTTTCTGTATGTTTTTATGTCGATATAGTCGCCGCTTATTATTGCTTCTGCATAATCAACATCTGTGTATTTGTCGATTATGTCATTAACTGCTTTCTCTTCTTCAGTGTTTAAAATTCCGCCGATTACTCTTATTCTATCCATTTTGCACCTCATTTTCTAGACTTTTTAAGTCTTTTTTGTCTAAATTTATTTGTCGCTCAAGATAATATAAATCTTGCTTTGT
>JAKQTP010000246.1 GCA_029563035.1 archaeon | reverse complement strand
TCAACTTTTTCTTGCACTAGTTTAATACTATCATTCCATTTATCATATACTTTATATCCACCCAGAATAATACCGGCAAATGTCACGATAGTAAGATATTGACTACTAAAGAGCTTTATGTGCTCCAATCCTTTTGTGAATTTTTTAAACATATATAATCCCTCTTATCTATAAATATTCTATAATTTTATTCCTACCACTAAAATGTCGTCGGTTTGTTCATTATCACCACGCCATTTCAGAAGTTTTTGTTCAAGTAATTGTGCTTGATAAACTAAATTTAAATGGTGAACTTCAATTAACATTTCTTTAAAATTATCACGCATTAATTTTCTATTTCGTGGGCCACCAAATTGATCAGTAATGCCATCGGTTAACATATAAATAATATCATTTTCCTGATATGGTATTTCTATTGTTTTAAATGTTTTTGTAATACCTTCACAAGTACCACCAATCATAAATTGTTCACCTTTAAATACATTAATTTGTTTTTCACTACGAACTAAATATAACAATGGCCGTTTACAACCACAAAAATAAATTTTCTTATTTATTTTGTCGATACTAACAAATGACATGTCAATACCATCTTGGTAACCAACATTTGAATCTTGTTTTAATGCTTTTACAATACTATTATCAAGGTGTTTCATTATTATTGTTGGGTCGGTTATTTTCTCATCATCATCACTAACTATTTCATTTAATAAATTATAACCAATCATTGATAATAATGCTCCTGATACACCATGGCCAGTACAATCACCAACAGCAACCATGAATCTATCATCAGGCATGATGACGTCTGATTTGGCTGTATTGTGAAACCAATAAAAATCTCCAGTAACAATGTCTTTTGGTTTGTTTATTATGAATGCTTCTGGAAAGTTTTTTAATAATATATCTATTTTCGGTAATGTCTGATCTTGAATTCTTTTGGCAAATAAGATACTTTGTATCATATTTTTATTTCTCATTTCAATTTCTCTATAAGCACGTTCTAGTTCTGCGTTAATAGATTCTAATTTTGACATCTCTTCCTCAATGTGTCTACTATTGTAGAATTTTTCAATCATGAACGGAAGTTTTGAAAAAGATTTTTTTAAATAATATATGTCAATACCCTCTTTTATTAATTCAAGGCCAAAATCATCAGTAATTTGACCACTAACTACTATAAAAATAACGTTCGGTAATATTTTTTTTGAAATGTTAAGACCATTTAATGAGTTGTAACTCTTAACCTCATGTTCTGAAATTATAACATCTGGGGTTTCTTTAGTTAGAACATTGGTAAATGATTCTTCATCATTTATTGTAATTAAATTTGATTCTAAGTAGCCATTTGAAATCAATAAATCAGATATTTTTTTTATATCATCTTTAGATTCATCAATAATTAATATTTTAATTTTTTCTCTCACAGGCAGGTTTTTAAACATGGATTATTATTACAATCCCGTCAAATACTAGCCGGGGTTGATTATTGATAAATATAGTAAAGAATAAAGACTAGTCGGTAAAACACATATAATTTTTTATCATCTTCTACCTCCCGAAGTGCTTCTATTTTCCGACCCAGAATATGTTCTTCCACTAGATGTTGAACTTGTGGATGAACCTCGATTCGAAGTAGAAAATGATGGTGAAGAACTTCTACTTGGTGTAGAATAAGAAGATGACGAATTTCTAGGTGTCGAATATGTCGGTGTGGAACTTCGTGGCAACGAATAGTTCACAGGTGCCGAGCTTCTCGTTGTGGAATTATTTCTCGGTGTTGTATATGTCGACTGATTTGTTCTTGGTGTTATTACTTTTTTATCATCAATATCTTTTATATAGTTACGATTAACAGGTGTATTGTTAAACCGTGGCCTCGTTGTAACAGGTATTCTATCATAAGATGGTGTATATGTTCGGTCCGTGTAAGTTGGTTTTTGAACAGTTGGTGTTTCCCTTCTCGTTGTCTGTACAACTGTACGTTCTGTAGTATTCGGAGACGAATATTTTGTTGTTTCTCTTCTTTGTTGCTGTGTTTGTGGGGTGATTTTTGATTGTGTATATGTTCTTGAACTTGTTGTTGGTGTCATTCGTCTATTAGACAATGAATTGACTCTCGTATCGTTCATTATACTAGTATTTCGGGTATTATGACTTGTTTGTTGATAAGTATTTATGTTATTTGGCACATAATTCCCATAATTGTAAGTATAATAATTATTATATATTCGTGGATACGATTCCCAATACCATCTTTTATACATACGAGATCCGTACCAATAGTTATAATAAAACGGATAATCAAACCAAGGATCCCAATGCCAATAATAGAATGGGTTGTAATAAAAAGGATTATAATAAAATGGACTATAATAATTATATCTCCAATAAGGATAAAATGTTGACCTATGGAATCTATAAATTAATGATGTATAATAAAGGTCGTTATAAACTTCTTGTTTTGCATCATAATAAAGAGAATCTTGATACAGTCTCAATTCTTTTTTTTCAAGACGAAGCTCTTTTTGTTTTAATTTAAGTTCTTCTTTTTTCCTATCTAATTCTTCTCTACTTGGAATATAATAAACATCATCATTTTCGGATTTAATTGCATCAATGTTACCCGTTTTTAAATTAAACTTGAATTTTTTATCATCAATTGAAAAACTTTCATAATTAGATGAGTTTGTCACATTTTTATGTGCGGTGTCAATTTCACCTGTTTTTATGTAATAATATTTCTCATAATCAGACATTCCCGTGGTGTCGATTTGTGCTGTTGCCATTAATGTAGTTATTAATAATGCAATTATTAAAATAATTTTTTTCATGTCAATTAGATTTAATATATAAACAACAAGATTCGTACCAAAACAAAAAGGGAGAAAATTTCTCCCTTTTACTAAAAAACAATCAAAAAATTTATCTATTTTTCCCTCTTTGTGGCGTTCCGGGTTTTGTGCCTTGAGGTATTCCAAAACCACCCGGACGAATTGTTTGTGGTCTTGCTCGATGATTAATCATGTTTTTGTTATGACGTTGAACATTACTATTTTTTGCTTTTGACATTTGGTCTTGATGTATACAAAGTCTTTTTTGATCTTTAATGGGGTTACCATTTTCATCAAGTTGTGGTGTTCTTTTTCGATCTCTCGTTTGTTGTTTTACTTTTACGCCCAAAGTATCTTGTTGTGAAACATAAGCAACCACATGAATTTCTGGTAAAATAATATCCCCACTAGCTTTTAATTCCATAAGAATTTTAAAATCTTCAATATCTTCACTGGACGGTTGCTTATACCAATGTTTGGCTGATAATGTTACTGTCATAACTAAAAAAACAAATAAAAATACAATTTTTTTCATTTCTTTTAATTTTTTAATTTTTTTTATTATTGTGATGCTATAGTCAATAACTGTGCCAAAAAAAAATCAAAATATTTATGTATATGATGGATTTTTATGAAAACATTAAATGAAGAAAAAAAACGGATATTATCTCTCATGTCCTTTTTAAATGAAGCAACTTATCAGGATGTGGAGGATGTATATACAAGAGAAGATGAAATTAAACGTTCATTATTTCATGATTTCTTATATAATAACACACCAGAATTCACCAAACATGTACCATGGAAAGTAATTCCATTTTCAAGACTAAAAAGAATTTGGGAAGATTTTATGAGATATGGATTTGTTAGGGATGAAAAAGGATTAGAAATGATTGAAGACATAATGATTGATAATACTCTTAAAATTGCAATTTTTACCGCATTGGCTGGCCATACACAATGGGGAGATGAAGAGGCTTTTGAAGATAATATCGGATATTGGATTGACGAACAATTAAATTGCGTATTTCATAAATTTGATAAGGATCAATTAGAAATTCCATTTGATAATCCTGATAAAGGTTATAAATTACCGGAAGATCTTTCACCGTGTACCACAACAATACATCCCTTTGTGGAAAAATTTATTGATGAAAATTTTGATATTGATCAATTGAATCGTGACGAATTGAGAGACAGACTTTATGAAGAATTGAAGAATAGATTTTTTGATTATTATCAAAGCGATCCTAATAATAAACTTGGTGATTTTATAAGTGATTATGGTTTAAAACCTTTACAAAAATTATTAAAGAAATTAATATTTGAAGCATCTTCACCAGAAGAAAAAATACCCATAATAGATCAAATGTTAAATATTATTCATCATAGGTCTGATATTGCAGAATGGTTTGTTGAAGGCGGATCTTATGCTTTATCTAATTTAAGCGGACACCCAACAGAAACAAAAATGGAACTTCATGAATCACAAATATTTAATGAAAAACGAAGAATATTTCAAATTATGTATGAAGAAAAATCAGAATATGAACAAAATAAAGGTGCTTTGATGAGATCTAAAACAATTGGTAATGAAATGAAACAAGAAATACTCAAATATTTTGCCGGTGGTTCGTCATATCACGAAGGTGGTATAGTTAAAGGTTTAATAATACCAAAAGAATTAATAGATAAAACTTCAAAATCTAAAGGTGTGTCAATGGGTGCTGATAAAAATGGTTTTTTTGTTTATACACATAGAGCGCGGTCAAAATCACATGCAACACCAGATAAAATATCAATAAAAGAAATTGATTTTATTGAAAGTACAGGATAATCACAATTAATGAGATATTTATAAAAAAAAAATATTTAACTATGAAAAAAACATTGAACGAAGAAAAAAAGAGAATTCTTTCTATTATGGAAAGAATTGGTGATGTATCATGGCCGGGAATGTCTATTCTTGGCGGTATGCATAATATGTCTATTGAACACATAAAACACATTAGAAATACCATAGCTTCGGGACTTAGTGATGATGAATTTAGAAAACTCATTATGGATGCTCTTGATACCGTATTATCCGATGGAAATGAATTGGAAGATCCAATCGACAGTAATATAAACGCAGTTGACAACGAATCAAGTGATAATATAATGGGGGAACAATCCGATAATGGTGAAATTGATTATGATAAATTAACAGAATTTAAATATAAACTAGAAGAATTGGTGAATGATTATGTTAATATGCCCGGTATAGGTGTTAATGGTGTTTTAGAGGGCATGGAAGACGTGATGTCCAATTTAACTGAACCTGAAATTTCAGATAATTTTTAAAAAAATAATTTTTTTTTTCAAAAACATTTGGTATTTATAAAAAGAATACGTATATTTGTATCGCAATTAAAAAATAAAGAAATGAAAACATTGCTCGACATACTGAATCTCTTCGCGGCTGAACATCTATGGGCTGACGATGAGAAACTATGCACTGTCGGGTGAGATCTGTAAATATCATACTTTATAATGAAAGAGCCCGGCTACCCACACAGTCGGGTTTTTTTATATAAAATGGTGTTCTTTGACATGTTGGAAATATGGGCTATGGGGCTGCTGGTTGTGGCCGTCTCCCTGTCACGGAGAAATTCAGGTGGGTTCGATCCCCATATAGCCCGCAAAAAAATATGTTGCGTTGGTGAAGTTGGTTAACACGCAGGGCTTTCAACCCTGTATTCAGCGGTTCGATCCCGCTACGCAATACAAAATATTCACCTTGTGTTGGAAATGGTAGACAAGCATGATTGAGGGTCATGTGCCGTAAGGCATGAAGGTTCAAGTCCTTTCAAGGTGACAAATGCGGATATGATGGAATGGTAGACAGGCAACACTTAGGATGTTGTGCCGAAAGGCGTGGGGGTTCGAGTCCCTTTATCCGCACTAATATGGGTTGTTAGCTCAGTTGCCTAGAGCGCCTGTCTTGCACACAGGAGGTCAAGGGTTGGAATCCCTTACGATCCACTAATGGGAGTTTCTTTAATAAAAAGCTTCTGAAAAAAACCCCCAACCTAAAAGGGGGTTATTTACGATGGCTTCGTGGCGGAATTGGAATACGCGTCAGATTCAAAACCTGGTGTCGCAAGGCGTGTGGGTTCGAAACCCACCGAAGCCACAAAAATGTAGGTGTGGTGTAATTGGTTAACATTGGTGGCTCCAACCCATCGGATCAGGATTCGAGTTGCACCTACGCTAAATTTATTTTATAATTTAATCCAACGCCACTCTTAATGTTTCTTGAACTTTAAGCATTAATATATATTCATCAGCAGTTATATCTTGAGCAAAATAATTAATTGGATTAACTGCTTTTCCTCGATGTATAACTTCATAATGAAGATGGTCACCGGTTGATATTCCAGTATTTCCAACAGTCCCAATTACTTGTCCTCTTACTACTTTTTGACCTTTACGTACACCAATACTATTTAAATGACCATAAGCCGTTTCATATTCGTATCCGTGATCAATTTTGATGTAGTTTCCATATCCAAGATATTCACTAGCCATTGTGACTACACCATCGGCCGTGGCATATACTGCAGTTCCAACCGGAGCTACAAAGTCCATTCCATAATGAAATTTGTTGATTCTATATATTGGATGTATTCTCATACTGAAACCAGACGATATTCTTTCCAAATCTTTTTTTGATATTGGTTGTATGGCGGGATAATGTCTCAATCTTTTATCATCAGCAGTTATTTTTTCTATAACATCTTTTAATCGTTCACTATTATATTGTATGGTTTTATAAATAGCATCTAGTTTATCACCAACTGTTTTGGGTGTGATTACCGTCAAATCACCTTCGGGATTATCGTATTTATGTAAAATAATACTATCTTTTTGTTGTAATGTTTGTAAGTAATAATAAACCCCATCGGCTTTTTTGTCAATAACATACAGATCATATTCTAATTTACCGATTTGGTCTTTTAATTTCGACTCTTTCGGTGTATTAAATAATAAAGAAAGTAAGAAAATTAATCCTATTGTTATAATAACCTGTGTTAAAACAAACTTAATAATTGTTTTATAAGTTATATTAATTTTCTTATATTGTAAGTCAATTTTGTCAAATTTATAAAAAGGTAGTTTCATAATATTATAAATATTAAAACCAAAAAACGAAAATTTTCCAATAAAAACAATATCTAATATATAAATGGAGAATTTTTTCCACTAAATCAAATATTTATAAAAAAATATACCATTATGAAAAGAACATTGAATGAAGAAAAAGAAAGGATTCTTGAAATCATGAAAAATACAAGCTATCTACCCGATAATGTTAGGGATGATGATCCTCATTTTACCGAAAATCCACCTTGGTATGATGACGAAGAACTTGATCACTGGAATATTGTAGATGTTGAAAAAGGTGAACAAAATAATATTTTTGATGACGAAAAGAAAGTTATTGTTTACGGAACACTTGGTGGTACTGCAACAATTTATTTTTCTGAGATTTTTGATGATGGTAATTTTAAAAGTTTTAATGAAGAAGAATTAAAAGAAAAAATTAATGAATATATTGATTTGCATTTTGATCAATTAGAATGGGAATACCCAGAATCGAATATAGAACCCGAATAAATAATAGAAATGTAAAAAAAAATAATTTTTTCTCAAAAACATTTGTTTTTTAAAAAAAGAATATTTATATTTGTACTGGATTTAATTTTAGTTTCACAATGAAAAGTTTAATGACACAACAGCCCCGTCATTTACAACCACAGGTTGAATGGGGTCGTTATGCTTAAACTTTTTGTTAGTTTTTGGTTATTATTAAAGGACGGCCCCATTCAAAAGTGAGTGGGGCTTTTTGTTTTTTGAATACCTCCGTGGTGTAATTGGATAACACATCTGACTTCGGATCAGAAGAATGCAGGGGTTCGAGTCCCTCCGGGGGTACAAAATACGCTTGTGGTGTAATTGGATAACATATCACACTACGGATGTGGAGAGTGGGGGTTCGAGTCCCTCCAGGCGTACAATTATCGTGGATTTATACGATAAAATGAAATTATCGATAAAAAAGACGATAATATTGTTCTTTTTATAGTGGGGTGTATATCAATTGGTTAGATTACTAAATTTGGGATTTAGAGGTTCCGGATTCGAGCTCCGGCACCCCAAGGTGGTTGATATTAAACTACTTGCACGAAGTGATCACTGCACAATCTTTTATTGAGATTGACTAAAAGTTTAATTGGTTCTTTGATATTGTGGTTGTTATTAATTTTTGTATTATAAAGAATATGGTGTCTGTAGCTCAAATGGTTAGAGTCCCAGATTGTGGTTCTGGTTGTTGCGGGTTCGAGTCTCGTCAGACACCCCAAATTGTCTTATGGTGTAATTGGTAACACGCTTGACTCTGGATCAAGAAACTGGGAGTTCGATCCTCTCTAAGACAACAAAAAATATTGCCCTCTAGCGTAACGGTAGCGCGCAAGACTTTGGATCTTGGTCTGTCCAGGTTCGATTCCTGGGAGGGCAACAAAAATAAATTTGGTAAATTCAAAAATTATACATATCTTTGTTTTTGTTAAATTATGATTATGGAAAATGGCACAAAAGTTTTATTCGGAAGTGGGTGAACGGGACAAGCTCAGTCCAAGGTTATTAAAAATATCCAAGGAATGTACGTTGGATCGGAAGATGGTTTACATACCCGAGCTTCGTATAACTGTTTTCACAAGATATAATGAGACAGCTGAGCAGACAAAAGAACGGTATCTAAAAAACACTTTAACTTTTGGAAAGTTAAAAGACGACGATAGAGTTGATGCCGGATCGGACGATGACGAATAATGTTCTTTGAAGATATTTTTGCCCAGATGATGGAATTGGTAGACATGCAGGACTTTATGTTTGGAGTGCTCTTTCTGAAAAGAGAGATGTAGAATTCCGTAAATTCGGTGAACCCTTTAAAATGGGAATACCGAGCCAAGCCTTGGTGTGAGGAAGGTGTAGAGACTAGACACGGAATACCTAAGTCAATGATGATATGGTAAAGGTATAGTCCAGACCACAAACAATTAATTGGTAGTGAAAACTATAGTGGTAAGAAAATCCTGTGGCCTGTGAAGGCCGTGTGGGTTCGACTCCCATTCTGGGCACAATTTTTTCAACTTAAAATTTTGATATGTATATAATTTCGAAACGGAAAGATTATTATGATGGCGTTGCTGGTACTACGGGTATCGACAAGACCATTGTTTATAATCGAGATATCATCGAATTAGATGAAGAAAAATATCCAAAGATATTTCGAAGATATCATGCATTAAATAATACCAAGCCAAGTCCGTTTTATAGATTATCCAATGTGAGTGTCAAAAAAGAGCTCAAAGTTGTTTATGAACATGTGGCTCCGTTTATTATTGGATTCTGTGGTAAAATATATGTTGGTTGGAAATTCTATAGTGTAGGAGAAAAAAAACCATATGTCGGTGATGAATTAATTACCACAATTGATTATAATAATGACAACATAAAGAAAATAGTTGAACAGTTCAGCTGGTGGGGAGGAAATCTTGAAGACAGCCTCAATTATGTCTTATCATATGATGCAATGGACATTTTTCGTGAGCTTAATACGCCTGTGTTTGTTTATGATAGTGATTACGGAAGGTATTACAGAGAAAAGAATTATCATAACAATCCCAAATTTTTCATTAATCCATTATTGAAGGAATACCAATTCTTCAAAGTGTTTAATGCGTTTCAGGCATTTCAGGAAATTCAGATGTTTTTGAGTGGTGTGCTTGGAAACAAAGAAAAAGACATTGTTAATGTTGATGACAAGTATAAGATAGCTCAGCATGGATTTGACAAGTGGTCATTCCGTAAAGAACCCGAAAAGAAATAGCAACAAAATAGATTTTACTTGATTATCTGATATTTATTTCGTATATTTCATCAAAAAAGAAAGGAAAATATTTGGTAGTTAGAAAATTAGTGTTATCTTTGTACAACATAGCTTCACATTTAGTTATTAACTTAAATCGTATAACCATGAAAAAGCTAATCGTTGTTCTTTGTTTAATCGGTGTTTCTCACATTTGTGCGGCGCCAGATTTTAGTGGTGAACAGAAAAAAAAACAGATGGAAATGTCATTGTACAATTTTTATCTGAGTGAATATGAAAAGGAATTTGATGAGTTTATGAACCATCTTGGATTTAAAGAATCAGGAAATGATTGGACAACAGTTAATTCGTACAATTATCTTGGTGAATTTCAATTTGGTCAATCAGCATTAGAAAGAGTTGGGTTTGGTCACATAACCCCTGAAGCGTTTAGAAAAGACCCATCAATATTTCCAAGAGAATTGCAGATCGAAGCTCTAAAAGCTTTGATTATGTGTAATGAACTTGATCTTAACCGAAAAATAAGTAAATATTCGGATGTTCGATATGTTGATTATATTGGACAGATAGTTAATGGTATTTACATTACGAAAGGTGGATTACTTGCTGGAATGCATCTTGGAGGTTTGGGAGGAATTAAAATTTTTCTTTTAAGTGATGGTAAAGTTGATCTTCAAGATGGATACGGAACAAAAGTTTCGGATTATATTAAAGAATTTTCAATTTATAATTTGTCAAGAAATTATTTGAAAATCATTGAATATATTAATGATCCGAATAAATATCTTTTAGATGATGATAAAATGATGATGGATCTTCTAAATTAAGATATATGAATGACTTAGAAAAATATAAGAAACAAGCCCTTGAAAAGTTTGCTGAAAGGAAAATCAAGGAAATGGAATATTGGAAAAATCTTCCCCATTTTGAAAAACCTGAAGATGTTCCGCACATTCCTGTTGTGGGTCAAGAAGAATATAGAACATTCTATATTCCAAAACTCATTGAAGCTGGAGCTATACCTAAGAATGAATTAGTAAATGGGACAGTATATATCGGTAATCATCGTCGGGCGAATAGAGCACGATGGAATGAAGAACGAAATGCTTTCGAATATTGGAGATATAAATTCCAATGGATGATTGATGAATGTAATCATTTTGAAGATGATGATGGGTACGCATTATTTGTTCCAATAAAAGTGGATCCAAATCAAGATTTTACTGAACCAAAAAAATAAAATTTGCTCGTTTTTAAAACGAGATGGTGGAGCGGCTGTTAACCACAGCCCCAAAAAAAAGGTCGGAGAAATCCGACCTTTTAATTTATTATTGCTTTCATTATTCGTTTTATTTCGTTGATTTCGTTTTCAATTTTGAATTGTTTAACGATTTCAATTGCTTCATCCCTTGTGAGATTGGGATTTTCATACCAAGCATCTTCAACTGCAGTTTTTACTTTGCCTACCATCGGTCCATCTTTAATGCCGAGAATCTGTTTTATATCATTCCCATCCAATGGTAATTTTACGTCAGTTTGAGTTTTGGGTGTTTTTAAATTATCAATTCTTTGTTTAACATATTTAATTTGATTAGGCATTGACGCAACATCAGAATGCGAAACATTATCGGCATGAATAAGATCCAGTATATCATTAAGATGTTCCCCAGTTGAAACTGAAAACTTTCTCAACGTTTTATCACTAATTTTCGCTGCATCATCAAGACCATGTTTTAAACTCATATGTGTCTTAACACCCAAAGCAACAGCATTTATCAGTTCATTCGGGTATTTTAATCTTCTCAAAATATCAATTGCAATTTTCTCGCCAACATTTTCATGACCATAGAAATGAACTTCATCACCTTCTGCCGTAGATTTTGTTGCCGCTTTTCCAATATCATGAAGTAATGCCATTAATCGAGTTTCCAATTTAGGTGGAGTATTTTTCAATACCGATAGAGTATGGTGATACGCATCCTCACTATGGTATTTGTTTTGTCCAAGTCCTACCATTTGATCAAGTTCTGGGATTATTATTTTTAATAAGCCCGTTTTTTGCATCAGTTCAATTCCCATAACAGGATCTTTGGATAAAAGTATTTTACTTAGTTCAGTACCAATTCTTTCTTGTGAAACTGCTCCACTATTAATTAAATTAGCGTGCATAGTTATTCCATCCATTGTTTCTTGGGACATTTTAAATCCATATTTAACGGTAAATCTGATTGCTCTTAGCATTCGTAATGGATCGTCTTTAAATATGATTTCTGGATCTGAAGGGGTTCGAATTATCCCGTTTTTGATGTCATACATTCCTTTTCCCGTGAGATCTACTATTTGGTTAGTACTTATATTCCTCATCAATGAATTGATCGTAAGATCTCTTCGCATTGCGTCATCCATTAAAACGCCATCCGAAACAACAGGTTTTCTAGATCCTTCAGTATATTTTTCTTTTCGTGGAGCAACAAATTCTAATTTAATGTCATTATAATGCATATTTGCCGTTCCATATTTTGGAAAAATGACGGGATTACTATTGGGTTTAAATACATTCCATTTTTTACATAGCCATTCAGCAAAGTCGACTCCTGAAGTAATGTTACCTTCAACAACGAAATCCAGATCATCAACAACACCAACCATAACTTGATCACGAACGGCTCCGCCAACGAGATAAATTTTATTTTCCCATTCAGTACCTTTGATTGTTCTTTTTACAAGATCTAGTATTTTTTCTTCCTGAGTCATATTGTGTATTAATTATAAATACAAATATAGATTTGTTTTTTTGAATAAAAAATAGTATATTTGCCTATTATGAGAATTATACTATTATCAGATACTCATGGATTACATCGAAGTATAATCCCTAAATTACCAAAAGGGGATGTGTTAATTCATGCTGGCGATTGTTGTAATATTGGATCTGAGAGAGATATACAGAGTTTTGTACATTGGTTTCAGAATCTTGAAGGTTATGACGCTAAAATTTTTATTGCAGGAAACCATGATTGGGGATTTGAGAGAAAAGAGCCTTGGCTATATCATTATATAAATGAGGAAAATCTATCTCAGTCAGATTGTGTTTATCTGGAAGATTCGTCGTTTACTATTGAAGATCCTAAGTTTTCCAGACCAATAAAATTTTATGGCACTCCATGGCAACCACCATTTATGAACTGGGCATTTAATATTCCTGAAAAAGATTTGTATAAATACTATGAGAAAATACCAATAGATACCGATGTTTTAATAACACATTGTCCGCCACAAAATATAAGAGATTTTGGTTTACCAACTTATATGCCACTAGGATCATCAACTTTGAGAGATTATGTTGAAAAGATAAAGCCAACTTTGCATGTGTTTGGGCATATTCATGAAGCATACGGCGAACTTGCAACTATTGATACATTATTTGTTAATGGATCAACCTGCACACGTAGGTATGTACCATCTAACAAACCAATTATCATAAAATTAACTGAAGTTAAAGGAAAATTGAAAGCAAAAATTTTACAAAAATGAACGATAATATTGTAAGTGTTGTTACGTCAACTAGAAAAAAAGACGATAACCTTTATAGAAGTATAAGAAAAGCGTTTTCACATCCGAAGACCGAAATCCTGATATATGAAAACGACAATAAGATGTCATTGGCTGAGGTCTACAATAAAGGGATTGAAGAAAGCTCCAATGATATAGTCGTTTTTATGCACGACGACATTATAATTAACACAACAAATATTGGAAATAAAATAATAAAATTATTTGAAAAGTTCGAAGATTACGGAATAATTGGTGTTGCTGGTACTACAGATCTTATTAATGGAAGATGGTGGGAGATTCAAAAGTCAATGGAAGGAAAGGTTTCTCACACAAAGGATGGAAAAACATGGGTAAACAAATATTCCAAAGAATCATATATTGATACTCTCAAAGATGTTATATGTGTGGATGGGGTATTTTTTATGGTACATAAGCAAAGAATTAAAGTGAAATTTGATGAAGATTTTAAAGGTTTTCATTTTTATGACATTCCATTCTGTATCCACAATTATTTAGAAGGTGTTAAAATTGGTGTAACCACAAAATTTGATATCACCCATAAATCTATTGGTCAAACAAATGAACAATGGGAATTAAACAAGGCTCAATTTGAAGAAAAATTTAAAGATGTTCTACCTCTTAGAATGACCAATAACAAAAGTATATTACAGTTATTAAACTATTCAAGGGATAGTATTGGGGTTGGTATAGTTACATATAATGCACCAGATAGAATAAGGCAATCTGCAGCAACAATTCCACAATGGATAAAACATTTCGTTATAGTTAATGATGGAACACCTTATGATCCTGATGTTTATCCGAAGCACGCACACATTATTCAGCATAATGAAAATAAATCCGTTGGTATAGCGAAAAATACTGCTATGAAATATCTCCTTGAACAGGGATGTGAGCATATTTTCGTAATGGAAGATGACGTTTTATTACAAACGGACGAGGTATTTGACAAGTATATTAAAACATCAGTTTATTCAGGTATTAAACATTTAAACTATGCTTTGCAAGGCCCTGCCAATAAAAAGGGCGCTCGTGGATTTAATACACTGGATGAAAGGGCGAAGCAGGAAAATCTTACGGAACCTAATCCAAGAGAGATTCTTAAGTTTGGAGATGGAATTGAAGTGGCATTATATCCTAATTGTGTTGGGGCATTTTCATATTATCATAGAGATGTTCTAGAAGATATCGGCCTCGTTGATGAATTCTATCGAAACGCATGGGAACATGTTGATCATACAATGATGGCCTATAAAAAGGGATATACGACGCCATACTGGTGGTTTGCCGATATCAATCAATCTTGGAAATACATTAAGGATATTGAAGGATGCATTGAGAATTCAACTATTGGGCATACTCCTGAGTGGAAAGAAAACTTTAATAAAGGGTTTGTTCATTTTAAACAAAAACATGGATTTGGTCCAACCCAAGTCCCTGATACGAGTCCACAACAGCTTCAAAAGATTATAAATAAAATTTTTCAAAATAGGTAAGAAATATTTTGGAAATTCAAATAATATTTATATATTTGCATTACGTTCTTTGATTTAATGGGGGTGACCAGGTATTGATTGGCGTTTAAATGGTATTTGGGCATGTGGTCTAATATCATCTATGACTTAAAACTACGATGGTAAATGATAAATGGCAACATTTATAAAAACATGGAAGTAGCGGGTTTACTCGCAACATCCAATGTGGCCGCCTAGTCTCAGACGAAGCGCTACGAGGGGTCGATGAACATATAACCTAGCAACAGAAGTTCCAACAAAGGCCGATACTGCCCGCTAAGTGTATCGAAAGTCTCGTTTGAGGTTCTACTTTAACAAAAGTGAACTTCCCAGAGTTGCAGATAACAATGGTAAAATAGGAATCTGATATTTGTTGATTATGAATAATCAAATAAGCATGTAGTCCAAGTATGGTTTGGCGAGCAAGACAGCGGTTCGAACCCGCTCACCTCCACTAATAGAAAAGGTACTCATTGAGTACCTTTTTTTATTGATATATACGAAACGAACAAAGAGGACCGAAGCCCTCTTTGCCGAGATAATTTGAACAACCTCCTTTTCGTTTAACAAACTTTATCGTCGTATGGTGACCAAGCCATAGACTCAATTATAAATATCGGGTTGTTCTTACTTTTCTCTTGCTTTTGAGATATAATTATTGACAAAATCGGTCTCTTCTGGGTTAAGTGGTTCACCAACATATTTCTTACCTCTCCTCACATTTCCAACAATATTTCTCATTCGATCATTTGATATTCTATCTGTGGGCGCCAATGATGTCATATTTAGATTTTTTGTTAATTTTGGAGCAGTCGCAACTGGTCCAGCAGTCGCACCCTGAGCTCCTTTAACAGTTATTGGAGATCTTTCTTGACGAGCCATTTTACAAATAGTTGCAACATCCTCATTTGTAAATTGATCATATGATTGACCAAGAGATGATAATCTTGATTTAGTTTTCGGTCCGAATAATCCATCAGCTTTTAATCCTAAACATTCTTGAACTTTAACTATACCATGACCTTTAGTTCCATATTTATATGGATTTTCAGCTGATCCATCAACAAACTTATATGTTCCACCAGCGCCGCCAGCTCCTCCAACACTTGTTTCAGGTGTTTCAGGTTGATTTTGTGCCATTTCTTTAGCAAAACGTAAAACTAAATTTCTGATCGGACGATATATTTTCATCCATTCTTTTGTCATATTAAAGTCCCTATCAAGCTGTTTCATTAATGAAACTTTATTATCCTGATTATAAAATGTTATTAAGGCTGATAAGTCTGATATTGTTTTTAAAGATTCAAATACACGATATACAGCTTTTTCTCTTGTACCAAGTCTTTTCATCGCAATGAATAGTTGATCAGAAGCGTCCCATATTTGTTCATCACTCAATCCTCTTGGAACTTGGTCAATTTGGGTTTTATTATCTTCAACGTATTTGAATAATTTTTGAACTTTTGGCCTTGCTTTATCCTTGTCAATTAGCCATAAAACAAGTGGAGTTAACGCTAAAGCGGCTGCCCCTGCTATTACACCTCCCCCAACAGCTGTAATAGCTGTAGCTGGCAATAAAGCCGATTTTGCCCCAAGTACAACGCTTCCTACTCCTAATGCCGCCATACTACCTGTTGCAGTACTTCCAGCAATGCCAGCTCCAGCGCCAGCGATTCCGCCAGCAGCCAAAGCCCCACCTGTTACAGCAGCAGTTTTGCCAAGCATTTCGCCTGGACGAGTTTGTTCACTTAGCTTTTTTTTTTGCTCAGCCAATGGTACTTGTGATAAGCTTTTAGATGATGGCTGTGATGCTACTTTCGGATTAACAGCAGGCTCAGTACTACGAGCTATTGGTTGTGATTCAGGTTGTGTTTTTGCCCTGATTGCTTGTGCAACTTTAACTAAATCGCCATTTGTAAATCCTTTAGCATATTCAGGAGCCAATTCTTTTATTTTAGCATCAGTCTTTGGACCCCATTTTCCATCAGCCGCAAGACCTAATGTCTGTTGAATTGATCCAATTCCACTACCTAATGTTCCATATCTGTATGGATCATCGCTCGTGCCTATTACAAATTTATATCCACCAGTATTACCGCCAGATCCACCAGGTTTTACATCAGGTGATGTAGTTTGATCGGTACTAGTTGCAGGTTCTTCTTTACCCTGTAATAAATCAATGATTAATTTCTTATATCCTTCACCCTGAAAATTTAATTTAGATTTTTTTTCAATATCATCTAATATTGATTTTTTATAATATCTTTGATATTGTTCATTAGCCACTTCAATCGCTCTTTTTCCTTTATATGTTTTCCCAGCTAATTTTCTTAATTGATTATATACTGCGATCATATTTCGTGAATCTGTTCTTAAGCTAGCTTTGGTGTTGAGCTCCCAGTTAATGTTGCCTGCAATACGGTCAATTTCTCTAATTGTTGCTTCACCACGAGATCCAATAATTTCATTGCTTGTGCCTCGTGGCATTTTTAGAGATTGCTTGGCGGCTATATTAGCAGCCATTTGAGGCCCAGCAACTGCTCCAACTTGTTCAGATATTATCGATTCAGTATTTTCGATACGTGTTTTGGATGAATCATAATTTATTAAGTATTTTATTTTATTTAATGATTCATTTAGATTTTCCTGAGACTTTTCCATATTTTTGTATTTTTATATAAATATCATTAATTTTTAATTATTTCAATGGATTTGCTTTACCTCTTGTTAGTTTACTTCCAACAACATCAGACCATTTTGAATTTGTGGCAATTTGATTTGCCGGGCCACGTTCCAATCCAGTTTCCCAATGACCAACATCCGGATATGGTGGATAATCCGCAGCAGATGGACTACTTCCATATCCATCAGAACTTGATGCAGAACTACTTGACGAACTGGTAGTAAAGTTAGTAGTTGATGGTGAACCCATTGAGGATTCTTCATCCAGTTCTTTATTTTTTCCAAGTAAACTAGCAGGTTGTTTTTCTGTTACAAGTATTTTCATCATCCATAAATATATATTTATATACAGAATTATTTGGTTATTAATTAAAAATATTTTAAATTCACATTGAAAAAATTATAAAAATGAGACAATTATTTTTATTTATCATTTTACTTTTACCATTTTTCTTTGGTTGTCAAGAATATAATGAACCAACAAATACCCAATTTAATATTAACGGAGAATGGAAAATAATTAATATAACAACAACATATTCCGAAAATGTTCAGGTAGTTAACGATGATTTTTATGCGATTTCACCATTTGATGTTATTTCGATAACAGACGAATTATGGTTAATAAAAAATGATACCACCAACATACCTGCATGCTACTTTTTTAAAATAGGTTATATTTGGGAATTTGACTACAATCAACTTATAATCAAAAATAATCAAAGTCAAATACTTGATTGGTATTATGTTGGTTATTTGAATCGTAATTATTTTCAGTTAGTTGATAAAAAAACCATGATACATATAGGTGGTTCATATATTATAAATTTCCCAACACGTCCATATGGTGTCACACCTTCAACAATGATATATGTTACTGTGCCAGAATTTGAATTTAGTCTAGATGGTCCAGAACGGAGTTTTAATAGATTAATAAATCAGAGAATTACATTGACGTTAGTAAGATAATCACTCGTCATAAATTGTTGAATCTTTTAATGCATATTTTTTAATTAATTGTCCGGCAACAGCATTTGCTTCATCTTCGATAGGACCACCAATATCGGGTGGTGGTGTTTTTAGTAAACCTTTTTCCCACTGTTGGTGATGTATTAATTCATGAGCAACGCTACGCATCACATCAACTAACATTCTATTTTTGGCATACACTTTCATTATTTTCTGTTCACTACCATAATCATAATTTGCTGTTGTTTTAAGACCATCTCTTTTGTTGGTTATAACAATGGTTGGTGGGTGTTTAATTTTCAATTCTTTTCTCACAAAATCAGCAAAATCTTTAATTTTACTATATGTGTTTTTTTTAGTTTCTTTTTCTTCAGCCAGATTCTTTTGTACCGATACCGGATTCATGGCAATTCCTGATTTATTTAAAATTTCATAATGTAAATGAGGCCCGGTCGCTCTTCCACGCATAGGATCATTTTTCCCACCACCACTATAAGCTATTATTTGTCCTTTTTTTACATTTTCACCTTTTCTTACCACTAATTGTCTTAAATGACAATATTTTGTAATTACATCACCATGGTTAATCCTAATATGACCACCACATGGGTTGGGTGATGTGTCTTTAGATACTTCAACAATACCATCTAAAGGGGCATAGACTGGTGATCCGGATTTTACTGCAATATCAATACCTTTATGATCTCTACCACCGACAGTTGTATTACGTAAACCAAATTCACTACTTATTGGGTATTTTTTGCCCAATGGATGCATCATAACATTGTCATCTAATGTTTTAGTTTCAGAATCTCGTTGAAAAAATCTGAAATTTTTGTTTGTGTCAACATATTGATTTGGTTGCTTTTCAACGTCTGTTACAGTATTGTCATTTCCATCAGTTCTTGTGGCATCCAATGTGTCACTTAGAGTGGGTGATCTTAATAATTTAACAAGTCTTTCAAAATTTGGAGCATATTGATTAATTTCAGGATCATCCATTAATGATTGTTCATTTAGTATTCGTACTGCTTGCCCTTTAGTAATAACTATTTTCATATGTTTATAAATATGCAACTTACATCATTTAGAATATTTATTATTGAGATGTCAATAAATTTTTTACTTCAAGCGGTTAGAATTCTTCATATTGGTAAATGTACCGATGATGAAATAAATATTATTTATGATTATTTTAATAAGCTTGACAATGATGATTTAATTAATTATTTTAAATCAAATTCTGTTCTTCAATATGACAATGATCTTGAATTTTGCACAGAAATAATTAATAAATTAATTAAAATATTTGAAGAAAAAGAAGAATACGAAAAATGTATTGTTTTAATGGTTAAAAAAAATGAAATAATAAAAATAACTAATGTGGTTGATAGTCATGAGTATATTTAACATGTCTGAGGAAGAAAAAAATAGCATTCGTAAACAACATTACGAAGCTACAATGGAACATTATCAAGACAAAAAGACGAAAAAGGATGGTTTAAAACCACCTGAGAAGAAATCCAAGGGAAAAGACGAAATTAAGAAGTAGATTTGCCTGACTTCTTTGATGGGGATTTCTCAACAGTAAAATTTAATTTACCTTCACGGGCTAGATTTTTAATCTCTTTCAATGTTTTTTCTGCTGTTTTGTTAATTTTATGATGAAGATCCCAATTAACAATTGATGATTTTTCGTCATGTTCTACCATATCGTATAATTTTGCAAGTTTACGAATCATTTTATCGGCTGCTAAGTTAAGCCTTTTTTCTTCATATCCAAAAAAATCTCGATAATTTTTAAATTTTTTTACATGAAAAAAATATTTACGCATCATTTTATTTGCCTGTTCAAAATCATCACCACCAAATAATATTGATAATGGATTTACATTTTGTGTAATAAATTCTTTATAATTATCAAATTTTTTGGACAATAACAACATAAAAAATAATTTCAAAAAGTAATCTATTTTTTCATCATTACTTATATCATTTGGTGGAGCTGGGATATTATCATTTTGTTCTATGACATCATCAATAAATTCTTCAATAAATGGTATATAATCACGTAATTCGTTGAACAACTCATTAAATTTAAAATCTCGTATACTTTTTAATTTTTTGATTAATTCAGATTCATTAAAAAACGATTTAAACTGTGATTTAGTAATTCTTTTTTCTTTTAAAAGAGCATAAAATTCACTTGGCCTCACTAAATTTTCAAGTTCATGAATAAAATATAAATAAAACAAAAATCTATTTATCGGGGTTATATTATTTAATCTGATTTCTTGAATAGTATTATATTCGGAATGATAATGAATCGGTACACTTAATTTTACTTGATCATCATATACATGTTTTAATTCGTGTGTTAATGTTGATATTATGCTCCATCTTTCCTTTTTTAAATATTTAATAATATTTTCAACATCCCAATATTCTGGCGCTGTTAATATTAAATCAATATCAATTACCTTCAAATCTTTACGTGTCGAAATAAATTTCCAATTTTCTATTCTGTGTGACAATTGTGTGTTTGTACTTACTAGTTCATAGTCATAATCGTCATTATTGTCTGTAATAACCGTAATTGTAAAATTGGCAAAATTAAAATTATAATTTGAAATATGATAATCTCCATTTAATGTGAATTTTATTTCATTAATACGAGTGTTTGGTGAGATTGATGTTGAAAGATATTCTATAATTTGATTGTATAATTGTACTGCGGTTTCATATATATTATCAGGCACACCCATTTTTTCATTAAGTACCATTTTAATAGCACCTGGTAATTTAGATGTCCGTAATTTTACAGTTTTTTTCATGTTTTTATTTATCTATAAATAGATTAATTTTCCCTTCTTTCTTCTGGTTTATAATATTTTATTCGTTCGTGCCATATAGGAGAAGCCAATAAAATACCAGAATTTATTTTCCCTTCTTTTGTTAGTTGGTATATATGTGAACTCCATGTTTGTTCATATGGATGTGCCCATGTTGTATCAATAAACATTTTTTTATTACCTTCCTTAGATTGTATCATAGGCCAATCCGAATAATTAATTTCACCGGTCAAATATGCTAAACCGTCTAGAATTTTAACATGTTCATATTTGGTTGGTGGAGAATTTGGATCAAGTCCAGTTATTGGTAATTTATCATAATCAGGCCAGTCACGAGTACGGATATGTTGTGGAACATTATACCATGGCAATGCTTTATCATTATCAAAATAAACTTCAGTAAACGATAATTTTAAGAAATCAAATTCTTCTTTTAACATTATTTTATGAATTATATCATATAAATTCGGAACATATTTTCTAAATCCATTTCTACAAAACTGACCCTCATAGTCTTTTGAATTTATTGTCATATCATCTTGGAAAAATAACATAAAATCTGCATCTGAATCGTGAAAATGATTAGAGGCTGATTGTCTTCCACCACATATTCCAGTATTACGCCCCAACCAAACATATTCAAAATTATATTTTTCAGCAATTTCTTTATTTTGATTGGATATATTTTCATCAGTTGAATTGTCCATAAGAACAAGATGAGGTTTTGTTAACCATTCTGATGTTTTTTCCATATTGGTTAATAAAAACTGGAGTTGTTCTGGAAAGTTAAAAGTCAAAATATAAAGATTTGTTTTTACCTTTTCTAAATCACCATTTGTTATAATTTTATGTTTAATAGTTTTGGGTAGTGAAACTGGGACCAATTCAACGTTATTATCTATAAGTGCTTGTGTAAATTTAATTATTAAACCATTATCATCTAACATATATCTCCTATATATGTGTGGTTCTCGATATGACATTATGGTAAAAATACTTTCTTCCGTACCTAAACAACCATCATTTAAGGTTCGATCTAGTGTTGTGTAATACGTGGCATTGGCTTGATTGATGATTTCCTTTTTACCACCAAATAAACCACCTCTACAAACATATTTAACATCGTCGCCAGCATAACGATTCATAACCTTTAAATTAAAACCATGAATTTCATCTGTACCGATATATGGATATGAAAGAAATAAAAAATCAGATAGATAAGGAATTATTTTGTCTAATACTCGATTATTTTTAAAATGATTCAGATCAACAGTATTTGTAATACCAGCATCTAACCATATAAAATATTCCGTATTAAATGGGTCCCATATTGTAGCATCATTAAGTAAGAACATTTTGGATTGTACGATAGGATCATACCACTCTAAGGTTGCTTGTGGACTAGTTTTTAACCAGCCGTTTTCACCTGTAGTATTGTACCACTTTGGATTGGTTCTAATTTCTTGTGTTCTTCCCCAGAATGGTTGATACATATGTTTTATATAATCCAAATCGGCAATTTTAATATACGTATTTTCTTTATTTCTTTTTTCCCAAACTATATTTTCTAGTTCTTTTGGTATATAAATGAATAAATTTGCTGGGATTTCTAAAAATTCTTTAAAACGTTCAATATAATGATCAAAACTTCTATCGTTTCTTCCAATATTCCACAAACCAGTCACAACTGTAAGATTTTTTGTTACTTCTTTTATAGTAGTATTTGATATTATTTCATTCATTAATGTTTTGTCTGTTGCATCAATATTACTACTATTAGTTTCAATAATATAATCGTTATCTTCCAATTTTTGTATAGTTAATTTTTTTTCTTCCTCAGTTAAATTCAATAATTCCAAACGAATGAAACTAGGGCGATATTTGGAAAAATCCAATTGATTAAAAATTTTCCAATCATAACCTTCTGCATCACATAATAAAATATCTATTTTTTTTATATTATGTTTTTCACATAAAGTTTTAAATGTAATACCTGGTACAGTAATATTAACACCAAACTTTTCTTTAACTTCAATATCTCTTTGAAAATTACTACCAAAACCATTTTTTAATGGGTACACACTACTCATTCCTTTATATCCATGATGTAAATTTTCTTTTTCAATAATATCATATGGTATTGTTAGCATTTCAACGGGTCCGTCATTTTCAACAATTGCACTTTGTTCATAAATGTAATTGTCGACATTTTTAAAATTTTCTTTAAGTTTTTCAAATATTTCTGGTATTGGTTCAATAAGTAATGCTTTCCATTTGTATATATCGAGAAATTCCCTTGTATCATCAAAGGTTATACCATCCATTGCACCAATTTGTACAACAAATAAATCCTTTTTATTTTTGCCCAAATAATGTAGTGTTTTTGATATTAAGTCCATAATTCTAAAATGTTCATTAAATGTTTTAGGCGAACGCTAGGATGTGAATATTTTTCATAATATTCTCTTCCGTTTTTCGCGATAAATTCAAGAAAATCAATGTTATCTTTAACCTCCAAAAATCTTTTCTTATATGCTTCGACATATAATTCACCGCCTTCTCTATCACTATCTACACTCCACGGAAACGGTGACCTGTCAACTGCAATATAATGATAATTGGGTATTAGTGGCGGATTTAATTGTGTCATAAATTCCAATCTTAACATTGGAACACCCGTTGCTAAGTATTCGAAATCTCTATACGCCACTTCACCTGCACACGGACAAGCAAATCCAATTTTATACTTAATCATTTCTCTCATATAACCGACATGATTTAAGCTAGGATTAGTTGGATTACAAATACCAATATCTCTTAATCTTTTCACGTCATATCTCCAAGCGTCATTACCCATAAAAAACATTTCATCAATTAGTTTATCATATCCTATGAATTTTCTTAAATGATAAAAATAATCATAATTAGTTGCGGGATCATATGGTATCCAAGAGCTTTCAAGTAATTTAAACGTAAAATCTAAAGGGTTAAATCCTTTTGGAAAGAAATTGGCTGTCTGAAAAAATACAATTCTGTCTTCAGGATTACTTCTCTTTTTAAATGGTACTAAAACAGAACCTGGTCTATCAGCCCATGTTATACCCTTCAAAATATCTTTCTCTTCGTCATAGATAAACATTTCACAATCAGGTAAATCATAATCAAATTCTTTAACATACCCTGGATTAACATCAGACGAAATAATGTCAGCATTATATGTTTCTTTAAGATATAATAAAATTTCTATAAAGAAATCATTCCATCCATGATGGTAATACGGTGATATTGGTAATGTGCAATATATTTTCATTTCTTTTTAAAATAATAATCTTCAATTATTAAACCATCCATTTCACTTTCTTCAAAAATTTTAAAAGCGTCTTTTAATGTTGATAATATCGGCTTTCCTGCAACATTAAATGATGTATTTAATAACACACCAACTCCAGATTTTTTCTCAAATTCAGTTAGTATATTATATAACCACTCATTTTGTTCTTTTGTTACTGTCTGAATTCTTGCAGTACCATCAACATGTGTTATCGCAACAAGTTTCTCTCTCCATTCTTCACGAACTTTTGGACAAAAACTCATCCATTGACTTTCTCCTTCCCACTCAAAATATTTTGACACATCTTCAAGTCGAACAACAGGGGCAAATGGCCTATACCATTCTCTATGCTTAACCTTTTCATTTAATATATCTTTCATATTCGATATTGTTGGATTGCACAAAATACTTCTATTACCCAACGCTCGAGGCCCATGTTCACTTTTTCCTCTCGCAACTCCTATAATTTTACCATCATTAAGTTCAGAAGTGATTTTATCTACATCAAAGAAATCTGTTTTAAAAAATTCTTTTTCATGTGTATAATGCGATAAAGAATTAATGTCTAATAATGGTAGTCCTGAATATGTTAGGTCTATTTGTTTCTGTGGCCTCAGGTTACCCAACATTAATCCTAATGCAATACCACAATCATTTGGGTCTGGCCCAACAAAAATGGGTCTATTAAATTCTTGTTTCAGCCTGGTATTAAGTAAAATATTTAAACCACATCCACCAGTTATACAAATAGGTAGATTTGAATATTCATTCATAAAAGGAACTGCTATTTCCAAAAAACATTCTTCAAACGCTCTCTGCGATGTTGCCGCAATGTCCCAAGCTAATTCTCCTTCAAGCCTTTTATTTATATCAAAGCTAACACCAATTTTTTTACCTAAATCATCCATATTGAATTCAAAGTTCAATCTTCCATCAGTATATCCGCCATTAGGTCCTGATTTATAAAAGTCGATAAAATAAGGTAGCCATTCCTGACGAACAGTTCCATATGAAGATAGTCCCATTATTTTACCTGGATACACCAAATTACCTTCAGATATGTCTTCATGTTTTATATCATTTAAATAATGGGCAAAAACCATATAAGGAAATCCCAAATCGTAATGAATATTAGGTTTTGTAGGATTAAAAATAACTTTTATTGGTTTAACAGACGTTTCTCTGTTTCCAATGTAAACACAGAAGAAAGCATCATCACCGCCACCATCAAAACTAAAAATCAACGCATCCTGAAATGGTGATTGATAAAAAGAACCCGCGGCATGCGCTTGATGATGATGGATATTCTGAATATAATTCTTAGCAGGAATATATCGTTCCAAATGATAATATTTTTCTAAGACAACCTGTGTGCTAAGATAATAACAATTATCAAACTCTTTTACGTTGAAATATTCTGTTAAGAACTTCGAAATGTATTTAGCATAAAACAATATATCCGAATATCTTGGACATTTATACTGTGCGATACCACCATTCTTATAATTGAGAAATCTTTCGACTTCTAATACCAATTCAATGTTACCGTCTTTTTCTACAACATAACTGGCATTATGTGACCCATAAAACGATATGTTAATCATAATTAAATCTTAATTTCTACTCTTTCAGCCCATCCACGCGTATCACTATACCCCCAGAAAACAACCCTAGACGGATTTTTATCTGTTAGAAACATTTCTTCATAATGAATGGGTTTCCCGTTTATCATAAAATCAGTTAATTGTGGACCTTCAATCGACTTACTAAAAATACCTATTCCATTTTCATCATCAAATGCAATTAGAATGAAACGATAATCATTAGCAGGTAATTGATGCCTTTCTATATTAACTAGGTGATAAAAGGAAAACATGAAAGAATTTTCCCATTCTTCTTCATTTTCTATAACAGGATTTGGCGGAAATTTACAGTCTGATGTATATTTTTGGAACGATTTCTTCTTAAAATGTATTCCCGCATACTTTTCATAGTCTCGTATTGTTCTTACAGTACCAATATCATAACCTGTCAAATCAAAACCGTTATCTTCGGTTCTAAGTAATTGTCTAATCTTGGCTCGAGCTTTATCCTGTTTTGGGCCAAACGTGTAATCCCCCTTTTTATATTGGTCATCCCAAAGTAATATACCATTTCGTTCTGTTCTCATAGTTGCATGCCATATAACACATCTATGTGGATGAAATAAGTCATATCCATGAGTAAATGACCTTACAGTTAGATTAATTTCTTCGCCACTAAACAGAATATCTGGGTCATGACGAACTTCTCTTGCCCATTTATTAGGACCGAAAGCAAAATGCCCCGATAAGAAACGTGCGGGAAATGGTTTCGTTAAAGATTGCCAATTTGGAATACCTCTTGGTCTTATAAAAATAGTACCAAAAGGATAAAAACTTGCAGCTTCAGATAACCAGGGTTCCATAACTCTTGCTTTGGGGTCATTGAAAGGATCATAATAAGGTAAATAACCACAAATTAACGGGTTATAACCCTCTTCTTTAAGTTGATAATACCAAGTAAGTAAAAGAGTATCCCAACCTTTTATAAATCGATGGTGAGAATCTAATTGACACACAAAGTCTTCATCTTCAAGAAGTGTATCATTAATAATTGCTCTAGCATATGGTAAACCCTTAGCTTCTGTATAGAGCATATTATGTACTTTAACTCGTTTATCGTTCTTGAACTCATCAAGATTGTCAAAACCATCTTCGGGGTTGTATTGCCTACAAATACCAAAATGTATTCGTTTTGGGTTATCAGCATTTTCTAAAGCGCTTTTTATTGTGGGTACTAATTCGGGTTCTCTGTAAGCTGGAAGATGTACAAAAATCGTTTTATTGTGATATTCCTCAACCTCAACCCATTCTTCTGTTTTTTTTTCTGTTTTTATCATGTTTTATCCGATATTTCCTGTTAATCTTTCACACCAGCCTTTTGATTTACTATGTGGCCACACCACCCAATATGCCGGTTGTTTTGAAGTTTCAAATTGTCTCCAAATTTTACAATATTTGTCCGGATCATTAAAAAATCCCCGTATTTCGTTTTCATCTGCGTCTTGCCTGAACATGGTCTCATTTTGTTCATCATGAAATGCTATTGCCCAAAAATCATAATCTTTTTCTGGAACCAAATCATAACCAACATCAATACAATGTTTAAAAATTTTAACAAACGACGCTTCATATTCTTCATTAGACAAAATTGGATTAGGAGGAAGTTTTTTGTCCATAGTATATTGTTGAACGGCTCTTTTTTGGAAAGAAATTCCTGCATATTTTTCATAATCATCTAATGTTCTGACCGGACCGAAATCATAAATGCCAAAATCTTGTGTTCTCGGTTTCATATAGAATAACTGCTGACATCTTTCAATAGAACCATTTTGTTTTATATACCACGTACTTACATCATCCCATTGTTTTTTCTTACCACGTCTAGTATATTCATGCCAAATTGTTGTTTTAACAGGGTGAAATAAATCATATCCCCAAGTATATGCTCGGGCACTTATGGAATGTTCTTCACCATGAAAATAAAAATTAGGATCGTGTGGTACTTCTTTTACAAAATCACCAGTTGTAAACGCAAAATGAGCAGAATAAAACCTTGCTGGTATAGGTCTCGTTCGATCCTTATAATCATCAATTGTGTCTGGCATTGTATGTAATATACCATCCGGTGAAAATCTATCAAAATGCATTATCCAAGGTTCATTTATTCTTCCTCCAGGATCATTATCAGGATCATATGATGGAATATAACCAGTGATTAATGGTTTTTCGTGCCCCATTTCTTTCAATTGTTTATACATTTTTATTAATTCTTCATCCCAGTTTTGAATAAATCTATGATGTGAATCTAATTGAAGGGTATATTCTTCATCATCATATTGTCCTTGTAGTTTATTTCTCGCCCAACACACACCTTCAGATTCCAAATGGGGAATATCGATAATTTTAAATCTCTTATCATCTTTAAATTCATCAAGATTATCCCACGCATCTTCAGGAGAATGTTGCCATGCAATAGAAAAAACTAAATTCTTGGGGTATTTAGCTTTTTCAATACAATCTCTTAATGTCGGAAGTAATTCAGGATCTCTATAGGATGCAATTTGAATAAAAATTTTGTTTTTTTTCATACCATTTGATATTATATTTTTATTGTGATTAATATACGAAATATTACGATATTATTAAAGTACAATCAAAAATAACCCAATAATTTTTTTATGTTGTTTAAATTTCTTATATTTGTATTTGTTAAAATTTTGAAAAATGGATGACATGAAATTCGATTTAAATGATATTGTTATAATACCAACAGAAAGTAGTGATATTAATAGTAGAAAAGAATGTAAAATAACACAAAAATGGGATTATAATTATCAGATGTTACCATTAATGGCTGCACCAATGGATACTGTTGTTTCCAAAAATAACTATCAAAAATTTATTGATAATGGTATAATACCATGTTTACCAAGAGGACAACATATATTACCTTTACAACATATTGTCGGTTATGGGAAAAAGCCATATTTTCAGTCATTTGGTTTATATGAAATAGAAAAACAACTAGATGATTACCGATGTGAAGCGATGTTACCATATAAATCTTGCTTTTATAATCACCAACATGTTTTAATTGATATAGCAAATGGCCATATGAAAAAATTACTTGATATCATTAAAGATATTAAAAAATTTTGGCCAAATATTCAATTAATGGTTGGTAATGTAGCAAATCCTAAAACATATGTGAATTTAGCACGAGCTGGGGCAGATTATGTTAGATGTTCAATTGGCACGGGCGCCGGATGTACAACAGCCGCAAATGTTTCAATCAATTATCCTATGGGTTCATTAATTGCTGAATGCCGACAGTTACAAAAAGAATATAAATTAAAAACAAAAATTGTTGCTGATGGTGGCATGAAGAATTATTCTGACGTCATTAAAGCCCTAGCCCTAGGCGCGGATTATGTTATGATAGGTTCAATTTTTAATAAAACAATCGAATCTGCGGGTTATAATTATTTGTGGGGTGTAAAAATACATAATAAACTATCCGAAGTATTATGGAAATGGGGGTTTCCAATTAAAAAGAAATACCGTGGTATGAGTACAAAAGCTGTTCAAAGAAGTTGGGGAAAAACACAACTGGTAACTGCTGAAGGTATTACAAAATATCAAAAAGTTGAAAACTCTCTAGAACAATGGACAGAAAACTTTAAAGATTATCTTAGATCTGCTATGAGTTATTCGGGTGCAAAAAAATTGAGCGATTTTATTGGATACGCTCAATATGTTTTTATTACCGACGCTGCAAGACGCAGATTCGATAAATAACTATTCAATTCTGAAATCGGGATCATCTCCTCTTAATTCCAGATCTTTCATCATACCTTCTTTAATATATCTTCTAATAAGAGCAGAAACGGTTGTTTTCTGACTATTAGCAACTTTTTCAATTTTTTTATAATACATTGGAACGATTCTGAATGATAACATTCTAACCAACTGTCTATATTTTGGCTGTTCTGATTTCCCTGGATGGGCTTCTTTTGTTTTTGATTTTTCTGATGCCATATGAATAGTTTTTTTATAAATATTTGGTTTTGTTGTTTTTTTCCAATATATTTTATTTTAATATAAAAAAATCAAATTATGGAAGAAAAATCGTCAGCAGTAAAAGAATGTGAAAAGATTTACCCAGAAATGACTCAAGAAATTAAATCTATTATGTGGGACCAATACGATTTGTTCTGTCGCAAACAACTTAATTATGGTCCATCAAATATTTCAGTAGGAACATTGTTAACCACAGATGATGATGTAAAATTATCTTTAACAGGATTGTTTTTCAGAATGAATGATAAAATTCAAAGAATTAAGCAATTAGTCGTTCTTGGTAGACAAGATCATGTTGGAGAAACTATTGGTGATACTTTTCAGGATTTAAGTGTATATGGGATTATTGCCCAGATTGTTCAGAGAAAAAAATGGGGACGATAGTTTTACTATTTTCATAAAAAAAAAGAGGGGAAAACATTTGATTTCTCCTTTTTTTAATTATATTTGTCTCCAATATGTTCATAAAAATATTTATAAAAAAGTTTCGTTATGAAAATTAATGTTAACCATCCGTCTTTTATGTCATTTTTAACATCCACAACAAATCACATATTATCAGCAATAAACATTAACGAATATTTTACATTAACCAACGAAAAAAAATTGGCTGTTCTATTTACAGTTTTAAGTTTAATAAAAAATCGAACAAAAGTAATTTCCAAATTAAGTGATGCTGAATTAAATCAAGTTATAACATTATTTCGCAAAAAAAATGAAGAAAACGAAAATTATGAATTTGCAGCAATACTAAATGATGTTTTAAAAAATTTTGATGTAATAAATAATTTATCGACCCAAGAAAAAAATCCGAAAAAAACTATTAGAAAAAAAGAAACTAAATAGTCTCAGTTTTCTCCCGATCTTCAATAATAATAGCATCTGGAATTTCAACTAGAAACAATAGCATATCATCTTCATTATTTCTTTTTTTAAGAACAATATCACAACGCCAAAATTCTTTAATGTCATTAATATGACCATCTTTAATTGAATTTTTATTCACTTTTCGAAAAACATAATACAACTTATCTTGATATGTTATTAATTCAAATCCTCGTAATGTGTGTAACATTTCGTTTTTTGAATAAATATAAATAAAATTAAACATATTGTAACTATTACAAATCCAAATTATTTAATATTTATCATTATATGAAAAAGTATATTTTTACGGAATCACAGGTAAAAACACTGGTAAACAACATAATTGAATGTAACGATGTTTTACTAGAAAATCAGGAAGTCTATAATTTAGAGGGACTTGCTGAAATACTTAGCAGGACCGGCCTTGATGAAATAACATTATTCGATATACTTAAAGATTTATATCGTCATGGTGGTGATGAAGCAATAATAAAAACATTTAAAGAAAGTACTGGTATAGATATTAAAGATGTCGGTAAAGGAAGATATGTTTTTAATTTAAGATAAAAAAAAATAAAAATGAAAAAATATATTTTAACTGAGAAACAAGTGAAAATGGTTGTGGATTCAATCATCCAAGAACAAACAGAAGATGCTTCTCTAGCGGCTACTGTTCAATGTTTTTTAAACCAAATTTCACGAGCCAATTTAAAAATTAACGGTCAAATGGATAAGGACACAACAAGAGCATTGATTCTTTTCCAGCAAGAAAAAAAGAAAAAAGGGGCTAATATTGTGGCGGATGGAATTTGGGGATATAATACTCAGAGCACATTAACACCTGAAGAGAATAAAATATGGAAAAAATGTCGTCGTAAATACGGGACGGGAATTTAAAATATAGTTGTTATGAGAATTAAAAAATTATTTTGGGAATTACTATTAGAACAACAAAACGACCCAGATGGGGAGTTTGAACCGGATTTACCCAATCAGCCAGTAAATGTGAATGAACCACCAGAAGATGAACCCGAACAACCAGAAGACGATTCCGATGATCGTCCTGATGATATTGAACGTCAAAATCAAAAAGCACGCCAGAAAAAAGTTTCTCCACATGCAAAAATTATAGCAAAATGGAAAGAAGAAAACCCAGCATTGGACGATGGCGATGCTGATGCCGCTATTACGTTTTTTAATAACAGAAAAAACGGATTACGTGTTTATAAAGACCCTGAAAAACATCCTGATTATATAAATTTACCCGAAATAACGTCTCTTGTAGTTAGATTTCCTCATTTAAAACCAATCCTTATGGATATATCTAAAATCAGAGATATACAAAATTATAGATGGGAAGAAATAGAATTCTTTATGGATGTTACTGGTACAATTCAATCAACACCATTTATGGATTTTAGAATAGAGGGTGATACACCTGAAATACGAAAAGCAAATGCGTTAAAAAAATGGGAGTCACCACATAATCGTATTATTAATGAAAATGGAATTACAGTTTATAGAATAACAGGAAAAGATGAAGCAATTGCATTAGGTCGTTTACAACGTATTTTAGTTGCACAATATGGTGGTATGAACTGGTGTATTGGTAATAATGATTATCCCGGCTCAAATGAAGGTCGTAATTTATACGCAACATATAGAAGTTATAGTGTTTATTATATCGTTCTTAATAGAAATTACCAAGAAGATCACAGATATTATATTTCCACTATTAACGTGTGTAATATGAATAGTTCAACCGGAAGTAATAATGGTCCTTACATGATAACACCTAGACCAAATGGTACCAACACGAATCAAACATGGGATGATATTGTTAATATTCACCCACAATTAATCGGAAAAAAAGAATTTTTTACATATTACCCATTAACGCCAAAAGAAAAAGCTAGTGCAAAAATAGACAATATTAATTTTAATCAGTATAGTGATAATTTCTTTGGTGCACAATCATTTAATATAAAAAAACAATATATCGAATCAGGAAGAGCTATTAATGACAAGTTGTCTTTTAGAACATTACCATATAGTAAAGATAATACTAAAAATTTAAGAAAATTGTATATTGATACCGTTAATCTTGACAACTATAAAGATAAATTTAAATGTTCAGACATTAATGATCCATTTGGTATTCTAAATATCATCGCCAATGAAACCCCACAGTTATATAAATATTTAGACGAGTATCAATTAAAACAAGTTTTAAATATTAAACGTGGTGTGTGGGCTATTAAAGTTAGCATAATTGGTTCAACATATAATCCAATTGGTATTGATAGAAAAAGCAATTATGTTTTATATACAGATCGTTCTGGCGTTTATTATGGTATTATGAATGTTGATACAATTGAATGGATGGAACCAATGAAATTTGCGTCAACAAAAACAACCCCATTACGTAAAGGAACTGATAGATTTTTCCTGAAAAGATATTCTGCAATGGATGGTGACTATTTCTATTTCCTTACCAATATGAAAACATATATTGATAAAAATTCACCAGATTATGGTGTTGGGCAATATTTGACTGCTGAAGAAGGAAATAATCTTTTAGAATCAGGTGAATATCGTTCATTTCAAAAAGTAATAAAATGAAAAAAGTAATTCTAACCGAAAGTCAAACTAAAACATTAATGGATAACATCATTAAAGAACAAACAATTAATGATAGAACAAATCTTGTTTATGCGACTGGCGATTTTGGTTATATTGGAACAACATTTAAAGGTGGTGAAATTGCCGATATTTCTAAAATAAATTTTGAGTTATCTTATATTGTAGATATTGAATGGAGAAAATATGGCATAAAAGGCATTTATGTGACCAACATTAAAGGCCCGTCACATATTGAACTTGAAATAAGTTATTATCCCGCAAATGATCCTGATGGTGATTTTATTGAAGAAAACATAACAATACCGATTGATTGGAACTCACAAGTCATAACTAACGAAACCGATGATTTGGGATATTTTGGTGTTGATTCTGACATTGAAATTAATTTAACTAACGATAATAACGGAAATATTATTGTCAAAAATATTGAAATTAATGTTCAAAATTTTTAATTAACATTTACTTACTTTTTTATTTTATTTATATTTATTAATGACCTTGTGATTGAGGATCTAGTGCCGGTAAAACGACATTTGAGTTGGAATTGATACCAACAAATAGATGTTCATATAAAAAAAATAAGGAAATGAAAAAAAATGTCAATGTAACGTATCCTCCCAGTGCGTTCATTACCAAAGGTAGACAACGCATAAAGCAATACAACGATACCGTTTATTTAAAAAACGGTGATGAGTTCGAAATAGAACTTTTTAATCCCACACAAAATAAGATTCGTGCTGAGATTTTACTTAATGGTGTATCAATAGGTTCGGGTATTGTTCTACGTCCAGGTGAAAGGGTGTTTCTTGATAGGTATCTTGATGAACCAAAGAAATTCAAATTTGAAACATATAATGTGGATATGAATGACCCCACTGTTTTGAGTGTAACAATTAAATTTTATAAAGAATCGTTTTATACTACACCTGGTAATATTAATACGTGGTATAATTATGTTAATTTTTCTACCGATTTTAATATAAAGACCGATATTTCTTATAATGCAACAGCCCCTTACACTTTAACGAATACCCCACCTGTTAGTAGCTTATCACATGATAAATTTGGAAATAGTATTACGTCATCTGAGACAGGAAGAATTGAAAAAGGCTCACAATCTGTTCAATCTTTAGTAAATGATTATACATTATTTGATACATGGTGGACTTGGAGAACAGATTGGAAAATACTTCCGGTTTCACAAAAACCATTTGTTAAAGAAGATTTAACTGTCTATTGTACTAATTGTGGAGCTAAAAGAAAAAAATTTTCACATCGTTTTTGTCCACATTGTGGAATTAAATTTTAATAAAAAAATAAACACACAAGGTCATAAAGGGGAGTAGTCCCCTTTTTTTATAAAAAAATTTGGAAATATCAAAAAAAATACGTTATCTTTACTAATTAAAATTTTAAACGCAATGAAAAGAACAGTTAATTTTTTTATTTTTATCGCAATAATGGTTATTGCAGTGATTTTCTACACCGATTACCGAAACAATTCGGATTATCAAAACTTTAAATCTGATTCATCAATATGGGTTGATGATGATGTTTCTTCTAACACACATTCATTAAATGATGTTTATACTCCCCCAACATCACCAAAATTACAGGTGTTGAACGAATATATCGATTTTAATAATTTCGATGAAAAAAGAATGTGTGATGTTTTGTTTAAAGCAATGAACGATTATCAAAAAAAGATTCATAATGGTGATTCGTTAATTCGTTCTTCAGTTGTCGAACGAATAATTTCTAGAGACAATTATTATTATTTTAAAAATAATTGCGATAGAATTCCATCTAATCAAATGATGAAATTTCATAATCCAAAATGGTATGATATTGATCGTGATGGCAATCCAGATAGAATTTTTAACGATCTACCCGACACGGTAAAAGTTATGCTTATAAATGAAATGAGAGGAACTTATTTTTTACAAGCTAATTGGGATCCTTATGCAGAAGATTATATTTTATCTTATGGTGAAATTGTCGGATCGGTTTCATTTGAAAATCTCCCAATGAATTATAAATACACATATTATGAAATTGCCAAGGATTTAATAAATGGCTGGAACAAATCTATACACCACACACATTTCTTAAATGGTGATTATAAAAATGCTGTTGTTGTTGGTGTTGCCGCATATTATTACAGAAAAAATAGAACTGTATATGTTTCGTTTGTTTATATATCTTAAATCTATTTTATTGTGAACGGTTGAATATCACTTAAAACATATCGTCTATTTGGCGCCGTAACTTCTGGGACGGTTGGGTTCTCTTTTGTCCACCCCGGACCAAATTTGGTGGTTTCACCCATTCCTTTAAATTTAAAAATACCACCCAATTCGGGTAGTTCTTTATTTAATATGTCGGCAATGACCCTGGCTCTTTCTTGTGAAAGGCATAAATCATAATCTCGTCTTGTTTTATTTCCAGCACATGGTTTATAACCACCAGTTATTGGTTGTTCTGGGTCGGCATCAACACTAGAATAACCATATATTGTTGGATTTTGGGATTTCATGTGATTGATAAAAGGCTCACCATATTTCTGAATGAGATGTCGTATTTGTTGTATAAACGCACCATATTGTCTTCGTGCTAAATTTTCATCTTTAAATTCAATACTATCAAAGTTGAAGACATCACCAAGAGCCATCGTACTTATTGAAATGGGTGCAACAGCAACTTGTGGTTTGTTTGTTGTTTGTTCTAATTTAAGTGGAATGCCAGCCAAATTCATATTAAGTTGACCGGATTCCAATATGCCGAACATATCATTTCCGAATTTATAGATCAATTTATTTCTTTCAAAAAATTCACCCAAAGGATATTCGCTACCAAAATCAACCGCAGATTTATATTCTTTTACATCTGGAAGTTTTCTGGTTATAGTTAGCTTAAATGTTCCTTGATTATTTTGATCGGTAAAAATAACACCATTAACCAAATTATTTTCAATTTGTGCCCTTAAATTTGGATATTTTTCAGAAAGAATTTTATATTCGTTTATTTTTTCAATCTCAGGTATTAAATCGGCTGAGGATGTGACACCAAACGTTAGTTTACTTCTTTCAGGAATAATTAACGCATAAACACCCTGAACCATTCTTCTCATTGGATAGATTCTTTCACCAATTTGTAAACTTAATTGTCCTTTATTATTAACAATTTTAATACTTGTACGATTAAGAATTTCTTTTTCTTTTTTATCGAGAATATCATTAATACGATTTTGTAAAACGATCAACAATCTTTGATCGTTAAGGGTATCGGATTGTTCTTCGAGAACATCTTGTGTTTTTAGAACCCATTTTAACTGTTTTTCAGAGATAAGGATTTTCATATATCATAAATATATAAATAATTACGTTTTTTTATTCAAAACTTTGATATTAACCAAAAATTGTCTATATTTTAATAAATAATGAATTAGATGAAAAAATACTATAATCCAAAAACAAAAAAACTTGAAGATTTATTCAAAGATCTTAATCCGGTTTATGGTGTGCGCTATGAAAATCCACTTTTTGGTGATAAAGGAAATTCAGTATCAATAATACTAGAAGCAGATAATGAAGACGAAGCAAAAATAAAAGCAATGAAAATTGATGATTTCACAAAACACATATCAGAAAAAGATTTTGATCCAAAATATCTTAGCGTATTTATCCCTGAAGGTCTTTATGTTATTGGTAATACAGAATATTTTGATGGTGATTCAAAATTATAAAAAAAAATTAACATTTAAATACATGAAAACATTAAATGATTATTTTGACAAAATTGTATGTATAAATCTAGATAGAAGACCTGATAGATGGGAAGAAAGTCAAAAAGAATTTGAAAAGTTAAATATTGTAGTTGAAAGAATTTCGGCTTTAGATGGACGATTTATAAAACCACCGCCAGGATTTAAATACCCACCCGGAGCATTTGCACTACTTTTAACACATATTGAAATCATAAAAGATGCAATAAAAAACAATTACAAAAATTTTCTTTTATTCGAAGATGATGTTGCCTTTATAGATAATTTTTATGAAAAATTTAATGCCAAAATAGATTTCTTACCCGATGACTGGGATATGTTTTATTTGGGTGGTAATCATATTTTACATTGTGGCTGGGGTAACTTCCAAATGATTACTGGTGATAAAACTTTTGTACCAAATAAATCAAATTATAAAACACTTGATTATGAATTATGTAAAACACCATGGACACAATGTGCCCACGCAGTGGCATTTAATTCAAAATTTTATAACGATTTGTTAAATCAAATACAAAAATATCCTGGCGAAGCTATTGATAATATACATTTTTTCTCACAAAGAGATGGTTATAATGCATATGCGTTTATACCTAGTTTAGCAATACAACGTTCTAGTTTTAGTGATATCGAAAATAAACACACATTTTATGCTGGTAGCGACTTAAATAGTTTTTAAAGATGATTAATATAACTGTTTTCAGTAAAAACAGAGCAGCACAGTTAGAACTTTTTATAAGAAGTTTTAAAAAATATGTTGCCAATGCTGACAATTATACAATTAAAGTGATTTATCTTTGTACGGACGATCAATATGAAAAGGGCTATCGGAAATTATTTGAAATGAAATATTCTAATGTTGAATACATAAGAGAAAGTAATTTTAAACAAAATGTTATTGAGATAATTGACAAAAATAAAAAATATACCGTATTTTTTGTTGATGATAATATTTTCAAAAATCCATTTGACTTTTTTGATGAACAAATGGAAATCTTTAACAACGATAAAGAAATTTTATGTAGAAGCTTACGACTTCATAAAAATATATCAATCTGTTATCCTGAAGGAAAAAGACCAATTAATCAACCGGTTTTTTCGGATAATAATACTTTTTACTGGATGGGTGAACAAGGAGATTATGGGTACCCAATGTCATTAGATGGACACATTTTTAGAACTGAACAAATTTATCCATATGTTGTAAATCTATATTATACAAATCCGAATACAATGGAAGGAATGTGGGCGTCACGACCCATGAGACAACCAAAAATGATTTGCTATGATAAATCAATAATTGTAAATAATCCATGTAATAAAGTTCAAACCGTTAATGGTAATATACATGGCAATGTCAATACTATTGATTTAAATAATAATTTTTTAGAAGGAAAAATAATTAGCATGAAAAATATCGATGGTATCGAAAATATTTCATGTCATCAAGAAATTGAAATAATATATGAATAAATGTTATTGAATTTTGATAATATAATTAAAAATTATAATCTTAAGATAAAAGGTGTACTTCATATCGGTGCACATTATGGCCAAGAACATATTGAATATTTAATACATAACATACACAATATAATATATTTTGAACCATTAAAAAATAATTTTAATGTTTTATTGAAAAATATTCAATTTGGTGAAACAATTAAAGCATATAATATTGCTTTGGGTAATTTTGAAGGTGAAATCGATATGTTTGTTGAAACCACCAACCAGGGTATGAGCAGTTCAATACTTGAGCCAGATAAACACCTAACACAGTATCCGGGAATTGTATTTGATAAAAAAGAAACCGTTTTAATTAATAAACTTGATAATATTCAATATGATAGAAATTTATTTAATTTAATTAACATTGATGTTCAAGGTTATGAATTGGAAGTTTTTAAAGGTGCAACGAAATCATTGGAATATATCGATTATATAATAACAGAAATAAATCGTGATACATTATATAAAAATTGTGTACAAGAAAATGAACTCGATTTGTTTTTGTCTAATTTTGCATTTGTTAGAGTTGAAACATTTTGGGCTGGTGGAACGTGGGGGGATGCATTATATATAAAACAATGATACAAATAAAATAAAAAAGATAGATTATGGAAAAGGAAAATTGTGTGATATGTGGAAAAGAAACACCGTATCCGAAAGACATGAATATCGAACAAAGAGATAATTATATTGAAGGCGTTGGTCAACTTTGCACTGATTGTTATATTGACTTATATAATAAAAATGTTGTGATAGTTTCAAAACATGAAAATATATGTGCTCGGATATAAAGGAATGTTGGGAAGATATGTTTATTCTTATCTTATCTCCCAGGGACTAGATGTGGTCGGTTTATCACGGGCAGATATCGATGTTAGAGATCTCGATAAAACACAACTAAAACAATCATTATTTCGTAAAGGTGTCATGCCGAATGATATTATAATTAATTGTATTGGTGATATTGTAATTAATCGTATTACAACAAACGGAATACAACCCAATAATCAGGATAAAGTCACCGCAATTAAAATTAATTCATTATTTCCATTATATTTGAGTGATTTATATGAAAATGAAAACTGGAAATTGATTCATATTTCCACTGATACCGTATTTTCAGGAAAAAGGGGACAATATAACGAAACCCATCCACATGATTGTACTGATATATATGGAAAAACCAAATCACTTGGTGAACCAGAAAAATCCACAGTAATTAGAACATCAATTATTGGTGAAGAAATTGGACGATCCAGATCTCTAATTGAGTGGGTGAAATCAATGAAAAATCAAACTGTTCGTGGTTATATCAATAATAGATGGAATGGTGTTACTTGTTTACAACTAGCAAAAATAATCGAAAATATAATAGTTAATAATAATTTCTGGAAAGGCGCAAGACACATATTTTCGCCAGAAGTTGTTACCAAATACGAACTAGTTAAATTAATTTCAGATATATATAATCTCAATGTTACTGTAATACCATTTGAATGTGATTTACCTATTGATAGATCATTAACCACAATTTATAATATCAAACAATTTAATATTTCACCGTTAAAAACACAAATTGAAGAACAACGTGATTTTTTTGAAAAAATAAAAAACGTGTAATAGTTAATAATGTCAAAACCTTTTTTAAAATGGGCGGGGGGTAAAACACAAATGTTAACCCATATTCGCGAATATATTCCAACAGAATTAAATAGTGATATAAACACATATGTCGAACCTTTTGTCGGTGGCGGTGCCGTCTTATTTTGGATTTTACGTAATTTCAGTAACGTAAAAAATGTAATTATTAATGATATTAATACTGACTTAACTACAACATATATAATAATACGAGATAATACCAACGAACTTATATCACAATTAAAAATTTTACAAAAAAAATATTTTACATTTTCATTAGACGAACGTAAAAATTATTATTTGGAAATTCGTCAAAAATTTAATGAACGAAATAATAATCCCGTTATACAAAGCGCATATTTTATTTTTCTAAATAAAACCTGTTATAATGGACTTTATAGAGTGAACAAAAAAAACGAGTTTAATGTTCCGTTTGGAAAATATAAAAACCCCAAAATTTGTGATGAAAAAACATTATTAACTAATAGTCAAAATCTTAAAAATGTAATTATATTAAATGATGATTTCGAAAAAACTTTTAACTATATAGAAGGTAAATCGTTTTTTTATTTTGACCCACCATATAGACCACTAAATCAAACATCATCATTTAACACATATACCACTGATGGTTTTGATGATATGTCACAAACTAGACTATCCGGATTTTGTGACAATCTTCATGATGAAAACCATTTGTGGTTATTAAGTAATTCCGATCCCAAAAATTATAATCCGGACGATAATTTTTTTGATGAGCTATATTCAAAATATAGTATTGTGAGAGTCAATGCAAAAAGGTCAATTAATTCCGATGGTTCAAAAAGAGGAAATATTAAAGAACTGTTGATTCGAAATTATTCTTAAAATAATTTTGTTTTTCATATATTTTTTCGTACATTTTATAAATTAAACATTTTATATGAAAAAATGGGCGAATATATTGCCAATAATAGATATAAAAGAAAAACAAAGATCGTTGAAGAAAAAACCAATCAAGATAATAAAATTCATAATGTAACTTGTCCCGTCTGTAAATCAAAAAATAACAAACACATTATAAAAAGAAATAATAATGGTGTATTTGGTCGGGGATTTCGATCGTGGATCATTGATGATTATTTTGTTTGTGAAAATTGTGGAGTAATATTTAAAAAAATTGAAAAATAATGACAATAGATGTAACAGAAAAAAATTTTAATTCCGTGGTGTTAAATTCCTCAAAACCCGTAATGGTTGATTTGTGGGCACCATGGTGTGGTCCTTGTAGAATGATTTCACCAATTCTTGAAGAAATATCTGACGAATATTCAGATGAAATCATTGTTGCCAAATGTAATGTAGATGAAAACCCATCAATCACTTTACAATATAGTATAAGAAATATTCCAGCAGTTTTATTTTTCAAAAATGGTGATGTGATTGATCGAATGATCGGCGCAACAAACAAATCCGGATATGTTAAAAAAATTCAAACAATTACACAATGAAAATAAAAGAAATATTAAATGAATTATTAACATATTATAATGTTAATCGTGGCGTTGGACATACAACACTTATGAAAAAAGGTGTTGATAATTATGATGGTGATAAAATAATAGTTTGTTATAATTATAAACACGCCAATGCTATTGGACTTAATAAAAATGACGTTGTAACAATTCATAATCTTAAAAATTTACGTGGAATAAAATCACCAATCATAATTGATAATGCTGCAATGGTTATAATTTTACAAGATGCAATTAATGAAATTGAAAAACTAGAAAAAGAAATTGAAAAACTAAAAAAAATAAAATAATTATGGCACATATTATTACCGCACCAAATGAAAAACATAATCTTTCGATATATCATTCACAAAAATTATTTCTAGCTGGCGGAATAACAAATTGTCCGGACTGGCAATCTGAATTAATTGAACTTATAAAACATCATGATAATTTAACAATATATAACCCAAGAAGAAAAAATTTCCCAATTCACAATCCTAACGCCAGTGAAGAACAAATTGTCTGGGAATATCGTCATCTTACAACTGCAGATATAATAACATTTTGGTTTTCTAGAGGAAGCCCAAACCCAATTGTTCTATATGAACTTGGTAGATATGGACTATCCAATTATGATAAACGAATTATTATTGGAATTGATCCTGAATATGAACGAAAAAGAGATGTGGAAATACAAACAAGTTT
>JAKQTP010000241.1 GCA_029563035.1 archaeon | reverse complement strand
TGAAATATGGCAATCACCAGTAATTATATATTTATAATCTGGATACATAGTAAGCAATTCTTCTGCTGATAATGCTTCTGTATTCGGTGGTATTTTATTTATATCAGGAAATGTAAGCTGATGAATAATAAGCACTTCTTTACTTTTTTCATGAATATTTTCACCGAAATTGGCATAAGAGACATCAATATCTTCAAAAGTATGAAACTTATCCGATATTGAAGCCATGTTGAATAATATCCCAATAGAAGACTTATTGAGATATTTCATAGAGTGATAAAGCAAGTCATGATTACCTGCTATAGCATAGACTCCATTATTTACTTTCTTGCAGAAATCAATAAATATATTTATTATTTCTTCAGATACAATAGGTTTATTGAATAAATCTCCAGCTATAAATATAGGACAATTATTTTCATTTGCATATTTTGCAATAAGGTTTAGTTCATATTCTTGAAATTCTATCCAGTTCTCATCCTGTCTACATCGTGGCTTATCTTGCCGTAAATGCAAATCAGCACAAGCTATAAATCTCATTCTTTTATCCTGCTACCACATAATGGGCAAACATTAGGCAATAGATTTTTATATTGGTCAATTGCCTTTTTTGATTCCTTAATTATATTTTTATTGCTTATAATACTATTCAGTATACTATTCAATAATTGTTTTTCTTTTGTAATATTTTTTATTTCATTATTCAGTTCTTCTATTTCATCTAAAGTAGAAGCCAATAATAATATCTTCTTTGATACTTGTAATTTCATAAGTAATTTATTTTTATCAGAATACAACTGCCTTAATTTATTGTATTCATTATTTACTGTATCTATAGTGTATTTCAGGTCATCTATTTTGTCAATAATATCTTTTGCAATTTTTATCTTTCCCCATCTATCTATAATGCTTTTCTGTTTATTGTATTCTGCCAATAAATTATTTAATATGGTATAATCAGCTTTAACAATATTGTATTCTTGTAAAGTAGTTTCATATTCATTTTCTAACTTTTCTGCTTCTTCAATCCATTGTAATGATTCTATTTGGGTAGTCAGTGTCTTTATTGTCTCTTTTGCTTGTGCTACTTCAGAATTTGTCTGTCTTCGTAATTGTTCAGCTTTTGCTTGTACTTTATCTATAATATCAAGATGCACTACTTTGTTAAATATTCTTGCTACTTCTGCTGATGATTCATCGAGTAAAAATGGTCTGTCAAACTGATACTGTATATTAGTATTTGACAGATTCAATTTTTCTGTTATTTCATCAGGAACATTCTGTCCAATAGCTTCAAGTTTTTTTATCCCTTCCTTACTCTTTATTTTATAACCATTAAAATCCTTACTTTTTTCTCTGCTTATAATGGATGAATCTACTATAATTTCTACTGAAGTCTTTTCTTTTGGTAATCCTTTTGTATCTCTATTCCAAAATGATACCATAGAATTACCAGCAGGTTTATTATCTTTTATCCAATATAATCCTCGTATAATAGAACTTTTTCCATGATTTGATTGACCAGTTATAATGTTTATATAT
>JAKQTP010000041.1 GCA_029563035.1 archaeon | reverse complement strand
TTTAATTATCTATGGGGTAAGAGAATAAAATCCTATGAATTAGCTAAGACCTTATGGAAGTGGGGTTTCCCCGTGAAGAAAAAATATAGGGGGATGAGTACAAAAGCTGTTCAAAGAAGTTGGGGAAAATCTAAACTTGTAACAGCTGAAGGAATAACGAAATATCAAAAAATTGAATATAATCTTTCTCAATGGGTGGAAAATTTCGAGGACTATTTAAGATCCAATATGAGTTATTGCGGATCCAGAACTCTCCCAGAATTTATAGGGGAAGCTGAATATGTTTTCATTACGGAAAATGCTTTAAGAAGATTTACAAAGTGATTTTTTATATTTTCCCCTCTTTACTCCAGTTCTGGAGGCAGACATCTTTTTTCTAGTTTCTTCTGACATTTTTTTATTGAGCCAGGGTTTATTTCTTGCATTATTTTTACTTATTTTTTGTCTAGATTCTTCAGAATGATGCCACCCCTTATTTTTTGAAATATAGTTTGCATAGGTTTTTTCATTCATGGGAATTCCCTTATTCCATGCTGTTTTTCCTTTTTTTGAAATACTAATTTTTTGTTTTGTCTCATCTGACATTTTTCTATTTTTGTTTCGAGAAATTCCTTTGGATGATTGAGAGATTCTCGCTTTGGATAACTCCGAGTGACTAAAGCACCCTCTAACCCCCAACCCTCCGGTCGGGCTTAAATTATATCCGTTGGGAAATAAAGTATTATATTTTTGAATATATTTTTCCTGTGCATTAAAAGCCTCCTTCTTTGATGGAAAAACTTCCAGGATTTCTTTTTTGAAATTTTGTTTTCCGTATTGTCTTAAAGCTCTTTGTAAATAAGGCCTTCCACTTCCGAGATAACCATCATTTAAATCATTTGTAGAATGATCCCCTACATATTGTTTTCCATTAATTAAATTAGTAGTTATATAAACAAAGTGAATCATAAACTTTTTTGGTTTCTTTTCATATAAGATATATAAAATATATATTCAAAACAGATCTAGCAATAATGGCGATAATACTATATAGCAACGGTCTTACTGAGGAAATATTACCGCAAGGATTAACTTTTTCAGATGAAGAAATTTTAGGTTTCTTTAAGGCATTTAATAATATCCAAACAAAAAGATTGGACGAAGTTCCTAATACATGGTGCGTATGGGGTGAATTAAAAAATCCAGCTGAAGATGATTATAATAAATTAGCTTCAGAAGTTATTCAGGAACATTGTTATTCTCAGATATTTTTTCTTCATGATACAGAAGTGGACCCATCTTGGAATTTAACGGATGCTGTAATCTATGATAATTATTTAATATTTAAGAAAAAAATTCTTAAATTTCTAGATGAAATAGCTATTGAAACTATTCGGGAGATCGAGCAAATAAGAGAAGAAACAGGAAAAACTAATATGTCTCTTGAACAAGTTGCTGTTTCAACGGACAAACGAGTTATATTTAAATTGGATCCTAATAAACAAGATTCCCATTTCTTTAAACCCGATAATTTCCAGGAATTTGCTATTAAATGCTATAATTTTATTGATACCTCTTATAAGGA
>JAKQTP010000225.1 GCA_029563035.1 archaeon | reverse complement strand
CCAAGAATTATCCCAAGGGGTTACCAACATTTTAAACCAAGCGAACGCCATACGTTCACAAAACGAGATTGCGGAATTAGAAAAGCGAAAACAAAGGGGTTTAATTTCAGAAAAAAAGTATCAATCGGAATTAAACAAGATAAGGAGAAAGGAAGCTGAAAGGCAAAAGAAACAAGCGGTTTTTCAAGCGTTATTGGCAGTACCAGTTGCTATATTAAACGCATTATCAACAGGTGGCGCAAAAGCCATTCCACAGGCTATAATTGCAGGCGTTTTAGCCGCAGCACAGTTAGCAATAGTGGTAGGCACGCCATTACCAAAATTTAGAAAGGGCGGTTTAATAGGTGGCAAATTACATGCAAGTGGAGGCACACAAATTGAAGCTGAAAGAGGGGAGTTTATTATGAAACGTGAAGCGGTTAAAAATCATGGTTTAAAATTCATGGAATCGGTAAATAATGGTAAGTTGCCAAAATTTGACAAGTCATTAAATGGCAATTTGCCAAATATAGAACAAATGATAAGCAATGTTATTGGTGTTCAGTTTGGTGATTTATCAGATAAATTCAATGAATTAAATGGGAATTTTGCCTATTTAGAACAGCACTTAAAAGAGGGAAAATTGAACGGTCGTGAATCGAATAAGTACCTAAAAACAATTGCAAATAAAAATAAATTTGGATATGCTTAGATTAAAATTTGATAATGAGTATATTCCAAATGATGATATTAAAGGACTTGACGAATTTACGACTACTTTAATTTTTGAAGATGAACAAAGTGTTTTTAGGCTCAAAACAGAATCAAAATTTGAGTTAATAGGAACTACTTATAGCTACATATATAATAAGGTCAAAAATGCAAGTTGTAATAGGTTTGATTTTGTGATTGAGGATAGTTGTGATGGAATTTATTACCCTTTTTTTATAGGTTATGTTTATGCCAGCGACATTGTTTTTAAGAGAAACAAGTGTACAGCAGTTTTAGAATTAATCAAAGATGAGTCATATAGTGGAATTATAAATGCGTTACAAGATAATAGCATAAATACGTTTGCAAAGTTTTCACCTGATTGTTTTGAAGTTAGTATAAATCAGTATTTAGTAGATTATTTTGACATAAATGGAAGTTATATTTATACAAATAGAAAATCTTATAAATGGCAGGATTTATTGGGTTTTTTAGTTGCTTATTATTCAAATGGTACTATTGACTTCCAAACAAATGTAACTGAGGAAATTTATATCACAAATGGTTATAATTTAAGAGCGCAAACTGGTAGAATAGACTTAGAATATTTTGCAGTTAATTTCTTTGACATTTACAACAATTTAAGGAAGTTGTTAAATTTAGCACTTGTTATTGAATACGATGCTTTTGGGAAACCAATTATAAAAGTAGTATATAAAGACTATTTGTATAGTGGAGGTTTGATAAAAAGCCTTACAGATGACGAAGTTAGTTTTGATTTTGATATTAGTTTGGATAAGAGTAGGCAGTATAATAGTGTTCAATTAGGAAGTGATGACTATGAGTTAAACGATAGTGCAAATGACAATTGGAACGATGAAAATCCTATGGAAACATGGCAAAAAAGGGAATTAACAACGTGTTCTGATTGTTTAAGTGAGCGTGGAAATGTACTAAATTTAGTAAGCACATTTGTAATAGATAGCGATGTAATTTTAGAGGTTTTGGCAGGTGATGACAGCCGAGATGAAAATATATTTTTGATTGAGGGTGATTATTTAAACACAAAGGCGGTTTTATATGGAATACCTTATTTAGTTTTTCACTACAATAGAATTTTTATAAATCAAAGTGTAATTGATAGGTACGGGAATGACATAAATTGTTTTATTAAAAATTCATTAGGCGGTGAAAACACAATGGTACTTAATGGCAATGAATCGGCAGTTGGGTTGTATACAGGTGGTTCGGGCGTAATAGGTTTTGATGCGCAAACGAATTATATTAATGAAATTTCATACAATAGCGTTATTGATAATGGCAATAATTGTGTCGAAACATTAATTACAGGCAGTGATAGTGGATTTTCATTTATTGTTCCATCAAATGGATTATATAGTTTTCAATTTAGCGGTACTTATGGAGAAATTAGCAATATAGGCGTTATTGATTGTGAGATAGCGATAGCAATAAGAGTTTATGCAAGTGGCTCTTTGCCTTACGTTGGTGCAAGTAACCATATTTATGAATCGTTATTGCTTAATAATAATTACGATTATTTAGATGGATTAATTCCATTTAATTTATTACTTAGTGAAAATTTAAACGCAGGTGATATTGTAGTATGTTTCCACTTTGCGAAAGTATTTTTTCCACCTAATCCAAATGGACTTAATTTCCAAATTGGGGTAAAGGATTTTGAATTTAAGTTTGTTGATTGTGCAGGTGATTTGGTGCAAACAGATTCTATTAACGATAAACCATACTTAGCAAATTTTAGTTTTTTGCAGACCTCAAAAGAATTTTACGATTTAAGTCGTTCAAGTTTAAGGTATGGCTATTATAGGTATAAGGGTTCAAAGTTATGGGTTAAGGAAATTGAAAACGATGGATGTCAAAGTAAAGGAGTGTTTTATATGGATTCTTTGCCAGAATGCTGAAATATATAGCACAATTTCAATAGATTTATAGCCAATTTTTTCATACGCTCAAATGGGGCGTTAATATCTTTTAATTCTACTTTTAATTTATTTTCC
>JAKQTP010000220.1 GCA_029563035.1 archaeon | reverse complement strand
ACCTCCCTTTTAAAATAAAATAAATATTATGAAATTAATAGATTTTGACATAAATATTCCGAAGGCTTCAATAAAAAATACTTTTGGAAATACTATAAAGTGGGGTGATAAAGATGATTATCCTTATTTTTTAAATTATTTATTCTTAAACAGCGGGTTACATCAAGGTATCATAAATGGGAAAAACAACTACATTTATAGCGGTGGAATAAAGAGCGTAATCGCTGATGGCTACTACTTTTTAGACGATATTAATGAAATTATAAAAAGAATTATAAAAGATTATGAAATTTATAATGGCTTTGCACTAAAATTTGAAAAATTCAATAACATCTTAAAATGCGATTACATAAGTATAGCTAATGTTAGAATTCTAAAAGATGGTTCATATGCTTACTGCGAGAACTGGACTGGTCGCAAAAATATCATTTATTACAGTGATTTTTTCGATAAAGAGTGGATAAATAACAGTGCAATAGCGTTTTTCGGCCTTGACCCGTTCATTTTATCAGATGAAAATAATGTAAATTCGATAAATAATTACCCTGTGCCGATTTACAATAGTGCTATACCCTCGATTTTGACAGATATAGCGATAAAATTCTATAATTTAGGTGAAATTTACAACGGTTTTAAAGCAAGTTCGATAATAGATATCATCGCAGGTAAGCAGTTGAGCGAGGAGGAAAAACAAGACTATATCAAAGATTTAAAAAAATCCATTTACGATAAAAATAGTTGGGGGGCAGCATATATAAATTTTAGTGAAGGTGAATCACCTTCTGTCGTGGTAAATCCTATTCCACAAACGGATATGGTTGATAGATACAATGCAGTGTGGGAAGCTGTCAAAGAAGATATCTTAATCTCTCACCAAATCACAAATCCGTTGTTGGTAGGTATCAAGACACCTGGTCAGTTGGGGGGAGCTACAGAGCTTGCAACCAGCTTTGATATTTTTAGAAGTCAATATATCTTACCTCGCCGCAAATATTTATTAGATTGTCTTAAAAACATAGGTATAAACGTCGAAATAGAAGAGATTTTGCCTAATTTTCTAAAACAATCTACTACAAATTATATGTTTAGTAGCGAAAAAGAGTTCGTTGAAGATGAAAACGTAGATTTTATACTAGATTTGTTTAGCAAAATAGGTAAAAATATAGATGATACAGTAAAAATAGTCTATGAACACGAGTTAGAAGAGGATGGAAGTGGTGGAATTGAAGATTAT
>JAKQTP010000214.1 GCA_029563035.1 archaeon | reverse complement strand
ATATATGCGCCTCTAACGAAGTTTGTTTCTATTCTTTCAAATACCCACAAATCCTTTTTTGGTAAATATTTAATTGTGTTCTTTACACTTGGCATATCCTTTACCTTTTTTATATCGTAGTCGTTTAGACTTAATTTTTCATCCATATTTATTTCCTCCATGAAAATGTTGCTAAAAATATTGTTAATGCTACCAATGCTATAATTGTTGGTATCCATAACGGTGCTGTAATCCACCAGTAACTCCAAGTAATGCTATTAGTTAATCTTAACCCTAAGAATAATAAGAATAATAAGAACAACCAATCAGCAAAGTTCAACCCTTTTTCTGTTTTAAAGTTCAATAAACTATTGTCCATCAGGTTCACCTTCTTCTATAATCCATGTTGCATATCTATCTGCTGTTTGAACTAACCACACATACATCATTGTTAACGGGTTCTTTTTAAGGTTGTTAATAACATAATTATCCTTATCAAAATCAAACCCCATGTGCCAATATATTGCTTGTGCAACATCATCAGTTAGTTCAATATGTAATTTATTATTAATAACATACAAAGAATTAGCGCTGTGTCCTAGCTCTATCTGGCTGTTATAAATAAATGGTTCTTTATCTGACCTTTCTCCGCTCTTTAGATACTTAGGTTCATAACTTCCTGCTTTACACACATCGTGTAACATACCAATCATTATTATTTTCTTTCTATCAAGACCTAAGTTTAATTTATCATTTAAGTCTAGCATTGAATTAGTTACATTAACACTGTGTTCTGCTAGACCGCCTTCTACAGATAAATGATACTTAGAGCTTGCAGGAGATACAAAATATTTAATTTCAGATAGTTTATTAATTATATCTTCATTAAACACTTCTAATAATAACTCTTTTGCTTTTTCATTCATTGTTTCACTTCCTCTACTAGCTTATCTAATGCTTTCATTTTCATTTTATAAAGTCTTTTAGCTAATCTAGGAACTACTTCATCAAGAAACACTAAATCTGCTTTTGCTTCATCTGTTAGTATTGGTTGTGAGATTCTATTCAATACTTTTTGGTTATAATTAAGTAAACAACCCATTGCCAAATCATAGGACTTTCCTATTTCATTTCTGTCTTTATCATACCCTACCATTTCAATCACATTTTTTGTTTATAAATAATATATGTACCAAAAGGTTTATAAATAGATATGTTTTTTGAATAACTTTTCATTATTTTTCTTGAATTTATTATAGCATTCAAGACAACAAAAGTATTTCTCTTGAAAAATTATCCCTGCTGAAATTATTTGTTTATCGCATATATTACATTTTAGTTTGTTATTCATTTTTTATCTCCTTCTAATACTTTTGATAGTTTATTTATTGCTTTAGTTAAACTCCTAATGTCTTTCTGCCAACACATTTCTACATTTTGATATGGGTCGTATTTAAATCTATAATCCTCAGTCATTGTATTTTTATTATTCACGTTCTGGTTCACCTTCTTGTCTTATTGTATATTTACCTATACACTCAGTATATTTATACTTATCTTTATTGTATTCAATTTCGTGTAGCTTTCGCATAATTTCCTTTCTTTCTTCTCCATTTAAATATTCATCTTTATTACAATTGTACACCATAAAATAATTATCTGTGTCCATTGTATAATCTTTTGAATATTTAATTAGGTATAATGTTCCATCATCGTCTGTAAGATACCAAGTATGTACCTTTTTATATATTTGTAATTCCATATCATTCAATCTCCAATTCTTTTAATTCTTTATTAATCTGGTCTCTGCCCATATACTTCTCTTTTAATAAAACTTTAAGACCCAACACGCAATCTTCGCAACAATAAATAACCTCGCAACCGAAGTCTCCGTTAAATAAGATATGGTGTTTATGTGTATTATCCTCTAGCCAGCTTCCGCAAAATTCACAGTTCATATCTCCCCCCTCTCCTTTAAATATTTTTCCCAACATTCATCGTGTAGCTTCTTCAATTCCTTAAGGTCTTTATTTAATGCAATCTCTCCGTTTGTGTAATAATCAATACCGCAAGTCATTAGTCCTTCCCAGCCATCTGTGTCCATCTCTGCAATTAAACAACCACATTTAAGCCTTGTACTAAAAGTTCTACTCATTTAATCCCACTCCTTTTCGTATAGTATTTCTATTGATTCTTCAAATACTTCGGGATATATAAACCTTGCCATATACTCTGCACAATCACAAGTACATTTTTTACAACTACAATTGTCTAGTCTCCCATTATGCTTAGACTGAGATACTTGTATAGAGTTACAATACTTACATTGCCAAACCACTATTATATTTTTTTCATTTTCTCTCCCAGTACATTTCAATCTCAAAGTTTAACACCACTAAATCTACATACCACGCATACCACGCACAACTGCTCGCAAGAAACCGTAATCTTATCGGCTCGAAGAATAAGCGTGTCTTAGTGTTGTT
>JAKQTP010000183.1 GCA_029563035.1 archaeon | reverse complement strand
TGTATATTGCAAGTTATCGGTACAAACAATTTTTTCAGAATAATAATTTACAATACCCTCTAAATTGTCTATCCATAAGATTTTTATCCAAAATTTACCAATTCCGTATATCATTGGCACTTCCGCTGAATAAAAATTACCTGCGGTAACTAAATGAGTTGCTGTGTGGTCAATTTGCGTTCCATTTTCATCAAGTACATAAACTCTAAATTCTCCCATTATTGCACTTTTTACAAATAGACAAAAAGAAATCTTTTCATTTTCGCCAATTATAAAATTATCTCTACAAGTATTATAGTTTGTAAAATCTTTTTCGTAATTTTCCTCAAAATGAGTGTAACGAAATTCTATCGGATTGAATTTTGGAAAAATAATCATGGCTTTATTCTATTAAATCGTTAATATTTGTTATTGTTGACGTTTCTATTGCCTCAATTTCTATTTCTTGTACTTGTTCACCGAAAAAAGTTTTAACGACGTTAGGATAGCCTATAATCGTTTTTCCGTTGTATGTAAAACGTGCAACCGCTTTTCTTCTTGCTTGTAAAAATTGCGAATAAATTGGTGTTTCAACTTTAAACTTTAACGGCAACAAGTGTCCGTTTTGGTCATAACTTCTAACTCCTACTCTTACATTACGCATTGAATCTGGTATTCCGCCAATTTTTGTGTCCGAATTATTAAAATATATGTAATTAAAATTTGCTGCATAAATTTGTTGGTATTGGTATCTATATGCAATTCTATGTATTTCATATATAATATTAATGAAATTTGTGTCGCATTTTATCATTTTATATTGTAGGTTATTTGGTGGAGTTGTTATATATCTTCGCCAACGTTGAAATTGAGCTAATGGAGATAAAAATACATTAGTAAAATTTCTTGTTGTAAAATTTGTAAAATTCGGGAATGGATTGGATATTGTTTCTCCGGTTTTATTGGGAGTTACTTTTGTTGGTTTAACAACATTCAATGAAACAGTAGTTCCTGTTGTAATTGTTTCAATTAAACATTTTTTATCCCCAGAAACAGTCTTTTGCATTAACATCCAATCAATAAATTGTGGGTCGGTACAAATGTTGCAAAATATATCCAATTCTTGCCCATCCATTTCAGTATCCAATTGCCACGTGCATTCAGTATTCATACTCTCATTTGCGGAAATTAAATCAAGTTCATGCTTTAAACTTCCTGCTTTTATTGTCTTTATAAATTTTTGAGGCATTATTTCTATAACCCTATTTACATCAATTATTG
>JAKQTP010000181.1 GCA_029563035.1 archaeon | reverse complement strand
CAATAATTTTGGATGTTTGTAAATTATCAGTTTTATCTTTATCATTACATATAGTTATTGTATCAGATATAAATAACACTTCTTCTTCTTTCATATTTCTATGCCTCTTATTTTAATTACAAAATAATATTTCAAATATTTGGAGGCTGACTGGGGCACCGGATACTGCCGGCACAGCTTAAACAGCACAGCCTAGAATTTATGTCAAAATAAGCACTAGTTTATGCGCTTATTTATACACCGGAGCATATCATACACGCAATTATATATACTATAATGTGTTCTATACGCTGTTTTATGCACATTTTAATCAATCAAATCGTCAAAATCTGTCCAGCCTTGCGCAATACATAGCAGGACAAGGTAGCCAATCAGGTCCGATATATCGTTCTTCCGTAGCTTATCGGAGTTTTTAATCCGTGACAACTTGTCATCGAGGCGTACCATAATACCGTCGGCGGCGTCGGCGCGGCTAAACACTCGCAAGGGTTCAAGCGCACTATTACCATATCGCTTGTTCTTTTCGCTAAGCAATCGCGCCATTCCATTGCATACCTTTTCTATTCCTTCCTGCGCGGTTTCTTTTTCGATATACTCCATATTCACCTCAACTGATAGTCAATAATCGATGTGTTCATATTATCCTCCTATTTATCCTTCAAAAGCTATTTTAGGCCAAACCCATGTTTCATTGTCAATGTCAAGTTTATAGCCTTCAGGCTCATTAACATATGTTTTAATGTTTTTTATAATAGCTTCTTCACCTCCATATTCTGCCATTTTCTTAGTAATTCCAGTAGTTAAAAATTTTTTAGACAATTCTAGTAATTCCTCTTTGCTTTTCAAAGTTACATAATCCCCAACATGCAATTTCTTTTTCATTACTTTCCTCCCATTATAAATGCATTCTGAGCATAGAGTATAAAAAGCATTCTTGCTAGTCTTTTTACATCAACACGATTCCCATTTACATATACTTTTTCAATTTTAGCTCTTTCTACAGCCTTTTTTATAACATCATTTGGAATTATAGCATTTATTTTTTTAGTATACTTATAATCATTTTTTTCATATTTGTATACATTGTTTTTTATAATTCTGTATGTACCATTTCCATAACTTTCCAACAAATCTTTCAGAAGCATATCACAATCTATATATGTATCTTTACTTATATATGAATTATCTAATACAGCTCGTATATATGCTTCTTTTATTGCTCTTTGTGGTATTGTTATAGATAGTGAATAAAAATTATTTACATCCATTTTATTACTCCTTTATTTGTGTTGGC
>JAKQTP010000171.1 GCA_029563035.1 archaeon | reverse complement strand
AACTTAATATTTTATAAAATCTCTTTTCTCTGTTTTTAAAAGTTTATCAGCTCTTTTTATAATTATAACATACTATTTATTAATTGTCAAACGTTTTTTTTAATATTCTAAATATACAAAATAGCCCAAATTTTTTTCTTTAACTTCTTTTTTTAATTCTTCATATCCAAAAATTAAATTCTCAAATTCGTCCCATCTTTTATTTTCTATATCAACCCAAACTATAGCCGCCGTTTCATCATCACAACAATCTATAAGATTATCAATAAAACGACCTTTTGTTTCTCCCAAGTTTTGACAAACAATATATTTGTCAAAATCAATTCTTTTATTTATAGCCTCTTCAATATCCATCAAATCTCCATTATCAATGAAGGCATATATTTTTTCATTTTTTGGCAATTTCTTTCTATTAGTAAAACTTTTTATAATTATATTGTCACTAACTACATTATTATCAAGTATAATTTTTTCATTTTCTGAAAAATCAAAACTAAAATTTAAACTATCGCTATTATAATCTAATATTCCTCCGCCATAATAAAATGTTTCAAAATGATCGTCTATTTGTTCTAACAAATATTCTTTAACTTTTTCTTTAATTTTTTGAGTATCTGTATCTGTTAATTTCATCCATTCTAAAGTATTCTCAATACTTCCAGATAATTTTAAATCAAAATTAATTTTCATATTTTTTTCCAATCTCTGTTTTTAAAAGTTTATCAGCTCTTTTATTTATTATATTATATCATATATTTTTTATATTGTCAATACCTTTTTAATATAAATATACAAAATAGCCCAAATTATTTTTTTTAATTTTTTGAATATCCTCCTCAGTTAAATCATAAATAAAACAACAGTCCATATTTTCCATATCAACCCAAACTATAGCCATTTCGTCGTTTTGCTTATAATAATCAATAACACTATCAATAAAACGACCTTTCTGTTCCCCCTTTTCTTTAAAAATAAGGTACTCGTCAAATTCCAAGTCATTTTCTAAAGCCGTATCAATATCCATTAAACCTTCATCAGTTATAGCATATATTTTTTCATTTTTTGGCAATTTCTTTCTATTAGTAAAATCTTCTATAATTATATTGTCACTAATTACATTATTATCAAGTATAATTTTTTCATTTTCTGTTAACTTTATTTCAAATTTCAAACTATCATTATTATATTGTGCACTTCCAAATTCTGAAAATTCATTTATACTATAAAAATTTTCGTCTATCTGTTCCGCCAAATAGTTAAAAATTGATTCTTTTAAATCATCGTTACTAGTTATTCCTAACTCTTGTAAATTTTTTACATCCTCGCCATTTGTATTAATTGTAAAAGTAATTTTCATATTTTTTTCCAATCTCTGTTTTTGAAGTTTATCAGCTCTTCTATAATTATATTATATCATATATTTTTTAGCTTGTCAATACCTTTTTAAAAATTTTTACTCTTTTTTTAGAGACAATATTCTCTAAACTTACTTATCTCATAGAAAAGGTAAAAATTTCTTATATACAAAATTTTGGGGTTCGCTTTCTATCTTATACCCACTTTTAAAGCTTTTTAACAAAATTTGATATTCTATTCCACAATCTTCAAGACCCGTATGTTCTTCAATAAAATCATTATCTTTAAATAAATATCTATAGACAATTTCTGCCTTATATTGTATATTGCCTTTTTCTGTAATATAACCATTTTTTTTACAGAATTTAACGTATTTTTTTGTTAATAATTTTGGCAAAATAGCGGTAATAATATCGCACCACTCAACGCCAAATTCGCCCAGTAACCCCATGCTTCTTTTGTCAAAATTTACATTATAGCCCCAAATTTTCTTAACTTGATATCTCTCAATATCTTCCAATAGCAAATTTTTACATTCTTCACTATTACAATGATAATATTTTACCTTGTTTTGCATAATATCCAAGCAGTTTTTGTTTGTCATTTCTTTACAAATGCCAGTCCTTAAAGCATAGTTTAAATTTTCAGCTATATTGTCAATTAATGCCAAACTTACTTTTTTATAAATAATACCATTTCTATCAACAACCATATAACCAACATTATAAGGTTTTATATTCTGATATCCTTCCACGTCCAATACTATGAATTTTTTGTTATTATTGTAAATTTTATTAATTTCTATCATTTTACACTCTTTCCAAGAAATAGACTTAATCCCATTCCTTTACAGTTATTAATTTTGTTAAATTTGTTGTTTATTTCCAGATTGTCGTCTATCAAATAGTTGACCTTGTCTTTTTTTCTATATAAATGTTTTCCAATTCCATAATCAATAATGTTAACTTCCGAAATTGTAGGTAAATTTTCCTTACACCAGTTCATTTTGGCACTATAACACTCCTTCTTGTATTTTTCAGTTGCTCCCATTGGTAACCAAGTAACAACTGAGAAAGTGCAGCCCATTTTCTGAAAGAATGCTATTTTTTTGTTTAACTTATTCATATTCACTAGTGCTCTCCCCTCTGTAAAAACAGAAGGGTTTTCACTTTCTACTTTTTCAAGCCAATTATCAATATTGTATAAATCGTATAGTGTTCCGTCCAAGTCAAAAATAATATGACTACTCTTCATCTTCAACAACTTCTTTCTTAACTGTTTTGGCTTTTCCAATTTTTTCTAACTTTTTAGCTTTTTTATCAGCAAGCTCTTGTTTTTTAGCAATTTTATCCATCCACTCACTTTTCTCAACAAAAGGGTCATAAGCACTAATTAATCCATTTTTTGTAGTTTTGTCTTTGTTATTTTTTGCCATGATGCTGATTTCAAACCATTGTTCTTCAACATCTTCTTTTGTTTCTTTTTCAGCATAAATAGCAATTTTGTTTTCAGCGGTTTGTACTATTGATACATCATCAATAGCAAAAATTCCCTTTAACATTTCCATTAATTGTGTTTTTCCATCTTCTGCTTTTTTGATTTTTAAAATTTCCATAAAATCTTCCTTTTCTCTGTTTTTTATATGGTTTATCAGCTCCACTTATTTAACTTATGTATTTATTATAACATACTATTTTTAATTTGTCAAGTCTTTTTTATAAATTTTTTAAAAACTCATTACAGCTTTTACATATTGCACCAACTTTCACAAAACTCACATTTTGTATAATTTATCCTTTCATAATAAAAACAAAGTATACAATCAGAAATCCACACAAAATTTTTAAATTAGTAACATTGTCATTCTTTTCCATATTTCTGTAAAAAACATAAAATGCTATTAAAAACAAAAAATATAAAATCATTTAATAACCTTCTTTCTTAATATATGTTTATTATAACATACTATTTTTAATTTGTCAAGTGTTTTTTTAATATTTTTTACTTGCTTGTTTTTTGCTATGGTCTTATTATATACTCTCTTCACCAAAAAGTCAAGCAAAATATTATACAAACATCTATAAATTTTTTTGTGCAAAATTTTATACTATCTATATAATAATAACACGATAGTTCCAGTTCTTGCCAATCCAAATATTGTCAGTCCATTCCTACCAAATATTGTCAGTATACCTTTTTTTTGGGATTGCCCGTTTTTTTGTGAACTTTTTGCAAAAAATAAGCTGAAAATCAAAAAATAAGCTGGAAAAGTTTGTTTAGTTTCACCTACTCCATTTTTTTAAAGACACCAAACTAAAACTATACTCTATGTTTAGCAAAAGACACCTTGGCTTTGAAAGATCAAGCTTAGAAAAACCTGCCCCGTCGCCACTATATCTTTGGGGGTAGGGGGAATCTATACGTTTTTTAAGTTTTTTAAGTTTTAAGTTTTAAGTTTTAAGTTTTAAGTTTTAAGTTTTAAGTTTTAAGTTTTAAGTTTTAAGTTATTAAGTTATTAAGTTATTAAGTTCAGGGTGAACTATGCAATAAAATAAGTACTAGGAAAAAAATAAGTCCACATCTTAATTGATGTGGACTTTTTGTGTTTATAGCAAGCTGGAAATATTTGTTACTGATATAAAAAGTTTGATTTATTTAATAATTTTTTGGCAAATATCAAAAATAAGCTGGAGTTACAAATAAATATCAATATAGCCGCCGCAACTATATTTATGGTTAGAAAAACCAAATTTTAATTCACTCACATTGCTCCTCACTATACCTATTATATAATTCTTCCAAATTCTTATCTTGCAACTCTGCTATCCAAATTTCTATGCCGCAAAAATTACAAGTAGCATATTTTTGAACCCATTCTATTTTTCTACCTCTTATAATTTTTTTAGCATATCGTTCTTTTGTTGTAAAATTATTATAAATATCTTTTCTACATTCTGGACAAAAATTCATTTTTTCACCCCTAATCTTTTTCGGCTAATAAAAAGTCAGGATTGATTACCTTGAAAGAAATATTTTTTTCAAAATTCCTAATAACAACTCCCTCTCTTTTTTGACTTGGTAATAATAAGGAATTGCCTTTTGCATAATCAACCATTTCTGCAATATCATTTTTTAATTCAAAATTTTCCTCAATAATCATAACCGACTTAATATTAAATGGCTTTAACATTTTTGTCATTTCTTTTGTAGGAATTTTACGATTAGGATAAATTAGATTAAAAGCATAAAAATCATAACCTTTAATTCTGTATTTATTACCTTGAATGCCCTCCCCCACAATTTCGCCCTGTAGAACAATTCTATCCTCTTTTCCAATTAATTGCCGCAAAACATTCTCAATGTCAAGTTGTTTTGCAATTTTCCAATAAGAGCCATTATGATTTGGGTCATTGGTAATATTTACATTTCGACTACAAACACCAAATTTATATTTACGCCCTACTTTTTCTAAAAAGAAAGTTCCACTTTGTCCATCAATTTTTTCGGTTACAACAAATTTAGTGCCAAGTTCTTTCTCGGTTTTAAACATTCCCACCTTGTTTTGGATTCTTTCTTCATCAGTTTTAGAAATCCAAGCTGGAAAACCACCCCCCTTAGGTTTGATGTAAAATCTTCTAAATAGTTTGAATTTCATAAAAAATTTAATTAATGGATTTGTTTTGTTGGTTTTTTGTGCAAACAACTTGTTTTCTTGCTCGGCTTGTGGGTCATATTTAGTAATACCTAAAATTTCAGTTACATCATCATTAATTTTATATTCTTTATTTGGTGGTAAAACGGACAATGGTAAAATTAAACCTTGTGAAATTTGCCCTCTTAATTTAATTGTTCTAACTCTAAACTTTCGACTTCTTAAAAATTCAAACTCTGGGCGTTCAGGAACAATACTATCAATTTCAATATAGACAATTTTATCGCCAATTTTAAACTCATTCTTTTTACATACACACTCCCAACCATCAACAAATGCAACTTCAATAGCATTGGCATTTTCAATTGACTTAATATTTGAGATTTTTCTTACAGTTGCTAATTTTCTCATTATAATATCCTCCTTCTTATTTATTTTCTGTATTTATTATATCATATTTATAACAAAAAGTCAAATCTAGCAATCTACATATAGATAATCATAATAGCCATTTTCAATCAGATAATTCATTCGTAAAAT
>JAKQTP010000160.1 GCA_029563035.1 archaeon | reverse complement strand
CTTAGCTAAATTATAATCAAATCTAACTTTTATCAAAATCAATGCAGCATCTTTGATTTTGATATTGTGATGCTTTGCAAGTCTCTTTATAGTTTTAATCATCGTTAACATATCCCTCGCTATCAATTGATATCTCAAGCCTTGGATTACCTTTATCCACGCTAGCTTTTAATATTAAGTTAATATTAAAAAAACTATCATCAAATATAATCCCTGCTTTTACAAGTCCATCAAGTATAAATTTACCGCTGTAATTGTCAGGGTCTCGTCTAGTCTTATCTTTAAAATAATAAAACAAAGTAAGTTTACACTGTTTGATCGGCTTATATGGCTTATTTTTAAGTGTATAAAGCCTTATTATCTCAGCCCATTCTTTTTTTGCTTTTTGATAAGCAAACCTTTGATTTTTGCCTATAAATTGATTATTTGATGGCGGAATAAAAGGTATTATGTAGTCAAATCTCATTTAATCCACCTCTCTTTTATAACTTTGCATCTCTGGAATATTTTCATGCGTCCATGCACAACACATAATATTCCAGTAATAAGCCGACTCATGGTCCTCGTCTATCTCTCCCAATACCCATTTTAAATAATGTCTAACCGCACTATCTATGTAGCATTTGCATGGTAGTCCTTTTTTCCAGTTGTTTTCATCGTATTTTTTAGCACCGTTTTCAAAATGCCTTGCAATACGCTCTATAAGCGTATAATCCATCCTGTAATTTATTGCTGACATAGCAGCATATAAATATGTTTCGTCGTTTGTTTTTTGATACCAAGCTAAATTAGTTAGCCTGTTATCTTGATTAGCTTTACCGATCACGTCAAGCGGTAATAAATCAAATCTGCCTTTACCTTCTGATATATCCCTCACCGCCCCGCTTTCAAATTGTCTACGTTCCCCGCTATCTTTAATTTTTGTTTCTTCAATCATTTCATTAAACGAGCCACCTCTTATGTTCCAGTATTTTTCCCCCTCTCTGACCCTCTCATACCCTGTTTTCTTTTTTGCCTTTTTTTCTTCTTTTAAAATTTCTTTTAATTCTTCTTCTGACACTTCTGTGTCAAAAAATTTATAGAATCGTATGTGTTCAAATTTGATGCACTTGCAATCTGTAAAATCCACATGCCCATTGCTTTCTGCGCTTATTTTTGAAAGAATATGCCACGCTGTTCCGTACTTAAAATCCTCTGTTGTTGCAACCACAAAAACAGGCTTCCCTATTTTTCCTTTTAAATCCTCTATCGTTAAACATTTTTTCATAATCATTCTCCTTTTAAAATTTTTAACAAATCTTGTTTATTTATCGCTGCTTTATCTGCCCTTTGATTTTTTATATCGCTTTTAACAAATGTACAGTTTTCGATTATCCTGTCAAAAATACGTCTATATTGCGTATTTTCGTTGTTTGTAAATTCTTCTTGAGTTAAATTTGTGGAAATGATAATTGGTTTTTTGCTTAAATACCTTTTATCGATTATATCAAATATTAACTCCATCGTTGTTTCCGTGTGCCGCTCTGCCCCCATGTCATCTAAGATAAATAAATCAACATCATTTATTTTATTTAATAAATGCAATTTGTTTTCTGAGTAGTTTTCCTGCATTTTAGACATTAACACGCTTAATTTTGTCATATAAACACTATAACTTTGATTTAATACGCTATTAGCAATACACGCTGATATATGCGTTTTACCTGTTCCACGCTCTCCATGCATGATTAATCCCATATTGTTTTTTAACATCTTATCAAAATTATCTGCATATCTAAAAGCTAATGTATATATCTTTGAGTTTTTATCAGTTGTATCAAATGTTTTTAATTTCAAACTTTTATCATCAAAACAACTATCTGATTTTTGTTTGTTTAGATACTCTTGTTGTATTTGTCTGTGCTTGTTTTCCTCCTCCTCAACTTTTAGAGATTGACACATGCATAAACAAAATACTGTTTTATCTTGACCCATTAGCTTTATAACCGTTTGTTTTGGCGTATTGCAATTATTGCAGTAAACCAAACCATCTTTTATATAATCATCGCTTGATTGATAC
>JAKQTP010000152.1 GCA_029563035.1 archaeon | reverse complement strand
CATAACAATATAAAATTTTATTACAATGGCAAGAACAAAAACAAATAAAACAAGAAGCAAAAGAAAAAGTAAGATATATATCAAACCAAGTAAGAGAGGATCTTTACATAAAGCTTTAGGAGTACCTATGGATGAAAAAATACCTGCTAATTTATTAGCCATAAAACCTACAGATAGTCCAGCTATGCGTAAAAAGAAGATTTTTGCTAAAAATTTTAGAAATGCTAGGAAAAAATGAAAAGTTGTAAGTACGTTTATAAAGGAAATTTATATAGTGAAAAAGAATTATCTGAGTTTAAATTAACTCTAGATGAATATTATACTCCAAACGATAATGATTTAAAACAAGTGGAGTTTTTAGTTAACAATGAGTTAAAAAAACAAATACCAAGACAAGAGTTTAATGAAAAAGCTTTTAATGATTTATTAGAAAAAAAGGAAATTAGGACTGAAGATATAAATAAACAAAAACAAATTTTAGATAATGAAATAGAAAATAAATTATTATCGTGGTTAAGAAGTGCAGGTGTTACTGTAAATTATACAGATAATCTTACTATAATGGATAATAATGGTAATATATTAAGTCCAATAGCCAAAGCCGATCTGTTTAATAAAGCTATTCAGATAAATAAAAACAAAGAAGATATACGTACTTTAGCTGAAGAAACTGCACACTTTTTTGTAGCTATGTTACCCAAAGATGGAGATTTATTTAAAGCCTTAGCTAAATATACTATAAACAGTCCTTACTTAACAAACGTACAAGAAAAATATAAAAATGTATATAAAGAAGATAGATTAATATTAGAAGAAGCTATTGGAAAAGCTATTGCTGATCAATTAGTAAATACAGATGAAACTAATATTAAAATACCACCTAAAGAAAGACCTTATTTTAAAAAGTTAATATATAGAATAATAGATTTTGTTAATGATTTATTATCTAAGATTAATTTAGCTCACAGTAATATAAATGAAGAAGTAAATGCATTAAAAGAAGCTGCTAATAAAATATTAGATAATGATTTAACAGATTTAAACGAGATTGATAAAACTTATAAAGGACTTACATTTTATGAACTTCCAGAAGAAGAAGTTACTAGAATAAATAATATAATAGATAAGATAAAAAATACTAAAATAAAAGTACTAGCTGATGGTTATTTAGGTAGTAGTGGAAGACGTATAAAATTTAGAACAACTCAAATAGTAAGAAATATATTAAGACAAAGATTTAAAGGTTTTGAACAAGAAAAAACAAAAGGTACTATTGTAGGAACATATTTACATACTATTGCATCATTTTATTTAAGAAGTAAACTTAACAATGAACCATTTGATTTACAAAAGTTATTAAATTACATAAAAACAGCTAGAGACGTTGAAGGAAATCTTTATTATTCCGATTTAATACCTTATTTAGATGGATTATCTAAAACAGTTTTAAATCCTTTATTTGATGAGTTAGATAGAATATATGATAAAATAAAATTAACTGAATCAAATATACAAAGATTAATAGGTACAAATCGTAAAGCTCAAATATTTTTAGAAACTCCATTATATAATCCAGTAACAGATGAAGCTGGTACACCAGATTTATTTATAATATATCCTAATGGTGTAGCTGCAATATATGATTTTAAAAGTATAAGATTTATAAAAGATGTAAATGATTTTACTGAAGAAGGTATATCTGAAATGAAAATAGAAGAATATGATTTACAAGTAGAAAGATATAAAAATATGATCAGAAATACTTATGGTGTATCCAAGTTTGCAGAATTAAAGATTATACCTATTGGAGTTAATTTTGTTATAACAAAAGATAATATATTTATAAATCAAATAGCCACATTTGCATCTACTAAAAAAGAAACTTTAAGAGAAATATCTGTTGCACATGAAGAATCAGAAGATGTTGCGATAAATGCAACTTTAGAAAAACTAAGAGCATTACGAGATAAGCTTAGAACAAAAGCTTCAGTTACCTCAGTAAGATCGAATGAGATATTAAGAGAATCTTATAAACAAAGAATAAAACAAGTAACTGATGCTATAAATAATATATTAAGCAAAGATTCTATTTATCTTATTAATACTTTAGTTGAATCTTTATATCAAGAAGTAGAACTTAGATTAACTTTAGATGAAAATAGTCCAGATTATATGGATTCCTCTGCATTAGATGATATAAAAAGTTTTTTAGTTATATTATCTGATTACGTAGATATTGAGTTAAATAATATAAAATCTTTATCAGAAGAAGATAAACAAAAAATAAAACCAATATTAAGTAACATAAATCTTAATATAAGAGATATGTTAAATAGTATAAATAGCAAAATAATAGATGCTATAAACACAACTATTCCAGGAGAAGAAGTTACTCCATATATAAAAAATATTGGATTTTTTACAAAATATTTTTCTAAGTTAAGCTCTGTTCCATCTAGTGTATTTAAGAAATTTTCTTATGTTATGGCTTTAGTAAAACAAGAAACCGATGAAGAATATGCTAAATTTTATCATAACGTAACTACTAAACATGAAAATTTAAAAAAAGCTGCAGCAAGGTTAGGATTATCTTTACAAGATATGTTTGATATGTTATTTGATGAAAATACTGGAAATTTAGTAACGCCATATAATAAATCTTTTTTTGAAAATTTAGATAGTATAAAGAAAAGTTTAGTAAATGCTATAAATGAAGATGATTATGTAGCTGCACAAGAATATGTTAATAAGTTATTAAAATATGCTAATGTAAAAAAAGTAAATGGAATATTAGTATTTGAAGATGAGGCTTTACAAGAAACATTTAAAACATTAAAAGAAAAACAAAAAAACGAAATTAACGTTAGAATTAAAGCTAATGCTAATCTAAGAAAAAAATTAGAAGCTGAGTTAGCACGTTGGAATTATAGAAATGATATATCTAATCCTGATTGGAGAGTAGCTTATAATGCTTTATTACATAATAAATTTGTATCTTATACCACAGAAGAAAAACAATATATAAATGAAAGATTTACGAAAATAAAACGTATTTCTGAATTATATGATTATTATAATATGATTATAAGGTTTAATTCCGAGATGTCTTCTAGGTATGGTGTTGATATAAGAAAAAACTTCTTACCAAAGATTGTTAAGGATATAATAGATAGAGCCGCTCAAAATGGTATAGGTAATGCTTTAGATTTTAAAAGTACATTAGATGTATTATCGAATATACGTGAGGGAGATGTATTATTAGGTAATATAGATGATGCTAATAATCTTATACCAACCATACCTTTATTATATGTTAATCCTTTAGTTGGAGATTTAACGCAATCAGAAGTTGAAGCTTTAGAAAATACAGCAGAATCTAAATTTAAAAAAGGAACAGTAGATTATGAAAATTATCTTTCTTTATTGATAGAAGAAGCAAGAAATAAAAAAGGTGTAGAAAAACAATCTAGAGATTTAACAACATCTTTATTATTATTTGGGTATGCTGTACATAAATATGTATCTCTAAATAAATATGAGTTTATAGCAAGAGGCTTATTAGATTATATAAAAGAAAATGGCAGGACTTATAAAATGACTAGTAAAGTTAATCCTATAACAGATGAATTAGAATATGAAAAAGTAATAACTGGTGATATACCAACTGAAGCTATAGTATTGCTAGATAGTTTCATAAATAATTTTTTTTATGGAAAATCTCCTTATAGTGAAATAGCGAAAAATAAACTAATATTTAATAAAACAGGAAGTAAAAAAGCTATAAAACTGGCTAAAATAATTTCTAATTTATTAAGATGGTTAAATATTAGATTTTTAGGATTAAATCCTTTAGTAGCTGCTGGTAATTTAATGGGTTTAACTACTAATCTTTTAGTTACCATGAAAGATAATCCAATATTAAAAAATACTACTACTGCTGATTGGAAAAGATATTTAGAATATTCTATAAAGAATACAGATACTTTAATTAGTATTATGAAAAATATGGGTATGTTTATAAGAGATACTAAAAGAGCTGATGCTGAGAAAAAAAGTGCTCATTTATTATCCAGAGTAATGACAGATGAAAATGCATTAATACTTATGAAAAGTGGAGATATGTCTATGAATATAGTAGTTGCTACAGCTATATTAGATAATTTAACAGTTAAAAATGGTAAAATAGTAAAAAAAGTTGATGAGAAAGAAGAATCCTTATTAAGTTTAATGAATTTAGAAGAAGATGGATCTGTAAGTATAAAAGGATTAGATTATAAGAAAGAAGAAGCTCTTAAAGAAAATATAGAATACAATAGAAATGTACGTAATGAAAGAGCAAGATTATCTATGTTAGTACAAAATATTTTTAGTAGTATGTCTGGAGGTATACCTGAATATGATAAAATGAATTTCCAAAATAATTTTTTGTTAACTTTAATGTTACATCTTAGAACATTTATTCCAGGATTAGCTGTCGAAAAATTTGGAGGATTACAATATAATCCATATTTGCAAGATTTTACTGTGGGAAGATTTAATGTTTTATTATCTGAATTATTTGGAGAGGGTTTATCTAGCTCATTAAAAAATATTACCAAGTTAATATTTACATTACCTTTAGTAACTGTAAAAGGTTCTAATATATTAAAAATAAGTGAACACATTTCAAAAAATATCTATAATAGATTTTTAGTAGAAAATCCAGAATATATAGGTAAGTTAGATTTTAATCAATTTTTAGAATTAAGAACAACACGTTTAAATGCTGCTATACGTGAAATGCGTATAATGTTTATGTATTCTTTAATGGTACTTGGAGGAATAATACTTATGAAAGGAGATGATGATAAGAAAAAAGATAGTTCTAAAAATTCATTTGATCATATTTTTTATTTATTATCTTTAAGAGGTTTTAATGAAATAGGATTCTTTTTAAATCCTTGGTCTTTATATTCTTTTATGTCCAGAGGTCCTTCTATATTTACGTATATGAAAGATATAAAAGATATTACTACTGATTTAGGAAAAGAAAGTGCATATGCTTTAGGATTATTGGATAAACCGAAAAATGATAAAACTCCATTTTATTATCAAATGTTAAAAGCTACTCCAATGCTTAACTGGCTTATGCAATTAACAGATCCTTTTGGTACATATAAGAGTTATAAATATTAAAAACTACAAATTTTAAAAATCGTCTTGTTGTTAAAAAAAAATCCTCTCCATGTGTTGATACATAGAGAGGATTATTATCTAGTTCAATACCTTGTTATTGTTTCCAGAATTCAAATATATATAAAACCCCATCTGCTTCCATAGTAGATACATATATATTAGAATCTTCCCATTCATTCGTATCAGTTCTAATATATAATGTATTTAGTATATCGTATACTGCATCTTTGTGTTTTAGAAGTGTAGCTGCTACATATCCATAACATATATTTGCTTTATTAAATAAATATGTTGTTATAAAAGATCTTGATGTAGCTTTAATAACCATAGTACCATCATCACCTTGGTATATCTCAACATTTAAATTATTTGGATTTCGACTTAGCTCGTTATATATATCTTTTACATTACAACCATAGTAAAATTGGGATTTAACATTTGGTTGTATACAAATCAATAATAAAGCTATAAATATTAATTTTTTCATGGTTTTTGTTCTTTTATAAATTCAATTAATTTAAGTCCTACAGTACTATATATATAATATATAGAACTATCACATTTTTCATGTTTAATAGCTAGACTAACTAATTCATTATAATGACTAATTGTTGTTCTATCTACATTTAATGTTTTAGCCATAGTAGTTTTATCTATTCCAATAATATCAGTAGTTATGAATGAGAATATAGCTCTTAGTCCTGGTAATGGATGTACTCTAAGCTTACTATATAATAAATCAGTTGAGATATGATATTGTTCCATTACTAAATCTTCAAATTTTTGTTTTATTGCAGGTAAGATTAAAAGTTTAGTATTTGTATCTTTTAAATCATTATTTATTTCTCTTAGTAGGATATGAGCCATATCTAATTTATCTAACGTTTTTTTCATTATTCTGATCTCATCTTTAAGATCTTTAATTTCTTTTTCAAGCACATCATAGTTTTTTTTCATCTTAATCTTATTTTAAGTTAATTATCTATTTTTTAGATAGTGCACAATATCTTCTGACTTTTTTCAGATCAGGAAATCCACTTTTTCTTATATAATCTCCTATAATAGAATCATGTTCAATATGTTTGTATAAATATTCAATTAAAGCTTTAGCAGCTTTTTCAAGAGTATCACCTTCAAAAGCACTTCCAGCGAATGTACCTACTAACCATTCATCAGTTACATAATATTTATTATTATGTATAAATATATGTTCATCTGCATCAGGAAGTGTTTTTATTAAACCTATAATTTCTTTTGGTTTTACTTTTTTTATCTTTTTACTATATTCAATTTTTGTTTGTTTCATTATTTTATACTTTGTTTGTTTAATCAACATAGTCTAATACTTTACCAGTAAAAAATTGACTTTCTAACAATTCTGCAGAAGTGCTATTGACAACAGCCGTATAGTGTGGATGATATTTCAAATTTAATAAAATTTGCAGCTTTTGAATATTTAGAGTTATTCATTAGTTTTGTGTGCATTTCTTCATCTGTAAAATCATAATCGTGTTTTTCTCTGTACGCTTGTCCTTTATCTGTTAAGCAACGCAATTCCGCTTTATTCGTACCATCGTGGTGAGATGCTTCAATAAATAAACGACCACGTACTTCATAAACTTTGATATAATCACAATCTTTCCAAAATTTATATAAGTCGTCAAATTTATTTACATAAATTCCACCACTCATACGACCACGCCAAGTTCCTGCATATCCAACTAATAACATTGAATGTTTTTGTTTGTCAATAAAAGTAGTCAACTCCTCTTTAAAATCTTCCCAATTTAAGTTGTTTTCATCATCCATCCAACTATAAACCATATCATCGGTAATTTCTTCAACCGTTTCATATACCTCACATTCAACCATTTGTGCCTTTACCTCATCTAAATTATAGTCAGGGTAATTGTTGTAAATTTGTTTAACTTTCATAATTGTATTGTTTTAATTGTTTAACGGTGCATAGCTAAACCGCTATGTGGCATTTTACCAATAGAACTCATCAATCTTAATATCAAATCCTTGTAAACCTTTTATTAATTCAACAAAATTATCATATTGATTATAACCAATAATTCCACTTGTTGTTATTTTACCATCTACTATTTCTATATCACCCATTCTTTCGCCATTTTTTCTAATTGACATCAAATGTTGGTCTCTTTGTAAATCAAGTTTTTCTGATTCATAATTTTCGTTTGTTTCCATAATTTTATGTTTTTTATATAATAAATTTTTTGTTACATAATGTAATTAACTTTTTTATCATTTCATAAAAAGTTAAAGAGTTTAGATTTTGAGGAGTTGTTCTTAAAATTTTCCAGCCCATTAATGTTGCTTCATTATATTTTTCAATATCTTTAATAAATCCTGTTGCTCTATTATGTCTTCCATATTTCCAAATACCTCCTTCTACTTCAATAGCTATTTTATAATCTGGAAGAGCATAATCAAATCGCCATCTTCGTGTTTTACTAAATCTAAACTCTTTAACACATTTAACATGTAAATCTTGTTCACAAACAAGTTTAAATAAATCATTCTCTTGTTCCATGATTATTAATCAACAATTATAACAGTAGATTTTATTACTTCTTCATCTGTTCTAAAATCTATCAATTTATTATTTTCATCATATTCCCATACTTTCCAATGTCCATTGGAATCTTCATATCCTATTTTATTTCCTTTATTATCATATTTCCACTTTCCCCAATATTTATCAGAATTTTCACATATTATTATTTTTCCTTCACAATTATATGTTAATTTTGTCCAATGACCATTAGAATCTTCATATTTTGTTAAATTATCATTAATATCATATTCCCATTTTTCCCAATAACCATAAGAATCTTCATATTTTATTTTATTTCCTTCATCATCATATTTCCATTTTCTCCAATAACCAGTTGAATCTTTATATTTTATCATATTACCATTTGAATCATATTTACTCTTTCTCCAAAATTTACCAGAATTTTCCCATTTTACTTCATTTCCTTTATTATCATATTCTGATTTTTCCCAATAACCATCTGGAGATTCATATTTAAGACTTGAAATATTTAATATATTGTGAAATTTACAAATATAATAATAAATCCAATATAATTCTTGTCTTGTTTTTACTATTATATTAGCTTTAGATGGTATATCAATTTCATGTAATTTGTTAAAAAATATCCAATATATAGCATCTTCACAAATGTTTTCTTTAATAAGTTCTTCTGTATTAATTCTCATAATCTTTTTATTTAAATTGTTAATTTACAACTTTAATTTATTAATTCATTAATTTATTTATCTCCAATTATAAAAATACGTATCACAAAGTTATAAGCCATTTTCAAGGACGTCCTCTATCCTGTCTAAAATCTTATTACTATCTTTTTCTATCAAGGAAATTCCATCTCTTCCGAAACACTTGCGTAAGCATATTAAAAAGCCTTCTTCTGCGTTTGAACTTTCAATACTTACTACAAAACCACCAGCAATGAATTTAATTCTATCGCCACTTTCAACATCAGTAACCGAATATTCAACAGGGCAATAGTTAGAAAAACGGCTTATAACAGCGGTTTTGTGCAAGTGGGGGTTATCTGCTATATTCATATTTT
>JAKQTP010000145.1 GCA_029563035.1 archaeon | reverse complement strand
CTATACTTTTGATACAGTGTCATTTTTATTTACCTTCTTTTTTGGCATATCAGGGCAGTTAAGATAATAATACAACGCATTTATTGTTGTATTATATTTTTTAGCAATATCTTTCCATTTCATTCCATTTGCTCTATCTATCTCTATATCCTTTACATTAAATGGAATAGGTTTTAACGTTGGCCCAGTTCTTCTTATTTTTATACTATTGTCTTGTAATATTTTATGTATTCTTGACTTTTTTATATTGTATCTTTTCTCCAATTCAAGAATAGTTTTTCCGCTTTTGTACAGTTTACATATTTCCATATTCCGTAATTCCATCTCAAGTTTAGTCATTCTGTGCATTGAGCAATCCTACTTCACTTACTTTAGCCCAACTTTCATCGACATTGCTAATAGACTTTTCAATTTTTAATGGAACAATAATCCAATCCCAATCTTCCCTAATTTTCTGTGTTCCATAATACCAAATAATATTATCAAGCTGTTTCTCTTCATCAGGATTTATATCTGAAATAATAGCATCATGTATTTCCCCAATAAGCCTAGTATCCATTTTATTTTTTTCCAATTCATTAGTAACATTTATGAACGTATAAAGTAAGCAATGAAATGCTGCACCTTGTATTGGACTATTCAATACTTGATTCCTTGACATTGGAGCATAGCATCTGAATCCTGTAAACATTTCCACATAACCTTTCTTTTCATAATCAGCAATCACTTTTTCTTTATATTCATAAGCAACAGGAAATCTATCAAACCAGAAATTTTCTTCTACATCATGCACATGATTTATAAAAGCATTTACATTATTTATTCCTTCATTTTTCAAATGCTTTTTTGTTTCAGGTTCCAGACTTTCCCATATTTTTTCACCAGTATGTTTATAATATGAACCATAAAAAGTAGGAAACACAAATCCATTTTTTGCAAGATATCGTTCCTTTTTTGTTATTTCTTTAGGGTCTTTCAAGAATAGTAAAGATGCAATATCTCTATGCATATCC
>JAKQTP010000143.1 GCA_029563035.1 archaeon | reverse complement strand
ATTCGGTATCGTTAAAAATACAAATAAAGCCACAAAAAGCATTTGTAAAACTGTAATCTTTATTTTCATTCCAAGAGATTCTTAATTTTAAACTTTCTCATAGCCATTTAACTTTCTAATGCATTAATACCCGCTAACGTTGGGCATATGAGTAGTGGCGGTTTTCGGAGTGAATCATTGTCAACCGAGGCAGAAAATTAAATAGAAGTACTGCACTCGGCAACCCACAAACCCCGCCATTACTTATATGCCGTGTTGGCAGCTGGCAATTTTTATTTGTATATCAGAATATTACCTTTACTCCAATGCCATTATAAGTCAAACCAATCTTAAAATCAACATTATTCAATCCAGTTGATTTTAGTCCATTGTTATATAAATTAACTGCATTTTTTGCATGTTTGGTATAGGCTGTCGAAAAAGGAATTGATACTACAATAAGACCTGCACCTATTCCAGCCAAAGTCCAGTTTGGTTCTCCGCCAGCAATTGCAGTCCCTAATGGCCAACCAACTAAAAATCCACCAGCAAATCCAAATACAGAACCTATATCATAATTTGATTTTGCAATTTTCATCTCCTTGTAGGCTTCTGTATTTGATTGAGTAATATCTAATAGCTGTCTCGGTGTTAAATTTTTACCATTCTGTCGAAAAATTGTCCCAAGTGCTTTTTTTATTTCGATTGAATCCGATTTATTCTGTCCATAGGAATTAAATACTGTCATTAAAAAAATCAAAATAATAATTATCCTTTTCATGTTAATATAGTTTGATGGTTTTTTCTTTTGCTTGCTGCCAACTTGTTTATAGGCGCTACTTTATTTCGCCATATTTCCTATTTTAGGTGTATAAGCGCTATAAAGTAGCTTTAGATTTATTCTGCAAACTTACATAAAAAAACGATTTTTATACGCCGTACAATAAAAATCAAGGCCAAGATTGTTCTATAGGTAATAAACGTACTCAAAAGGTACAATTGTTTAATTTAAAACTATTTTCATATG
>JAKQTP010000139.1 GCA_029563035.1 archaeon | reverse complement strand
TACTTATAAACATAAGTAATGCTATTTTTAAATCAGATAATTCATTAATAGATTCTACATGATCAATTATATCTTTCAATATTTCTTCTTCATTAATTTCCATATTGTATGTTTTTTAGTTTCTTTGTATAAGATGTATCTTCTGCAAAAGTAGTTAATAATATGTAATAATTATCTTCTGTGTCTATAGATTTTGCATAAGCCGCTTGATATAAAGCATAATCTAATACTGACTCTTTCCAGTTATTATAATATGCATATCCATTTAGAACACCTTTACTTGTTGTTGGCCTAAGTTTTGCTGGTTTCATTCCAAATAAATTATTATTTTCTAGAAATATCCTACTTTTAAAATTATTGGTTTCTAATATTGCTTGTGCTAATACTATATCTGGAAACTTGATGTTTAAATTAATAAGTTCTTTTTCAAGATTTTCCTTACTGAAATTTTCATTAGTTATTTCTAATCTTATAACTTTATCTATGTATGTTATCTTTTTATTGCTATCTACTAATTTAAAAGCTATTAATACTAATAGTATAAATATTATAGCAACATAAACTATTTTCAATTTTATATCAAATTCTTCAAATAAATGAAGATTATCGTTAAATTTATATAGTTTCATGACCAATCTATTTCATCATTGTTTATTGATTTTAATATAACATTTGCTTTACTAAAATGTTTACAACCTCTAAATGGAATTTTAGTATTTAATGGAGATGGATGCCCAGCAGTTAATATATAATGTTTATTACTATCTATTTTATCAATTATAGAACCTGCTTTATTACCCCATAACATAAATATTAAAGCTGTTTTATTATCATTTAAACATTTAAATACATAATCGGTGAATTTATACCACATGTTAATATGTGATAATGGTTTATTTCTTTCTACTGTTAAAGCCATGTTTAATAATAGTACACCTTGACGAGCCCAATTTTCTAAATTATGATTAGTATAAACACCACAATTATCATATACTTCATCTAATATGTTTTTTAAAGATGGAGATTTTAATATATAATTTGCAAAAGCTAATCCTGTTGCACTACCATCATGATATGGATCTTGTCCTACTATTACTACTCTAGTATTATCAAACGTCGTTAATTTAAAAGCTTTAAATATATCTTCGTTAGTTTCTGGATATATTATTTTAGTTTGACGTTCTATTTTTAAAAATTTACCAACATCATCAAAATACTTAGTTTTGAGGATTGGTTTTAAAATATTAAACCAATCCTCACTAAATAACTGTTTCATAACATAAAAAACTTGATTATATCTTGTACTGTAAATATAGTACTTAATATTTTATCTAAATGTATAGTTTCATTTTCTAATGTCATTATATCATATAATTCTGAATTTTTATTTATGTCATAATCTAATATCTTAGATAAACTTTTTCTATAATTATCAGTTTTATATAACACATCATATATATCACTATTTATTCCAACACCATAATAATCTAATATCTTATTTTTATGACTATTACTTATCTTAGAATATTTTCCTTGTTTTATTAATTCTATAGTTCCTTTTAATTCATTCGGTATCTTAACAAGTACTATAATATTAGTACATGTATTATGTTCTGGAATAATAGATAAGGTTAAAGGAAATTCTATTAGTTTATCTTCTATTTTATTAAATTCTGGAAGATTAAAAAATTTATATTTTAACACAAGTATATAATCGGTAGTAGATAAATATGCATTCATTAGAAAAAGTTCTTCTTCTATATTATCTAATATCAACGGAACAATAAATTTTGTAGTTATATTTTTAGTTTCTTCTATAAAAGTATATTGCATATTTTCTATATCTTCTTTAATATCTCTTATATGATAAACAGTATCAAAGTTATTAATGTTAAAATGAACATAAGAATTTACTTTGAGTTCTTTCGGAAATCCTAATATAAATTCTTGATCCATACATGTAACCTCATCATCTTTAAAAGTAAATACAGGTTTATTAGCTTTTACAACAAAGAATCTATTACAAAATGAAATATTATATCTAGTTATCTGAGTCTTTATTGTTTGTTGTGTTATCATCTATTAATAATTTTTTGTTCTTTTTTACTACATAATAAGGATAGATATAATCGCCTTGTATATTTATATAATCTAAAGCTTCTATTCTTTCTAAATAACCCATATATCTATGTGTAGTAAAGTCTTTACCATATCTTCCTATATCTAAAGCTTTATCACTAACATCAAATAATATTACCATATCTTCTGTATAACTAACTACTACAAAAGCAAAACTAATATCATAGTCTTTATATAAGTATTTTAAAGCATCTACATAAAAAGAAGCTTGTATAGCATGATCATCTTTAAGATAGGTTTTATCAAAACTTAGCGCTGGACGTGAAGTTACTTTTAAATCATATATTTTTATCTTTTTAGCTTCATCATCTATATATACAAAATCTAATAATGACTTACATTGTTTATTTTCTATAGACCAAAATACTGGAAGTTGCTTCATTACTTTATCAGAATTTAATAAAGTAATAACTTCATCTATATCACTATTCATAATTAATTCTAAAGAAATATCTATGGACATTGACATATCTAAAGTTATTATTTTTCTACCATTGGCCTTGATAAGATCATTATAATAAGCGTTTCCATTATTTATCAGATTTTTAACTAAAGTATCGTCTTTCCAGTTATTTTGATATTCTGATTCACGTCCTATTCTTAACAATAAATCAGCTTCTTCTTCTAAAGTTGTCTTATTTTTAGATAACTCAAATACTTTATCAATTATATTTTTTACTGCTAAGCTTATTCTGTAATCTCCAGAATACATAAACTCTTTATCAAAATCACCATTTCTAGTTAATATACAATCTACGGCAGATCCAATAATCATTTCATCAGTTTCTTGAACTTCTTCTAAAAGATTTTTAGGATTTTTAACTTTTTTTAATAAGCTGCTATTTATAGCATCTACCTCAAAATATATGTTTTTTTCCATCTTTGTTTGCCTTTCGTACTGCTCTTAATAATTTTGTTTTTATAAATGCTGAAAAAAGATCTTTTTTGGTAATATCTTTAATTATATCACTAGTTAATATATAAGTATCGTTATCTATATAATCATCAGTTTCTAATTCTAGACGTAATGAAAGCATAATTTTAGATTTCACGTCAATTGGTTTTATTAAACTAAATGTATCATATTTTTGAACTGAATCTTCTTTTAATAGTATTTTATAATCAGAACTATATAATAATACTTTTATTAATCCTTTTATAAAGTCATATCTATATAAATCGAATTTTTCATTTTTTATATTTTCAAAGTTCCCATAACCATTAGCATATAAAAGAACATTTTTATCTTTGTTTTTATTTTTAGCTCTTATAAAAAATTCATATTCATTTTCGATATAATAATTAGAGCTTACAATAAGTATATAATTTTTTGATATTATATATCTATATACTGAATTAGAAAAAACATATGTAAAATCTTTTATTTTTAAGCATTTTCTATTAAACAAGTTGTTTCTAGAATATGTTATTGGAAGTTCGTCAGCAGCATGATATATATTATCTAGTATTTGTAGCCCTTTTGAATAATTGCTATATTTATAAAAATAATTATCTTTTATATATACATCTTCTACATGAAAATTCATAACCTTGTAATAAATAATTGATTTAGAGATACAAGTAATTCAAAATCATAAGGTCTTGAATTTGAATATCTTAAATTAGTAATAAAATTAAGAGCACTACTTAGCATAACAGAAGCGCATGTCATTCCATTATGAGTAGTAGCTCTTAAAGTACATATATCTTCTGGTACTTCTTCATCACTAAATAAAGAAGCTTTATATCTTTCTATAATATCTTTATCTTTTTTTACAGTAAATACTTGAAAACTTTCTGCACTCATTCTTCCATCTATAAATACTGAATTTTCATTAGATACATCCAACCAAAGATTAAATAACATTTCTCTAGCTGACATATTATCAAAAGCTGAAAATACAATAGAAGGATTTAAAACTTTTAATGTACTACTAGCATCTTTAAGCATATATTTTTCTAATCTTCTACCAGGAAATATACTTGTTTCTACTGGTGCTGAAAAGTTTAACATAGTTTTAATTAAACTATCATATTTACTTTTTCCAACATCATCTATACCATATAATTGTCCACCAATATTATGAAAATTAACTATGTCATCTTCAAATATTAATAAACTTCTTACATTAACTCTAGATAGTAATAAAGCCAACCATGATCCAATGCCTCCTATACCTCCTAGTATAACATCTTGAAATGTTATATCCTGAGCCCATTCTGCATCAATAAAACGTAATCTTTTTTCATCCATAGATTTTATTCATTTTAAAATTCGTCGTATTCATTATATTCGCTATAATAAAAATAATCCTCTCTTATCATATCTAATATATCTGAAATATATGGTGTACAATATTTACTTTGTTTAAGATAACTAAAGAAAATATCTTCTTTATTTAATGAATTTAAATAAGCTAAAAATCCTTTTAAAATTTTATTTTGATTATTTTCGTAGTATTTTATTAAAGTATCTATTACTTCCTTTCTTACATCTTTATTTTTATCAGTAGTTTTTATACCAAGCTGTTTTATTATAAATGAAATATCGTTATCATTTAATTTTAATCCATTATATGTTTTATAATTTTCTATTTGTTCTTTTATTCCATAATTTGGCAAATTTACATTAGGAATTTCATTAAAATTATTAAAGTAATCTGGTTTTTTCGACTTTATTACATTAACTTCTTCTAAAACTTCATCATAACCTTCTATTTTTACTATTAAATCAAAAGTTATTACTTTATTTTCTTCTTTAATCTTTATAGATTTTCCATTAAATAATGTATAAGTTCTGTAAGTTTCTTCTAATTTATAAGCTTCTTTAGCTACAAATCTTTGATTAAAAGCTACAACTAAACTTATGTAAGGATAAAATGGAGATTCTTTAAGTTCTTCTTCATCAACTGAAGATACAAAAGCTCCCATAGAATGATGAGAATGCACTAATCCTATCATACATTTATCGAATTCAGGATTATTTGCAAAATTTTTAAATTCTGTAGGACTAGTTTCAAAACTACCTGACACTCCTATACATTCTATTATTATATCAATAACATTATAAGTTATAACATTATCAGATATTTCTGGTTTTATTAATATAGAACCACTCCATTCTATACTTCCAACAATACTATGATATAAATTTATCTTGTTAAATACTTCTTTATTTATAAACAATATATTCTTTTTCATTTTTTATACATTTTACAGTTAAATCATCGTCAAATCCTTTATCAATTATTTGTAATTTAATAAGATTATTTTTAAATGTATCTAAGACGATATTTGTGTTATATAAATCTTGTTCTATATCATTATAATCTTTAAATTTTGAACAAATACCTTCTATAGATATTTTGGTATTATATGCATTAATCAGACGCTTCATTTCACGTTTTATCATATTTTTTACACTATTATATTGTATAATATTATATATAGATTTTTTGGTTTCGAAAAAATATACAGGATTACTTGAATATTTACTTAATGTTTTAATAAATTCTTTATTAAATAAACTATTTTTTATATCATAAATAAAACTTTTTTTTTGTAAATGTTCAAATGCATCTTTTTCTTCTGGAATGATTATTTTACATTTATTTGGATCAATCATAAATAAATTAATTAATTCTTCATTTGTTATATCAAAGTAATTGTTAAAATTATATGTATAACGTCTATAACCTTCATCAGAAATATTTCCTAATAATATTTTTAAATTATTTATAAGATCTACTATTACATCTTTAAACAATTTTTCATCAAATTGTTTTCCACAATTGATATAATCAGAGATCATATAATTTGCTGTAACTAAATTACTACTTGCAAAAGAATCACCTAAACATATCTTAGATACGAATTTATAAATTAAACAATATACTGGTAATGTTTTTCCATTTACAAATTGATGTGAAGTAGGTTTAGCATTTATTAAGTTTATTTCTAATACAGCATCTAATAATATGTTAGATAAACCGAATACTAAATATAAATCTCTAAATACTTCAAATTTATTTTCAGATTCATGACTTATTAAAGTTCCTAATTTTACTGTTATTAAACTATAAGTACGTTCAAAGAAAGTAGTTATAAACTCATCCGATAAATCTTCATATTCATTAATAACTTTATTCTTATAAGATACTGTATCTTCTCCAAACATATCAATAAGTGCTTCATACACAGTGTCTAATACATGTATCGATTTATAAATATTATTTGTTTCATTGCATACTAATATACCATCTAAATTTTTATATTTATTTATCGGGATTTTTAAACCTCTAGTTAATAAATATTGATTACCATCTTGATTTATACATGCACAGCCTGTGACTGAAAAAGTTTGTATAAATAATCCATTATTATCTCTTATTTCTATATATTTTGTTTCAGAAGTATTATCTTCATTATTAAATAAAGCGGCTAAAGTTACATGATTGAGATGTATATCCTCAACTAATTTAATATTAAATTTCATACAATTTAGATTAATAAATAAGTCAGATCTATAAATAAGATTAAGTTATAGATAGATCTGACTTATTTATGGTTAATACTTTACTTTAATTCTTCATTTATATCTTTATAATCTTTATTTATCTTATTAATTAATTTTTCATGATATTCATAATCGGAAATTAAAGTGATATTATTTATACGATCTGTTAATTTCTCAATTTCTTTTATTATAATATTTAGCTCATTTTTTAAATCCACTAATCTATTATTTATAAATAATAAGTTTACTACTCCAACAAGATTTTCTTTTTTATTCTTTTCTTCTGATCTTCTTACCTTATTAAGTGCAAATATTAAATCTATTTTTGATAAATTAGCTGGAATTTTATAACTTTTAGCTAAATTTTGAAGTTCTTTATAACTTAATTTACTATAATCAATTCCTCCTTTTTGTTTACTTTTATAAAGAAGTAAAGTAAATTCTGTATTTGGTAATATAGCTTCATTAAGAGATAATGTTATAAAACCTTCACGCACAATTACAATCATATCATCTAAATTTAGCTTTAGTTGTTGAGAAAATTCTTTTTTTAATTCTCCAAATGTAGTAGCATCACTACTAATAAAATCAAGACCTACTCTATCTGGTCTTTTATAATAAATCTTTCTAGTCATGTTTTATATTTTTAGTTTCTAATAAATAATTTAAAAGAAGATTTAACTCCTTTGTCCCATACTTTAATACAAAATCTGATGGATCTTTATCTTTAAATTTTTCTGGAATATAAATGTAATCTAATTTATATATGTTTGAAAACTTTTTTGCATTTAATATTCCACATTTATCATTATCATACCATATAACAATATTTCTAAATCTATCTTTTAATTTATACAATTCTAATGGCTGTATAAATGAAACTTCAGAATTTGGGGCTATTGCAAAAGTATTAGTATTACAAAATAAAGTTCCTACATCTTTTAAAGAAGATGTTATTATCAATAAATCACCATTTCTAGGTAATAAATGATATCCTTGTATTATGTCTTTAGTAACATTACCTATAAATTTTACTTTATTATTAAACGGTTGATAAATTTTTCTTGTTTTCGTATTATCTATTTTACCAAAATCATAACAATAAGAAAGATAAGAACTTCCTATATAACGTTCTGAAGTTTTAGTTTTAATATAAAATGCAGTTATTGGTGATATATGTGCTTTCTCTAACCAGTCTTGTGTTATATTATATTGATTCCAATATTCTATATCTTTTTTTCTAAATTTTACTTTCTTAACTAATATTTTTGTTAGTTCTTTATTAGTTTTCCAATTTACTTTAACCGGTTTTTTACTTAATTGTAATGTAAAATATGCAATATCTGAATCTATTAAATCTAAATTAAAATCTTGTATTATTTTTTTTAAAGCTTCTTTATAAGAAATATTATATTTCATCATTACATATTGAAAACAATTTAACGTACCTTCAATTCCAAAATCTTTGTACTTTAATTTATTGTTATTAGTATAAAATACCCTGCATGAAGGATGATTATCTTCTCTTAATTCTGATTTAAAAGAGACATTTATATCCTTCATTGACGGTATATAATATTTAAATATATCATATTCTGTAATAAATGATAATATAGTTTCTTTTGTTAAAGGAAGCTTTATTTCATAATTTATCATTAATCCCAACTATTTTCTAAACTTTCTTTTAATCCAGAAGATTTATTATCACTTGAAACTAATTTATCATATCTATTTAATTTTAATTTTGAAGGATTAACATTCATATTCTCTATAACTGGTGCAAATGATCTTAATGTTGCAAAATTATCATTATTTAATACAACTACAACTCGAACTAAAATTTTATTTGGAATAACCTTTTTTAAATCTGCAGCTGCAACTCTAATTAAATCTTTGTATGTTTTTACACCAGTTATACTATAAGATTCTCCTATAATATTCCTGGAAATATTAGCTATTATATTTTTCTTCTTTACGCTATCTTTATATAGATCATCTTCATTTTTTATAAAACCTCCTATTTTTGGCTCATAATAACGTCGATTTACTTTAAATGTATCTTTTATATCTGAAAACGTATATTCTATATAACTATTATTATCTTCTTCACTTACTTTAACATCACTTAGGTACATGTTTTCTATTATACCTGGTTCAATATTTACAAATGTATTTTCATTATAGTTCTCATCAAAATTATAATCTATTCTTTCCATAATTTATTTATTTATTTGTTTGTTTGTTTATTTATTTATTAATCACTAATTGTGTTATTGATTAATTGTTCTTCTACATAAAAATAATTTTCTTCTATCAATTTACTTATTAATTTTAAACATTTAATACCATCAATAACGCATGGAATTCCAAATAACACTATATTACCGTATTCATTTGCTATATCTACAAATCTTTTATATAAATAATCAAACAAATGTCCATTATTTATTATACCATTTTTATTTAAATTTATTGGAATTTTTATTGTTTTTCTATCTATATCTGTAACATTTACAAAATATATATTATCTTCATAAGTACCTATTGTAATAATAGTTTTATTTATACTAGTATTCTTATCTTTTAAAGCTGATAAAGCTTCTTTATTAAGCTTAATATGCTTAGTTACTTTACCAGCTATATTTCTTGTATATAAATATATCATAGGAAATTGTTGTTCCATTTTTACTTAATTTTGTAATTTATAATAAGTTCTAATACGCTCATCAACTAATGATAATGAATTGGGTATTAAAAAATCATTAAACATCCCGTAAGGAGTATGTGCAGTACTTCTATTTGAACTAGTTTCAAAACTGTAAGAAGCTTTTCCATTAACAAAATCAACATGTGTAAATAACACTATTGACATTTTAGATTCCAATTTTATTTTTTCTAACTTTTTACCATTTGTAACTAGAGCTCTTGATTCATTACCGTCTACATTGGTATATAAACTAATATGGCCCATCAAATATACTATTAAGTCTGGTTTTAAACTACTTATATTAACTATTAAAGCATAAATATCTCGTGCAAAATCATACCATTTATCATATGTCAATTTTTGAGCTTCTAACATTTCTCTATCTAACATGACACCATTTATAGTATCTATTACAACACTTTTTATTGTTGTACTTTCTGAAGCTCTTTTTAATATTACGTTTATATCATCAATATCAGATGTTTTTATAACATTATTACTTGGAAATATATCTGCAAATGGTAAAGGTTTTTTATCTGAATTTATTAAAACAGTGGATTTCTGATTTAGTCCACTATATGTCTTCATATCCCATTCTAATGTTTGTGGATCTAAAGATATTGTACCATCTTTATTAGTTACTATCGAAGTGGTTTTTCCACTACCACTTTCTCCTAATACACCAACTGTCATTCCCATATTATTGTTCTTTTGGTTCAAGAAATATTAAATCAGAATAAGGCAATATATGCTTTAATTCTTCAAAAAATAATTTAAATGTATCATCTTTCTTTAAATATAACTCTCTTAACGTAAGATAACTTACTATTATATCTTTAGTTTGCAAATAATTTTTAAAATAATCTTCTGAAAAAGCAATTTCTCTATCTTCTTTTAAGATTTTATTTATTTCTTCTAACTTTTTATCACTTATATTTTCGTCAAAATCTTCTTTTGTTACTCCTATTCTTTTTAATATTCCAATATAACTATCTGAATATAATGACTGAATTCTTTTATCTTCTAATAGCTTACTCCAGAATTTAATAGTAGCTTTAATTCTTAATATAACTATTATACCTTTTAAAGGTCTAATGTTAGAACCTTGTCTTAATACCATTTCTCTCAAAACATCTAAATCTTTTCGATTAACTGCTACCGAGGTTGAGTAATTTAAAACATTTCTTCTTACTTCTTCTTGTTGTGGTAACTTCGTTATTACTGCACTTCTCGGATTCTTCCTTTGAGCTAAACTTAAATTGTTTAATACAGCTCCAAATCCCATGATTTCTTTGATTTCTACTTGCATGTGTTTCAGTTTTAATTAGTTATACTTTTGATATTTAATTGTAAGTTCTCTATATCTTTTGCAAATTTATAAACTTTTATGATATCCAAAGAATCTGCGGGAGGTAATTCTTCAAAATTATTTGAATCGCCAATGAAAAATAATGGTAGTGATAAATTTGACTTACCATGTCTATTTATACTTATGGATAGTTCTTTAAAACAATCTTTAAGCTTATAAATTTCATATTTTTTATAAACTTCTATATCAAATTTATCTGGCGAAAATATACCGAATAATATATCACAATCTCTAGATGTACATTTATTATCAGCTAATCCAGCTGCAGATGGTTTTAATTTATCAATGATAGATTCTCCTTTATAAGTAAATTGTTGCCTTTCTATTTCTAAAGCCTGTTGTTGTACTATAACAGGTATTATCTTATAATGATTTCTTAATCTGGACAACATACTACTTAAATCTGCAATAGCTTGATATAAAGTTTCTCCTTTTTCTGGAGTAATTAATCCTATATGATCTACTATGACAAATACAAATTCATTTTCGTCCATTGGTTCATATCTATCAAATATTTCTATTTCTTCACCAGTTTTAGTGGTTATTAATTTTTTATATATCTTACCACTGTTTTCAATATAATTCATTATAATCTTATATATTGATTTTGGTGTTTTAGCATCTTCTATGAATTCAGTAAATTTTAATACTTCTGTCACATATGTGTTGTAGATATTTTCTATTTGATAAGTCGTTTCTTCATCAATGATAAAATCTTTGTATGATGACATCAATTTTTCTGGATTTATTATTTTTTTATAATCTTTAAATAATTTTCTAGATATAAGCATTAATTGTTTATATTCTGATGTTAGTTCTAAAGTAAAATAAAATATTTTTGGTTTTATATTTGTTTTACCTTTATTAGCTAAATACCAATCTATTACATTATAAGTAAATAAACTATCTGCTATTTGAGTTTTACCTGATTTTGGACCTCCACTTACTAAATAATATCTTCCTTTTTGAATACCTGCTATCACATTATTTAATTTATTAAATGGCCACGGAATAGTTATTATCTCGCCATTTAATCTTTTATCTCTATTGAATTTTATGGTTTCTATTAAATTCATAATGTTATCTCATTTGTTGGATTTTCTTCTAAGTTTAGTAAATAATCACATATAGATGCTAATGTACTTATACCATCTTTATATATGAAGTAATGTGCTTGTTTTATATATAAATTATCTGTATGTTCTATATAATGTTTTGTAGCTCTTAATATTAAGTCTTCATCTCTAAATTTTTTATTATTTTTATAAAATTGTTTTAACTTTTTTAATACTCCTTGTTCATCTCCTTTCTTATTTTTTGGAAATAACTCTCTTATTTTTTTAGTTAATTCAACAAAATCTATTTTATCTTTACTAAAAAGCTCTTCACTTTCAGAACGTAAAACAACCGTATTATCTTTATATATAATATAGTTTAAATTTTCTAGTAATTTTAAAGCTTTATCAAATTCTTTTAAAGTATTATATTGATCAGAATATAAATCTTTTACTACATTGAATTCTAATTCATTTAGTAATTTTAAAAGAATGAATTCTCTTATTGGAAGTTTACTCTTTTTTACTATATCAATATCTATTTCTATTATCATTTTTTGTGATTTTTATAATTCGTTTATATTTATTACTTCTGCTCTAGATAAATCAATATCTTTCATAGCATCTCTAAACCATTTCTCCATCTGTGTATTCTTTGTTTTAATTATAAATGCATATGCAATATCATCTGGAGATAATCTATCTAATCTTCCAAAACGCTGACGTGTATTTATAGTAGATCCAACATAACTTTCAAGAATACCATATTTTGTATTTTTTAAATTTACACTGGTATTTAATGAATTACAACCACCTATTTCTTTAACTTCATTAGAATTAAATCTTTTTAAATTGTACGTGTTGGTGTCTCTATTATTTTTACTATATATTCTATTATCTGTTATCTTTTCCAACTGATCATTAAGCTCTGAAAATAAAACTATTCTGGCTTCATGATCTTTCTCTCTGATTTTATTCTTTATTTGTAATGCTACATCAGCTCTTGTATTAGATAATAATAATAGATTTTTTCTGGCTTGTACTGTTCTTAAATAATTATAAGCTATTGCATTTTGTTCTTTAGTACCTTGTTTTTTCCAACCCCATGTAACAGCTATCTCCCAAATATCTTCTTTTAATTCTTTCTTTATATCATATATTTTATAAAATGGATTAGTATTTCTTTCTATTTTTACTAAATCTATTAGTTTCTTTTTATATTCTTGAAATTTTGAATCATAATAAGTATATAAATCTAGCTCTCCTTTATAAAATTTTCCCGTCTTAAACTGCACTAAAAATTTATGATCATTATCTAGTACATGCTCTATAATAAAATATTGCCTTTTATTTATTATACCATCTTTTGAACTATTTGTATAAGTAAATATTATTGGACAATATTTATTATATAATTCTAGTTTTTCTTCTTCATCTTTTCCAAAAGGAGTACCAGTTAATCCTATTACTTTGTCATATTTTACTATGTTAAATATGTTCGAGTATTCTTTAGTTACTACACTATGTATTTCATCTACAACTAATAAATTATATTTTTCTGGTAATGGATTTTCATATTTATAAATTAATTGTGAAGTTTTAAATTCAAATTTTATAGGTTTTGGTGTATCTTTATGTTCATATATGAACCCATATTTATTCTTAAATCCCCACTTCTTTAATTCTTGTTTCCATACTTCTTCTAATAAAACACGTGAACTTACTAGAACTACATTATAAACTTCACCTTCTGTATTTCTACTATCTCTTAATATGAAATCTAGAACCATTTTTGTTTTACCTGTACCTGTAGATAATACAACTGTTCCTCCATTATTCTTTATAAGAGACTCTACTGCCTCATTTATTATTATATCTCTTTTATCCATTTTATGAGTTTATTTAATATGAATAATAACTTAAGAATAATCACTTACATTGTGACTTTTTGTGTAAATTAAAAATTCTGGATTTTTAATTTTAACGTATTTTGGTAATACGGAATCTAAACTTTTAACCACTACACCTTCATGTGGTATTCTTGTATTTTTAAAATAAGCATTTTTAACATATTTATCAAAAATAATATCTATACTTGTATATGTATGGTCATCTTCTAAAACAGGAATATATTCTAAATCAAGTTTTTTAACTATTTCTTTTGCTTTATTTGGTTTGATATAACTATCATTTATCATTACATCAAAACAAAATAAATTTGTAGTTTTTAAAGAATATGTATAATTGTTTTGTATACCTTTTCCATATATCTCACCGTATATAATGAAGTTTACTAATTTGTTTGGATCTTCATTATATTTTACATATTCAAATAACTTCTTTTTAATTTTCAATCTTTTAGATATTTCTATATATACATTATTGTTTTTAGAATTTGATTTTAAATCTAAAATCTTTTTATGTGATCCTACCATATACTCAAAAAATGCCCATTTATCTCTTTTAATATAATATCTAAATAAATCTTTTAAACTTATTTTATTTTTTCTTACTATACCAAATCGTGCATTCGTTCCATGAATTTTCCTAGTTATTTGTAAAGATTCTCCTTTATAAAATATATTTGGTACGTCTTTAAAATTGGGTATGTTGTAATAAATTCTAAAATTTTCATTATCATTTAAAAACTTTTTGTCTGGAATAATTTTTTCTTGTTTTGGTTTATATATATTTAAAATATCACTTAAATCTTTTCTGTAATCAATATCTTTTATTTTATCTTTAATTAAATCTATAGGTAATATTAGACATTCTGAATATATACCTTTTAGTTTTACAACATGCACAGTATTATCTTTATGCAAATATTTTTTTATACCAAAAGATTGTGCTAAATCTTCTGGTATAATAGCACCTTCAGTTATTAAGATAACGTTATCATCTTTTTTAAACTCACCTTTTTTAACTATACATTGCCAACCTTCTACTAATGCTAATTCTATATTATCTGCATTCTCAATAGGTTTTATTTCTCTGATTTTTGATATATAACATACCGAATTTTTCATAAATTTATAAAGTTTTTAATTAGGTTACTATGTTAAGATAAGATTTATATTCCAAATCTAAGGTAAGATTTATATTCTAAATCTAAATCATTTTCAAATTTTTTTAATGTATCTTCAAAATTTTTCAACATATTTATTTTATATATAACTGGAACAAAATTTAT
>JAKQTP010000133.1 GCA_029563035.1 archaeon | reverse complement strand
AGTCCTACTGCTGAGTTGGGGTGTTTCGCCAGTCGTTCTGGACTGGTACTTAATATTCTGTTTGTTGCTATTAATCTAAGTTGCGGCGCGTTGGCGAGTCACTTTGCAGCGAGATGTTCAGCTGGCCCCCCATATAGATGTGATAAACGCACATAGCTACATTTTCAATTACATGAGCCGCTATTGGCCCTAACGGTTAATGGTATGGTGTCGTGCGGGATTACGAATCGAAACCCTATCAGTTTACACCGACTTTTTTTTACGAGACACAAACGCTCGCATACCGATGAAACCCGCATGCACTATACCATGTGTTGTATGCTGGGCTTTATTTATTATCAGATAATTATCAGTCTTTTACGGTTTTTAATCAGTCAAATTAAAGCACTGCCGTTTCCGAAAAAATTGGTTTTTAGGGTCGGCAAAAAAGTGTTGGCAGACAGACAAGCTCTATTGCAATTTTTGGTCGTGCGTTGGCTTGTGCGAATTGCAATTGTGCTTGGCTGTGTGCGATGGGTCAAACCAAACATTCCTCCAAATACATAAAGGATTGAGGTGGTTTAGCATTAAAATCATTCTTGAGAGATAGTAATTTATCATATCGTCTCGTTTTTTTAATTTTTATTGCATACCCTTTTTCTTTATTATTAAAATATTCAAAGAAATAATCTTTTGAGATACCAGAGAATTCTTTAGTTATACTCCATAACCTGTGAAGGTCATCATTTATGATATGTTCAATATCGAATTCACCAATAACTTTTTGTACGGGAGAAGATGCATAAACAACAACTGTTTTAACGTTTCTATTTTTAAATACTGAACGTCTAAATTCATATTTTTTTGTTCCCTCAAAAATCTTCTCGGCATATTCTGGCTTAATCGACAATAAGACTTTCATTCGTTTCTGTTTCTTTTAAAATTAACTCAAATTGTTCTTTTGATATTCTTTTTAAACCCCTCAATTCATCTTTTGTTCCTGAAATTACTCCTAATTCTAGAAGTCTTTGTCTATTAATTCTTTTTCCTGTTGAAAATGAATGAGTATACAAAAAGTTAATAATGAATGGTCTATATTTAGGATTCCGATTCCAACATTTTCTTAATTCCTCATCACTAAAAACACTTCTTTTTCGACATTTTAAAATAAAATCATTTTCATCAAAAATATCAATAATTTTTCCCTCCGCAATAGCAATTGTTGTGATGACACTGCTATAATAAGCAGACCTGTCTTTAGCGGCCGTTCTATAAAATACTATAATATCCCCCTTACTGATATCTCGCTCAAATGAACGCGAAATATAAACTTTACTAATTGCATTGCGGTGTGGTTGATTTTCTACAAAATCATAAGGAGACTCTGTTGTTAGTATTGAATCTGGTAAAAGTTCTGTATGATAATCTGGATAAATTGGAATCATGTAAATATTTGAATTCTTTGATATAAAAGGAAAAGTCAATTTAGGATTTGTACTATCAAATTTCGGTGAAAAATCTCTAACATAAACCAATTCTACTCCATTCTCAGTTATCTTTGTCCCATGTAAAAAAAATCCCCAATCTTCTAATAGCCCGATTAGTCTTTTTTGTTCTTCTCGCTTATCAAATATTGTTACATAAATTTCGTCAACATTATATTGAATAGCATTATCAAAAATTATTTTTATAAATCTTTCACCTAAACGGACACCATTGCTTATTACCTTAAAAGTACCTATTTTAAGTCTTTTTTTTGGCGTGAAAATTGGTGTAATATCTGAGTAATTTTCTTCTTTACCTTCGACTTTTAAAAATAAAAAAGATAAAATATTTCCCTTGTTAGTTGTAACATATGCGATTTCATCTGATTTCTTAAGAAACCATTTGTCAAATCCTTTATAGTCCTCTTTAAAACTGTCAAAAAATGAATCGGATAAATTTATCTCACCAAAAAGTTTTTTAGTTACAGAAAGAACCTTGTAATCAACCAAATCAGGATTTTCAGAAACTACTTTTTCAAGGAATGAATCAATTTTAAATACTCTATCCGAAATCCCAAGTAATTCAGCCTTTCTGTGTATTTTTTTATCTTCAGTAATCAGAAATTCTATTCTTTCACAGTAAACCTCATTTAACAGAATTGTATCATTTTTATCATTTTGGTTTACATCAATTGAATCTGAAACGGCAATAACTTGCTGCAATAAAGGCGAAGTGGTTTTTAACACTTCGTAACTTTCAAGTTTTACTCCAAGGGTTTTTGCTGTTTCCTGATTGCTATTCTTCTCAATCTCCTGGATTGTAATCGGATGGACACATTTAATATACTTTCCTTTATCTAGCCATCTAAAAAGGACTCCTATATCTACATTTAGAATCCGGCTGGCTTCTCTGTGTATTACAATATTAGTATCCAGAAGTACCTTCATCTTTTTTTATTTGATTTTCAGAAACAATATATAAAGGAGACTTATTGTTGTTTTCTGTGAGCCAATTTATATAACTACTAACTTCAGATTCACCTAAATTAATTGCATATTCAATACCCATAATAGCTACTATAAAATATAGAATATTGTTATCCGTATAGAGTAAATCCATTTCATGGAGTATCTCATAGGGTTCTGAATGTTTAGAAGTTGAGTCAATAAATCGAGCATCTTCATTATATATACGTCTCTGATGATATTCCCAATAACTACCTATTCCAAATCTAGCAAAATTTCGGATAGGGTCTAATTCCGTTTTATCAACAATTTCTTCATTCCATCCTTCACACTCACACAATCTAAGTGTTAAATATTCCAATGCTGTTTTGGCTAGAAATCTTGAAAGAATGAGATTTCTTTTTTCTGGTTCAGGTATTATTGGAACTATCATCTGATTAACTTTTTTTGACTTAATTAGGTCAATCACAATAGGATTGTCAATACTAATTGAGATGCCTTCTTTATCAACTATTAAATCAACCCAATCACCTTTTTGATGTAAGATGAATGCTTTTTCAATTGGAATTCGATTTTTCTTACTCGGTATGCGATTTCTATGCCTTAGGCTTTTAAAATATGGGAAATCAAGGAGTTCTTTTTCAATTTTAGTTGCAAAATAATTATTGCACTTATCACATACTGCACCTTTGGGTAATACATGTTCTTTATTTCCTAAAGATTCAGGTATTACATGCTCAATACTTATTGTATCTATAGAATTTATCTTGCAAAAGATACACCTCATTTTTTAAATTTGAATTTAGACATTAACCACATCCATAGTTTCATGAAAAAAGGAGATATTTTTGGCCATATAAAATAAATCAACATTGAAAATGCTACAACAAAAGTTATAAAAATTTCAATTGGTAATTCTCCCCAAATCTTAGATAATGGTAATGCAGGTGAGAAGGTTTTACGATAAGCTGGAATAAACAATAAGAAACCGCAGAAAATATTTACAAGAATTGCCAAAGCAAATTGACCAGTTCCAATTCTTTCGCGAGAATATACCGAAAAGAAACAATAGCTATCTTTCTTCTCTTTTTTATTGAATACTACAACCAACTCATCTTTTTTAACTCTTTTATCAAGCATGTATTTTTTAAAAGGCTCATCCTCAAGTGTTCTTATATTTTTTAATGCTGTAGCATCAAAAAATGTTAAGTCATATGAATTTGGAAGAATATTAAAATAAAAGCAAGTATTTATTTTACAAAAGGACTGAGTTCTTAAGTCAAGTATTGAATTTTCCGGCAAATTCCTTTTCTCATTTATTTTAACATCATATATAATAGTTGAACGACTTATCCCGGCTTTACGGGTTGATAATTCATCAGTTTTGGCTTCAATATAGAACCGAAAGTAAAGATTTGCGACTTCAGGAAAAGGAGATTCAATATATGGTTTAAGGTTGAGACTGATTTTAACAATTTTATTAGACTCATCAATTGATGATTTTAATGGAATAATAAATAACGGCTCTCTACCCGAAAATTCTTGAACGACACCTTCCTTTTTTTGACCTCCATCTACAAATCTAGTGCTTTTAATAGAATCGTTGAAAATGAATCTACAATTATCAGAATCTATTAATCTTTCATATAAATCGACGATATTATTATTGGACTGAAGTTTCGCAAGTAAGAAAAAGTTAAGAAATGTCATAAAAAGAAGCACTGGGAGTTTTCAGATATCTCTGAAAATCAGTATATTTAAAGTGACAAAACAAAAAATAACTGATCCCAATGCTTAATAATAAAGGTACAAACATTTTCTCTGAGATTAATAGTTTTTTCCCGGAGAA
>JAKQTP010000126.1 GCA_029563035.1 archaeon | reverse complement strand
AATATGAGCATTAAAACAGTTTTTACCGTTCATGGTCTTTCTGTTTTAGATCAAAATTATAAGAGTAATAGTTTAAAATCTTTAATCTTCAAAGTATTTTTTAAATTTGGTTTCTTCTTTGTTGATGAGCTGGTGTTTGTTGGCCAGAATAATTTTAAATCAGCCATAGACAGAAAGATAGTAAAATCAGGAAAAGTAGTATATAATGGGGTTGAAACCAATTTTTTAAACAGAGAAGAGGCGAGAAAATATCTTTTTTCTAAAGCGGGAATCGAAAATCAGGATGTTTTTATTATTGGATCCATTGGTAGATTAGCTTATCCCAAAAATTATGAATTTTTAATAGCTAATTTTGATAAAATATTAGAAATTAAGCCTAACTCTAGATTAATTTTGATAGGTGATGGCCCAGAAGAGGAAAAATACAGAAAAATAGCTGAAAAATTTCCAGGAAAAATTAATTTTTTGGGTAAAATAGACGACGCTGGTAAATATTTAAAAGCTTTTGACTTGTTTGTTTTACCCTCTATTTACGAAGGCTTATCCCTTTCTTTAATAGAGGCCTATATATCTGGTATAAAAATTGTGGCTAGTGATGTTGGTGGTAACAGCGAGGTAATAGGTAGTGAAAACTGCTATAAATTGGATGAAATAGATGATTTTATTGATGTTTTTAAGAAAAATATAAGTACTGAACAAAAAAGTTGTACAGATATAAACAAAAATAATTTGAATAGAGCTAAGTTTTCTTTGGATAAAATGTTTGAGAAATATCTAGAAATTTATAAAAATTAGATTAATTTATTTAAAATATTATGAGAATTTTAGTTAGTGGTGGCTCGGGCTTTATTGGCTCCTTTTTATGCGAAAAACTGTTGTCTGAAGGGCATCGGGTTATTTGCTTGGATAATCTTTTTACTGGAAATAAGGAAAATATTGAACATTTGAAAGATAATCCTAATTTTAGCTTTGTTTTACATGATATCATAGAACCCTTTTATACTGAAGATAAGATTGATCAAATATATAACCTGGCTTGTCCAGCCTCTCCTATTCATTATCAAAAAAATCCAGTTAGGACAATTAAGGCTAATACAATTGGCGTGATAAACATGTTGGGTTTAGCCAGAGCTCATCAAGCTAGTATTTTACAAGCCTCAACCAGCGAGGTTTATGGAGATCCGGAAATCAGTCCTCAAAACGAGAATTATCGTGGAGCGGTAAATACTATTGGTCCCAGGGCTTGTTATGACGAGGGCAAAAGATGTGCGGAAACCTTATTTTTTGATTATAGAAGAATGCATGGTATAGATATTAAGGTTATTAGAATATTTAATACCTACGGACCGAAAATGGCTCTAAATGATGGTCGAGTGATGTCAAATTTTATTGTTCAGGCTTTAAAAGGAGAAGATATAACAATTTACGGAGAGGGTAGTCAGACTAGGAGTTTTTGTTATGTTAGCGATTTGGCGGATGGTATGATTAAAATGATGAATTCCGATTTAACAGGACCAGTCAACCTGGGAAATCCTAACGAAATAACCATTAAGACCTTAGCTCAAAGAATAATTGAAAAATTGAATAGTAAAAGTAAATTGATATTTATGAATTTGCCAGAAGATGATCCTAAACAGCGTTGCCCGGATATTTCTTTGGCTAAAAGTAAGCTAAACTGGGAACCTAAAGTTTCTTTGGATGAAGGATTGAATTATATATCTGATTTTTTTAGGCAAAAATTGGAGAACGAGAAATAAAATTTTTAACATGAAAGAAAATAAAAAAATATTAATATTTTCCACTGCTTATTTTCCTTTTGTGGGAGGAGCTGAGGTAGCCGTTAAAGAAATCACTAATCGTCTTGGCGATGATTTTTCTTTT
>JAKQTP010000083.1 GCA_029563035.1 archaeon | reverse complement strand
ATCTCACTATCTAAATGAACTTCTGCTTCCACTGTTGGATTTCCGCGTGAATCTAAAATCTCGCGTCCGATAATGTAAAGTATGTCTGACATTTTTTCCTCCTGTTTATTTTTAATCCTCATATACTGAATAAGGTTTTTTTGGCAAGGAAAATTTGGGAAGACGAGATAGAAAGTAGAAAGGTCTTAAGGTCTTGAGGTGCAAAGATCTTAAGGTCTTTATTTCTTTACTTCTCAACCCTCTAAACCTTCTAAACTCTCTAAACTTTCTCAACCCTCTAAAAACTTTCTCAACCCTCTAAACCCTTTATCCGTCATTTACGATGTTAAATATGTGTTTCACTTTTTCACTTTTCCCCTTCACCTGTTAACCTGTTATCCTATTCCACCTTTTCTGCTATTTTATCATAACAACTTGAGAGAGAATGAAATACAGCGCTTGTGTTTCATAGAATATAGACAAGGGATTTTGTGTTGCATAAAACACTAAAGATGAGGCACAAACACTCTATATTATTTATTTATTGTTAGTTATACATTTATTTAACAATGTTATAAAGAGCTTTGAACTTAAACAATCCTGGCATTTGTCCTCTGCTCTTTTGTATTTCTGTCACGATTTTCTCATTTTTTAATATATTTACTATTCTTATGATGGTTGCTTTAGGAATCATTGAAGCTGTGGAAAGACCGTTAATACTGAAAAGAGGTGATATAAAAAGCGCATCAGTCAGTTGCATTGAATATTTAGAACCGGTAATTTCAGGAATTGTAATTTTCATTTGATCATACAAATTTTGGATAGCTCCTGCTTTTTCAATATTCATTTTTGCCTGTTCAATAACTGCTTTCAGGAAAAAAGAAATCCATCCGTTCCAGTCATTTTTTGCAGTAATATTATTTAGGTGCTGATAATATTCATCTCTATGTTTTTCCAGGTAAGTGCTTAAGTAAAATACCGGCTTGCTTATGATATTTTTATAGAACAGAAAGAGAGGGATGAGAATTCTTCCTATTCTTCCATTTCCATCCAGGAAAGGGTGGATTATTTCAAATTGTGCTTTGATTATTGCCAATTGAACGATTGTATCTTTTTCTTCATAATGG
>JAKQTP010000079.1 GCA_029563035.1 archaeon | reverse complement strand
ATATCATTTTCAAAAATCTTTAACAAATAAGGTTTCATCTCTAATACTGTATCAATAAAACATAATTGAGGATCATAGGACCAATCAGGTTGTTCGAATAAAATCTTAAAATCTTCAAATAAACGCATGGCATTATTTTTTAATAATTTCCAACAAAATTAGAATAAAAAATAATGCCAATAACAGTTTTAATTAATTAGTTATCAAAAAGTTATTAACAATTTGAGTTTATAGACAGACTCTAAATAATTAGAAATTTATCCTGTTATTTTATTCCACTTTTTGATAAACTGTTAACTCAGCCTGGGGCACACCCAGGTTGACAATCTAATGGGCATGATCGCCTTCTGCATGCACCGTTGCAAACATCTTTGAAACCATTATTTTCCGGTCTAATGGATAATATTTTTAATAATGATTGACCTCCTGTAATATGAAACATCTCACTATCCGGTTATTGATTTGATTGAGATATTTTCATGATTTTTAATTTTGAATGCATTTTTTTCACAAATCTAGATGGATGATGTATTTCTTTGTGTAATTCATTTATCATCCTTTTTGATATCCATTTTGAGTGGATATCAACATACAACCATTTTGGCAGCCATTTAGGCAACCTGTTTGACATGTATTTGTTTTACACGTCCAAGAACAGACTGACCCCAAAATAGTACTATAATTTTGGTCAGAAAAAATACTTCCCAGCGAGTACCCTCCAGTAATAAAATAAAGTTCCTCATTGTTTAAAAAATCCTTAGTATCTTTCATGTGTTTAGAATTTAAAATTTTACTTAAATTGAAAATGATGTATTTGTTGCTTGCAATTAAAAGAAAACAGAAAGAGTGGAAAATTAGCTACCACTCTTTCAATGAGAAACTTTAATAATCAACTGGTGGTGTATCCATCTTTGCCTGCAGTTATTATGCAGGACGGGATACAACCAGGCTGACAACCGCCAGTGCATCCTTTTATACAGGTTTGACCAGTGCAATTTGGTCCCTTAATTGGATTTCCGTCATTACTGGCAAAAATTCCGCTTGACGAAATGCCTCCTGTAATTAGATTTAGTTCCTCTTCGCTTAAATAATCCTTGGGATTTTCCATGCTTCTAATTTTTAGATAAATGGGCTGCATTTATAGTGGCATCACCCTTATCACTTGTTTAGTATTACGGCCATAAATTCTAAAACTGACGCTAAAGTAGTGCATAGAATTTGAGTTTCAACAAAGTGGTCATTTTATCTAATAAGCGGTATGTATTTTCAAATAAGTGGTTTGTTTTCACAAATATGCGGTACTCTATTCTTGAATATATTCTTTTAAAATACCCCATTTTCTTCTAGAAACATTCATTTCCACTCCTGTTGTGGT
>JAKQTP010000078.1 GCA_029563035.1 archaeon | reverse complement strand
CAAAAGTTCGGAACTTTCCAATTAACAGACAACATTTTTGATATGACTGGCGCTGAATCGCTGGTTTATCTCGCATTAAGAAAAGTAACTTATGCAAACAAGCGTTTTTTAATCTTAACTGGCGCTGTTAAAGATATGCTTATATCTGCTTTAAAAAATTATAAATCTTTTAAACCTATCCAGAAACTTATTAAGAGGATTTCAAAACACGGAATTATATCTATACTGCCTTACAAGAAAAATGATATTATAATATTTAATGAAGACGACGGGTCCAAAACGGACCCAATTTTAGATAGTCAGGGGTTCAAAACGGACCCGCCTATATTATCTAAGAGGGTTAAAGAGGATTCTAATAATTCGGTCCCTACCGTACCCGATAAAATTAATCATAAAAGTTCATTCATTCTATCAGACCAACATGAACAAAACAAAATAGATAAAAAAGAAAGAATGAACGAATCACCTGATAATATTAAAACTAAAACACCTGAGATTCAAAATTTAGTTGATAAGCAATATATTAAAACAATGGAGCAACTTCCAGAGTTCAAAAAATATAGCCAGGAAGATCAGGCAACCATACATAAGTTTATTCATAAGGCCAAATCTAAAAATATAGATATTTCCATTATAGACGATTATTGCAGGTCCATAATTTTTAACAAAACTCCATCCAACATGAAAAATCCTAAATACAAGCCTATCTTAAACATCAAAAATTACTCTTATGCAGCATTATTCAATAACATGAGCATTTATCATAAAATGGATAATCCTAATTTCCCTTTTGACACCAGGACCCAGGACGAACTTAAACATGAGCAGCGCCAAAAAGAAACAATAGAAAAACAAACACTGGAACAGCAAAACTCGAAAGTAATAGAAAACACTCAAGAAAACTTCTTAACCAAGTTAAAATACTTACAGGACCTTTTTAAAGAAAATTTTGAAGCATTACTAACAAAAGCAAAATTGGCGGTCGCACGTATTAAAAACTACAACCCGTTATTTGTTCCGGAAATCGATGCCGTCGAAGAACTTTATAACAATCATAGTATTTATGACAGTACCGCTATCGCTGTTTAAAGTCATATAAAAAATAGACGATAATTAATAAACAGTATTAAAACGCATGCTAACAAAAGTCTAACTTTTGTTTAAAAGCTATAGCAAAGGTTAAACAAAAGTATAACTAAAGTTATAAAAATAATCGATGGAGTTGAACTTATGAAGTCATCCAACAAAAGTGTAACTTCTGTTAACCGAGAAAAAACGGCCATTAACAAAAGTAATACTAAAGTTGAAAAAGCAAAAACAAAAATAACTAC
>JAKQTP010000068.1 GCA_029563035.1 archaeon | reverse complement strand
TATTTTTCATTTAATTGTAAATTTATAATGATTCTAAATAAAAACGGGGCATAACCTGCGGTATAGTGCAGTTTGCCATCAAAGGCGGTGGTAAAGTAAAAAAGTCTGCAAGGCAAACCGACACCATACCGCCAGCCGTTATAACCAATGCTATGAAACGCTACGAGCAAAATCAACCGCCATTTGTTTAGCATCTTCAATAGTTTTTGCAGTCCATTCTCCTTTACCCCATTTTTCAGGATATTTTGAAAAGTGTTCGTACAAAGTTCCACGCAATTTTTCATTTGGAACTTTATCATTGTAGGTATAAGTTATTAAAATACCATTCTCCTTTTCGGTATAGTCTGCAACACCATTTACGGCATATTCACAATCACCCCAAAAAGACATTTCTCTTTCAATAAATTCGTCTTTATTTGATGGCTCAAAACCACAATTGCCTTGTTTGCATTCGCTACCAATTCCAAAACCAAATATTGCACGATGCGACCAGCCAAACCATTTTTGTTCTATTGGATTAAATCCTATACAACAAGTTTTTGGTTCTCCATAACCATCTTGTATTTGTTCGGTAATTCCTCTTTTTAATAGAAAGTTTAAATCTTCTTCCATTCCTACTCTTGTCAAATAAGCACCATCTACTTTTGAATAATAGATTTTACCATCATCATCAGGAATATTTGAATTTCCAATAGTTGCAATTGAGTTGATAAACTCTTGTAGTTTTTTTGAAACTGGTTTTGTTTTTTGTTTTAATTCTTTTGACATCTTGTTTATTTTTAATTGTTAATAATTTGAAATCCGTAAAAGCACTGGCTATAACAGCACATAAGCAAAAGCCCAAATCCAACCGCACAATGCCCACGCTATTTGTGCCTTCGCCTATCTGCAAAACGTTAGTGGCAATTTTAGGACACCGTAACTTTTGACAGACATCTTAAGTTTTTATCTGCTTCGGCTCTTAATTCTTTTTGAATTTCATACAACTTGTTAATCTCTTTTTGATTTTCTTTTAGTTGTTCCAACAATGCTTCCAATTCTTTAAATTCTTGTTTTTCATCAACAACTTTTGGGTAAAGTGATTTTCTTGAATAGTTTGAAGTGTCAGTTCCATCATCAAAAAACAACCTGTTACCTACTTGTCTAACTATTCTTAAAGGCGTTAAAGTTGTATTGTAAACAGCAATATCATAATATCTATTACCGTCTATTTCTTGCCCTTTAAAGTCATCAATAGCTTTTTCAATTGACTGCAATTTTGTTGATACAAAAGTTTTCTTTTTGTAATCATTTGAGTTTGTGTTTGCATCACAATAAAATTCGCCTTGAATAGATACGAATATTTTAACTCCTTTGTGTTCTTTTACTAAATTCATTTTGTTTATATTTAATTGTAGTACAAATATAGTATTCTTCTATAAATTAAATAAGTTTTCATTTTGTTTAAAATCAATTAGTTATGTTAAACCTATTCAGAAAATATTTTATTTTTGTATTTTTCTTTCTTAAATTTCTTTAGGATTTCAGATTTTTCTTTAAATCTACCATCATAGAAACCTTGTTTAATTGCAGATTTTCTTTGTGAACTCTTACGGGCATTTATATCTGTTTTCATTTTGTTTTCTTTTATTATATAAATATAGTGGTTTATCTTTAAAATAACAAATTTACAATTTATTTAAAATCAATTATTTATATAATTCATGTGTATCTATATCGCAATATTTTTTCACAATTTGTCTTATTTCATCTCCGCATTTTTCTGCCATGTCGCATCTAATATCAAAATTAATATTTTCTTTCTCTTGTAATTCAAACATTTTATCTAATATGACAGATTGAAATATATAAATTCCTGCCTTAAATCCTTCATTTGTAAAATTAGGTTTTGTGCTATTAAATTCTAATAGTGTATTTTCTATCTCAGATAAGATAGAGCTTAATTTTTCTCCGATTGTCATGATAATATACTTGCTTTTACAATTTTTAATAAATTATGTTCTTTTCTTAGAAATTTATTTGTCCAATTATTAGAGCCTAATTTTAAATTATAATAAGAGCCTTCATGATATAAATATATCTCTTTAAAATCATCTAATAAATCAAAACAAAGAAATTCTAAATTGGTTGTATATACCTCTCGAATATCTTTATTTTCAATGTCTTGTTTTGTGTGAAAATGATAATGAGAAACAAATTGTCTTATTGGTAATTTAGGTTCATTTGCTGTTAAGAAGTAAATTATTCTATTTTCCATTTTTTTTAATTATATTCTTTTATTAATTTAAATTTTTTGAATATTTCTTCCGCAATTTCTATATCTACATTTATCCATATAAAGACCTCTCCATAATTATTTGATGCAATATTACAACCACCAAATTCCCAATAATCTTTTTCTTTTATATTAAAATAAGAATTATTTCTAAAATTAATTACCCAATGAGGCTTACTATTAAGAATTAAATTAAAAGCATCTTCATAAGATAACTTACTAGGTTTTCTTTGCCATACTCCAGGATTATCTTTGGTTCCTTTCTCATCAATCCAATGGTTAAAAGATTTAGATAAAGTTTCATCAAATATCTCTCTAGGATTATTGGGTATATTTAAAATTCTATTTCTTTTCATTTATCTCTTTATATTCTTTATGAATCCATTCTTTTAATTTTTCAAACCTATCTTGCTCTTTAAAATGAATTGCTTCTCCTATTTGACATAAGAAGGATTCATTAATATGGTAATTTTTTGGTATATTAAATTTTTGCTCATTAATCCATTTTTGTCCAATTTCAATAAAGAATTCAGAGCCTCTTAAGATATTTCTGTAAAAAGTATGGTCCATTAAAAATTTTTTTCTATAAATATTTTGTTTTCTTCAAAGGTTATGATAACCAAACTTAAACTTTCCATCTCAAATAAAGCTTTATAATTTCCTGGTATAAAGGTAATATCAGAATATCTTATCTTATTTGTATTTTTATCTATAAATACTTTTGCAATCTCTTCTATAGAATCTATTCCTTCCATTCATCAAGATTGAATAGAAGTATAAAGTCTCTCTTTTTATTAAATAGTGGTTTATACCATAACAAAACATCTCTATTGACTGTTATATCAATATTGGGCCTAAATAATAAATATAAAATCATTAAGAGTAAAAATATTAATTCCATCTTTGTTTGTTTTTTAATTGCTCAAACCATTTTTTAATATAAATCATTCCTTCTAGCCTTGTTTCCAAATCATTCATTTCTTGTAAGAAACCTAAAACTTCTTCTTCACTATACATTCTTTTAACATTTGCAATTATCTCATTGGCTTTTTGTTCAAATTCTTGAATATCAATTCCTTGTTTTGGTTGTTCTTTTTTTGGAATAATTGTTGTATAAGTTTTTCTAAAGTCTAATGCCTTTATTCTAGAAACAAATGTATCAATTAATACTTTTTCACAACTTGGATTCTTAACAAACCACTCCAAGAACTCTTCATCAATCCTCTGTACTCCATCATTAATTAGGTCTTCATCTGTTGTTAGAATGATTTTTTTAGCGTGTTTAGATACTATTCTATTGATTCTATTATAAAGTAAATCTCCATTAGAATCAATTTCAATACATTTATGTACCTCTGTAAAGTTTCTGTTGAAAAAGTAATCTCCTTCTTTAATTACTTCATCAGAAGTTATATAGAAGTTTACAAACTTAGCTTGAATAAAATCTAAATCGATTTGAGTGAAATTGTCAGTAACTCTAAGTATATCTCTGCTGTTTTTAATTAACCTACTCGGTTTATCTGTTGGTAATAAAAATACGTTTTTCATTT
>JAKQTP010000049.1 GCA_029563035.1 archaeon | reverse complement strand
AATCCTAACACCAACTGGAAATTTCTCCATTAACTCATCAACTAAGCTGACATATCCACGAACTTCTTTATTACCATCTTTGTAGCCATTATAATATTCAGCATAAGATTTAAGTAAAACAATGCCACTAGCCTCTTTATCGCCAAATAACGAAATTGATTCGTTGGTCGCTTTCTCTAAATTACGAAAGCAAACAATATTACCAAAAGTTTTAACGCTATTTAAAATACGATTAGTGCGAGAATAGGCTTGTAATAAGCCGTGCAATCTTAAATTTTTATCAACCCATAGAGTATTCAAAGTAGTAGCGTCAAAACCAGTTAAAAACATATTAACCACAATCAGAATATCGATTTCTCTATCTTTTACTCTTTGGCTGACATCTTTATAATAATTTTGAAATTTATCAGATGAAGTGTCGTAAGAAGTGCCAAACATCGCATTGTAATCAATAATCGCATTTTCTAAGAAATCTCTTGAACTAAGATCTAGTCCGCTAGTGTCTTCTGAGTTTTCATCAACTAAACCATCAGCATCTTCATCATTAACTCCAAAACTATAAATTATCGCGATTTTAAGACGTTTATCACTTGGTAAATTTAAAAGTTGTTTTTTAAATTCAGCATAATACTTTTTTGCAACATCAATGGATGAAACAGCAAAAATAGAATTAAATCCAGCTAACCTTCTCTCTTTTATTTTATAAAAACTATTGCGTTTAGTTTTTTGATCAAAGTGATCACAAATATAGCGAACAATATTTTCTAGACGCTCAGGAGCGGCTAAAATTGCTTCTCGGTCAATATCGCTAACCTTTTTATCCTCAATATTTTCAGCCTCTTTAACAGTTGAAATATAGTCAACCTTAAATGGTAAAACATTTTTATCGGCAATAGCGTTAACAATAGTATAAGTATGTAATTTTTCACCAAATGCTTGCTCAGTGGTCTTAAAATCAATTCGACCGCCAGAAGAAGAATTAATCGCAAAAATAGGAGTGCCGGTAAAACCAAAAAGATGATAATTATTAAAAGCTTTAGTAATAGCCGCATGCATTTCCCCAAACTGAGAGCGATGACATTCATCAAATATAATAACTACATGACCATCAAAAATATTATGTCCTTTATTTTTACCAATAAATCTATCAAGTTTTTGAATAGTGGTAATAATAATATTAGCATTATGGTCTTCTAACTGCTTTTTTAAAATAGCCGTACTAGTATTACTATTGGCCGCCCCTTTGGCAAACTTATCATATTCTTTCATAGTCTGATAATCTAAGTCCTTGCGATCAACGACAAATAAAACTTTATCAATATAAGGCAATTTGCTGGCTAATTGAGCAGTTTTAAAACTAGTCAAAGTTTTTCCAGAACCAGTTGTGTGCCAGATATATCCACCTGCTTCTACGGTACCTAATTTTTTATAATTAGTACTTATTTCAATTTTATTTAATATTTTTTCCGTAGCTACAATTTGATAGGGGCGCATTACTAGAAGTAAGTGGTCAGTCGTGAAAACGCAATATTTAGTCAAAATATTTAAAACAGCATGCTTAGCAAAAAATGTTTTAGCAAAATCCATTAAATCGGTAATTGGTTTATTCGTGGCGTCAGCCCACCAGCTAGTAAACTCAAAGCTATTACTAGTACGCTTACCTTTCTTAGAAGCACCCTCATTAGCATCTTTAATATGCTGATATCTGGTAGTGTTGCTATAATATTTTGTATGAGTGCCATTTGAGATTACAAACAGTTGCACATATTCGAAAAGGCCAGACGAGGCCCAAAAACTTTCTCTCTGATAACGATTAATTTGATTAAAAGCCTCTTGAATAGCTACACCACGACGTTTAAGCTCAACATGAATTAGAGGCAAGCCATTAACAAGAATTGTGACATCATAACGATTAGCTCTTTGTCCATCTTCAGTAGCATACTGATTAATAATCTGGAGACTATTATCATGAATATTATCCTTTTTTAAAAGATACACATTCTTTATTGAACCATCTTCACGAACTAAGTTTTTTATATGATCCTCTTGAATGGTTGCGGTTTTATCTTCTATATTTTGGTTTGGATTAGAAATTTCACTATTAAAAAAATTATTCCATTCACTGTCAGTAAAATTAAAATTATTTAACTTCTCTAATTGCTTACGTAAATTCAAAAACAAATCAGCCTCAGATGTTATAGCCACATATTCATAAGCCTGAGTTTTTAACTGTTCTATAAAAGCTCTCTCTAACTCAGCTTCGCTTTGATAATCAGAGATTCTTTTTCCATTTGGCGTATATTCAGCAACAACTGTGCTCTGTGTACTCTCGGCAACTAAATTGTATTTATTATTAACCGGCATATTCTTTGAAAGTTAAAAGTTTATTTCTATAATATTCATATTGTTGACGACGAGCTTTAAGTTCAGCCGGTAAACCAATCGAAATATCATTTACAAGGGCGTCGAATTTATCGAGAATTGTAACAATGCGATTTTGTTCAGTGAGTGGCGGAAGTGGAAATGAAAAATTATTTATTTGTTGTAAATTTAGATTTGGCTGAGCTGATCCTTTTGCACTAAGTTGAATATAATTTTTCATCAATCTTGATTGCAATAAATGAAATATATATTTTTTGTTAACTTTCTCAGATAATCTAATTATCGCAAGAGCTTGATTAGTATTAGCAGGAAGAATGTCATTTGTAACAATTGCACATTTACCAATAGTCGCTCCAGCAATAGTAAATAAAATATCGCCTTCTTGAAGCATGGAACGTTTTAATTCATTTTTGTGAATTGATTCTTTAACATAAGATAACTTACTCTTATTTATTCTTACGCCATCAAAAGATTCGGTTTTAATAAATGAAACACCACTTTTTTCAAAAGAGCTTGGTGTTGTTCCCTTGGTTATTAAGGAACTTATTTCTCTCAAAGTATTACTATTTACATTATTGCCAAACGTTAACATCTTCTCCCTGTAATACTCATATTGTTTTTTTCTTGCTTCCAGCTCTGCTTCCAGCTCTGCTTCCAGCTCTGTAAAATTATCAAGAATTTTAACAATTTCTTCTTGAATGGCGAGGGGTGGAACGGGAATATTGTATTCATTACGAATTATTGACGGATGTGCTTTTTTTGTATAATCAAAAAATTTTGTAGCCCAAGCATTCGATAAAACGAAATACAAATACCTTGTATTTAAAACATCAGTTTTAATAACTTTTAACCATCCAGAAACATTAGTTACTGAATATTTATGAGCCGGTCTATAAAAGAATCTCCCACCACCATCAATTGACCATGAAATTCTTTCATCATCAAACATGTATTTACCATATTTACCAAATTCACCCGAATTAACAGACGAAGAGGAATAAACAGGGTAATTCCCTGTAATAGTAGATAAATCTGTTTTTGATATTACATCTCCTCGCCCCAATTTAATAATTTCCAAATCTTCTAATTCCCCAAGTATCTTAAACTTGACGCCGTTTGGACATAGTTCTGAAATTAGTTTTTCAATTTTTGATTGATTATTTTGCATAAATATTATTTGTCTGAATCTGGTTTAACTGTGGTAAATTTTAAAAACTCTGGATCAGAGCCCTCCTTATAACTCTTATTTTTGTAAATATGATTAATTTCTTTAAAGGGGGATTTAAATTTTTTAAACCACTTCACACCTTTAAACTTACAAACAATAATTGGCTTGTTATCTTCGCCATCACTATCTCTTATATATTCTATCCACTCAAAAGGAACTAATCCAACTGGAATATTCTCATCAGATGGTGTCAGTATAAATTGAATTCCGTATTCTGGAATTAATGTATATAACTCAGCACCCTGTTTATAGTATGTATAATTTGTTAAATCTTTTCTTAGCGGATTATATTTTTTAACATTTGCCAAGATAATACTGCTATAAATTTTAATTCCCTTTATTTCTTTAGTGATTTTTGTCTCATGATCATATTTATCTTTAGCAGACAATTGTTTTGATAACTTGTAAATCCAAATGGAGGCTAAGACACCAATAAAAATACTAACTATTGCAAATAAATTGTCCCAAAAATTGAATTCAAAACTAATCATATTTTTCTATTTCTCAATATCCGCCACGATTTTATCAATAGACTGACGAAGTTCGTTTTGCCTGCTAACAATTTTTTTAATTTTTTCATTAAGCTCTATAATATCAACTACCTCACGAGTATCCTCACTAACTACATAACTAGACACGGCAATATTATAATCGTTATCAGCGATTGTCTTGTTGTCAACTAATTTAGCAAAATATTCCGCATCTTTTCTGGTCGTAAAAGCATCCAAAATTTTAAGGCGATTTTCTTCGCTCAACTTATTTTTATTTCCACCCCTAACAAATTCTTTTGAAGCATCAATAAAAAACGTTTTATTATCTTTCTTGCTTTTTTTAAGAACAATAATACAAGTAGCAATCGTCACACCAAAAAATAAATCTGGTGGTAGTTGAATTACGGTATCAATATAATTATTATCAACTAAATATTTACGAATTTTTTGTTCTGCTCCGCCACGATATAAAACGCCTGGAAATTCAACAATTGCTGCCGTTCCACTGGTCGAAAGCCAGGAAAGCATGTGCATGGTAAACGCTAAATCTGCCTTGCTCTTTGGAGCTAATACACCAGCAGGAGAAAAACGCGGATCATTAATTAATAATGGATTAGCATCACCTTCCCAATTAATAGAATACGGGGGATTAGAAACTATGGCATCAAATGGCTCATCGTCCCAATGTTTTGGATCAGTTAAAGTGTCGCCTAGCTCAATATCAAAATGATTATAATTAATATCGTGTAAAAACATGTTAATACGACAAAGATTAAAGGTGGTGATATTAATTTCTTGACCGTAAAAACCAAGTCTAACATTTTCTTTTCCAAGGACTTTGGCAAATTTAAGAAGAAGTGAACCAGAGCCACAACAAGGGTCATAAACTTTATTAACTTCTTTTTTACCAACTGTAGTTATTTCTGCTAAAAGCTCAGCGACTTCTTGCGGAGTATAAAATTCTCCGCCAGATTTTCCAGCATTTGAGGCATACATGGTCATTAAAAACTCATAAGCATCGCCGAATGCATCGATAGTATTATCGGAATAATTACCAAGACGAAGATTACCAATAGATTCTAAAAGTTTGGCTAATTTTTGATTTCTTTGTTCTACAGTATTACCTAATTTTTTAGAGTTAATATCAATATCATCAAAAAGACCTTTTAAGTCATCTTCGCTATCTGCGCCTTTAGCTGAGTTCTCAATATTGCGAAATACTTCAGCTAGCGTTTCGTTAAGATTTGCATTATTACGTGCATTTTTACAAACATTTACAAATAACTCACTTGGCAGAATATAAAACCCTTTTTCTTTTACAGTATCGGCTCTGCCAAATTCTGCTTCTTTATCAGAAATAACAGCATAATCAAAATCTTTTTTACCAATTCGGCGTTCATCAGCATTAATATAATTAGTTAAGTTCTCACTGATAAAACGATAAAAAAGCATTCCAAGAACATATTGCTTAAAATCCCAACCATCAACACTACCACGCAAGTCATTAGCAATTTGCCAAATAGCTCGATGAAGCTCTGATCGTTCTTGTTCTTTAGAATTATTTAAATTATTAGCCATAATATTTTGTTTTATTTTTTATTACTAGTTTCCTCTAAAAACAAGTGCACATCCGACTCCTTTATTCTCCAAACACCTATCTTAGAAGCTTTTAATTTTCCTGATTCTATATACCTAACAATGGTTCTAGTACTCACCCTTAAAATATCAGCTACTTCTTCTATGGTTAGAAGTTTGTCTATTCGATCGCTCATAAAGTTTAGAATTTGTTTATCTTTTCTTTATATAAATTTTAACATATTTTATTAAAATGTCAAAAAATGACATAAGTTGTCAAATAGCTTATTTTAAGGAAAAATAGCTTTTTCCAACTAAAAACAGAGCTTCAAAAAAAGCTCTGTTTTAAACTACTTCGTGCTAGCACGATGTTGCGGAGAGGAAGGGATTCGAACCCTTGAAGGGGTTTCCCCCTTAACATCTTAGCAGGATGCTGCTTTCAGCCGCTCAGCCACCTCTCCAATAAATTCGAAATTGTTATGTGAAGCAATTTATGCTACAATATAGACATAT
>JAKQTP010000046.1 GCA_029563035.1 archaeon | reverse complement strand
TTGCGGACATAAGCAAAATATTTAATTTTATTTTTTACTTCTTCCATATCTATTTTTTATTACACAATTTTTTTGCAAGACTTTTAAATCTCTAATGACTTCCGTCAAAAGTTTATCTTTATCAAAAATAAAAGTTTTTTCTTGATAATCTTTTTTGAGTAAAAGCAATACTTTAGCCAAGGCACCAAAATAATTATCAAGATTGACATCGATTGTTATTGTTTCTGTGTTGTTTGTTTCCATATTTTTATTTTTATATACAAAAAGGGGTAGTTGTGGAGACCCAACAAAACATCGCCAAAGGCAATATTCATCGGCACAACTACCCCTTTCTGGGGACGAATATTAAAAAAGCCTTAGCGATTATTATTTTGTTAGGTCTCAACAATATAATAACAATTATTTTTTAATATTTCAAGGCGCTGTATTTTTTGAAGTCTTTTTGGCTCATTGGCATATATGTCAACTTTACAAGCGAAACAAGAGCGGTTGCTTGTCGCAAGGCTTCCGCTCGATCAATATTATCGCCAAATTCTTTTTGGTATAAAGCGATAAAGTCATCTAATTGTTCGTCTGTAAATTTCATAACGGTTTAAATAAAATGCTTCTATCAAATTTTCCTTTTATAAAGGGAATAAAATTTAGGGAATAAGCAAAATATTCAACTTCACCAATCCAATCAGATTTAAAAACTTTTTCGTAAACTGGAATTAATAAAGATAAAAATTTTTCAACGAATTTTTGAGCGATATAACCCAACAATTCAACTGATTGTTTTAGGTTTTGAGAACGGAAAAATTTCTTCTTGCCAAAAGTTCTTTCATCCATTTCTTTGCCAAGATATTTAGAGACATAGGCTCCAACATTATTAACATCGTCTATTTTATTTATTTTAACGAACCCCTGACCCCATAATTCTTGTAATTCAGCTATTTCAATAAAAGGGAGGTTGCAAAGCAAATGATAATGGACTGCTCCTCGTTTTTGGAATTCGGGAACCGCCAAATATTCAAAATTATTATATTTATAATTCATCCTTAGAACGAATTTATTAAATATATAATTTGCTGTTTTTAAGTCGGTGATATTTTCAGCAAAGGTTAAAGTTAAAAACTTTTTTAATTGCGGGTTGGAATTAACTAATCTTCTTATTTCAGTTCTTGTTCTGTTAACTGAAAACTTCATTCTTTGTTTTTTTAATTTTTCTTGTTCAAATAAATCTAATTGTTTTGGCTCTTTTGTGAGAATTTCATCTTTCTTTGTTTCATATTCCCGCCAGACATTTTTCTTATATTTATATAATTCAACCTGTTTGCCCGATACCACGACTTTAAAGTCATAAGTATAAGCCATAACAATTTTCTTTAGATGTGTGGTTATAATCAAGTTAAGAACACATCAAGTCTTAACTCTCATTTACCGGTCGTATTTTCTTTTTTCGGCTCCCCCGAGGGGATAC
>JAKQTP010000029.1 GCA_029563035.1 archaeon | reverse complement strand
TACAACGATAAAGAAAGAATTAAGACTATACGACAATCAAATAGACCCATTTGTCAGAAAAGCTAATTTAGCGCATGGATTGAGCGGATTTATGGTTAATGCTTTTTTAACCGAAGTGCCTATTTATTTTGTTGGTGATGCACTTATTTTATTAGACGAAATGGAGCGAGCCGAAGCAGACGAAAAACAGACTTTAAACACATGGAAAAAAGATACTGCCAAAAGCGGTGGAGGTCATGCGGTGGATAGTGCAAGGTATTTAATCACCGACCTTTGGATAAATAGTAATGAGAAATTATGGCGTGAAAAAATCACGCAAATAAGTAGAAGTTTTATTAAGTAATAATTAATTAATATTAGAATAGTTGCATAATTAAAATATTTGTGTATCTTTGTGCTATTAAATAACAATCAAAATCAAAGCAATGACAATATTTATTAAAGCATCAGAAGCCCCTCAAACAAAATTAAGATTAAAAAAGGCTATTTTAAACGGTTCTATAATAGTTTTTGAAAAAGACAACAACTGGGAAAAAAATTACAGAAAATTAGATAATGTGAATAGTATTTTAAGTTTATGGGATGGCTTTAGATATTATCCTAAATATCAAGGAGAAACAAACGAAGCCACAGCTTATTTAGGTACCTCATTTTATTATAAATTTGCAAAAGCATAAAAAAAAGGGCGCAAACTAACTATTTGCGCCTTTCTTTTTTCAAACTATCTACATAGTCTTTAAAAATAAGCAAATGACCATAATAGTCGTCAATTGACATTTCATAAATTTGCACCTTTGACAGCTTAAAATAGTCGCAAAGGTTAAATATTAGTTTTTCATGGGTTTCCTTGTATTCAATAATATCAATGCCTGAATTTGCTCCGTGATGCCCTCCAAATAGATTTTGTCTAGTTGTTTCCAAGAATCGGTCAAGGTTTTGGCGGTATCTTGTAAGGCAAAAAAAAACTTAGCCTTTTGTTCGAGGTCGGTATTAAGTAGCCTTAATTTTTTGGCGTTGGCTTGTATATCATAAACAAATGGTTTTTCGTCATCTGTTAAAAAAAACATACAAAACAAAGCTTCTTTTAATTCGTTTTCAATTTCAGTTATTTTGTGAGGCAAAGTTAATTGATATTCGATTAAAGTTAATATA
>JAKQTP010000026.1 GCA_029563035.1 archaeon | reverse complement strand
CCATCTTTTTCAATATATTTCTTAAAGTCATCGAAAGTAGTTGATCCAATACATTGTATCTCACCACGAGCAAGAGCGGGCTTAAAAATATTGGAAGCATCCATTGATCCGCTTGCATTACCAGCGCCAACTAATGTATGTAATTCATCGATAAAGACAATAACATCTCTATTATCTTGAAGCTCGGTAAGAATTCCTTTAATTCTTTCTTCAAATTGCCCACGATATTTGGTTCCTGCGACAAGAGATGTTAAATCTAATGACACTATCCTTTTATCCAAAAGATTACTTGGGCATTCACCTTTATTAATTAATAAAGCTAATTTCTCAATCAATGCAGTTTTACCTACGCCAGGATCGCCAACAATAACAACGTTATTCTTCTTTTTTCGAGATAAGATTTGAGAAATTCTTTTAACCTCTTTCTCTCGTCCAATTATTGGGTCGATCTTCCCTTCTTCAGCTAACTTTGTTAAGTCTCGTGAAAAATTATCAAGTATGGGCGTTGATGAGCCAGTTTTTTTCTTCTGACTATCTTTTATCGGATCTTCATAAAAATCTACAGGCATATCTTATTTTTGTTCGTTATCAATTTTTGTTTCTTCAATTTTATTGTTCGATTTTGGTCCCACAACAATCATAATGATTAATGCTATAACAGCAAGTATGTCCAAAATTATACCCATACCCATAGCGCCATTAATATCACCGCCAGATGCCCCGATACCAAAACCCATAAATAATCCAACTAATAAAGCAATTGCCGTTGGAAGCAGTGCTGCCATCTCCAACCTTTACGCCAAGCGAATATGGTTAGAATTATTTCAATAAGTAACATGATAAAAATTTTTAATTTGATTTATTGTTATTTGTTTGAGTTGATTTAATGAGTAATCCGAAGAGCCAAGTTAAACATACGGATTGACCCCATGTTAATTTAGCGGCAATAACTCCTGATGCGACTAATCCAGGAAATGCCGCTGGAACCGCAACAGGCCATATAAGCCATACGATTGTTCCTCCCAACACTGCAATAATACCAACAATACTCATTACTCCAAGAGAGACTAACAGACCAGTAAGAAATTTATCCATCGTTTTAAGTTTTTAGTTTATGATACAAATATAATACAAATTTTTGAGATTTACAAATGTTGCCAAAATGTCATTTCATATGTATAAATAATGACAAAATGTTATTTTTAATCTTTTGGTAAATATTTTGTATAATTTGGGTAAAAAATAAATTAAAAATAAAATTATAGGAGGATAAAACAATGAAAAACGGATTAAAATTATGGAAGAACCCAATTGATGAAAAACTATGGAATGATCCATTATCAGACTGGTTGGATGTTTTTTTTGAAAGACCCAGTTATATCGAAAGAGCGTACAGAAAGTCGAATATTGTGACAAATGATGACGACTATCGTGTACAGTTAGCTGTTCCAGGTCTATCTAAAGATGATGTTAAAATTTCTATTACTGATTCGGTTATGTCGATCACACATGAGAAAAAAGAAACCGATAATCAAACTTTCTATTTTACAAATTCCTTTAAAAAAGAATATTCATTACCAAGCGATTGTAATGAAAATGAAATTACAAGTAAACTGGAAAATGGTATTCTTGAAATTGTGATACCAAAAGATAAGAAAAAAATCAAAGAAAGATACATAGAAATAGAATAATTTAAACTCCCGATCATCGGGAGTTTTTTTTTTACAATACATATATTTATATTATGTTATGTATGTAAAAGAAACCGATTCAAAAGTTCCTGCATTAGTTACGGAACATTGGAAAAAAAAATTTGAGAAATCAATTCCTATATTATTGAAAAGCGGATATACTATTGAAGAACTGATTGAAAATTTAAAAAAGATTACAAATACAGAAATTAATAATAATAATTAAAATAATTACAACATGAGAAAAGTGATAAAATTAACAGATTCGAAGCTCAATAGTATTATAAAGAAAGTATTAAAAGAGCAGGAGGAAGAACAATTAGGAACAACTGGTCCAGCACCTGAAGAAATAAGTGGATCGCCTGAAGATGAAGGTGGCGAGCCTAATTTTGACGCATTTGTTGCTGCCGCTCAGGAATTAATGGGACAAGGTATTTCAATTGGAACATTAATCGATAAAATTCTTGGGTCGGAAGAAGGCGGAGAAGAACCTGAGCCTGAAGTTGAACCCACAGAACCCGAACAAGATCAAGGAATTCCATCGGATAATCAGTAAATTAATTTGATCATATGAAAAGATTTATACGACTTACGGAATCGGAGTTAAAACGCATTATTAAAAATGTAATTAAAGAAGATGACGTTGATATAAATGAATATGGCCGTAAGGGTCAATGGAAGTCTGAATGGAATGAAGGCGACCAAATGCTAGCTATGTATAATTCATTATATGGTATTGATGATCTTGGCATGGGAGGTAAGTTATACATTGCACATAAGATTATTGGTAGTAGCGTAGCCTCATTCAATCAACAAACGTCTAATTTTGATTATTTGGATGGAAGAGGTGGTTTAAATAGACCCAATGAAATGCAGACTCAAGTATATGAAAAATATAAAAACACTCCAAAAAATGAGTTTAAAAAACTATGTTTGGAAATCATACATAAAAGAATTGCAAATCCAGAAGAAGCTGCGATAAAAAAAGACTTGGGAAATGAAATTGGCTCAAAAAGAGATGAAATCGCCAAATCACGAGAAACTGCCCTGCGTGCTAAAGGTATCACAAATCCTGAAAGATGGTCAGTCATAAAATCAGAGCCATTAAATACTCCAGGTGATGATGAGGTTATAACTGAACCCGAACAAATAAGTGAAAAGGACCAAATTAAAAAATTTATTAGAGATATTATGGGTCGTCTTAATACTGTAGAAGATAAAAATGACATTATGAAATTATCAAAAGATCTTGAATTTTTAATTGAATATCTTGATGAAATCATGCCAGAGACAGATTCGGCTAACAATATGATTGCAGAAATGTGCTATATCTTTAAAAAAATGTTGTAAGAATTTTATTTAATTTTTTAAACCCTGATGTTTATCGTCAGGGTTTTTTATTTCAAGTATTTTATGTATATTATGATAAAAATTAAAGATATGCCGATTATTTCAGAACAAATTTCGGGAACAACAATTAATGTTGAAGTTCAATCATCAAATTTAAAATTTGCGTCTTACGACACATCTACTAAGGTATTAACGATTACTTTCAAGAATGGAAGTATTTATGAATATTATGAGATACCTTGGGCTTTATTCACTAAATTTAGAATGGCAAAATCCCATGGTAAATTTTTTAGTAAAGAAATAAGTAGAAATTTTAAATACAAACGAATTACATGAAATCACTAGTTGATGAATTATCAGAAGATAAAGAAAAAAACGAAAAAATAGTAAAAACTTTTTATTCTAAAAAAACTTTATCAAAAGATATTTTTCAAAAAGTAGGTAACAGATATGAAATGATTCCTGCTGTTAGAGAAAGATTGTTAGAAATATCTGATAATTTCATCGATTTTCTTGGTGTTGAATTTTTTATTCATGATGTGGTCTTAACCGGCTCATTAGCCAATTACAACTGGTCGGAATTTTCTGATGTTGATTTACATATCATTATTGATTATGAAGATACAAATCATAACATCGATTTATTAAAAGAATTCTTCAATGCAAAAAAAGGTGTGTGGAATGCTTTACATGATATTAAAATCAAGAATTACGAAGTTGAGGTTTATGTGCAAGATGTTACAGAAAAACACATAGCTAGTGGTGTTTATTCCATTTTAAATTATAATTGGATTATTGAACCACAAAAAGAAAAGAAATCAATTGATGATCGCAAAATACTAGAAAAAGGTGAAGAATATGCAAAAATCATTGATGATTTAATAGAAAAAGGTAAAGAGGGAATAGATATAAGAAGTGATATTGAAGAAGTTAGAAAAAAAATAAAACGTTTCAGACAGAGTGGACTTGATGGTGGTGGTGAATATTCGTATGAAAACTTAACATTTAAATTACTCAGAAGAAACGGATATATCAAAAAATTAATTGATCTTAGAAAAGAAATTACAGATAAAAAATTTTCTATAACTGAATCACATCAACCACAAAGTTTTACTTATCGAGACACATTAAAAATAGAAGAACTAGCACGAAATTTTTATGGTGAAACTAGTTCATTTAATGCCGCTGGATACATTACACCTAGTGGTTATTTATTAGATTTTTCTGAAGGTGGTGGTTCTCGTACTATAGATCATCGTGACATATCATATATCGTAGATCAATCCGGTATCGATATTGGAAAATATAAAAATGATCGGCAAAGAAATTTGTTTTCATATGGCAAGATGGTTGTTATGGATATGGGATTTATTCGATTTTTACCAGAAGCAAATACTATTGATATGTATCATATACCAACACAAGAGCAGTTTGAAAAAATTCGTTTGTTAATTAGAAAGAAAAATGGTAAGATAAATGTTGAAATGAACGAAGATGCTTATGTAGAATATGATTTTGGAACACCTGAAAGTTTCATAATTAATGGAATTAAATCCTATTACAATGATGGAAAATTACCAAAGTCATACGAAGAAGAAGATGAAGATTTTATTTAATTGATTTACATATAATATTTTTCAACTTATTGTTGTATTTATTGCTAAATGAATAATAAATAATTAAATTTATTAAAATGGGAGAATTAAAACCACTTGGAAGTGAGAAATTATCGGGTGACGATAAATTAAAACGCATTCTTGAACTCACATATTATCAAACGGAAGTCAATACTGGTATTCCTGCTGAGACAATAAAAGAATCGAAAAATGGTGCTGTATATGGTATTGTTAAAGAAAAAGACGGATACTATGTAAAAAAAGGATTAAATGAACAATCTTTAGATTATATTGGTGGATTGTTTATGAAAAATAAAAATAAATTTTCATCTTATGCCCAGGCCTATAAGAAACTCGAATTTCTTATCGAACAAGAAAAACTTGAAGAAGCAACAAAGTATGTGTTAAAACGACCTAAACCTGTACCACAGGAAGAAGCCCCAGCACCAATGCCAACCGGCGAAACGCCACCACCAATGGCGACGCCAGATGATACAACAATGCCCCCAGCTGGGGAAGAAGTTCCAGGTATGCCTAAAGATGATGTTGATAATGATATGTCACCATCGCCTGAAGCCGAAGAAGAATATTTAAAAATAATCCAAAAATTAACAGGTAAACTTGGTGAAAGATTAAGAGATTATGAGGATAAAATAAAAAGTGAAGACATTAAATATGTTATCAATATGATATTATCGGCTGTAGATCTTAAAAAACTTGAAGAAGCTGATAAAGAAGAGATTCTTGATAAAATTGATCCTGATGATGAAGTAAATAATGATTCATTACCTGGTGATGAATTACCGGGTGAGGTCGCACCACCGGAAGATGATCTTGGTGAAAGTGATGGTATGGCAGCATTAGAAGAATTGATTAGTTCAAATCCATTTGATGATTATTATGATACTGATACTACAACCTATTTTGATGATGAGGATGATGATTTTGGTGAATTAGATTTCTTAGATAAAAAAGCTGAAGCATATGCAAAACGTGATTTTGATGCTGAGGATTTTAATGATGAGGATGAAAGTTTTGATGAGTTTAATGATGAAGAATATGGTTTGACAAGTAACACTGAAAATCCTAATGCAGAAGAATTTGATGACCAAGAAGATATTAGTGAATATATGGAAACTATGCCAGATGAAGAAGATGAAATTAGAGAGATTGATCTTGATGAATTAAATAACATGATAGCCACTGGCGTTAAAGAAACTCTTGGAAAATATTTTGAATAATGTACTTAATATACATTAACGAACTAGGAAAAGATTATAAAGGTCAGAGACAATATGAATTTATTTTTGGTAAAGACAAAGATGTGATTGAAGAAGATTGGTTAGTAATACCATCATCGGGAAGATCAAAACCGCCAGAAATTGAACATATTGACTTGGTTGGTTTATTGAAAAATTCTGATCTAGATCTTGATTTGGTTCAGAATTCTGATTATTTTGGTGTTATTGATGCTGTTGAGGGTATTATTGCGTTAGGTTGGGAAAAATTTGATTTTGAATCTGAAACACTAAAACCACGTTTGTCATTTCATTTTGGTGAAACAGTAGAAAGTGTAACTGAAAAACTAAAATCTGAAGGACTTAGACTAATAAATGATGAAATTAAATACAAACTCACATGAAAAGACAAGATATAATAACAAAACTAATAAATGAAGGGTTTTCACAAAAAACATTGGTTAATTTAACCGATAAACAATTAAAGGCTTTATCTGATAGAATTCTGTCTGAACAAATTGGTACTATTTCCACAACGGCTTATGGTACTACAAGTGGTGACACACCGGTTCTTAATATCCCAAAAACAGACACCGCAACAATTAACAAAGCAAAAGCACAGAAAAAAACATTTGCAACATATGAAGGTGAAGTGAAGGAAAACGAATTAAAAGGTGCTCCTAAGAAAAAAATAGATAGTGAACGAGAAAAAGTTTTAAAAAGAATTAATTTTAAAATTGATAGTAAAATAAAGAAAAATGAATGTATTAAATCTGAAATAGATTTACTTAAAAATATTGGTGAGCCCATCCCTGAAAAAGCTCAGAAATATTATGATAAGAAAATGAGTAAAAAGAAAGAAATGGTAGGTGAACCTGTTGAACAAACGACTAAACCAATGACAAATATACCTGTTGTCGATGGAAATAATAAAAAAATCAAAACTTGGGTTAATAAAATTGTTGAAAATAAATTTGTTACATCAAAAAATGAAATAATTGATTTAATACAAAAAAAATTAACAGAACAAGAAGTATTGGTTAAACCAAAACCAGCAGAACCAGAAATTGAAACTGAACCAGATACTAAAACTAGGCCCGATATTGATCCTGACGACCCTTTTAGAGATCCATTTCCTGATGTTGATCCAAATCCAAAAGCAAGAACAAGGGTTGGCGTTGAAAAAGGTGATCCGGAAATTGTTCCCGACTATCCGGTGCCAGATTATCCCGGTTATGATCCAGAAAATCCAACACCAGACCCAAATATAGATGATCCGTTTAAAGATCCTTTTCCTGATGTGGATCCAAATCCAAAAGCAGGAAATAAAAATATAATATCAGCTGAGGATGCAAAAAATAAAATAATCACATTAATGAAATCTTATTTATGAAAAAATTAAAACAAAAAATTAGAGAACAAATCGATTATGGTGATTATCCTGAAAGAATGGATCCAAAAACAGAAAGAGCGTTAGGTGATCCGGAAAAAAATCTTTATGGTACTAATCCAGCGATGCGTCGTGGTTCGCTTGATGTTGAAAGATTGGGTTCTGATAGATTTAAAAAAATTGTTGATAAATTAAGGGATGTTATGAACGCCCCCAATTTAAATAGTGCAAATGTGATACAATCAATACAAAGAGAATTTATGTCATCTGTACTTAGAGCTAAAGAAATTGAAAATTATCACGAAGCTGAATTGGAAGAATTGGCAATAAAATCTTGTCTTGAACTTACTGAAACACCAGAAGGAAAATATGAAATTGATGCAAAATTAACTGGTGGACCTGGTGAAATTAGTTCCGAGGGTTTTCAATTTAAACCCAAAGACAATCCACCTGAAGAAGATGAGGATTTTGAATTGCCAGATGAAGGACAATTTGAAGCTGAAAATTTAACAAAAGGTGAACAATTTGAACTTGAAAAGCATAAAAGAAATATCATAAATGGTATTATTCAAGGGATGTCTAAAAAAGGTCATTATATTTTTCAAAAACCCGAAATACGTGAAAAATTAGACGAAATTGATCCATCTCTTTATGGCTACTATCTAAAAATAATGGCCATAAATGATTATTTTTATTTTAAATTGGAAGATATGATTCAAAGCATGTCACAACATGGACATGGTATTGAAGGTAGAGAAAATTTAAAAACCAAAAAGAAAAAAGCCGGGTCAAATGATGATGACGATGAGGGAAGAAATGATCAGGGTCCTGAACACCAAATCATTGCCCGTGGATTAATATTTCCAATTTTATGTCATGAAATTATAAAAGGTATTGAAGAAGCTCTTGGGAAGTTTGGTTATTCGCAAGATCCTGATATAAGACAAGCTGTTATTCAAAGTGTTGATACATTACCCAATGAAGCGATGTCACTGAGAATTGGTCCCGAACTTGTTGACCGTATTAGACATTTATTACCTAATGAAATGTTCAATGAAGAAAACTACGGAATAAAACCATTTTTCTATATGTTTCTGTATCAAATTCCAGCCAGATCATTTCTTGAAATAATTGGAGATGTAATATCACAGGATGCCAATGATAATCGCAAAGCATCAGATAAATTTAAAGAAATTTTCCAACAAGCAAAATCGTCAAAAGATAGATATGAGAAAAAAACCGGTAAAAGGGCTGAAGAATCATCAGAAGATGATATTGAAGCATATCTTAATAGTTTGAGTAAGTTTGGTATTGGTAGAGCCGAAACCAAACCACAATCAATACCACAGCAACCAGTGGTTGAACCACCAAAAGCAGCTAATTTAGATGATAAAAAACTAGCATCAATGAGTCTTGGTTCATTAAATAATGAATTAAACAACGCCATTGATAATGAAGATTGGGAATTGGCTCAAAGAATCCAACGAATGATTGAACGAAAACAAAGATAATCGTAATACCGAATAAGTTAAATAAAGAAAGTGGAAATATCCACTTTTTTTATATTTATATATGTAATGAGTCCAAGAATTGAACAACTTAAAGAATATGCTCGCATTATTAAAGATACACCATATGCGATAAAAACGTATTTACAAACTTATGATAATACGCAAAGTAAATATGTTCCGTTTGACTTATTCCCCGACCAGATACAATTAATAAATGATTATGAACAATATAACGAAAACATAACAAGAAAATATCGTCAGGCTGGGGTTACTACAGTTACCGCAGCTTGGGTTTCAAAAGTAATACAAACAGCAAAACCAGAAAAACCTGAAAAAGTTCTTATTGTTGCAAACAAAAGAGATACTGCGGTTGAAATGGCCAATAAAATTAGGGCTTTTCTTGATCAATGGCCACTATGGATTAATGTTGGGTTTTCTCAAAGTAAAAACTCGGAGCAAAGATTCAAAATGAATAATGGTTGTGAGGTTAAAGCTGTCGCAACATCTAAAGACGCACTTCGTGGTTATACACCAACAATTTTAATATTTGACGAAGCAGCATATATTGAAGCAGGTGAAGATTTCTGGGCGGCATCAATGGCTTCACTTTCTACTGGTGGTAAAGTTATATTAATTTCGTGTGTAACAAAAGACACATATGTTTTCACACCAAATGGTCCATGTCAATTATCTACATTTATTAATGAAAAAATGCCCACACATACTGGATATATCACAAATGATTATTCTGTTCTTGGTAAAAATAAATTTAGATCATCTAATATTGTTGTTAATAATGGTATTCAAAAAACATTAAAAATTTATACCGACAATTCGATACTTGAAGGTACTAAAACACATAAATTATGGGGATACTCAAATAAATCACAAAAATATGACTGGTATCAATTAAAAGATCTAAATGTTGGTGATTATGTTAATATAAATTATGGATTTGAAAAATGGGGAAAAAATGATGACATTAATTTCCAGTATATTCCATCAACAAATGAATCTAATATTTTTTCTCCACAAAAAATAACACCCGATATTGCATATTTAATTGGTTTATATATTTCTATGGGTTCTGTCTATCGAAAATTTAATAATGAAAACAAAATAATAGACTGTAATATTACATTAACATGTGATAATGAACTTCATAAAACAATAAAAAATGTGGGGTTATCTTATTCTTATCACGATGATTTATATTATACAATATCATCAAAAAGTTTATATTCTTTTCTAGAATTTTTGGGTTTTGATTTAAAATTAAAAGCTACCGAAAAAATAATACCCAATAGACTACTTGAAATGAGTAGAGAAAACATAATCGCTCTTCTTCAAGGTATATTTGATAGTAATATTCAGTTTGAAAAATCTGGAATAGGAATAAGTTTATCATCAAAAAAACTTATAGAACAAATAAGAATATTATTGTTAAATTTCGGAATTTTAACCGAATATTCAGGCAATTTTAGATTAACATGTAATTCAAATTACACTAAAATTTTTAATGAAAAAATTGGATTTAGGTTCAAAAGAAAAGAAGTCAACTTTAATATATTAAAAAAATATACAGATGATTATAATGATTCATTGGATATTATACCAAATAGTTCTGAAATAATAAAAAATATTCTTCTTAAAAATAATATTAAACGAAAAGATCTTGATATAAAATTAAAAAGAATTTATGATCAATTTAATAAAGTTGAATCTATAAGTAGAAAATCTTTTTCGTTATTTATTGATTTTTTAAAAAATAAAAATATTGAAATAGATGAATATATCTTTGACAAAATTTTCTTTGAAAATTCTAAATGGATTAAAATAAAAAAAATCGAAGAATCGGAAAACGAAACTTTTGATTTTTCATTATATAATGACAATAATGATATATGGTGTCATTCAATATTTTATAATGGTTTATTGGGGCATCAAACACCAAATGGTTTTGATCCCATATATTATGGCATATATGAACAAGCCGCTCGTGGTGCTAATAACTTTAAAATAACCGAATTGAAGTGGTATAATGACCCGCGCTATACTAAAGATTTAAAATGGATAAAATGTAAAGATATTGTTCATTATATGCTCAATCGTGATGAATATAATGATGAAGAAATTACACTAATTGAAACCGATAAAGATAAATTTGAACAACTAATACATGATGGTTATAAACCATATTCCACGTGGTTTGAAAATATGGCCAAAAAATTCAAGTATGATAAACGAAAAATCAATCAAGAAATTGAAGCCGCGTTTCTTGGCTCTGGTGATAACGTAGTCTCAGCAGAATTAATAGAAAAAATATTAAAAGAAGATGTCTGTGATCCTAAAGAAAAGTATATGATGGGACAAATGTGGCAATGGAAAGAACCAATACTAGGACATCGTTATATTATGGGAGTTGACGTATCAAGGGGAGATAGTGAAGACTATTCTTCAATTAATATTATTGACTTTGATGAACGTGAACAAGTTCTTGAATATATTGGAAAAATTCCGCCTGATGATCTTGCATCAGTAGCATATAAATGGGGTATAATTTATCAAGCTTATATTGTTGTTGATATTACGGGCGGTATGGGAATTGCCACAGCAAGGAAACTTCAAGAAATGCAATACAAAAACCTATATATTGATGGTATTAATACACAAAATGTGTGGGAATATGATGCAAAATTGATGGAAAAAATACCTGGAATAAGTTTCAATAACAAAAGAACACAAATAGTTGCGGCGTTTGAAGAACAAATACGTAACGGATTTAAAGTCAATTCAGTGAGACTAGCTAATGAAATGAATACATTTGTTTTTATTAATGGAAAGCCAGACCATATGAAAGGAACTCACGACGATTCTATTATGTCAATAGCCATGGCAATGTTTGTTGGTGATATCTGTTTTACACAATTAGTTAGAAATGATTTACAAAATAAAGCAATAATAGATTCTTGGATGTTATCTGAAAGAACATATGAACCGGAAAAATCTTTTTATTCTTATGGTAAAGCTTTTGATCCTTTTGGCGTTATAGATGCAAATACAGGTAGACCAATTGAAAATCCATTATTTCAAAATGATAGAATGATATATACGAAACAAATGTATCAAGAATATTCATGGTTATTTGGTCCAAAGAAAAAATAACCTTTCAATTTATACATTTTTTATTTATATTTAGTTAATATTTATATGCATGGCAAAACAACAGAAATTAACAATATATCAAAGGTTAACCAAAGCCTTTGGATTTGCTGGGCAATTGAGAAATCCACCCTCACAATTTGAATTTGATAAAAAAGAATTATTAAAAACTGATAGTCGAGAGGATTACGAAAAGGCAAAACTACAAGCCCAACAATCACAATATATCGCAGATAAGTGGTCAAAACTTGATATGTCACTTTATAATCAGTCGGTATATTATGAACCCAATAGATTATCAGCATATTATGATTATGAATCAATGGAATTCACTCCAGAAATATCTGCCGCACTTGATATTTATGCTGAAGAATCAACAACCAAATCCGAAAAGGGTCAAATTCTTACGATACATTCTGATTCGAAAAGAATAAAACATATACTAGATGACCTTTTCTATAACGCCCTGGACATTAACACCAACTTGGTAATGTGGGCTAGAGGAATGTGTAAATATGGCGATAACTTTGTTTATCTAAAAGTTAGTCCGGATAAGGGTGTTATTGGTTGTCAACAATTACCAAATATTGAAATAGAAAGATTAGAAGGCGCAAGACAGTCAGTCCCAAATCAAAGTGACCGTGTTGGTAGTAGATTTCCAACACGAGAATTGAGGTTTACTTGGAAAAATAAAGATATGGAGTTCCAGGCGTGGGAAATCGCCCACTTTCGAATCCTTGGTGATGATAGAAAATTACCATATGGGTGTTCAATGTTAGATAAAATCCGAAGAATTTGGAAACAATTACTTTTAGCTGAAGATGCTATGTTAATTTATCGAACTTCAAGAGCACCCGAAAGAAGAGTTTTCAAAATATTCGTTGGTAATATGGACGACAAGGACATAGAAGCATATGTACAAAGAATAGCAAATAAATTTAAAAGAGACCAAGTGGTTGATCAAAGAACAGGACAAGTTGATATGAGATATAATCAAATGGCTGTAGATCAAGATTATTTTATTCCAGTTCGAGATCCATCACAAGCAAGTCCAATTGAAACATTACCCGGTGCACAAAACTTAGCGGAAATCGCTGACATTGAATATATCCAAAAGAAAATGTTGGCTGCTCTTCGAATACCAAAAGCTTTTCTAGGGTTTGAAGATGTTGTTGGTAATGGTAAGGGCTTGGCATTATTAGATATTCGTTTTGCCAGAACGATTAATCGTATTCAAATGTCATTAATTCAAGAATTAAATAAAATTGCCTTAATACATTTATTTCTATTAGGTCTTGAAGACGAACTAAATAATTTCACATTATCATTAACTAATCCATCTGGACAGTCGGATCTTTTACGAATTGAATCTTGGAAAGAAAAAATCACAATGTATAAAGATGCCACATCTGATCAATCACAAATGGGTATTCTTCCAGTTTCTCACACATGGGCTAAGAAAAATATTTTGGGTATGAGTGACAACGAAATAATTCTTGATTTACAACAACAAAGATTGGAAAGAGCAATTGGAATGGAATTAACAAACACACCACAAATTATTAGACGTTCTGGTATATTTGACGATGTGGACAAGAAATATGGTATACCAGAAGAAGAGAGAAAGAAAATTGAGGCTGCTATGGGTGGTCAAGGACAAATGCCTGGTGGTAAACCGGGATTTGGTGGTGGTACAATGATGAGTCCTGAAGAAGCTGCGGCCGGACCTTTAACTAATGCGGGCCCAGCACCAACAGGAAACGAACCCGCTGCTCCGTTATCAGAAAACGAAACAAAAAAAGAAAAAATTTTATCAATGTTAAATGAAGATACTTCGTTAAATGATTTATTTGATATGGAAAAAGCGCAAAAGAATATTTATGAAATAGAAAATAAAATAAAAGATATTTTAAATCAATAGAGATGAACGACTTTGGAAAATTAAAAACCAAAATTTTACAAAAATTTACTAACGCATATGCTAGTGGTAATAAAAATGAGGTGAAAAAAATTCTTAAAATGATAACTGAAAATAAGGATTTTAGAACTCTTTATTTGTTCTATGAAGATTTTGAGGACAAATATATTGAAGATAAAAAGGATGCTGAATTGTTTCTTAATAAAATCATACCAATTCTTAAAGAACACAAATCAAAAATAAAAAAAATCAGTAAGAAATTGGACGAAGAAATTGGTGATATTTTAATTACTGAAAATGAAGTTTATACACACTTAGATAAAATAACTGAAGAAGATAATGTATTAAATGCTTTTGAAAAAATTAAATCGAATAATGAATTAATTAATCATTTAATGTCTAAGAAAGAACAAAAAACTAATGATTTAATACAAATAGTTGAGAACGAAAAATTACTTAATAGTATATTAGTTAATAATTTTAATGTTTTATATGGTTCAACATTATCAGAAGATGAACAAACACAGTTAAAACAAATTATCGATATCACACCAAAAGAATTGGAAGAAAATTTCAAAACATTACAAGAAGATGTTGTTTCTAAAATGACAGATATGATCGTAAATGAAAAAAATGAAAATTTAAAAACAAAACTAATAGAAGCAAATGCTGAAGCAAAACAAATGAAACCAACTAAATATAATTATTATAAACTTCAACAATTAAAGAACGGACTTTAAGTCCGTTTTTTTTATTATTTCAATTTGGAATATCAAAAAATTTTCCTTATATTTTATTCAATATTCATCAATAAAAAAGAAAATATGGAAAATTTTAATGAAAAACGGAAAATATATAAATTTGGGTTATTATGGCAATTTTAAAATTGGATATGGTACAGTAGATCATAAAAATTTAAAAAGTATATATATAAAACTAAATTCTTGGATCACTCCAAATGATGATGAAATCAATTTAGATTCTCTACTGTTAAAAACACAACGAAAAATTAAATTACACATTTATCATTTAAAAAGTGAATACTTTAAAAAGGAATCAATTGTTGATATTGATCTCCGAACAAATGGTGTGAAAATGGGAAAAAAATCTTTCTTAAGTATTGAAATCACACTTTTTACTGAAAAACATTTTGATATAAAATCTAAACAAATCAAATTCTTTTTGATTAATTTGATAAAAGAAATTATCAATAATGATTTAGAAATAAAAAATTTATTTAATTTTTACAAAAACAAAAAATAGTTCAAATATTGATGTATTTATAGTAAAAACTATAGATGAAGATATTAGGACCAAACGATATTGGTGTTTTTGGATATTTGATAGAATATGACGCCGGTCATATTTCTCCAAACGACGAACATAACAAGCAAATAATTTCTGAAATGAAAGAGGTCGATTTCCACCAAGACCTCATTCTTTATGCTGTGTTACAAAAATTTGGTGTGCCAAATAAAAACGGTAGAATATATCCCGAAGCAATTTTAAAACGAGAAAATGAAAAATATCAAACTGTAATAAAAAACGGTGGTGCTCTCAGTGAACTTAATCATCCCACATCATCACTTATTGACTTAGATAGAGTTTCACATTCAATTCTCGAAACTTGGTGGGAGGGTAATACTTTACTTGGTAAAATTAAATTATACACATCACCTGGCTGGAAAAAAAGTGGTATCATTAGTTGTAAAGGTGATCAAGCTGCAATGTTATTAATGAATGGTGCGACGTTAGGTATATCCTCTCGTGGTGTTGGTTCATTAAAAAGTGAAAGAGGACAAAACGTTGTTCAAGATGATTTTGAATTAGTTTGTTTCGATTTAGTTTCGTCACCTTCAACCCCCGGCGCTTATGTATTTAGTGATTTAAATGATAAGGCGAAATTTGAAGAAACCATACCACAAAATACCCCAGAAGAAAATAAAATTAAATCATTAATGGGAAGATTAGATAATTTTCTTTCAAAATAATGGTTTTTTTTTGATTTAAAGTGCATAAAGATAAACTTTTAATAAAATCATAATATTTATAAAAATAAATAAAAGATAAAAATGGCTCAGAAATCTATTTTAGAACAAGCATTACTTCAAGTGCAAACACTTGAAGAGGCGGTAAAAGCAAACGCAAAAGGTATACTTGCTTCAACAATGAAACAAGAACTAAATGATTTGCTAAAAGAACAAGAGGATGAAAAAGATCCTGAAGAAGTAGAAAAAGATGTTGATGGTATAACACCAGATGATGAAGAAACTTCCGATAATGAACCTGTGGATAACGGTAATGAAGATTTACCGCTTCCAGTAGACGATGAAAATGACACTGAAGAAGATTCAGGTCTAGATCTTCCTGCTGAAGATGAAGAGGACGATGAAGTTCTTGATATGACTGATGCATCTGAAGAAGAAGTTTTGAAAGTATTCAAAGCTATGAAACCTGAAGATGGTATTATTGTCAAAAAAGAAGGAAATACTGTCGAATTCTCAGATGAAGGAAATGATTATATCATTAAACTTGATGATGAAGATTTGGGTGGTGATGACACTGGTGAAATGCCAGATGAACTAGCTGAACAAATTGATGAAACTGGTGATGACGAAATCGTTTACGAAATTGAACTCGATGATGACGAGTCATTTGATTTTGATGTAAAAGAAGAGGTTAGTCTTAGTGACGGTAAACCTTTTGATCAAAAAGCAAAAAAGAGGGAGACCAAAGAAAGTGTGACCGTTCATAAAACACACACATTACAAGATGGTAAACCTTTCGACAAAACATCTCCACAAAAGGGTGTTAAAAAATTACAGGCAAACGAAGAATCATTCGTTAATGATGCCAAAAGACCCGGTACTGGTGTTCCTGGATCAAGTAATCCTCAAACAAAAGAACCGGGAAGAGGTCAGGTAAAAACCTCAGATGGTCGTCCAGGTACTGGTGTTAAAGATATGGACACGCCTAAAAAGTATGACAATCTTGGTGCTGGTAAATCACAAACAAATGATCCGACTCGTCAGGGTACTGCTCTAAAGGGTGTTAGTAAACCTGTAACAAAAGAACCTAAAGAACAAAAAGAATGTGATGAGTGTGGAGATAAAGACGTTAAGGAAATTGAAGCTACTGAAGCTGCAAGAACAAAGGGTAACAAACATGGTTTACGTGCTGCAGAACCAAGAACTGGTCTTCCTAGCAAACACGTTCATCACGCCGGTGCTCAGACAATTCACAATGCTGCTGATTTATATGAACAAGTTAAAACACTTAAAAAGCAGAATGATGAATATAAAAAGGCTTTGGTTCTCTTCAAAGATAAACTTAACGAAGTTGCTGTATTTAACGCAAATCTAGCGTATGCTACACGTCTGTTTACCGAACATTCGACAACTAGACAAGAAAAACTGGACATTCTAAAAAGATTTGACACAATTTCGGTATTATCAGAATCTAAACAACTTTATTCTACTATTAAAGCTGAGTTAGATAACAAAAAACCATTTAGTGAAACTGCTGTGGAGAAAATCACTTCAACACCATCATCTTCATCGGTTGAAATGTTATCGGAGTCAAAAGCTTACGAAAATCCTCAGTTTAAGAGAATGAAAGAGTTAATGAAAAAAATAAACCAATAATAAACAATAAAAAAATTTAAAACCTATAAATTAAATGGGAGCATTATTAGAATCAGGTATTGTTGGTAACATTGGACTAAAACACCTCCGTGTTATCAAAGAAGATACCATAAAAAAATGGGATGACCTTGGATTCCTAGAAGGACTCAATGGTCACATGAAAGATAACATCGCTCAGTTATATGAAAACCAGGCTAGTTATCTGATTAATGAGGCGGCTGTATCTGACTCATCAGGTTCGTTTGAAACTGTTGTATTCCCGATTATCCGCCGTGTTTTCTCTAAGCTGTTAGCTAACGACATCGTTAGTGTTCAGGCTATGAACTTACCTATCGGTAAACTGTTCTTCTTCGTTCCGAAGATTCAGGATAGAAAGGCTAATGGTAGTCATTATGATCCATACAAAATGCCGAGTAATACTGATGCATTAGGTGCTGGGTATGATGATAATGCAGTTAACCTCTATGATCGTTTTTATGAAAACGATGATGGTACTGGTAACTCGCCAGAAACTGGTCTTTTCGATTATTCAAAAGGACAGTATGTTGTATCAGGTTTAACTGGTAGTACTATTGTTACTTTTGAAAACGGTAAAGCAAACGAATCAGCAACAGCTACAGGTGCAACTAATGATTTACACTCACAAATCATTGTTAAGTTTACTGGCTTCTCAATGGACGGCCAGGGTAAATTGATTGGTGCATATGGTAACATTATGGATACTGAAGATTTCTTGGCATCTGCAGAAGTTTTCTTTGGTGGAGCATCTAGAAATTTCCATATCGTAACTCAGAAGTACGGAAAAGGTATTATCGAATATGGTAATAAAGCTTCTTCAACATCCTTCCCACTTGGTAGATATCAGGATATTTGTGATGAAACTGGTAGTATCTACATAAGTGTTGATGTTGAAAGTTACAACCCATTATCTGGCTTCTCACAGTTTAGCGGAACACCGGCCGCAACTGAATTCTTACTAACTTATAGAACTTACGATACCCTTGAGTTCGAATCTGAAATTGGTGAAGTATCATTTGATCTTCAATCAGTAACAGTTTCTGTAACAGAAAGAAAATTAAGGGCTGCTTGGTCACCTGAACTAGCACAGGACGTTAGCGCATTCCACAACATCGATGCTGAAGCTGAGTTAACAGCTCTTCTTTCAGAACAAATCGCTGCTGAGGTAGACCGTGAAATCCTTCGTGACTTAAGAAAGGGTGCCGCATGGAAAGCTCGTTGGGACTATAACGAATGGAGATATGGTAATGCCGGATCATCCTTCGCTGGATATACACAGAAAGACTGGAACCAGACCTTGATAACCAAGATCAACCAGTTATCTGCACAGATACATAAAACAACTCTTAGGGGTGGAGCCAACTGGATCGTCGTATCTTCAGAAGTTTCTGCAGTATTCGATGACCTTGAGTACTTCCACGTATCCAACGCTCAGCCTGAGCAGGATCAGTATAACATGGGTATCGAAAGAATCGGTACACTTGGTGGTCGTTATCAGGTTTATCGTGACCCGTATTTCCCACCTAACAAAATCCTCATCGGACATAAGGGTAAATCATTACTGGATGCTGGTTATGTATATGCACCGTATGTGCCTCTACAGCTTACTCCAACGATGTACAATCCGTTTAACTTCACACCAATAAAAGGTATCATGACAAGGTACGCGAAAAAAATGGTTAATAACAGGTACTTTGGTGTTATTGATGTGAAAGGTATTCAGGTATTTAACCTTCATACTTTACGGTAATCATCTATTGTGTATCAATATGATAAAGGGGTGTTATCACCCCTTTATTTTTTTATATACTCTTTAAGTGTCATAAAATTTTCTTATTTTTTTTTATTTGTTTGGTGTAAAATTAAAGGGGAAATATTTGGTTTTTTCATTTTTTATACATACATTTGTATGAAATATTTAAACATGAAAACAAAAAAATTAACCAACGAGGACATTTTGGAGATGATAAATCTCTATAAATCTAATGTTAGTAGTACACACAAGCTTGGTGAAATATATAAAATAGATCACAAGAAGGTTAGTCAAATCTTAAAAAGTCATGGTGTTGAAATAAACAAAAGAGGTGGCCAAAATAAAAATATACAAAGTAAAGAAATTGGAAAAACAAAAACTTTGAAATACCAATCATCGTCCGGAAATAAAATCATGGTTGCCCGATGCAAGCAAACACAAAAAGAATTTAGTGATATTAATAACTTATCTGGCGCATTGACAGAACATATTCTAGGTTTATATGGTGATATTAAAATCCCTAAAAACAACTATCAAAGAAAAAAATACGAAAAAGAGTTTGGGAAAAAATGGTTTGAAGAATATTTTGATATTATTGAAATTGAAAAGAAAAAAGTAAGAAAATGTAAACTTTGTGATTGGACAACAACTGACATTTCAAATCAAACAGGATGTTTTGAAATACATGTTAAAGAGAAACATAAAATCACCATCAAAGAGTATCTTGAACAATTTCCAGAAGATCTTTATTTACATCCAACATTTATCAAAAAAGAAAAAGAAAAACAATTTTTAAAAAATAATGAAAACTTTGTTGTATGTAAACTCTGTGGAAAAAAAATGAGGATGATTACAAATACTCATCTTAAAAATGTTCATCAAATTAGTAAAACCGAATATAAATTAATGTTTCCGAATGAAAAATCTGTTTCAAATAAAACATCAAAAAAACTTAGCGAGACTGCTGAATTAACAAATATAAATCAAACACCAACATGGGAATCGAGTGGTGAAATCGAAATAAAAGAATTTATTAAAGAATTGGGTTTCATTACTGAAAAAAGTAAAAATCGCAAATTACTAAACGGAAAAGAAATTGATATAATTATTCCTGAATTAAAAATTGCAATTGAATATAATGGTTTGTATTTTCATACAGAAAAAATGGGAAAAACACCAACATATCATTTAAATAAAACAATAGAATGTCTTGAATTAGGATATAAATTATTTCACATTTTTGAAGATGAGTGGGTGTTAAAGAAAGATATAATAAAAAACAAATTAAAACATATATTGAAAGTAAATAACGGTATTAAAATAGGTGCTAGAAAAGTCGTAATAAATAAAATTACACCAGAACAAAAATCAATTTTTTTAAATGACAACCACATTCAAGGTAATGATAGTTCAACAATACATTACGGTGCTTTTTATAATAATACAATGGTTGGCGTGATGACTTTTAATGAACAAAGAAACATGACGAAATCTGTCGAAGGTGAATATGAATTATCAAGATATGCTGTCCATCAGAATTATATTATACCTGGTTTGGCGTCAAAAATGCTTAAACATTTTATTAATGAATATAAACCACCAAAAATTATAAGTTTTGCTGATAGACGATGGACGCCAGACAGTACAAATAATCTTTATACACATATTGGATTTAAAATATCTGATATAATCAAACCCAGATATTTTTATTATAATTCAAAAATTGATCGTTATAAACGATTCCATAAATTTGGATTTGGTAAAACCGGTCTTCGAAAAAAATATCCTGACTTGGATTTTACAAAATCAGAAAAAGAATTAACAACAGAACTCGGTTTTGAACGTATTTGGGATTGTGGCTTGATTAAATACGAATTAATTCCTTAACATTATTTATATTTGTACCATGAAAAAATACATATATCTCGATCTTGATGGTGTTCTATGTCTGGGAAGTGAAATCCACCCAAAATTAACACAATGGGGTTACGTTCATCGTTTCAATGCAAAAGCTGTTAAGGTATTTAATGAAATTCTTGAAAAAACAGAAGCTGAAATTATAATATCAAGTGATTGGAAAGACCATTATACTCTAGAAGATTTTAAGGGTATATTTGAATGGCAAAAAGTTATTAAACATCCAATTGACATTACAAAATCTTTACCAAATAAAACAATAAATTTACTTGAAGAACAACGTGCAATGGAAATATTGGAACATGTTGATGTGCACAAACCCACATTCTGGGTTGCTATAGATGATCTTGACCTCAAATATTGGATTAATAATAATCATTTTGTTCATACACCATTGTGGATGGAAGGAATAAAACAAACGGGAAAAAAACAAGAAATAATTAATAAGCTTACAATATGGTAAAGTTAAATGAAGAATGGCTTCGGTATTTTATTAATATTGCCGAACAGGTTAAACTTAAATCAAAAGACCGGTCAACGCAAATTGGTGCTGTTATTGTTGGAAAAGATAAAGAAATTCGTTCTACTGGATATAATTCATTTCCTAGAGGATTAGATGACGAAGTACCAGAACGTCAGGAACGACCTGAAAAGTATTATTTTTTTGAACATTCTGAGCGCAATGCAATTTATAACGCAGCACGAGTTGGAATACCACTTGATGAATCTGTAATTATTGTAACATCAGGAATACCATGTGCGGATTGTGCTCGGGCAATTATCAATTCTGGAATAAAAGCCGTTTATTGTAAATCAATTTGTACTACAAAAAATAAAGAAAAATGGAATGAATCTCAGGAAAAAGCGTTACAAATGTTAAAAGAATGTAAAGTTGATGTTATTTTTTATGATTGAAAACTATTTATAAATAAAATAATTTAAATGAGTCGTTTATCCCTTCTTGAAAGATACAATACATTATTAAACGAAGAAATTCACCCCAGTGAAGCTAGTACAGATGAAGGGTCATTATTAACACTTATTAAGGGAAAACGTGATGTTGCGTATATGACAATATCCAAAAGATTCAGGAAAATTTTGGAAAAGTATAAATTTGATATTATACCTATACGAATGATAGGTATAAATGAAATGAAAGCTATTGTATATCGTAACAAAGAAAAAGCATTGAGGTTATATGAAATCGCACGAAAAAATAATGGATATTTAGCTGATAAAACATCGGAAGAGGCTCGTGAAATTGGTGAATTACTAGGATATTATAAAGAAGAAATAGATAAATATATTCAGAAAAGATATGGTTATACTGTCCCTATTGTGAATGAACCATCACCGGACGATATTATCGATTTAACAGAACAAAAGAAAACAATAAAAGAAAATACACAATTTAAACGAACTATTGAATTGATCAAAAAAATTAATACTTTTTTTATTTTACATTTTTTGATCTTCTAAGATTATGTTTTTTTCATTCAGGACTTGTTCTGGTTCGTTTTCCACGATGATCGTTCATTTGTTATAGAGGTTGATGACTAAAATGTAATTCGTTCTCCACAGTCATTAAAACAAGGTAGATTTTCAATTTTTAAATGAAGGTATTCCCCATTTTACGCAATGTTATAATTGTTTTGTCAATATTTTCACAATTTTTTATAAACTGGGATTCTTCTTTTATTGACAAATCAAACCACTCACCATTTAATTTCACATGTGAAAATTGACGATGTAATGCCGATTCAATTTTTGATGCATTTTCTGATGGATATGTTTCAATTAATGTTAATTCATCAGAATTTCCGGTTTGAAGTTGTTTTATTCTTTTTTTAGGATTTTTGGCAATACCAATTTTATATTTACCATCATTGCCTCGTATTAAGTAAACCGATTTCACTTACATAAGATAGTGAATTTTTCTAATTATGTAAATGTTTACTTTTCTGAAACAATTTCAAATTTTATCTCATCTTTGTAAAATACATCTTCACCATTAATCATAGTTCGCAATTCAACCCAATATTCACGAGGAATCATATAAGACGTATCTAACATAAATGAATTTTCATTTGTTTTATCCAATTTAGTCCATTCCCACACATTGACCTGTGTTCGTCCTTCTTTGACGTAGACTCTATAATAAACATCATCCATTAATACGGATTTGGGTGGATTGTCTATTGATCTGAATGTTACAACAATTTTTCTTGTAGAACCTCTTTTAATTTTTTCGTTCAATGATACACCATAAAATTGTACAGCAAACTTATCAACACTGGTTTGATTTGGTCCGATTTGGAAAAAATCATTGAATTGTTTTGGTATAAATTTTTGTGTTACACAATCTAAATCTCGACCATTTATGATAATATTACACCATCTATCATAGAAAAAACGTTTTCCCTCACAAAGAATACCATCAACACCAAAAGATATTTTATAAACACCTTTCCTGACATGTTCTGGTGTCAGACCAGATAGTGTTGGTATTACTGACCCCGTAGGATCTAGAATGTCAACGATTGGTAATTCATCAAGATTATAAGGATTACCCATATAATTAACATACAGATATAAATTCCTATTTGAAATACCAACATAAAAACTTTCTCTGTTGTCATCAATAACATCATCAAAAATTGTTTCTACAAATGGCTCCCAGAATGTTTGTGTGTATTTTGTAAAAAAAGAAACTGATTGTTCTGGTGCTAATGTTGTTATAAGTTCATATGGAAGGTCAAAAGCCAAACCCAGACCGTAATTTTCAGTTAGGCCAGATAATATATTATTCACATAATCTGTAATATCAACATCAATATTTTCATTACCATTATCAAAATGAATTCTTTGTAGTATTGTTGGTGTTGTGCTATATATACCTTCTTCAGTCCATCCGGAAATTGAGCTACGATTAAACCAGTTAGACGGACGTAAATCATACGTTAAATTACCAGTTGTAAAATCCACTACTTTATCATAATCAAAACCAACACCTTCATCCCAAAACTCCGGAATTTCAAACAGTATTAAGTCAAACGAAACCGCTCTTTCTCTACCAGTACCTCTTTCTTCACCCAGTAATGTTTCGTCACCAAAAATTGTATTAGTCAGGTGAAGTCGGTGTGTGGTATTCTCATTTAATATAAAATCACCGTTATTAATTTTTTCTTGTAATTGAGAAAAATCGACTTGAAAAATAAATTTCGAAAAACCATTACCATAAAATATCTCGGTATTTGGGTTTTTGGCGGTATTAATATACGAATTTTTGAGTATCGTATTGTTCTTTTTGAAATATGATCTATAGTATGACATGAGTTTTTACTATAAATATGTGATTAGTTTATTCGGAGTGATTCATTTAATAAATCATCACGTAGTGTACTAATTAACTTAGACAATTCAATCCATCTTGGATCGGATTGAACCAATGGCTCGTTTATGTTATGAATATGACTTTCCATCAATTTAACCATTGCCATTAGTACATTATATAAATTTTCACCACGAACTAGTGCATATGTATTCGGTTCTATTTTATTTACATAATCTTCTTGAGTTAATTCATATTCATCCAATTCGTTAAAATTGATAGCTTTAACATTTGGTCCGACATTTGGGCTCGTACTTGTTAGAAAAATTTTATCAGCACTTAATGATGAAAATGATTGTTCTCCAGCATTTTTTACTTCTTTGGCAACATTATCTATTTTTTTGTTTGAAATTAATGGTGGTGTCGCATTTTGTCTAGAATATATTAGTCCCGAGCCGCCAGATATGTTACGAACTTGAATTTTATTAATAAATGTAGTTTTATTTATGTGTTTTACCAATCTTAAATTATTTGTCGGCCGGAAATAAAATGGATGAATTTCATCGTTTAAATATTTGTTTCCAAACACACTTAACCCTTTCCCGTCCAATAATTGAAGAATATTTCGAATTTCAATATATGCAGATTGAATTGTATTTTCTTTAAGAGTTTTTTGAAATGTAACACCAGTAAAATTATCATTAATATTGATTAGAGATAATGCTTTAGTGTCGTCAATTGGTAATATTGAGCTTTCATCAAACACATCAGTATTGAATTGATCTGTGTCACCACCAATAACTTTATAAATGTAAAAACTAGCAAGTGTTGGAATATCAAAATCATCAATTTCGTATTCTATAATATATCTCAATTTACTAACAGCAATTTTAGATGTATCAACTGTTTGCCTGGTTGTTTTATATGTTTTTGGGAATTTTTTTAAATTAAATCTTGCCATTTTTTTTGCAACTTGAGGATAGTCTAACACATCTTTTTTACCACTATTTTTACTTATTAGTGAACCACCTCGTAATTGTATACCGTTTTCTGTAAAAAAAACATCAGAACCATAATTTCCACGAACACCAGTATCTTTGTCATCAACCATAGAGCCCTTTGTAACTGGACTGTTAAATTTTCCACTTTTGTTTCTAATTTCTTTTGTACCCTTTACTATCGTACCGCCATATGTTGTATCTTGGTGTTGAACTAAAAATGTTTGATTTTGTAAGTCATGTGGTGATGTGTATGGTCCTGCAACATATTCCACGTTTTGTGTGTCTTTTTCAGTGTCATATTTTAATAATTTAACAGATTGTTGTATTTGTGGTATAATATTTATATGAAGAGGTAGAAATGGAATTGCCAAAAAAGGATCTTTTTCGTCCCATTCATCATATTTTACACCATTTTCAATTTCACTTGTAAAAACACCATAGGGGCGATATCTTATTCTACCAATACCCTTTGGATCTTTATTATTTACACATATACCAATATCAATAAATTTCATTTATTTTAATCTTTTACCAATTTCGTTATTTATTACATTATAATATTCTTCGATAGCTTCCAAATGTCTTGTCAAATTAACAATCAACTCTTTTGTTTTTTCAAACTCATCTAATAAAGAATCTCTACATTCAATCAAAACTTTATTAGGTTTATTTGTTACATTTTCAACAATTTCTTTTATTTTTTCTTTTTCCATATTATAACATTTTTCCATATCCTTCAAGTATACCTGGTGGTATTGTTATAGGTCCAACAGGAGTTGGAATTTTAATGCTTTTCACTGATACTTTAACATAAGAATTGGTGTCAATTTCTTCCGTATACCCATCAACAATACATTTAACTATTGGAAGTAATTTATTTGTCGTCCCATATATTGGACCGACATTAACACCAGCATTTTCTAGTTTTCGTATAATATTCATATATGCCCTATCATTACTAAATCCAGGTAAAAATTCAGAAAGACTTAATAATAAATTGGGCATTGGTAATTTAGTACTAGAATTAAGAGATGTGTTTATAGTACCCAAAATAGCAGAAAACAATTCTTTACAACTTTTTATTTCAACAGTTAATGCTTTTCTTAATATGTTAATCAATATTTTAACAATAATTTTTAGTCTTTTTATTTTATTCATTTGAATTGCGATTGCAATTTTTCTTATAAATTTTAATAAATCTTGTTTAATAAGTAACCAAAATTCTTTATTAAATTTCCAAAATAATGCACTGATAATGTTATAAAATAAATTATGTAGAGATCTCATATACTCTTCAGCTGAAGCAAAACTTTCTTTTACATGTTTATGTATTAATATGATCGGAAAAAACATTTTTGGTGATAAAAAAGTCATCACTAATGCTTTGGGAAATTGTAAAATAAAGTCTTTTATTATTGATATCTGAAACCCTTCAAGTGGTATTGAACCACCAGATTCTTCATAAGCATCAATTGCCGCATTATTTAATGTGTCATCAACATTTTCATCAATAGTTTTGTCACTACTATCTAGAAAATAAACAAAATCTTCAGGATAGTTGGTGTTAAGTGGTATTTCGAAATTATCACAATCTCTAAATTTCAACACACCCCTATATTTTGCGTCTTCATCGTCTAAATCAATACCCTCTACATCATCAAAATCAAAATAATTAATTATATCATACTCATCTTCATTTAATTCTGTAAAAGTATTTTTCATTAATGGTTGATTGGTTGTTTCTTTGTTACATAATGAAAATATTTTTTTAAGTAGTCTATTACCTTTTTTCATTCCAATTTGAAATGCTTTTGGCTCAACATTAACTGCGTCACCACCCAAAACCATATGTGTTGTTGTTTTTAAAACATGTTCAATATCCGGAAACTCTATCGAGTTATAATAGTTATCAATAAAATCACCAATTGGTGTCGTGGGTGTCAATCCATATATTGTATAATTTTGATTGTTTGGATTCCATGTTATTGAAAACAAATGTTCATTACTTTTTGTAAAAAAATCATATGGATATGTTGTAAATGTATTATAAAGAATCTGGTTAAATTTAATATCATTTGTTTCATTTGGAACAACACTTTCATATATGAGTTTTCCGGTAATTGACATCGGGTCTGTTTTTAACATACCCATAAAATCAAATTCTTTTGGAGAAATATCTAAACCAGTCGTATCCAGTGGTGTTGTTGGATTACATGTACCCACACCACCAAAAAATGATTTTTTTGTTTCGGTTAAGATGATTTCTTTGCTTTGTTGTAGTGTTTTATATCCAGCTTCTTTTGCGTATTTTTTTAATTTTGTTGTTACTAAAGGCTTTGTTTTTGCATTAATTTGATCTTCTTTTTCATCACCAACAAAACTTTCTGCAATTCTTACAATTTGTTCAAAAATATCTTTTTTATTTTGTGAGCCTCCTGTTAATTTTGATGTGAAATCAGTTACAGTTTTTTTAACAATACCATTTAAGTTCTCTAATTGTGAGGCATGATTTTCGTACATACCATCAATTAAAGAATTTGGATCTTGATTGATGGTTTTAATAATCGAAAGTTCTTTCGTAATCTTGTTTACTAAATCATCATTTAATCCCATTAAAAAGTATATTTTCCACCATCATCTTTATTTTCAGATTCTTTATCATCACCACCTATAAGTTCATCAAGAATTTTTCGTTCTTCATCAGTTAATGGTGTTTCACTAAATCCTCTATTTTTATCATTTGGTCCGTTTTGTTTTAGCATTGCATTTTGTAATTTCACTAATGAAATTTTCTTTTCAGTACAATCATTAAGAATTTTTTGTTGTTCTTTAATAACAGGTCCAATCATACTCATATCATCAGCTTCTTTCATAAAGGCCAACATCTTTTTCATGATTATTGAGGCATTATTTTTCTGCTCAACAATGTCGTTGTAAATTTCTTGCATTAAAGCTAATGCAGAATCGACACTCAGTTCAATTATTTTTCTTTTTTTTCTCATTTTAAATAATATATGCAATAAATAGTGTTGTTTTTAATAATTTAAAAAGTCAGAAATAATCCCGTCGTACAGTTTTCTATATTTTTTGAGTGATACTCGTATCTCTTTAGTTGATAATGAGGTCATTTCACGTATTGCGAGTAAAATTAAGTTTTTATTGAACTTATTACCCTCACCAATTTGAAATATTTTATCAAAATCATTGAAAATTTGGATTAATGCATACCCTAATTTTATTTCGTTTTCATTTAATTTTTCATTTTCAACAAATTCTTCAAGTTTTATTGATAATTTTGTGATAATTTCTTTATAATCAATTGGTGATGTGTCAATAACGTAAGAAAAGTCCGGATTTTCATTAATTGATGTTGAAATATCTTCATAAGAAACAGTTCTATTGAAATCTTTTACATCTTTTTGTATGGAACCCATTAAATAATTCTTACAAATAGTACCAAAATATGAATATGCCTTCTTATTTGCAGTAGGATCAAATTTAGGCGCTTTTGTCATCAAAAAAGACATAGTATCCGCGTGTTGATCACGAAAAGTAAATCCTCTACGATATAATTTATATCGCCGGATAATACTTTCAATCATAATTGTGAGAGGTTCTTCTAAATATTCATTGAATATCTTGTTCTTTTCTTCTTCGGTTTCAGCTTTGATAAATCTTATTACTGCTTGTTCTTGTTCCTCCCCAAAATAAAATTTTTGGGTTCTCTTGCGTGGCATTTAAGGTTTTTTAAACACAATATCTCTTTTATTTTTAAAAAAATATTCTTTTTTTGCGGTTTCTAACCAAAATTCGGCCTCATTTTCAGATAACGACTCGTTTTCATCATATTTATACTTCCAAAATAACGAATTTTCACGTAGATTAACGTGTAAGTAACCAATTCTTGGTACCGACATAATATTTACACCATTATATGTTAATCTTAACAAAAATTCATATGAAAATGTTAATTTAATATTGTCTTTGAATTTTCCATTGTCTATAATTACTTTAGTTCGATATAATCCACCACTTGTTTGAAAATTTTGGTATTCTAACAGTAATGAATTATCTAAATAACCTTGTCGATCAGAAAAACCATAAGCCCAGACAGATTCATTTGAAAAACCTAAAAATTTTCCTTCAACATTTACGTCTTTAACTACTGGAAGAAAAACATCAACATCATTAAATGATTTTATATATTCATTCATCGAGGACAACCATATTTTATTATATTCGTCATCAATTTCAAGAATCGAAAACCATTCTGTGTTACACTCATCGATACCTATGTTTATTTGAGTACAAAAATCTGTTTTTGATGTTGAATTATAGATGATTTTTACTTCTAATTTTTGACCAAAATCAATACCGCTAATTATTGACTTTAAATAACTAGGACAAACTACTATGATTTTCACATCGTTGTGAAAATCTTCAACTGATAGTAATGCTTTGTGTAACATTTCAATGTCATCACTATCTAATTTATATACTGGTAATATTATTGTTATATTTTTCATTCTGTTATTTCTGTTTTATTTTTTTCTATCGTATTTTTTATTAATTCACTTCTTTGTGTTATAATTGTTGTAAAAATAGATAGTGTTGACTCATTATGTATTTTCTTTGTATATGGTAAATGTGACATGTTCATTTTTTCTTTAACATCTTCTGTTAATTCAACACCATCAAGCCAAGCTAATACATATGTTCCTAGAAGTTCTGAAATTTTATTACCATCATACGTCCAAAATCCGTTTTCAGATAACCAATCTGGCTCAGTAAATGGTATTTTACCAACAACAGGAACCCCACATTTCATTGATTCCAAAGGAAAGGTCCCAAATGTTGATTCATCATCAATCCACACCGACACCATACACTCACATAATGCATCACTAAACTCATTATATGACATTTGTACCATATCTCTAAAAGTAATCCATCGAAGTTGTGGGAATTTTAAATAAAATTCGGAAATAATTTTTCTATGCTGTACCCGATCTCTACAACTAATTGCGATATATGGTTTTGTTGGTTTTTCTGTGGGCTTAAAATTATCTCCAATATATGGTGGTATTAAATAAACTAAAGCTTCTGGAAAATATTCTAAAATATATTTTTTAGCCGCTTTAGTGGTGGTTATACACTTATCAAACCCAAAACTACTCCATCTACTACCAATAGGCAATGCTTCAAACATGTATTCTTTTTGTTGTAATAACATGATTTTAACACACCTAATATTTGATAATTGTTGTAAAATATTAGAATAAACTTCAGGAACAACAATGATATCATCAACGCTAATTTGAACGTTATCTTCTTTTATTGCTGCTATTGGCAATATGTCGTATTCATCACCCAACCAACCATTCACACCACCATATGTTTTTTCTTCAACAAGAATTTTAGCATTATATCCAAATTCTTTCAATGCCAGTGCCATGTCATAGATATGTTTAATGGCTGCTCGTGCATTATTTTTAGTGTCATATGTTAGAAAATAGATAGAATTTTCATTTTTTTCTATTCTATTTAACGCTTCTTGAAAAATTTCAATATTTGTTTGTTTATTCATCATGATTGTTTTCAACTAATATATTATACTTTAATAATGTGTTATATGCTATTTTAAATGAAATACCAAATTTTTGCCCACCAAATATTTCTAATTCAGGATCTGGTTCAGATAGTTCATTTAAAAGTCTTTCAACACAACCTTTAAATATTTCATATTTAAATACATTTAATTCTAATATATTTTCTGTATTTAAAGATAGAACGTCATTTTCATCTTCATTCAATAACATTTGTTCATTTTTATCAGAAAAAATGTTATTTTTTTTATTTTCCAGAAGACAAACATTAATTATTGCATCTACATCGATGTAGTATTCTTTTCCGAAAATTTCAAGCATAATTCATTTATTTTTTTTAGATCATTTATTTCATTTTCAATCGTAAAATGTTCATTATATTTAGTATTAAATTTTACTGGTATCTTATTTTCCGGACATTTATCTAGAATAAATTTGTTATCTGTTATCCACATATCACATTGTTCCCATTCCTTTTCAATGTTATCAAAAGTTATAAATTTTACATTATTTCCTAAAAAACCATTTTTTGATAAAAAGAAAAAAGTTGATGGTTTTGCTTTACCAAATTCATCAACACCGATTAATGTGAAACTCACATTTTTATTTTCATATATAACCTTATTTAGATCACTTACCGCAGTTTGATAACTTAATCCGGCATGACCAAATAATTCTAAAGGAAATTCAATATAACAAAAATTATTAAATTCCTCTTCTGACTGAAAATTAAAACTATTATGAAGATCGTCGTTTAATATTGGATATTTTATATCATATTCAAAATAGTCGTCTTCTGTTGTTTCAGTTTCTAAAAAATAATCTTTATAGTGATACTCGAATTTTTGTATAATATTACGCAGTACCCCATTAATACTTATATATACAACCATAATTACGAGAAATATAATAGTTTTTTTATTATAAGTAAAGAAAATACTAAATAATTTTCTTTAACATTACATTATAAACTCTCGTAAAAATTAAAAAATTGTATGATTTTAAATTAGGTTTTTATGATTTTCCGGTAGAACCAAAACCATCACTATTTCTTTTGGTTTCAGTTAAATCATCTACTTTCTCTAAATTAAGTAACCCTTCACCATATACTGGACAAACAACCGCCTGTGCAATTCTGTCGCCATGTTGAATAACAAATGGTGTATCACCTAAATTTGTAAGAATAATTTGTATTTCACCACGATATTGTGAATCTATTGTTCCTGGTGAATTTAACACCAATACATTATAATGCATTGCCAAACCACTTCTAGATCTAATTTGAACTTCTAGTCCTTTACCTACCTCAAAATAAAGTCCCGTTGGTATTAATTTAGTTTGTCCGGAATTTATAACAACATTATTTTGTATATTGGCACGTAAATCAAAACCGCTATCACCTTCATGTGCAAATACCGGATCTGGATTATCTGATCTATTTACAAATTTTAATGTGGGTTTTGATAATTCTAATTCTATATCTTTTGAAAGATCAGCAAGAATATGATTTAATTCTTTTAATAAATCATCATTATCACCATTATCACACCCATCTAGCTGTTTATCAATTTTTTCTAATTCTCTTAAATAACTTTCAATTTCACTTTTTTTCATTCTTTTCTTCCATTACAGCAATTTCAAAACCCCACCTTATTATTGATGATAAAGATGATGAATAATATTTAGCCATCTTATCATCATCGTCTTTATCATAATTTATAATAGCTTGAAATTCTTCTTCTGTTAATGTAACTCCATGTTGTAATGCATAATATACCGATCTTTCACCTACACGAAGTCTTATAAGATCATCGCTAAATTCATACAATTGACCTTTTTTCTTTAATGATTCATTTTCAGTTAAACGAAACATAAAAACCTTTCCTATTTGACTTAAAAATACTGTTTTGACTATTGATTCAATCGGATGTTTTAAATTAGTAGGAAGAATCTCATTTGTCATAATAGCATATTTACACGCTCTTATTGTAATTTGTAAAAGACCACCAGGATAACTCCCGGTCATATTCAAACTACTAGTAGACGGTGCTATGAATAGATCTTCACCCAAAAAATCTAATAGTTCTTTAGTCATAATGCCGTACTTTTCATTGGTTTCAATGAATGTGGTTTTATTTTGTTCTATTTTTTTTGTTGTTAACATAGTTTTATTATTACTTTTTCTTGTAAAATTCTGGCCGATTTTTTGGATCTATAATACACTCTATAGGCATTTGAGTTATTGAAAGTACATCACTACCTCTTGCATCACCATCTCGATATTGCCCCATTATAATTGTTGTTTCTTCAACGCTTTCAGCTTCAACAATATATTTAACTTTTTGAAGACGAGGATCGCCATTCCTGTCTAGTTGTTCTGTTTCATAACCTACTGTTACTAGATAATACATAATTTATTTTTTTTTATTTGTTACTTATTTTTTTTAAAAAATCAACTCTTTCCTTACATACTTGTTTTAACGAATATTTGTCTTTAACTGTTTCAAATAATTTATTTCCCAGATCTTCAATCATATTAGGATTTTCTGCTAATCTTTTCATGTGTTGAAACCATTGTTTGTGATTTTTATTTGGATCGACTAATAAAGCATTTCCCTTCGGATTATATTTTCCACCAAAATCAATTGCTGAAACAAGATCAATTGTATATGGATGTATTGCACTAGCAATAAGTGCTTTTTTAAAAAATCCGGCTTCAATTGCTTTTAGTTGTGATTTATGTTCATTAAAATCACACAAAACAAGCGGGGCTAATGACACATCTAAATAATTATAATTTGTAGCATATTTAGTTATTTCTTTCGTCCATCGCCTGACATATGGTTTATCTTTATCGTTATATTCACTCTCTTTAAATGTGTGTAAAAAATTCAAATATTCTTTATCTAAGACAGAATAATTTTTAGTAAATATTTTTTCATATTTATACCACACAGTTTCTTCTGGTTTGATTTGTCGAACATTCTTTTTCTTGGTTACTTGATCAATTTCAGTTATTGTACCACGTAAATCAAAACCACAAAGAACAAATTGTATTTTATCACCAAAAGTATCATGCATAGATGAAATACCGTTTCGTAAAAGTTCAATATCAGCCAAATGTGATGAACCACCTAACCAACCATATCTTATTTTATCTGATAGTATGGGTTTTGGTATAAATTGTGATTCTGTTTCATCAATAGCATTGGGGAAAACAAAAACATTTTTTAAACCAAATTTTTTACGTAATGTGTCTCTATAAACTGATGTGGTAACAGTTATATATGTTGCGGTATTTAAAAGTTGAATTTTATTTTTTATGATACCACCTAATTTTGCTTGAATATACTGGGGATGTCTCATACCTGGATCCCAATAATCATCAAAATCAGCAATAACAATTTTTCCTTTATCTTTTAACCATTTAATTCTGTTTAAATTATCATTAGGTGATAACTTACCATGAACAAATGAATGCATGACAATAATATCATAGTCATCAAAAACTTCATTCTTATTTTCCACATCTGATTTAATATCAATATGGAAATCATCTGGATAATTTTCTTGAATATAAATGTAAGGATTTATAATTCTAAATTTTCCCACACCATGTGAATCGGGTGGTATTGCTAAAATTCTTATTTTTGACATAATTTGGCTTAATTATATCAAATAATACAAAAAATTTTTTAAAAAACAAAATTATTTTGAAGTTTTTACTTTGGTAATTTTTCCACTAAAAATAGAATCGCCCACTTTTAAAACTAAATTTTCATTAATTGTTTGTAATTGATTCGCAGATAAAATTTGTGTTAATTTTTCATCAAGAACTTTACGAACTACATTTTCAATTATTTTTTCCAGTTTATCTTCATTAATTTGTGATAATTCTACGTCTTTTATTTGTCTCTGAACTGTTGTTGATGACTTATTTCTTGTTTTGGTTAATAATGTTTCGTCTTGTTCCATTAATTTCTTTGCCTTAGCCATAAGATTAATATCTAACCCATCATTTATAGATATTTGTGGAATCGGATGTTCTATCATGGCCTTTTTGATAGCATCGGGTAATTTTGATTGTTGAATTTTTTCAACTGTGATTGGTTGAGGCTGTTCTTTTATATGTTGTGGTATTGGCTCTGTTTGAATGACTTGTTCATTCATTGTCGGAATATTAACGTCACTTACAATATCTGATGCAACAATATTACCACGCTCATAATCACCACTAGAAACTTTCTCATAAACTTTTTTTGATTTGGCTAATCTCTCGGCCAATTCATCGGGTGTTATTCTTCTCTGTACAAGTGCCATTTTGTTTTTTTTTATAAATATAATATTAAGTTACCAATTAATCAATCTTTCAAACCTAGTAATCATTCGATAAGCTTCCGCTAATTGATTTATATTATCTGTTATTTCTATATTATCTCTATGTAAGAAAGTATCAATTTCTTTTTTTGATGTATCAGTAAATCTTTTTCTTGTTCCTTCTCCAGGTCTTTCATTACCACCAATAGCTCGTTGATATATTTTAAATTCATCTTCTTTTGCGTGATATAACTGGTTTAAAGCATTTTGATAATCATTGAACGAAATATAGTTTTGTCCATTAATATTTCTTGATTTTGATTTTAAATCAGCATAAATTTTACGTGCAAATTCCTTACTTGAAATTTCTGGTTTTTGAATCGGTTCAATAATAGGTTGTGGAATATCTGGTTCTTCTGGCTCTTGTGGCGGCTCTGGTCTTTCAACTTTTTTAATTTCTGGTTCTGGCGGAGCAACATATTTCTCACCAGCTTTAAACCAATACGGAGAAAACACATCAACACTACTAAGAGATTTCATCGATGCTGGGGCTTTTCCTTTTTCATAACCAGGTATTATATCGAGATCAAAATTTTTTACATTATAATTAAGTTTCGCCGATACAATTCTATCAACTCTAAACATTTTCCAACCTGGTATTCCTCTTTTGGAAACACCTTTAAAAACATATGCCCAAATAACTAAGTTACCACTTCTAATATGTCGTCCCATAACAACAGGTTCTATGTCAATTCTCTGACCCTCTCTAACTTCATGAGCGGGTCCACGATAGTATATTGATAATGGTATCCGTTCTTCGATGGCTTTTTTTATAATATCAATTTTACTATCTTGTTCCAATAGTAACTGTGTTGCTATGTCGTGTAATATTCTCATTAAAATTCAAAATCTGGATAACGATGTGTTGATTTATAAAAATTTCTTCCAGTATTATCGATTCTCGTATTTATATCAGTCAATCCACCAACATCACCACTATCACCAACTTGACCTTTACCTTTTTCATCACCAGTTGATAAGGCATTGGGGTGTGATGCACTATATGGTTTTTCAGCCTGGTAATAATTTCTACCCATATTATCAACCCTAGTATTAATATCAGTTAATCCACCAACTTGACC
>JAKQTP010000023.1 GCA_029563035.1 archaeon | reverse complement strand
TGTTTAATTGCAGAAATGGATACAGATGGTTGGGAAGGTTTAGAGCCTTGTGGGATTGAATATTATACTGATGGAGAAATTGCATTAGATAAAAAACTTAAAGAACGAAAGAAACTGCACGATAAGTGTTGGGAAAAATATTTAAAGGAGAGAAAATAAATGTATACAAAACTAAAATGTAATATGTGCGATAAACAAATAATTTCAGCAGGGATAATTTTTCAAGATAAATACTTTTGTTGTCTTGAATGTTATAATAAATTCAAGAAAAATAATAAAGATTTATTCAAAAAACATATCTCTTTATAAACCTTTCGGTACATATATTATTTATATAAAACAAAAATGGTGGTGGAAATGGCAGGATATGATAAAGATAGAAATGAGTTAGGAAAGTCCTATGATTTAGCAATGGGTTGTTTACTTAATTATAACCAAAAAGTATTGAATAGAATCTCACAACCAATACTAACAGATGAGGCAAAAGCAGATTTAGTGTTTCTTGATGAAGTTGTGCCTAGATTAGCTAAAAGACTTTATAAAATGAAAATGAAAGCATTAGATAAACTAGTAGAGGAAGTGAAACAATGATTGAAAAAGCAAAAGAGCTATTATTAGAAGTAGTTACAGAAGATGTAATTGAAAAGTTAGCTGAGATTAAGTATTTTGTGTCTCCTGCAAGTTCTAAGCATCATTTGTCTGTAGAAGGTGGGTTAGTTGAACATAGCATAAATGTAACTAATTCTATGCTTGATTTAAATGATAAGTTAAACTTAGGTCTTGATAGAAAGAAAATAATACTTATAGGTATGCTTCACGATGTGTGTAAAGCTGGAAGTTATGAACCTAAGTATCTAAAGAGTGGAGAAAGGTCAGATAAAGAACCATTTATTTATAACAGCCAGATAGAGCTAGGGCATAGTGCTAATTCTCTGTATGTTATTAATAATAAATTACATATTGAACTAACTGATGATGTTGCACAAGCAATATATTGGCACATGGGATTTGATTTTGATAAGGATAATTATGTTATTAACAACCTTAAAAAGAACCCATTAACAATGATGTATGTGTGGTTAGTTCAAACAGCAGATAGATATGCAACATGGATTATAGAAGAAGGTGAACCTGATGGACAATAAAGAAGCAATATTTGGTAATGGTGCCTTTTTATTGTTTGTATTATTTCTTGGACTTAAATTAGGTAATGTTATCCAGTGGAGCTGGTGGTGGGTGTTTGCACCATTGTGGATACCGTTACTAATTGGATTTGTAATATTAGGGATATTTTCAATAGTAGTTTTATTAAATGCAAGGAGGAATTAAATATGGGTGAAAAATTAAGTCTAAACGACTACGATATAAAAAAGGTAAAGGATATGCCAAGTGTAAAGAACACAATTAAATATTTACCAAAAAAGGATTTGTGGGTATTTGAAAGAATAGAAACAAACTTCGTTAGAGGCGCATATAT
>JAKQTP010000019.1 GCA_029563035.1 archaeon | reverse complement strand
TTAAATATCCAGATTTCGCCAGTGTTATTGTCAATCCAATCTTGTATATATTTTTGAACCTCTGGCTTTAATCTGCTTACTCCATTCCCGATAAGCAACATTTTTTTCATAATTTGATTAAAACTCCCTTTTCGCCTATATTCCAATATGAAATAAATTTGTCATAATTGTTCGGAGGTATTGTTAAACAACCCTCCGAGTTATCAGTCCTTAATCCGCCTTTGTGTATTAATATCCCACTCGCTATTTTTTTGTTTTTGTGTCTCGGGTTTTCCTGTATTGTCGGCAATATTCCGCTTCCTTTTTGAGTTAGAACCCTTAAACACTTCCCCAGCCTCTGGTGGTTCTCGCATATTATCTGATATGTCCCGTTCGCTATCTCTATTTTCCCGTCTTTCCTTAATGCCCCTGAGTCGACATTCATCAATATTATCATTAATATTCCTTCGTCTTCTAATATCGCTATGCTGTCGTATGCGTCCCCCGACGGAAGTATTATCGGTTCGTCCGCCTCGTGACTTCTTACTGTGAGTTTTTTCATATGCTAAACCTCCAAAAAAAGCTATAAAAAGATTTAATAATAATATTAATATCCCTTTTAATCCTTGTGTTTTCCAAGTTTTTTTCAAAAATTCAAATTGCATTTTAAAAAATCTATATATAGCCTGGATAATTTTTTTAACAAATTTAAGAATGATATAAAATATATTCATTTTGAAGCTCCAATCTTTTGAGCAACATTGGAGATATTATATATCCCACAGGCAGCCGCAATTATAATCATCGCCGTGTTAGCATCAGTCCCAGTAATACTTGCCACAATCTGAAGCCCTAAGACTAATACAATACAAACATAAGTCATTACAAGTTTTCTGCTAATTTTCTTCATATTATTTCTCCCACATCTAAAATAAAGTCTTTAGCTATTTTTATAATTCTTATTTGCCTATTATTATAAGCATCCTTGTAAACTTCTATTATTTTCTCTTTATATTTTCTGTATTGATAAGTAATTTGAGGATCTGCAGATTTGTCATATATTTTTTTTTCTGTGCTTTCCATCATTGTCTTTACAATCGCAAGAAATTTTAGATTAACATTATTTGAAATCATTGACAATGTATCTTCTCTAACAAAGTTAAATATATCATATAT
>JAKQTP010000287.1 GCA_029563035.1 archaeon | reverse complement strand
GATATTATGAAGATTTTGACCTGCTATTCAGCAAAATATTATGGTGCAAGAGGCGGTAGGAAGAAGAAAATAGCGGTTGTCGAATCTAACGCAATTCAATAAGGAGGATCTTATAATTTCTCAAGATTTCACGATAATATTGAAGAAGCTAAGAAAGAAGCTGAAAGATTGTGTCGAAAAGAAAATTGTCCTTTTTTAATATTAAAGGTTATTTGTAAATGCTCTATTGGAGATATGCCGATTAAATGGGAGGAATAATATGGAAATAAAAGATATTATAAAATCAAGAAGGCAACAACTTATAGAACAAGGAAAACTTGATTTTCAAGATCAACAGATTATGCAGGACATTGCAGATTATCATCATGAAATGTCAATAGAATACTCAAAAAGCATAAGAGCGGCGGCAACTTCGCAAAAAGAATTCTATATTTTAATGGCATCTAAGATGAAAGAGCTCAGAAAAAACAAAAAAAATCTTGGAGTTGAGACTGCAATTGTAATGATGCTGGAATATGAAGATGAAGTTATAAGAGACCTTTATTCTGACTGGATTGAAAATGAAGCAAAAGCAAAAGCCGCCGAAAAGATTATCGAATCAATCAAGTCAAAAATGTCTTTATATCAATCTTTAATAAAACAGGAAAAAGACTATGTTAGATAAAAGGAAATTTTATAAGATCGACGGTGGAGATTTTGGTCAAAAAACTGAAACAGTAGATAAAATAAGAAGATGCAGTGTTTGTGGTTATGTATTATCTAAATATAACATCGATAAAGCTGTTATTGTTGGTAAAACAAAAAAATATTTTTGTTTCAGTCATAAAGAAATTAGAGCTAAATTAATCAGCGATGAATATTTGAGAAAGGTTAATTTAAATGGAAAAAAATCAAGAGAAAAAAATAAACAAAATAAACAAAATAAACAAAAAGGAATTAAAACGCATAGAAGAGAAATTCCAAAGAAAAGCAGATAATGTTTTTAGTAAATATATAAGAATTAAGTATTCAGACGATAATGGAATATGTAAATGTGTGACATGTGGGAGATCATATCATTATAAAGAGATAAATTGCGGTCATTATATAAAAAGAGATATAACATATTTAAGATATGATGAAAGGAACTGTCATCCTCAATGTGTAAGATGTAATCATCATTTATCTGGAAATTTAGATGAATATGCGTTTTTTATAACAAATACTTATGGACTTGATGTTTTTAATGAGCTTCATTTTATTAAAAATAAAATATTTACTGAAAGCAAGTCTTTGTTTTGCCAAGAAAAATTTATTGAATATAAGGAAAAATTAAAAAATTTATTGAAAGAAAGAAATTTATATATTATGAAAGGATAAAAAATAAGATGACGATAAAGACTAAGCTATCTGCCAAAAATTTATCTCCAGAGGGTTTTGCAAAGTCAAGCCAACCGAGCAACTCGGATCGTCGTCCGTTTTCCCTCTGGAGAGCAATAAAAACAATCAGGCTCATATTATACTTACTAATCCCAATCTGCATCTGCACATCATTTCTTATAATAACATTCGAGTCAAAAAAAACAGGATATATCAGAATAAATGAACTTGAAGAAAGAATAAATAATTTATCTTATGTTTTAGAAAGAGAGGCTAAAAATGCAAATACAAGCAATGAGAGATGACGTTATTATTGACCCAATAAAAGAAGATTGCACTTTACCGAGCGGATTATTAATGCCAGAACGTGTTATTAAAGAAACACGAGGATTCAAAGGAAGAGTTGTTGCCATTGGTAATAAAAGCACTCTTGGATTATCCATAGGAGACATTATTATTTACAGACCTCATGAAGGAAAGAAAGCTGGAGATTATTTAGTTATGGCAGAAAGACACATTCTTGCAAGGGAGGAATAAATGAGAAATAAGAAAGCAAAAGCAATCAGAAAAGAATTAAGAAATAAAGGAATAAGAATATCAGCATATCCTTACATCAAATTAAGAAATGGAATGATTGTTTCTAAAACAAGGATGGCGTATCAATACACAAAGAAAGAAGTAAATAAATGTGGATAATAACAGTCTTATCTATAATTGGAGTTGTTCTTAATATAAAAAAGAACAAGTATTGTTTTATTATATGGACAATTACAAATGGATCGTGGTGTATTTATGATTTTATTATAGGTGCATACGCTCAATCATTTTTATTTTTAATTTACTTTATATTAGCAATTTGGGGTATTTATGAATGGAAACGATAATATAATTCATGAAATAAGAACAATAAAAAAAACAAAAATAGATAATTACTATAAAGAATTTGAGAAAGAGAGATGTTTATGTAATGGTAAGAAGTGTTGTAAGAAATGTCTTGAAGCTGAAAGAAAGTTTTATGAAGAAGAATAATCTAAAATATTTATCTAAATATAAAACTTTAACAAAAATTATGAAATTGGAGCGATTTTTAGATAAAATTTATTTAAAAAGATTAATATTTAATAATAATACTATTAAAAATATTCATAATATATATAAGTTAACTGATTATGATATTAGACAATGTGAATTATGCGAACCAGAAGATAGGAAAATAACAAAAAATACTGTTTCAATAAAAAATAAAATAAAATAATTATTGCAAAAAATCGAATTTAAAGAAAGATTATTATCTAACCAAGGAAAATCACCAAAAAAAGAATATCTTTTAAAATCTCCTCTATAAACCTAGTAAATTCCTATATTAAATCAAGCATTTAAAGAATCATTTAATAATAAATGGATAAAAAATCAATAAAAGGTTATTTAAAATACAAACAAGCGGTTCTTCAGCCGAAGCATAAATCGGATTCTTAAACGCAAAAACAACAGTCCCAACCGCAACTAAAGCATGAATTATTAATAACCAAATACCTCCACCCAATATACAGCATAAGAAAAACCCTGTCACAACAGATAACAAAGAAATTAAAAGCCTTTTAACCCATTTAGGCATTACTCCACTCACTCCATATCCCATAGAAAACTGAAGAATTAACATCGGATATAGTAATAATAGCCAATAACTCCATTTTTCAAAGAAAACTGCAGTTAAGTTTATCGCAAGAGCTATCATAAATGATCCTAAATATCTGCGAATCCATTTATCCTTTCGACCTCCACACATATATAAAGTCGCCGCAAGAGCTAATGCAACAAGGTTTCCACACGCTATAAATCCTATTGTATATTCACTCATTCTAAAGCCTCCAATATCCATCGTTCAGAAACAGCTTGCTTGCTCTGTAAAAACTCAATACACGATTTCTTATCTCCCCAAAACCGCTTCATTTCTTTAGTCTTACCTTGCGATGTTTGCGAGCAAGCTGTTAAGTTCATCGATACGATTATCAATAGCAAGTAACCGAGCAGATGTTTTTTCATTGCTGACCCCCTTTAAAAGCATTTGTTTTTCTTTAGTTAGACGTTCTCTTTCATTCTTTAATCTCTCTGTGCGTCCTTGAAACTGATCTGCTATTTTACCTAAAACATTAAATATCCCAGACATTATTTACCTCCATTTTTAATATCTTGAACAATATTTTCTACCAAAGCTCTTATTGCAGATTCTTTAAGACCAATTCCTAATTGCATGGTATACTCAATAACTCTTTTCATTTTCTCTTCGCCAGAAATAGACTGTGTCCCAACTTCTATAACATAGGCTCTTATCATATTGAACTTCTCTTGTCCAATCTGCTGAATAGTTTTAATTAATATCTTTGAAACTCTTTTAATAAAAGCTGAAGCGAAAAAACCTTTTACAGAATTAATAATTTTTTCAAGCATCTTGATTTCCTTTCGTTGGATTATTTCTGTCGTTTCTCATAAAATAAAATGTTGCGATTAACATAATAAGCTGAACAACATCATTTTTATCAATAATTCGTTTAACAACCATAAAACAAAACACATAACATGATGTCAAAGTCAATAAAAACCTACCGCTTGTTAACTTATCTAAGACTCTTTGTATCATATCACCTCCTATTTATTAGATCTTTTTTTTCTATAAAAATTATTCCTTCCCACCCTTGCTATAAATTCAAGGTTTTCATCTTTAATTATTTTTTGAACATTTGACTGCTTTAAATCTTCATCGCTAAACCAATTAACCGCACCTAAAGAATAATCTTTTTTCGATGATAATTTCCACGCTTTTACAGCATCTTCATACTGTTTCTTAGTGTATTTTTTATTAACGACATTAGGATTATTCTGTCCATAAATACCTTTTAGACCTTTATTTCGATTTCTTATTGTTGATGCAACCCAAAGCAT
>JAKQTP010000236.1 GCA_029563035.1 archaeon | reverse complement strand
ATATCTACTCCATTTAACCTTACTCAATAACTCTGCAATGCCTTTATCTTTTGCAATAATTCGAGCATCTAAACCCTGATTGAAATCTATCTTAATCCCTAATTTTATTATTTTTTCAATCTGTTGTAATCCGTGTTCGTGTGCCAGTACATTGTTATCCATTAAAACTGCTTCTTTTCTACCTTGCAAAAACTCCTCAATATCTGCATAGGGTTGTATGTCGCCCTCCTTACTTGGTACTATACACCAACTGCATTTATTAGGGCAACCTCTTGTTAAAAACCCATAAGCAGACGTAAATTTTGGGTAAATAGAATAGTCAGGGCAAAGTTTATCAATCTCTGATGGTAAGGTATTAGTCATTTTAAAACCTGTGCCACCTTTTATAATTTCGCCATAATTTGCAAATCCTTTTGAATAATCAGGAGAAAAAGTAAATACTTTGCTCATATATGTTCGGTCATAATTGCCAATATCTACCCAACTTACATTATCGCCAATACTTTTATGATATGCAGAAATTTTCATTAAAGCAAGGTTTGGAAAATTATGTCCGTCAATATCTATTAATCCTATGTTCATTTCACTAAAATTGCTGTAACTATTGCTGCTGCACCTACAAATGAAATTCCACCAATTATCCACCCTCGTCTTGTTGATTTTATTTTATTTTTGTCTAATTGTTGCTGTAAATTTTGTATTTGAACAGCATCATTTTGAATTTGCACGCCCATTTCTTTTGAAAAATCGTAAAGAGATGCAATTAAACTGTCTTGTTGCTGGAGTAAAGTGTCTTTTTGATTAACAACAAACACTAAAGTGTCAATTATAGTCGTAATTATAGTATTTATGCTATCTTTTTGCGGTTGTTCTATCGGCAAATCAGCTACGATTTCATTTATATTATCTCTTTCAATATAAACATATTTTATTACTTCTTTTGTCGTTGTATCAATCTCTGATAATTTTCTATGCAAATCTAAAACGGTTTCTTTGTATGCAGCTATTTGCTTTTCATAATATGTATCTGTAACTTCAATAGAATAATACTTATTTTCATACCATTTAATAATAAAAAAAGTAATCGTAAAAGATGCAAGAAACAATAAAAATAAAAGAATTATAGATATAATTTGTTTTTTCATGGCTAAAATCTTAAAATTGTATAACCTCCCTCAATCCATAAAGAGCTCATTGAGTTTGGAAAAATACCTTGTTGTAAAAAATCACTAACCCACCCCAAAGACGTATATGCTTGAATATAACCACATTTGACAATTCTATTCGGATTCCAAATGAGAATATCCCCGACAACCGGTTTATAGTTCTCTAAATTTTTTACATTAATAATATTTGCTCCGGATTCCAATAAAAAATTAATATACAAATACGATTCTGTTGGGTAAATTGATAGTTCAAACCCTGCGGATTGTGCGGCAACTTTAAAGTGCCGCATACAATATCCAGTTGATTTTTCTTTTTTAATTGAAAGCAATTTTGCTTCAAATTTTTCTATATCAAACATTTTTTA
>JAKQTP010000235.1 GCA_029563035.1 archaeon | reverse complement strand
AAAAATCGCCAGAGTAGAACCCATCACTTTAATCTCGTCAAATCTGTCGGGAACTAAAGAACTGTATAACATCCTTCACGGTGTTCTTAATATCTACGCTGCTTTTTATCTGCAAGCAGTTCATATTCTTTCAGCACAACTCTCTGATGTTCGTATTCTTAAGATTCTGGATAAAACCAATCCTGATCGTGACATGAAGACATTGTTAACTTCTGGCTACACTGCCATGGAAGGTCGTAACAATAACAATGTTCAAACTCTGTCTCTTGAAAATTGTAAGTTTAAACTTCCTATGCTCAAGACGGACAGTGCTCCTAAGTTTGCATTTGAATCTATCTTTGACGAAGATAAGAATGCTCAGTTAGGTAGTTCTATTCAAAAATTAGAAACATTTGAAAAGCTTGGCACTGCTGTTGGTAAAGTGATCGAAGTTAAGTTCACTGTTCGCGGTAATGATTCCAAGATTTCTGATGAAGTTGCTATTCCTGTTGTTGTTAAACTGGACAACATGATTATTCCTGCTGACGTCATCGATCAAATTCTCACAGCTAATTCTGATGAGATTACTTTAGGTAGTCGTTTCAAAGACGCTATCTCTGGTCGTATTGGTTTTATCAAAGACTTTATCCTGTGTTCTGATCTGATCAAGAGCCAGAAGAAAACTATGATTAAGGACCCGACAAATTACTATAATCAACTGCTTAAACGAATCAATAACTCGAGACTATATTCTGCTTTAAGTGGTAACATTTCGTTAGCTGGTGTAAGCTCTATAGCCGTTATATCTGAAGAAGATGAATCTTATATCCAAAAACAAATAGGTGGTAAACTTACTAATTTATCCACAAGAGAAATAATTTTTAATAATAGTTCTTGTATGATGGTTGTAGTTGTGGATAAAGAATGGGAAAGAGTGAGTATTTATATTCGTGATATTGATGGATTTTCACAGAACTCATTTGAATCATTCAAGTCTTCTGCTCAACAAGGTAGCGGTCCACAAATTCAAGATATATTAAAGGCATTTACAATGGGTAATGCTCCATCATTTTGATAATAATTAAGACAGAGTCCTTGATAGGACTCTGTCTTTTTTAGAATTTAATTTAATAACATATATAATAATTAGTTAGATATTAGGAGTTAAGAATGAGGAAATTAACTAATGAACAATTTATAGAAAAAGCAAGAGCTATATATGGAAATCGATTTAACTACTCAAAAGTTATTTATTTAGGTAATAAAATAAAAGTTATTATTATCTGTTCTATACATGGAGAATTTAGTCAAACACCATCTGACCACTTAGCTGGATATAGTTGTCCTGGATGTAAAGCAGATAAAATAGGTAATTTAAAAAGACTTACAATAGGTCAATATATCGAGAAAGCTAATAAAGTACATAACAATAAATTTGGTTATGATAATTTTATATATAAAGGCAGCACTGAAAAAAGTATTTTTACTTGTCACGAACATGGAGATTTTGAACAAGAGGCTAACTCACATTTACAAGGAATTGGTTGTCCTAAATGTTGTAATGAAGGTAAACGTTTACGTTTTTTATTAACACAAGAAGAAATTATAAAGAGATTTATAGAAGTGCACGATGATCTATATGGTTACAATAATGTAGATTATAAAGGTATAGACACGTGTGTAATTATTGATTGTAAAGTTAATGATCATGGAGAGTTTGAACAAACTCCTTATCTTCATTTAACAGGACACGGTTGTCCTAAGTGTAAATCTTCTAAAGGTGAATTAGCTTTAATTAAAATATTTAAGAAACATAATATAAATTTTAAGCATCAATTTAAGTTTGATAAGTATAAGAAGTTAAGATATGATTTCTATTTGAAAGATCTTAATATCTTAGTTGAGTTTCACGGTGGTCAACACTATAAACCTATTAAATGGTTCGGTGGAGAAAGTGGGTTTAAATCATCAGTGAAACGAGATGCATTTAAAAAGAGTCTAGCTAGAGAGTATAAAATACCTATAATATACTTTACCTATAAACATTTTAGAATGTCTAATGAAAACTTTGAGAAATTTGTGTTAAGTGTTATAAGTAAAGTGTCACAAAGTAATTTTATGATTAAATACCTCAATATAAAGGATAATTAAATGCAACTTAATATCTCTTCCTTCATTAAAACACTATTACCTAGTTTTTCCAAGTC
>JAKQTP010000202.1 GCA_029563035.1 archaeon | reverse complement strand
CGCTTTAGGCTCGCTGCGGTGCTCGGCACTCGCGCTTATTCCGCCGGGTTTCGGCGGATTCCAGAGGACGGTTTTTAACCGCCTCACCCGGCGGGGCGCTCGGCAACCCGCTGCACGGGTTCGGCTACGCCTGAAATGTTAGGCGAAAGGCTGCTTATTTATCACTCTAAGGATGTTATTCATGAGCATTCATTCATTAATAAAAGCCATTGAGTTATGTTTAGATCAAATTAATGAGGAAGAATCAGAAATTTATAATATTTTTGGCACTGAAAATGCATCAATTTATAGTGGAAACAAGAAACTTCGATTTATTGATTATCGCATTAGATTTGAAACTTCAATTGTTGAAAGAATTGTTTTTAATCTTTTAAAATTGAATATTAACAATGTTGGATGGGAATTAAATTATCCAGAAAATATTGATTTTAGCCGTTGGAAAACTTTAAAACTGGATTTTGGATTTGATTATATCGAAAGTAGCGATTATCTATTCCGGAATATTGTCGAAGTAAAATTCTTTGACTTATACAGTAAAATTCCTTTCGATATTTTTGAAGATGCATTTAAGTTGCAAGGCTACTCAAGTCCTATTTATGGCGAAGCAGGTTTAAATAAATTCGTGTTAATTTTATTCAGGACAAACGGTAATATATCTTATCAAAACGATTGCATTAACAAAGTTTTTATTTCACTAGATTATATAAAAACACAAAAAGCTTATACTGAGAATCAAAACAGCTTTGGCAAATATTTTGAATATTTATTAAAATACCAACAATGGTCTGATAATGATATTCAAAAAGTTATCAATGTTAACAAACAGAATATTGATTTGGGCAAAGTATTTAATCTTGTTCACCAATTTAAATCATTTGATGATCAGATACTAACATCAGGAGTCATTTTTAAAGTATAATCATAATCGCAGCCCTTCGCCTAACAAAGCGTAAGCCGCTGCGTCGCTGCGCTCCTTGGCCTCGCGCTAAGGCGCTCAGCACACCGCTTCGCGGCGTCGGCTACGCTTTAACGTTATATGAAATAAGCGCGCGTTAATATTATATATCACAAGTTAAATCAAACAGTAAAAAACATGGACCCTAGATCTATATCTTTATTCGTATTTATTATTGCCAATTACCTAATGGGTATTATAAAACTTATTTTTTATAACTATTGGTTGGATTTAAAATACAGATTATTGAAAAGACTAACTAGTACTTTGTATTCGATAATAGACTCAGTTTATGATATTCTTTATGCGTTTATAATTTATTTAGCTTCAAAATATTTATATTTTGAAATATTTTGGTTTGGATTATCAATTATTCTTATAATTATTTCAATTATTACTTTAATTATATTAACATTTTCATATATAATTAATTCCGGTAATGATTATATAATATTAAAACCTTTATCAGAATTTAAAGAATTCCAAAAAAATAAGTTATTTCGATCTATTCCTCATAAAATAGTAATGATGTTGCTCATGGTATTTTCATGGAATAAAACCTTTAATCTTGTTGATTTACATCTTAATTATACTCTTGAAATCAAATTAGTTATAATTCTATTTATATATCTATCTAGTCTCTTAATTATTGATATCATTAAATTGGTTCAAAATAAAATTAAGCAAAAAACAGAAGTATAGTAAAACATGAATATTCGCGCGCTTACTTCATATAACAAAGCGTAGCGCGCTTCGCTCCCTGGCGGTCGCTCGGCCTCGCGCTTATCCCGCCAGCCGCAGCGCGAATTCGGGGAAATTCTGAGCGCGCTTTGCTGGCGGGGCGCTCGGCAAAAACGCTCCGCGTTTTTCGGCTACGCTTGGGCGTTAAGCGCCATTTTCGCCTGAATCAACAACCTTTGTTATTTGGGGTTTTAAAGGCTTCATATATATAATTGGTTTTACAAAATCATAATTGTTTCTATATTATTTTCTTAACTGTTATCGCTCATAATTTTAAGATGGCTGTAAGGGCATTATTGAGGCCGTTCGTCAGCGTTTTGGGC
>JAKQTP010000227.1 GCA_029563035.1 archaeon | reverse complement strand
AAAGAGTCGATAATATTTACCGCTATCGTCAACTCTAAATTCAAATATTCCGTCACTACTTTTCAATTTAGTAAACCATTGTCCGAATAATCGTTCCTTGGTCTTACGCATAGCTTGAAACAATTTCTTTTTAGGATTAATATCAAGTGAGTTGGTAAATTCTTCTGCTTGTTTAAGAAATATTACTTCAATGGGTTTTTCCATATTTGTCAGTCACGATTAGTTTCCAAATATAGAAACATTGTTGACGAATTCAAAGTAATTTCTGTTAAAAATGGAAATCTCTGGTTTTCTTAGCTTGGCCACAACGGTTACATGTATGAAACGTTGGGGATTGCGGGCTTCTTCACTGTCAAACCGCTACGCAGTTTGAGCGGGCTACAAACGTTGATATTTAGCACTTTACCTGCCATTACTTATACAAAATGTTAGCGTTTCGTGCTTTATTCTTCAAATCTAGTTATCTGTTAAAATTAATTCATCATTAGTAGAAACTGGTCGAACTTCAACTATGTCTCCAAGATTGTAAGATTTTTCGGATTCTAATTTTCCAATAACCCACACTCCTTTAATAAGTACTATAAAATCTTTTTTGTTCTGAGCAATAACATGACCTTCATAAGAATCTTCAAATTTCAAATTAGCAATTCTTTCGATGTTTTTATGTGTTAATTTCATTAAGCTAAGATATAACTTGTTATTTTCCATATCAATCTTTGATATGCATAATGGAATACCATTAAGAGTTTGGTTCAATTCCCTGCAATCTTTGATATAACCATTAGCAATGTCTTTACGATGTAGTAATGCTTTATATTGACTGTTCTTATGTTTTATTGAATAAAATAACCCCCATTCATGACTTTCAATTATTTGAAGTTTTTTTAAAATTTGGCCTTCTTCAAATTTTTCTCTGAAATCACTTAGTGGATGTTTTATAAATGGTTTAAAAGTTCCTAATAATTTAGTTTCAAATTTATCTACTCCTTTTATCTGAACTTGACATTTACTTCCAACTTTATATTGATATTTTTTCCCACTCCAAGAAGTTTCATAGATTGGTATATAAATATTATATA
>JAKQTP010000226.1 GCA_029563035.1 archaeon | reverse complement strand
AAATACCAATTATTTTCCAATGGTATTTATTTTCCAGTCTCACCTTTTTCGCCCGAACTGGTACTTTATAGGTGAGCTGGAAAATTTTTATAAGCTGGAATTATTTCACAAAACCATCATTTATATTTTTCTGTGTTTGAAGTTTAGCACCTCTTCTTATGTATTTATTATAGCATATATATTTTGTTTTGTCAATACTTTTTTAAAATTTTATTTTTAAAATTCTTTTGGTTTTTCCTTCCACCTTTACAATTAATTCATTACGTTTTGTATCAGAAAAGCCAATTCCTGACAATTGATTCTCGTCAAAAACAATTGCTTTTTTTGTACCAATTGCTGACAATACTTTTCCGTGTTCTGCCAATTCTTGAATTAAATACTCTTTATAAAAAGCGTTGGGATTTTCTGGATTTTGGCAATCTTTTAGCATAAAGAATATGTGTTTATTGCCTACTTTTTTTTCCCAATAATTGGGCGAATACATCACTAAAGACACTGGTATAAATTGGTTTATAGATACATTCCACATTTTCTTTGTATTGGTTTCGACTGGTAATTTTTGAATTACTTCAAATTCTTTAGTTTTTGAATTAAAGATAACTTCAACCACATTAATAACTTCTCCTTCTTTTAAAGGTCTGTTATAATTAAATGAATATATATTTCCTTCTACCTCTAACTCGGCTCTAAAGCCGCTTTTCCCACCTCTACACGTATAATTGTGTACTGCAAATTGATATCTACCATTTGACATTTTATTGGTATTTGTCCAATAGATATTCTCTACTGCAATGTCATTTTCTGGATGAATTATATCAATATCTAATTGTCCGCCACTTGAAGATATTTTATTACTGAAATAGATTTTATTACCAGTTGGCTCGTAACACCATGCGTCTAAATCATTTTCATCTTTTTCTAAGTCATTCCATTGTATACTAAATCTTAATATACCTTTAATATTACCCCCTGCTTTTTCCACATTTTTCTTAATAGAACTATCTGCTATATTTCCCTTATAACTCCATCCAAAATTATTTCCCCATTTAAAAATAGATTTACAATTATTTACTGCCGTTGTTAGTGACATTAGATTATTTTGCAACTTGTTTTCCATTAATACTTCAATATTAGTAGTTGTTGGCAATACCTTTTCTATAAAGTTATCAATAGAGATTTCCTCAACTTTACTAAATTTTTTAGGATTAACAGCAACCTCCCTTTCCATTTCTTGAAAAAAATCATCAACCTTAATAATATCTTTATTTTGGAATAAAACATTGTTTACTGCAATATCATTAGCTGTTGCAAAACGTCTATCAAGACTATCAAGAAATCCCATTTCTTGAATTTTATTTTTGGCTTTTTCTAACATTTGTTTTGTAAATATTTCCTTTGGTCTTTGGTAATTTTCAGGTGCAACTATTGCTTCATATTTCCTTACCGCCTCATCTAAGTCCATGTTATTAGAAATATCCAATAATAGGACGCCTATTGAGTGATTTTTTAATTTTAAAATAATTGGATTAATATTACCTATTTTTTCCCAAGCAAATAATTCCTTTTGTTTATCATTCAATAAATCATATTCATTTTTTAATGTAATAAACTGGAGTATATTATTTTTCCATTCATTACCTTTGTAGAGAGAGCCTTGTTCAATCAATTCTAATACGGTTAGTAAACTATCCATTGTAATTTTTTGTAAGCCACCTTCAAAGACTTCTTTAAGTCCACTATACTCGCCAATTTTTTCGCCAATATTTTTTTTATTTATAACAAATTTGTTTGGTATTGTTAAATTTAAATGTTCCCATCTTAAAACTGTTTTTTCAATTCTTTGTAAACTTTTGGGAACACCAATAATATTTTCACTTTTTAAACATACCCCTCTTATTGCTTTTGTTTTTACATAATCTGACATAGCTTTTACAACAGGTTCAAATATGCCAGCTATTGTAAAATCCCATATCGAATTAACAATACCATTTTTAATTGTTACAACCCCACCAAAACGATTTATAAAATGTCTACAGCAATGACAATCATACTCTCTATTTACCTTATAAATATTGTTTGTACCTTCGGCAAAAGAGTTTAAATAAACACTCCATAACTCATTTTTTTCCATTTGTACCTCATACATTAAAGATACATTTTCTGTTAATTCATTAAAATTTTTTTGTAATTTTTTGTTAATTTCTTTCATATTACACTCTTTTCTGTGTTTAAAGTTTAGCACCTCTTCTTATGTATTTATTATATCACGTATAATTTTATTTGTCAAGTGTTTTTTTATAAATTTTCTAACATTTTTAATAAATCCTCAGTTGACTTATTTTGCAAATCTTCATCTTGTTTTCTTGACAAAATTTCCAATATTTTTTGCTTTTGTTGTTGTTTTTCAATTTTTGTTTGTTCTGCCAATTGTTCCGCTTGTTTTTGCTCCACCACATATTTTATTATCTCTATTTGTAAATTTACAGTATCATTTATTAAGTTATTTGTTAATAGGCTTTCTGACTCTTGTAACTTCTTTTGTTGATTTAATTCCCTATAAATCATATCTAATTCATTTAGTTTTAAGTCCCATAAATCCTCAACTGTTAGTATGCCTTTAAAGTTAAATCTTAGTTTTAATCTTATCGCTTTTTCTAATATATTCATATTATACTCTTTTCTCTGTTTATACAGTTTATCAGCTCTGTTTATATATTTATTATAACACATTAATTAAAGCTTGTCAATACCTTTTTAAAATCTTTTAAATAATAATTATTTCCCAACCATCTTATATAGTATCCTTTTATATCCATATATATATTTTTTAACATTGATATCCCATTTACATCTATACATATTTGAGTAGATTGTAAATTATCTAAATTGTCAAAAGTTACTATATCCTTGTTTTTAAATATTTCCATAATATACCTTCTTTCTAAAACTTAATCTTCCATAAAATCTCTTTTCTGTGTTTAAAAAGTTTAACACCTCTTTTATTTATTATATCATACATTTGTCATTTTGTCAAACGTTTTTTTAATATTCTAAATATACAAAATAGCCCAAATTATTTTCTTTAACTTCTTTTTTTAATTCTTGGTATCCAAAAATTAAATTCTCAAATTCGTCCCATCTTTTATTTTCTATATCTATCCAGCAGATATAGTTATCTTCGTCACTGCATTCTATAAGATTATCAATAAAACGACCTTTCTGTTCCCCTTTTTCTTTAAAAATAAGATATTTATCAAAATCAATTCTTTTATTTATAGCCTCTTCAATATCCATCAAATCTCCATTATCAATGATGGCATATATTTTTTCATTTTTTGGCAAATTCTTTCTATTAGTAAAACTTTTTATAATTATATTGTCACTAACTACATTATTATCAAGTATAATTTTTTCATTTTCTGAAAAATCAAAACTAAATTTCAAACTATCGCTATTATAATCTAATATTCCTCCGCCATAATAAAATGTTTCAAAATTGTCGTCTATTTGTTCTAACAAATATTCTTTAACTTTTTCTTTAATTTTTTGAGTATCTGTATCTGTTAATTTCATCCATTCTAAAGTATTCTCAATACTTCCAGATAATTTTAAATCAAAATTAATTTTCATATTTTTT
>JAKQTP010000200.1 GCA_029563035.1 archaeon | reverse complement strand
AATCCTAACACCAACTGGAAATTTCTCCATTAACTCATCAACTAAGCTGACATATCCACGAACTTCTTTATTACCATCTTTGTAGCCATTATAATATTCAGCATAAGATTTAAGTAAAACAATGCCACTAGCCTCTTTATCACCAAATAATGAAATTGATTCGTTGGTTGCTTTCTCTAAATTACGAAAGCAAACAATATTACCAAAAGTTTTAACACTATTTAAAATACGATTAGTGCGAGAATAGGCTTGTAGTAATCCGTGTAATCTTAAATTTTTATCAACCCATAAAGTATTTAGAGTAGTAGCATCAAAGCCAGTCAAAAACATATTAACCACAATTAAAATATCAACTTCTCTATCTTTTACTCTTTGACTGACATCTTTATAATAATTTTGGAATTTATCAGATGAGGTGTCATAAGAAGTGCCAAACATCGCATTGTAATCAGTGATCGCATTTTCTAAGAAATCTCTCGAACTAAGATCTAGTCCACTAGTGTCTTCTGAGTTTTCATCAACCAGTCCATCAGCATCTTCATCATTAACACCAAAACTATAAATTATCGCAATTTTAAGACGCTTGTCACTGGGTGAATTTAAAAGTTGTTTTTTAAATTCGGCATAATACTTTTTTGCAACATCAATGGAAGAAACAGCAAAAATAGAATTAAATCCAGCCAACCTTCTCTCTTTTATTTTATAAAAACTATTGCGTTTAGTTTTTTGATCAAAGTGTTCACAAATATAGCGAACGATATTTTCTAAGCGCTCAGGAGCAGCTAAAATTGCTTCTCGATCAATATCACTAACCTTTTTATCATCAATATTTTCCGCCTCTTTAACGGTGGAAATATAGTCAACCTTAAATGGCAAAACATTTTTATCAGCAATAGCGTTAACAATAGTATAGGTATGTAATTTTTCGCCAAAAGCTTGCTCGGTAGTCTTAAAATCAATCCGCCCACCAGAAGAAGAATTAATCGCAAAAATAGGAGTACCAGTAAAACCAAAAAGATGGTAATTATTAAAAGCTTTAGTAATAGCCGCATGCATTTCACCAAATTGAGAGCGATGACATTCATCAAATATAATAACTACATGACCATCAAAAATATTATGCCCTTTATTTTTCCCAATAAATCTATCGAGTTTTTGAATAGTGGTAATAATAATGTTAGCATTAGGGTCTTCTAACTGCTTTTTTAAAATAGCTGTACTAGTATTACTATTGGCCGCCCCTTTGGCAAACTTATCATATTCTTTCATGGTCTGATAATCCAAATCTTTACGATCAACAACAAATAAAACTTTATCAATATAAGGTAATTTGCTGGCTAATTGAGCAGTTTTAAAACTAGTTAAAGTTTTTCCAGAGCCAGTTGTGTGCCAGATATATCCACCTGCTTCTACGGTACCTAATTTTTTATAATTAGTACTGATTTCAATTTTATTTAATATTTTTTCCGTGGCTACAATTTGATAGGGACGCATTACTAAAAGTAAGTGGTCGGTGGTAAAAACGCAATATTTAGTCAAAATATTTAAAACGGCATGCTTAGCAAAAAATGTTTTAGCAAAATCCATTAAATCAGTAATCGGTTTATTAGTGGCGTCAGCCCACCAGCTAGTAAATTCAAAGCTATTACTAGTACGTTTGCCTTTCTTAGAAGCGCCCTCATTAGCATCTTTAATATGCTGATATCTGGTAGTGTTGCTATAATATTTTGTATGAGTGCCATTTGAAATTACAAACAGTTGCACATATTCGAAAAGGCCAGACGAGGCCCAAAAACTTTCTCTTTGATAACGATTAATCTGGTTAAAAGCCTCTTGAATAGCTACGCCACGACGTTTAAGCTCAACATGAATTAGGGGCAAGCCATTAACAAGAATTGTGACATCATAACGATTAGCTCTTTGTCCATCTTCAGTTGCATACTGATTAATAATCTGAAGACTATTATCATGAATATTATCCTTCTTCAAAAGATAAACATTCTTTATTGAGCCATCTTCACGAACTAAGTTTTTTATATGATCCTCTTGAATGGTTGCTGTTTTATCTTCTATATTTTGGTTTGGATTAGAAATTTCACTATTAAAAAAATTACTCCATTCGCCGTCGGTAAAATTAAAATTATTTAACTTCTCTAATTGCTTACGTAAATTCAAAACCAAATCAGCCTCAGAGGTTATAGCCACATATTCATAAGCCTGAGTTTTTAGCTGTTCTATAAAAGCGTTCTCTAATTCAGCTTCACTTTGATAATCAGAGATTCTTTTTCCGTTTGGAGTGTATTCAGCCACAACTGTACTCTGCGTGCTCTCGGCAACTAAATTGTATTTATTATTAACCGACATATTCTTTGAAAGTTAAAAGTTTATTTCTATAATATTCATATTGTTGACGACGAGCTTTGAGTTCAGCTGGCAGACCAATTGAGATGTCATTTACTAATGAATCAAATTTATCGAGAATCGTAACGATACGCTTTTGTTCGGCGAGGGACGGAATAGGGATTTTAAATGATTTTACTTTGGAATCAGAAATTGATGGATAAGCTGATCCTTCTTGATTTTTCTCAACATAATTTTTAAACCGAGCTGAAGCAATATTAAAATAAATCCATTTTGATAAAACTTCTTTTCTATCAGCCCTCAACACACAATATCCCGTACTTGCAACTTGACCGTCATACTCATCATTAATTAAAGCAAACCGCTGAAGCGTTGGACGAGTAGTCGCAAAAATTACATCATCCTTTTGTATTATTTTTTGCGCTCTACTAGGGGCATTACTTGAATTAATTTCAATGGTTTCTTTTATGCTGTGATCATTGCGACTTACAGATGTTAAATCTATATATTTATAAACACCATCCGTCCCGCTCCACTTAATATTTTTAGTTGGAATCGTAACTTCTGCCAATGTTTTTTGTTGGGCATTTTTAACATTTAATATTTCTTCTAAATAATGCCTATATTGTCTATCTCTTGCTTCCAGCTCTGCTTCCAGCTCTGCTTCCAGCTCTGTAAAATTATCAAGAATTTTAACAATTTCTTCTTGGATTGGGAGGGGTGGGACGGGGATTTTAATTGATAATATTTTTACCATATCTGGGTGTTTAACGCCCGAGCCACGAAAACAGCTGCTAATATAATCATTTCTAATTAGAAGATAGTAATAGCAATATTTTAAATTTAAAATTTTATTATCAATCGAACTAGCCAAGATATTTCCACTATCAACAAACTGGCCTTTATAATATTTTATATTTGCTGAACCTCCAGATGGTATTGTAATTACTTCACCATCATTCAAATTATCTCCAGCCAAGTCTTGTGTTGTCCATCCATCAAATTGTCCAGTGGCTAATAATTTGACTCGTCCGTTGGCTATTTCTATTTTTTTAAGATGCTGTGCAGAAACATGTTTAAAAGATAAAATCTTTTTCTGTTTTTCTATAGAAACGCCATTAAATCTTTTATCCCATGACGTAATTTGCCACAAATACTTAAACTCAACGCCACTGGGACATAGTTCTGAAATTAGTTTTTCAATTTTTAATTGATTATTTGTCATAATTAAAATGGTATATTTTCAGAATTAAGTTCTTCGATATTTATATTACTTTTTTCTACCATACCAATAAGACGTCTTGCTCTTTCAATCAAATGATCATAGGTGACGATGTTTAAATTTGTATAGCTTGAATTTAAAACACGATATGCCTCTTTTTCTTTCTCTCCCCAATACTGAGAGCGTCCATATATTAAAGTAATACGGGGTTTAACAATTGGGGTATTTTGAATCTTTTTATTAAATTCGAGATCATTAATTTTTCTTTCAGTTTGTAAGATATATCTGTTGCATTGCATGGTTGCTGACGTTAATTCGCTCTTTGGAATAAACTCGGTTGTCCAAAATGGCGCCGTTGGCAATTTAAGCTCAATAATGTCTACAAAGCCATCAAATGATTTTAAAAGATAATCAGTAATATTTTCTACATCTATACGACGCTCATCAAGGATATCTACAAAATCAGAACCAAGGATCCAAGAATTTTCCGAGAAGAAACGCTGCCACACCTCTTCGTCTTTTCCAACATTAATCTCTTTTTTATATTTATTAAATTCACTTTCATTATTTAAAATTTTATCAAAAAGTTCCACTACTTCTTTTTTGTGAACAACATTATCAATATCGCCTAATTTGATTAGTCCATAATTCTTTGCTATTTCCCTAATTCTATCTTTCCCTTGCGGATCAGACACAATTAGTGTTAGAAACTTAGATACTTCTTTTGAATCGCCAATTATTGATTCGTCAAAAACAACCGTCTTATTGGTGACTGCCTTTAAATCAAGCTCGGAAAATAGGTTTAGTAATTGTAGAATTCTTTCAAAATCTAAAGTTGAAAAATGAATTTTTTCTACTTTATTTCCATCAACTTTTGATATTTCAACTCCATTTATCTTTTCATCATTTGTTAGATAGGTTACGCGCAAATGAATTCTTGAAGAGATTCTAACATCAAGATCGGCTGAAATACTAGCCTCCGCAATTGAAACATATTTACCAGTTCCATTAGGAAAATCGGCAATATAAATAACCCCATCTTTTTTATTTTGGATTATTTCAGCTTCCGATGTTTTAAATATTTCTAACAGCCCCATAGCGTTTATTGTTAATTATTTTCAATTCTCCCGACAATCTCATCAATCGCCGCTCTAAGCTTTTGTTGCCTTTTAACAATCTCTTTAATTTTTTCATTAAGCTCTATAATATCAACTACCTCACGAGTATCCTCGCTAACTACATAACTAGACACGGCAATATTATAATCGTTATCAGTAATTGTTTTGTTGTCAACTAACTTAACAAAATATTCTGCATCTTTGCGTTCAATAAAAGCATTAAGAATCTTTTTGCGATTCTCTTCACTTAGTTTATTTTTATTTCCACCCCTAACAAATTCTTTTGAAGCATCAATAAACAAAGTTTTATTATCTTTCTTGCTTTTTTTAAGAACAATAATACAAGTAGCGATAGTAACACCAAAAAATAAATCAGGTGGTAATTGAATTACGGTATCAATATAATTATTATCAACTAAATATTTACGAATTTTTTGTTCTGCCCCGCCACGATATAAAACGCCTGGAAATTCAACAATCGCCGCTGTTCCACTAGTCGAAAGCCAGGAAAGCATGTGCATGGTAAACGCTAAATCTGCCTTGCTCTTTGGGGCTAATACACCAGCAGGAGAAAAACGCGGATCATTAATTAATAATGGATTAGCATCGCCCTCCCAATTAATAGAATACGGGGGATTAGAAACTATGGCATCAAATGGCTCATCGTCCCAATGTTTTGGATCGGTTAAGGTATCGCCTAACTCAATATCAAAATGATTATAATTGATATCGTGTAAAAACATGTTAATACGACAAAGATTAAAGGTGGTGATATTAATTTCTTGACCGTAAAAACCAAGTCTAACATTTTCTTTTCCAAGAACCTTGGCAAACTTAAGAAGAAGTGAACCAGAGCCACAACACGGGTCATAAACTTTATTAACTTCTTTTTTGCCAACTGTAGTTATTTCTGCTAAAAGCTCAGCGACTTCTTGCGGAGTATAAAATTCTCCGCCAGATTTTCCAGCATTTGAGGCATACATGGTCATTAAAAACTCATAAGCATCACCGAATGCATCAATAGTATTATCAGAATAATTGCCAAGACGAAGATTGCCGATAGATTCTAAAAGTTTGGCTAATTTTTGATTTCTTTGTTCTACGGTATTGCCTAATTTTTTAGAGTTAATATCAATATCATCAAAAAGACCTTTTAAATCATCTTCACTATCTGCACCTTTAGCTGAGTTCTCAATATTGCGAAATACTTCAGCTAAAGTTTCGTTAAGATTTGCATTATTACGTGCATTTTTACAAACATTTACGAATAACTCACTTGGCAAAATATAAAAACCTTTTTCTTTTACCGTGTCAGCACGACCAAATTCCGCTTCTTTATCAGAGATAACAGCATAATCAAAATCTTTTTTACCAGTTCGACGTTCATCAGCATTTATGTAATTGGTAAGGTTTTCGCTGATAAAACGATAAAAGAGCATTCCAAGAACATACTGCTTAAAATCCCAACCATCGACACTGCCTCGCAGATCATTAGCAATCTGCCAAATAGCTCTATGAAGTTCGGCTCGTTCTTGTTCTTTAGAATTATTCAAATTATTAGCCATAATATTTAAATCTTATTTTTTATTACTAGTTTCCTCCAAAAATAGGTGAACATCAGATTCTTTAATTCGCCAAACACCTATCTTAGAAGCTTTTAATTTTCCAGATTCTATATATCTAACAATAGTTCTGGTGCTCACTCTTAAAATATCAGCTACTTCTTCTATAGTTATAAGCTTTTCAATTCGGTCGCTCATATATAGTTTAGATTTTATTTATCTTTTCTTTACTTAAATTTTAACATATTTTATCAAAATGTCAAAAAATGACATAAGTTGTCAAATAGCCTATTTTAAAGAAAAAATAGCTTTTTCCCAACTAAAAACAGAGCTTCAAAAAAGCTCTGTTTTCAAACTACCTCGTGCTAGCACGATGTTGCGGAGAGGAAGGGATTCGAACCCTTGAAGGGGTTTCCCCCTTAACATCTTAGCAGGATGCTGCTTTCAGCCGCTCAGCCACCTCTCCAATAAATTCGAAATTGTTATGTGAAGCAATT
>JAKQTP010000211.1 GCA_029563035.1 archaeon | reverse complement strand
TCGGCACATCGCTCCGGCTTTCTCATCCCCGGCAAGCCAAGCAGTCGGCTTGCCGCCTCTCCACTCACTCAAAAAGACGCCATTTTGGCGTCTTTTTTCGTTCGCGGGCTACCTCGGGCTGGAACCGTAATTTCGGCAAGCCCAGCAAGGCTTTTCGGTGTTTTTTTAAGTCTTTAATAAATAAGATCCTCGTGCGCTATGGTTTTTCTTAAAAAGTGACAAAAGTGACACGGGAATAGATATAAAGGTTACAGATAGGTGTAACTATAAAATATGAATTTTACTTATTTTTTTATATCTTAACGCAAATGTCTCTAACGTATCTTTAATTCGTTTATCGCTAATAGACGCATAATCAAAAAAATTAAAAGACATTATTAATAAAACCATAACCAACACATCTAAAGGCATTATGGCGTTATTTTTATCTTGAATTTTAGTAAAGGTAAATCGATTATTTTTATAAGTAAAATGATTTTCTAATATTTTTACCTTTGAATGAGAAACCTGAGATAATAATCTAAAAGCGGAGGTATACATACTAGAAAGTCCAGCTATTTTAGCCGATTTTTGTACATTAATTTCATCCTTAATATTAGCTTTATCTATATTCTGTCTTATTTTTAACAAACAGTCATCAACATCTTCTTTTGAAAATTTTAAATCAGTCATTACTTCTGGGTTACAAGACAGTTCATTAAACATTTTTTTCTTTTGTATATCGTGATCACACCTAAATGATTTTAAAAATGTTTTATCGTTTTTTAATGATAAAAAATAGAATAACGACTCTAAAGCCGTTCTAGATAAAATACTAATTTCCAAATAATTTTTAGACTTAAATAGAGCTAAGCAGCCCTTACTAATACATACCACCCTTTCTTTATAAGCATACATGTAAACACCTTCTTTATTTTTTGGAAAATTAATTTTATCTCTTCTAAATTTGTAGCTATCTACAAAATCCACAATATCTTTAAGTAGTTCTACAAATAAGTCCGCTTTTTTCATAAATTATTTGCTTCTAATTATCCTGTTCAAATCTCTTTAATATCTGTAAATAATAATCTTGTAAATCACCATTAATTTTAGAATGATTTAATAAGACTATTTTGCTATTATTCTTAACGACGCATAAGATATTTTTATAAATGTTTTATTTTGAATCACTTTTAAAAATTTCGTATTCGGCTACTAAAATCATTTTATCACAAATAGGGCACCTAACATCTAAGGCGACGCTGCTATCTGTATTAATATTATCACTAGATTCAGGGGTTCCTTCCCAATCACATATAGGACATTTAATTTTCATATCACGCTTAAAATCTCCAATGTCAATTATTTCTGCTGGATATTTTTCCATAAATTCATTCAAGCCTAACGTTCTTAACTTGTCAGCTAAAAAAACTAAATCTCGATACAAGGGATTATCTGCCCATCTAGTTACTATAGCTGAAATAACTTTTAATTGGTGAATTATTATTTCTTCTTTAGAGGCATTAAACCTACTAAAAGTTTCATCGCCATATCTATTATAATCATCAACTAATTCTGAGTAATTGGCCAAAACATCAGCTGATTTAACCAATAAAGAATCATTAGAAAATTTTTTTATATGCGCTAACGCGTCTTTTTTTTCTTTCTTCCCATGACAATGCTCTGTTTTGTTCAGTGACACTTAAAACTAACTTTGTAACATCTTTCCCAAATCTTTCAGTAATCATCTCTGGTGTCGTTTTTTTATCTTTTGGACTATCTTCTATCGTGTCATGAAGTATTCCGGCAACAATAACATCTTCTGGCGCCTTAGCTAAAGATAATATTATTCCAACAGTTAAGGGATGGGTTATATAAGGAATAACCTTACCCTTTCTAGTTTGTTGCTGATACTGATTGTGTGTTTTACTAGCAAATTTAATTGCCCTTCTTATTTTGTCAGTATAAATTGAGAATATCATATTTTTAGTTAAATTTATTAATTACTGTTGAATAATTATTCAAAATTATAGAATCTTTATGATTAATTTTAGAATTTATAAATATTAATCTGTTGTTAACTTAATATTAACTACCAACAAATCTCAGCCTTCTCTCCGATTGATTCATTTAAATAGGTCTGAGCATCATAATAACTACCAATTTTATCTATTAAGCCATTCTCTAGAGCCATCTCTCCTGGCATAGACGAGCCATCGGCTATTAACTTCACCTTATCAATCGCTAAATTACGATTTTCTGATACAGCTTTAATAAAGAGATTATGCATTATTTCCAGGTCTCTCATAATCAGCCTTTTTTCTTCATCAGTTAAGGCCTTGTCTGGATTGCCATAGTCTTTAAATTTACCAGTACTTAGAGAATTGTATGTTAAACCCTCCTTGTTATTCTTTTGTGTATTATCAAGATAAGACATGGTAACACCCAGACTACCAATATCTGACAAAGCTGAGGCAAAGATAATGTCAGCACCACTAGCGGCCCAATAAGCCGCTGAGGTAGCGGCACTACGGACAAAGACAATCGTTGGTTTTTTGGCCCTCTTTAAGGCGTTAGCAACTTCTTCAGCGGCTACAGCAGATCCGCCATAGGAATCGATTTCTAAAATTATAGCCTTTATTGCTTCATCTGACTCAGCTTCCTCAATCATGGCTAAAATATAATCAGACGCAGTTTCATCATATAACTGGCTACCATCTTCCGATGTGCTACTAGCAGGAATATAAGTAACTAAATCACCCCTTAACTCAATACCTTGGACATTACACAGGCTATCATCAGATTCATCACTTAAATAATCCTCATCAGCATAATCCTCGCTATAATAACCTAAATCAAATTGATAACTTATTTCATCCTTAACAATTATAAAAGCGCCGAGAAAAATTATTAAAAAAGCTAAGCCTTTAATCATCTTTTTTAATGATGGCTTCTTCCAATTTCTAGGGTTAAATCTTTTATAATTAATTTCTGCTTTACAGATTTTAAAGTGGAGAATTCTTTTTAATAAGCCCGGCATAAAGTTATATTCTAAATTATTTTTTAAAAAAATTAATTATCCTGCTCAAATCTCTTTAATATCTGTAAATAATCATTTTGAAGATCACTATTAATCTTTGGATGATTCAACTTAGCTATCTCTCCATTGTTCTTAATAATATTGGCAATCTCGTCCATAAAAAAACCATCTAAAGTAGCAATAAACAAATATGATGGATTCCAAGACTGGCTCATTCTATTGGCTGCTTTAAGAGTATATTCAGAGCTCAAAGAACGTTGATATTTAACTTCAATTAACTTAACCTGCCTAGTATCTCTATCAATAACCGCAAAATCAGGTGCAGTTCTTAAAGTT
>JAKQTP010000201.1 GCA_029563035.1 archaeon | reverse complement strand
GCTATCAAATTCTTCGTTTTCGCTTTCAAAGTCCCATTGTCCTAATTCTTGTCCATTTGCTAATTTTAGCAGTCTTTCCCTTGTTAGTGTGTATTTTGTTGCTTTAATACTTCCAATTTTAAACCATTTCCATAATAACTCATCAAATATATTGCTAGGCACTTTTTCTAATAAATACCATTTATGGACTAATATTCCAATAGTTTTAGCAACTAAACTAATATCTTGTGTATTACAATAAATATCATTATGTCTTTTCCTGTGGTATCTAAAAAATTTCCTAATTTCACTGTCTTCATTTTCCCAACCACGATTATCAAAACTGTCAGCAACTTCGTCAAATAATATAATACTATTTCTTATCTTTTTAATAGTGTCCCAGTCGTCTGCTTCAAAATAGTGTATGTTTGGCAAATCTAAATTTAACCAATAAGAACTCCAACATTCTTCTCCTGCTAAAATTCTATCTAAAATATCAATAGTTTGAACAAGTGTCTTTCCTGATCCTGTTTTTCCTAAATAACATATTATTTCGTGTCCTTTATAATCTCCTAGCATTTATTTCTCATTAAAAAATCTAACAACAACCATTGAAGCCCTAAAAGTATATAAAGCAATTATTATCTGCAAAGTATAACCAAAAGCCTTCCATAATGCGTCAATATCCCACATAAAATTAAATAGATCAACAGTATTGCGAAGAATTGTAAAAAATACGAGTAAAATATTCCATGGCAAATACTCATTTATTGCCCAGCCAACAATTCTAAGAGCTGTAATTCCAATTAAGAACACCCCAACTCTAATTGCATATTTTAGCGCTGTGTCTAATCCCATATTTTTTAAAATTATTCATCAAATTCTTTATATACTTTTCTAGCCCAAAAATAAATGCTTAATATAAATAGCATCCAAGTAGCATATTTACTCATTTCTCTAAAAAACAGGAAACCATTTTCCCATTGTTCATTTTGATAAAAAATATCTGTTCCCCATAAAGTTATTTCGTAATTTTCGGTGTCCCCAATCCAATTTCCGTTTAACTCAATTTTAACATTGCCTTCTTCGTCAACTATATCCAATGCGTCAAGTTTTGTTGGCAAATTCGCTGTCGCTGACATTTGCCAAAGTTCATTGATTTTAACAAAAATTGAAAT
>JAKQTP010000190.1 GCA_029563035.1 archaeon | reverse complement strand
TTATCTTGATTAGCTTTACCGATCACGTCAAGCGGTAATAAATCAAATCTGCCTTTACCCTCAGATATATCCCTCACCGCCCCGGTTTCAAATTGTCTTCTTTCTCCGCTGTCTTTAATTGTAGTTTCTTCAATCATTTTAAAAATCCTTTCTAATACCTCTAGCGTGCGTTTAAACGCTAGATAAAATTCAGTGTCACTTTTTATTAATAATCATATACAACTGCCTTAACAATCGAATGTGTGCGTGTATTATTGATTTAATCATTCTCCTCTTAAAATTTTTAATAAATCTTGTTTATTTATCGCCGCTTTATCTGCCCTCTGATTTTTTATATCAGATTTAACAAATGTACAGTTTTCGATTATTCTATCAAAAATCCTTCTGTATTGTGTGTTTTCATTATTTGTGAATTCATCTTGAGTTAAATTTGTTGATATGATAATTGGTTTTTTGCTTAAATACCTTTTATCGATTATATCAAATATTAACTCTATCGTTGTTTCCGTGTGCCGCTCTGCCCCCATGTCATCTAAGATAAACAAATCAACATCATTTATTTTATTTAATAAATGCAATTTGTTTTCCGAGTAGTTTTCTTGCATTTTTGACATTAGCACGCTTAACTTAGTCATATAAACACTATAAGATTGACTTAATACACTATTGGCAATACAAGCTGATATATGCGTTTTGCCTGTGCCTCTCTCCCCATGCATGATTAATCCCATATTATTTTTTAACATCTTATCAAAATTATCTGCATATCTAAAAGCTAATGTGTATATTTTAGAGTTTTTATCAGTTGCATCAAATGTTTTTGATTTTAAACTTTTATCCTCAAAACAACTATCTGATTTTTGTTTGTTTAGATACTCTTGTTGTATTTGTTTGTGTCTGTTTTCTTCTTCTTCAACTTTTAGAGATTGACACATGCATAAACAAAATACTGTTTTATCTTGACCCATTAGCTTTATAACCGTTTGTTTTGGCGTATTGCAATTATTGCAGTAAACCAAACCATCTTTTATATAATCATCGCTTGATTGATAC
>JAKQTP010000186.1 GCA_029563035.1 archaeon | reverse complement strand
GCAATTTTTGCCGATACAGGATTAGGAAAAACATTAATTCAATTATCAATAGCAAAAAATATCATTCAAGAAACAAATAAAAAAGTATTGATTTTAACACCGTTGGCGGTTGCTTTTCAATTTATTTTAGAAGCTGAAAAGTTAGGTATTGACGATATAGAATATTCAAAAGACGGTAAGCACACTAAAAAAATTGTTATTTGCAATTATGAAAGGTTGCACTATTTCGATAGTAGCGATTTTATAGGCGTTATTTTAGATGAAAGTTCAATCCTTAAAAACTTTGATGGCAAAATAAAACAAGAGGTTACAACGTTTGTAAAAAAAATACCATACCGATTTTTAAGTACAGCAACGCCATCACCAAACGACTTTATAGAATTGGGTACAAGTTCCGAAGCGTTGGGATATATGGGTTATATGGACATGTTAGGTAAATTTTTTAAGAATAATCAAAACGATACAGGGGGACATAATAATATAGGTGAGAAATTTTATTTAAAGCCACATGCTGAAAAAGATTTTTTCGCATGGGTTAATCAATGGGCTATAATGGTTAAAATGCCTAGCGATTTAGGTTTTTCAAACGAGCGTTATAATTTACCCGAGTTAATTGTAAATAGGCATATTGTAAAAAATCAATCAATGTTTGATGTTAATGGTCAAGTTAGTATTTTTGTACCAATAGCCAAAAGTATGACAGAGGTAAGGCATGAGCAAAACCAAACAGAAGAAAAAAGATGCCAAAAAGCTATTGAATTAGCAAGTGGAAAAACTAGTGTTTATTGGTGCAATACAAACAATGAAAGTGCTATTTTAAAAGCAAGTGATAAAAATGCAGTTGAAATAATAGGAAGTCAATCAATTGAAAAAAAAGAAGAGATTTTATTAGCTTTTGCAAATGGACAAATAGACAGGCTTATTACTAAGGCAAAAATGACTTCAATGGGTTTAAATTGGCAACATTGTAACCATTCGGTATTTTTTCCGACATGGAGTTATGAGCAATACTACCAAGCTATAAGACGTTTTTGGAGGTTTGGACAAAAAAATGACGTAACTATTGATATGGTTATTTCAGATGGGCAAACAAGGGTTTTAGAAGCTATTGAGCAAAAAACACAAAAAGCAATACAATTGCATAAGAATTTAACAGAAAATGTTAATCGAAGTTTTGAAAACAAAGTAAAAGAATTTAACAAACAAATTATCAAACCAAAATTTTTATAATATGAAAAATCAAACAAAAGAACAAATGCATACAGATATGTTTAGTATCTATAATAGCGACTGCATGGAGGTAATACCTACATTAGACAATGAAAGTATTGATTTAGCGATTTATTCACCTCCATTTGCAAATTTATATACTTATTCAAGTAGCGAAAGAGATATGAGCAACGTATCTTCAAATGAGGAGTTTTTAGAGCAATACGATTACCTAATAAAAGAAATGGCTAGGGTTACAAAAAAAGGTAGAATAAATGCAATACATTGTACTGATTTGTTTAAATACAATGGAGCGTTAAGTGATTTTCCAGCGGATATAATTAAATTACATGAAAAAAACGGATTTACATATATGAGCCGTATCACAATTTGGAAAGAACCATTAAAAGTTAGAATTAAAACAATGGTTCAATCTTTAATGCATAAATTTATTGTAGAGGATAGCACAAAAAACTATCCAGCAATGCCAGACTATATTTTACTTTTTAAGAAAAAAGGAGAAAACGAAAAGCCCGTAACGCATGAATTTGGATTAACACATTATGCAGGTGAAAGCCCAATTTTGCCCGAAACGGTAGGTATATACAATAGGGCAAATAATAGCAATTTCAAAAGTCCATCAGAATTATGGGAATATATTTGTAAAAAATACGAAGGACACAAAGACCCGAGAACAAACAAAAAAAGCCAAATAATTTGGCAAAGATACGCATCAGCAGTATGGGATGATATAAGAATAGAAAATTGTTTACCTTATAAATTGTCAAAAGATGAAGAGGACGAAAAGCACATAACGCCTACTCAATTGGATGTATTTGATAGGTTAGTAGATTTATATTCAAATCCAAACGAGGTCGTATTAAGTCCATTTATGGGATGTGGTAGTGACGTTTTTAGTCCAGTATCAATGGGTCGCAAAGCAATAGGAATTGAATTAAAAGACAGTTACTATAAGCAGGCTGTTTTAAACATGAAAGAAGCTGAAAAGCGGTTTAAAACAAAAAACAAAGAAATTACACTTTTCGACTAAAAAAAAGGCTTGGCGTAAAAAACCAAGCCTTTTAAATAATAATTTATTATATTTGTAAAAAAAAGAAATGGGAGCAGTAGTAAATTTAGAATTAGAAGATTACAATAAGTTGATTGAGTTTAAAACTCAAATAAAATCGGGTAAAATATGGC
>JAKQTP010000167.1 GCA_029563035.1 archaeon | reverse complement strand
ACAAGTAGTGTTCATTTCTTTGACAATATTGTTCTTCCTTTTAGCGATAGGACAGTTTAATCCCATTGTACACATTATTGCAGGATATGAAGGTATATTCACAGCATTGTCTGCATTGTACTTATCTGCAGCAGAAGTTATTAATGAAACATTCGAAAGAAAAGTTCTTCCAATAGGTGAATAGATTTATATATTATTTTTCTATTTTTTTTTATGGGTGTAAATATGGGATGTAATGCAGAACAAAAATCAAAAATTCTCACAATAATATATCAAAGAGGAGAGATCTCCCCCGAAAAAATATCAGAGATTACAAAAATAACAATTGAAGATGTCAAAGCATGTGGTAATATACTAAAAGAAGAAAAGTTAATTGAAGAGTGTTGTGGGAAATACTCTACAGCTTCTATAATCGGTATAAAAGCGGAATATACTTCCGGTGACGATAGTTGCTCTGGGGCAGGATAAACCTCAAAATTTTAAGTTGCTCTAATTTATAGATTCTTAATAATTCTTTTTTACTGACTTTACTTAAGTTTTGATCTTAAATTTCTTGATTGAAACCACACCCAAAAAACATTTAAGAAAGAGCAATATTTTAAATATAGTGAATATATGTTTATTTGTGTTAATATAAATGGTATTTATCTTCTTGATGAAAAGGGCACAATTAATGACTTCGAAGCCTTTTCAAAAAGTACAAAATCCTCAGTTAAATCTATTCTAAAACTTGAAAACGGCACAATCCCATTTGAATTAAGAAATATTATAAATAGAACTCATGAGATGACTTTATTTTCAGAATATGAATTAAAAGATAAAAATAAATTTCTGTTTGTTTTTCCGAATGAGGGCAGTCTATTGTTTAGAGAAAATTATCTTGCAAGTTTAAAGATAGCACAGATAAATGAAGAAGAATACCGAAAAAAACAAAAATCAGTTCTTCAAGAATTAGCCAGATTAAAAGTTAGTAATCTTTTGGGAAAGAAAGATAAACTCATAATCCATGCAGTATACTCATTAAATGAATTTGACGAAACAATTAATTTATTTCTTGAAAGGCTAAGAGAGTGGTATTCGATACATTTTCCTGAATCAGTCAATTCTATTCTGGATAATCAGAATTTCATCGAATTTATTATTAAAATAGGTAATAAAAACCAATATCAAGAAAAAAAGAATTTATTATCCTATGAATCAACTTTAACAAATGAGGTAATCGATAGATCACTAGGTGCAGAATTATCAAAAGAAGACTTACTTCAAATTAAAGAACTTGCACTATTGATTGATTTGCTTTATAAAAAGAAGGAAGATTTAGAAAAATACATTACCGATATTGTAAACGAAGTAGCACCAAATACCTCGATTGTCGCTACTCCAATTATCGCAGCAAAATTAATATCTCATGCAGGCGGTCTCAAAAACTTATCTATGAAGCCTTCTTCTACTATTCAGTTGATGGGTGCTGAAAAAGCTCTCTATAGGCATATAAAAACTGGTGCTGATCCGCCTAAATATGGGATAATACTCCAATATCCAGAAATAGGTAAGGCCCCTTGGTGGCAAAAGGGAAAAATTGCAAGAACTTTGGCAGCAAAGATTGCAATTGCAGCAAGGGTAGATAATGAAGGTGGGGAATATGTAGGAGATATATTAAAAAATAATGTACTAAAAAGGATAGCTGAAATCGAAAAAAAATATCCTAACGCACCACCCAAAAAAGAAAAAATGTCAACAAGAAAATTTGAAGACAAACGAAAAAAGAAATTCGAAAAAACTAAATTTAAGAAAGGAAAATCTTAAATCTTTCTGCATTAATTATGTTTTATGCAAGTAAAAATTAAAACAGATAACTTTGAATTTAAAGCAGAGTTAAATGAATCAGAAACTGCAAAAGCTATTTATGAATCACTCCCAATTAAAGCTAAAGGATTTAGATGGGGTGGGGAAATTTATTTTTCAACCTCAGTTCATGTAGAATATGAAAATCCAAAGGAAATAGCAAATAAGGGGGATTTGGCGTTTTGGCCACAAGGTAATGCTTTTTGTATATTTTTTGGGAAAACTCCAGCATCTCTTGAAAACGAAATTAGACCTGCTAGTGCAGTTAACATTTTTGGCAAAATTATTAGTCCTTTAGATAATCTAAATCTTGTAAAAGACGGGGAAACTATTACTGTAGAACGAGATTAAATGAAAATATTACACAAAGAACTTGACAAAGGGATAATTAAGCTAAGGGTAGACAATGCAGACGATCTCTGGCATTTATCCCATATAATTGAAAGTGGAGATCTATTATTTGGAAAAACATATCGAAAGGAAATTAAAAAATGCGATAAAATAAGGAGCGAAAAACTTGAAAGAGTTCCTGTGAAATTAGAGATAAGAGTGGAAAAACTTGAATTTTCTAAAGACGTTATGAGACTAAGAGCTACAGGAGTTATTACACAAGGAGAAGAAGTAGGGAGTTATCACACTTTCAATATAGATGAAGACTCCACGATTACTATCATCAAAAAATGGAAAAATTACCAATTAGAGAGAATAGATAGGGCAATAAAAGACACTTTGACTCCAAAAGTTCTGATTATATGTATCGAAGATGGAGATGCAGATTTTGGAATTATTACCCAATATGGAATTGATTTTCCAGTTTCAATTTCCAAGAGCATTGCTGGCAAACATGAAACGTCTTCAAGAGATAAAGATAAACGTGAATTTTTTACAGAAATCTCTTCAAAAACAATTGAGATAGTACAAAAATATAACTTAAAGACAATTATTATTGCTGGCCCTGGATTTTACAAAGATGAGTTTATTAATTATTTGAAAGAATCTAAATTAGAGATACTTAACAATATAGTTACTGAAAATGTTTCTACTGGAGGAAGATCAGGCATTTACGAGTGTATTAAAAGAGGCACTTTAGAAAAAGCTCAAAAAGACCTTAGAATATCTATTGAAACTAATGCAGTTGAAAGATTACTGGTAGCCATATTAAAAAATGATGGAGTATATGGCATAAAAGCTATTGAAAAAGCATTAGAATACGGAGCCGTCAGCGAACTTCTCATAGTTGATCAATTTCTTAGAAATAATGAATTTGAAGCACTAACTGAAAAATCAAGGGAACATAGAGCCTCAATACATGTTATATCAAGTGAACATGACGCTGGAAAAAAACTTGAAGGTATAGGTGGAATTGGGGCTATATTGAGATTTAAGATTGATTAAATTTAAGCAAATAGATAAATAATATTAAAGGTAGTATAATTAGCAAAATTCGTGAGAGTACAACAATTTGTGGGTAATGCACTAAAGAAATGAGAACAAAGACTGAGCTAAATGCTACAAATAGTTTAGCATTATTTGAGGGCCTTTTCATTTTAAAATTTGATATAAAAAGAAACGAAGTTAAAACAATTAGGGCAGAATATAAATAAAATGGAATATCCCCAAGAAAAAGTAGGATGATAAATATTGCTCCAAGGGTTATTGGAAGTCCATAATAATCCTCCGAGTCGGTCGTATTAAATCTTGAAAGTCTTAATAATCCAGATACAACATAAATTGTTCCCAATATTAGGGCCAATATTGTATTTTTTGAATATCCAATAAAAATAATAGATGGAACAATTCCAAATGATATAATATCTGCTAATGAGTCAAAACTCTTACCAAAATTTGCACAATTATTATTTCTCCTAGCTAAGAAACCATCAAAGCTATCAAAAAAGATACAAATAAATACAAATCTAGCAGCAAGGATTGGATATCCAATCATGACTGCATAAATGGCAATAAATCCTAAAATACCATTCACACTTGTAAAAATATCCGGCAATGAAACACAAGATAATATGCTCCTTTTATTCATTTTAATCAAATTTTACTCTAATATCCTCTTTAATAGTATTCAATACGAGGGATGTATTAGTTTTATCAACATTTTCAAAAGTCTGAAGTTCTTTGACAAAATTATTTAGTTGACCTCTATTTTTAAATCTTGCAATAATAACTGCATCATAGTTCCCAGTAACATTGTAAATAGAAACAATGTTATTGAATTTATCAAGATGGGAAGCAACATCTTGTAATTTTCCTCTTTTTATAGTTACATTAATTACAGCTATTAAATCATATCCTGCTTTTGATGGTTCAACTACTGGAACATATCCTTTAATTATTCCATCTTCTTCCATTTTTTTAATTCTGTGTGAAATCGTACCCACCGCAATATTAAGATTCTTTGATAATTCTCTAAATGAAAGTCGTGAATCTTTGTTAAGTTCAGATATTATCTTTTTATCAAGTTCGTCCATAAACCCCACCATAAATATTATTTAGAATTAATATAAAAGCTTTTACCAATATTATTAAGTTATACTGATAAATAAAATAAGAAAATATTAAATAAATAAACTAAATATTATAAGTAACAGATACTGTAGCACTTATCTGTACGTCTTCTGGCGGGACTACTATTGAACTTTTTAGGTCTGCCCCTAAAGCTCTGTTGTATGGAATTACATTATAAGAAGATTCAGTCATTTGGGAAATTTTTCCCACCCTTAAGTTACCTGCTTCTGCCATAGCATTTGCTTTTACTTGTGCAACTTTAACCGCTTCTTTAATAGCCTTTATTTTAGCTTCTTCCATCTTTTTATCGCTCAATCCAAACTCAATGTTGTTTATTCTATTGGCACCAGCTTTTATTGATGAATCTACTATAACTCCCACTTGATCTATATTAGTGGTAATTACCTTCAATCCATATACTGTTTTGTATCCTAACAAAGTAGGTTCTTTATCATTTGGGTAGTAATACTCTGGGTATATAGTAAATGTATCTGTCTGAATCTTGTCACTGGGTATACCTTCCTTTTTTAAAGCTTGAATTACTTGGGCTAAAATTTTTGATGCCTCTTCTTGAGATAACAAAGCTGTATTTTTTCTAGTTTCAATATATACGTATATTGTAGCTTGATCTGGCGTTTCTTTTATTAATGCAGTTCCATTTACCTGCAATTGGTCATGCGGACCTTGTATTGATGGTTTTAGTACTGTTACAGTCATCAATCCAAGTGCTAAGATAATTGCAATAATACCATATATTATTTCACGTTCCGTGTATATCGCCTCCGATTGTCAAGTCTTTAGAAACTATATAAGGATTATGATAAGGTTTAATATATTTTGAAGCTATATAAAAACCTTTAAAGATATTTCCCTAGATCTTTTTGAAGTAGCAAAAGTCTATGGATGGAGGAATGATTTTTACCAAGTTCATTTACGAATCTATCATATACTATTTCAAAAGATACTTTTTCTCCATTAATAAAAAAATTATCAGCGTGGCACACTATTTTTTCTTCAAAGGTTACAGGTATGTATTTTCGTGGAGGGAGTTTAAATTTTTTTACATCTTCATTGCTTATCCCAGACCCAACATGTCTTTCACATATTAACGCAACTTTTTCATCAATATCTTTATTTCTTAGAATCTCTGCACCAACAACTCCATGATGTATCCCATTGGTTTTCGATCTCCCAATATCATGTAAAAGCCCACCTATTTCTATTAAGTTTAAATCAACTTCACAATCCTTGGATATTTTTTTTCCTATCTCTAAAGCATAATTCGAAACGTTAACACAATGGTTTATGATATTTTCAGAACAGCCTTCAGTTTTTAATAATGATATTGCATCTTTCCGAGATATCATGTTAATCTTAATGGTCTTCAACTTTTTTGAATTTTTCTAAAGCTTCTTCTAATTCTTTTATCATTTCTGAATTGTCAAAGAAATCTAACTTTTCTCCACAGACGTTGCATTTAAAGTTAAGTTGTTCTGCAACATCAAAAGGCACTTTTGAACAGTTGTTTTTACACGCAAAAAACATATTCTCTTTTTCATATTCAAGTAATTCCTCTAAATGCTCTGCATAATCCTTTTCTCTCTTATTGATTATCTCTGGTGCTCTGGAGAGATCCATCTTCCAATAATAGATATACCATCCTGTTTCTTTGTCTTTTATTCTCCGGTAAGTTGCAAGTCTATTGTCATAAAGTTTGTATAGCGCCCTTCTAACATTATTAATTCTTAAATGAGTGTCTTTTGAAATTTCCTCATCTGTTGCTTCTTTTTCATAAATAATATCTGCAACTTCGACACCTTCTTCGCCTAGCAATTCTTCAAGGAAATCAAATAGCAATCTTTGATCTAATTCCATCATATCCCTTCAATTAAAAAATTCAAAGTAATATTTTATTATGTCGTTATTTTATATAAATGTTTGCTTCTGTTTCGCTTTTGATTACGAGAAAGAGCATCATATTTAAACTTTTCGGAAATATATGCTTTGTTGAATAATTCAAAACAAACGACAATTATCTCTAACTTGCCCTTTCTTTGCCTTTAGCTTTACACTAGCTGTTGCAGTTGATCATATAAGGCCTTCCGACCTTATCTTTGTTCATAAGAGCTAGCTCTTCA
>JAKQTP010000195.1 GCA_029563035.1 archaeon | reverse complement strand
GGTAAAAATGTATATGAGCATGTGAACGGCTTTTATTATTTGAAGGCTGTATTTGTAAAGAATTTTCAAACCGTACAATAACCAATCTCTATAAACACGGGGCCCGTCACGACCTGAGAATAGTATCCATAGACGGGCCCTAATTTAAAAATCCAAACAAAAGTGAAAACAAAAATATCATCATACAATAAAGCTAAATTAGCTCAAGCGTATTCAAAGATAAACACTATCAAAAATAGATTTGATGTTCTAAATTTCATAATAAATAATGAAGGTTGTTCTATAACTGATATATTTATTAAGTTACGGTTATCAGATCATTCGGTAGCATCTGGATTTGTACATGATCTTGAAAAAAGCGGATGGGTTGAATTAAAAAAATCTGGGAAAAATGTACTTTCTTTTATATCCGATAGACCAATAAAAGATATTGAATCAATCAATAAATTTATAAAATGTCAGAATTAAATATTATCAAAGATCAAATAAAAGAAAATACCGACGCCTTAAATAAGTTGGTTAAAAACATAGAATTGTTATTTTCTTCAAAAAGATATTTGAAAAAAAGTGCAGCCGCTAAATACGTTGGAGTGTCACCACAATATTTAGATAAGTACAAAAATGAAATTGGATATTCACAGCGAGACAAAGATATAATCTTTGATATTAGAGATATTGACAAATGGCTATCTCTAAACAAAATCAAAGGCATAGTATAAAAATATAATTGTGTTCCGATAGGATAGCCTGCCAAAAGTGGTGGGCAAATCCTAACAAAAAAGAAAATATTTTGGGTTTTTGGTTAGTGCTAAAAGTAGTGTTAATCCAATTTTTAAAAATCATAAATCAGAATCAAAATGAACGAGCAACTCGACCGAACATTAGATAAAATTTGCAGAATAGCAGTATTTATTTCAATCACATTACTAATATTAAACAATCTAATCAGATGACAATAACAACAGAATTAATAGTTTCAAAAGTCATGGAGCTAAATCCACCAACAAGAAAGAAATTATTAAGGGAACTGCAAAAAAAAGGTTTTTTTAAAATGTCTTTAATTGATATTAGCAGCGAAAATAACGTAACAGCCGCAACAATGCAAAATTTCATGAATGGATATGCTGGTAACAGCCAAAAGAAATTGTTAACATACATCTTTGATAACATCCATATAGGATTTGAAAAGATATTAGAAAAGTACATAAATTTTTAACCTAATAAATATTTAATAATGAGCGAAGTAGAAGTATTAAACAAAGAAATAGCTGAACTAAAAAAACAGATTTTAGAGAAAGATCAGCAAATTGTAAAATCTGAATCAAAGGCAGTTACATTTAAAGAAAAGATGGTAGAAATGGAATTGTTTCCTGAGATTGCCAAAATGAATGCAATGTTGGAATATGAGTTAAAAATGGCTCGCAAGTTTGTAGAATCGAAAGCGTTCCCAAATCTAACACCTGAGCAAGCTTATGTTTTAATTAAAGCAGGAAAAGAATTAGGATTGACTGAAATGCAATCATTAGGAAGTCTTTATGTTGTAAATGGAAATATTGGATTTTGGGGTTCTGGTTTAGTATCTCAATTGACAAAAAATGGTGTAAAAATCTCATACATAAATGAGACACCAAACCAAGTTACTGTAAAAGTAAATTACAATGGTGAAGTAATAGAAGAAACAGCCAAAGATACTGATCAAATTTTGGTTAAATCTAAAGCAATGACATATGCAAAAAAGAATAAAATGCGATTTCACGGTGTAAGAATGATAGCAAGTTTTTATTTAGCACATCTTTTACATGGAATTTCAGTTTGGGAGCCAGATGACATTGAAGCATCAAAAGAACTTCAAAAAGGTGAAGATTACTTTGATCTAAAAGAAATGATCGAAAACGCTCAATCTTTAGAAGAGTTGGACACTATCATGACAAGTAACAAGAAAATACTTACAAGACCAAAAAACATAGATCTTTTGGCTTTATTTGGTAACGTAAAGAAAGAACTTGAATTATCCTATCAAATGGATAATATGGATGTAAAAGAATTGGTAAACGCATAATGTTATGATTGGATTAATTGATTACGATAGCTTAATTTATCAGTCTGTTTACAAAGTAGTTTCTATTCAAGAGATCAAACAATTTTTTGTACAACAAAAATCAAGAGAATGGATGGAAAAAGAAATTGTAGATCGTTCGATAAATAGACTATGCAACATGGGTGACGGTCTTATGACTGAAATAGAGCGTTCACCTGAGTTTAAAGAGAATGGTTTTGATATTTCATTTTGTGAGTATTTCATAACTCCAAGATTATCTATAAGAAAGCATTTATTTAACGAATACAAAGCTAATAGAGACGTTAAAATTAATCCAATGACCAAATGGGCCAACAAGGTTAGAAAGTATCTATTAGATAGCAATTTTGCGACTGTAAAGTTAGGTTTTGAAGCTGACGACCTAATAGCAGATCGAGCCAAAGAATTAGGACAATCAGAATGTATAATTATTTCCTTAGATAAGGATTTATTACAGATCGCAGGTATTCATTTTAATTTTTATAGAAAGCCATCAAAAGAAAAAGATGCCTTTGGAAATAGAATCAAAAACGAATGCAAAGGGTTAATAATTGTAAATGAAAAAGAAGCTGAATACAATTTTTGGCTTCAAATGTTAACAGGAGACCAGACGGATAATGTCAAAGGAATAAAAGGAATAGGTAAGGTAAAAGCCGCTAAGATACTCGAATCATCAGATAATTTTGAACAAACAGTAATCGAAACGTACAAAAATATTTATGGTGAAACATGGCTAAATGAATTTGAAAAGAATCATTTATTCCTTTACTTAGGAACTGATAGAAGTTACCAAACTATCAATATGACAGGTTAGGCTTTTCTTTATTACTTTTTGCTCATAAATCGGAATTGTTATTTGATCCAGCGGTGTTATTCCGAGCCGCTTTTTTAAAATAATTCAATCTAAAAAATGAAAGGTAAAAGTTATTCAAAAGTAATTAATGTTTATGACGCTTCTAATAAGCGTATAGATTTTATATTCAAAAATTTTAAAAGAATATATTTAAGTTTCTCTGGAGGTAAGGATTCTGGTGTTATGCTTAATTTAGTTTTAGATTATATGAAAAAAAATAATATAAAAGATAAGTTAGGAATAATGATACTTGACAATGAAGCTAATTATGAATATTCAATTGATTTTATGCACAGAATTATAAGAGAAAACATTGAAATGCTAGATGTTTATTGGTGTTGTTTACCTATAACTCTACCATGCACTGTCAGTTCTTATGCAATAGAATGGCAATGTTGGGGTGAAAAAGATAAGCATAAATGGATTAGACAAATGCCAAAAGATGATTATGTTGTAAATTTTCAAAATTGTAATTTTTCATTTTTTAAAGAAAATATGACTTATGATGATTTTTGGGATGATTTTGGAGATTGGTATTCTAATGGTGAACTATGCGCTTGTTTAATAGGAATTAGATGTGATGAATCATTAAATAGATTTAGAGCAATAATGAATGACAGAAAAAAAACATTAAAAGGCATGGATTGGACAAAAAAGAAAAGAGATAACAAATTAAATGTTTATAATTGTTATCCTATTTATGATTGGAAAACAGAAGATATATGGATTGCAAATGCAAAGTTTGCATGGGATTATAATAAACTTTATGATATATTTTGGAAAGCAGGTTTATCAATAGCACAAATGAGAGTTGCAAGCCCATTTATGTCTGAAAGCAAAAGTAGTCTTAATTTATATAGAGTAATCGACCCGAATGTTTGGGCAACTCTTTGTGCTAGAGTTGCAGGGGCTAATTTTATAGCTACTTATGGTAAACAGTTAAACTATCATACTTTTAAATTGCCTGACGGGCATACTTGGAAGTCTTTTGTTAAATTTTTATTAGATACATTACCAAAGGAAGTTTCAGAAAATTTTAAATTACGCTTCATTCAATCTTTGCGTTATTGGGGCAGAGTGGGGCGTGGTTTGCCTGATAATGTTATAGAAGATTTAAGGAGAAATAATATACAATTCTTAGAAAACGGTTTTACAGCACATGGTAAAAAGACTAAAATAAGAATAAGAATACAGTCTTTTCCAGATCACTTAGATATGATACATAGTCATAATAGCGAAGTGGCAAGTTGGAAAAGATTTGCAGTAACAATATTAAAAAATGATCACACGTGTAAATATATTGGGCTTGCACCAACAAAAGAACAAGCAATAAGGCAAAGGGAAATAATGGAAAAATATCGTAATATTTAAAACAAAATAAGGTGAAAGTAGTAGATTCAAAACAAATTAATTCAGTTAACTTTACTGGAGGTAAAAGCAAAAGAATAATCGTTAAATCCAATAATATGGGTTTCGGATTATGTGAAACTCATGTGAAAAAGGGTGGTCCATATCATTGGCACTATAAAAATCATCTTGAAGCATGTTATTGTGTTTCTGGAATAGGTTTTTTGACAAATCTTTCTAATGATATGAATTATAAAATTACAGAAGGAGTTACATATATCTTAGATAAAAATGATGATCATTTATTTGAAGCTATTACGGATGTTGTACTAATATCTGTATTTAACCCCCCGTTAAATGGTGATGAAACTCATGATAAAGACGGTAATTATATTATTAACGAATAGATAAATTAATAAAAATGGATTCAAATATTAAAAAATTGATAGAAGAAGTATGTGATATTATTTCTAAACAAGATCAAGAAAAAAAAATTGATATACTAAATGATGTTAGAAAAATGCTACATGATGTAAGTCCTTTAAAGCATCATCCAGTAGATTTTGTAGCATGGGTAAAAAGTGATGATGTAGAAGCAAACGAATACAATCCAAATGCAGTAGCACCTCCAGAAATGGAACTACTTTATCAATCAATTTTAAATGATGGATATACAATGCCAATTGTTTCTTATAAGGAATCTGAAAAAATAAGAATCGTTGATGGATTTCATAGAAGAGAAACAGAGAGAAGAAATATTGATATTAGCACATCAACATTAGGTCGTGTTCCAATTACTAATATTAGAAACGAACAAGGTTCAACATCTGATAGAATGGCATCTACAATAAGACACAATAGGGCAAGAGGTAGTCATAATATAGAACTAATGAGCCAAATAGTAAGTGAATTAGTAGAGATGGGTAAAGGTGATCCTTGGATTTGCAAGCACATTGGTATGTCACCAGATGAATTATTGAGAATGAAACAAATAACTGGTTTGGCTTCTTTATTTTCTAATAAAGATTTTTCAGATAGTTGGGAAGTTGGGACTGTATTATGATGAAAAGAATTTATAGTATGTTTATTGATTGGGAAGATTATCAAAATGGTATGTACTCAGGTTCTATGGTTAATATAGAATATCTATTACCAAAGGCAATAGAATTATTATCTGATGATTGTTTATTTTTTCAAAAAGGATTAGAAATGATTTTAAATTGGAAAATATGTACCGATTATAATCTAACAAATACTTCATTAAATAGAAGAGCTTGGATAGGTCAAGCGACATGTTGTTACGTACATAAAGTTCCTGAAATTATAACAAGATTAGCATGGTCGGAAATGGAGGAAATTTCACAAATTAAAGCTAATGCAAAAGCAAATAAAATAATCAAAATTTATGAAGAAAGATATAATGAATTATATAAAAACATGGGAACAAAGATGTTATTTTGATGGAATACCAGATGAAGTTCCAATAAGAATAGATCAATTAAATAAAGCACCTTCATATAAAAGAATAGCTTTATCTATATTGAAAAATGATTTAGAATTAATAGGTATATCACCAAAGAAATCTATATATTATTCAATGCTTAAAAGAATAGAAATTAATAAAAGAGAATCAAAATTTATTCAACATACATTATTTGATCAAATTAATGATCTATAAATTACCGGCAACTAAGCAAGTAAAGGAAGTAATGAATAGATACAATCAAAAAGTATTCTGGAATCATTACGCTTTAAGAATAGAAGACAAGTATATAGGTAATCATAAATCATTGCTTAGATACTTTCTAAGAAACTCAGGTAGATTAAAAATAAATCTTGCATTTAGAGATAAAATTTTATTGGATTGTGAGAATATATCCACAAGATCAATAGTGCGAATTTTAGTAAACAATAGTATTAAAGTTAAAAGTATAATCAAATGAACGGGTATAATTTAACAAGGGCTTGGTATGATTTCAAATTTGATAATGTAGGCAAAGTAAAAGCCGTACATTCAGATATGTATTTTTACATCATAGACCTTTGGAATAGATTAGGTCAAAAAGATTGTTTTGGACTCCCTACATCGGTCACAATGGAAGCTTTGGGTATTAATTCATACAATACATTTAAGAAAGTTTTAGACGATTTGATTGAATTTAATTTTATTGTTTTGATTAGTGAATCTAAAAATCAGCATAGTTCAAAGGTAATTGCTTTAGTAACTGCTTTGTCAAAAAATGACAAAGCAACTGATAAAGCACTTGACAAAGCACATGCAAAAGCAACTGATAAAGCACTTGACAAAGCAAGTAACAAAGCACTTGATAGTATAACTAAACAATTGAACAATAGAACAAATGAACAATTGAACAATGAAATAAAAGAAATAAAAGAAAAGGAAGTTTTTGATTTTCAACCAGAAATTATTTTAAAACCAAAATCAAAAATAGAACTGATAGATGAAATTTTTTCTTTTGAGAAATTTTGGGCTGCATATCCAAACAAAATCGGAAAGGTAAAGTGCGAACAAAAATATTACGCTCTTACACTCCAAGAAATTCAAAAAATAAAGGACACTGTTCAGCAATACGCAGCTTACAAGCAATTCAAGGACTGGACGCACCCAAACCCTGAGACCTACCTTAATCAAAAGCGTTGGAATGATGTACTCACAATATCAACGCAACCGAAAGGAATTTTACTGGATCCAAGAATTAAGAAATCGGCTGTTCACTAAAAAATAGATCATACGAAATGGAAATACCAAAAGAATATTCAGAAAGACCTTTTTTGCGTGGTGAATCAAGAAAGAATTACCGAAATGCAGAAAAATACCCTAATCATGTTCTTGGAACTTATGAGCCTTATGTTCCGGAAATTACTGAACCTGAAATTTATGATTTTGATAGGTTTAAAAAAGAGTTCAAAGAGTTTTGGAATTTGGATGCTGAAAAAAATGGATGGGATTTTATAGAGCAAGAATTTAACGGTAAAAAAGTAAAATCAAGAATATTTGTCCATCCAGAAAATGCAGAAAAGATAAATCAAATTATATCATATCTGGTAGGAGACAATTCTACTTTAAATCCCAAAAAAGGTATTTGGCTTTGTGGTTGGTATGGGTCAGGAAAAACTGTTTTCATGATGGCTTTAGTTAGATTTATTAATATCAAAATGAAATCTGGAATAAATATAATCAGGTATAACGACCTGTACAATAAGGTTAGAATTGAAGAAAGTATTGAGCCAGTAAATCGAACAATAAAATCACATTGCTTCATTGACGATATGGCATATCAAGAAAGAGTTTCTGTAAAATCATACGGAAATAATGACAATGTTCTCGAAAATATCATAACAAGATTATACGCTCTTAGGTGTACATATTTTGCTACATCAAATTTCACTCCTTACGAATTACTTGAAAAAGGATTGATAAAACCAGGTGATTACGATAGAATGAATGAAATGTTCAATGTTATTGAATGGCATGGCGAAAGTTTAAGATAACCAAAAAAGTAACAAAAAATGACATATAATAAATTAAGAACATGGAATGATAAAACTAATACAATGGAATATGGTACTATTAATCAAGATAGTATGAAATCTATAGGCTTTAAAGATATTAATGGTGTAGATATTTATCAAAATGATATTGTAGAATTTGTTTATAAAAATACATATCCAAAAGACCAACAATACATAGTTAAAGGAACTATCACTTTTAATGAGTGGGGACATTCTCAAATTTCTGCATTTAGCATTATAAAAAATGGTATGGATGCAAAAAATGATTTTAAATATGGTAGAGATTTTCATATTGAAAATGCAGTAAAAGGCAAAGTAATTGGGAATATTTTTACAACTCCTTTTTAAAACCAAAAAATTAAGTACAAATGTCCAATATAAACAAAGCAATAGATGAAGTATTTGAAGTTCTAAACAATTACGGCTATCAAGATAATCCAGCATTCAAAAGAAATCTAAGGAGACAATTAGAAAACATTTCAGTAGTCACCAAACGTGAAATTGAAATAGATATTAAAAAAGTATTCGATAATCATAAAATTTAAAAAATGAAATTTGAGATTTTAGGCAAGGCAACATTTAGAGTAAATTTCGACATTGAAGCTGATTCGGAAATTGAAGCAGAAGAAAAAGCAAAAGAAGAAATTAAAAATATAGTTCCAATGAAATACTTAACACAATTAAATAATTTAGATGTCACTGCAATTGAAATTGAAAGTGATGATTTGATAGTGTGAATTTATTTTTTTCCAAAAAATAACACATAAAATATTTTCTAATATTAGAATTATTCATATCTTTGTGTTCACAATTATCCACTAATAACAGATTAAAGTAAGTGCCGTATTAGTATTATTATTGCACTTACTTTTTAAACTATCCATCGGAACACAATTATTTTAATTTTTAGTCAACCTAAATCCAATAAAATGATTGTTCATCAAAACACATTATCCGCTTATCATAAGCAACTTCCTAACATTTCAAAAAGAAGAAATGAAGTTTATAATTTCGTTTTAGCTTATGGAAGACCTATTTCCGCCAAAAGAGTAGCCTTATTAACTGGATCACTCCAACATTCAATTTCTGCAAGATTTACGGAGCTTATTGAACTCGGTTATTTCCGTGAATGTACTGGTGATGATGCCTTTGAAATAATAGACGGTTACAAAAATCGTAATTGTGTAGCTATTCCTTTAAATTGATTGCACATAACGGTCGAGTACATACGATCGTGCATCCTAAAAGGTGCATGTCGTTATGTACGGTGTTATCAGATGTCATATTTAACGGATAAATATTAGTTATGATTAATCAGAATGATATAAATTTTACAATGATTTGCCATAGAAATTTTGCAACAAAATGGCATTCTGTTTTTGAAGATAAAGATTTAAAAATATCAAAAGAAACAATTACAAATAAGACCGTATGTGGTTATGACGTTGCAAATGAAAAATCTTTCTATTTTATAAAAAATGATGATAGAGAGTTTTTAAGTATTGAAGATTTGGTAAATGCTTATAATGATAAATTTAAGTTTGAGTATGAAAATCCAGATCAGGAAGTAATTTATAAAAGAAT
>JAKQTP010000151.1 GCA_029563035.1 archaeon | reverse complement strand
TCTTAAATCCGAAGGTTCTCCATCAATATGAATATCTAAAGATAAAAGCCCTTTAGCAGTTTTACTGATAGGAACATCAAAATTCATTCTAACAACTGAGCCTTCTATATAGATACAATTATGTATTGTTCTTTCCATTTTTCTTTTCCTCTTATCTTTATAAATACAATTACACTGTTGGAGATAAAATTTCGTAAATTCTATCAAATATTTTTGGTAGAATTTCATCATTTATCTTTCTAGCAAAATCATCATCCTTAAGGTCTAGTTTGTGCTTTACACACATATTGCTATTACCTAGATGAAATGTTTCTGCGGCACTCCTTAGAGTATAAAAACTTTTCATTAAATCGGATAATTCCCATTGTTCCGATATTGTAAGCGGGCAATCTGTCAATTCTGGAATGTCAGACAAAATATGAATTCCATCATGAAGCAATAAAGAATTATAATGTTGATGACTTTCAATATCCTTACTGTTAGCAGGATTGTTATTGTTAGTGTAAGTTTCAATATATCCGAAGCCCCAATACCATCCACAGTCCCATGTTGCTTCTTCAAGCCACATTTTTCTACCATCTAGTTTTCCAAGATAGTAAATGTCTTTACCGAATGCATGAGATTTTGCTTTTCTAGCTTTTACTGTTTCCATTTTCTTTCCTCCATCCTTAAAAATTCCATCTATATAATAGTGTAACATAGTTTTGGAATATTGCAAGTAAAATCTTTTAAAATTTCATACTTTTTTTCAATTTTACACTAAACACTTGTATAGTATCCCATGCTTTTAATTACACTGCATAAATATTCACTTACTTTTCTCAAAAGCTGGGATTTTTTCTAAAAAGTGTAAATTCCTGTATATTTATTCAATAATATACAATATTCTTACATATTTATGCAATTACAATGATTTTACTGCTTGTTTTTGTGATTTTATTAGTGTTTATGAATATTTATGCAGATTTTTATGGTGAATTTTCTAAAAAGCCGCGGTTTTTATAAAAATATTATGCAATATTAAATATTTATACAATATGAATTGTATACTTATGCATGGATAATTACATGGCCAAAATTATGCTTATTGCAATTGTGCTCTATGGGCTATTGTGCTCATGCAATTGTCTGTAGTTATGCTGTATGCTATAGCAACCACCCCACCCCATACCCCCAAATCTGGCCGCAGG
>JAKQTP010000150.1 GCA_029563035.1 archaeon | reverse complement strand
ACCATCAGAGTATGTTAATATCACACTAAATATAGATACAATAAATTCAGAAAAAGAATTTTCAGACGTAATTGCCAACATGAAAAAAGAATTAATTAATGTATTCAGCCCAACAGGTAGACTGGTCTTTGCCAAATAAGTAGAGAAACCCAACAAAAAAACTACTTAAATAATAGAATATTAAAGGAGGGGATTTTATGTCAGACTTTATGGGTTTCAAGTTTAATAAAATTTCCTCTTCGGAACTAAAAATAACAATTCATTCTAATGGGGATAGGTTTTCAAAAGACCTATTCCCTAATTTCTTAGATACCACTGAAGAAAGGGTTGGAAATGATGGAGTTTTTTATTACGGAACTAAGAATAGTAGTAAAAAGTTTTCCATTAATTTCTTTTATGATAGTTTGACGGAAGAGGATTTAAAAAGATTACAAGAAACTTTTAAACCATCAAAAATAAGTGAATTAATTTTTGATGAATATCCATATAAAATATACCAAGCAAAGCCAGAAAGTAGCGTCAATTTACAGTATGTTAGTTACATAGATAAGGGTGTAAGATATTATAAAGGTGATGGAACAATAACTTTTATTTGTTATTATCCTTTTGCAATATGCAAAAACAAATACTTGCTCACTGGCTCTGAAACATATACTAATTATTATGAAAGATTATCTTACAATAAAGGAAAATTATACAAGGGCGGTTATCCAACGTTAGAACAATCGGAACAAAATTTATTAGCAATGTTGCCAGAAAACCAATTACCAATAGAGGAATATTATGATAATACTTTTTATTGGGCAAACTCTTCTGGTTTGCTAAAAACACCATTTTTAGATAGTGAGAATGGTTTTTTCTATATGCCTCAATTTGATAAGGGTACAAACACGGTTGTTGATTTGGGATATGGAAATTTTGATAGTAATTTTGGTTCAAGATTACTAACATACAATCCAGGCGATTTTAAGACAAATTTTGAACTTTCACTATTATTAAATGAAGATTTAAGAGTAAAGAGAATGTTTAGAATAGCTTACTATGATGTCGATAAAATTTTATTAGAGGATGCCGTCGATTTGGGTTTAATAGAACCATATGACGAAAGCTACAATTTACCAGCAAAAAAATATCAAAATATTTATTTAAAAAGAGAAGTTTATTCAACAGTAGAAGAAACTTTTACCGAAACTGATATCCAAAGACAGCCTAAATATTTATATTTTACCAATCCAATACCAAAAGACAAGTTACAATATTTTATTAGAAAGATTGCCTTAAAAAATAAAGAAAAACCATTTTTTCAAACTCTTTTATCTTTAGCAGATGAATATGAAACTTTTATAAAAGAAAATGATGATATAGTTGAATTTTATTGGCAAACACTGAAAAATACTTTTGACACTTATGTACAAGATTTATCCAACACTTATTTATATGATGGATTTAGCAAACCAATAACTTTTTATGATTACATAAGTACAGACTTTAATTTGGCTTTTCTTGACAATGATGACTTAAAAATATTAAACTGGATAGAAAAGGAATTTATTGATATTGACTTAGAAGAAAATGTTCCTGAGATAAAAATAGATTTTGAAAAACAACTAATCTATACAAAAAGTTTTGATGAAATTGCTTTAGAATATAAAACAATTCTTTTAAATAATGCTTTTTATGGTGGAGAATGGTTCTCTATTGAAAGAGGTTTTGGACTAATTCAAATATCATTACTTGACGATATTGAAAAACTTTTGAATAGAAGTTGGCTAAACGCCTCAAATTTTCAATGGGGATATCCAACTATTTCACCTTCTTATACAGAAACGCCACAAGAAGATTGGACAATTGAGCAAAGATTTGAAAAAGCGTTATCTTTAGCAAGACGTGATTTCAATATTGACACAACCATTACTCAAGAATTAATAGAAGAATTTCAAAATAGATTTTATAAATTTGAGGCATATGAAAAATTGTTGGACTGGAATATAAACATCACACCAACCTATCCAACTGATATAAATCTTGGTAGTTCAAAAGAAGTTTCTTTCTATGAGTTATTATTATTTAGCTTTACAAGAGTTGCTAGGGCAGGAGGGTATTTTAACCCTAATGTTTCAACACAGAATTACAATGATTTCTTTATTTCCAACAAAGATTTAACAGAAGAGGACTATTTAAGATATGGATTGATAAGATATCTATCTAAAAATTATTTAGAGTATATTTCTATTTTGGATGGTACTGACTTTAAAGAATGGATAGACCTTTTAAGGGAAACCATTGGTTTACCATACAATAATATTTATAATTTTGACAATTATAAATATACTTTAAATAGAAATATTGCAGGGGGTGTAACTTATGAAGTAAAAGGTAGAGATGGAATATCAAGTTTAGATGAATTACTAGAAACTATTTGCCCAACATCATCTCCTTTAACAGAAAGGCGTTACGTCAGATATAATAGTTCATCCAATCCACAAGACAAAATTCTATTATTATCGGAAACTCAGCCAGCATCAAACTATAACACTTATAGAAATATGAAAGCCGAATTTGAAAATATAAAAATAAATGGAACAGAATTGGCAAAAGAAAGACTTGCCGAAATTCTTGTAGAAGTTGAATATATAAAGACACTTGTAAAAAACTCTTTAAAAGGACTGGCAGAAACTATAAATAACGAAGAGCAAACACTTGAGTATATAAAAAACAAAGCCAATTATCCTAGTGAATTTTTATATACTGAGTATAAAATGAACATTGCTTTTATAAAGAGGATACAGAAATATTATTCTGCACTTGGCGGGCAAATACCTTATGAATGGATGTGGTACGCAACTAATTATAGTTGGGAAGAATTTCCCCCAGTATTGGATACATCTATAGATTTAATAAAAGGTATTGGAATAGATTATAACTTATTATATTATTAAGGAGGACAATATGGAAAAAGAGTATTATCAAATATCTCTTTGGAAGTCAAACCCAAAAACACAAATAGAGAATAAAGAGGCTATTATTGGTGGTTCTGACTTGGAATTTCAAGGAAAAGCAACCAATGTCACCTTAATGGAAAATGGAAAGGGTACTTCAACTCTTTCCTTTTCTCTTCCAAAGACTTTTATAAATACAAAAACAGGTGAAGAAGAAGATAATTATTTAGTTGACTTAATGAGCACAGAAAAAAGAATAAAACTATATTATGAAAACAAATACAGAGACTATCTAATTAAAAATGAAACAAAAACTAGAAGTGAAAAAGGTGTTTTTGTAGATTATCAATGTGAAGATTTTTGTATAGATGAATTAAGCAGAAACGGCTACACTTTGGCATTTTCTACTGAATTAAAAAATTCTGTTGATAATATAGATGGTTTTATGAAAAAAATCTTAGATGGTTCTAAGTGGCAATATAAAGGTGATATTCATCCAATAGAAAAGACAAATGAGAAATGCTTTATAATTCCACTTAACCAATTTAAAATGGGTGGTTTTGATTGCTATTGCCTAACAGATGATGAATATTTATTCAATGAAGAAAATCCACTTTCTAAACATACTTCTGCAGTTTATGGTGACTATATTTATATACCTTATAGTCAAGTAAATTTTATAGATGGTGTTAGTGATACGCAAAATAATAAGGTTTTAGAACCAAAAGAACAAAAATATTTGCAATTCCTATTTTTAGAAAATGAAAAAACTATTGATATTACCGAAGAAGGCGAAATTATCCCTAAAAATTATTATTTTATAGAAGTTGACAAATTAAAGAATGAATTAAAAAATAATAACTATATAATTCAACAAGGTTATTTAGAAAAATATGGTGATAAAGAAGTTAACTTTATAAAAAGAGTAGTTTTATCAGACTTAACAACCTATAATAAGGCAAGTGATAGTTATGTAAAAAGCTATTTGCAACAATCATCAAATATGATAAAATTTTTGCCACTTTCTATAGCCCAGAAAAATTATAAAATATGTTCTGAAAAGAAAACAACCTTTATTATTCCACAACTTGTTAAAAATATGTTTGCGAATGGTAGAGAAATAAATTCTACAAGTGGCTGGACTTTAGCAAATAATAAAATTGGTAAACTTATAGTAGGGCAAGGTAATAAAATCGGCATAGAAGGTGCAAGTGATGAATTTTATTTAAAATATGAAAAAACTGGCATTGGTGATAATACTTTAATTAACTTTGGATTATCAAATAGAAAGATAGAAAAAGGAAAAATTTATGCATTAAAGATAAAAAATGGTTATGTAGGAAAAACAATCAATTTAAGCAACTTTTTTGTACAAAATTGTTCTTTAAATGATGATGGTATTTATGAATTTTCTGGCGAAAAATTACAAGGAATAGATATTAATATAGATGAAAGAGAATATCTTTTGATAAAAAGTAATTTTGATATAGAAAATCCCGCTTTGTGTGTTAAATTACAGACTGATACTCACTTTTATTCTTTTGAATTTTTTGAAGCCTATACTAGAGGTCGTGATATTTTTCCTAACTATTTAAGACCTGATGAAACTAATTATTCACCAGTTATGTTTAAATATAAATATAGTGGAAGACCTATTTTCTTAGAAAATGCACTTTTTTATATAGAAGAGGAACGTAATATTTTGCTAGAAAAAGATATTTCTTTAGGTGAAACATATATACAAGAGCAATACTTTGTAGAAGAATTGTCATTTGATGATGAAAAAATTGATACATTCCAAATAAATGATTATTTAGATATTATAGGTGATACATCAAAAAAATATGAAGTTAATAGATATTTTTTAGATATGACTAAATGCCCAAATTATGATGTAAATTCAACTATAGATTGTAAACTTTCTAATTCAGATTGTTTGTATCAAAGAGATGGGTACTGTCCATATTTACTAGAAACTGAAAAAACAACTGAAAAATATAGAACTCTTAATGCAGAAAAATCCAACCGTTTTAACTTAATACAAGAATTATCGGCTTTATTTGAGTTATATCCTATATTTAAAACATCACATGATAGAAGAGGTAGAATAATTCCAGATAGTAGAGAAATATCTTTTGCAAAAGAAAAATTAAAAGAAACTTTTTTATCATTTAGATATGGTCTTAATTTAAAAGGGATAGAAAGAAAATCTAGTTCAAATGAAATTATTACAAAACTTTATGTTGAAAAAGTTGATAATGAAGATGCTTATTGTTCAATAGCTCTTGCTGAGGAAAACCCTTTAAAAGACAACTATTTATTAGATTTTTCCTATTATATATCAAAAGAATTAATCCCTAAACAAGAGATTATAGCAGATTTATATGGAAAAAGTTTACAAGACATTGGCTTTATTGATAAGGTTGGCAAGTTAAATAGACAAATTGACGCAATATCTGAAGAAGTAATTAATATAAGAAATAAATCATATTATGAATTAAAAGCAATAACTGACACAAAAATATTAGGAATAGATAGTTATTTGCAAGAAATTGTTAAATTAAATGAAAAATTAAAATTATATGAAACAAATATTGAAAGTGATACTTATAAAAATTTTTCTGAACTTAAAACTGCGGCACAACAGAAACTATATAATGATATTGAATTATTATTTACAACTGATGGATACGGTAAAGAGTTTAAAGTAAGTGTTGATATTGGGAAAGCCTTTTGGGAAAAAATCGGCAATTGGCAAGAATATAAACAAAATATAATAGATGAGAGAGATTACACGAGATATGGAATTTTTGGGCAAGTATGTGACTTTGAAGTTAAGATTTCCAATCTTGAACAACAAAAATATGAATTATTAAATCAAAAGAAAGAAATAGAAAAAGAATTTTTCTACAAATATGAGTCTTTTATAAAGGAAGGTGTCTGGAGTGATACTAATTTTACAGACAGTAATTTGTATTATCATGCCTCACAAAAAGCTTTAAAAGAAAGTATCTATCCAAAATTAGAATATTCAATATCAGTAAATGATTTATCTTTATTAGATGATTATAAATATTTAAAATTTCATGTTGGTGATATAGCATATGTAGAAGATAAAGAATTTTTTGGTAGTTTTAAACAAAAAGTTCTAGTAACACAAATAGAAAAGAATTTAGATAACCCACTTGAAAGAAAAATTATGCTACAAAACCATTCTACTGATTTTGAAAATATGTTTGAAAAAATAAGTGCCACAGTGCAAAACATAACATTAAATGAGAATATATATAAAAGGGCAGAAAGCTTTAATCCTCAAACTGGTGTTAATACTCAAATAATGGAAAAAGCTTTAACAAACTCTACCATTTTAATAAATAACGAAAATAGCAAAGTAAGTTTAAAAGACAGTGGCTTACAAGTAACTCCACAAGATAATCAAAATCAAAGAATAAAAGTTGATGCAAGTGGACTTAGTGTATCTGATGATAATGGTAATACATGGAAAACTATTATTACACCTGAGGCAACGGATGCTGGGCATTTAAAAATCGGCAATCTTGATGTATCAAATGTAAGAATTTATGATAAGAATTATGAATATTTTGGTTGGGATAAAGGGGGTATCACTGCTTATAGAGAACCAGTTATTCTAAATGGAAACTTAGTTAAAAATGGTGCAAAAGATTTTGCTAGATTTAATAAAAAAGGCTTATCTTTGGTTGAAAATAATAAGATAAGATTGCGTGCTGGCTATGATTTTAATGGTGTAAATGGTAATATAAACACAGAAAAAGATACAATCCAAGAAGATGTAGGTTTCTTTTTATATAATGATAAAGGACAACCAATTTTTAAAACACATACTTCATCACTTGATAGTAATCAAGAAAACCTTTCTGCTAGATTGTCACTAGTCGGCGAAATGTTTATAACAAATAAAGTGGCAAATTCAGCACTTGACCCAACTATCTACTTATGGTGGAAGTATTTAAATCAATATACAATAACTACTAATTTATTTGCCCCAAAAGTAAATCAAGCAACTGAGCAATTTATAATAGATTTTTGCAATTTAAATTATCCATCTACATCAATTAGCTATATTCAATATTGGAGTGAACATTATTTAGAATCAGATAGAATATACTCAACATTTGTCACATATCAAGAATATTCGGGAATGACTGGAACAACAAAAGATATGAAAACTGTTTATACATTTACACCACTTTTATCGGCACAAAAGGTAGTAAAAGCTATAGATGATAATTATTGTCCAAACGCCGAAAAACTCAATGTACAAGTGGCAACATATGAAATAATAGATAGCGAAACGGAAGTCTTATCAAGCATATTTAATATTGAGTGGTACACTTTAAGCAAAACGGCTAGAGTTCCATTTAAAGTTAATACAGACCTACCATTTATATCTATAAATGAGATTACAAATATTCAATCGAATAATTATTTTTCAATATCTAGTCAAAGTACACAAAATACAACTTGTTATGATATAAGAACTGTACAAGATGAATATACAAAACTTGATTTAAATCTATATAGAATTGATAACAAATTCTTTCTAAACAAAGAAGAAAATCCATATACTGGTGATGCAAATGCACCATTTAATGTTAATATAGCAACTGAACAAAACAATTCGGCTGTTGCTCTTTATTTAAATAACATGGGCGACTTAGATGGGCAATTAAATCAAAACTCAAGGCTATTTGTTTGTGGTGTTCAAAAAAATGAATTAGTACAAAACTTATTAACAATATTAAAAGATGGTAATTTACATATAGGTGGAACTTTAATAGATAATGAAAAAGACCAAACCAATATTCAACAATTATCAGAAAATATAAAGATAGAAAATTCCGCATTGCAAGTAAATGTAGATGGTTTTGTTTACTTAACACTTGACAAATTAAAAACATCCAATGAAAAAATGACATTAGAAGATTGGATAAAAATGAATATAACTAACAAAATAGAGCAAGAACTAGGAACAGAAATCTCAGATGTTCAAGCCAACTTAGAAAAGAAATTAATGGCAGGAACAACTATTTTTCATGGGCATAAGTTAATTGACTATAATAATGTTAAAGTCCAAAGAGACAAAAACATAACCTATAACGGAGCAGATTTTGTGGGGGATGATAAAACATTTTTAGATACTTTTACCAGTCAGGCAATATTGGGCGTTCCTTTAGCTGATAGATTAAGTCAAACTCATCTAAAAAGTATTGGCTTTGCCGTCTATGAAATGGTAAAAAAATATTTATCCGACCCAACTGCTGTTAACTTAAAATTGGCAGGAAAACCAACAACAGAAGAAGGTACAATCGTTTCTTTTGGTGGGCAAAATCTATTAGAGGGAAGTTATATTGTTGATAAAACAACAGATGGAAACTTCTTTTCTTGGGTAACAGAGCAAAAAAACAATTCATTTACATATGCAGGACATGGTGACGCAGTTGATTTTACTGCTCCTTATGGTGCAAGTTTATTTGCAGTTGATAATGCAACAGTAACTTTGGTAAACTATTGTACGCTAGATGATAATCATAATAACGTAAACAATAGAGATGGTGGTGGTTGGGGGAATAGAATAGAAATCCAATTTAACCATCCTCTTTTTGGAAAAGTTATGGCGAGATATGCACATTTAGCACATTATCAAAATACGGGCAAACAACCTATAAAAGTAGGTGATGTGGTTAGAAAAGGGCAATATATAGGACAAGTGGGTAGTTCAGGTGCATCAACAGGCTCACATTTACATTTAGAACTAAGAAGTCCTTCTTCGGTAAGTGGTTCAACTGGCGTTTTGTATTATCAAGGGCAAGGCTTTACAACTCTTACCTATTTAAACCCAATACCTTATAATGCGGTAATTCCTCAAGAAGTTCCATCTACTAGTGATGATTTACTTTTAGTAGCAAATATTGTTCTAGCCGAGGCTCAAGTGCTTGGTGATAAAGGAATGGAAGCAGTTGCGGTTGTTATACGTAATAGAGTTCTATCTAATAAATTCCCTAATAATATTTATGATGTTCTTACACAACCTAATCAATTTACAACAATAGGGCACTTACATGATTATACAACTTGGAGTTCTATTCTAGCAGTAGAGCCGAATATACAAACCATTATAAATAACGTATTTAATAATATTGTTACAGCATCAGTTCAACCTTTTAATAATGCACTATTTTTCTGTAGTGGTTATAGTAACTACTTGGACTTCTTAAAGTGGTCAACATATATCGGTAAGCAAGATATTAATGGTTTTACGCATTACTTCTTTAGATAATAAAAAAGCACCAACTAATTAAAGTTGGTGCTTTTTATCTATATAGGAGGATATTATGGAACTAGCAATTTTTTTTGGCACTGCTGTATTAAACAAATTAAAAATGAACTTGTTATCCAATGTTTTTACTTTTGACCTTTTTAAATAAGGTGTTATTAATTTTCTATACTCTAAGTAAGAGTATCCATACATACTAGCCAGCTCTTGTGGCATTAATAGTCTGAATTTTTCATCTCGTTGTTGGACTTTTGTATCTTCATCTATTTGATAAAGAACTCCATCTATAGAGTGTATTCTACCTTTGTCTATATCAGATAAAAAGGCATATTTACCCGTTTTATCTTTTTCATAAAGCCACTTTCTAACAAACCAATGTGAACCATCATCTATTATATTTTCAAGATGCTCTTTTATTGAAGTGCTTGGCTCTTTTTTTAGTTCAAATTCTACATCTGAATATATGTATAGCGTTATTATTCTATCTATTGGAATACCATAATCTTTTAAGTTTATAGTTATTTTTTTACTTTCTAGCTTATTTAGAGGTATGTTAGAAATTATCAAATTGAAATTATTTAATTGAATATCTTTTTTGGGTTTTGAGTGGATAATTCCAATATTAGCCATCTTGTAATTTTTATCATGATTGACATAATTTCTATCATAATCATTAAAATATCCACGCATTGCTGTTGTATAATCTTCAAAAGTTTGTACACCAATGTGTTTATATCCTAAATTTAACCCAACTGGTATTTTTGCACCAATTTCATAGATTATATAATCCATTCTGTTGTTTTCACCTCTTTTTCCTCTTGTCTAATTTCTTCAGAACAAAAAGCAATACAAATAGCGTCAGCCTCATCTTCTGTCACATTTATGCCGAAATTTTTATATACGGCTTTTTGTGCTAATAATTTGCTATCTTGTCTATCTTTACCGTTTATTTTAAGTATTCCACGCCAAAAGCTTGGATAAACAAAATGGAATATATTTTTATTTTTGTGCAGTTTGTACAATAAAGAACCTTGTAGCCTTGATAGCTTTTTAAATGTTTCAGTATTTTTATAGTCTTTTGCAGATATAAAAATATCCTCAAGTATTACAAAGTTTGGTTGTGTTGTTTCTATTAATTGCATTATTTTATCTGTCATATCACAAATTCTTTCTACACTATCTTTACCGTAATATAAAAGTTATAAAAACTTATAAATTCAATAAGAACTTATAAAAATCTACTATTAACTTTATACTTGCTAATTCATCGTGGCTTGTTTTGTATATAAATACTACTCCAATTTGATGTGCCACTCCAAAGCCTTCATCCTCAATACGGTTTGAGTACTACTAAGTGTGTAGTTAAGTTACACAGCTAAGTTTTTTAAGTTTATGCTTGCATTTAAATCACGGTCGATAACACAGCCACAATTTTCACAAACATAAGTTCTTTCACTTAAACTTAATTTTTGTTTTTTGTTGCCACAGCAACTACAAATTTTACTACTAGCATACCATCTATCAGCAACTATTAAATTAATTCCATACCAATTACATTTATATTCTAATTGTCTACGAATTTCATAAAATTTTGCTTCTTGCACTGCTTTGGAAAGATGTCTATTTTTCATCATTCCGCTTACATTTAAATCTTCAATAACTATTGCTTGTGGATTTAGATTTATTAAAGATTTTGTAAACATATGAATATTAGTAGTCAACATATTTTTTATTTTTATATGTTGTTTTTTAATTTGTTTTTCAAGCTTAATTAAGTTTTTAGACTTATACAATTTATTGAACTTGGTTTTCGTTCTCTTGCTTTCATCTAACATTTTTTGATAATGTCTACTAGCTTTTTTTTGAAGTCTTTTTAATTTCTTTTTTGTTTTTTTAATATTTGGTTTTTTACAAATAATATTATTAGAACAAGTAGCTAGTGTTTTTATTCCTAAGTCTATTCCTATGGGTTCAGTTATTGGTTTATTATTGTCTATATTATTGTCTTGAATTTCAACAGATACACTAAACCAAAAATCAACACCATCATAAGATAATTTAGGATTATAATATTTAATATTTTCACCAATAGGAATATTGTGTTTATGTGATTTAATCCATCCTAATTTTTCACATCTAATTTGTTTTCTTTCGATAACTGTTGTTCCCTCGTGTGTCGCACAACTCATTTTACTATTCTTTTTAGATTTAAATTTAGGATGTTTTGCTCTACCCTTAAAGAAATTTTCATAAGAACTTCCAGCATTCATTATAGCAATCTTTAGTGCTCTACCAGAAATTTCTTTTAACCATTCATTGCCTTCTTGTTTTTTAAATTGGGTAAATCTTTTGGTTAAATCATAAGCAGATATAAACTTATTTCCATTTTTATAATTTTCTTCTTCCAATGCAATCGCCCAGTTATAACTAAATCTGGCGGCATTACAAAATTTAATTATTTTTTCAGATTGTTCTTTATTTGGATAAATCATAGTTTTAAAGCCTTTTATCATATTTTCACCTCCTTATTTTTATTATATCACATAATTTAATAAATGTCAAGTGTTTTGATTAATAATAATTCATCACGTTATTATTAGTATAGATTTTTATAAATTCTTATTGAATAATTTTTATAACTTCTATATATTTGCTTATAGTCGCAACCTATAAACACTATTTCGCTCACGCTAATAGTCACTCTCTTTCAAGACGTGCGTAGACTATTTGTTCATCCTTATATATTTATATAAGGAGTCAGATTTTTCTTCCGTCATTAACTTACGGTTTTACTCTCCCACAAGGAGATAGTCGTTGAACCTTTCCCATCGACTTTACGTTAAGGGAAGTGGCTGCATGAACAGGGATTGTTTGTAGACTTTAGCACCTATGACAAATAGGCTTTTATTTCAGCATAGTCCATCCTTACGTTTTTTCTACTTTCGTACCTTTACGTTTTAGCTTTCGCTATCCGCTTTGGTGTAAGGCTCTTACCCATTACCTGCAATAAACCTGAAGCACACACTCATTACTGAATATGTGAGGCTGACTGTTTATATTTATAACTTTTTATAAGTTATTTAAAACAGTTTGTTACCTTTTGATTTAATTAACCCATAGTCAAGTAATTTTCCATCTTGTATAATGGCATATCCAGTTATATTTGTTGCATTATCTAATGCAAGTGTTTTATGACTTTCCGTTTGCTTACAAATAGGGCATTTTAAAGATTTTCTAAATTCTTTAAGTGTAATCGTAAATTCATGGTTATTCTTACAAGATAATTTTATTTCAGTATCTAGGTTTTTGTACGAACTTAATAACTTAAATCCGTACTCACTTAATTCTTTAATTTTTACCTGTTGAGCCAAAGCCACCTTCACCTCTGTCTGTTTCGTCAAGTTCATCTACTTCTATAAAATTAGCATATGAAACTTTGGCAAAAACAATTTGTGCTAGTCTTTCGCCCTTTTTAACAGAATAAACTTTATTATCAAAATTA
>JAKQTP010000142.1 GCA_029563035.1 archaeon | reverse complement strand
TAGCGTTTGCCTAAATACAGCTTCTCCGCTCTTTGTTTTACCTCAGTTAATTTTCCTGTTGCATAAGCTTCCGCGGCTCTTCCGATCACACTCAACTTATCAATCTTAAAATCATTCATCATCTTCGTACCTCATAAATGTCACGATAGAATAGCACGCTTTTTTTGTCAATAGATATTTTCATTTCTGTCTATTGAATCACTAACAGATAATGATTTTTCGCTATTAGTGCATTTCCGGTTTTGATGTAAGTATTATGCATTTATCCTTAGGCTACATTACCCAATGTCAAGCATTGTTAGGTTTGGCAATCCTATATTTTTTCATCTGATATTTCCTATTTTCCTTGCTTAAAGCTAATAATCTATCGTTTAACATACCTTAATCAAGCGTTAATTATTAACGCTTGATTAAGGCCAGATTAACACTTGATTTATGCTATCAAGTAGGGGCAAAAAAAGAAGCTTGAATTTGATATGCAGTTTATACTAAAGTAATAAATGCATGCTGACAGGTAAATAAATTAGGATAATACAAAAAATCAACCCGAAATTTTACCATTTAGGAGAAAATGAACTAACCAATTCTTGCTTTGCAAATAAACTGAAGTTTACCAACGAACTTAATGCTTACCTGTTTTTTAGAAGATTATAATTCAGCACCTCAGTTGCTGACTATGTCCATAAACTATGTGTCTTTCTTATTCGGATTTTTTTACAGAGGTAAATTCTTGATGAATTGTAGAAACGGTATATAAATTCTTCCTTAGTAATTGAACTTATTAAAAAGGGGGATACTTTTTTCCTTTATTTCCCAAACTTCTTTTTAAAAAAGGCTACCTCGAGCCAACCCTTCATATATAGAATTTATCCGGTTTTCCCTGATCTTTTTCAATAGCTTTCAAAGATAAAATTTAACGCTTATATAGATCCCTGAATAGCATTGTAGTGTAGCACAAAACAGAGGCAGGCAACTAATTCCTACTTCTCATATTTCTTTCCCTTTGATTAAGTTATAATCTTATCCTTGTTCTTTAGTTCTATACAAAACCATCCTAACAAAGAGCGTAGTCCGACTTAACCTTTTTCTTCATCTGGCGTTACCTAATTTCATACCAATCTTTGAGCCACTACAATAGAAATAGAACTATGATACTTTTTTCATTATTATTAAGTATTTGAATCCTCGCAAGTAGAAATTATATTTTATCGCTTTATCAATCCAGAAAGGTGTATTGGATGTTTGATTATGCCTTGCAACTACGATTATATCAACTGGTTGGAAATATTTAGACAATATGTTATAAATATTTAGACCTACAGGTATAAAACCACTTTTCTTTCTCCAATGATCCCCAATAAGCCATGCAATATATTTGTCTATCTTAAGAATACGGTATGCTTCTTTTGCTACTTTTTCTAATTCTATGAAAAAAGCTTCATTTTCGCACGATATATTTCCTATGTTGTCAGGATGTTTGTTGTAATCAATATTATCTGAATATGGAGAATCAATGAAGATTAAATCGGCAATTTTGTCTTCAACAGGTAAATTTCTGGCATCTGCTTGTTGAATATCTTCTCTAAAGGGAACTATATCAAAGCCAAGAACTTTCCTATTTTCTTCCTTACATACATCAATAGTTGTTCCACTTCCACACATTGGATCAATTACTAAATCATCTTCTTTTGTATATCTTCGAACAAGATTCCATATAATAAATGCAGGTGTAACACCTCGGTATTTATTATAACCATGTGGTGTATCACCATAATTCTGTGTGGGGTAATCCCAAAGGGTTGTGGCCTCAAGGGTTAGCTTTTTATTGTTCATTATTTAATAATTTCTTTAAATCATCTATAAAGTGCTCAAAAATTTTAACCTTATTGCTTTCTTCTATTTCTTCTTCCGTTAAAACATAACTACCATCAAGGTCTGTTTCTACAATAGCTCTACCTTTCTTTGCTGGAGTTTTTTTTGTTAATGTTCCATCTTCATCAGGAGTTATGAAATAAACTTTTATATGTTTTGTAACTTCGTCCTGTATAAATTTAAATTTCCAGTAACCCGTTTGTGCAATCCGTTCTCTTAAGGTAACTTTACTTGATATAACTGCAATCACCTTAAAAGAAGATGGATTGTAAATAACAATATCAACATCAGGTAAATGTAATCCAAATTCTCCATAATTAATAGCTAAATTTCTTTTAATCTGACTCAACTCTTTATTTAGTTTTTTACTTCTTTCAAGTTTATTACCATTAACAACTTTCAATCCAATTTCTTCTACTTCATCTGTAATTATAAACTGGATTAATTTCTCAAGATTTTTCCCTTTAAATGCTCTCCAGCTTTGTTCATGATCATTATTTGGTGTTGGATTTTTTAGCCAATCTTCTTTATGAATCACTTTTGCTTCTTTCAATAATTCAGATATATGCTTATAAGTTTCGTTACCAAAATGTTCTTTTTTTTCAAGATACAATTTTTTTAAATCTTCAAAGTTCATTTTTTTTTTCCTTTAATCCAATTACAATATATTCTATTGGATATGCTTCAAAATTTGCCTCATGGTTATTGGCAAATCTACCTGTTTTTGCATCACGCTTTTGTGGAAGAATTTTGGATGGTATTTCTCTTTTGATTAATCTATCAAACTTAAAACCAGAATACTGCAAACTCTCAGCAAAAACTTCAGCATTAAGTATATCTATTCCCTTCAATTTAGTATCACCTATTACATAACAGCACCTACCTCCTTTTTTCAAAATTCTGAAACCTTCATCAAAAACATCTTGCATATCAATGAAAAAAGCCTCAATTTCCTTTGCCATTTTTTTGCTTTTCTGTTCCATTTTTTCTACTATATCCTTGGCAATCAAACTCTTTAATACTCTATTATCGTTTTTCTTATATGAAGATCCAATAAATTCTTTTTTATATTCTTTAAGGTCATCAGCTAAATCAAGCCAAATTGTTGATAATTGATGAATGTCTGCATATTCATAACTTGTTACATAAGGACTAGAAGTTATAATCAGATCTGCTGTCTCATCGTCTAAAGGTTGTTTTTTTGCATCTCCTATTTTAATATTTAGGTATTGATTTATATTTTCCATAATGTTCTTATGGACTATATGATAAAAATCATTATTCCCATGTTGCATTTTTATTAAATGTCTTCTGAAGGTATCAAAGGGTCTGGATGTTTTTTTATTAAAGTCCCTTGTTGGTTTTGTGCTTCCCTGAAGCCATATAGAACAACTTTTTAAGATATGGCTGAAGGCAACAAGAAAAAAGTTTCTAATGTTTTCATCTTCTTCATTGTAAATTACTCTTAGTATGATACCTAACTCAATTTTATTTTCTTCTGAAAACCAATAATCAATCCTATCCAAATGCTTTTGTGGAATCAATGGTTCGAAATTATCAACAAAAAATGTTATCTGAGGGCTAATAAGAATTTTCAATTCAGATAAAAGATTATTAATTTTTTTTTCAAGATATTCTGGTTCTATAGGAGTAGATTTTACTTTTGTTATTAGATAAGCAATTTTATTTATATCAGTTCCACTTACTTTAAATCCTCTTGATATACCTGTAATAATCGTTGTTCCACAACCAAAAAAAGGATCATTTATATGCGCTTCACTACAAATAATATATTCATCAATTAATTTTTCCACTAGCTGCGGTATAAACTTTGCTGGATATCTATGATAATTATGAGTCCATTTACCTGTATCGGATGGTTTATATTCAATAAAAGACCAATCTGTATCTATTTCTTTTGTATTAAATACTTGAATAATATCTTGAGGAGATTTATTTATTCTGATGTTCTCATTAATATTAGGAATAGTTTCAATTGCATCTATTCTATAGCCATATTCACAATTAGAGTTTCCAATTTTCACTTCTTGGGTTGTTTTCATTTTGACTTTACCTCTATTTTATTACTGAATTAAAATTTCTATATTCCCAAAAAAATTTATTTCTTGATTCCTAAACGCTGTTATTCAATCCAACTTTATTGCTTCTCATGTTATTTGAGGGCATCTAATATCCCTCTTTTCTCACAATTCTGGTAGATGCAAACAACAATTTACATTGTTTTCATCTTGCCAATCCAAGTCAAGTTCTTTTTCCTAAAACTTGCATCCCTCCCCAAAATATTTTTGCTGGTTTCCCCGATGATAATTTAGTTAAACAACTTATGGGAAAAAATATCATCTCGCTTATTATCAAATATTAAAGTAGTGATCGGTTATCAGATGCATAAAACCCACTCAGTTGCTATAAAGCAGTTGCTGATAAAAAGTTATCTGTTCAGTTGCAAAGTGGCATAAAAAGTTCTGCCGGGTTCAGGGACATAAGCGTGCACCATATAATTTTC
>JAKQTP010000128.1 GCA_029563035.1 archaeon | reverse complement strand
AACTATAAAGAAGGTTTTTATAGTCCCAAAGAAAGTGCTGTATTACAAAAACTATATATTGAAAATGAATTTAAGGATTCTTATAAAAAAGATGATAAAGAACCCTTTGAATCATGTGTATTATATCAAAAAGATGTGTTCTTTTACAAAATAAATGATTCTATAAGGAATAAAATAAAAATTGCAGAATTATATACTTCGAAAGACCCTGCAAGAGAATTTATGCAAGGAGTATTCTTTGACAAAGAGGGTAAAATAGTAGCTACTGATGGGAGAATAATGTATGTAACTAATGGTATTCCAGAATTTCCAGTATGTCAAATAAAAGTTACAAAAATACTATTAAAAATCCTAGATATTGCAGATTATATCGAAATGGGAATAAAATATGCAAATAGTAAAAATAAGGAAACCAATCAAGAAGTAAGGGTAGCCAAATACATTATTTTCAATTTCAAAATTGGTACTTCAGAATTTACATATAGTTGTAAGTTAATAGAAGGTAAATTTCCTAATTGGAAAGCAGTAATTCCCGAAAAACAAGATTTTCATGTAGTACCTTTTGATAAAAAAATATGGAAAGATATATATTCAGCAAGTAAAAAATTGCAACCGAAGAATGATAAAAATTTATGTTTTACAATAGAAGATTCAAACCATGTAACTATTAGTAATGATGATATTGTGTATGCTACTATAGAATGGAGTATTGAACCTGATATAAATAAAAGAAATGTACTTGTTTTTAATGCAGATTATTTGAATATTCTATTAACCAAAAGTGGCGAACTTATTGATATTGGATATACCAATTTCCTAAGAGCATTTACTTTTACATATAAAGACGGTTCAATTGCAGTAGCTATGCCAACACAAATAAAGGAGTAATAAAATGGATGTAAATAATTTTTATTCACTATCTATAACAATACCACAAAGAGCAATAAAAGAAGCATATATACGAGCTGTATTAGATAATTCATATATAAGTAAAGATACATATATAG
>JAKQTP010000117.1 GCA_029563035.1 archaeon | reverse complement strand
ACTGACACTTTATGGCAAATAGTTGGTTTAATTTTTTCAGTCTATCCATTTTTGTGGTCAATTATGGCCGTAAAAATATTAATTAATAATTCAGGTTTAAGAGAATAAATATATGGCATTAGACGGCTCAAAATTTAAATTAATAACTGGACTTCCAGGTAGTGGTAAATCTTTAATGATGGCGACTTTCGTTTATCCTTATCTTATCGCTGGCTATCAAGTCTATTCTAACTTATGGCTTAATTGGAAAAATTTTGATGTTTTAGGCGAATGGGACAGTGAAAAAAATAATCTTCATTACTATCAAGAAATTGAAGATATTGTTGATGTAAGAAATTGTATTGTAATTTGCGATGAAATTGCCGAACCGCTTGATCCGAGAAATTGGGAAAATGAGAGCGGTGCAATTAGACGTTTCTTTCAGCAACATCGACATCATCACGTTGATATTTATGGCACAACCCAAAATATCACGCTTGTCGCTAAAAGTGCTCGAATAGTAATAGATGAATGGACTGATTGTTTTCGCATTTTGCGAATTATTCCCGGAGTAATAATTTTTCGGGAACGTTCAATTGATAGAACACAAATGTTAAAAGAAGAACCCGAGCCAAAAGATAATGGTTTTTTCTCTTGGTTGTCGGAACTTAGATTTTTTCTTAAATCAAAATTATTATTTACCAAATGGAATAAATACAAACTAGAGCTTGAGCATAAATTTTGCGAGAAATGCCACGAACGACACGAATTTAATCTAAATATTTGTCCAAAATGTAAGCAAGCTTTAGTTGTTAAGCCAACTGGAATCTATGACAGTTGTTATGATATCAAGCTTCGTCCTAAAAAACATTATTGGCGACCAATTAGCATTTGTGCTGATTGCGGTCGAGAACATAAATCTGGATACAGAGGCGTTTTAAGTGAAGAAGAATTCTTAAAACAAAAGGAATTAATAATTAGATAGTTCTTTAAATGTCTATACAAAAAAAGGAGTCAATCCCGAAGGATCAACTCCTAAATTTGTTCGAGCTTATTTAGGCTCGACTTGTAAGTCAAAAAACAAATAAATTGTTTTTGGCCGTCTCTCAATAACGGCTCCAGTTTCCTTGTCTTTCTTTTCAATGACAATGAAAGACC
>JAKQTP010000108.1 GCA_029563035.1 archaeon | reverse complement strand
TATTTCATAAGTATTTTCAATAGAATAAATAAATATTTCTTCATACTCTAAAGTAGTTGAATTTCTTTTCCATTGAATTGTATACTTTTCTGCTGTAGGAATAAAGTTCCAAACTAATTTAACTTTAGATGTTGAGTCATCAATTTTTTCTATTGATTCAATTCTAAAATCATACGGCCCTGGAAAATCTTTTTCTGGTTCTGTTATTGAACAACTAAATAACCAAAATGCTGCTAAAATTACAATGAATACTTTCATAAGTACCTCCTCTATGTTTATATTTATTATTGTTGAAAAACTTTAATATTGTCAAATAAAAAGAGGGCAATTAAGCCCTCATAGATTTCAGTGAGGAATTCCTTCATTGACTTTGTCATTCTCTTCCTGAGAATAAGCAAATCCATTTTGCAAAGCATGATTGACTGCTTTCATAAGCAAATCAAAAACTTCTTTCGTCAACACAACAGTATTTTCATCCATTTTTTCCACCTCCTCTATTAATTTATCTAATTTATTTATTTCTTCATAATAGCTCATAACTAGTCAACTATTTCAATGTCTTTAAATTCATAACTAAAATAAGTCTTGTACCCATTATTAATAAAAATAGCTTTAAGTTCTTGTCTAATTCTAACTTTTTGAAAAAATACTTTTTTGTCTTTTAGATACGTATAAATAAAAAATTTTTTTACTATTCTTGTTATTGGAAAGCAATATTTATTGAAAGCATATTTTGTATAAATATTTCTTAATCTATAAAATGGATGAATAGTTTGTTTTCTTTTTCTTACTTTTATTATCATGTCAATCTCCATATTTTTTATTAATGTCAATTCTTTTTTCTGAGTAGTCATATAGATTAGATACTTTTATTTGTGATTCTTCATAATTCTTTAGTAAAAGTTTGCAAATTGTTAACGCTACTTCAAAAGAAAAGACTTTTGCTAATATTACAAAATGTGCATTGTATACTTTTGTAGAGTCTATTATTTCAAAGTCTTTTCCAGAACAATAAATAAAATATCTTCCTAGCTTTTCTTTATGACTATTATATATTTCATTTTTATCATATACAGCTACATTGCTCATTATTCTCATACTATCTCCTTATAAGTGATTTTTGGTTTTTCTTTACTTCTTTTGTATTTTTGTAGTAAAATTTCTTCTTTAATTTTTTTCATAGATTCATCTAATTTACAAGCGATGTGATAGTCACTTTTACTTACAGTTTGCCATCCGAAAAAAGAATTTTCCTGTAATTCAAGAAATCCCATCATTGAATCTATTGTCCAAACAAATCTCATTTTAGATGTTACTTTCATTTCTCTTTTTCTAAATACTATTCCTACTATCATATTAATAATAATAAAAAAAGTATAAGAAGATAAAAAGAAAAAATTTGGCTCAGATTTCAATACTTCTACTATTAGCATAATAGAACACAAAGAAATAACAAATAGAATTTGAATATACTTTGCTTTCATACTTACTACCTCCTTATTTTTTAAGCATTGCTTTTATTTTACCTACTAAAGACAAAACAAATTCTTTGTTATCATCACTTTCAATAAATTTATTTTGTAATAAGTATTGTGCTTCTTTTTCTAATATAGAAAGAATTTCATAAGATGCTTTACTTAATTCACTGCCTAAAAATTCGTAGATATTTTCTCCAATACCCTCTCTATATTTAGACTCTGTCATAGTTATTTCTTCTTTAGTATTAAATAGCAAAATAGCCAATCTTCTTTTATTATTTTTTCCATTTATAGCATATAGAACATTATTTACAGCGTATACTTCTATTCTATTATATTTTTTATTTTTATATTCTACACCATAGTCACTTTTAAAAGAGTAAACAACATCTTGAAAAAATTGTCTTAACCATTCAACAGTTCCAGGAAAAGTTGACTCCTCTTTATATTTTTCTTCTATCTTACTTAATTTTTCATTAAGCCTTATTAATTCATTGTCTCTATCTTTTATTTTCCATAAAGCAGATTCAATATCTCTTTCTAAGTTGTATATTTTTTTCTTAAATTTCTGAGAATCTATATCTTCTCTATAATAATATATTGCATCTTTTGCTTCTCTGCTAAATGTCATAGAATTATTAGATACAAATTCTAAAAAAGTATTTTCTTTATATTCCACCTAATTCCTCCCGTCTTGCCAATGGCAATGGTTTTTAAGAAGACACTCAGCTTCATTTTTACAATCTTTTTCATAAAGTTTACGTGTTCCTCTTGGTGTTTCAAAAAAACCAGTAAACTTGTAATGAGAACAATTCTCGCAATACCTCTCGTATAGGTAGTGCTTTTCGAGTGCTCGTTTAGAATATAGTAAGTTTTTTAGCAAATCATCTACGCTATTGCAATATTCAATGCTTTGCAACTGTTTACTTGCTTTATACCATTTAAATGACATATTATTCTTCTTCTCTTGAATGTTTAAATTTCAAGTTTAACTTAGAAATTGCTAATAAATGTTTTAGTTTAGTTTTTCTTACTTTCAATTTTTTAAGTTCAAAAGAAATTCTAAATATTCTATCCTTATTAAGTTCTGATAAGCTTCTATAAGGATAAATTTTTTCAAGCTCGTTTGGGTTATTAAGTTCTAAGTTTTCTTTTTCTTCTTTTGTTATGATTTCTAAAGTTTCCATGTTTAAATAATAAAATTCCATAATATTACCTTTCTTTATTTATTATTGCTTCTTTCTTTATTAAATGTCAACATCTTTATGCATTGTTCACATCTTTTCTCGTCTAATTTTTCTACACTTGTTTCTAATTTTACTTTTCCAAATGCTCTACATTCAAAATGCTCTTCACGAGAATTCCAAATTTTCATTATACATTTTTCGCAGAATTCATTTTCTCCTACATTAATTAGCTCTCTTAAGAATAAATACGGAATCATGTCTTTATACTTCATGTATGTACCATTCTCGTATGGCTTTATTAATTTCCTGGAATCACCAAAAAGAATAGTACTTCCATCTATTTCATATCTTTGTGGTATTTTTCTCATAATCTTTTCTTTCTGAAAATATTTTTTGTCTTAATACAAATTCTGACAATAAGGCATGACACAATACCGATACTTCCTGTGGAGAAGAATCTTGAACTTCTGATAATAAATAACCAATGAAACACTGTTCTTTATATGAGACTTCTTTTGAAAAATATTGGTCTCTGAATTCATGCCAAAAAGTGTAGAAATTTTCAGGAACGCAAAGTTCTTTCACTAATTCAGATATTTTTTCTTTGAAGTTTACTAGTATTTCCATATTATTCCTCCTCAATATTTTTGAAATCCTCTAAATGATAATTTAGAAAGTTCTTTTGCTGCTTCTTTCATTTTTCTAACGGTTTCTAATTTTTTCTTTTTCTGTTCTGGTGTATCTGCAGAAAACTTTTCTTTTTTATCTCTACTTAATTGTCCTTGTGCTCTTACACATTCAATTTCACCACAAGTTTTTAAATGAAGATATTCATTTTTGCACTTATTTTTTATTTGAATTCTATTACCACATATCGGACAAAATTTAACAGGTATTTCTGCTATTGATAAAACAATTTTTGCACCTACACGTTTTTTAACTACTACTAAATAATGTTTTCCATCTTCTGATAGTCTAGTTGGTCTTTCTTGCTTTCTACTCATTTTAATCTCCTTCATTAAAAAGAAAAAGCAGAGAATTAATCTCTGCTTTGTGTTTTTTATAAAACTATTTCAAAACATTCTAAGTCGTTTTTTGGAATAACAAATAGCACATTAAATTTTGCTAAGAACTCTTCAACAAAAGAAAATACTTTATTTTTTATAGTATCATTTTCAAACCTCCAGGTGAAATAAAGATTGTATATGATATCCCATTCTCCGTTTGTATAATTACTATTAAGTCCACCTTTGAAAAGTTTAGCACAAAAATAGTTTTCAGGTGCATTTTTACTGTATTTTGATTTTGAGAAGTAATCAGTATTGCAGCAATATCCATGAGGCAAAGATACAACATTTGGAAAAGTTTTCTCTATTTCTTTACAAAGATACTTTACAAATGAGTAATAATTTTCGCTAGAAGGATTAAAAATTTCTTTTTCTTTCTTAGTCATAACTTCTAATTTTTCTGTAGCTTTACGGCAATTATAATTTGCTTTTGATAACTCAGATTCTAATTTTGCCACTTTTTTCTTTGCCTCAGAAAGTAAGCTTTCTAAGTTTTCTACAGCTTGAGCTTTGACTTCCAGCATTTTTTCCAATTTTTCTTTTTTTGTCATAATTTTCCGCCTTTCTTTTTAGAGGAAGAACGCTTACGCGTTTTCCTCCATTGCTGCTTGAAATGCTTCCTCAAAGTAATCTTCTGAGCAGTTATAATAGTCGCTTGAATAAAACTTAAGTAAATTTTCTTTTGTTCCTGTTACATCAATGATTGAAATTCCTCTGTCAAAATCTGCGTCGATAATTTTGTGGTCTAGTCCAAATTCTTGTGCTGCCATAAGAAATTCAACCATTCTTTTTTCATTCTCAAGTAGCACGTCCAAGCTCATCGTTACTTCTGTGTTTTTAGTTTTTCTTCTTAAGTTTTCCATGGGTTCCGCCTTTCTCGGAAGTTTATTGCCTTCCGTTTACATGATTATTATACCATATGCAAAGCATATGTACAGGAAAAAAAAACAAAAAAACTATTTTTTTTTTTGTTTTTTTTAATAGCGATGTCTTAATATATATTTTAACTATTTACTTGTATGTGTGTTGCAATGCTAATTGCTAAGGTAATTTTTTAATGTGTATGAAACAAAAACTTGAAAGTCAAGTTTTAACTTTGCTACATAAAAATAGGGGATATTGCTATCCCCTAATTTTTTAGTCTTTTGTTATTAGTTTGATTCTAACAAAATTTCTTTGAAGCTAACAGTATCTTCTTCTAAAATTATTTGCTCATAATAAAAGTTTTCCAAATTTTCTTCTGGCCCGAATAACGTAACAGTTATCACAGCATTTGAGCTTCCATCTCGCTTTGGAATTTCTTCTACCTCATGAATTTTGTAAGTCAGATTGTAATCCAAAGTAGCAGACTTAAGAATGTTTAGAACCCCGATGCTAGATGTTTCTGGTGTTTCCAAGGTAAGTTTTTTTTTCATTTTTTCCGCCTTTCTTGGAAGAGTTTATCCCTTCCTTTATGAATTCATTATAACATAAGCACACGAAAAGTACAGGAAAAAACTGGAATATTTTTAGTATTCCAGTTTTTGTTTTGAAACTAATCTTCTAATAATTCTGAAAAATCTCCTGTGTAATCTGGCTCAAATTCTTCAATATAAAATACTTTTAAGTCGCTTTCAAAACCATAAAATGTAATGTTTGGGACAAACAACATTGATTCAGAATAACTATCGTTTTCAAATCGAAAAGTCAAGTTATATTCTTTTCCAACATTTATTAGAAAGTTTATTAGCTCGTCATTCGTGTAAGCAACGTCTAAGTTTATTTTTTTAATCGGCTTCATAGTTTTAAAGCAGGGCTTTTAACCCTGCTCCTCCATTTCTACTTCAAAAAGTTTTTCGAATTCTACTTCAGTATCTATATTTTCAAATAAATTTTCTTCAGCGTAGAAGTTGAAAAACCCGCGTAAGTTTTCTTTTTTCCCATAAAAAGATATCACAGAAGTCATTGTGGTAAAGTCAATTTCTTCTAATGTGTACCGTAACCCAAAACCCTTATTTGCTTCAATTAATAAGTGTCCAAGATCCCCTTCGATGTCGTCCGATAAGATTTCGATTTCGATTTTCCCGATTTTCTTTTCCATAGTTTTCCGCCTTTCTGGAAAGTATTCCTTTCCTTTATGAATTAATTATACCACATGCAAGAAAAATGTACAGGAAAAAATGAAAAATTTAGTTTTTTTGTTTTATTGTTAAACTTGACTTTCAAGTTCGCATTTCATACACTTTAAAAAGTAGGGATGTTGATTTTCATTGCAACACCCCTTGTACCATATGGTTAAAATATATATTATGGGCTCAATATTGTTTTCAATACTTTTATCTATCCAACTTCAATTTTTTATACACAGGAAATCTTAGTGAATTATCTTCAGTAACGTTTTGATATTTTATTTCAACTAATTTTCCAAACAATTCTTTGTCTTTGTATAATTTTTTCAACTTAGCACGAGTAGAATCTGTAAGACCTGTGCCAACCCAAGATTCTATATTTTCTTTAACAACCTTTAATCTAACAATTTCATTCTCATACTTTGTTCTAGGTCTTCCAAATTCAACATCAATTATTTCAAAATCATCTTCTTTGAATTTTTTGTATTTTAATAATGCGTTAGAGCGCTCAAAGTTGTATAATTCCTTAGTATCTCTTAGCATTATTCCTTCATACCCAGCATCAACAAATCTATCATGTAATCTTTCAATTTCTTCTCTTGAGTTTACTAAATAATATTCAACAACATTAAAAAATTCATTTGAAGCATAAGCTCTTAACATATTAGTAGTTTCACAAAAGTGCTCTAAATTTTTAGCACTTATAGCAAACAAATTAAAAAATATTTTATTTTTTCTTTCCAAACTTATTTCTTTTTTAGTAGTCACTATGCTTTGAATTTCTTCAAAAAGTAAATCTTTTGAAAATAATTCTCCATCATTAAAATCTAGATGGTTTACTGTGCATACTCTTTCCAAATAGTTTCTTATGTGCTCAAAACCAAAAATTTCTTTTCCATTTCTTGTGTACAAAGTTTTTTCTTTTACCCAGTTAGGGTGATGAGGTAATTTATTATGAACATAGAAACATCTCAAGCCGTCAAGTTTTGGAGAAGCTAACCACATTTTTGTGGGGTATTCTTTTTCTGGATCATACTTATTTGCTAACTGGACTTTAAATTCTTTTATGAAATTATTTCCAAAAACTTCATTTAGAATTATAGAACTTATACCACATTTCAAATCTCTAGAAAGAATATCGTTTATAAGTTCCTGTGTTTCTTTATTGCATAGAGAAAAAACTTCTGTAAGTTTCGCTATTGCTTCTTTATGTTCTATTTCTTTATTTACATATTTCATTAAAGTATCAAAAAAATTTGAGTAAACTGCTTCTATATCTAAAATTCCAGACTTATTACTTTTCAATGACCGTATTCCAAAAATAATATTTTTGTCATAAGTAAGTTTTAAAATTAACATTCCGTATGTTTCAAATCTTTTTAATATTGTTCTTTTTATCTCACGTTTGTTTGTTTTTCTTAAATCATTTATTAATTCTAAAAATGTTTTTCTATTCATAATTTTCTCCTTATTTTATATTTTTAAAACGGTAATTTTTTACAGTTTCAAAATCTTCTATATTAATTTTCTTTACGTATAGATTCAAAGACATTATGTCTTTTACTCCATCATTATACCCTTTTCGATAGTATTCTTCTTTGTTTTCTTTTTCTAATCTCTTTACAGATTGTAAAAAACTCTTCATGTCTTCTGATTCTATTTTTTCAATCTTGTTCTCCATTCTTGAGACTTGACATCTTAGTGTAAACATGCTTATAAAAACTAATAAAAGAAGAGCAAAGAAAATTGTAGGAATATATGCTAAAACAATATCAAAAACATTTTCAAATACGAATCTATGAATTTTCTTAAGCATTTCAATCTCTCCAAGCAATAGTGTAAAAATATTTTTCAGCATGAACTATTCTTACTTTTTCATTTTTCAAAACTATAAGACTATTATCTACACAATAATTACGTATTGTATACTCGAGCTTAAATGGAAATTTTTCCAATATCTTATTTAAGTTTTCTAAGAATATTTCTTGGTTAAATTTAGTCTCATATGCTATACCTTGAAAACATTCTGGCAAATGAAAAGCAATCTTTTTTTCTATTCCAAAATTCTCAGGATTAGTAATACTTTCTAAGTTATTTACTTCTACTATGAGTATCATAATTTCCTCCTATTTTTATATTTATTATTGTGAAATTTTATTGTTTTTGTAAAAAGAAAATGCAATAGAAGCTTTGCAACTATTGCATTTCTTTCTTCAGTGCGAAAGGCGAATAACTCACTGAAGATTTAACAAAGAGAAAGGCGAATAACCTTTGTTAAAAGAATAATTCTGTTTGGAGGGAAAGCATTTAACTTTCCATTGCCCCCACTTTTCAAGCTGCAACTTCGCGCAAAAAGTTTTTAAAAGCTTTACTAGGCAAGAGTGTCCTACACTTAGACGACTCCAAAAGCACTCGGAGAGGATCGAACTCTCGATGACGGACTGAAAATCCATTGCCTTTACCACTTGGCTACGAGCGCGTACCTGAGACTGAGAGGGGTTAAGTCCCAGGATTTTTATACGGCTATTATCTTTATATTGATTTCTCATTATATTTTCCCCTCTCCTTCCATAGAATAATATTATTGTGCTATTTTGATTGAATTGTCCAAAAGATTTTTGTTTTTTACTATATCAATCGGAATGAAAACAAAACATCCACCAGTCTCATTTTTCCAAATAGCAATACGAGATTTTGGAATCCATTGTGGTTTTTTAAATTTCAATAATACTGAAATAGAAGTTTCTTTTAAAATAAAGGAGCTAAATTTTTTATAGTGTATAGAATCTGAATAGTTTCCTTGTACAAATTCTCCAACCATTCTCATATTTAGCTCCTTTTATTTTGCTAATCGATAGACGATTTAAGCTCTTTTATCTTATCTGTAGCAATCTTTCTTGCCTCTCCAGCAGCCATACGAACTTCCTGAAGATTTTTTCGAATGCTAATACCTGCTTTGACATTTTCATTTTCAAATCTTCCAATGTCACTTTTAATAACTCCTACTAGTGCCTCCAATTTTACTACCAGCTCTTTCAATTCTTCCATAAGAATCTCCTTTCGTTTTTAGTATTATTGTTAAAAATCCATTCTTTGTCCACAAAATTTACAAAATCTATCATTTCTATTCACAAGCGTTTCACATTTAGCACATCTAAAAATAGTTTCTTTTTCTACTGGAGAGATGATTTCATTTCTCATTATAAGAACTATTATATCTTTTTCTTCTAAATTTTTCTGTATGCCTGATGTTGGAATAAATTTTGTTCCTCCAATATAACCCCAGTTTAATTCTAATCCACAACTTCCGCAAAATCTATTGTTTATTTCAGTGACAGAACCAAAACATTTTGGACAGAATCCTTTGTGGACATTTGCGAAATTAAATTTAGTAATCATAAGAGGCTTATTTTCCAAGGACATAGTCTGGTCTCCTTCCATCTGGTTGAACAGATACAGCAATAATTCTCCAACCCTCATCTAATTGAGATTGTAAATAATCTGTGCAACAATTCACTTCAACTTTTACTTTTGTAATTTCCATAAGTTTATTTCCCCCAATGTGCACTTTACATTTTTCGTTTGCTAGTCTTCTTGCTTCGTTTGTAGCATCTAATCTTATTAAGTCTTGAATTGCACCATACAAATCTCCATTATCATATTCTTTAGTATTTGTATGTTGAACTTCTAAAATTTTAAATTCTAATTCCTTAACGACATCTAAGAAATCATCATTTACTAAACACTCATTAGAACCATAGCAATAGTCAATCATAATGTCAGTATCTATAGATTTATTTTGCTTTTTAAAAGCTGCATTGTATTCTTCTACTTTCAGTTCTTCTACAGTTTTTCCTACTTTTTCTGCGTCTTCTTTACTGACCCAAAAATCATTAGCTGTTCTTTCTTTAAAATACTTTTTTCCAATTACAAAACAGGATTTTAAGTTTTCAAACTCTTCTTTAGAAATAATTTGATTTGACCACTCGATTTTAAAAAGCCTCATATTTTTTCTCCTTTCAATTAATAATACTTATACAACAAAAATTAGCAAAGTAAAAGCAATCTTTAAAATCTTCACGTTCTATCGTAACTGCTACATGGTCTACTCGTGTAACTACACCTACTACTATTTCACCGCTTAATTTTATTGCAGAAATATTTTTTCCTAGTATACTTTCATAATATTCTTTTATGTATCTATTTAAAGTATTCATTCTTTATTTCCTTTCTTATTTTACAGACTTGACAATATAATTTTCAACAACTACTGTGGCATACCAAGAGTGCGGAGCAGGGTACCAAGGACCTTCTACGCATTCAGTTCCATTTTCTTTTGGTATTCCTATACCAGGAGAATATAGAGTAATTTGTTCACCATTAGCAACAGCTTCTTTAAATGCTTTTTTAGTTTTGAAATTTTTTGATGAGTACATATTTTCCGCCTTTCTTTATTTTATTATTGCTACTAAGTTCATCACTTGTCTAGAAAATAGGAAGCCGAAGCTTCCTTATTTATGACATTCTTTCAATTGTGTTTGTGTTAGCGTGGTATATTATTCTTGCCGTGTAACTATTTTTTCCTGAATTAGCATGAATGTATTTGAATTCTTCTTCAAACAGAACATCTTTTGTTATATAATCAAAAGTTATTGTTATTGATGAAGCCATGCTTTTTACAAAGAACATAACATCCACGTTATTTTTTAAATCTACTTCTCTTGTACCAAAGTAAGAAATATACTCTGATTGAGTTCCATAAATTTCTTTTCCCACTACACAGTCATCGTCTTCAAAGAATCGGTAAAAAGAATTGTTTCCAAATTCTTCTACCAATTTTCTCATAGCTTTTTTGATGAACTCGTTTTGTCTGATTTCTTTTCTCAAGTTTTTCATTTGGTTTCCGCCTTTCGTTTTTTAGGAGAGGAACCATTCCTTCCTTTATGAATTGATTATACCATATGCACAAGAAATGTACAGGAAAAAATGCATTTTTATGAAAAAAAAACTTGACAAAAATTAAAGTTTGAAACAATAATAATATAAAATATAGAAAGGAGAACAATATGTTTGGATTGGTATCTAAAAAGGAGTATGAAAAACTGCTAAATGAGAATCGAGAGTTAAGAGGTGAACTTGCAGAAATTAAATTAGCTGCAAAACGAGGTGTAGCAGGTCTTAAAGAGTTAGCAAAGTCTAAAAATTGTTTTAGTTGGTTAGATTATAAGCCTACTAAAGCTGAGGTTACTGCTTTCAAGAAAGAAATTGCAGAAGCTAAGAAAAAAGCTATGGCTGAGAAAAAAGCAGAGATAGCAAAAAAGAAATCTGAAGCTAAGGCTGCTGCTAATGCAAAAAAAGCTGAAAAGAAAGCAATTGCTTTAGCAAAGAAAAAAGAAAGAGCTGAAAAGCTTAAGACACGAGAAAAGAAATTGCCCAGAGTGAAAAAAGAAAAAGTTGTTACTGCTCAGGTCAAAGAAAAACCTGTAAAAGAAAAAAGAGTTAGAGTAAAAAAAGAAAAATTACAAAAAGTTGAGACAGTAGAGCTAAAAACAGAAGTTCCAGAAGTCGAAATTCCAGAATCTTTGACAATTTTGGATTAAGAAACTGTTCTTATTATTTTTTAGAGAAGAAGAAATTCTTCTCTTTTTTACTTTATAGAAAGGTGGTTATTTATGAAAATAGTAGAACAAAAATGCGAATTAATTACTAAAATAAAAGAAGAAGATATTTGTAAAATGATAGAGTATTGTGGTAGAGTTGCGTATTTAAGTTTTGGTAGAATTTCAAAAGAATCTTACAAAGATTTTATAAATATGCTTTTACAAAAACAGCATCTTTCTGTGTTTGAGCATATTTCTTTTACTTTTAAAATTACGACAGATAGAGGAATTTCTCACGAATTAGTTAGACATAGAATAGCAAGTTTTACTCAAGAATCTACTAGGTTTTGCAATTATAACAATAAAGATATAGAATTCATATCTCCATTTACTTTTACTGAAGGGAAAGAAGAACAAGTAGAGTTATTTTTTCAAATGATAAAACAAAGTGAATTTGTTTACAAAGAACTTATAAACTCTGGAATGTCTCCGCAATGGTCAAGAAGTGTTTTACCAAATTCATTAAAGACAGAACTTTTTATGACAGCTAATTTGCGCCAAATTTTTCATATAGTAAAATTACGCGTTTCAAAACAAGCTCACCCACAAATGCAGCATTTAATTCGTGAAATGGTTTCTCAATTAAAAGCATATTACCCAATAATTTTTAACTCAGAATACTTTAATAACGAAATACTTTGTGGGAGGGAACAAAATGAATTTTTATCTTAACTTTAGTAACTCTATTAGACGATTAGAAAATACTAACTTAAAATTTTATCAAAAAGAACTATTCTTGGTTCCCACTATTTCAATTGGATGGTTTGATAAAGAAGATAGAAAAAAAGTAGGGATTATTTTTTACATTACTTTTTCTTTTTTATTTTTTCAATTGAATATAATATCATCATCAACTAAATAAATTTAATAGTTTTTAAATTTTATCAGCGTAGTTATAAAAACTACGCGTTTTTATGCTTATTTTTATAGTTATACAAAAGTATCATAAATTACATTTTTTTATAACTTTTTTAGACATTTTATATAAATAGTTGCAATAATAATTATATGGAAAGAGATGATATATATGGAATTGAATGATGCAAAAGTAATAAAGGGAGGAATAGCTTATTCTACTATCTATGACTTTTATAAAGCTTTTGCGCAATCTTATGTTATTGATTACAATGAAGAAGAAGCTCTTAGAAGACTTAGTTTTACCGAACATTTTGAAGAAGGACAAGAATTATTACAAAATCAAATTGTTAAAACTTTCATCGCAAAAGTTGCTGCTTCGAGTGTTGGAGATTACGAATCTCAGAGAAATAAACTTTTCAAAGAACTTTATTCAATTGCTACTGGTTCTTCTATGCCAAAAGAGAAGCTTAAAGCTATTGAAATATTATTACGTTATTTACCAACTGGAAAACAACAACCTTTACAAAATCCAGAGAACCCAGAAAAATCTGGTGACTTATTAAAAGATGAAAAAATCAAAAATGAACTCCTTAGAAACCCTAAGTTCAGAGAACTTGTTGAATCATATCAAGAATGCCTCGAAGCTAATTGATTCAGTAAGTTCTCTTGGCTGGGCTTTTAAAAATAGAATAATAGAAGGTAAGCCTTATACATTAAAAGGTAGAGAGTTTCTTCGTGAAATCTATTCTCATTTTATAAATGAAAAAGTTAAAAAAGAAGTTGTAATAATGAAAGGTGCGCAGCTTGGAGTTTCTGAGCTTGCTGTGAATCTTGGTTTGTATGTAGTAGACAACATAGGTGACGTTATGTATCTTCTTCCAGGGGGTGGAGATGCTAGTAATTTTTCATCTGGGAGATTCAACCCAGCTATAGAAAATTCTGAAAGACTTTCTAATTTGTTCAATGATGTTTCAAATATAGGGCACAAAAGAACGGGTGAAAGAAATTTATTTGTTCGTGGAGCAAATTCTGAATCTGGACTTCGCTCAACTCCAGTAGATTTTCTTGTCATAGATGAATATTCTTTAATGCCAGAACGTTCAGTAGAACTTGCATTAGATAGATTAGATGCAAGTGAGTATAAGTGGATTTTGAAATTATCTACACCTTTGCTTCCTGAAATGAACATACACTCAGCATTTTTACAATCAGACCAAAGAGAATTTTTTGTAAAATGCTCAAAATGCGGTTTAGAGCAACCAGTAGATTTTTTTGAAAATATATTTTTAAACCATGAAAAAGAATCTTATTTTTATGGTTGCAAAAAATGTAAAACAGAGCTTAATAGAAATTTTGGACAGTGGAAAGCTTTAGCTAAGTCTAAAGTTCCGGGTTATCATATTTCTCAAACGTTAAGTCCTACTGTTTCTGCAGACGATTTAATGGATAAATTTGAAAAAACAAAATTTTCAGCGACAGTAAAAGAAAATTTTTACAATAGCAAGTTAGGATTGCCTTATGTTTGTGAGGGTGACAAACTTTTACATGAAGACTTAGAAGCTGCTAAATTTGAAGAAGTTAAATTACCTCAAGTTTGTGGTATTGACGTTGGAAGTTATTTACACGTTATTTTTTACGATTCTTTTGGAAATATTTGCAAAGTTCAAAAGTATAGAGACTTTGCTGAAGTAGAAAGAATAATTTTACAGTCTGGAATTACTGTTGCTGTTATTGATGCGATGCCAGAAACTAGAAAAGCTAGAGAATTGCAAGAGTCTTTAAAAAAGAATTGTAAAGTTTTTCTATGTCGCTATGTAGATAATTCAAAAGCAGAACTTAACTTTACAGAAAATGAAGACTCTCAATTTGTTACTGCAGATAGAACTTCTATTTGCGATGCTATTGTTGGAAGATATAAGACAAAGACTATTAAAATTCCTGGTACTGTAGATGAAGAATTTTGTAATCAATTAAAAGCACCAATGAGAACAATTGTTGATGGTGTTCCTAGATATGTTGAAGTTGGTGCTGACCATTATTTCCATGCTAACGTATATGCAGAAATTGCTTATTCTTATTACAAAGACAAATTAAGAACACCAAGTTTGAGGAGATTATGAGAATAAAAAATGCTCATATTAAAAAAGAACAAGTAAGTAATGTAGAAGAGCTATTTAATTCTTCTAAAAATATGCTTGGCATTATGAGAGCATTGCCTATCTTAGAAGAAAACAAAGATACACACTTTAAATTGTATATAGATGTCTTAGCAAATTATCTTCAATTCTCTGTACTTCGCGGATTGAAACAATATTACAAAGACAAAAATAATTATGAAGCTATTAAATTAATTAATCAAAAACTTAAGTACTCTGATTTACTTAGAGAAAAAGACATAAAAATCTCAGCATGTATAATTGCAAAAAATGAAGAAGACTATATTGAAGAATGCTTAAATTCAATAAAAAATCAAGTAGACGAAATTATAGTTGTAGATACTGGCTCTTCTGATTCTACAAAAGAAATAGCGTTTAAGTATACGGAAAAAGTTTATTCTTTTATAGAAGAACCATTTAATTTCTCAAATGCAAGAAGAGAATCTGTGAAGTATGCTTCTAATGAGTGGATTTTTATAATAGATGCAGATGAAGTTTTAGTAGAGAATTATGTAAATGCTTCTTTAAGAAAAAGTATTTACAATGCTGTAAATAAAAGTTTTGACTCATTATGTTTTAAAATGATGCACTTACCTGATAATAAGCTTGGTAATTTTTCTAATACAAGAATAATAAGAAAAGACTATATTTTATTTGAGCTACCAGTTCACAACCAAATTTTTGGACATTTAATTTCTGTGGGAGATTCAAATTTTTATTTAAAACATTATGGTTATACTGAAAAAAGAAGAAAAAAAAGTGGTCGTCATATTCAAACAATGAATTCTCTTATCGATGTAATAAAAGAAAAAGAATCTAAAAATGAAGTAAGTGACTATTCGTATTTCTACTCTCTATATCAACTTGGAGTATCTAATTTAGAAAAAATAAAATTAAGTGGTGTTTTAAATTATACAGAAGAACAATGTTTTGAAAATTTAAACATTTTTGCAAAAGCATACAATGGAAAAAGTTTATTTCCTGAACATATTAGTTTACAAATTTTAGATTATAGTTTAAGATTGTTGACAGCTCTAGGAGATAATGAATCTATCTTAAAATTAAAAGAAGAAATAGAAAGTTACTCTCTTTACAGTCTTGACTGTGATTTTTTCTTATTTTTTGCTTTTATAGAATTAAATAAAATTGAAGAAGCAAAAATAATTGGAGAAAGATTTCTTAGTAAAATTGATAATTTAGAGCAATCAGAACTTATTCACTATCATATAGATAAAAAAGAAGTAATTCAAAAAATATTAAAAGAGGTAGTATATGCTTAGACTAAAAAATACAGATTTGAAAATGACAAAAATTGAAAGAAAATCTCAAGATACTTGGGATGTTTCTTATAGTCTAACTGGGGAAACTACAATCTATAAAAATAATTCTTACGTATGTAATGTAAAGACTAAATTCGAAAAAGCGATATATGTATATCTTTGCTCAAGTTTAAGAGCATTAAATTTTGCTAGTGTTCCTCTAAAAGTGGGTTACTATAAAAATTCAGATGAATTTGTTCATGAAAAAAATCATCCTATTCAAAAGTTATTAAATAAACCAAATTCATATTATTCAAAACACAACTTCATGCAATTTTTGATGTTATCTAAAATTTTAGCTGGAAAGGGAATTGCGGTAATATTGACTGGAAAAATAGATAAAGAACCTGTCGGGATATTTTATTTAAGACCTGATAGATGCCAATTTAATATTGAAGATTCTAAAATAGTTTCTGTGGAATATGAAGAAGCACCTGGAAAGAAAATATTGTACCATTATGAACAATTGCTCATTACTAAATACATTGACCTATTGAATTTAAATGATGGAAAATCACCATTACTATCTGGAGAAGCTACTATAGAAATTTCTAACGAAATAGATACTTGGAATAGAATATTCTTTAAAAATGCTGCAAGACCAGACGGAGCATTTAAAACAAGTGCAACGCTAAGTGACCCACAATATGAGAGATTAAAAAATCAAATAGATAATGATTACATAGGAGTAAATAATGCACATAAGCCACTTCTTTTAGAAGAAGGATTAGAATGGCAAGAAATTGGAAAAACACATAAAGATTTAGATTTTCAATATTTACAAGGAAAGATAAGAGAAGATATTTGTGCATTACTTCAAGTTCCTACAGAGTTGATAATTCCTACAGCAGCTACATATAATAATATTTCAACAGCAAGAAAAATTTTGTGGGAAAATACAATAATTCCTGACATATTAGATTATGTAGATGAGCTAAATAATAAATTAGTTCCGATGTTTAAAAATTCTAAAAACTTAGTTATCATTCCTGATTTTTCTAAGATTTCAGCACTAAAAGAAGACGAGACTCCGATTATTGATAACTTAGTAAAACTAGTTAACGCAGATGTAATTACTTTAAATACTGCAGCTACTAAACTTGGCTATCCACAAGTTACTACAGAACAGCTAACTCGCTCGGAATTTTTAAAAGCTTTGAATCAAAAATATCCTTCTTTTTCTATGGGAACTTTTTCTGCTTTAGAAAATGAAGAAGAAACTACTAAAAATATCAATACTAAGTTAGAAATGAAGAAAGTAAAAGAAATAACTATTCCTTCTGGAGTTATTAAATCTTCTGAGTTCAATAAGTCTATTTCTAATCTTTTAACTGGAGTAGCAAATTATTCTGCTGAGCAATGGTTAAAAGCTTTAGACAAGACTGTAAAATATAATCCTCAAAATAAAAATTTAATAAAGTTCATTAAGAAAAAGACTGGTGAACTTATTTCTAACGTTGATAGAACTACAATAAAGGATTTAAGAAAAGAAATGACTAAATCTGCTGAACTTGGAGAAACTATTGACGAAATGAAAGAAAGAATTGAAAAGCTTTTTGATGGTTATTCTAAGGGTAGAGTAGGTGTTATAGCAAGAACAGAATCTTCTCATGCTGCAAATTATGGAGTTTACAATGCTTACAAAGATACAGACATTGTGGAAAAGAAAGTTTGGATAACTCAAAGAGATGAATTAGTTAGAGATAGTCATGAGGTATTAGACGGAGAAGCTATAGACTTAGATGAAAATTTTAAAACAGGAGACGGGAACGAGACAGAATTTCCTGGTGATACTGGAGTTGCTTCTGATGATATAGAATGTAGATGTTTTTTAGCTTCTATTCTTAAAGATGCTTTTAAGTCTTTAATCATTGACAAGTCAGAATTCGAGTTTGATACATTAGAAAATAAGAAAATTTATTGGGACAAAAAAGATAAATTGATGAAGTCTTTCGAGCCAAATTTTGAAAAAATATTTTTAAAATATTTTGAAGTACAGAAAGAAAAAGTATTAAATTATTTAGACTAAGGAGGTGAGAATAAAATGAATATAGAAAAGAAAAACAGTATGTCATTTTATGAGCAAGGAGTGAAACTTGAAACTAAATCTGATGAAAAGTATTTTTATTTTAGTGGATTAGCAGCTTCATTTTCTAAAACTCCAGATTTCTATGGAGATATAATTATCAAAGGAGCTTTTGAAAAAACAATACGAGAAAGAATGCCTGCTAAAAAAATAAAACTTCTTGCATACCATGACGATACAAAAGTAATTGGATTACCAGTAACTTTACAAGAGACCGATGCTGGTTTGTGGTTAGAGGGTCAAATACCATTGACAAAAACTGAGATAATAGACGACATAAAAGACGGTCTATTAGATGGACTTTCAATAGGATTTACAACAATAAAGTCTCATAGAGAAGGAGATTTAAGAATTATTGAAGAAGCTAAACTTTATGAAGTTTCAGTAGTTCCATTTCCAGCTATGGAAGATGCAAGAATATTTCAGTTCAAGTCTATGTTTGATAGAGTTATTGATAAAATTTATTCTGAGAAAAACGAAGATGCGATAGATGAACTAACTTCTTTACTTAATGACTTTAAATTAAATATAAACAAAGAAGATAAAGAAGGAAGAGTTTTATCAAATGCAAATTTAGTAGCTCTTAAAAACATCGTCAAAAGTATTGAAGAGAGTTTCACAAAACTTCAAGCTATTATATCATCAGCAGAGCCCGATAATTCTGATGAAAAATCAGAATCTATTAGCACTAATGATAATATCAATACTGAAGAAAAAGAAACTGATTTTGAAGGGTTAGGAACTCAATTGTCATTGCTATTAAAAAACTTACAGGAGGTTAAGTAATATGGAAATCAAAGAAATGGAAAAAATTATAGGTGATATTAATTCTGCTTTTAATGAATTAAAATCAGCTAATGATTCTAACAAGGCTGAAATTGGTGAGTACAAAGCTAAAATCGAAGCAGTTCAAACTGTTCTTGATGAGCTTACTGAGAAGTATCAGAAATTGAATGAGGCTAATATGCCTGGATTTGATACTAGTGTAAAAAGTGAGAAAAAAGAAACCATTATCAATTATATTAGAAAGGGTTATAATGACCTTTCTGAAAAAGAGAAAAAAGCTCTTATTGTAGCTGATGATGCTGAAGGCGGATTTACTGTTGATGAAGAATTCTTAAGCTCAATGATTGTAGCAGTGCCTGATAAGAATGTAGTAATTCCTACTGTTACTAATATTACCACTTCAAAAGGCGCAATTCGTGTTCCAAAGGGAAATGGTGGAATGGTTTGGTATGATGTAGATGAGCAAAATTTACCGACTGAATCTGACCCGTCATTTGGTCAAGTTTTAATTCAAACACATGAGCATGCAGGATTAATAACTTTGTCTAAAGACCTGTTAGAAGATGCTGCTGTAAATCTTGAGCAGTATATTACTGGTGAATTTGTAAAAACGCTTTCTACAAAAGTAGAAACTGATATTTTCACTGGTAACGGTACTAGTACTAAAGAAGGTATTTTAACAAATACTTCTATTGGTGCTGTAACAGCAGCTTCATCTACTGTGTTAACAATGGATGATGTAATTAATTTCCTTTATGAGTTGAAAGAACAATACGCAATTCGTGGAACTGTTTTTGCTCGTAGGAAAATGGTTAGAAATTTGCGTCTTCTTAAAGACACAACTAATAACTATTTGTGGATGCCGCCTGCTGTAAAGGGTGAAACTGCTACTGTTGATGGAATGCCAATTCTTCAGTGTCAGGCAGGTCTTTCTGAAAATATGACTACTGGTCAGAAAGTAATGCTTGTTGGAGATATGTCATACTACTGGAGAGTAGCAAGAATCAATATGTCTATTCAGAGAATGAATGAAAAATACGCTCCTCTTATTGGTCTTCTTTTCCGTGTTCGTGAAGGTGGAGCAGTAATGTTACCTGAAGCATTTAAAGTTTTGAAAATGAAATAAGGAGGTGTAGAAATGATATATTCTGTAAAAGATAATATTTTGGCCAAAGTAATTGTAGATACTAAAAGTTATACTCAAGGTTCTACAGACCCGTCTCCTGCGAAGATAGACCGTCAAACTTGTTTACAAGGAATGCTAGTTGTAGATGTTCGTGACCTTTCTTCTACAGCAGTAGTAGTTAAAGCTTATGAAGCTACATCTGCAGCAGATGGGTCTCCAACTGCTATAACTGGAAAAACTTTGACAATCACAGAAGCTGGAAGATACTACATCGAGCTGTCTAAAAATGATTTCACAAAGCCATTTATTACAGCTGTAGTTTCTCAGTCTACTGGAAAAGCAGATACTATCGGCATAGAATTCATTGGTGCAAACCCAATAAATCTTCCTGTTACTAACTAGTTTGAAAACTATGGGGAGGAAGAAAACTTCTTCCCCATTTAAAGGAGAAGTATGAGTTACTATTTAACTACTTATGAAAAAATAAAACTACCACAAGCAGTAACTGCTACATCTGCTACTATAAAAGAATTTATTAGTGCTGCTACTGAATTATTAGAAAGTACTGAGTTTTGTAATAGAAATTTAGCAGAAAGAACTTATGAAAATGAAATACATGAAATAAGAGATAAAGAATCAATGGTTCTTAAAAATTATCCTGTTTCAGAAGTAACAAGCTTACAAACTTTTGGTACTTCAACAACAGATGTTCCAGAAAATTACTACTACATTGAAAATAACAATGGAATAATTTATACAAAAAACTATTTTAGATTTTTTGGAAAATATTCATGTTCATATAAAGCTGGATATGCTATAGGAAGTGTTCCTGATGCGCTTGAAAAAGCTTGTATAATGTTAACACAACATCTATACTATAAGTCTAAAAACTTTACTTCTAATGAAGATGGTGAGTTTCCAAAAGTAGTTTATAAATTAATTAAGCCATTTGTGGGGAAATGAAAATGAGTAGTAATTCTGAAAAGCTTTTAAGAATTTCAAAAAGTATTAATAAGGAAGCTCCTACACTTATGTTATTATTAGCAAGCATGCAATCTAATAACATAAAAAATAGAACTTCAAGTGGAGTTGACGCTTCTGGACAACCTTTTATTCCATACTCAACAGCATATGCAAAATTTAAAGAAAGAGTTAGAGGAAATTTAGATTGGCTGAAACTTTCTGGTGACATGATGAATGCTATTATACCGGCATTGATGAAAGAAAGAGTAGGTTCTAAATTATTATTTACTAGCTCTGGAAATTCAGAAGGTAAGTTTAATGAAAGTAAAATGAGTTGGAATAATAAAAAAAGAAATTTCTGGGCAATTTCTTCAGAAGAAGTAGAAGCACTAAGTAGATATGGATTTTCTTATTTACAAGGAGTAATTGACAATGCCTAATATTTATGGTTCTGTTGAAACTTTAATAAATAAACTTAAGACAATTGATGATTTTTCTATTGACCCTGAAAATCCTTATGAAAGAGTTCAGTGGGGATTTATTTTTCCTGATGAAGTGGGACTAGAAAATTTTCCAGTGTGTTTTGTCTGGGGAGGTTCATTAGATGTTTTGGAGCATATAAATTTACAATTTAATTGGCAAGAAAATCTTCAAATCTCTATATATGTGATGAATTATAATGATGAGTCTCAAACTGAAGGAATTAAAAAACTTAATGAGCTAGAATATAAAATTGTAGATACTATTAGAAAATCTGGAATTGCGAAAATTCCAGGATTTAAAATAGATAGAGACACAACATTCATAAAAATAGGAGGAATGTTTAATATGCATCCACCTTATTTTTGCTCTAGAATTGATTTAACCCTAACTAGGAGGTAATAATATGGCAACAAAAGAACTTACTTTTGCTGAAAGCTCTGGTGCTATTCTTCAGTATGGTGGAATAGTATTAGCAGCTAAAAAGGCAGCAAAGAAAATTAGTGAAAACAGAGTTCAAGTTTTATCAGCAGATGTTTCTTCTACTTCAGCTACTACATTTTATGTAAATAGCACAAAAGGATTACCATCTACACCTTTTACTGCTGGTATTGGTACTGAGACAGATTTAACTGTTACTGCAGTTTCTCCTTCTGCAAATTCTATCACTGTAACTCGCGGTGCTAGTCCAACAACACACAACAAAGGTGATTTGATGATAGTTTATACTGCTAATTCTTATAGCAGTACAGAACTAAAACCTATTGGCTTTCTTGAAAAAATAGTATTTTCTCCTGGTGTAAAAGGTGGAAGTATTTTAAAAGATTGTGTTGGAAGACAATGTGGAGTAAATAGGCCAACAGCTGAGCCAACTCTTAAATTGACTCACATGCAAAGTGGTTATAATGAGTTAGCGCTAATGATGGGTGTAAATTTAGAAAGTGTAGAAGTAGATGGATTTACTCAACTTTCTAGTGAAGTAGTAACTGATTATGCAATCTTTATACTAACTATGCAGACACCACAAGATAGCTCTGGAATAGTTTATGGTTATATGAAATTCCCGCATGCTTCTTTGATGGAGTCTAGTGATTTAACAATGGATGAGAACGTAAATTATCCTGAAACAACTTGGGGAATATTGTATGATTCTTTAGATGGCGCTAATAAGTTTATTTCAAAGGGCGCATAAAAGAAAGGATTTACTAATGGAAAAAATTAAAGTAGGAGAAAAAATTTTTACGGTCGTTCAGTCTGTGGACGACCTCTTTGCTCTTGATTTTGCAGAGTTAACTGTTGCTTATTCTAAGCTGTCAAAAATAATGGGTTCAAGTAATATTGTTGGTTTGCAGAATAAAAAAATAGAAGATTTAAATGATGAAGAAAAACTAAACTTGATTACAGCTACTTTTGAGCATACTGGGAGTGTTCATAATATTGAATTATGTGCTGCAATTCTTACTGACTCAGAAAATTCTTCTTTTGAAACTCGTCTTTCATATCTAAAAAAGAATATGAAAAGAAAAGAAGAGAAAGAGTTAGTTAGTTTTTTTTCAAAGAATTTACTGAAAGACCTTCTATCAGCAGAGAGTTCAAAAGAACTAGTGAAGACTTTAGACTAAATGGAGGAAAACCTGTGGCCAGTAGTATTTATAAACTTTGTTATTCGTATTCACAAAAAGACATAACTAAGTTTAATGAAATACTTACAACAGTAAAAATGAAAGTCTTATTTTTATTTTCAAATTTTGTGGCAAATGATAAAGATTTGAAAAAGAAAGAAAGCTAAGGAGAATAAAAATGGCTCAAACTTTTACTGACATGATATTAAACTTCTTTTTTAAAGTAAACGGTGATGATATACCAAAAACGTCAGAGGATGTAGACGGTCTTGGAGAAAAAACAAAAAAGACCACTACATCTATAACTGACTTAAATCAAGCAGTTCAACTTCTTTCTTCACAATTAAACTCAGCAAAAAATTATATTTCTGGATTTGTAACCGCTTTTGCAGAAAGTGAAAATTCTGTAAATCTATTAAAGTCTGCTATTGAAATAACTGGTAATTCTTCTACAGAACTTTACCCAAAATTTGAAAAGTTATCTAAACTTATGCAGAAAAATTTTGGAATAAGTGACGAAACTATTCTTGATTTACAAAGATATGGATTGCAACTAGGGGCATTACCAGGTGAATTAGAACAAATGACTCAGTATGCAATAGGCGTTTCAAAATCTTTTGGAATAGATTTAACTTTAGCAATGCGTCAAGTAATTTCTGCAGGTGAAGGAAATTACATGATGCTTCAAAGATATTTACCTTCATTAAGAAACGCAACAAGTGAAACTGAAAAAGCTGCTATAGTTCAAAAATTCTTTGCAGATGCTTGGAATATTGCTAATGAAAATGCAGGAAATACAAAATCTGTGCTAGATAGAACTACTGAAACAATTGGTGATGTTAAAGAAATTATAGGTGAAACATTAGCACAAGCAATAAATCCATTGCTAACAGCCTTTGCTGATTTAATTGATTCTACTCCAAAATGGGTTATTCAAACAACCGGATTGATTACAGTAATTGGCTCGCTAACAGCTATTTTAATTCCAGCAGTTGCAGCAATAAAATCATTATCTGTTGCTTTCAAAGCTCTTGGAGTTCAAATGTCATCTACACTAGGTGTTATTGGATTAGTATCTGCTGCTTTAAGCTCATTAATTTTTTTACTTATTGATTATAAGCAAAAAGAATTAGACGCTTTTGATTTAGAAGTAGAAACTAATAATCAAAGAACAAAAGCGTTAGATGAAATTGCTAAAAAATATGGTTTGAACGCTGCTGAGTTAAGAAAAATAGTTGTGTATGAGAGGTATATCTCAGAAGAAAAGAACAAACAAAAAGAATTAGAGTCACAATTAGAAACTATTAAAAATTATGCCGGTGGTCAATATCGTGATGAATTAATTTTAGCAAAAGAAAAAGAAATATCAAAGTACAAAGAAAGACAACTGATGTGGACAACAAAACTTAATGAGCAACAAGAGATATTGAAAAATGCGATTGGCTCTACAGATTGGGACGCTATTTTAAAAGCAGGAGAAAAAGTTCCGGATATAGGAAACAATCAATTTACAGTTACTGATGAAGATGAAGTTAGAGCACAGCTATATTTACAGTGGTTGAATGAAAAATTGATGGAACAATATAACTTAAAAAAAGCATGGCAGCAATTTGAAATTGATGAAGATTGGAAAAATAAAGAAGAAGAAGAAGAAAAAAGAATTGAAGAAGAAAAAATAAAACGTATGAAAGAAAAACTATTAGAACAAGAAAATATGTTACGCCAAAGCTGGGGTTCTATTTCTAAGGGTTTTGCAGATATGTATGAGCAACTTTTAAAAGGAGAAAAAGGCTGGTGGAAAGCTATGCTAACTGGAATGAAAGACGCAATAGCTTCAGCAATAAGAATGCTTGAAGCTAAAGCATTAGCAACAGCTTTTTCAAAAGGCTTTGCAGGAATACCAGAAGCTTTGTGGGTAACTTTAAGATATGAATCACTAATTGGTGCACTTCAAGCAATTAAATTTGCTCAAGGTGGAGTAGTTGACCAACCCACTTTAGCTCTTTTAGGAGAAGCAGGACAACGAGAATTCGTGACTCCAGAAATTACATTTGAAAAGAAATTTGACCAACTAGCAAGTAAGTTATTCTCAAAAAATTCTGGAAGTACAGGTCAAACAATTATTGTAGAATTTAAACCACAAACGGCTCTTGCATCTGATGAAGAATCAGCAAAAAATCTTATCAATATGATTAGAGAATTTTCTGAAAATCAAGAAGGTTTGGTCTTATCATGAGCTTTAAGTATTATTTACATATTAATAATTTAGAAGAAGCAAACAAATATGAAATAACTTCAGATGTTCACATGGGTTCAGTATCAGAATTGTCTGAGTACTTAGATTTAAAAGATTTTTCTTATAAACTTTCAGATGTAAATATAAAGATTGCAGATTTTGACTTACAAAATTCTTTGAATGTTACTTCTTTGTATAACTTACTACTAACTAATGATTGCTTTTTATCTATTTACTATAAGACATCAATAATATTCTTAGGAAAGCTTAAGAAAAATACTTTAAAGAAAAAAATTGATAAAATGAAATTTTTTACAGAAGCTACTTTTGTTAATTTTATTTCATACTTATCTAGCCAAAAAATTAGTACACCGTATAAGCAAAATTTGTCTATAAAAGAGTCTATAGAGTATGTATTGAATCGAGCCTATGGAAATAAGGTTGGAAAATATCAAACAAATGGAACGATTAATGGCTCTTCTCCGAATTATAATCTTATTCTCACTAAAGACTCTAATAATCCTATGCTAGAACTTTCTGAATCTACTACTTATTGGTTATTAATAGGAGATGAGATTATTGAGATTTCTTCAGTAAATATCTTCAATTCACAAGTAATTTTATATTTTTTAGAAAGTAATAGAGAGCAATTTAATTCAGATAGATACACTTCAGGAGAAACTGAATGTTATGTGTATAAAGACATGGATGACATCAATTATATATCTGGTGTTGTTGCTGAGGATTCTAAAAATATGTTTTTAAGAATACCCGGAATTCTTGGTGACTTAATTGAGTACGGAAAAAGTGATACTGATGTAGATTATAATTCTACAAAAGCTTATGTATTAAGTAATGCTTCTAATTTGTGGGATAGAGAATTATATCTTTTAGAAACTATGACTACATCTAATGTAATAAAAGAAAACATTGGAAAAATTTTTGATCAATATGTTCAACTTGGTGGATTAGATTATGAAGTTTACAAAATAATTCCAGTAATAAAAAACTATTATGCAAAAAGTAATGGAATTACTTCAGACCATATAATATTTAAAGTTATCTATATTCGAACTAGCATGGGAATTACTACATACGTGAAAGGTTGGAGAGTTTATAATACTTCTACAAAAGCATGGATTACTTCTGGTACTTCAACAATAATAAACCCAACGACTATTACAACGTCGTCAGAACTTACATCAATAATGAATGAAAAAGCAATAATAAATAAAGATGCACTTAGAGGTTCTCCAATTTATTTATCAAGCGGAACTTGGTATGAAGTTGATTATTTCTCAATACGGATTTCTGCAGTAGTGAATGGAAGAACATATTTAACTTTATCAGATGGAAGCGTTCAAGTTTCTGGTGTTGGAAATTTTGTAATTCTTCCTATAGTTTTTAGTGATTTAATTTCTCAGTATTTTTATTTTATTGAAAAAGATATAGATGGAAAATGTTACATAGTTGGAGAGAACGGGTTTGATTTATCTTATCAAACAGATTTGTTCACCACTATAGATGGAGCAATTTCATCTACTAAAGAAGAAATACCTACTGGATTTATTGTGGGTTCTATGAAATATAGAAATGATGTTGAAACTAATTGCTATTCTAAAGTAATGTATCAATATGTTTCTAATCAAGAGTATAAGCAAATTTATATTCATTGGAATTATAATACAGCTACATTTTCTTTTGAAGACATTGAAAACGTATTGCTAGAAACTGAATATTTAGAGCATTTGCAAATTGGATATACTTCTGCATATTCATATAATAATAAATTTTTAAATACTGCAGATGTTTATTCAACATTAGTAGATGACAAAGATAAATTAAATATTTTTAATGATTTTAGAAAATTAATATTGAACATTTTTTACTATAATTTTTCTGATAATAAAATCTATTTTAGAAACTTATTTTTATTGTTTGAGCAAGAATCTTCTTATACTTTAGAAAGTAATCAATACGAGATTGTTGAAATTTTTGAAATAAACCCTACAGATGTTAGTGATTCTTTTTTAAAAGATGTCCAAGATAAAATAGTTCAATACGTATGTAGAAAAAAATTTGAAAAATTCTTTTCACTATATTATAAAGTAGTAAAAATAAAATGCGCAAAGGATTCAATATTAAAGATTTTAGAGCATGGAGCATTAAAAACTTCTGATGGTGATGAATATAAATCTGTAGTAATAGGAACAAAATATTATACAGACGAAAAGTCTTATAACGAGTATACTCTAATTTATGGATATTCTAATAAGATTTATACTTATAACGTTACAGCAAATATTACTACTTAGTGGAGGAAATATGCCGGTAGACAAAAGACTTTCTTTATTGACAGGGGATAGAAAACTAACTTTTAATATTTATAATTCTTCTACTGATGCTCTTATTGTTTCTTATAATTTTCCAACCCCACAAGTATTTTTTCCAGATATAGAAGAGACAAAGTTTTCTTATATAGACGGAGGATTTACTAAGAGACAAAAAGTTTGTGGTTATTACAACAAGGTAAAAATAGAATATTTTCCGTCAATTCTTACAAGTACTCAGCTAACTAATTTTAATGCTATAAAAGAATATTCAAGACAAAGTGGAGTTTATATTAAATTGAAACCTTCTACAGATGTTTCTTTTACTGACATAATTAATATTCAAAAATTAGAGTTTACTCAGGAAGATAATAATAACAATATTGTTGGGGTAAAGATGGAAGTAGATTTTATAACATTTCAAACTGACTCAACTTATTTAGTTCTTTAGGAGGTGAAAAATAATGCGAGTATATGTAAATTTAGTAGATAAATTTGGAAATCCACTTTCTAACGACTATGTTACTACAGCTATTTTGAAGTTATCGTCAGATAATTCTACAGTAACAGACATTTTTACAAAAGTTGGAAAATTTTGTCTATATTTTGAAATAGCTGATTCATCAAAAATAGACTGTTATGTAGTTATTAATGGAAACACAATAATTAGTGATTATAATATCTTAGGTGTAAGTCATACTCATGTTAGTAATGAACTTGACTTATCTAGTATAATAAATGTTGCTAATGGAATTGCAGGACTTGATTCAAATGGAAAAGTAGCTACTGCTCAATTGCCAGATTCTATATTAGGAGCATTGAAATATCAAGGAGTTTGGAATGCTTCTGGTGGGACTTATCCAGCTTCTCCACAAGACGGATATTACTGGATAATATCTGTTGCAGGAACTTTAGGTGGAGTTGATTATGAAATAGGTGATTGGTTAACTTATAATTCTTCAACTTGGTCTAAAATAGATAATAGTGACAAAGTTAGTTCTGTAAATGGAAAAACGGGTGTTGTTACTATAACTTTAGGAGATATAGGTGCAGAAGGAGCTATTTCAAAATCTACTGGATATCTTACATGGACTGGAAGTGCTTGGTCATGGAAAAATGAAACTTATAGTTTAAGTAGTCATAATCATAGCGGAGTTTATCAACCTATAGATTCTGATTTAAGTGCAATTGCAGCACTATCTGTAAGCGGAGTACCTTATAAATCCAGTCTTGGAGTTTGGTCTATGAGTATTTACTTATTAGAGCTGGCTGAGTTTTTAAGCACAGCAGCTACTGATGGATTCTTAAAATATAGTCATTTGTCTGGATTATTTTCAATAGATACTACTACTTATTTATCTTCTATTGCTGCAAATTCTATTTCAAATACTATGTTAAATGATATGGCTCAATCTACAATTAAAGGAAGAGCATCAGGCGCCGGAACTGGAGACCCAACTGATTTAACAGCTGCACAGGTGAGAACAATTATTAATGTTGCTGATGGTGCAAATGCGTATGTTCACCCTAACCATTCAGGAGACGTAACTTCTGTTGGAGATGGAGCAACGACTATTGCAAGCAATGCAGTGACAAATACTAAGTTAGCAGATATGGCTGCAAATACTATTAAAGGCAATAACACAGGTTCAGCTGCAGACCCAAAGGATTTGACTGTTGCAGAAGTTTTGTCGCTGTTGGGTGCTATAACAGCAGCATCAACAGACACTCTTACAAATAAAACATTGACAGCACCAAAATTTGCGAATAGTGGATATTTAGCAGATACAAACGGTAATGAGCTATTGAAGTTTATAGTGGTAGCTTCGGCAGTTAATGAGGTTTCATTAAAAAACAACACTACAGGTAATGCACCAGAAGTACAAGCAACAGGTGGAGATACTAATATAAATCTTAAACTTGTTGCAAAAGGAACTGGACAAATAGAAAATGGTTCACCATTCAAGAATTATTTATGCACATCTTTTCCTACAGGTGTTGAGGGAATGAAAGTTTATAGAACAGATTTGCATGGAGAATTTACTTACAATGGAACTTCTTGGGTAGAGGTATAATTATGGCTGTTGGTGATGCTTGCACTGTTGGACAAAGAGCAAAAAAGAATGGGTATTGGTATGAATGCGTTTCTACTAATGTTTGGAGGATTGTGCAGCCAACTTGTCTTGAGTGCACAAAATTTACCGGTGGAACGCTTAACAACGGAGGTTATACTTTTACTAGTGCTTCTCCACCGAACGGTGCTAAAATAGCCGGAGACTATCCTTCTACAGGTGATAGATTTTGCTGGGTTTATAGTACTATAGTTGGTGCTTGGCAAAAGAAAAGTAATGCTGATTGCGGTGATGAAACTTCTGGCGGTGCGTGGTATGGGTGTACAGTTACCTCATGCGTAGCACTTGGAGGAATCTGTATACAAAACACTGATTGTTGTTATTATGACGGGTCAGGTTATATTATCTGCGAAGAAGTATTTGGCGGGAAAAAATGTATTACATGCCAAAGTTGTGTAATGCTATGGGAAGGTGTAGGTTGTAGCCCTAACGGTGCATATAGGTGTAATAACACGTTACGGTGCATCGCTGGCGTATGGACATCAGTTGGTACTTGTCCTGAACCATCTTAAAAAAAAGGAGTTTTTATGGAGATTGTTTTATTTTCAAAAGACGGTTGTCAATACTGTGATATGATGCAAATGGCTATAATGAAAGAAGAAAGCATTCCAGATGGCGCTACTTTTTCTGTAATAACTATTGATGAGAATAACATTAAAGATTATAGAGAAGAATTTATAGAAGCTACAGGCTCGCAGCAAATTGGATTTCCAATAACAAAGATTAAGACAGTTAAAAATGAAGTTAGATATTTAGATTACATCGTTGGTTATAGTTTAAAACAATTGAAAGAAATAATAACAAAGAGAAAATAATTACTACATCGGGAGGAAATAATGGAAGTCTTTTTTGCTGAATTTGTAAAAGTTTTAACAACACAGGGTGGAGTAATAAACTCAATACTTTTTCTACTAATGCTTATAATGTGGTGGAAAAAACCCAATGAGTTAGATAAAAAAATAATAAAGCTTGAAGAAAACTTAAATGAAAAGCATAAAGAATTGCATCATAATATTGTAAAGATAGCAGAAAAGATTGACTTACGATTGTCTTTTAAAGAGCAATTAGACTTTTTTAGAGAAGAATTGCAGGAAATTGTTGCTAATGGAAATCAGTATCTTCAAAATAAAAATATTCAACAATACTATTGTTATAAAATGAGTATGGTAATTGATTCTTTTATGAAATTACATTTTTCAAAATACGAAAAGCATGAAGATTTTTTATTTTTTAAAGCTTCTATTCAACAAAAATCTGATGAGTGTTATGAAAAAGCTATAGAATTTGTGAACGAACTATTTGCGAATACTTTTTATTTAGACCACTCTGTAAGAACTGTTAAATTATTAGAAGACTTAGAAAAAATCTTCAATGATAGAGTAAATGCAAAAGTAGAAAGAGCGCAAGTAGTATATAAAAAGTTCATACAAGAAACAATTAGTGATTTTTATTCTACACAAAATGAAATTGGTAATAATGTTGAAACTAAAATATCTCAAGTAGAGATTTAAAGGAGGAATTTATGTCACATGAAGATGTATCAGTTTTTGGTCATGGTGGATTTACTGGTGCGCTTGACAGGGAAGGCCATTTTTGCGACCTCGCAGAGTCTATGATAGAAAGATATGCAAATCAAGGAGAAGTGTGGAGAATTGGTTCAGAATATCAATCATTAGCAGCAGATGGTGATTCATATACTTTACACTTTAAAACTCCTCTTACAGGAATCTCTTTATATGGTTTTTCTTCAATAGCAAAAACTGGTAATGAATTACTTGTAACTTTAATAGAAGGTGGAACTTATTCTGATGGTAGTGAAATTACTGCTTGGAATCTAAATAGAATAGTAGGAGATTCTAACTGTCCTTTTACACTATTGAAAAAAGGTGGGACAATAGCAGATGGAACTTCTGCTCCTAGTAATATGATTCCTGGAACTGCACAAGGAAATGTTAAACCTGGAGGTTCGTCAGAGGGTTCTGGATTTATTCTATTAAAAGCAAATACAGAATATACTTTAAAAGTTACTGCAAAAGGAGCTGTTACTTTTGCTATTATTGCAACACTAATTAATACTTAGGAGAAAAGAATGAGAAAATTTACAGCAAAGTTGCAATCTATAAAATTAAATATTTTGATTTTTTCTTTACTGTTGTCATTTTTACTTTGTTGGAAAGAAAAAATTTCTGGAGAAAATTTATCAACTATTTGGGTCGTTATTATACCTGCCTTCTTTGCGGTCAATGGGTATCAACACTCTGTTTATAGTAAAAAAGAAAGCGAGGATTCTAAATGAAAATAATTGAAGCGTATGTTCCTATTTCACAATTTACAAGAACTGGTAAAAAACTCAAAGAATTTAGAGGCATAGTAATTCATTATCCAGAATGGCCAAATGGCAGTGCTAAAAAAATTATTGATGACAATACAATGATACCAAAAATAAATGCTAAATTGCCACCAGAAAAGTTTAAATTCGCATCTTTTAACGAAGTTATTGATTTAAATGGAGATATTTATTTGACAGTTCCAGAAGATGAAATGTGTTACCATGTTGGAAGCAATTCATATAGTGAACTAATTAGAACTAGATTGAATAATCGCTATCCTAATTTATATCTATATGGGATTGAAGCAACACATATAGACAAAGAAGGTAGAATGACTGATGAAACTTTTGATTCACTTGTGAAAAGATGCGCATATTTACTAAAAAAATATTCTCTTACAGTAAACGAATTATATAGACATTTCGACATTACAGGAAAAAGATGCCCTTTGTGGTTTGTAACTAATTATGGAGAATGGATTCAATTTAAAAAGCTAGTAGATTCTGAGATGAGAAAAATATGAAAGAAAGAATACTTTTTTATCTTTTATTTCTTACTGTAATTTTTGGAGGCTATTATTATTTGAAAGACAAATATTCTTTTAAAGATACCTTTGAGAAAATTAAAATAGTTGAGAAAAAGACTAAAGAAGTAATACTAAAAGGGTATATACTAAATCCACAAACAAATGAAAAGAAAAATTTTGAATTTGTTTTAAGGGAAAATTCTTTTGGCGATTTTTCTTTTGACTTTGATAAATCAAAATTTGATAGAGATTTCTTTTTTATTGAAGAAGTAGTTACAAAAAAAGAATATGATTATTTAGAAAATATTAGATTTGATTACAACTATAGTTTTGCAAAAGAAAAAATGAAGCTAAATGTAGGGTATGTTTTAATAAGATATGAAAATTTCGACTTAATAAAACCTGTTACAGATTTCTCAGATGTTGGACTTTCTTTAGGAGCAAATTACAAAAATATCGGCGGAAATATTACCTATATGATTTTAGAAAAAGAAATTCAAGTAGGTATTAGTTTTAAGCCATTTTGAGTCATGAAATTGAAAAGAGGTAACCCAGTTTTCATTGAGGGTTACCTCTCTTTTTTCTTAATATTATTTATTAAATTAATATAGATTATAGTGAGAAGACCTCACACAGCAGCTTAATCTGGAAGACCTTCTTCATCATCTTCAGAAGTATCAATATCTTCATTTTCTTCATCATCTACTTCAATATCGTCTTCTGATTTTACAAAAGGAAATACTTTTAAAATTTCATTTTGTTCTTGACCCTCATACATTTTCTTACCAACTAAAATAACACATTTCTTACCCTGAAGTTTTGTAAAATCAAGCTCTACTGCTCCTTCTAATTTCCACTTTGGATTGATAGCTTCAACCATTTCTTTCAATTTAAATAGAGCTTGTTGTTTAAGAGAAGTAATAGCAAACAATCTACGATTTTTGTATTTTCCATCAATAATAGAAAATTGCCAACTTACATATTGACTATCTCCTGCTTTTGTGTCTTTTATCTCATTTGAAAAAACAACAGCATTGTATTTTCCTTCTGGAATAGCTGTAAAACTCTGAACACCAGTAAAGTCTAAACGCATATTATCCTCCTTTGTTTGATTGCTTAATCTTAGAAATAATTTTTTCAATAGTTGGTTCGTCAATATACTTTCCAAATAAATCAAATCTATCTTTTGCAAGATATTTTTTTGTTTTTTGAGTTAAAAGACGATTTGAAAAAACTTTTTCTTTTTCACCATTTTCATGCTCAATTACTTTGTCATATTGATATAAAAATCCAACTATGTCAAAATAACCGCCTATATCATTTGCAAGTTGTCCTGAAAGAGAAGGTATTACTTTTACTTCACCTGTGGTTGCATCAGTAATATCTTTTGTGTGTGCAGAAACAAAGAAATGAATGTCAAGATTTCTAAAATAGCGAATAGCAGTTCTTAAAGCATCACCAGATTTTCCCCAATCTTGATGTGTTTTATTTTTAAAAACTTCCATTGCTATTGAAGAATCATCTTGCTTAAGAACACTTGACATTACATATCTTTGAATTTCGTCAAGTGTATCAAAGCAAACAGCTCTAAAAAGTTTTGGCTCATCATTTGGATTGTCAAAGAATTTTTTCTCAAGCGTCTTAAGCTTTAATTTACAAGATTTCAATTCTTCGCTATCTTTTTTCTTTTGAGCCAAGTAATATAAATCTCTTAATTCAGTGTGAGACCTTAGAAAATCGTAAACATCACATAAGTCTTCATAAGATTTTATTTTTACAACTGTTGTGTTTGGATAAAATTTACGTAATGACTTTGTTCCAGCTTCACAATCTACAAATAAAGTTTCACTAGAATCTTGACAAGCTGCTGAAGAACCTAAGAACACAGTTTTTCCAACTCCAATTTCTCCAAAAATAATCATTTTCAGCCAAAGAGTCTCGTCATTCAATGGATTGTCTATTGTTAACATTTATCCTCCTTTCCTATAGTTATATTATTGCTCGTTTTCTACTTTTTCGTCTACTATTTCTGAATTTTTTTCTTGCTTAAAAAGATTTTCTAAGACAAATTTATAATCTAGCCCATCATTCATCATAACACAAATTTCTTTAAACCCACAAAACCAATTACAATCTCTTGAAGGCGTTGGATAGATTCTTGGGTTTTCTGCCATATCAAGACAAATTTCTCTATATCTTTGAACTATATCTTTAATTTCATGCTGAGTTTTAAAAATACGCTGTCTATCAAAATAACTATCAAGAGTTTTTAGCTCAGATTTCATTTCTAAATAATCTTCTTCATTTAACTTTAGCTCTTTTATTTTTTGCTGATACAACTCCCAAGTAGTGTTTTGTGATTTACTTTTTGAAAGTGTTCCATTTTTCAAAACATTCGGAGCTTCAGGATAACTTTTCAAGAGAGTATTGTATAAAATACCTTCTATTTTTACTCCAAGAATTTTTTCAGCTAAATAACAATACAAAACAGGTTGTTCATTCAAAGCTAAGTTTGTATCAACACTTTTTGCAGTTTTATGCTCTAGAATCCAATATTTTCCATCTTTGTCTTTTACTATTCCATCTATTCTACAAACCAAGATGTGGTCTAAATCTTTGAATAATTTAACTTCAATTTTTTTCTCTGTAGAAACTATTTCAGCAATTTGTTCTTTGTCAATTTTTTCACTCCAAATAACGTAGTTTTTTAGCATTTCTAATCCAAGAATTTCTTGCTCATTAAAAGCTTGAATGTCTTCTTGAGAAATATCAACTTTCAATTCATTCTTAATTTTTACTAAACTTTCTTTAAAAAGTTTCTTAAACTCTACTTGCATATCGATAGTTTTTCCAGATGAGTAAAACTTATCAAGACATTCATGAACTAAAGTTCCTAAGAATAATTTTGTGTTAACTTTTATCTGTTGCCATCCTTGTCTATTCCTAGACCCCAAATCCCAAGACCTCCTACATTTTCTAAATGCGTTTGCTTCTGAAAATGAAATTCTCATAGGTTTCTCCCTTCTATTAAGTCGTTCATAATTTCTTTTATGAACAACGCTTCTGATATTATTATTGTCTTTTTTGATAGCGTTTGTATTATTTTTTCTTCAATAGTTTCTTCAGCAACTATGTCATATATAGTACAAACTTTTTCTTGTCCTATTCTATGAATTCTATTCTCAGCTTGCTCATTCATTGCAGGGTTCCATGCTTTTTCCATAAATATTAAATTGTTTGCAGATTGCAAATTTAAACCCTCACAACCTGTTGCTATAGTTAAAACTAAACATTTAGTTTTTTCATTTGTAGAAAACTTTTCTTGAGATATTATTCTTTCTTCAGATGAGTTATCCCCACAAATTAATTCTGATTCTATCTTATTGCTATTTAATAATTTATGCAAGTATTTTGAAAATGATTTATGCCATGTGAATATTACAAACTTCTCGTTTGAGTCTTCTAATATTTCTAATAGTGCTTTAATTTTTTCACTAATAATATTTATACCGTAAAATTCTGGAAATAGCACTAATCTTCTAAGATTAGTATATAGAGTTATTTGATTCTCTATTCTTAAAACTTCTTCATTATTATCGTTAAAAAGTTGTAAATTCTTTATAAGGTCTTTGTATATTTTTTGATGTTTTTGTTCTAATTTTACTGGAATTGTTGAATATATTTTTTTCGGTAATTGAATTTTAACGTCTTCTTTAGAGCGTTTTATCATATACTTAAAAATTTCTTTTTGAAATTCTTCAATATTTTTTATAGTTGTTGGTTCATTAAATCCAGAAAAATAGTTTACTTGTGTATTGAAATGCTTTTCTATAAATTTCCAATAAGACTTGAAGTTTTTTCTATCGAGTAAATGAAGAAGATGCCAAATCTCCGATGGGTGATTTTGCATAGGAGTTCCAGAAAGAAGAAGTACTTTCTTTGCTTTTAATAACTTTGCTTTTTTAGAAATTTGAGCTTTTCTATTTTTTAAACGATGTGCTTCATCAAAAATAACTAAGTCCCATTTTCTAGAGAAAATACCAAAATCTTCCACTCGTAAGATAGCATAGTTACAGATGAAAAATCTTTTATTTTCTTCAAACTCTTTTTTTCTAAGAGAAGCTTTATCTGGAGAAATTGTAAAGTCATCATTATTGAAAACTTTTCTTATTTCATTTCTCCAAGAAAGCTGAACTGTCTTAGGACATACAATAAGAACGCTTTTGTAATTGTTTTGCTCAGCTAACATTAAAGCTGTTCTTGTTTTTCCAAGGCCCATATCATCTCCGCAGATACCTCTTTGTGGGAATTCATTTAAGAAATCTATTGCTTCTTGTTGATATTTATAGAGATTCATTTTTAATAATCTTTCTGAAGTTATCATGAAAGTAAAGATACAGTTTTATAGTGTCTTTTATATGCTCACTTTTTTCTTCAAAACCTAAAAATTTCAAACGCTCATCAGTCCAGAATTTTTTTACATTTGGCATTAATGCAATAGGATTATAATTATTTTTCTCACATAAGTATTTTAGTACTCCTATAAATTCTACTTCAGGGAAAGTTGAACCCATCTTGAATTTAGATGAAGCATACAATTGATAGCGTTCAAAAATAACAAAATCGAAAGTATAACCTATTGGACCACCACAAATAATTCCTTCTAGCTCTTCAAAAGTTTTTAATTCTTTTGAAAATACTTTAGAAAAAACATTTTCCTCTTTGTTTATAAGATTTATTTTATTATAAAAGTTATTTGTAGTAAATACAGAGACCCCAGTTGTTACACCGGGGTCAATTACTAAAGTTTTAATCATAAAGCAAATTCTTTTCTATTTTTTATAAAGAAAGTCATTTTTTGAATCGCTGATTGTCTTAATTGATAAAAATCATATTTGCTAATATTATTAGTTTCCATTATTTCTTCTCTATTTATGTCTTCTAAATAGAATCCAGAAATAACTTTAAATTCTAAAGGGCTCAATAGTAACATAATAGATTTTACATCAATAGAATTTTTAGTTGTTGCTAAAAATATATCAATGTCAAAATTTTCTTCAGAAGAATGTGAAAGTTCAGTAATCGATTTCTCAGAGTCTGTTGCTGAAAAAACATTATTTGAGCGAAAAATGCTAAGTAGAGAAAATTTTATCTTAGTATATGCATGAGTAGAAAATTTTGTCCCATTTTCAGGGTCGAAAGTTCTAGCTGCTTCACATAATGCAGAATAGGCAGTAGATAAAAGTTCATCATACTCACACCAACTGTGCTTAAATGATGAAGCTAATTTTCTAGCTAAGTTTAAATTTTCTTCAACTAATTTATTTCTTTCTTTTATGGTAAGATTGTTTGTCATATAAATCTTCCGCCTTTCCTTATTTGCTCATTATGAAAGTTTCACCAAAGCACTCATTCATAAACTCGATTGCACGATTTTCAGATAACCCCATTATGAATGATTCACCTTCACAAGATACACGACCAGTGTTTTCATTCCAACGGACAGATTTTCCATTCATTGTTCCAATTTTCTTTCCGAAGAAGACTTTTGAGAGTTTTTTTGTTGCCATTTGTTTCCGCCTTTCTGAAAGGATTTTATCCATCCTTTCCTTTATGATTAGATTATATCATATTCTAGCGAAATGTACAGGAAAAAAAACATAAAAAACTAAGTTTTTTTCTTTTTATTTCCCCAACCAGTATTACTAATCTCAAAACTAGCTCTAAATGGCATATTTGTTTTGAAAATTAATTTTGGAAGAGTTTCCATAACTTTTCTCATTACTTCTATAGTTTCTTCTACTTTATCTTCTTTACATTCTACCAAAATTGAGTCATGAATTAGATTTAATACGCATCCAATACTTTTTTTTCTTAAAATATTATCCACAACTATGCCAGAAGATAGTGTCATGTCTGATGAAGATGATTGAATAATAAAGTTACAATTCTCATTCTCTAATTTATTTTTATTATCTTCAGTTATTATATAAAATCTTCTTTGCTTTCCAAAAACACTTTTTGCGACTTCTGAAGTTCTAATCATATTTCTATATTTCTTAATAAATTCCCCAGCCTTTGGAACTTTTTCCATCCATTTATCTATCATTTGTTGTGCTTCTTTAGTTGATATCTTATACTCATTTGCAATCGAATAAGCTCCTCTTCCATAAACTATCCCGAAATTTAATCCTTTAATTTGTGATCTTTGAGCTTTGGTAAAATTTTCTCCATATATTTCAACAGTAACTGCGTCATGCAAATCTTTTTCTTGAAAATAAACATTTTTCAAAAATTCGTCATCAGATAATACTGCTAGTACTCTAAGTTCTGCTTGAGAGTAATCTGCTTCGATTAAAACATGTCCTTCTGATGGAATAAAAACATTTTTAACATCTTTTGCGTTCGATGGAATATTTTGCATGTTTGGGTCTTTGCTTGAAAGTCTTCCAGTTACTGTCCCATGCAATAAATAATTACTATGAATTTTATTATTTACGTCTGTGTATTCAAACATTGGCACTATGTAAGTAGTAAAAAGTTTATGCACTTTTTTGTACTCACAATAATCAAATAAAAATCTGTGAATCAAATTTTTATTTTTCCACTCTATTATTTCTTCCATATTTTGTGGACAACCATATTTTTTTAAAAGCTCCTGTCTTACTAAATCATCGAAGTTCATAGCTTTTGAAATTGGTTTTATTTTTAAAACTTCATACACAAAATAATTGATTTGCTTTGGTGAATTTAAATTAAATCTTACTATTTCTGCTTTTGCACCTGTAAACTTTTGATATTCTTTAAATGAAAAACCACTATCAATTGCTAATTTTGTTAAATCATTTTCCATCTCATCAAGTTTTTTATTGTAAGTTAGCTCAAGTTCTCTAGCGTATTTTCTATCAAATTTAATTCCTCGCATTTCCATATTTTGTAAAAGTTTTGATGCTTTCATCATAAACTTTAACGCTTTTATATCTACTTTTTTTGAAAAAAGTTTAAATAACTTCCAAGTGTATACTATATCTTTTGCAAGGTATTTATACATCTCTTTTCTATCTACATTATAGTAGTCATTTTTATTTCTCATAGATTTTTTCATATCTTTTTCATAATCTTCTTCATTAAAATATTTTTGAGACAAAGTCAATAAGTCATGTTTTCCTCTTCTTTCATCTATTAAATAATGCATAAGCATAGTATCATAATTAAAGAAAATCTTTTCTTGAAAAAATAAAGTTAAAAATTTACAGTCAAACTTTCCATTATGCAGAACTAAAATCTTATTTTTAATTAATTTTAATAAATCTTTTTTTGCTTCTTGTAATTTTTCTTCAGGAATTATCATTTTTGTGTTTTCATCACATAAACCAATAAGAAAAATTTTATCTTTTATAAAGTTAAGTCCGGTAGTTTCTATGTCTATTACTAAGTGCTTTCCAGTAAATTTTTCAAAATCTTTAGAATTTTCAAATAACTCAAAAGAAAAAGAAAAATCTTTAGTTTCTTTTCCTTCTAAAAAATCAATACAATCTAATAAGTCTCTAAAATCAGATTCAAAATTATAATACCAAGACAGACTTCTCATTGGAATATAAACAGCATCTCCCAAATCGTACTTATGATATAAAATATGATTTTCAATTTGTGGTAATATTTGAGAATAGGTTTCTTTTCCACATAAAAAAATAAATTTCTTTTTATATTCTTTTTGTAAATACCTCTTTTCTAGCATGTTTAAAATTAAGTTATCTTGAAAGTTTAACTTTTTTACTGAATAAAATTTTAGTTTATACATACTTCCTCTTTCCTACTTAAGATTATTATTGCTAAAATAAAAATAAAATGTCTACAATAACATTGTACCAACATCGACTATTTCACTTTGTTTTTTATTCATAAGCAATAAAAATTCTTCTTGATAAACTACGCCAATCCAAACATCTTCTGGAAACTCTTTTTTGCATCTAATTTTTGTGTCGCATAAATCTGAAAAAGATGCTTTAGCTCTTTTGCTAAATTTTATTTTTGAAACAGGTTTTCTTGTGTTTAAAGCACACCAATAAGTATAAGAATTATACATATCTGCTTTTGTTATTACATGTTCTGAGTTAGTTTTCTTTATATTGTTAAAGAAAAAATCAATCACAGAATCATTTTCTTTTTTATAATTTTCCTTGTATTCTGAATGATGTTTAGTAGAAATAGTAAAGTCTTTATTTTTAAGAAGTCTAAAACCACCTTCAATAGCTCTATTTAAAAATGTGCTCATAGCTTCTTCAGTTGATATTTTTTCAAATAAGTTAACGTCACGAGTTTCTTCATTAAATTTTGTCAAGCATTGAACTATTTGAAGACGATTATAAAAAGCTTCGTCTCCACCGTTTGTTAAAATCGGGAGTTGATTACATGAAAAAATTAAATGAGCGGTGTTTTTAAATTGGAAAGGTTTTAGAAATTTTCTATCTGCGGTTATTAAATCGTCACCAGTCAATGATTTAATCATACCTGTGGCTCTTACATCTTCTTCATCCAGGTCTGCAGAAATATTAGCTAGCTTTCCAAAAAGATTAGAAGCTGAAAATCTATCCCCTGCTAATCTTTGTAAAGTATCACTAGATACGTTATCTTCTCCAAGAAATTTTATAAGTAATCTTAAAAATACAGATTTTCCGTTATCTCCGGAGCCGACTAAAACTAAAAATCTTTTTAAATTCATTTTTCCAAGAAGAATGTACCCAACATTTTCCCACATAGTATACACTTGTTCTTTTGTTTTAAATACTTCTTCCATAAATTTATCTAGTCTTTCACACTTTGCGTCTTTATTAAAATTAGCATTTATTTGATACAAGAACTTTATATTAGTATTATGTGGCAATAATGAATTAGATTCGAAGTCAAAAATTCCATTTTTTAAATTTACTTTCATTGGAACTCTTTCAGCTTCTTTTGCATTAATACTTGTTTGGATTTTTATAAATTCCAAAGTCTCATCTGAGTATTTTGAAGACCACTTATCATCTAAAATTTCTTGTATAGATTTTTCAATTTGCATATTTACATTTTCTGTATAATATCCATCTTTATATGTGTAAATTCTTTGATGAATGGTTATTATTTTATACTTATCGATAAGATATTCTGCTAATTTTACAGGAAGAAATGAAGCTACTCCATTTTTTCCAATCAAAAAAAACTGAGAATATTTTTTAGATTTTACAACTTCTGCATTTACATGATAATTTAACTCTTTTTTCAAAAGAGCATTAGTCAAACCAAATTTTTTACCAAACCTATTATTTAGATTTTGTAATATTAAATCCCGTTCGAAAGAACTTTTTTTAGCTATAATAGCTAAAATCTTATCAAGAATATAAAATCTTTCTTGCTCAGTATTTGAATTATCTAAGTTTCTGTAAAGAGTTTCTAAAGAAAATACTTTACTTTTAGCATTAATTAAAGTGTATTTTTTTAAATAAGCTTCTCCTCTATCTTTGAATTTTTGACTAACATCAAAATTATTTTCAAGAAATATTTTAAAGCATTCAAATACTTCTCTATCATTTAACCCAGCTTCATATAATTTACAAGCTATTGAAAAATCATGAGAACTTCTATCGCCATCAAATCTTTCTGGAATTTGTTTTGCGTCATTTATAACATCAAGAGAGACTAATAATTTTATATCATCTAATGAAAAAATTCTAGAAGGTAATAAAGAGAAGTCATCTAAAATAATTTCATCTATGCTTTCTATTTTAATTGAATTAACAGAAGAATGAATAAGTTCTAATGAATAAAAATTTGAATTCACTGAATCTATTTTGCAAAATTTCATGTTGTCTGGATTCTTAATATTTCTAGTACCAGGTACTCTTAAGATTCTTGAAAGATTAAAAGTAGAATCTGCGTTAACTATTCTATGAACTCTTTTTGAAATCATAAGAGCTTTATCAAAGTTTTCATCTTTACTAACGTTAAATACAGAATCTAAAATCCAATAAACATGATACCCATTTCCTGAATCAATTATCATAGTTGGAGTAAGTGGAAAGTTTGTTATTGATTTCTTAGCTTCTACTTTCTTTTCTTCTGCTGTTGTCCCTTTAAAATCTTTTGCATCTATGTCTGCCCAGAAAAGTGCAACTTCTTTTATATCTGTATCAGAAGAATCTGAACTTCCGTTTCTTGGTTGAATACCACAAAAAATATTATATTTTCCCTCATACTTCTTTATGTACTTTAAATATTCTTCTTTCTCTTCTATCTTAAAAAAGTTTCTAAGAATATTTTTCTCGTTATCTATTAGTCTAAATTCTATATATTTAGATTTGTCTACTTTTTCAAAAATCTTATCGAAAAATAAGATTGCGTCTTGCTCTTTGATAATAATCACTCTCCTAGCTGTTAAATATTTTCTAATACAAAATTGACTAATTTATCTTGGCACAATTCTTTCTTGTTTTCTTCTATGTATTTTATAAAACCTTCGTGCAGTATTAAAGAAGTGTTGCTTTCTGGTAACTTAAATTCTTTTATGCTATCATCATTAGCCATAGTATCTAGCAATTTAAAATCAGATTCATAAACATGTAATGACCCAACATTGTGGTATAGTTCTCCAAGAATCAATTCTGGGTACCAATACTTTAAAACTTTGAAAGCTTCTTTTTGAACTAATATAAAAAATGGAATGTCATAAGTCATTCCTTTTATTAAGTCTTGAGACCGCATATTTGAAATAAGAATAAGTTTATTGTTTCTTATGAATAATTGTAAATACATTGTGCAAACAAAATCTTTGTTCTCAAAGAATTGATGAGAAGAATTATTGAAATGCATAATAGCTTGTCTTGAATTCTTGTCTTTTATTAAAGAATTAATAGCCCAAAAATATTGCGTATTTCCAAAAATATTTTCTTCTTTAAATATTAAAGCTCCATAATAACTATGAATAGGTTGCAATTTTAGCCAAAATTTTGAATATTTAGAAATAAACTCTAAAGAAGTAGAACCACCAAAATACCAGCACGTTTCTGCACAAAGATATTTTAAAATGTTTGGTCTGCTATTCATAGAAAAAAATTCTTCTGTAGTACGTCTTATACACAAATTTGCATTTATAGTTTCAATTACTTTGAAATCTCTTATTTTTACTTCGTTAAATTCCAACTCTTGAAAATAATTATGATTATTGAAACACAGCAATAAGTTTGAGTAAAGAGAAGCAAAAGTATTACTTTCAATCATACTTATTCTATCCTATTAATCCAGAATATTGTGATTTCATTATGTAAATTTCTATTAGAGATACAACTTCTTCTTTACTTGTTTTATTCAAATCAAAAAGCATAATTTTTTTAGACAAGCTTTTAGTTAAATTGATAATTGAAAACTCTTCATGTTCTTGTATCATTTCTAAATTGTAATCTCTTATCAATTCTTGTTCTTCTGTTGGCTTAATACTTTTAAACAAACAAGTTAAATCATACAATTTATCATAAGCATTCAAAGTGTCTATAAATTTATGTAATAAATTAAAGTAGTCTTTTTTCAAAGAATCAGAAAGTTGCGTATGATTTATATAATTTGTGAAATAAAAAAAGCAATCTACTAAAGTTCTATCACTTAAGTAAACTGTGTGCTTTTTTGATTCAAAAATTTTACTCAATCTGTCTTTAAATATTTTTTCTTGAACTTCTAAATTCATTGATGGGTTTTTTCTAAGTTCATTTATATCTTTAATCATTTTTCGTATCGGCTCTTCAATAAGAACAAAATCTTTATTTTTTTCTATAAGAGCTCTCATAATAGTAGATTTTCCACTATGTGATGCACCAGAGAATCCTATAATCATACTCCCTCCTGTTTGTATACTAGTATTCCACTATTTCTAAACATTTTTGTTGTTTCATTTCCATGATAGTCTTGTAAAAAATGAACTTCAGAAATTTCTAGATTTATTAATAGTCTTGCGCATTCTATACATGGAAGTGTAGTACAATACAAAAAAGAACCTTTCAATGAAATCCCATGTTTTGCAGCTTGAACAATAGCGTTTTGCTCCGCGTGTACCGCATGACATAAATGTAAATCTTTTCCAGATTCTTCTCTAACGCAATTTTCACAATGCTTAAAGCCAATAGGAACTCCGTTATAACCAGTTGCCACTATGTTGTCATCTTTTACAAAAACTGCTCCTACATTTCTTCTTAAGCAAGTAGAACGCTGAGCAACAGTCATAGCTATTTTCATAAAATATTGTTCTTTACTCATTCGAAAACGCATAATTTTTCTCCATGTATTCTTTAAATTCTACTAGAGAATTTATTTTTACTACTGGTAAATTTTCTCTTAAAGAAAGATTGTCAATAAGCGTAAATTCTTTTTTGTTTGTTTTAGCTCTAACATCGTTTAAAATAAAAATTTTAGAATAATGATGTGCTAAATTAAATCCCAACAAAGTTGGAATATATACTACATCATTAATGCTTCTAAAAAATTCATCGTTGCCAACATGAACTATTTTAAAATAATTTTTTAAAATATTTGCAACTCTTACCGGAAAAGAATTCTCTAATTTGCTTAAAGAAATAGTACTTTTAGAATCTAATACAAGAGCATAGCCTTCACATTTTTCTGCGTTTGAAAGATTTTTTTCTATATCTTTTGTTATGCTTTCCATATAAATCCTCCTTTATTTATATTATTGCTAAAAGCTATGCTTTTTGTATTATTTAATTTGTACTACCAAAACCACCAGAACCACGTTGACTTTCTTTATCAAATAACTCAGATTCATGTGTTTGTAATAACTCAACTGAATTAAAATCTAATAGTATGAATTGAGCTATTTTATCACCAGCTCTTATTTCAGCAACTTTATTACTATAGTTTATAAGATGAAGATGTATTTCTCCTTGATAGTCTGAATCAATTACACAAGCGCCTATAATAAGTTTTTTCTTTGTGGAAACCCCACTCTTATTGAATGAAATTAAAACTTTTCCTTCTGGAAGATTCATTTTTATCCCAGAGGGAATAAGAATGTCTTCACCAGACATTAAAGCTACATCAATAAAATCATTTGGCACAAAGAAATCAATACCTGCTGAACCAGTTGTTGAAACAAGTGGACTCTTAACATCTCTAACTTTTGCAAAATTAATTTTTTCCATCAATAATCTTCTCCTTTTCACTTCTTATTTTTTCTTTTATAGCTTCTAGCATATTTAAATCTTCATAAATAGTGTATAAATTTTTTGCATACCCTATTGACAAAAATAAACACAATATTCTTACTATTAAGTCAGTGTGTTCTAAAAACAATATTGAAGTAATAATAAAAAATACAAAACTAAATAATAATTTTATTCTAAGCTGTTTTTTCAAGTAAGAATACGTTTCTTTCATTATATTTTTTCTTTCATTAATTTTGCAAGACCCTCATTTTCAAGCTTTCCTTCTTCTTGTAAAATTCTTTTTTCTAAATACCATTTAGCTTTTTTCAAATCTTCAATAGTATTTTGCTTTTTACCCGCTCTTGCAAGATATTTCACAACAGTAAATAGTATAGGGTCATTTTTAAACCAATCAATAAGAACATAAAAAACCTCATAAAGTCTATCTGTATAATGTTGTGGATTATTGACGTTGTCAAAATTTTTATCTTTTCCTTGAATATTTAAACCTGTTTCTTTAATAAGTTCTTTTGCTTCAACAGAAAAGGGTTTTTCTAGTAATGGATTTGGAACAATTATTTTATTATCAGAATTATACTGTCCTTTCAAATTCATAGTTATCTCCTCTTTATTTTATTATTGCAAAAATAAGCAGGAAGTGTCCTGCTTAATTTTGTTCTTGAATTACTCCAATAATATCTTCATAACGAACAATTAAATATTCAGCGTCTTCAAAAGAATTAATCTTAATTCCTGTACCTGAAAACTTAGAAATAATTATTTCCATTTCAGGTTGAAGATTAAGTTTTGAAATTTCTTCTCCAGAACCAATTCTTTCTACAATGCCAATTTGAGTTTTTTCTCTAGAAACATCTGGAATAAACAAACCACTTTTAGTTTTTTCTTCCTCAATTTTCAATTTAACTAAGACACGGTCTTCTACAGGGATTACGATTTTTGTCATATCTGACTCCTTTCTAGTTGTTCATTAATTTCTTTCACAATTTCTAAAATTATTTCTACGTCTTCTCGTAATTCTCTTAAAGAATTTTTTTGAATAGTTACACAATTAATATAATATGTATGTTCAGAGTCATCTATAGATTTAGACTTTAATTCTATAGACTCTTCTTTTTCAATTTTATCAATGTATTTTTCTCTCAAGTCATTCCAAGAATTGAAATGTGGCGGTAATATATCAAAAAAATCTATTTTCTTCAAGAGTACTTCTCCTTAAGCAACTTAGCTGCAGTAAATTTACAATCTTCATCGTCTATATTTTTTGCCATCCACACAATATAGTTTGGATCTTCTTCAAAAACTTCTTGAAATGATTTACCTCTATATTTTCCAAGGGGTAAATTTTCCAATTCACAAGGGCTATTGCAAACACTAATCATTTTTTCTGGAGTATAAGACTTCAAAAATTCTTTAAAAATATCTACAAGTAGAGAAGTATCACTTAATGCGTCATGAAAAATAGTTTCTTCATATTTTTCACTGAAGCCCATTCTATGCTTTAAATATTGAAGTGAGCAAGGTCTTTTAAAATGAAATTTAGCAACTTTTAATGTATCAATAATTTTATAATTCAACTTAAGATATTTTTCAATCATTCCTACATCAAATTGAGCATTATGAGCTACTATGAAATTATGAGAAAAATTATGAAAAAGTAGAGTTTGATAAGAAGATGAAGAAGTAATATGCGGAGCATTTTTGATATGTTTTTCTAAGATATTATGTGTAGCCATAGCATCAAAAGAAATAGGAATATCACTATTTTTACAAAAAGACTTTGTTCTAATTTCTTCTTCCTCTAAGCAATTATTATCTTCATTATACTCATACGCAATAACCGCAATCTGAATTATATCATCTTTTTCTTTATCTAATCCAGTTGTTTCTGTGTCTACAAAAATAATCATTATTATTCCCCTTCTTTTTTCTTGTAAAAACAAGCTTTTATTTTTTCTTCTGCTTCTTTGATGATATCTAATACGTTTGTAAATTTTTCTACAAATATATTTTCTTCTTCATCTGGAACTTCTGAAAAAGAGTTAAAAAATTCAGAAATAGACTCGTTAAGCTTTTTTTGGCGTAAGGAAAACTTTGTCAATATTATTATTTGTTCTTCAGTTAGCTCATTATTTTTTAGTTTCATTTTATTCTCCTTTCTTTAAAGTGTCATTAATATTATTGTAAAGTAGATAACTTTCGTCAAGTAATTCTATCTTGTTATTAAGAAAATCTAAAACAAAATTAGTATAATCTGCAGCTGTATTTACAGGAACATTTTGAAAAACATGATGAAAATCTTCACTTTGAAGTTTAAAATCATTTGGCAAAGACATTAATATCATAGTATCTCTAACACTTAAATATCTTTCTTCAATAGGATGAATTATTCTACAATTCTTTCCGATAATTGCATTTGTGTAATCTGATACTATGATTGGAGAAGGATTCCAATAACCAAGTCCATCATCTAATTTAGAAAGTATTCTTTTGAATCTTCTTAACTCGTTATCATTTAAGTATTTTTTCAAAGTAGAAAGATTTTTTTTCTTTACACAGTAAGCAAGAATTGAATTTGTATTTTTGCCTTCAAGAATTATTTCTCTATAATTTTTTCCAAGTTCTTTTAGTGCATATAAGTAATAGCCATTTTCTTTTAGTGTATCTTTAACAATAAAATCATCAAAGTGCTTTAATGACGAGTAATTTTTTACACTTAGAAATTCATCAAGCTTAGTATAGTGTTTTTTTATTTGTTTTGGTTTTGGAATTTTATTACCCTCAAAAAAGAAATAAAAAGTTCTTACTCTATTTTGAGGTACTCCATGATTTAAAGTGCTAGTTTTAATTACAAGAAAAGTATACCCATTAGCTTTTCCAATTCTTTGTAATTTTTCTCTAACAGCTTTTCCAGCGTCTGTAAATAAGTTAGGTGCGTTTTCTCCAAACATTACTCTTGGTTTTATAGTAGAAAGAACATAAGAAGCAGTTTTATACATCCATTGATTTTGAATTGCTTCTTCCCCTCTACTTTTTTCTCCATTATCTTTAGAAGAGTTTAACATACTTAAACCTGCACAAGGACATACAGAAGATACAAAGTCAATTTTTTCTTTGAAAGAATATTTCTTTTCATCTAGTAAATAATAAGGAACGTTCTTAAGGTATTTAACTAAATGATTGTCATTATTGGAAAAAATAGAATATGATAATAAACACTTTGGTTTTACTTTTGTAGCTTTTATATTTCCAAGAGTCATTCCACCTATCAATGGAATTATAGTTATATAGTTATACCCCATTCTTATTTACCCCCATTTAAAAATTTTTCTTCTAACTCTAAAATTAAATCTCGTGCTTTTATAGACTCTACTGTTTCTTTTTCTAACTTATTTATTCTATCTCTTGATTTAGTAAAAAGCATGTCTAAAGTTTTCTTAATAACTTCTTCTTTTGTCTTATACATTTCATACTCATTATGCACTGAACGAGAAAGAGAATTTTTTTCTACAGAGAAATACTGCGGAAATTTATCAAAACCACTAAATCTTATTTCTGACACTACTAATTCATCTACTATCATATTTTCTTCAAAGCTTTCTTTTTCTAAAAATTTCAAAAAGTCTTCAAAACAATATATTGTAGGCTGATAAAAAGTTTCTCCTACACTAAATTTTGGTTCAGCTAATTTTTCATATTTTGACTTTAGCTTTTCAGACTTTATTCTAATATTAATAGTGTCTAAAAATAACTGAATACATCCCCCCATAGCACAATAATTTTTATAAGTATCATTAAATGCAAAACAATCAACTTTTACACATTTAAGTTCTGAAGAAAATAATTTTTCTCTAAGTTCTTCTAAATGTCTATCCATTCACTTTTCTCCTATCTGCTTTAGAGTTCTTCCAACTAGTGTTTTAAAAACAAAGTCAATTCCCTCATTAAAAGATGTTCTTTCATGATGATTGTATTCTTCTAAAATTTTAGAAAGTTTACTAGAAATCTCATCATTTTCATTTTCAATAATTGGCAAAATAAAATTTTCAAATATTAATTCTTCGTTCATATTTATTTCATTCCTTTGTTACTATATTTTCTTTAGGCGTCTCTTCTGTAATTTTATTTCCAAACTTATCATAGTTAGAATAAAATTCTTTTATTTTTCTTTGACGTTGTTCTTCTGATAATTTCTTAACTTTAGAAAATGGCATAAAAGAATACAAAGGACAATCTTCTGATTGACAATCTTCTTTTCCGTCTACAAAGTCATTCATACATTCAGCACATTTTGCTAAAATAGCATCTTCAGCTTTTAATGGAAATCCTAGCAAATGAAATTTCAAACGAGTAGAATAAATATTTTGTGCCCTTTCTTCTCTGTATTGAATCTTCTCTTCTTTCAAAAGTTCTTCTTTTCTTTTTCTCATATTTATTCACCTTTCTTTATTTATCTATTATTTCAATTGCATAAAGAATTTGTCTTATATTTGTGGTTTTCTATTGAATGAATTTTCTTTTTAAAAGAACCGCGCATTATTTCTGCTTTTTTTACTTCTGACACGAAAGTTTTTAATTCTTCTTTTGAAAGGTCTAAAGCAACTTCATCAAAATGAACCCATTCATGGTCTTTATATTTCACATGCTTTTCAATCATTATTGCTCCAGCTGCTATAGCCATCATAGAACCAATACTTCCTAAGTCATGTCCAGAATAACCCGGTACAATATTTTTCATTCTACTTTTTAATGCAAATAAGATATTTATAACTCCAGTATTTATTTCTTCTAAAGGCGTTGGATAACTAGAAAGAGTATGCAAAATAAATAAAAATCTTTTTTCTGAATAGAACTTATCAACAATTTCACTTATGTATTCTTCTCCTGTTGCACCAGTACTAATAATTATGTCTTTGTGATAATTTTTGCTAACATACTCAATAAAATTTTTATGATTTGAAACTGTAGAAGGAATTTTAACTAGCTCAAGATTAAAAGTAGAGTTCATTAAATTAAAAGAAAATTTGTCTAAGATTGTACTAAACCACAAAATATTTTCTTTTTTGCAGAATGAGTCAAATTTCTTTAAATCATCTACTGTCAATTCAACCCCACGTCTATAATCTCCATAAGTTTTTCCAAACTTAGATTCATATGGGCGTTGCAATTCTTCTTTAGTATAAAATAAATTCACATCTCTTTTTTGAATTTTAACTAAATCAGCTCCCTGTTCTGTAGCTAATTTTGCTATTTTACATAGTAAATCAATGTCTCCTAAGTGGTTATTTGTAATCTCTGCTACTATTATTACTTCATTATTATTTACTTTCTCATCAATTAATGATTTTATACTTTTTTCTTTTTTAGTATAAAATTCAATATTTTGTTCTTTTATGAATTTATTAAATTCTTCTTTTTGTTTTTCAAAATAGACTTTATTGAAGTCTTCAGTATTTATGCTTAATTTATTTGTTGAAGAATCAAAATTATATCCATCAATGTATAGTCTCTCGCATCCTAATCCTTTTGCTATCTTTATAGAAAAAATAGCTGGATTTAAAATTAATGATGAGTCTATTAAATCTTCTTCTTCTAAAATTATTATATTAGAAGAACTAATTTTATGTAATTTTTTAAAATCTTCTATTAAATCATATGGTATTAAATTTATGATGTTGAAATCTATATCTTTAATACTATATTTAGACTTAACAATATTAATTATAGTATTTGTTCTAAGGTTTCTATTTAAAGAGTTGTTCACTGTTATACAAAAAGAATTCTGAGCTAGTTCATGTTGTAATTCTCCATTTCCAATTATATGGCACTCAGTTGGAAATTGACAATGAATATCTTTTATCTTCTTGCAAATATTTTCCATAGTATTTTTCTCCGTCTATTAAAACTTTACAATTAAATTGAATTGCTAAATTTATTCCAGCTAAAATATCCCAAGAACATGCTCTAGGATTATAATAATTTTTGAAACTTTTTGTTATAACAGAAAAAATATTATAAGTTGCACATCCAGTTATTCTATATTCTTCATAATTTTTAGACTCAGTAATAATTTCTTGTAAAGTCATAGAAGAAGATAAAGCAACTATTCTACTTTTTTGTTTTGTAGAAATTGTTTTTTCGTCTAATGATGAAAGTTTTAAATTTAATTTTGGAAAATACAATAAAGAATATTCGTGGCTTTCATTAAAATAAATTGCTAAACTGAACCCGAAAATAGGTATATTGTTTGCAAAATTTTCTGTACCGTCAATAGGGTCAATTACAATAGTATAAAGGGCTCTATTGTTTTTTGTTATTTCTTCTTCTGATATAAATGAAAAATCATCAAAAAAGTGTTTACAAAGTACTTTAATTTTTTTACTTATAAGTTTGTCTATGTCTGTTACTATTGATTTGTCTTCTTTAATAAAAAAATTTGAAGGTTTTCTTAAATTTTCATCAATAGTTAAAATAACGCTTTGTTCAAAACTATCATAGCGCATTTGAAAATCCACCTCTCATTTTTTCAACATACATACTTCTTGCTAAAAGAAAATCTTCAATAGTGTCTACATCAATAGAGTCTATAACTCTATTTTCTAAAAAGTATGGATTTTCACCGATGAAATATCTTCTTTCTAAAAGTTTTTCAAATTTTCCACCATATAGTGCGTTGTTAACTTCAAACACTGGAGAAATGTTTTGTGTATATTGATGATTCTCATTTGCACAATAATTTACTGTTTTGCCATGGTACCAGAAAAAACCTCTTTTCATAACTCCTGAAATTATAGAATCATAAGAACCACAAATAACTTCAGAATAATATTTATAAATTGCATCTCTGTATAAAGATTCATCAAACATAGGAGAAGTTGGATAAGTTATTAGTAAGTGTGAAACTTTTCTTTTCTTTTTTATTTCTGTAAAAAGATTGTGTAAAAGATCACTAAATTTGATAGAATCATCTGTAAATAGAGTAGTATCTCTAATAATTTGCGTGCAATTATTTTCATTTAAAGAAAAATCAAAGCTTGTAAGAATATTACTTTTTGGAATACCAGAGTTTATAATTTGATTCATCTTTATTTCTATAAGAGATTTTTCTCCATAAAATTGTCTTGTGTTTTTTTCTCTTACTCGTGAAGAATTAGACCTCGCTAAAACTAAAATGTAAATTTTTTCTTTTTTACAAATTTTTTGTACATATTGATAATTAAATATCATTTTAATCTTCCTTTCTAAAAAGAACTGATTCTTTATAAAAAGTATTTTTGTTAGTTTCTTTGTTATTTGTCTTAGTTACTTTAGAAAGATATTTTAAAAAAATGTTATTTACAAATTCTCCAGTAAAATACTCTTTTTTAAATTGAGAAGAATGAAATTCTAAAATTTGATTGTAAAATTGTGGATTAGATTCTAAGAAGTTTATTTTCTCAACTAATTCTTTTCTAGAAGATATTCTTAAGTATTCATGAACTGGTTGATTTTTTTGAGAGTCCATAGACTTATGATAGAACGGAATTATACCAAAATTAATCATCTTCCAAAATTTTGAAGAAGGAAAACCATCTTCAAAATGAAACATTAAAGTATATTTTGTTCTATATAATCTATCAGTAGCATCAACCATTGGAAGATTGAAAAAATATTTTTTGTATTGTTCTTCTATTAGTTCTTCACTCCATTTGCCAAGACAATAAAATGGAATTTTATGCATATATTCTTTTATGATTTTAAATTTCTTTTCTCCAGCAGACCCATTCCCATTTGTGTAGATATCTAAAAAATTTGTTTTCTTATATTTTTTGTAATCATATACTTTTTCTATATCTTCAGAAACTAAAAACCATCTATCATATTCTTCATTAATTATTTGTTCTTTTATAGAAACTAAATCTTTAGATAAGTATTCTTTTGCAAATTTAGTTTTAACTTCTATATTTTGAGTTGATAAATAAGCTAATGGTCTATGAAATAAATCTCTTGCTGGTATTGGAAAATATCTTGGATCTTCACCCATTACAACATACGGTATTTTACTTTCATTTAAAAAGTGAACCATCGGTCCACAATAAAGTTTTGACATGTTTATTACTTTTGCGATTTCTCCTGATTTTAATTGGTAGCTTTTTTCTGGAATATTTACTTGAGAAACTGGACCTAAGTGAAGATAACCAAAATCTATTGAAACTTTTTTCTCATTAAAATAATCTATGATGTAGTTTATTCTGTCATGTTTTTTTGCATCGAAGTCTTTCCAAACGTCAATTACATTATTGTTTGGAAAATATTTTTCTTTAATCTCTTTTGAAAGAGAACTAAAGTCATTTGTTCCTATAATGAAGAATTTTTTACTCGGGTTTAGTGCTGCAAGAGTAATTATAAGAGAAGATACTTCAGAATCTCCAGAATCTATAGTCCATTTATTTCTATTAAAATAGAACTTTTTTCCCAATTTTCCTACAGCTATATTCATAAAACCTCCGCTTTCTTATAAGTATATTATTGCGAGTGTATGTAAAAAATGGCTAAAAAAATTTAACTTATAGGTATTTAATAACATAGAGCGTCTGTATACCAATTTGTATACCAATTTCTGAGCTCAAAAATGATATAACTTATAGCTATTTAACAACATAGATCATTCTGTATACCAATTGATACCTATTTTGCACCGGAGAGCCTATATATTTCTTTTTTATTTTATATATTTCTTTTTCTTACTGATTAAATAGAAAAAACATATCAATTGGTAACATTGAAGCAGGAGAATAACTTAGACTAGAAATTGGTATACAAAAGGATATACAAAATTCCCAATCTGGTTAAGTTTACACATATTTCCGGGTACTTTTTAAAAATGGTCTTGATAAAAAGTAGAAATAAAGTACAAAAAAGTAAATTATAGTACACTTTTTTAAGCTTACTTTTTAAAAAGTACAATTGTCTTAAAAAAGTAAGATTTATATTATTGTTACTTCTTCGTACTTTAATAAAGTACAACAAAGTACAAATAAGTAAAAAATACTTTTTTGTACTTCAATTGTACTATTTGTTACTTTTTGTACTTTTACTCACCTATGAAAAGTATTCTCTACTATAATGTGTTCAAAATATCTATCATTAATGTTCAAAAAATCATTAAAAATAGTATTCAAAGATTTATTCATACGCAAATAATTCATTTTGTACTCCGCGTAGTCAATTTTTCTTTCATCTAACTCCATAAACTTATACTGTTGAAAATTGTTGACTTTAATTTCTACAATAATATCTGGAAAAAAATCAATTTCTCTTTTTGCACACTTGCGAAGAAGTCTATAACCAAGACAACCTTCAATAATTAATTTCTTTCTAGTAGATTGTGGAACCATATTATGTCTTTCAATACTTAACATAAGAGCAGACAAACCTTCTTGTCGTAAGTAGTCATCGCAATAAATTAATTTATGCGTCCCATCTAATTTTTGTATAGTAATTTCTGCTATTGCAGTTTTTCCTGAAGCAGCATTTCCAACAATGACTGCATTTTTATTTTGAAAATACATTGCCAATTTTGTGGAAATTTCTTTTAAGTTATCACTTTCAATAATTATAGAATCTTCTCTTATAAACATATAGCAAAACTCCTTTTTATTGTTGCCCGCTTGTAGAGTACCATTCTTTTACATTGAAAAATCAAGTAAGAATATTAAAAATTTTATAACAATTTTGTGGTATAAAGTTTTATTCATTTTTATTCTCCTTTCTTTGTGATTCAAAAAATTTTTTACCTACTTCATATATTTTATCAAGTTCTTCTTCTGTGAATGGTGGTAACCATAAAGTAGCTCCAACTACAGAGAATGAAATACAAAGCTCTACCATTCTTGTTGTAAACGGGTTTGTTGGAGGTTGTGCTCTACAGTAAAAACCAGCTTTTCTTTTATTTATTTTCTTAGTTATGTAGTCTTCCGAATTCATAATTTTCTCCACTTTATTTAAGTACATTAGACCAAGAAGACTCTTTACCTGAAATATACTGCACTTTAATTCTTGCTGTAAAACTTTTACTAATTTCTTTTGGTATTATTATTTCATAAGTATTTTCAATAGAATAAATAAATATTTCTTCATACTCTAAAGTAGTTGAATTTCTTTTCCATTGAATTGTATACTTTTCTGCTGTAGGAATAAAGTTCCAAACTAATTTAACTTTAGATGTTGAGTCATC
>JAKQTP010000092.1 GCA_029563035.1 archaeon | reverse complement strand
ACTTAACGCTATTGCAACGGCAGTAGTGGCATAACCGACTGTTTTCACCCTTGTTTCTTACTCCAATTGGCAAAGTCTCTAATTTCGTTAGAGATAGCTTGAAACTCATCAGCTAGTTTCTCCGCTTCTTCCCCGTCTAGGTAGCCCAAATCGATTTTTGTAAACTCAACCTTCAGAGTAACGAAGAGAAACCTATGCGAGCGATCCGTCCTTGTACTTACCGAAACCATACTCACTCCTCCTCTGGTTCCCAGATCACAATCATACTTGGGAACGGGGCACTATAGATTGCACCTGAAAACTTCAGGTGCCCCCTCATATACTTTTGTATAAGTAATAGTAGCAATATCTTTTATTGTATCTATATTGCTATTTTCTTTTGTATTCATATTATCCTCCTATTTATCCTTCAAAAGCTATTTTAGGCCAAACCCATGTTTCATTGTCAATGTCAAGTTTATATCCTTCAGGTTCATTGACATATGTTTTAATGTTTTTTATAATAGCTTCCTCACCTCCATATTCTGCCATCTTTTTAGTGATTCCAGTAGTTAGAAATTTTTTAGATAATACTAATAATTCTTCTTTGCTTTTCAAAGTTACACAATCTCCAATGTGTAAGTTGTTTTTCATTGCTTTCCTCCCATTATAAATGCATTTTGAGCATAGAGTATAAAAAGTTCTTTTGCTAGTTTACTCATATCAACAAAATTCCCATTTACATACACTTTTTCCATTTTTGCTCTTTCTATCGCTTTTTTTATAATATCATTCGGAATTACAGCATTTATTTTTTTAGTATACTTATTATCATTTTTTGTATATTCATATATATTGTTTTTTATAATTCTGTAAGTGCCATTTCCATAATTTTCTAATAAATCTTTTAGAAGCATATCGCAATCTATATATTTATTTTTACATATATATGAATTATCTAAAAAAACTGCTTCTAATACAGATCGTATGTATGCTTCTTTCATTGCTTTTTGTGGTACTGTTATAATCAATGAATAAAAGTTCTTTATATCCATTTTATCACCTCTTTATTTGTGTTGGCATAACTACTGCAATTGAACCATTTTTATAGGTAAAAGTAAATGCTCTTAGAAAATCGGTGTATCCAATATCAATAAGTTCACCACTTTTGGTTAATAGAATGTTCAAATAATCTGCATTAAAAGCAAATACATTTCTTTTATTTATATCAGGTTCAATATTCCATTCTATAGTAGCATAATTGATATTATTACTGATGTTAGTAATAGTTACATGATTTGAATCTTCTATTGTAAAACATAAATTTTTATCATTCTTCGGTTGCAATTTTTTGCTTGCTGAATATATATCTTTCCATATTTTTTTATCAAAAGGTGTTACATGGAAGTCTTGTTTTTCTGGAATTGCTGTTTTCCACCTAGGAAACTTACCTTCTATTAATTGGTTACTATATGTAAATTCCGAAGTACCAATTTTAAAATTGAAAACAATATTTTTAGCTGTTCTTACTTCTTGATTAGTTTCATAATTTTTAATATTCTTATATTTTATTCCCATTTCAACATAATCTGCAATATCCAGAATTTTTAATAATGTTTTTGTTACTTTTATTTGACATTCTGGAAATTCAGGAATACCATCTGTTATATACATAGTTCTTCCATCAGTGGCTACAATTTTTCCTTCTTTATCGAAAAATACTCCTTGCATATATTCTCTTTTTGGGTCTTTTGAAGTATACAATTCTGCAATTTTTATTTTATTCCTTACAGAATTATTCACTTCATAAAAGAACACATCCTTTTGATCTACTATGCATGATTCAAAAGGCTCTTTACCCTTTTCTTCATAAGCATTTTTAAATTCATCTTCAATATATAGTTTTTGAAGTACAGCACTTTCTTTGGGACTGTAAAAGCCTTCTTTATAGTTCCCACACTGTACTAATGTTTCATCCATATTTGTAGCTACAAGTTTATCACCTGTACTACAAACAAATCTGAAGATATTGGCTTTTTTAGTTACAATATTTTGAGCCAAATCCATAAAATCCTTCGGAAAATCGTTCTGTATTAACATATTCCTTTCCTCCTATTAAAAGTTATTTCTTACATATTGCAGTAAATCATCTGCAGGTATTTGTGCCATTTTAGCTAGTTCTGGGAACGCCGACCGTGGACCAAGAAAAAACTGGCTATCTTTTTCTTTAAGAGCATCTTCAATTACAGCTCTTGCAAAAGTCATCCAACATTTTTCTATCCTTGCTTCTCTTCCATGTATCATTTCTGAACCTCCTTATAACTTAATTATACCACTTTTCTACAATATTATAACACAGTAATTACAATTTTTATCTATATTTTACATTTTACTACTAAACATTTGTATAGTACATTCATTGTTCCAAAAAGGAACAAA
>JAKQTP010000087.1 GCA_029563035.1 archaeon | reverse complement strand
CATTATATTTAACTTTGATGTTTCGAATGAGGATTCTCTCAATATAATTTCACTCTGCGTTAACTTTTATGTGCCTCTGATAAATCACTCGCTTACTAAAAGTTTTGGCCAATGGCTTCCAGAGTGAAATTATAGGGCATTAAGTTACTATTTCTCTAATCTCGATTCTTCTATTATAAAATAGTAATTAAGCCCTGGCACAAAAAATCATTCTGATTTTTCACTTTTCTAAAAAACTTTGTTGCCTAAATTCGGGGAATTTATGCGAAGCACAAAAGCAAGTTTTGGAAGGTTTTCGGTCCTCCGAAATAGACCTTCGGTCTTAGGCCTTACGGCCATAATTAGTAAAAATGCTTTTGATAAAATTCTATAAAGATAAAAATCTTAATTATTTTTACTAGTAAATTTAACCAAAAATCCCTTCCCCCGCACTTTTTACCAGTTAACTTTTTATAATATTCAGTACTATTCTTATTCTTGACAACGGTAATTCTTTTATTCAATAATATTTAATAGATTTTATGGGAGAGTTAATAAATGAATCTAATTCCTTTTTAGAGGCTAATAAATATCTAGCTGAAGGGATATATGAAAAGGCAATTGAGTTATATGAAAAATTTATCAATGATAACTTAAATAAGGATAGACTAAAAGATGTTGGAAGGGCGTACCACAATATGGGGGTCGCTTATGACAATCAAAAAAAGTACGATTTATCAATGGAATGCTTCAACAAAGCATTGGAATGTCACTCTAAAAATGATAATTATAAAGGAATGTCTTGGGCATATTTTAGTATGGGACTTATTTATGGAACACTAAATAAATTTGAGGATATGGTAGCGTCTACTAAAAAAGCAATTGATTTTGGCTTGAAAATAGGGGATCTTGAAATAATTATTAAATCTTGTAATAGTATAGCACACGCATTTACCCAATTAAATAAATATCCTGAATCCTTAAAATATCTCGCTCAGGCATTAGAAATTGGGCAGGATCTTGGAGATTCATTTTACTTATCTGAGTCATATTACCTCAAAGGAATTGTGTTAGAAAAACTAAATTTAAAAAAAGAAGCAAAAGACTGTTTTGCTTTGGCCATAGAAGAGGGTGCAAAAGGCCAAAATGAAAAAATAGTAGCTTTAGCATTTTCGATACTCTCCGAAATACAAGCTTAGCAATATATTAAAATTCTATTTATAAAAAATAAATATTATTATTGATTAAGTGACTAATTAATTTTTAGTGAATGTTAATATTGTTTTTCCTTTGTCATCAATTAAGCTGAGTTTGTTTCCTTCTAATTTGTATGATTTGACCAAGCTAAGATTATTTAAGTAAGTTTTTTCTTGTTCCATTATTCCAGGATTTTTACATGCCATTTTTGTGGATCCAACTAATCCAAATGAAATAAACCTACCGTTTAGAGCGTAGTTGGCGAAAAAAGTATTGCAGCCTGATGCCCCTGATATCCTGCCGTCCTTAAATTCAAGAGTTGCTTTAGTGTTAGCTATTGGACTTACTAGGTGGCCTGTATTATTCAAATAAGTATTTAATTTCCAAGAAGTCCCCTCAAAATTTGGAGTTACTTGATTTCCGCATCCAGCTAAAAAAATGGGAATCAGGAATATTAAAAATAACGATACAGCTCTCTTCTTCATATCGCAACACCATACTGTTACTTATTTAAATTACATTAAAGTATATATATTTTTCTATTAGTATTCTAATCTTAACTTATCTAAAAATTATAACTTCTGCAACTAAAGAATTCATGTTTCTAACTCGAATTAATCCCATATTAGGGATTTTTAGATTTTTTCATGTGTGTCTTCAATTAATAATAAATATATAAAAATAATTCATCTATTGATTAAATGGATTTTATTAAAGAATTTATAGAAAATGACAAATTTGCCAAGTCAGTAGGAATCGAGTTATTAGAGGTATCACTTGGCTATGCAAAAGCAAAAATGGAAATAAAAGAGATTCACCATAATTCGATTAACACTGTGCATGGTGGAGCGATTTTCACCCTAGCAGATTTCACATTTGCAGTAGCTGCAAATTCACACAATAAGATGTCTGTGGCGTTAAATGTGAATATTTCTTTCCTAAAAGCTATATCTGAGGGAGTTTTAATTGCTGAAGCACAAGAAATTTCAGTTAATCCAAAAATTGCTACATACAAGATTCTTGTATCAAATGATTTAGGGGAATTAATAGCAACGTTTGAAGGAATGGCTTATAGGAAAGAAAGATCTTTAGTGAAAGAATAAAACAAATTATTTATAATAGTTCGTAATTAGCGTATATTGGTGATGTTATGCCTTTTGTTGAAATCTATTTGTGGAGAGAAACAAGTGATGAATTAAAAAAAGAAAAGTTAATCAAAGAAGTGTCAAAAAAAGTTAGTGAAATAACTGGAGCGCCTCTTGATGCAGTTGAAATTTTAATCACAGAAATCCCTAAGGCGAACTGGGGAAAAGGTGGCATTCCTGCTTCAAAATGGCAAATATAATAAATAGGACTTAACTATCAATCTCTATATTTTTCTTATCTTTTTAATTTTATAAGTATTTGAACACTTCACTACATTTCTTAATTATTTTACTCAAATTTCAGAAAATTTTCTAAACTTGCTGGCAGCCGATATAAGTTAAAACACGAATAGATAAACTTTCAATTCCTTTACCTTGGAAAGATAGTAACAATAATATGTTAAATTTTGAAGGTAATGTTTTGATAACTGTATAGTGTTTCCTAAGCGCTTAATCTGGAAGACTATACCAATTTGAAGTAAGAGAGCATCTATCATCACATTTTCATTGATTTGACCATCCATCTTTCTCACTCTTATTATAAGGATTCAGAAATACTTTGCTTGAATAGCTTCCAATTTATTAGTTTATTTACTTCATTTAATCTAGCTATTTTGAAACCTTAATATTCTATTTTTAAAACAAAATCAACTAAGTTTTATAAGAAATCTAAAATTCACTATTGGTGTATCAATTTAACTAATAGTGTAACTATAGCCGAAGCTAATTAAAATTCTTTTTACTATTTTAACAATAATTTTTCTATAGATATAATACTAACTGGACATGAATCTGCAGCTGATTGTACACATTCTAACATATCTTCTCCCACTTCTCCCTCAGAATCATTTTTACCCCTATATTCTTTAGTTATTTTCGAACTTTCGCCGGGCTCTAAAATAAAAACTTCGGGACAAGTTGAGCTACAATTTCCGCAAAGAATACATTCTTCTTGTTTTATATGGACTTTCATTTAATCACAAATAATTACAATCCTGACCTTTTATAAAATTTTATATTATTAAACATTAACTACTAAATTTAAATAGATAAATAAAAATATTAATAGGGGTATAATATGAAAGTAGGCTTTATCGGAATTGGAACTATGGGAAAACCAATGGCAACTAATATATTAAAATCCGGGTATGAACTAATGTGTTATAGTCGTACAAAGGAGAAAATTGTTGACTTAAAAGACAGAGGTGCACTAATATCAACTTCTGTTGAAGAATTAATTGAATGGTCCGATACAATAATATTTATGCTGACAACTTCTGAAGTCATTGAATCCTTATTAATAAAGAAAATAAATAATCCCGCCATTTATGAAGGTAAAACAATTATTAATATGGGTACAATATCCCCCTCATTTTCCACTAAACTAAATAGAGAGTTTAATAAATATAATGCATTTTATGTAGATGCACCCGTATCAGGATCAAAAATACCGGCAGAAGAAGGAAAATTGATTATATTAACTAGTGGCAATCATTCAATTATAGATACTCTAAATCCATTGTTCAAAACAATGGGAACTACTATCGTTTACTGTGGAGAAATACCCAAAGCATCTATGATCAAATTATCCATTAATTTGTTGATTCTGCACATGATGGAAGGTTTTAGTGAAATGATTAATTTTGCAAGTAAGGGGGGTATTGACCTAAATTTTCTTTTTGAAATAGTTCTTTCAAGTCAAATCTCTAATAGCCTCTATAGGATGAAATATAAGAACTACCTACACGATAAATTTCCAGTTCAGGGGTCAGTGGAAAATGGGTATAAAGATCTTGTATTAATCACCGAAACAGCTAAAGAAATTGGTGCATACCTACCCCTTACGAATATAAATCTTCAAATGTACCTTAAAGCAAAGGAATTAGGATATGCGGAAGAAGATTTTTCTGCCATAATAAAAGTATTAGAAAAATACTATTAGGCTGCAAATCATATATTTTACAATTATATTGTTATTAAATCTGAAACACACAACCATGTATAGAATATAGATAGATTTATAATAGAAGTAGATACTTTGAAGTCAATTGATTACTTAGGTCTTTTAATGCCAGAAATAAATGATTCGATGGAATATAAAACTCATACCGAGGGGATAAAGACTCTTTTGGGCGACCCTAAAAACGCTATATTAAAGTTATCAATCCCTATGATTATAGCCATGCTTGTTCAAACACTTTATAATTTTGCAGATGCTTTATGGGTTTCATTTTTGGGGCCTGAAGCATTATCTGCAGTTGGATTCTTTTTTCCTTTTTCTTACATGATTATGTCTGTTGGTGCAGGCATAGGCATGGGGGGAAGTGCCGCAATATCAAGATTTATCGGAGCACATAAGAAAGAAAAGGCAGACAATGTTGCTGCGCATACAATAGTATTAATGTTGGTAATGGGAATAGTTATTACAATTCCTTTTGTTGTATTTTCAAGAAATATTTTTGAAATAATGAAGGCAGGAAATGTAATTGAAGATGCTACTAAGTATGCACAGATTATGTTTGGTGGCACATTACTAGTTTTCTTTTCGAATGTTGCAAATTCTATTCTTAGAGGAGAAGGTGATACAAAAAGATCAATGTATGCTATGGCATTTGGTTCTATTTTGAATATAATTCTTGATCCAATATTCATATATCCTTTAAAAATGGGGGTCCCAGGGGCAGCTTGGGCATCAATTATATCCCTAGCAATATCTTCTATGATTTTATTTTATTGGCTTTTTGTTAAAAAGAATTGTTATGTTTCAACTTCTCTTTCAAAATTTAGATTTCATAAATCTATACTAATTGAAATACTAAGGGTAGGGATACCTTTTTCACTTTCCCAGTTACTAATGTCATTTTCTTTTTTAGGTTTAAATTTTATTGTTGTATCTGTAGGTGGCACTGACGGAATAGCTATTTACACCACAGGATGGAGGATTGTAATGTTTGGTACATTACCCTTGATTGGTATGTCTACTGCGGTAACTGCAGTTACCGGGGCAGCTTATGGTGCAAATGAAATAAAAAAAATGGATACTGCATATCTCTATTCTGTAAAGTTAGGGGTATTAATAGAGGCTTTTGTTGCAATAACAGTTTTTATATTTGCGCCTCAAATTGCATCAATATTCACTCAGTCGGCTGGAGGGGTAAGAATTTTAGATGATCTCATTCGATTCTTAAGAATTTCTTCAGTATTTTATCCTTCGGTAGCATTTGGAATGTTTTCTTCAGCTTTATTTCAGGGAACTGGAAGAGGTATTAACGCCCTTATTATAACTCTCTTTAGAACAATAATTTTTATAATACCGTTTTCTTATCTATTCTCAATATTTATGCAAATGGGACTTAGAGGAGTTTGGTTTGGAATTGTTGCCGGAAATATAACGGGCGCATTTATTGCATTTATATGGGCAAGACTTTATATTACTCAATTGTTGAGAATAAACAACATTTCCTGATTTTTGTATAATCTATATGTTATTTAGGTAATGTTAAATTGAGAAAATTTAACAGATAAATTCTTATACTAATAATTACAATATTATTCGGTGAATTAATGAAAAAATTAAAACTAAAATTGATTGCAATGTCTTTGCTTTTCTTAATGACTATACACGTAATGGGCATAATGGGTGAAGAAAAAATTGATGAAACTCTATGCTATCCTATACCAGATACTGTTAGAAGCTTATCTTTAGTATCAAATGGATTTTATACAGCTGCAGCAGGGGTAGGTGAAAATCCAGAGATATTTATTACAGACCCATACGGAGTTGTTTGGGCATGTCCAAAAAGAGCGCTATCGATTTTATTAACTTTAGATGGTAAATATACAGTTGTCGGAATGCATGATGGAGTTGAGTTATATGATAACTCCAATGCAGTAGATACCACTATTACAAAAGTTATAATAACAATAAAATCATTAAGTTCTTTTACTAAAGGGCAAACTATAACTTATTCTGCACAAGTTTTTCCTCCAAGAACTAGAGAAATTGTTATAACAGAAAGAACTTGCAATCCTTTATGGAAATATATTACTAATGAAGAAGTAAGAATAATGTCCGTATCGGACACAGCGTCACATATTCTTGCTGCATCTGGAGACACGCTTTACGTAATTGACAAACAAGGCAAACTTATTTGGAAATATAGCCTAAATAGTAAAGTAACTGACACTGAAATAGCTGGAAGATATATAGTAACAAGTTCTCAAGACACAGTGTATTTTTTTAATATTACAGGAGACTTATTATGGACTTACAGGGTAAATGGCATTCCTGAAAAGTTAGTTTTAAGTATGACTGGGCCATATGTTGGGGTTGGAACAAACTCTGGAAATATATATCAAATTGACAAAAACGGCGTACTTGTATTTAATTATAAGCACAATAAAAGCATCAGAGGGCTTTCTATCACTAACACAGGAAGTTATTTAGTAGCAGGATCAACCGATGGATATATATTATTCTTTAACAATAAAGGAACAAAGTTGTGGTCCTACAAAACTAATGGAGGAGTTAACTTTGTTGATATTTCCTCTCAAGGCCAATATATTGCTGCCGGGGCTGACAGGGACAGCTATTACTTATTTAATTGGAATGGACAAAAAATATGGGCAAAAACAAATCCTGAAAATTATTTCTGGTCCATACAAGTACAAGATGATGGAAAAGGATTGTTCGCAGGTTCTGGCAAGTACATGGGTGGCAACTTAGAAATGAAACTTAGTAACAATGTTTGTTTCTTCAATACAGAACAATTTGCAATGGCAGGTGATGCACCCGACAAAAATATACATACCATACCCACAGAATCTACACAACCTCCCTCCCAAACAACAAATATTTCCCCCATTGCAAATGCCGGAAACGATTTTGAAACAAAAGTAGGCGAAGCAATTAGATTTGACGGAACAAAGTCAGTTGACGAAGATGGGAATATCGTATCATATCATTGGGACTTTGGGGATGGAAAAACTTCAATTGATCCAAAACCACTTCATCAATATACCTCCGCAGGAGTATACAAAGTAACACTTATAGTTACAGATGACAAAGGGAGTAAAGGAGAAGACGTTCTTTACGTAACAGTTAAAGAATCACAGCCTCAATCCCCTATGAAAGGGGTTCCAGGATTTGAATTGCCTGCATTACTTGGAGGATCTATAACTGCTTATTTCATTCTATCACGAAGGAAGAGAAACTAATAGTTAGCTTTATATTTTTTCTTTTATTTTCTTATATTAGGTGATATAATGTTTCCAAAAATGGATCAAAGAAAAATGCAGAAAATGATGAAACAAATGGGGGTATCTACTAAAGACATTCCTGCAGAAAAAGTAATTATTTTTATGAAAGATAAAAAACTTGTCTTTGATAATCCACAGGTTACTGAAACTACAATGATGGGTCAGAAAACTTATCAACTTACAGGTACTTATAAAGAAGAAACAAAGGAAATAGAAGTTATAATAAATGATGAAGATATAGAACTAGTAGTTACTCAAACAGGAGTAAATAAAGAAAAAGCAAAAAGCCTTTTAGTGAAAAATAAAGGGGATATCGCTGCCACCATACTTGAGTTACAGAAATAATTAAAATGATTTTTTCATTATTTCTACTGCTTCATTTATCTCGTTTTTAGATACAATTAATGGAGGCACGAGCCTTACCACTTTGTCTCTTGTGCAACTTACAAGTAAGTTATTTTCAAAACATCTTTTTACATATTCGCTACATGACTCATCAAATTCTATACCTACCATCAATCCCATGCCCCTAACATCATTTACATGTGGCATATCTAACATGAATTCCAGATTTTTAAGCAAGTATTTTCCCATTTTTTCAGAATTTTGAATTAATTTATCAGATTCAATGGTATTCATTACAGTTAAACCAACAGAAGTAACTAGTGGATTTCCTCCAAAAGTAGATCCGTGGTCCCCTTGTTTCAAAACATCAGATATTTCATTTTTGGCAACAATTGCACCTATTGGTACCCCCCCTCCAAGTGCTTTAGCCAAAGTTATAATATCTGGTTGAACATCGTAGTGTTGAAATCCAAACCATTTCCCAGTTCTTCCTATCCCACATTGAACTTCATCAAAAATTATTAAAATTTCTTTATCTTCTCTAAGGTCTGAAAGGGCTCCCATGAATTCTTTCGATGCTATATTTATTCCACCTTCTCCTTGTATGGGTTCAACTAATAAAGCAGCAGTTTTTTTATTTACTTTTTCAACAACGTCATTGATATTATTATATTCCGCCCTAATAAATCCTGGGGGAAAAGGACCAAATCCTACTCTATACTTGTCTTTATCAGTAGCCATTAAAGTAGTAATTGTTCTACCATGAAATGATTGTGAAAAGTAAATTATTTCATCTTTACCTTTTTGTGATTGATAACGTCTTGCAAGTTTAATTGCACCTTCATTTGCTTCAGCTCCGCTATTACAAAAAAATGCTCTGTCAAGCCCAGAAGTTTCACATAGTTTTTTTCCTAGGAGATATTGTGAAGGAATATGGTAAAAGTTACTTACATGGATAACTTTTTTTGCTTGTTCAGATATGCATTTGACAATATTTGGATGTGCATGCCCAAGTGAATTAACGGCAATTCCCGCTAAAAAATCAAGATATTTTTTGCCATCTGTTGAATATAAATAACATCCTTCACCTTTTTCTACAACTAAAGGAAATCTTCCATAAGTATTGAAAACATATTTGTTTTCAAGATTTTTTGCTTCTTCTAAATTCATTTTATCCCTCTAAGTATGATATTGTGCATTTATTTTAACATAATTATAAGAAAGATCACAACCCCACGCTTTTGAACAAAAGTTACCTAAATTCATATTAATAATAATTTTTACACATTCCTTCTGTAACTCTTTCTTAGCTTCTTCTTGAGAAAAGCTTACACCAATCCCTTTATTCACCACTCTTAAAGTTCCCAAATATATCTCAATTTTATCTAATTCCATCTCTGCTCCTGAGTATCCTACAGCAGCAATAATTCTCCCCCAATTTGGATCTTCACCAAATACTGCAGATTTAACTAAACTAGAATCAATTACTGATTTTGATATTCTTTCTGCATCTTCTTGACTTTTTGCATTAACGCATTCACATTCAATTAATTTTGTTGCACCTTCTCCATCTCTTGCAATTTTTTTGGCCAGTTCTACACATACAAAATCAAGTGCTTTACTAAAACTTTCAATTTTATCAATTGTATCAACTTTTACATTTGAAAGTCCATTTGCTAAAACTACAACAGAATCATTTGTACTAGTATCCCCATCAACAGATATCCTATTAAACGATTTATTAACTGAGTTTTTCAAACATTTTTCTAAGATATTTGAGGAAACATCAGCATCTGTAAAAATAAAACAAAGCATCGTAGCCATGTTCGGATTTATCATCCCACTTCCTTTAGTTATCCCAGATATAGTGTAGTTATCATTTTCTATAGCAATTTCTTTTTTAACTAAATCTGTGGTGAGTATGGCATTTGCAATGTTTTCAGATGCGCTGTTAGAACTTTCTAACAAGGGAACAGTTGTATCGATTGCATTTTTCATAATGTCCATTGGTAAAGGAATGCCTATAATACCTGTAGAAAAAACAAGACAGTTTTCTTTTCTGATTCCAAGTTTCTCACTTGCATATTCTGCCGTAAACAATGCGTTATTCATTCCCTCTTCTCCCGTACATGCATTTGCAAATCCACTATTACATACTATAGCTTGTGCCTTTCCGTCGGAAAGAAACTTCCTGTCAAGCAATACTGGTGCAGCAGCAGCCTTATTTTTTGTAAATACCCCTGCAGCAGTACATATCCTTTCAGAATAAATTATAGTAAAATCTAATTTATTTTTTTTAAATCCAGCATGTATACCTTGACCTTTTATTCCCTTAACTGCAGTTATACCTGCTTTAATAATTTTCATTAAATCCCTTTCTTATGAATAATGAAAGATATATAAGATTAATGTTAAATTATTGATGCTTTAAATCCAAAAAGTAAAAAACAATGAAAGTTAGATTAATTCTATTCATTTTTAGATGATATGTTTTATTTTATAAGAAAAAGTATAATATATCAAAAGAAATAAAGTATAATTAAAAATTTAATCTTTAAGTACTACATCGTCTTTGACACTATGCCAAAATATCTCTTTTCTTGATAAATTATTGCCCTTCTTGGGTATAGATCATATGGGCATCGTGGACATTTACAGTAGTTGCCTTAATATCCATTAATTCTAAACTAAATAAATAACATCCATAGTCCAATTAGCATTATTGCAACACCCACTATTCTTTCTTTGATATTCTCTTTGAGTATCCGCCCAGCCAAAAGAACTGTAATAATCATGGCAGTCATTGAAGTAGGTTCAGCAATACTTACTTCTATTCCTGTAAATGCAATTAACAAAAGTAAGTAAGAATATGCATTTATCCCCCCGCTTAAAGTTGCGATTTTCTTTTTTTCCTTAAATAAATTGATTGTGGTCATTATATTCCCTTTGATTAGGATGTATCCTAACAAGAAAACTGTAATTCCTAAGTTTAGATAAAAAGCATAAAGCGTTGGACTAACTATCTTTATTGCGTTACCATCTATAGTTCTACCAATTGCAATTAATAGTGAAGCGATTATCATGTATTGACATGGTCTATCCAAAAATATTGCCTTAAACGATTCAAATAAGTTGCTTTTTCTATTTAAGAAAGACACACCATAAAATAGAAATATTAATCCGGCCACTTTGAAAAATGTAATTTTTTCATTTAGGAATATTACGGCTAATATTAATAAAAAAAATACATTGAAATTATACAATGGGCTTACCAATGAAGCTTCACCATCGGATAGAGATTTTACATACAACCAAAATGCAATAGAATATACAATGCTACTCAATGCAACAAATGTTAGAATTGACACGTTTAATACAATATCCACAAATAGAAGCGTAGGTACTAAAAATATTGTTCCTAATCCAAAAAATAGAAAAGTGCCGCTAATACTATCAGAATTTTCGCCAAGTTTTTTTACCAAAATTCTTTCCCAGCCCAGCAGGACTATTCTTCCCAAAAGGGCGAGATATGAAATTAACATGTCAAGAGGTAGGATAAAGAATATATAAGGTTTATATTAATTATACGCAAAATTTATATAGTATTTAATAATATTTTATATATGATTGAGGATTACTTGATGGAATTGGAGCTTCGAGGCCAATCCAAAAATACAATTAGAAATTATAGGTATACAATTTCAAACTTTCTAAAATTTACCAATAAATCTCCTGAAAACATAAACGAACAAGATATTAAAAGATATATGATACATCTTAAAAATCAAAAAAATGCAACTAATAGAACAATACATAGACACCTTAATGCATTACGTTCCTTTTTTAGGTATCAGAATATTGACATTGCAGATAAGATACAGCTTCCAAAATTGTCCAAACCCTTGCCCAAATTTTTGACAAGAGAGGAAATAAAAATTTTACTTGAAAAAACAGATAGATTACGAGATAAGTGCTTAATTAGATTATTATATTCTACAGGTTTGAGAGTATCTGAGTTAGTTAATCTTAATAAAAATGATATCAAAACTGAATCAATACACGTTATATCTGGTAAAGGTGCTAAAGATCGTATAGTTTTTGTTGACCCTAGGACCCAAGAAATGATAAGCCACTATATCTCAGAGAGAAATGATGATAATGAGGCACTTTTTTTAAGTACCCACGGCGAAAGAATATCTGCAAGAACTATCCAATGGCTGATAAAAAAATATTCTAAAAAAGCAGGAATCGAAAAAAAAGTTTCCCCACATGTATTGAGACACTCTTTTGCAACCCATATGCTCGAAGGAGATGCTGATATTGTCGTTATTAAAGAATTACTCGGCCATTCAAATTTAGCTACAACACAGATATACACACATATAACTGATGAAAGACGAAAAAAAGTCTACGCCAAAGCACATCCATTGTCAAAAGAATAGCTTTAAAAGCAACTATATAAGTTTCTAATTGGTGTTTTGATGAGAATAATTCTCTTAGGTCCGCCTGGTTGTGGTAAAGGAACTCAAGCTGAGATCATATGTAAAACTTTTGATATCCCTCACATATCTACTGGAGATATATTAAGGAATAACGTAAAAAGAAATACAGAAATAGGCTTATCTGCAAAAAAATATATGGATATTGGGAGTTTGGTTCCTGACAAGATAATTATACAGATGATTAAAGATAGATTTTTAGAAGATGATTGTAAGAAAGGATTTTTACTAGATGGTTTTCCAAGAACAATTGCACAAGCAGAAGCATTAGACGATTTACTTGGGCAAATGAGTATATCTTTAGACCATATCATTAATATAGATGTACCAGATGAAGACATAATTAATAGAATATCAAAAAGACTATCATGTGCTAATTGTGGGGAAGTATATAATTTATTATATAAAAAACCAAAAAAAGAAATGACTTGTGATTCTTGTGGATTTAAACTTCATCAACGAGAAGACGATAAAGAAGAGGTCATAAGAAATAGGCTCGAAGTTTATAGAAAACAAACGGCGCCATTAATAAAATATTATAAACAAAAAATAAAAAACGTCAATGGTAATAAAAATATTACTGAAGTTACAAATGACATACTTAATATTTTAAAATATTAATTTTTTTCTCTCTTTAACCCATTGGGAAATATAATATATTTTTCATATTGTAGGGATATCTAAATCCCATTGGAATCGACTAAAGAATTATATTGTTTAGAGTTGCATTAAAACTTTTCAAATGTTCGCATCATATAAAGGTCTTTTTAGACTATGTTTAATTCGTGTCAAAATACTCTTTTATAGTTCTAGGAGATTAAGATAAATATTTTTATTATATAAAAGATAATTTGACACACTCATTGACTCTTACATTCTATCCACTTATCAATTTTTATATATTCTGCACCATTAATTTTTAAGAAGGGTGTGGCATTCTTTATCTTAACACCTAAGTTTAATAGTTGTTCTCTTTTAAAAATATTATTTCTTTTTCTAAAGTTGATAATCCTATAAGCGCTTTTAGGTCCAATACCTGGGATTCTTATAAGTTCATCATAAGATGCTTCATTTGGATCTATTCCAGAATCAAATGTTTTTAGTGCAATTTGTAATTTAGGATCCTTGTTATTTAGAAATCCTTCTTCATTAAATGCTATTTTGACCTCTTTTTCTGAAAAATTATAGATTCTATATAGCCAATCCAATTGATATAGCCTATGCTCTCGCCACATAGGTTGTTCAGAAGTTTTTTCTAAAGGAGTTCCTTGAAGGGGATTAAATGCAGAATAATATACTCTTTTTAACATCATTTCTTTATATTCTTTAATGACTCTTTTGAATATTTCAAAGTCGCTTTCCCTACATGCACCTACTACCAATTGTGTAGTTTGACCAGAGGGGAGATTTTTTTTCAATTCTAATTTTTTAATATAATTTTGCCTTTTTAAAATATCTTTCACATAGTTTTTTGTACTGCTCAATTCTGAAAGATAATTGTTAGATGGAGTCTCTATGTTAATACTGAGCCTATCCGCAATTTCAGATGCTTGTTTAATATATTCGTATGACACTCCTGGCAATACTTTAAAATGGATGTACCCTGCAAAATTATATCTTTCTTTTAAGATTTTTATTGTTTCAATCATTTTTTCAGTTGTTATATTTTCGTCTGAACTTATGCCAGAGCTTAAGAAAAGGCCATCTATATATTTTCCCTTATAAAGCGATATCGTTATTTTAGCTAATTCCTCAGGAGTATAGGAATAGATTTTTTTATGCCCATTATATTCAGTTGAATTTTGGCAGTACTTGCAATCATGAGTGCAATAGTTTGTGAAGAGAGTCTTAAACAATGAAACGGAACATCCAGTTGTTGTAAATGGAGGGTAATATACTGGTCTGATCTCGTCCTCAAATACTTCATTTTGATTAGCAACTCTTGCAGATAAAGAAGATGTGCACATGTCATGTTTAGTTCCTTGGCTTAAAGTGTCTAGCTTGGAGAAATCAACGTCAAATACTCTACTTCTATCACCTATACAATCATATTTACTTTGGTAAGCAAGATGAGTTATCTTCTCAAGAGAAGTCATTAGAAAAATCTTTATAATGTTTTTATTTAGGTATTTAGTGCACATTCTTTTATTTTAGAAATAGTAAAATATTTATTTATTAAAAATATTAGAATTATTTTAAATATTTTTCTTTTTAATTATAGTTCCTTTTACATTTCCTTTGATAGTTTCAGATAGAATACCTTTTTTAGTTAAATTGATTACATCTATTTCTATTCCCATATCAAATATAGGTATTATTTCTGATAATTTACCTTCCATCCCCCCAGAAGCATCACCAGTATCTTTCGCAAACTTAAAGATTTCATTGATATTATCTTCAGTTATCCTATCAATCAATTTCACATTTTCCTTTTTTGGATCCCCTGTGTAAATCCCATCAACATCTGTTCCAAATATTACTCTTGATGGTTTAAGTAGTTTTGAAAGATAAGATACTATTTGATCACCAGATAGTATTGAGAATACTCTAGCTCTATCAAATACGAGGTCTCCAGTAAATACTGGAAGTAAACCAAGTTCTATTGCTCTAAGCAAAGGTTCTTTGTGAAATTCAACTATTCTACCATTGGATGTAATAAAGTTAGAGAAAGTACCTATCTTTACTGGAGTTAGTCCATTTTGCATAAGTGATTTTAGTACAATGCTATCAAGTTCACTAACACTGGCTCTTGTTTCAGAAAATCCTTTAAGCTGATAGTTATCCAAATACCCCTTACCTAAAGAATATTTCTTCGCGATTGGGTGACCATATGAACCTGCACCATGCACCAATATGGATACTCTTCCAGCATCTTTAATTTCTTGTGCAAGATTGGAAATTACCTCCATATTAGGGGTAAAATCTTCACTTTTTTTAGTAATTGCCGAACCGCCTGCTTTAATAATAATCATAAAAAATAATATTCATATGATATTAAAAAGATTCCTATTAATCTAATAACTTGAATAAAAAGGATTAGAAGATTTATTTAACGATTCAAGCTTTTCAAGATATATTCCCATTAGGAAACCTATTAAAAAAAAGAATCCGAGTAAGATAATACTTAGTATTACGGTAGAGGTCATAAAAAGATTGATTACAAACATTTCAAATCCTATTATACAACCTAGGGTAAAAACAATTAAGGCTCCTAAATTTGATGTTTGAATATATTTTTTTGGAGGCACTTTGTCTATAACCTCATCTATAAGTGTCTTGACTTCACTTATTAATTTTAAATCATTATTTTGAATGGAAGCCATAAAAAATATAACCTCTGATTTTGTTTATAAACTTTGTGGTTTAAAGTTATTTTATATACATAAATTAGTAAATATAAATAATATATGCATTCTCTAAATAATCTAAAATTTACTAATAAATAATACACTACTATAAATTGTTTTTTTTGCTATTGAATATCAATAACAAAACGATAAGTTTATAAAGATAACAAATAAATTGTATGTTGTTAGTTATAGTTCTCCATTATTTTTATTATGTAGAGGATAATAAGATATGTACAAAAAGATGGATTATATGGACTCATTGATAGATAATCAACATGTAGATGGAAATTATTCAACAGAAGATTTATCAAGAGAATCAATAATTTTCACAGAGTTAATTCATGGGATAGTCCATGAATTAAACAATTCTTTGACCTCTGCCATGGCTGCTACTGAAGTTTTGCAAGAAGAAATGATTAAATTAAGAAAAGGATTTAGTGACAATCACATTAATATTATACTAGTTAATCATATCGAAAAAATCTTTACCTTGTACAAAACAACGACCGTCAAGAATCAAAATATTTTAAATTATTTATTAAAAATTGAATTTAAAATGCTAAGAGACCAATGTTATAAAATAAACTCCCCATATCCAAAATTTGATCTCCTACAAAATTTAATATCGCTAAATATGAAAAGTAACGAAAAGATAGATTTAATTGTTAAAATTTTAAGAAACTTAGTAAATATTGATGAAGACATGGAACTAATCAATGTAAATGAAGTAATAAATACTAGTATCTTCCTATTACAAGATGAACTAAAAGATAAATACGTCATAAAAAAAGATTTTTCAAAAGTACCTTTAATCAATTTTAGTTTTCGCCAATTGAACTATATAATTATTTGTATCTTATTAAAAACTCTTGAGATAATGAATTTCGGTGAACTTTTTTTAAAAACATTTGAAACTGATGAAGAAGTCTACATAATAGTTCAATTAAGTGGTGGAGAAATTATCCTAAAGAAAATTGAAGAAATAATAGCTCAGAAGGATTCAAAAATAGACATATGCTCGGTAAACAAGTTGCTTAAAAGTAAAGGTGGCACCCTAACTATAAAAAAACTTAATGAGAAAAGAAGTTTAAACTTGGAAAAAGAATTGACTGCGGATATAGAATTCAAAATCAAGCTTAATAAAGCTAATGCAGCAAGCTTCAAATTAAATAAATCGGTTGATTCGAACAATAAAAATGAAAATGAATTTCAAGATTTTAAGCCAAATTTATCCTATGAGGTAAAAAAGGAAAAAAATCAATCGAAAAAATATTCTAATTGTTGATGATAATCTAGAAACATTAGTTAGTTTATTTTTGACGCTAAAAAAAGAAGATTTTTGTAATAAGATAATTATTGCTAAAACTGCTGAGGCGGCATTAGAACAATTGCAAAAAATTAATTTTAACATAATTATTTCTGATTATAAGCTACCAGGAATGAGTGGAATTGATTTTTTAAGCCATGTAAAAGATAATTATCCTAATAGTACTAGAATCCTTTTGACTGCATTTTTAACTAATTCTGTAAAAAAAGAAGCCAAAAATAAGGCATCAGTTAAATCAATAATTGAAAAGCCTTGGAATAAAGATAACTTAATAAAACTAATAAATGGATAATTTAAATAAAAATATTATTATACTAAAAGTTTATTGCCATGCGGAAATAATTTCTGTTTTTTTGTTTCCATTTTCATTATAAGTTATCTCCCACTTTGGAATCCAAACTAAAGATACCATTTTTATTTCTATATCTGATTTCTTTGGCTGTATTATTACTTCTTTGACTTCAGTTATCTCCTTTTCTCTTTTTTGTTTTATTAAATCTATTTGTAACTTAAGTTCATTTTCCAAAGATTCCATTTCTTTATTTAATGAAGTGATATCTTTATTGACTTTATCAATTTCTGCTGAGATATCCTTACTTTTTTGATATTTTTTCACTGTAGTTGCAGCAGATCTCGTAGAACGTTTACCCATGAACATACCGAGTACTGATTCTCCCGCGGAAATCATTGCTTCCTGTTTCAATGAATTTGCAGATGCTTGTTTTTTTATAAGAATTTCTTGAGACTTATTTAATTTAGACCTGAGTTTTTCAATTTCTTTAGCGTATTTTTGCTCTAATTTATCAATCTCTTCATCTCTAGTTTCTCTCGCCATTTGATTTAATTTTAAGATAAATTCTGCTTTTGATTCATTAGATTTTGAATATATCTTAAAATGAGGGCTGTGATATAATTTGAAATTACTATTGTAGAACAAGAAATCCGCAAAGCTCTTTTTAAGTTCATTAAAATCTTTAGGATCATTTATTTTATCAGAAATTTCTGTGAACTTTGACTTGCTTTCAGGATCATTAAGAATCTTTGATATTTTTACTTCTTGAGACTCACTCCAAACTAAAAATTCTGGATTATCTATAACTAAAATTCTTTCTTGATCCTCCTTCAAATCAATATTTTTGTCTTGAAAATGAACAATTGCTTTCCCCATTATCCCTGGACTATAAATAAGAGAAGGTTCTTCAAGCCGTAATTCACTTTGATATTTGTTTTTTATTTCTTGGATAGAAAGAGCTACATTTTTGATAACGGGTAAGAATATTTGTTGAATGTCTCTTGAAATTGTTGGCGGAGTTGAAGTAAATTTGTCTGAAGATGCCCCAATATACGTCTTTTTTATTGTAGGTGGAGATTTAGTTTCATGATATCTCTCCTTCGATAGTAACTTAATTTCATTTTTTGTCATTGGCCCTCTCAAATAACTCATAGCCCATCTTGTTTGAAAAATGATAGGTTCTTTTGCATGGACATTATGAAGAATAAATACCCTTTTTCCTAAGTTAGATATTAGTTTATTCATATTTTCTTTATTTAAAGATTCTTTAGAATTTGCGCTAATTATGTCTAATCCTTCAAGCAATCTTAGTTTGTCTCTTTCTGTCTGTAGTCTACCTATAAACCAAGTACCGGTATTTGTAAGCCCTTTATAGTCCAAATCCACAGGATTTTGAGTAGCTAGTAGTACCCCAACTCCAAAAGCCCTCGCTTGTTTTAGCAAAGTAAGGAGGGGTTTTTTACTTGGAGGATTGGAAACTGGTGGAAAATAACCAAATATTTCATCCATATAAATCAATGTTCTGAGACTATTTGTCCCACTTTGTTTTCTCATCCAAGATATAATTTGATTGAAAAGAAGAGTGACAAAGAACATTCTTTCAGAGTCATTTAAGTGGGCAATATAAAAAATTGAATGCTTTGGTTTACCATCTTTATTTGAGATGAATTCAGGTATATCCAAGGGGTTACCTTCTAGCCAATTTTTAAAGCTTGGTGACGCAATAAGATTATTCAATTTCATTGATAAGTTCAATCTATCTTTTTTCGGAAAAAAGGTATCAATTTCAAATACACCTAGGGTTCTGAAAGGTGGATCTTGAATTGAGAGGATGAGTTTTGCTATATCAAGATTTTGATTTTTACTCCAGAAATTTTCAAATATGTTTGAAAGTAGAATATGTTCACGAGAGTTTATTGGATCTGTTTCAATCCCAATTAGCCCCAGTAGACTGCTGACAATGCCTTGTATTTGATCTCTAATTAATTCTGAATCTTCTTCCCAATTAAAAGAAGGCGCATCAAAAGAATGTAATATAGAAACAGGATGCCCTGCCTCACTTCCGGGGGTATATATTACAAAATCTGCATTTTCACGCAGCATTTTAATTCTATTTTCATCCTGGCCCCAATCTGCCAATCCCTTTTTCCATGAGTCTGCCTGTTGTGCAGCATAGTCGTCTATACTCATTCCTTTTCTGTTGGCTTCATCAGGATCTACCCACGGGAGGAAACTCTCTTTTTTTAGTTCTGGGAACGTAAGTAATAAATTTGTGATATCTCCTTTTGGATCAATTATTATCGCAGGGATATTGTCTATGGCAGCTTCTTCTAAAATATCAATACATAAACCAGTTTTTCCACTCCCGGTCATACCAATACAGACCGCATGTGTTGTAAGATCCCTTGAATCATACATAACAAGCTTATCAGTTAGTATTCCATTTTTCATGTCAAATTCTTTACCTAAGTAAAATGAGCCTAATTTTTCGAAGTCCATTTTGCCCACCTATGTGTAATGCTTTAATTGAGTATATTAATCTTTTAGTTAATAAACATATACTAGTAAAAATGGATATGAAACTGAAATTATCCTTATTAACTAGATTCGACATTAATGAACATAAGTTTCGTGCCTTAAATATAAAAATAATACCCTTGGGATATTATTAATTAGTTACCGACATTTTCATATGTAATTAACGATGATTTTTGAAAAACTCGCAATGGTAACCATCACCCTTAAAAATCGATTACTAATTTAATTTTTTATGGATAGATATACTATAGCTATTCTCTTTATGTTCTTTGTTATTTTTGGACAAATTCCCACCCTATTGGCCGGTAAAGCAGATTGGAATTATAAAACAGATAAGGCGGTTTACTCTGTCGATATATCTTCTGAAGGAGATTATATAGTTTGTGGATCATTGGATAATAATTTTTATTTTTTATCTAAAGAAGGCAATCTTTTGTGGAAATATCCTTCAAATGATAGGGCATTATGTGTAGATTTAACACCCGATGGTTCTTTTATAGTAGGGGGTTCAAAAGACAAAAAAGTGTATATGTTTTCTAAAGAAGGGGATTTACTTTGGTCCTTTGTTACAGGAAATACAGTTGAATCAGTTGCACTATCGTTTAATGGATCAAAAATAATTGCAGGATCTGATGATGGAGCGGCTTATTTTTTATCAAAGGAAGGTAGTCTACTTTGGAAATATGAAACTGGGGCCCCTGTTACAACAGTCGCTATTAATCCAAATGGAGAATATATTGCTATAGGTTCAAATGATAAAAGTATATATTTTTTGTCAGAAGACGGTAAAGTAATTTGGAAAATAAAAACTCTGGGCGAGATAAGTTCAATAGATATGAGTTTTGATGGGGCTTACATTGTTTCTGGTACGAAAAATGGTTGGATTTATACTATATCAAATTCCGGAGAGATATTAAATAAAACTAAGAAAAATAATGGAGTAGTAAATGTCAAGATCACCCCTAATGGAAATTACATAGTGGCCGGCTCAAGGGACGGAGGGGTATATGCTATGTCAAATAATGGTAAATTGTTATGGCAATCTCTTGATGATAAAGGGGTATACTCTGTAGCCATTAATCCAGATGGAACTAAAGTTGCTGCTGGATCTATGGACACCATTTATATATTGTCCAAAAATGGAAAAGAAATAAAATGCTATCAAACTTACGATGACAAATATTACTTGTATTCCATTAACTCTTTAGCAATTTCACTTGACAGCTCGACATTGGTATCAACTTCTAGGGAATGTATTTTTTATTTTAATCATGACACGAAAAAAGAATTTGATTTAAATGAATGTATGCCAACTAAGAAAAATGAATCGACAGACACATGTTTTCAAAAAAAATTATCCGAATTAAACGAAAATCCTAAGAGAAAAACTAATGGAATAATAAGCATTCTGCTTAGTTTTTTTAGAATTAGATAAGAATGTATAATATTAATCATATTTTTGACACACTGGACAAAAATATGAGGATGATCCAAGAATATTTTCTTTTAGTATTTTATTGCCACACAATTTACATTCATTGGTATTTTTACCCATGAGCCTAACATATTTTCCCAAATTACCATAAAGATCGTATTCGTCTGAACTTCCACCAAGTTCAATTGCAGAATTTATTGTCTTGATGATAGAATCATAAAGATTGTTTCGCTCTATTTCCTTAAGATCAGATACTTTTCTTTTAGGATGTATTTTTGCCATGTAAAGAATATCATTTATATAGGCGTTTCCAAGGCCAGACATTTCTTCTTGAAGGTTTAGTGCAGCTTTAATTGATTTATTTTCATTATTTGATAAAACATGTAAAAAATAGTCTAATGTAAATTCTGATTCATTTGGAGAAATACCAATATTGCCGGCATATCTGTGAACTTTTTTCTCTTCTAATGTGGCAACTACTATAAATGCGTATAGGAAAAGATTGAGTGTGACGATGGAACCATCATCAAATTGAAAACTAACATGGTATTTTGGAGGTAATGGTAAATCTTTTTTGATATACAGAAATTTACCTATTATTTCGCCAAACATTAAAATACTGCCATTTTTAAACTCTAAAAATATCCACTTACCTTTAGGGGTTATTCTTTTTATTTTGGAATTTAATATATCTTTATTTCTATTGTCAAGATTTGACATTCCCTGTTTAATTGTTGATTCTGAGTGTTTGGTCAAAATGATGTTTGTAATTTCTTTATCCAGCAAATTTTCTTTCATTTGTTCTGATATCGTTAATATCTCAGGTATTTCTAATCCCATAAAATCAATTAACTAAGGAATTATAGGTATATAGCTTTATTGTTTCCAAAATGTGCTATCAGAAAAATACAGGGCCGGGCATATTTATTTATTCCTAGCCGTATTGAAATAATATGTACCACATACCTATTCTCAATCTATAGGGCTCTAGAAATTCATTTACAAAAGACTCATGGCATAAAATCTAGGTATACTAAGGATATGGAGATTAGTGAAGTCAGAAATGATTATTTCAAGTTTGCACAGGGAAATTCTTCTATGCTTGAAGATATGAGGGCTTCCATGGAGATGTTTGAATTGATGAAACAAAATTCTAATCTAAAGGCGGACTTTTTCAAAATGGCAGCCAAGAAGAAATAAGGCCAAATAATTTCCTTTTTCATTAAACGATCCTTTAGCATGCCAAGCTTCCATTAAAAGAAAAGGCCAGTTTGTTTAATGGGATTTGAAATTAAAATTAGAGACAAATCTAACATTGCATATAACTAAGACTACGCGCAGTTATTACATTTGCTTTTTATATTAAACGTTAGCTATTAAAAGATAGGGCCAATTATTTTAATTGGATTTCCCTTACATTATGACAATAACTATCCTTATTCTCGATAAGAAGTTTTTCGTACTCTAAAATTTTTTTTAAGATACCATTAGAATTCTTACTTATTTCTTTGATACACTTTTCTAGCCCCTCATCAAATCTCTTCATCCTTCTTAGAAGTTCTACCAAAATAACTCCGTCTTCAAGGTCATTGTTAAAAATGTTTTCACCATTCGATTTTGCTAGTTGAAAAAGATCATATGCTCTTTCTCTGCATTTGATTGCCATCTCTGAATGTTCAGGTGAATCGTCACACGCCCATGCCGCATACAATGATTGAAGTCCGGATTCCTTGTATGATTTATCCCTCTCGGTAAGAAATGAATTACACAAGAAGCGATTTGCGAGTTGTGGATAATCTTTGTTTTTAAGTTGATCACGATAAGATTCTGTTTTTATTAATTCTGGATATTCCTTATTTGCATAACCAATGTTTTCATTGCAATAGCCACAATAAGGGCATTCCTGGACCCAGTAAATCATGGTTGACCTCCTCATTTCTGGTGGCCTTGTATCCAAGTCTGGAGAGCCAAATGCATTCGTGCTCATAATTAATTCATGTGAACTTTTTTTATTACATATACTACATTCCGTTTCTTCTTTACAAACAGTAGTCATATATTTACCTCAAATCACTATTGTTTCAAGATATATAAGAATATGGAAAAAATATAGAAAAAAAATTCTTTTCCATATCCTATTAGGCCCTAAAAATACTAAATACTATTTTGCTCTAGGATTTGCATATTATACCTGGCCCTAAAATTAGGGCCAATAGAAGAATGGGGCTACTTCTCTACAAGAGAGCTAGAAATGGACAAAAGTGTTGAAAATAATTATTTTCATTAAACGATCATTTAGCATGCCAAGCTTCCATTAAAAGATAGGGCCAGTTTGTTTAATGGGATTGGAATTAAAATGGGCAATTGGATTAGCCGAAATGCTTAAATATTATCATAGCGGCTATAGTAACAATAATTGTGATAACATGGGAAAATATCTAAAATCATTATTAATTATATTTGTCCTGGCATTTGCCGCATTCTCATCTGTCTTGGGGACAAAGGTCCTATCTGAAGAAAGGATAACTAAAGATCCAACTCACCAATATTCTCCAGCCATATACGGCGACATAGTCGTCTGGCATGACTATAGAAACACCAACTCGGACATCTACGGCTACAACCTGAAGACCAAGCAGGAGTTTCAGATAACTACAAACACAGCTGATCAATATGATCCAGCCATATACGGCGACATAGTCGTCTGGTATGACTATAGAAACACCAACTCGGACATCTACGGCTACAACCTGAAACAGGGCAGGAGTTTCGAATAACTACAAACACAAATGACCAATATTCTCCAGCCATATACGGCGACATAGTCGTCTGGCATGACTATAGAAACACCAACGCAGACATCTACGGCTACAATCTGAAGACCAAGCAGGAGTTTCAGATAACTACAAACACAAATTACCAATATCATCCGGCCATATACGGCGACATCGTCGTCTGGGATGACTATAGAAACACCAACGCAGACATCTACGGCTACAACCTGAAAACAGGGCAGGAGTTTCAGATAACTACAAACACAGCTGGCCAATATGTTCCAGCCATATACTGCGACCGCGTAGTATGGTATGACGATAGAAACAACAACTACGACATCTACATTGCTTATCTTGATGTTGTTTGTGAAACTGCAAAGAAGTCCCTCCCAATGGACTGGATCATGAAAAAGTTCGGACTTGGCAACAGAGAATAAATTATATTTTTTTATCTTTTTATATTAAACTTAATACTAAATAGTATTTTGCTTTAGGATTTGCATAATATACCTGGCCCTAAAATTAGGGCCATGGGCAACAATCTAGCGCAGACAAGGCTTGATTTTTTCTATAGGATACAGGTCCAAAAGACCATACCTGAGTTTATTAGCATCAGGAGGATGAAGGTGCATGACAAGCGCATAAGGGTAGCATCCACAAGGAACGATTGTGAAAGCATAACATGCCCCCACATCAAAAGATCGCATGTCAGTAGATCTTTCTCATACATCAGGTGCAGCTATTCTGGTAATTCCAAAAAGCAGAGCCCAGGCCCATGTCACATCTGCCCTATGAAAAAGATTAGAAACATTTGGATCCCCGTTAGAACAGAGTGTCGGGACAAGGAGTGGAAAGTGATGCCGAGCAACAAGTTCTGGAACTGGAAAAAGGAGTAATTTTTATTTGAAAAATAATTTCCTCCTTTTTTCCATATTTTTATAAAAGATGAAAATTATAATTATACGTGGTAAAGATGGAAGAAATAAATTGTAAAAAATGTGGTAAAACTGTTTCAAGTGGATTCCCACATTGCCCTTATTGCGGAGAAAGTTTGTCAAAGGAAAAACAAGATCAGGCTAATTATTTTTCTTTATGTAGGCATTGTGGCAGGGGATTAAGAAGGATATGGATAACTTGCCCCTACTGTAATGGTATATTGGATCCAATCTCACATGAAAAGTATAAACATATGGAAAGTAAGAATCCTGAAGCTATAGAATCTAACAGAAAGGGAAATGAGTATCTTGAGTCACGTGATGCTGCAAATGCAATCAAATGCTATGAAAGAGCTATTGAACTGGATCCAAGCTATACAGTCGCATGGCGTAGCAAAGGAATATCGCTTTTAAATATAGGGAGAGACTCAGAGGCATTATCGTGTTTTGAAAGGGCTACTGAGCTAAATCCAAATTATGCGCCTACATGGCGTAACAAAGGAGTGTCACTCCTTAGACTAGGGAAATATCCAGAGGCATTGTCATGCTATGAAAGAGCTATTGAACTGGATCCAAATAATGCATTTGCATGGCGTAACAAAGGAATATCTCTATTAAATATGGGAAGATACTCAGAAGCATTGTCGTGTTTTGAAAGGGCTATTGAGTTAAATTCAAAGGATGCGCATGCGTGGTGGAACAAAGGAGTTGCACTTCAGAAACTCGGTAGAGATACCCTAGCAAATGAATGTTTAGATAAGGCCAAACAGCTCGGATATAAGGAATAGTATCATTAATTGATTATTTTTATTCCTATTTTTAAACATAAGGATATTTTTAAATCATCGAGTATAATATTGGACATCAAGGACTTTAGGTAAAAGGCATGTAGATTTTTCCAATACTCTTGTAAAATCATCCTATACTTTGTATCGCTTGATATAATGACATTATGGGGGGGTTGTAAAGGCTAAGATCTATGATGTTCCCTATGACGATGTTGTGACCAAGAAGGAGTTCTGGATAATTTGTGAAAAAGGCATGGCACTTTTTTTAATGAGGCTTTGTTGTAAAGAAGGGGCAGCTTGTAGTTATCTGGATTTATGTTTAATCCATATTTCCAACAAAATTGATGGATTTGACGAGGAATTGAAAACAAGATTCTCCATGTAATAACAAGTCATCTTGGAAAGACCAAATATGAGTCACCTAAAGAGCCCAGGCTTCCAAAGCTATTTCACTTTATTACACAGATAAAATGAGCTCTAAGATAGCAGAGATTTTGGAATTTGTTGAACTATCAAAGGACAATATAGAAGACAAATTCATCTATAAAGGGCATGAAAGAAATATCTTAGTAAGATAAGCTTCAATTAGCAATAAATAGTAGTAACTCTTTTATTATGCATGGGATGTATTTCTGAAGCCATATGCAAGGATTGTGGCACAAGGTACGAAGTTCGTATGGGCGGCGGATTCATTGTCCACGATCTGCACTGCGACAAGTGCGGCGAGCTACGATGCGTATCATTTCATGAACTGGGTGAAATCCATTTAAAATTCATAAAAGGAATTAAGATACCTTATTGCGTTGCAACTGGAGCTTCCGACAAGTATATCCAAGATAATTATCCGGGGGAACCAATAAACGAGGACGAATATAATAGATTAGTCGAAGAGTTTGCAGGAAAATGCAAGTGTGGAGGGAATTACACATTTAAGGCTCCTGTAAGGTGCCCTAACTGCAGATCTACTAATTTGAACATGATCCTACTAAATTTATCTTATATGATTGAAAGTGAATTAAATTACTCTAAATAATCTTCCTTTCAATCTATTCTCATTCCAAAAACTATACTTGAAATTAATAAACTTCTGGCCTTAAAACTAACTTGTTTTAAAATAAAAAACAATGCCACATTAGCTTTATAAAAAAAGTGCGGGGGCCGTGATTTGAACACGGGAACTCCTACGAGACAGGGTCCTAAGCCCTGCACCTTTGACCAGGCTCGGCAACCCCCGCATACTTATAAAGTCCAAACCATATATTTTGAAATTCTTTATAAATGTAACGATGATTGATACGTCAATTAAATACAGTGAAACTTTTATATTAAGCCAATAACTAATTTTTAGGTGTAAGAAATGGAACATTTAATGGCCGATAAGGCAAAAGATATTCTTGGGATAATGAAGGTCTTCTCTATTGATCCTCTTGAAGTTAAAAATTGTAGTTTCCCAGGACATAAAGGAAGAGATACTGGCGATAGTAGTATTGGTTTTTTAGAGTACACTGGTGATAAAAATATCTATACCATCCATTCTGTTCATTACTGCAGACAACATAGGAATGTGTCTATATTAGAAATACAAAAAAGATTAAAAGATAAAATTAAAGGCATTACTGGAGATAAAGGCACAGTACTAATAACAAAAATTAAGATAGATCCTGAAAGCTTTCCGGAAAAAGATATTCTTGGTAAAAAAGTTAGTACTGAAAAAACCACTTCAATTCTTATTAACAAGGGTAATCTAGGATTTTTAATAAATATTTCTGAAGAATCAAAAAATATGACATTGAAGGCAGTTATCGATAAAATAATGAATCTAGAAATTGAATTTGATATCGCTTGGGAGGAATTCTAAATTTGAAGAAAACTAAGATCATATGCACAATAGGGCCAAGTGTTTCAAATTATGAGATGATAACAAAACTTGTTAAGTCTGGAATGGATGTAGCTAGATTAAATTTCTCCCATGGCACCCACTCTGAACATCTCAAGGTGATTAAAACAATAAGGGAAGTATCTGAGGATACAAATAAAAGAGTTGGTATTCTGCTAGACACTAAAGGCCCCGATATAAGAATTGGGGAATTCAACAATACAATCCATATATTCACGGGAAAAGAGTATATATTTTCTTCAAAAAAACAAAATGGCATTATTCAATTACAAAACGATATATCCCAATTTTTGAAATCTGGTGACAAAGTCTTAGTTGATGATGGCACATTGATCTTTACGGTAGTTAAGATTGAAGAGGGAAATATTTACCTCAAAGCGTTGAATGAAGGAAATCTTAGACAAAAGGTGAGCATAAATATACCAGGAGATGCATATTGTCCTTCCGCCGTTACTAAGAATGATATAGTTGACATCAAATTTGGAGTAAAAAATGATGTAGATTTCATTGCACTGTCCTTTGCATCGACTAAAGAGGATATATTGAAAGCTAGAGAATTAATAGAAGGAGAGCAATGGATTATCTCTAAGGTAGAGTCAAACTATGGAATAAAAAACATAAATGATTTAATAGAATATTCTGAAGGAATAATGGTTGCGAGAGGGGATTTAGGCGTTGAAATTGATCTTTCTAGAATTCCAAGCGTTCAAAGATCCATAATAGAAAAATGTAATGCTAAAGGTAGGCCAGTCATAGTAGCAACTCAAATGTTAAACTCAATGATAGAAAATCCAAGACCAACTAGGGCGGAAGTTGAGGATATAGCCAGTGCAATTTACAGCGGTGCTGATGCAGTTATGTTATCTGGTGAAACAGCAATTGGGAAATACCCGATTGAGAGTGTGGAAATGATGGTAAAAGTGGCCATTGAAACTGAGAAAGAGCTTAAACCAAGAACAGATTACGGGCCATCTAAAAGAATCGCAGACGTAATATCTTCTCTTGTCGCTAAAGCCGTATTACTTTCTGAAGTTAAAGCAATCGTTACTTCAACTAGGTCTGGGTATACTGCATGTATGGTGTCTCGACATAAACTGTCTGTACCTACCTACGGTATGACAAACAATCCCGCAACTGCTAGAAAGCTCTCTTTAGTTTGGGGTATAAGAGAAGTGCATTTAAACAGAGAGAAGGAAGGGATTTCAGACGGAGCCTTTCATGCTGCCAAATATTTAAAAAGTGAAGGATTACAAGATAGCGATCTTTTTATTTTTACTGCAGGAGTAAGTAACTCAAAAAAACAAAGAACCAATCTACTAGAAATTAGGGAGATAGGAGAAGTCTTATCTTCTTGAAAGTAGCATTAACGAGATTGTTGCTATCAATCCAGATAATGTTAGTACTAGAATAGCTTCTTGTAAAATGGTAAAAATTGGTTTTTGGACTTTTGATTGAGGTGTTGTTTGGCCCAAAGTTAGTTTGGTATCATTCACTTCATTTGTTTTTAGTTCGCTAGGAGGGTCTAATTTCACAACATCAATAGGATTAATAATTAATTTAATTGGAAATTTCAAATAAGTGGATTTATCATACATATCTTTTATTTCTAGATTAAGATATATAGTATACTCTCCAGGTGTTTCTGGGATTTTAGTAACTACTATTTCTTTTTTAACTAAGGAAGCAATTACACCAATATTTTCTGTATAATCTAGATTAAATTTAGATTTATCATATTCCATTATCATATATGAATTCTTAACTGTAGATCCTCTATTGGCAATATAAATTGGTAGTGAATACGGAACTTCTTTTATTTCAAAACTTCTATCTTTTAAGCTAATTATGGGTGTCCTAACTCCATCAATTCTAAATGGAACTTCTTGTAAAAATCCTTCAGACGCATAATCACACTTCAGACCAGAACAATATACTTGATAAGAATATTGGGTTGTTACCTTTAATGGATATGTTCCAGGATCAATAGCTTTGACGGTATAACGAATTCTTTCTATTTTCTTTTCACCTGGTTGTAACTCCCCATAGATAAATTTATTTTTATTAAGTTCAAAATATTCGTCTTTTACATAAATATTGATATTTTTTAAGATACTATTGCTTGTATTGTCAAAAACAATTGAAAATTCTCCACTGTCGCCTGAATAAAAAGAAGGCGTTTTTTCGAAGTATATCTTCATTTTCTCGTTTGGCGCTGTTATTCCTGTGATTGTAATGAGGCTCAATGTTAAAAAACTTATAAATATTATGGTGTAGAGTTTTTTCATATAATAAATAGTTAATGGAATATTTTAAAAGCTTTATTCTTATAAGTTATATGATGGGTACGAATAAATTTGAATACTTCGATGTTACTGCAGATATTGGTGTCAGGGTATGGGGAAATACTATTGATGAATTATTTGAAAATGCAGCTATTGCGGTCACGAGTTTAATGATAAATCCCACTAAATTAGAAAGGAAAATAACTAAAGAAATTTTCATCGAAGGAAATGATATTTCTTCTCTTTTAATCAATTGGATTACGGAACTCTTAATTATCAGGGATAGTGAAGCAATTCTATTTTCATCTTTTAAGGTGAATGTTTCAAGTGATGGGAGATCCCTTACTGCTAAAATTTTTGGAAATCATATTATTGGAAGTACTATAGAAATGGATATAAAGGCAATAACATATTCTCTTTTTAAATTAAAAAAGCTGGATAAAACTTTTTATACACAATTTGTTCTTGATATATAAAAGGCTTATATTTTCAATATGATATTAGATATGCCAATTTATAAATATTATTTCTAATAAATTTTTAAGGAATGAAAAAATTTATATAGGGAGATATTAAATATACAAATGGCGATATTATGGTTGAACTAATAAAAAAAATGCTAGTTCCAGTAGATGGTTCTAAAGCTTCAGAAAAAGCAGTAGAATATGCATCATGGGTAGCTAGTAAAACAGGGGCAAATGTAACTATAGTACATGTGTTAGATGTAGATAAATTACAGATGAATTATGAGGCAATGGATAGATTCTTACCTGACTGGAAAGATAAGATAAAAGGAACAGATGATATAAAGAGGTACTCTCCTTTCTTCGAAAATCAGCTAACTTGCATGATGGACGATCCAATATGCAAGAGAGGTAACAACATATTAAAGGAAATGGAAAAACTTGCAGCAAAGAATGGACTGAAAGCAAAAACAATGCTTAAACTTGGAAGAGTTGTTGACACAATAGTACAGATTGCAGATGAAGAAAACTTTGACCATATAGTTGTCGGTAAGACTGGGCTCACAGGAATCAAAAGATTAGTAATGGGTCATGTTGCAGAAGATGTTGCAAAATATGCTTCAGTTAGGGTAACAGTAGTTCCTTAAATATAGTAATTTAATTTTTTTATTTTTATACTATTCTGTTAATTTTGTATAATAAAAAAGGATAAGTTTTTTAATAGAAAAATATATTTATATTATATGCCTCGAGCAAGGAAAAAAAGATGTATTTATGTAGATACTCATACACGTTATTTTAAACCCCGAGGAGTACCACTAGAGCAACTAGATATTGTCAGGCTTACTTTTGAAGAACTTGAAGCAATTAGACTTAAGGATTTAATTGGATTAGAACAGATCGAGGCTTCTGAAAAAATGGGAATTTCACAGCCTACCTTTCATAGAATATTAAAAGAAGCTAGAAATAAAGTATCAGACGCCCTGGTTAATTCTAAAGCTATTGAGATATTTGGCGGGGATTATGAAATTGGTATTACACAATTTAAATGTCAAAATTGCAACTATGTATGGGAATTGGATGTTAGTTCAAAGAATGAGGGGAAATGCCCAAATTGCAATAGGGAAAAAATTATTAATCTCAAGATTAATGCGTACAATTGTAAAAAGAGGAGAGATAATTTAGTATAATAATCTTTCCTAATTATGAGCTAAGGGTAATACTATGAAAATCGCAATACCGACAGATTCTAAAGGTGGACTTTCAGATACTGTTTTCAATCATTTTGGTATGGCTCCTACATATACTATCGTAGAGATAGTCGATAATAAAATCAAAAATATAGAGGTCTTGAAAAATACAAGTGATCACTTCGGTGGATCTGAGAGTCTCTTGGACTTGTTTTTCAGAAAAAATGTTGGGATTATAATCTGTTCAAATTTAGGGCCGCATGCTATGGAAGCTCTTAGAAGTCAAGGATTTGATATCTTCTTTACTAAAAGAGAAAAAATTGAAGATGTTATTAGTAAATTTATCAAAGGCGAATTAGAGAGATTTTCAAACGGAAAAGCATCCTGTAATGCCCAATAATATCATTCAAATTTGTAGTTTTTTATCTTTTTTATCCAATAGTTAGAATAAAGTGCACCTATTGGATTATGGGCTAAAATCCTATCTTTGACTATAAGGACTGTAGTAGGGGCCTTTGAATATTTGATAAATAAAGAATCATGGCCTACGCACAATCCTACGACAATATTAAATTCGGTACCTTCTTTTTCCAGTAATTTAGCCTGACCTACAGGATTGCATGCAGATTCACTTAGATTGTTAGATAAAGTTTTAACTACGCCGAAGTCACCTTTACCAATTCCGTGCGCTTTACAAATAGCAAGAGATACTTCAAATCCCTTTTCTTGAAGCAAACTAGTCAGAATCTGAGATTCATTTTTTAATCCTATGCAAGATGCAATACCGAGTTTTTTATAATTCATTCTCTTGGAAAATTCAATTAACTCTAATACTCTTGGGAGTTTCATATATGCATCTACTTCAAGTTCAGTTGAAGTTATGTAAAAATTATGATTTTCTTCTTTTTTTATTTCGTTTTCTGCGTAGATTTGGATATCCTTACTATAACAGTTTATTCCTTCCATACAAAAGGAATCTTCACATTCATTACATCTCATAGAAAAAGTAAATGTCAATAGTTTAAAAAGATAATTATTTTATTCCCGTTATAATGTCTGTTTTAAAGTCAAATAGTGTTTTTTTCTCATTTTTGTCTTGTATAGTCATAGTATTATCATTAGTAACTTTCCCGACAATTTTAGCTTCTATTTTTTGCTTTTTAAAAAGGGATAAGATCTTATCAGAGTTTTCAGGTGCAGATGTCAATGTAAATCCATATCCTGGGTAAATTTTTAACCAGTCCATAAAATCCATGTTTTCAGGTCTTTGTATTTCTTCAATGTCAATTACCGCTCCCTTTCGTGAGGTTTCAAGAAGCATTCCAATTGTGCCCAATATGCCGGGATTAGATATATCTTTAGCTGCGAATGAAAGTTCCTTTTCTGCGATTTCATTCATTATGCCGAGTTTAGATAAACATTCTTCAGATGATTTATTTAGAGTGGTATCCCAATTAAGAAAGTTATTATATTGCCGGCCATCCATATCCATTGCTAAGATAATATCTTCTCCTTCTTTTGCAGAAAAACTTGAAAGTATCTTTGACGCATTCCCCATTATTGAAACTGATACGGTTGTAGATTGTGTATCTGGGTGGAGATGTCCTCCGACCATTGGAACTTTAAATTTATCACAACCAGTTTTTATACCTTCAAGTAAATTTTTACAATTATCCGTCTTTTTTAAAGACATTATATTAACCATAGCAATAGGTTTACCTCCCATTGCATAGATGTCGTTGACATTTACGAGCACAGCACAGTATCCTGCCCAAAAAAGATCGTTTAATAAATTTGCCCAAATTCCATCTGCAGCTAAAAGCAAATAATTGTTATCAAATTTTAAAACTGCTGCATCATCGCCGAAATCAATAACAGTATTTCCATAATTAGAAAAAGGCTTAAACTGATTAATTAGATATTTAATAGGATTTTTTCTTTTAACACCCTCGTAATTCCTAATTTCTTGAGCAATTCTATTTAGATCTGTCATACATTTCAACATGCGGTTAAAGGATAGATTATTTATAAAAGTTTTTATTTTAAGATACTTTCCATGAATTTCCTAATCTCAGTTGGTGTAGAAGATTCAAGACCATATATTTCAGAAAATTTAGAAGTTGTTTTTAACATTTTAGTTTTCCCACAAGATTCAGCATCAACAAGGCCCGCTTCAACTAAGGATTTAACATGCCCATAGCATTGACTTCCCCTATATTTTACCAAGTCAGATTTTTTTAATGGCTGCTTATATGCAATAATGGCTAGTGTCTTTAGAACTGCTCCCCTTATCTCTGATTTCGGAGCAAAGTCTGCAGTAAGCAAGGAGAATTCATTTTTTACTTGCATTGTATACCTATCTTCTACGGCCCTTATAACTTCTATAGAACTACCCCTATCAATATAATCTTTTGAAAGACTTTCAATCAATCCTTCTACATAATCTCTTTCCTTTATGCCTAGTTTTTTTAGTAATTTAGAGATTGGAACAGGTTCACCAGATATGAAAAGAATTGCTTCAATTGAGGCTTTGTCTTTTGATATATCCATATATCTTTTACTACTACTTACATTTAAATGGTTTACAGGTCTATTAAAAGTTAAACACAAAAATAAATAATTAGAAACTTTTTTAATACTTAAAGCAATGTCAAATTAGGTGAGCAGATGGATTTGGAAGAAATAGCACATAAAACAATGAAGTTTATGCATTCTGAAGGGGATGTATTTGCCCAAAAAATAAAAGTTATTTCTTATGATATAGAAAAAAGTAATATTGAGATTGGTGAAGAGAAAGAGACAATTGGAATCGGAATAAGAGTAATTGAAGGAAAAAAACAGGGCTTTTCATTTACAAATAATCTTACTAATTTAGAAGATTGTGTTAAGACTGCGTATAAAGTTCTTAAGGTATCTAGAGATAAAGAAGATTTTATTAGTCTTCCTATCCCAACTACAATAAAAGAGAGAAAATTGGTAGACAAGTCTTTGTATGATATAACTTCTAAGGATCTAATGGAATTCTCAATGGATATGATTAGAGGATGTAAAGAAAAAAGTGGAGTTCCTTCTTCGGGGAGCACTAATCTTACGTTCTATGAAGAAGCAATTTCATCAACAACAGGAATTTCTTTATATCAAAAATATGCGACTCTTTTCGGATATCTCTCTTCCATTTACAAAAATGATGATGTAGCTACTGGTTTTGATTATAATATCATGAGAAAAAAATTTGAGTTTACTCCAATTGGAGAACTAGCTGCATTGAAAGCAAAAGAAACTAGTAATGCAAAAAAAATACACCCTATGTATTGTGATGTAATCCTGGGGCCTGAAGCGATTTCTTCATTGTTGTCAAATACGTTTATACCTCATCTTTTTGCAGAAAGTGTTGACAAAAATAAAAGTTTTTTAAAAGGAAAGATTGGCAAAAAGATAACAAATCTTACAATAATAGATGATGGCACACTTGAGTATGGTGTTGCCTCTACGAATTTTGATGGAGACGGTAATTCTACAAAAAGGAATATAGTTATAGATAATGGGATATTAATAAAATATCTCTATGACGATTTTTATGCAAAAAAATATGGTGTTGAATCCACAGGTAACTCAGAGAGAGATTATAAATCTCTTCCTTCAATTGGCACTACTAATTTCATTATTGGAGGAGAAACATTAGAAGGAATAGAAGAAGGATTTATTATAAATGAATTAAGGGGGGCACATACAGCAAATTCAATTTCGGGAGATTTTTCTGTAGAAATCTCGAGTGGATTTTACATTAATGATGGGGAAAGAAAACATCCTATCAAACATGGGATGATAGTGGGAAATATTTTTGAATTCTTAAATAAAGTTAAAGGGGTATACGGGCAAGTAAAAGATACGGGAGGTATAATCACTCCTTCAATTATATCTGAAGCAAGGGTGGTAGGATGATAGGAATAGTTGGTATGCCTGGTTCTGGAAAAAGTGAATTTGTTAATATTGCACTTACTTTAGGATATAGATTCATCTCTATGGGAGATATTGTAAGAGAAGAAACTGTAAGAAAAGGATACCCTTTGGAAGAAAGTGGTAAAGTTGCCCAAATGCTTAGAGATGAAAATGGGCTTGATGTAATAGCCATTTTGACTTTAGATAAAATAAGGAAAACCCATGATAATAAATTTTTGATTGAGGGTATACGGGGGATAAAAGAAATTGAAAGATTTAGGAATGAAATGGATTTTTTTTTAATTGGTATACACTGTTCACCCAAAATTAGATTTGAAAGATTGAAAAATAGAAAACGAGACGATGACCATCAAACTTATGAAGAGTTCCATAAAAGAGATTTAAGGGAACTTTCATGGGGTTTGGGTGAAGCATTGGCTTTATCAGACGTTATTATTAACAACAATGGCACTTTAGAAGACTTTAAGGAAAATATCTATACGGTGATTAAGAAATATGAGCTTTAAATTGAAAGTCTATGCAGATGTAAAGAATACAGAGGATCCAGAAAAAGTAAAGATATCAATAACTAATATATTTCCTGACATCAATATAGAAGAAAATAAAGAGGTAATTATTGGATATTCTGAAGACGAAAGTGTCCTTTCAAGATTCATCGAATTAATATATTCAGATGCGATAAGGGATAGTGTCAATATGATATTAAAGGAAGGCACTCAAGAATTAAAAATATCTTTTTTGATGAATAAACAAGCTGCTTTTGCAGGCAGAGTAAATCTATCAAAATTATCTCCACTTGGTTCAATTAAGGTAAAAATCTATGTAGATAATCCTTATGAGTTTATAGATAAAATAGCACCTAAAACAATTTGATTTTGAATATTTATTTAATCTACTTTTTATAATTCCACTCTTTTGATTTATATTTTCCATAAGCTAATTTTTTTGCAAGACTTAGTTCTCCTCTAGAAAGTTTACCTTTATTTGATTTCCCATAAATTTCTTCAAATCCTTTTTTTAAGTTTTTAATTAATTCTTTTTTACCAATGTTATACCCTTCCCTAGAAAGTGTAGTAACCCTTTTTCTTATTTCCGTTTTTTGGTTAGATATTCTAAGAACTTTTTCCATTAATTCAATATTTGTATTAAACATAAGAGTTCCATGTTGTAAAATAATTCCGTTTTTTCTAGTTTGAGCTGAGCCAGATATTTTTTTAGAATTAAAAGTAAGATCATTAAGGGGTTTAAATTCAACGTTAATGTCCATATTTTTTAATCCCTTTATAATCCCTCCATAAATAAATTCAAATGAATCTAGAATGTTATCGGGTGATTTCTTTTCTGATAATACAATAGAGTAAGTTATTTCTCCCATGTAATCATGAAATACATTTCCCCCCCCAGTTATTCTTCTAACATAATCAATGTTATTTTTAAAACAATAATCTAAATTAATTGAAGAACTTAGTCTTTGAAAATAACCAATTGAAGCACATGAAGGAAAAAATGAATAAAATCTGAATGTATCTTCTACTTTATCTTCTATCCTTAACAATAGTAACGCCTCATCCAAACCCATTGAAAGATACCCATTTTCTTCCCTATACGGTAAATATCTCACAGAATTTTTACTATCGAAAAGTATTTATAGGTTTATGTAGTTGTTATTAATGGGAAGGGAAATGGAGGAAAAAGTTAGAATCCTCTCATATTTTTTCACCTCTAGTGCTAGATTTCCCTTCCCTCGTTATGACTTTAGGAGGCATTTATGTATCAAAGAATCATAAAATTGCTTGAGAATGAGGACTCACCTATTTCTGCAGAAAATATCAGTGAGAAAACAAAAGAGAGTTTAATTAAAACTAAGTCTCTTTTGTTAAGATTACAAGAAGAGGGTAAAGTTGAAAGTACCAAAAGAGAAGATATTATAGTTTGGCAGATAAAGAAAAAGGATGATATTGAGAAGAAATTAGAAAAGATGGTAAGATAATGCCTTTTTCTCATCCCTTTATTAAAGGGGAGATTTCACCTAGATCCTATCAAGAAACTATTTTTGTAAAAAGTAAAGATAAAAATACACTAGTTATACTTCCAACAGGTCTTGGAAAGACTTACATTGGAATTTTATTAGCGGCATATACTTTACAATTACTGAAAAAAAAAGTATTAGTCTTAGCTCCGACTAAGCCTTTGTCAGAACAACATTTTAAATCTTTTTCAGACATATTGAATATCGAAAAAGAGAATTTTTCTATCCTCACTGGAGTTGTGCCGCCAATAAAGCGAGAAGAGATATACAACAAATCTTTAGTTTTGATGGCTACTCCTCAAGTTATAGAAAATGATATTTTAAATGGGAAAATAAATTTAGGTGAATTTGGACTTATTATCTTTGATGAAGCACATCGTGCGGTAGGGAATTATGCATACACTTACATAGCAGAAAAAGCTATTTCTAAAAATATTAGAATCTTAGGATTAACAGCTTCGCCTGCATCAAATAAGGAAAAATTGCAAGAAATAATCAAAAATCTAGGAATAGAACATATAGAATTAAGAAATGAAAATTCTCCTGATGTTAAACCTTATGTTCAAGATATAGAAATATCTTGGATTACAGTAAAACTCCCTGATGAGTTTTTAGAAATTAAAAAGCTACTTGAATTTTTACTAAAAAAAGAAATAACAAATCTAAAAGATTTAGGATTTGTTTCATCCCAAGAAGTTACCAAAAAGGAAATATTAGGTACTGTAATAAAGATTAATAATAAAATTAAAGAAGTACCAATCCAAGAAAAATCAGTTTATTATGGAGCACTCAAATCTCAAGCAAAAGCAATTAAGTTGTATCATGCTTTAGAATTATTAGAAACCCAAGGTATTTCTTCTTTGATATCGTACTTTAAAAAAATGCGTGATGGAAAGAGCCGTTCTTCAATAGAATTGCTTTCTGAAAAAAATGTAATGAAAATTATAACTATGGCAGATAATCTAAATCAACAAGGTATAGAGCACCCTAAACTTTCAAAATTATATGAAATAGTCACCAATGAAGTAAAAGTAGGAAAAAATTTGATTGTTTTTTCACATTATAGGGACACTACTATAAGGATCGTTAATGAGTTGAAAAAGATAGATGGAGTAAGGGTTGAAAGATTTGTTGGTCAAGCTTCGAAAAAAGGGGATGAAGGTCTATCCCAAAAAAAACAGAAAGAAATAATAGAAAAATTTAGATCGGGCGAATTTAATGTGCTTGTTGCTACATCAGTAGCTGAAGAGGGCCTTGACATACCAGAAGTTGATATGGTTGTATTATTTGAACCTGTACCTTCAGAAATAAGAACAATTCAGAGAAGGGGTAGAACTGCTAGAAGAAAAAGTGGCGAAGTGATAATTCTTATTGCAGAGAAAACTAGAGATGAAGGGTATTATTGGGCAAGTAAACGAAAAGAAAAACTAATGAAGCATACAGTGATGGAATTAAAGAAGGATATCAAGAAGAGTGATGAATCTATTATGGCTGGTAAAGGACAGAGCAAACTTAAAGATTTTGTTGAAATGCCCTACATCATAGCAGATGACAGGGAAGATAAGAAATTTTTAAAAATCTTATCAGAGATTGCGAATGTTAAGATTAGTCGTTTGGAGGTAGGAGATTACATCCTATCGAATAGAGTTGGAGTTGAAAGAAAATCATCAAATGACTTTATTGAATCACTAATCAAAGGAACTCTTTTTTCTCAAATTATGTCTCTTTCAAATACATTTGAGATTCCCATATTGGTGGTTGAAGGAAGTGATATTTATTCAATAAGGAATATAGATGAGAAATCAATTCGAGGTGCGATTATATCTGCTATAGTAGATTTCAGGGTTAGAATTATTTTTACTAAAACACTTGAAGAAACAGCAAATTTTTTTGTTGATATCTCATTAAGGGAACAAAAAGAGAAAGATCGAATGCCTATAATACGTGGAGAGAAAAGAATAATGGGTTTAAGGGAAAAACAACTATATATTATTGAGGGTCTTCCAGAAGTGTCATCTATACTTTCTCGAAGATTATTAAAAAAATTTGGTAGTGTTCTTGGAGTTTTTAATGCAGACGAAATAGAACTTAAAGAAGTTGAAGGTGTAGGAGATATCAAAGCTAAAAAGATAAGGGAAGTAATAGACTCTCAATATGAAGAAATTTAGTTTTATTATTGTTAATCAATACATAACCAAAAGATTTAAATATTAATAAGCAATAATGTCTATTACCACTGATAGGGGATGATTTATGAGAAGAAATAATGATTCAGAAGCAAGAAAATTCTTTAGACAAGCAAAGAGAATGAAAGATAGGGCAGAAGCAAATATAAAAAAAAGAAATTTTGTTTTAGCTTCTATTGAAATAGATGTTGCAAATAGGCTTCTCGAAGAAGGAAGTAAATTTCTCTAAATTTTATTTTTTAATTTGGTATTTTTTAGATAATATTTATTATTTGAAAATTATAAATTGTTAGATACATTTATTCAATAGAAATTTGCAAAAATAAATAGAATCAATCTTAATATATGTTAGATGACGGAAAGGAAATAATTAAATCTTCAAATTACTAAAATTAAAAATAATAAAAATATTTATTATAATTTTTCAAATCTTTTTTCAAGCTCCCGTAATACTTTTGGAAGTGTTGTATATTCCATATCTTCCGGAGGTAATCTATGGGGCTCAAATGGCCCATGTCGTCTCATGTAGTCTGCAACCCTTTGTGCTTTTCTTCTTGCAAGGTCATATGCAGGGTCATCGAACAGATCAACAGGCCCAATTAATTTTCCATTTGCTATTTGGAATCCTAAAGCAATAACTCTAGGTGGCCCATCAAATCTTGTACATACAGCATTTTTTTGGCTTACAGGCATTATTGGCCCATTATGTGACCCTCTCATCCATCCAGCCACTAAATGTGGGAATGCAAAAGGTTCAAGTACTTCACCTACTGCAGGGAGTCCTGATTGTGCTCTTACTAACGCTACAGGGTCATCTTTTCCTACATATTCCCCGGCAATTTTGTAAAGCTTTTCGGTACTTATAGTTGCTACTGCCTCATCTGCGGATAATTTTCCTCCCTTCTTAGGATACACTCTTTTTATTACATATCTTGACTTAGCACCAATCAATGCAAGCATTTTGTAAAGTTCCTCAGGGCAATCCATAAATACTTTTTTACTATCAAATATGTCCCATATTTCAAATCTAAATCCCGCCACGGCGTTTGGATCTATGACAAGGCCTATAGTGTTAAATGGATCTGCAAACATCTTATATATCGGTAGATTAAATGCTCCTGGATCTGTTTTATCCATCATAAATGCAATTACAGGTTCTGCTTTTCTTTCTTCGAATTCTAACTCTGCCACACCAGGCCCCATTCCCCTAACATTTCCGCTGAATGATTCTGCTAAGAGATCCTGGCCCGCACCGTAAAGTTTTAATTTTTTGGCCACTTCTGTTGCTTTTTCAAAAGTATTCCAAGCAAGGTGGTGGACTTCTAAACAATCGACACCTTTTCTATGTGTCATCATTAATTCTAAATCATCCCCACAGTTTGTAACGTGGAAATCAATTAGAAGCTTACCTTTTTCTTTTTCCAATTCTTTTTTAGCTGTTTGAATTAAATCAGGATGCACCAAAGCGTGGCCTGGCCATCCTCCGACATCTGCTTTAATAAGAGAAACTGTTATTTTTTCTCCCATTTAATCCTCCTCATCCTTTGATTTAAAATCATCAATTGAGAATGGAGGCTCCTCACCGTCTTTAATCTGCCCTTTTGCTTTCATCATTTCTCTGGCAATAAGGTAGTAGATAAGTGCTAAAGCTTTTTTACCTTTGTTATTTGTTGGTACGACTAAATCAACGTTTGATAAGTAATTTTCAGAGTCGCATAGAGCAACTACTGGTATTTTTGCGAGTCCGGCTTCTCTTAATATTTGATAATCTGCTCTTGGGTCTGTCAATATGACTACTTCAGGCTCAATGAAATCCTCACAGTTTGGATTTGTGAGGGATCCTGGTATGAATCTTTTAGTAATTGTTTTTGCCCCTGTTTTTTGACCAAACGCTAATACTGGCTTGAATCCGTAGATTCTTGATGAAACTACAAGAATTTTTTCCGATTCAAATTTGGCAAGAAACTTTCCAACTTTTTCTATTTTTTTGTTTGTTTCGTTTATATCTAATATATAAAGACCATCTTGTCTTATCCTAAATATGTACCTTTCCATATCTTTTGTTTTTTGGGTCGTTCCGATATGTATTCCCGATGCAAGGTATAAATCAAGAGGTACTAACATTTCATCACTCATTAAATCTCCTCCCCTAAATATTCTTTAATTCGTATTAGTTCATTTATTATAGAAATATTTTCTTCTGTTATATCCAAGTATTTTAGGTTAAATGCCAAAGCTAAGTGACAGACACCTTCATCAACTGCGGGGATAATACAATTATTATCCTCTTTTGAAGCAACATATATCTGTGATATTGTATCTAACTCAATTTTCTTAGGCTTATGTTTATCCTCTAATTCATTCAAATCTATATCAAATATTTTTTCTCCGATAGTTAGCAATGGCATTTGACCTTCGTAAATGCCTCCAAGGTACCTAAAAAGAGGTAATGAATAAAAGGAAGATGCTGCTTTAGCAGACGCCAGAGACAATACAAATCTTATTTTGTTATATGGTGTTATCTCACAAAGTAGCTCATCTAATGATTTTTGTTCTATTGCATCCAATCCTGCAAGTTCAGGTAAAACAACTTCTTCTACCTCAGAGATATCTCCTTCGAATGGCACAGAAGCCCTTCCAAAGCTTGAATTCGTGTAGATATCTATCTCTACTATGCTCTTCTCTCGACTACTGTTGTAAATCATTCTCGCTCTTATATCCTCTATTACGGTCAATCTTTCCTCTCCTTTTTCCTATTTCCAATGGTGGGACCGTCGGGATTTGAACCCGAGTTTCCACCACCCCAAGGTGAGAGGCTAGTCCAAGCTACCCCACGGTCCCATGTGAAATCAACTATAAACTATTAAAATATAAACTTATATTTTATAGTCGAGCAATTCATCTATGAGGTCAACATGGGTAAGAAGCATTCGTCTACAGCAATATCTTGTCAATCCCATGTCATCCAATATTTTTTCTGATAGTTCCCCTTTATTTAACCTATCTAGGTATGGCTCATAAAGATGTCCAATAACTTTTCCACAGGTAAAACATCTCACAGGGATTATCAAAAGATCACCTGTAAGATTTTTGTCTTCTTGCTCTTGGTCCTTTAGAAGACTTACTTGGTTTGTGTTCTTCAGTTCTCCTTGAATCTCCTCTTAATAATATTCTATCGTATCCTAAATAAGTTTCTTTCAAAGAATTATCCTGAGTAAATTCTACAAGACCTCTTGCAATTGCTATTCTGCATGCATCAGCCTGTCCCATAATTCCCCCACCTCGGACATCGATATCAATGTCAACTGTATTAGCTGTATCGCCTGCAAGAAGAATTGGTTCAAACATTTTTATTCTTACCATCTCAGGTTCTACTATTGGGAGGGGTTTACTATTAATTCTTACTCTTCCCTTACCTTCTTTTACAGTAGCTCTTGCAACTGCTTTTTTTCTTTTACCAACTGATTGAATAATTTTCATATACGGCCCCCAAGGAAGCTTGATATCTCTTTTACCTTAAAGTATTTTTTAGTTCTAAGTTTTGAAACATCTGCATCGTTAAATCTAGTATATTCCTTCCCGGTCAGATCATCAGGTATTCCAACGTATACCTTTAATTTCCTATATGCTTTTCTCCCTTTTTCCTTTTTCCAAGGTAACATTCCTCTTACAGCTCTCCTGACTATTCTGTCAGATCTTTTAGGAAAAAAAGAACCTCTTAAAGGATTTGCTAGGTCTTTGAATTGAGCTCTTTTTTGATAAAGTTCAAAGAAATATTCTCTATTACCAGTAATTACAACTTCTTCAGCATTAACTATAAAAACTTCTTCCCCTTCTAAAAGTTTTTTAGCAGCAACTGATGCCATTCTACCTAGAATCTGATCTTTTCCGTCGATTATCATAAGATCACTCCATTATTTTTACACCACTACCTCTTGGGTTTTCTTTGTAAAGATCATAAAGATTTATTGCTCTTCCATTTTTGTTTATTTTTTCTAGTGCAGATTTAGAAAACTTGAATGCAGAAACAGTAACTTTATGGTCCAACTCTCCGCTGCCTAATACTTTACCAGGGATTACCACTGTATCCCCTTCTTGTGAATATCTATTGATTTTTGATAAATTCACTTGAGGCAAATGCCTTGTAGGTCTTTTAAATCTCTTAGAAAGATCGATCCACAAGGGCGTTTTTTCTGAATATCCTTTATCTATAAAAAAATCTATAAGGCTCAATATATTTGGATTTGTTTTATTTAACTTTTTCATTAAGTTCACCTCTCAAACTCTTACGCTTTCGCTCGCCTGAGATTAATATTGGTATTTTAATACCCTATTTAAACGTTTCGATAAAATTTAATATAAAAATATTATTTCTAAAGAGAAAATATTATTTACTACCCTTCCTATATTTTCGAGATTGGATTTAAGATAGGGGCAAGCTCTGTCTTATAGCCTAAATCTTTTAATGTCATCTGCAAACATGCCATAGTAACAATTATTTCTTTTTTAGTAATACTACCCATATGCCCAATTCGTATTATCTTTCCTTTAAGATGATCTTGCCCACCAGCTATGATTATACCATGATTTTCTCTCATTAGTTTAACGAGTTCTTGGCCATCGATTCCCTCTGGAACCTTTATAGAAGTAACTGTATTTGAACATGTCGTTTCATCTTGTGGGAATAGTTTTAGACCTAATGTCTTTGCAGCCTCTCTTGTAGCTTTAGCTAGCTTTTCATGCTTTTTAATCCAGTTTTCAAGCCCATATTCGTCAATAATGTCTAAAGCTTCCTTTAAACCATATGTCATCGATACTGGTTGAGTATATGGGGCCTTGTATTTGTTATTTTTATATTTCTTAAGATTAAGATAATAACATGTTCCATCTGTTTTCTCAATTACATCCCATGCTCTTTGACTAACTGAAATAAAACACATACCTGGAGGTAGCCCTATACACTTTTGACTACCTGATGCACATAGGTCAATTCCCCAATTGTCAACTTCAATATTGTCTCCTCCAAGAGAAGAGATTGTATCTACCACTAAAAGAGCTTTAGTACTTCTCACAATTTTGCCTATTTCTGCAACAGGATTTCTAACTCCCGTTGAAGTTTCATTATGCACCATTGTTACAGCTTTAATGGACGGATCCTTTTCTAATGCTTTTTTTACGTCTTCTATATTTATTGAAGATCCCCATTCATATTTTAGCTCAACTACTGTTCCCTTGTAGGCTTTTACTATGTCCCTAAATCTCTCCCCAAATTTGCCTGAGGTGATACATAAGACCTTATCACCAGGTTGTATGATATTGGCTATTGCAGCATCCATTGCGGCAGTTCCAGAACCGGCCATTAAAAAAACATCATTTTTTGTTTTAAATATTTTTTTCATTCTCTCAGATTGTTCCATAAAGAGTTTGTTGAATTCTTCGCCTCGATGAGGCATGATTTTCATTGACATTGCTCGAAATATCCTAGGGTGCACAGGTATAGGACCGGGTATCATGAGTAAAAAATCTTCATTCATATAATCACAACATTATTATAACCAAAATAAACGTATATAAGATTATCCTATCTAACTATTAATAAAAAGTGTTAGAATAGAATTAATCTCAAAGATATTAAAACAAATCACATTATTTCTTTATGAGTCATTAGTCTTGTTGTGTAGCCTGCAATCCGATTCAATAGTTTGTGTGTAGGTACGTCTATTAAATCTTTAATTATTAATTTATTCTCTTCAAAGTCTTTTGTTAATTCGGCTCTATGTTTTTCAACTAATTGTCTTGAAATTCTTTTTAAGAAAGATGGCCTGATTCTTCCCAAAATTACACCTCCACTTTAGATGTAATGACCTCGTTTGCTTTTTAAAATTATCGCAAACTACTTTGTTTTTGTACAAGGATGCCCTACTTTAATACATTACACATTACAGAAAATATTTAAGGCGAGTAGTTGATAAATAGTCATGCTCAATATTATACATAATCGAATTAATTCAAATATGACGATAGGAATAGGGGCATATGAAAACGCAGATAAAATCGAAGATGTTGCAAACAACATTAATTTTTGCAATGTTGAAGTTTTTTATAATTCTACAAAAATTATATCTTCCCTAAAAAAAGGTAGTATAGATGCCATAGTTAGAGGTACACTACCTAGTTCTGATTTTTTAAAAGAGGTGAAAAATAAGTTCAATGTAGATAAAATATACAGAATTGGTCTTTTAGGTACCTACGATAAAAGATATTTCTTTTTTGCACCCCTTGGCATTGATGAAGGAGAAGATCTTAAAGAAAAAGAGATGTTTATTGAGTATGCTAAGGATTTACTAAAACAATTCAAAGTTGAGCCAAAGATATCTGTACTATCAGGAGGGAGATCAAAAGACATGGGAAGATCTAAACTAGTTGACAAAAGTATCATTGAAGCAGAAGCCTTAGCAAAGAAGTACGGGGTTAAACACGCCCAAATATTAATTGAAAATGCTATAATAGATTCAAATTTTATTCTTGCTCCTGATGGAATTTCTGGAAATTTAATTTATAGGACCTTGATCCATCTTGGAGGTGGAAGTTCACATGGAGCTTTATACTATCCTTTAGCTATTAACAACACAATTATTGTGGATACGTCAAGAGCTGCACCCAAAGAAGAGTATATTTCCTCAATAGCACTTGCTAATGCCATTAAAAATTAATAATTAAACGTATCAATTATTTTATCTAAGTTTATTACATCCTTCCACGATCTAATTTCATTATGATTTGTTGCATCTAGGTGTATTGGCGTCAAAGAAATTTTATTCTGTAATAATGCAGAGTAGTCGGTACCATCTTCTACAAAACCCCCGGGAGTTTTACCGAATACTTTAAAGACCATCTTACCTCCTTCGTTATCAGTTTCGAATGGTTCATCATAGTACACTCTCCTACCTAGTCGTGTTACTTCAATACCTTTTAGTTCATTGAAGGGCACAGAAGGAACATTTATGTTAAGAAGCGTATCAGTTGGCAACTTAGAAAAGTTCCAAGAATTGAAAAGTATTTCTAAAAATTTTGTTGCAGTTTCAAACATAGGATTAAAATAGTCACTTGAAGAAATTGCTATTGAAGGTATTCCGTTTATTATACCTTCTCTTGCAGCTGAAACAGTACCCGAGTAATATATATCGTAAGATATATTCTCTCCGTGATTTATTCCAGAAAGAATCAAGTCAATTTTTTCTTTCATGAAATGTCTTATAGATAGAGCGACACAGTCTACAGGGGTCCCAGAAACAACATAGTCTGTTCTTTTTTTATTTTCTAAGTATACCTCTTCAACTCCAATTTTTTTAAATATAGAATAACTATGTCCAATACCACTGCAGTTTTCTTTGGGGGCTACAACTACTACCTCCCCCAAAGATTCGGCAACTTCTATAAGGCTATTTAGTCCTTCTCTTCCATAACCGTCATCATTAGTTACAAGTATTCTCATTTGAACTAAAAAAGATATGAATTACTTTTAAAGGTTATTCTCTAATAATTTCAAGTACTGCTTCTTTTGGTACCCTTAAATGAATTAAATTTTGTTTACCGCGACCTCTAGATTGTGCCCGTTGAATATCTATGAGCTTAAGATTTTCAAGTTTTGTTGTAACTTTTCTAAATAGTTCATATGACATTTCTCCAGATAAAATATTGAAGAAATCGTTGGCTTTTGTAAATTTACCGGAATTTAAGGCTATAGTTTTTAGAACTTTTACATCAGAATTGGATAAACCATCAAAGACATTTTCAACATGAAGAAAAGAACTTATCCGATCAATTGCTTTTTCAACATCGCCAACAGTTATTTTCCGTCTAGCTTCAAGCTCTGCTAACATTCCTGCTTCTTTTATTCCCCTTATCCCTAGCCTTAAATCTCCTTTATCAAAAGTTATCTCCGAAATTTTATCTAAAACTTCTTCATCCATTACTCCCGGATATAGCCCGATGTCACAACGATATCTAAGAATATCTGATATTGTAGACTGTGAGTAAGGCTTAAAGTGAACTTCATTTGGCATGAATACTGTTCTAATTTTTTCAGAAACCTTAAACGAAAATGCATTGTCCGTAACAATTCCAATAATTCCTGTTTTAACACCAGGAAATATCTCATGTGCCCTTAGGATTTTATAAAGAATGTTTTCTGCAACGTTAACATGAAATAAAAAATCAACATCGTCTAATGCTACAAGTAATCTTTTGTCTTTTTTTTGTAATTCTCCCATAGTATACTCGTATAGTGTTGTCAGAGGTTTACCAGTTTCTACTGGGGGGTATCCAAAAATTCCTTTAAAAATTTGAGACATTATAGAAAATTCCCGATAATGAAACTGACAATTAATGTATACAGGTATCACCTCATTTGAAACTTCAGTAATATTTTTGAATAGTAACTTAACAGAAGTGGTTTTACCTGTACCTGTTGGTCCAAGAATTATGGTATTTGTGGGGAGATCTCCTTTAATTAAAGGCTTTACATTATGTGATATAGCCTCAAGTTCATTGTCTCTAAAATTAAAAACCTCCGGAACGTAACTAAGATCGAAGACTTCTGGATTTCTGAACAATGATTCGTCCCACATTAGGATATTTTTTATTTTACTTGACATAACTAAATAAAAAAATTATTTTAAGTTTTTATACTTTAGCTATCTCCATAAATATGTTTGATAGTACAAAGTTCTTTTCATTTTTTTCAGTATTTGCATGCTCTATTGCCTTTTCAATTAATAGTGGAAAAGGTACTTTCTTCAAATTATTGCAGTATAACACATAATCACCAATTAATATGAGATTGGAAATAATATAAAGCAATCCTAGACGAGATATTTTATTTTTTATTAAATCATTCGCCTAAAATACTTTAAAATGGATAAATATACCTAAATAATCCTTATTTTTATATTCTAAAAAATAATATTTCTTAGAATCTGGTATAGAAAGATATTTAATCTTAAATAAGATTGCATATATATGAAATCAGAAAAAAGAAAGAAAATTATATTAATAACAATGACTATTGTAGTATGTGGGATGCTTTTATTGTCCTCTTTACAAATATTTTTCTATTTTAGATAATGTTATAAAAATAAAATAATAAAAATTGAATTTATATAAAATTCTCAAAATAATAGCAAAGAAAAACCGCTACTACACTAAAAATAAATATGGTATACCCAAAAATTAAATCTGCAACTTCCTCCGCTTTCAAATAATCGCCCTATTAAAATAGAATTTAAGGTAAATAAAGTTTACTATAGATTAGTAAAAATAAAAAATATGTCAGACCGCCCATCTCTCATCATCCGTCAGACGCTGTCGGTTTCCTCATCCATACATACCAATAAGGGAATTATTTGGATATTCCGATGATGCAATTCTAGATATTGAGCATTTAAAGTCTTCGGAAGTTACATAATCTCGATCTTCTCTTATGGCAGCCATTCCAGCTTCTGTGCATAGCGATCTAATTTCTGCACCAGATAAGCCATCTATTAAATCAATGATTTCTGAATAATCAAGATTTTTGATATTCATGTTTCTAGAATGGATTTTAAATATATCTAAACATCCATCTTTTGTGGGCGGGGGTATTTCAATTAGTCTATCAAATCTACCTGGCCTTAGAAGCGCAGGATCTAATATATCTACTCTGTTTGTAGCTCCTAAGATCTTAACTTGGCCTCTCGGATCAAATCCATCAAGTTCAGCTAAAAGTTGCATCATCGTTCTTGCAACTTCCCTATCCCCACTTATACCTGTATCAACACGCCTTGCACCTATAGCATCAATTTCATCAATAAATAAAATTGAAGGAGATTTTTCTCTTGCAAGATTAAAAACTTCTCTTACCATTCTTGCCCCTTCTCCAATGTATTTCCTAACGAATTCTGATCCTACGACTCTAATAAAAGTAGAATCAGTTTCATTAGCAACAGCTTTAACGATTAAAGTCTTACCATTCCCAGGGGGCCCATGTAGTAGGACTCCGTGCGGAGGCTCTATCCCGACTTTATCAAATAACTCTGGTTTTTTAAGGGGTAATTCTACGGTCTCTTTTATTTTATTTATTTGATCTCTTAAACCACCAATTTCACAATATGTAACTCCAGTTTTATCTAAAACTTCCATCCCACAAACTTCTGGATCTTTTGTAGAAGGTAATACTTCCATTATTGAAAGATTTCTTTGATTACAAGCTACTAATGCGCCAGGAACAAGATCTTTTATATCTACGTTAGAACATGCACCTACTACAAATTTGGGACCACTAGAGCTTTTTATTATTATTTTAGAAGGATCTATTGCCTCAACTACAACTCCTGTAATCAAGGGGGGCGCATTCAATCTATCCAATTCTTTTTTGAGGTTTTCATTCTCTTTTTCCAATCTAATTTTTTCCGTAATAAAACTTCTATTTTGAATTTCTAGGAGCTTTAATCTTTCTATTATTTTATCATTATATTGAACATCGTTTTCATAAACATCTTCTTCGTCAAGCCTTTTTGTCCGATACTTAATACTACTGTCCACAATTAGCACCCCGAACATGATATATTAGATTTCACTGATTTATAAATGTTTCTACATTGAGTGTCATTGATGTAAGAAATATTTTAAAAAAATCTTACAATAGTGAATATCATTTTTAATAAAAGACTAAAGTTCAAAACCCTTATAAATATTGATATTAAAAAACTATTGATAAGATGATATGCGAAATATGTGGCAAAACTATACATGGAAAAGTATTCAATGTTAAAGTTGAAAGCGCCAGTATAAAAGTTTGCGATAAATGTTCGAGATTTGGAGTTGACCATCAAAGTTGGTCCAAATATGGTAAGGGTGATATGAGTTCAGAAGGGATCGCATTACCTTTAAAGTCTCGGATAAATGCACCTGTAAAGACAAAGGAAGAGTATGCGCTAGTAGAAGATTATCACATAGTAATAAAAGACGCTCGAGAATCAAAAGGGTGGTCACAAAAGGATCTTGCTAGAAAAATGAATGAAAAAGAATCTATAATACATCATATCGAAACAGAAGGTTTTGCTCTTTCTAATGAATTAATACAAAAATTAGAAAAAACTTTGAGTATTAAACTTAAAGAAAAATCTGATGAAGGCATAAACATATCTAAATCAAAACAAAATCTAAAAGAAACAACAATAGGCGATATAATCAAGATAAAGAAAAAGTGAGGTAATTCAAGAATACTGTTGCATATTCTCCTTTGTAGAGAAAGAACATAAACCTTACTCCATTTTCTTCAATCTTATATGAAAGATCTTTGTATTTTCCTAAGATATTTCTATATGCGCCATTAGATGCCAAAAAAGGGGCTTCTTTAACTTGAAAATTTATTCTATTGATTCCATCTTTTTCTAAAATATTGATTAATGATTTACCTAAACGAGATTTGGGGATCAATGAGTTAAATCCTACTAAAGGGCATATGACATTAATCTCCCCCTTTTTAATTCCACCTCTAATCCTTTCTATATTAGATTTTGTTACTTGTGTTCTACTATAGTTTCCTTCTTTTTCCATAGAAACTAAATCACCAATCTCAACTTCATTAATAGGAATCTCCTTTATTCTTTCTAGGACTGCATCATTGAATATCTTTGCTTGGTATGCATGAACAAAGAGGGAAGAAGTTGAAGGAGGTAGTATCACAAAAGCTTTTGAGTAATTGGGTGACTTTGACAAATATTCTAAAATTTGTCTTTCATTTCGTAATTTTGGGTATGATTCAAGTGCTTTAGCATATTCTTTCTCTATTATCAATTCGCTTGTTTCTGGGGAAAGTGTCTCTTTCAATAAAAATTTTTCAATCGCTTCTTTAAATTCACCCCTCAAAATAAGTCTACCTACTTCTTCATTTCCCCCAAATCTCTGTTCTCCAAATAGATTTGGAAATCCAAAATTTTTTTCAATTTCTAGAATATTAGCCCTTATGACATTTTTAAAATTTTCAGGGATGTTCCTAACAAGGATGTTGAAATTATTTCCTAACAGATCACCAATATTAATCTTTTGCCCTTCAAAAAACTCAGATAATTCTACATCATTGATATCAATTCCTTTTATTATATCCTTGTAGAGTTTATCAACAGAAAAGTATTGAGTAGTAACTGCATGCTTATCCTTAAGCCCTGCAAATCCAAATTTTCCAAATGGCACCCCTGTTTTTCTTGAAATTTCGTGAATTACATCAATCGTATCTCGATTTATTTTTTTTACTTTGAATACTAGATGTTTTCCATTTTTAATGTCTATTACTTCATCTACTTGAAAGTCTTCAGGATACTTCTTTATTTCCATGAAAGCATCTCTAGTTAACTCTAGTACTTATTTCAGTCAAGGTAAAAAAATCTCCAATACCCGTCCACCTGATCCTCAAAGGCCCACTATATAATCCTGAAGATTGCGTACTCAAGATTACTTCAAAATTTAGTGTTTGGTGGGGGGCAAGAGAATCTATTGAAATTTCATTATTGATTAGTCTTGCTCTTGGATCTGTTACTCTTACTACTTGAAATCCTCTCATATAAGATTCAGGTAATGAAATTCTTATATTCTGAGCATTTTCATTTGCGGTATTTGTTAGATTAAAAGTAAGTCGAACATTATCACTTGGATGCAAAGTCGAAGAAGTCCATTGAACTTCACTAGATACCCAGATTACAGGTATGTCCCATGATTTAAGTTGAAGCTGCAAGACCTCATTTTTCTTCAATAGATCTTGAATTTGAGAAGTATAGTTTCTAACAACAGAATCATATTGAGATTTAGCAACTTCGAGTACAGCGATCTTATTTTCAAGAATTGTTTGTTGGCTTTGAAGTCTTGTTATGTCTTGATTAAGAGTGGTTATTCTTTGACTAAGTAGCGTATTTTGATTATTTAAAATACTAATATTATAAACTGCTACTGCAAGTCCTACAGCCATAATAAATGTAGCAATTACGTATATTTCTTTTTGCATAAAAATCCCTAACTTATGATATTGACAACAAAATCCATTATAGTTCTACCAAATCCTTCTGGCAATATGTCCATTAGGATAAGGGTCACATTCTTATTATAAACTTTTATTTTATCCTCCCTATACAATCTAAGTATTTTGTAATATATATCTTTTCTTGTTTGCTTATCATATTTAGCATGGTCAAGTAGATTTATTGATATTTCTCCAATGATCTTGCTTTTTACTCTCCAAAGGCTTACTTCTGGTACATCTCGTATGCTCGTAGGATCAACTATCGGAAATGCTTTTCCTTGAAGGATCTGTTTAGCCATAATACCGGTAACATTTCCTTTTGCAACAATATCTCTTTTTAGGCCAAGTATGAGAATCTGTTGATTAAAATCAATAGGAACATATCCAACGACATTAACTAATTCTTTTAATGTTTCAGAATCGATAACAACAACTCTGTGTATATCAATCTTTGATTGCTCTTTTGAAATCTCTTTAGCGTATTCAGTTCCTTGTTTTATATCTGTGGCTTTCATCAATGAGTTGTTTATATTTATCCCTAAGGAGTTTAAATTAGTATTTGTAGATAATGGATCGATATCAATGCTATTCTCTTTAGACCTTAGATTAGAGAACTGGATAATTGAAGATACTTCAACAATTCCAGGATTCCCTTTATCTTCGTCTACAAAAAGAAAAAGTACATTTTCATTGCCCAGTTTATAAACATCATAAAATACCACCGTAAACATTAAAGCCAATACTAAAATTATAAGTATAGGAATTCTCCACTTTTTAGTTTTTTTCTTAGTGTCCTGTTTTGGAGTTTTATCATTATTTTTTTTCATTTTTCCCACCAATGCTTCCTTATTATAATTAATTCCTAAAAATATTTAAGATTACCTATTACAAGTACTATCATGAAGATACTTTGTCCCAATTGTAGGGCCATTATAATATTCAAGGGCGATGAAAAATACTTAAGTTGCCTTAATTGTGGGCTAAAAATAAAGATGCCTAGGAAAAAAGATTCATCAAAGGTAGAGCCAAATCTTATTGAAAGATGCTCCATCTGCGAAAAGATAATAAAATTCTCCAAAAATAAAAGAAGATGCCCTGTTTGTGGGCAAAAAGTTTGTTCTTCTTGCTGGAATTATTCAAGACTTGTCTGTAAAAAGTGTCTTGAAGAAGGTATAACTACGAGGTCGCTTTATACCTTAAAAGAGAGAAATTCAAGACCTAAACTATTTCTAAGAGAAGAGTTCATAGAAGAGATAAAAGAAGGAGAAATAACTTCAATTCCTATCAAAGTTAAAAATTTAGGGAATGAAGACGCTTTAAATGTAAAGGTTGAGATAAGATCTTCTCCAAATATTACAACAATTGAATCTGCGGAGATAGGTAAAATAGAAAAAGAAAAAGAAAAGAAATGTATACTAAGATTTACTTCAAAATATAGTGGTGAAGGATATATTGAAATTCTTTTGAGTTATGAAGATTATGGAAAAAATAAGTTTTTTGAAAGCATAAAAACAAAATTTAAGATTAAAGAAAAAAAGAAAAGTGAAGAGAAAAAATGGGATTATCAAAAATGGAGCTATAGTTCAAAAAAGGAAGAGGGAAAGGAAGAATCAATAAAAAAAGAAAGTGATTCTCTTGAAATGCTTTTAAAAAAATTTGGGTGTCCTCCCGATGCAACAATTGAAGAAATAAAAAAGAGAAAGAAAATATTAAATATGATGTTTCATCCAGACTTTAATGTAAATAAACCTGATCAAGTTAAGAAAGAAATGGAGGATATGTTAAAAGAAATAAATGAAACCTATCAGAAAATTTTAATTAAAAAAGGAGTTTTCAAATAAACTAAATTATTATGTTATTAAAATATCGACATTATTGAATTAGCCATATATTATATCTATCACTTAAAAAATACTGAAACTCCTTTAACTTGGCAATAGGACGATTTATATGGCTCACAAATTCAATGTAAAAGAAATGCATAAATTAGATTCTTTTGAAAGAAGAAAAATATTACCTCCTGAAGAAATTCTAATCAAAGCTGGTCTAAAAATTAAAGATATCTTCCTAGATATCGGATGCGGGATAGGTTATTTTTCTATACCTGCTTCTAGAATTATAGGAATTGAAGGTAGGGTATTTGCTCTTGATACTTCTAGTGAAATGTTAGAGGAGCTTAAAAGAAGGATATATAAAAAAAATATAAAAAATATTATTCCAATTTTTTCTGAGCCTTATAGATTTCCTTTAGAATCTAATGCTGGGACATTTGCTTTAATCTCAAATGTTCTTCATGAAGTTGAAGATAAAATTAGCTTTCTAGAAGAAACTAATAGAGTTCTAATTAGATGTGGAACTCTCTGTATTGTAGAATGGCAGAAAAAAGAAACTGAGAGGGGGCCTCCTCTAGAAGATAGAATAGATGAATCAGAAATTAAAAATTTATTAGAAAAAACAAATTACAAACTAACTAATATACATTTAATAGGAGATTTCTTCTCTCTTTATATATCAAAGAAATTAGTCAAGTAATATCCAAAAGAATTATACCCTCTTATCGCCGAATTTTCTTCTAATTTCAACTTTGATTGTATCAATTATAAATTAATCGTTACACTAATTATTGCTAATGTTAGATAGCCCACAAAAGAGTTTTATTCTAGTTTTTAAAATTCATATAATTTATACAAATGTAATTCTCCAATATAATCAGTATGTTTTTAGAGTGTTACAATCTCGTAAAGCCAATCTACTTTTTGAATAATATTTTTGATTGTGCTTAAAAAATCAATTGTAACTTTGTTTGTAGCTCCAAATCAGCTTGATGTTCTCAATTTGATATTATATCAATACAAAATTTTATAGATTTTTGCTATTTAGCCTCATTTGTAAATTTAATTGCGTACTTGTTGTCAAATCTTATATAACTCTTAGTTATTACGTAAAATTAGAAGTATAGATATATTCACTTACCTTTTCTCAAAGACTTAAAAGATCTTATTAATCTCTTTTTTTTAAATGGGAGGCCTACAAATCTATCTTCACTAACAGATTTAACATCTTCTACTGAAACAAAGGAGTCAGGAGTATATTTGTCAATTGCTTCATATATCATATCTAATTTTTTTCGTTTAACTACTGTAAAAAGAATCTTTACATTTCCTTTTATCCCCTTTGCATCAATTATGGTAACTCCACATTTTTCTTTTTTTAAATATTTAATGAGGTCGTCAGTTTTTTCTTTTGTTATTATTCTTGCAATCACATGCCCTACTGCAAGTCTTTCTTCGATTACAATCCCAACATAATTTCCAGCTGCAAATCCTGCTGCATATGATATGTAATGTATAACACTATTAACATTTTGCATTACTTGACCGATTACATTAATCCAGATAAAAACTTCAAAAAATCCTACTATGGGTGCAAGTTTCTTAAGATTTTTTGATACAAAAATGATTCTCATAGTCCCTAAACTAACATCAGCTACTCTTGCAAAAAAAATTAATAAGGGTAAAACCCAAAACATCATATTCATCCAAGTCCCTATTGGTAGGACTTATAATTAGTATAAAAGTATTTATGTTGCGTTGAAATATATACAAAAAAGTTACTTATAAGTCATTATTATTTCTTGTAAGTCGAAATATTTTTAAACGATTATTCAATTTATTTAAATGAGAGTATTATGCCTAAAGTATTTCCAGAATACAGAGAAGAAGCGAAAAACAGAATAATAAAACAATCTGTAAAGTTCTTTTCTGAAAAAGGGTATTACAAAACGAAGATGGCTGAAATTGCAGAATGTCTTGGTGTTAGTAAAGGAGCAATATATCAATACTTTAAAAGTAAAGAAGAGCTTTTTTTAGAAGTAATCAAATTTTATGTTGAGTACACTCAAAAAGATTTAGTGGCATTCTTAAATTCAAGACCACCTAAAGATATATCAACAGATGAATTTTTTGACATTATGTTTAACATCGAGCATTCAACTTCATTTGAAAATTTTAAAATATTAGATAAATTATTTCCCCCCCTTGATTTTAAGTTGGCAATGTCAGAGCTGATGACAAGTAACCCCTTGATGAAAGAAGAAATGACAAAATATTACAAAGACTCAATTAAACTAATGGCGGACTACTTTGAAAATTACAAAATAAATGGATTCATAAAAAAAGACATAGATAGTTTTTCTCTTTCAATGGGGATAACTTCCATTCAAGATGGGCTTATGGCAGCTATGCAAATGGGGATTGAAATTTCTGAGATAAGAAAATCTTGGAAAGAAATAACTAAAATGATTCTTAAAAGTACTTTAGTTGAATAATATTTTGATTTGATGTTTAACTTGCGGTAATGAAAGTGATAAAGTCAGAATGGATTTTCCAAAAACAGTATTTGAATACTCCTTTATAGCAACAAAATGTTTAAATCAATAAATAAAATAATCAATGAAGCTCCGCTAAGAGATCCTACTTTAATATCTTATTCTATGGATTTATCTTGAATTTTAAAAAGCATATACTAAATCTTTATATATTAAATAGACACATATCGTAACTTATGTATGTAATAGTCGTAGGTGGCGGCCTCACTGGATTCAACATTGCAAAACTCCTTATCGAAGAAGGCATTGGGGTAGTTGTAATTGAAAGGGATCTTACAAGATGTCAAGAAATATCAAAGAAGATAGACGCTCTTGTAATACAAGGCAATGGCTCAAATCCTAAGGTGCTTGTGGAAGCTGGTGTGAAAGACGCAGACCTTTTAGTTGCAGTTACAAATTCTTCTGAAGTTAATCTAATAGCTTGCATAACGGCAAAAAATCTTGGTGCAGTAAAAACTGTTGCTAAAATTGCAATTGAATACACTTTCACTGAAGATATTGATCTAACTAAAGTTGGAGTAGATTATTCTTTCTCCCCCGGCACCATTATAGCTTATGATGTAGAAAGAATATTGGAACTTCCAAGCGCACTTGCTATTCAGGCTTTGGCAGATGGAAAGGTCACTATGGCGGAATTCTTAGTTAAAAATGACTCTAAATATGTCGGCAGAGCTCTAAAAGAAAATATATTCCCAGAAGGTACCATTATCGGTGCTGTCATAAAAGGAGAAGATACAATAATCCCTACAGGAGAATATGTCTTTGAAGAAGGAGATAAAGCCTTCATACTTGGTAAACCAAAGCTAGTTGAAAACGTTATAGAAAAATGTAGTGAGTGTCAAAGAATAAGGAAAGTAATGATAATTGGTGCAAGTAACACTGCAGTACAACTTGCAAAAATGCTTGAAAGAAGTATGTCCGTTAAACTGATTGATAGCGATACAAAAAGATGTGAAGAAATATCTAAAATTTTACAAAAGACTCTTGTGATCAAGGGAGACATAATGGATCTTTCTTTACTGAAAGATGAAGGAATTGGAGATGTCGATGCTTTTATTTCTTTAACTAAGTATGATCAATTAAACTTATTTTCTTGTCTTATCGGAAAGTATTTGGGTGCATCAAAAACTATTTCAAGAGTTGAAAATCTTGAACTCATAAGATTTTTTGAAGATATGGGAATAGACATTGCGTTGAGCCCAAAAATTTCTACTGCAGAACACGTTATGCGTTTTATTAGAATGGGCGGACTTAAATCACTTATAATACTTCCAACTGGACAGGCAGAGATTATTGAACTTATACCAACCAAAAATGCTAAGATACTTGGAAAGACTTTAAGAGATATCACTTTACCAGAAGAAATCCTATTTTTAATTATTGTAAGAGATAACAAGCTAATTATCCCAAGAGGGGACGATATAGTTCAAATAGATGATAAAGTCATTATATCTGCAAAGGTAGAAAAAATTAAAAAAATAAGAGAATTATTTGGCCAGTATTAACCAGTATTAATTGTATTATTTTTTATTTTTATATGCAATGCAGGATATCTCAATATCCGAGTTTTTTGGCAGTTTTGATACTTCTACAGTGACTCTAGATGGTTTTATTTCCCAAGGAAATAACTTCGCATAAGTTTTATTGAATTTATCAAAATTATTCAAATCTTTAAGATATACTTCCGATTTTATAACATCTTGAAGTGAAAGATTTTCTTCTTTTAGAATTGTTTCAATGTTCTCTAAAACTACCTCTGTAGCTCTTTCAATATCATTTAATACAAGCTCTCCAGATTTTTGAATTGGAAGTTGTCCAGAAATAAATACAAAATCTCCTGCAACTACACCTTGGGAATAAGGCCCAACTGGGGCAGGTGCATTTTTAGACTCCAATTTCTTTTTCATATATATCACTGACTTAGTCAATTTAAGAATAGGTAATACACTTATTAAACTATTCATATAAAATATTAAATAAATTTAACTTAAAAAAAATCATTGAATTATAAAAACTAAAAAAAGGAATAGATATACCAAAATTTTTTTGATGTTTCTAATTTTTAAATAAAATAAGGGTATTATTAACTATATAAATTCAATTTTTTAAATAATTTTATAAATAAAATAACAGTAATAAGTTTAGATTAAATGAGACTAAATCCAGTTTTACATATACTTGGACAATTACTACAAGTAGTAAGTATCTCCATGATACTTCCTTTACTCTGTGGGGTATATTATCATGAGACTGAAGCATATATATTCTTACTCTGCATTTTAATAACATTAATAACAGGAACTTTATTGAAATTAATATTCAAAGAAGAAAATATACGTCTCGTTGAGGGTTTTAGTGTTGTTTCTTTCTGTTGGATAATAATACCAATTTTTGGATCACTACCATTATACCTCTCGGGTAATCTGAGTTTTATTGATGCCTATTTTGAAACTATATCAGGATTCACAACTACAGGAGCTTCTGTTATTAATAATGTGGAAATATTACCAAAATGTATTTTATTTTGGAGATCTTTTACAATCTGGTTAGGCGGCATTGGAATAGTCGTTCTTGCACTAGTAGTATTGCCCGCACTTTCAGTTGGAGGCAGACAAATTTTTCTGCCAGAACAATCTGGGCCAAAATTAGATAAATTAAAACCACAGGTTAGAGAAGTTGGAAAAATTATCTATGGAGTATATATTTTTTTTACTTGTGTCCAGATTTTTCTGTTAGTTTTTTCAGGTATGAATCTATTTGATGCATCATGTCATTCTTTTGGTGCTCTTGGAACAGGAGGTTTTTCAACTAAGAATGCCAGTATTGGATTTTATAATAGTTTAAAAATAGAAAGTGTAATAATTTTATTTATGTTTTTAGGTGCAACAAGTTTCTCTCTACACTATGCAGCATTAAAGGGAAATATAGCTTATCTAAAAGATAGCGAATTTATGTTATACTTATTTATTTTGGCTTTTTCCATATTAGTTGTGACTTTAGATGTTAGCTACCAATTACACGAGAATCTTTCACTAGCATTTAGACATGCTATTTTCAATGTAATGAGCATATCAAGCACTACTGGATATGCAACAACAGATTTTAATTTATGGCCTGACTTTTCAAAATTAATTCTCATAATACTTATGTTAATTGGAGGCTGTGCGGGAGGAACTGCAGGAGCTATAAAAGTTGTAAGAATACTATTATTGATAAAAATAGGTTTAAGGGAACTCTATAAAATTATACACCCCAATGCAATATTTCAGATTAAATTGAATGGAAAAATTATCCCAGAGGATACTCTTCAAGGGGTAAGCGGATTTTATTTTTTTTATATGATTACTTTTGGATTATGCAGCCTAATTATGCTTGCATTTGGCAATGATCTTCTCACATCTATATCTTCTGTCGCTACTACTTTAGGGGGGGTGGGTCCTGGGCTAAGTTTAGTTGGTCCCATGGCAACATACAGTTTCTTACCGTCAATTCCAAAACTTGTATTATGTTTTTGTATGTTAGCCGGCAGACTTGAATTAATTACCCTATTTGCATTATTTATCCCAAGTTATTGGAAAGAGTAAGTTTAATAAATTATGGAAATTAAAAAAATTAAGACTTTAGTTTTATTGGTGTCCATCTATGCGAAGTAAAACTGTTCTAAATATTATTGGAAAACTCCTTATGATGATAGGTATTTCAATGATATTTCCTCTAATATGGGCGTTTTACTATAGAGAAAAAGAGTTAATTGTGTTTATTATTTCTATCATTGCCACCTTTTTATCAGGATTTGCTTTAAGTGAAATAAAAAGTCAAGGTGAAGGATTGAGACCTATAGAAAGTTTAGGTGTTGTGTCCCTAGGATGGGCAGCATTTTCGGCATTTGGTGCACTCCCATTTTTTCTTTCTGGAACTTTAAGGTATCTTGATGCCTATTTTGAAACTATGTCTGGCTTCACTACAACAGGAGCTACAGTTATTCAAAATATTGATATTTTACCTAAATCAATAATATTTTGGAGAGCAATGACTCAGTGGATGGGGGGAATGGGGATTATAGTACTTGCTGTTGCAATCCTTCCTGCCCTTTCAATTGGAGGTATGCAATTATTTAATGCAGAATCTCCTGGCCCTAAAATAGATAAATTAAAACCACAAGTTAGGGATACTGCAAAGATTCTTTATGGGGTGTATCTTATATTCACCGCTGCTGAGATAATTCTTTTAATAATTGGGGGAATGGGATTTTTTGACGCTTCATGCTACACATTCTCCACACTTGCAACTGGAGGATTTTCAACTAAGAATCTAAGTGTCGCATATTATAATAATCCATTTATCGAAGGCGTTATAACTTTATTCATGTATTTATCTGGTGCAAATTTTATGTTACACTATGCGGCATTAAGAGGAAAACTAGACTATTTTAAAAATAAAGAATTCTTATTTTATTCAACAATTATAGCAAGTTCAATTATTATAATGGCTGTAGATTTAAGATATAGTGTTTATAATAATATAATTGATGCCATAAGATATTCTTCTTTTCAAGTTGTTAGCATAATAACAACAACAGGATTTGTTTCAAGCAACTATGATGTGTATCCAGCTTTTTCAAGAATGATACTTTTAATTCTCATGTTCATTGGTGGCTGTGCGTGTTCAACTGGAGGGGGGATTAAGAATATACGAATATTAGTACTCTTAAAATATTTTTATAGGGAAATATACCAATTTATACATCCAAATGCAATTTTAGCAATAAAAGTTGGAGAAGAAACGATTTCTGACGACGTTATAAAAGGAATAATGGGATTTTTCGTAGGGTATATATCAATTTTTGTTATAGCAACAGTACTTGTTACATCGTATGGGATTGATTTAATCACTTCAATTTCAAGTGTGGCTACAACGTTAGGTAATGTTGGCCCAGGTATGGGGTTAGTAGGACCAATGTACACTTTCTCATTTTTACCTAATTTTGTTAAAATAGTTTTGACATTTTGCATGTGGATTGGGAGATTAGAAATATTCTCAGTAATGGTACTGTTTATGCCTGATTTTTGGAAAGAATAAAAATTAAATTAATTCTTTTTCGACTAGATTTATAGCTTCGTCTATTTTTTTCTTTAAAGCAGAGGGTAATCCCTTAATTTCTATATCTAGAAAACCTCTAACAATTGCTGCAGTTGCTTCCTCTCTAGTAAATCCTCTTGACATTAAATAAAAGATTTCTTCTTCAGCAATTTTTCCAATTGCCGCTTCGTGGCTCAAATCCACATTTGGATGTTTAGCTTCTAATTCAGGAATTGCAATTATACTGCCCTGTTCGGATAGCATCATTCCCATGCATTCTAAATGCCCTTTTGCATCTGGGGAATCTCCAACTATATCTCCTCTAGAGTAAATAGTTCCCCCTTTACTGATAGCCCTAGAGAGAATTTCTGCACTAGATCCTTTTCCTTTAATTATAACACGGCTCCCTGTGTCAACTATTGAATTATCCATGGCTACTATAACACTGCTCATTATGGCAGTTGAGTAATCTCCATTTAAATGAACTGTTGGGTAGGACTGAACTATTTTAACAGGATTCATAATAATATAATTGCTTATGTAGACTCCTCCATCTTCAACAATTGCGGCACTTCTTGGCCTAACCTCAATATTATTTTCCCAATTGTGGATCATAGTGAAGGATAGTTTAGCATTCTTTTTTACGTAGAACTCAGAAATACCTAAATGCATACCAGTTGTAAGGCCAGGATGAGATGCGCATCCAGAGATTATATTTAATTCAGAATTCTCTTCAGCGATAATAATATTGTGGACCTTCTGTTTTTTGGGTGACTTTAAATAAAGACAAGCCTCAACTGGAAAATTAACTTTTGTTCCAGGAAGTGACCTGATAAAGTATCCGTTTACTTCTTCAACGTCTACTTCTTTAGTGTATTGGTCCTTATCCCTCGAAACTACTTTCCAATAGTAATCATGAAGCCAGTCATACTTCTCAAGGGCTTGTTTAATGCCAATCATTTCTATGCCTGATGCAAAACTTGAAGAAGTCTCAACATTCTGGTCTACTTGAAGGAATATCGCTGATCGCTTTTCTTTATCCATTTCAATTCCGACTTTCTCAAGCTTATCCTTTACGTCTTTATCGAGTTTTGGAATCCTTTCAGGCATTTTTCAACACACCCCCCATAACCTTTTTTACTTATTTCATCAAGCATATCATAAGGATCTCCCACGCAAGCAATCATGCCCTTATAAAGTATTAATCCATAGTCTGCATCTACATAGTCAAGGATATGTCCTTGATGGGTAATAATAAGGCCTGATTTTTTTCTATCATCTTTATTTTTTTTTCTATCCAGCAAATCTCCAACAGCACTTCCAATTATAGCAATATTATCCAAATCTACACCACTGTCAGGTTCATCAAATAACACTAAATCCGGATTTAGTGTCAAAAGCTGGAGCACTTCAGAACGTTTTACTTCGCCTCCAGAAAATCCTACGTTTAAACTCCTATTAAGAAATTTTTCCATATTAAGCATCTGGGCATATTCGTATATCTTGCTGGGATCGGTATCACTTTGTTTAGCACAGTTAAACAACATATCAATTAACTTCAAACCGCTAACTTTTGGTGGATATTGAAAACTTATCCCCATTCCCATTTTCACTCTTTGATCTGTAGATAAATCGTTAATGTCTTGTCCTTTAAATATGATTCTTCCATAAGTTACCTTAAAAGAAGGATTTCCAATTAAAGTCATTAAAAGAGATGTTTTTCCATTACCATTGGGCCCAAAGAGGACATAGGTCTGACCTTCTTTTATATACAGATTTACATGATTAAGTATGGGGGTACCTTCAACTTCCGCCCCGAGATTTACAACTCTCAGCATAGTAATCCCTGATATACAGATATACAAACCCTATTTATTTCTTGCGATTATTTATTATAAGGACAAAGATTATATCATGAAAATTTAAATTTCGTATGATGAACAAGGTAATAATGCATATTGACCTTGATTCTTTCTATGCATCAATTGAAGAAGTTAGAAATAATTCTATAAAGGGTAAACCAATAGTAATATGTGTATACTCTGGAAGAACACAAAATAGTGGTGCTGTCAGTACTTCAAACTACAGCGCACGGAAATTAGGGATAAAGTCAGGTATGCCTATAGTTCTCGCAAAGAGAATTGCAATGAACAAAGAAGTTGTTTTTTTACCCGTTGATATAGAATATTATAGAGAAGTATCTGATAGAATAATGAACTTAATAGAAGAAGAATCAGATACATTAGAACAAGTCAGTATTGATGAAGCATATATAGATGTCACTGAGAAAACTAACAGTAACTGGAATAAAGCCATTCAAGTAGCAAATACAATAAAACAAAAAATATTATCTCAAGAAGGGCTAACAGCATCAGTAGGTATTGCTTCAAATAAGTTTGTTGCAAAAATAGCATCTGATTTTCAAAAACCAAATGGCCTTACACTAGTTAAGAACGAGGAGATAATACCATTCTTAGAAAATCTAAAAGTCTCTAAGTTACATGGGATTGGAGAAAAGACTGCAAGAGTTTTAAACGAAATTGGAATTGAAACTTCAAAAGATCTAAGTAAATGTGATATTAAAGTTCTTGAGGAAATATTTGGCAAAAACAAGGCGAAATTATTACATGATAAGTCATTAGGGATTGATAATTCCATAGTTGAATCTAAAAAGAAAAAGCAATTGTCTAAAATAGGTACCCTCAAAGAAGACACAAAGGATAAAAAAGTTATTTTTGAAAAAATAATAGAGTTGTCTAACGAGTTAAACCAAAAGATAAAAAGAGATAACGTTTCATTTAGAACTGTTTCTTTAATCACAATTGATATTGAATTAAAAACTCATATAAAAAGTGAAACAATATCTCAGGCAAACGATATTCAACGAGCCGTTCCAGTTTTCAAACAGTTGTTGAATAACTATATTGAAAAAAATTCTGAAAAAAAATTAAGAAGAATTGGAGTAAGAGTTTCAAACTTAGAGTTCTTTAATAGTCAAAGAACTCTTGATGAATTTTAATAATAGATTTTAGTTTCATTTATTTTACCATCAGATAGGAAAATTCCCTCATTTTCTAATAATTTCTTTTTCATTTCTAATCCTCCGCCAAATCCTCCAAGTCTTCCATCTGAGCGTATTACTCGATGACAAGGTATTATCAACGGAAAGGGATTATTGGCAAGCGCGTTACCTACAGCTCTTGCACCTTTTGGAACCCCGATAGATTTTGCTATTCTTGAGTAAGTACTTACATATCCCATTGGTATATTGTAATCAGCAATTAATACTTTTTTTTCAAAATCAGTGCATATGTCAAAATCTAATAAATCTAAATTAAACTTTATCTCTTCACCTGAAATGAGTTTTTTAATTTCACATGCCAGTTCATCTAACGAATCAGATTTTTTAGCAGAAGGATATTCTTTTTTTATTTTAAGAATTAAATTGGGCCTAGTTTCAGGAAGAAGTACTCTGATAATTTTTATTTTGTTATTTGATTCACTCCAAACTAAGCTAAATGTTCCTAAATCGGAGCTCTCTAAAGAATAAAAATAGCGCATTCTATCATGAAAATTATTTGATTAGTTCTTCAACTTCTTCTTTACCTTTTTGCAATTCTTCTGCTTGTTGTTTGTCTAAAAAAAGTAATAAGGTTTGAAATTCTCCAACATGAGTCTTTTCCTCTTTTGCAATATCTAGTAAAATCATTTTTATTTTTTTATTAGTTGTCATGGATGCAAGCTGTTCATATAGATTTATTGCATCCAACTCAGCTATTATCCCTGCCCTTAAGATTTCCTTATCTAGGTCTTCTTTTTTTACTTTATCAAGATTTATAGGTATATTTGAAAGCATTAATATCCCCATATGGTACTATACATTTAATCTTTAAATTTCTTTTGAATTTTATAATAATCCAACAGTTGGTTTAGAAGAAGATGCTTGACACTCGATTCTGGATATACCGTCCCTCTTTGTTACTCTTAAGACATGATCAACATAACTTTCAATTTCTGGTTCATGAGAAACTATTATCACTTGGTCCATCCCAAGCATATCTAAAACATCCCTTACTTTATCAAGCTGTTTTCTAGAAAATCCATCTGTTGGTTCATCAAGGATTATTAAATCTTGAGTTTTAATTTCATCAATTAAATTGTTTATTACTCTATTTAAGGCTAGCCTGTAAGCAAGAGCAACAGAAGTTCTTTCTCCCCCCGATAATGAATCATAGTCCGCATCAAAGCCTTCCTGTCTCAAAATTGGGGTAAAATCTTCATCTATTAAAGCTTCTATATCATTGCCTTCTAGTAGACTTTCAAGCCATTTTGAGAAATAAGATTCAAATTGAACTCTAAGGGATTCCATAAACTCTCGTTCCATTATTTCCATTAAATTAATGAAATAATTATCAATCCAGTGTGACATTTTTTCAAGTTTTTCTTTAATTTGAGTATATTTTTTCTTTTCTTTAATTTCATTACTTATTCTATGTAAATCATTTCCTAAAAAATATAGTTCTTTAGATTTTTCAGCTTCTTCTCTTTCTTTTTTAATCTTTTTATCAGAAATTTGTTTTAATTCTTGATTAATCTTTTGTTTTTCAGAATGAATATCCGAATATTTTTTTACACTTTCATGTAGGGCATTAATTTCTTTCAACAAATTGCTCTTATTATTAGTCATTACCTCTATATCTTTTCTTATGCTCAGTGCTTCTTTGTAGTTCCTTATAAGATCAAGATTAGAATCTTTTCTACTTTCTAATTCTAATGTTTCTGTATCTATTAGAGCAAACTTTTTTATTTCATCTAGAATTTGTTTTTGCTCTTTTGATTTATTTTCAATTGTTTTTTCTAATAGTTCCTTTTCCAAAAAAAGAGAATCTAATTCTTTTGATAGGCCATTAAATGATTCAGTCTCTCTAATTTGTTGTTCTATGGCTATAATTTTATTTTTTTCAGAAGAAATAATAATTTTTATTTTATTATCTATATCGCTATCAATTTTTTTTATTTTGAGCTCTACTTTTTTGATTAATTCGTTCGTTTGATTTAAATCTATTAACAGCTTATTTTTTTCTTTATCCATTCTTTTAATTTCATTCTGACGGTGCTCATCTGAGATACTTTGCTTGCATAAAGGGCATAGTGCAATTCCTTTTAAGTTACTCAAAGAGCACATATCAGATTCGGTCGTTTTGAGCCTACCTATAGCCATTGAATTTTTTTCTTTATATTCCAAAATTTTTGTATTGTATCTTTCTTTTGATTTTATTAGTAAATCAAGATCTTTGTTAAATCCTTCTTTCTTTTGATAAGTATATTCAATATTTTTTTCAGCTATGGCAATTTCCCTTCTTAATTCATCTATGGGCGTATCATAACTTCCTTTGAGGGAGGAAAGTAAACCCTCTTTCAGTGCAATTTCTTTAGAATTTTTCTCAAATGATTCTCTTTTATTTGATAGTTCAACTTCAATTTTCCCTAGAGTAATGTTATAACGATTTAGTTCTTCTTTTATTTCTTTACATTTTGCTATTTCTTCCATTATTGTTACATTATCTTTTTCAATTATAAGAATCTCTTTTTCTATGTCAATGCCTTCTCTACCAGAAATAAGTTGATTCAATTTTAAATTAAGTTTTGTGCAATTATTTTCATATGTGTTGTATTCAGATTCTTTTATTGCAATCTCACTAGAAAGATTTTGGTATCGAATATATTTTTCATCAATCTCTTCAGACTTTTTAAGAAAAAAAGATTCATTTGTTTTAATCTCATTCAGAGATTTATTAATTTCGGCTATTTCTTTATCTAGTCTTTCTTTTTTTTCTTTTATTTCCTTTAATTCATTATTTCTCTCATTTAATCCTCTAGAAAGTTGCTCATAACTAAATGCTTTTCTTTTAAGATCAAGTCTTAAAGTATTAGAATTATCTCTTATGATTTTATAACGATCAACACCGAATATTCTTCGTAGTATTTCCATTCTATCTTCTCGTTTAGACAATAGAATTTGTTTCATTTCCTCTTGAGGGGTATACACTGTATACCTGTATATTGGATTTTTTTGTTTTGTAGACAATTCTTTAGGGTAACCCAATAAAGATATTATCTCTGCTTTAAGTTCAGTCGGAGTCATTTCTTTTCTATTGCCATCAATAGAAATGTATCCCGTTACTTGAGAGATCGATTCTCCTTTTTTTTGTAGGCCTCTACTAACAACTATATTTTTGCTATCAAGTTCAAATTCTAAACGCACTTTTCCCTCTCGTTCCCCCCTCCTTAAAAGAGAAGATGCTGTTATATCCCCTAAACCAAAAAGTGCAAACTCTATTGCCAATAGTATTGTTGATTTCCCAAATCCAATGTCCCCAGACAGTAAAAAAGATCCGTCAGGAAATTGTATTATTTGATGTTCGTAGCTTCTTATATTGAACATCTCAAGTGTTAGAAGTTTCATTAAAATCCTCCAAAAGATTATTTTTTGAAAGATATTCTATTGAATCGTTGAGGACAGAATTTGTATAATCTTCCTTTTTTTCGCCTTCTTTTTTTTCTCTAGACAATAGGTTCATAAAAGACTTTACAAATGATACAGTCTCCATCCGACATTCTTTAAGTAGAATTTGATCTTTATGTCGAGTTATAACTTCTTCTTCTAGTTTTTCCTTAGTCATTGAGGAATTTTTTATTTCTTTAAATTCTTTAGTTTTAATGTCTCGAGTGTCCCTTTTAACTAACAGTGCTCCTTTATCCTCTAAAAATAAGCTAATCTTCTTAAAATTGATATCTGAAATATTGCCATCCAATTTACCTTTAAATTTTACAATTACTATACTGTCTTTTAAGCATGTTTTATCTAATGAATTTCTAACTTTTTCCTCAATATTAATCGGATTAGTACACTCCAATTTAACTTCTAAAAGAACTACTGGAGCTATGGTAATTGGGATGTATGTTTTATTAAGAAGTCCATCACTATGTTCAACTAGATAAAATCCCCCTCCTCTAAAAGATAAAAGCTCATCAATGTTATTCGGGAACAGTGCCCCCGGGAATACTACATTTTTGTATTCTCCTAATTCAAATTCACCCCTCTCATGGATATGTCCGCCTGCATAATAAATAAATCCCTTTGGAAGAAAAGATATTGGCATTGACTCCATGTGGTAAAAATCATTCGATTTAAATTCCTCAATAGCTGAATGAAATAGAAATATTTTTTTACCTTCTTGTTTTTCCAATTCATCTCTATTGAGTGAGTTATACGTTGCCTTCTCTAAACTACCTCTGAGGCCGGGTATGCCATAAATATTAGTTTTAGTTTTTTCATTTAGTACTCCTTTTAATGTTAGTTTTCCTTCTTTTTCTTCTCCTGAAGTAACTCGTTTTAATAATCCTGCTTCTTGGAAAACTTTAAGAATTGTTCTACCCGTAGGGGAAAAATCATGAGAACCTTCAATAACATATACAATTATTCCTTTTAGTTTAAGCTCGTATAGTTTTTTTGCGGCTCTTGCCATAACATCGATTGTAGGATTAGAAGAATCAAAAAGATCCCCTGAAATAAGAATAAAGTCAACATTTTCATCGATAGAAATATCAATAGCTTTCTCAAACGCTTTAATTCCCACCTCCCTTAAAGTATCTTCTCTCCACCCGCCCAAATGAAGATCGGCCATATGGGAAAATTTCACTCTAAGTCGACCCCTCTTATAACGGTTTTATCTTTTATAATTTTTTCATTGGTTTTAATAATCTTACCAAAGTCAGGTACTTTTAGAGGTATTGCTATTTTAGAAAAGGTTGATGTCAAAAGTGCCTCGCCTATATCAAGGCTTGCTATATTTCTTGATTCTTCAGATATATCTTGGGGAGAACTATCAATTAAGGCACTTCTCTCATTCGACATTTCAGTTCCCATTATAATTTTTGTATTCATATTTGCAAGTATCTCCTTAGGTATTAAGCTTGGAAGTTGAGTTATTGCTACAAGTCCTATTCTAAATTTTCTCCCCTCTCTTGCAATTGTACCAAAAATATTTATTCCCTTATCTAAAACATCTTTTCCTAGAACTCTTGGAGCTTCTTCAATGATAATGCTTATACAAGGTTTTTCATTAAGATGACCTTTAAAACTTAGATCACGATATTTTGAAAAAACACCTTCAGCAAAAATCCCTCCAATCATAAGTTCAACTTCACCTCCAAGTTTTGATGTATCTAAAATAACAGTTTTCCCCTTTTCCAAATATTCAACAACATTTTTTATTGTTGTACTTCCGCTAGTATTTGAAAATAAATTATTTCTAAAAGATAATTGTCCATTTTCCAAAGATATCCCAAATATATTGTTGAATTTTCTTTTAAGCACATCTAGAGTGACTATGGAAACGTTATCGTCTTTCTCAGCAAGCACTATATTCTCTATCCAATTTTCTTTATCCCTATTGTAAAATAAGTATATACACTCTATCTGTGCTTCTGTTAAAGGAACTATTCCAGTTAGGTGCCAAGGTTTAATTGTTCTTAAATCAAGTATTAGTGTATTTGCACCAGGAGGAGGATTAATTGAGTAGTATACTATTTTACTTATAGCATTTGGATGATCTTTTAATCCTTTTTTTGTCCTACCATAATATTCGTCATGAGGATCAATAATTAACAAACCTGCATAGCTTTCATTTAGTAAATTATAAGTTAGAACTTTAACTAAATTAGATTTTCCTTTGCCTGTGGAAGCGGAAATAAGCATATGGTGGGTTAGCACATCTTCCCCGTTAAGGAAAACATCAATATTTAATATTCTTGATCCACTCCTTATTTGGCCAAAGTAGAGTGGCGTGTTAGGTTTCTCAAGGAATTTCAAATCTTCTTCATTGATTCTTTCAACTGCAGCAAAAAATTTCGGCAGTCTTTTTGGAAGATGATATTTATTTCGACTGACAAAAAGAATTGGCTTTAGAATAATGAGGATAAAATTAGAAAGTTCATTTTCCAAAAATGATAAATTTGACTCTTCTTCTAACTTTAAACCTGCAGCTAAACTTCTAATTCTTTCCGGTATTTGAGACCCATAAGAAACATCAAAAACTTGCATTATAAAATAATCATTACACTCTCTTGTTACAAGCAATTCCCCTAATTCTACATCAATTCCAGTTTTTTGCCTAATTATTATACCACTAAAATCTCCAGATACAATTTTTCCTACAATGTCCATATTATAACACCTACATCCATTGTAATTTATCTAAAACATCATGTGCATCTTCTACACTAATATTCTCTTCAATAAATTTTAAAACATCTTTATCGTTACAGAGTGATATAAAAAGCGCTTTCTGAGTTTCCATTTCATCCTTTCGGAGTCTGGCTATGTAATCTGCATCTACAAGTCCATATGGGTATCCAGGGAATCTAAGATCAACTGAGTTAGAAGCTATTATCCCCAAAAGTTCTTCAATTTTCGCCCTTCCTAAAGATTTCGCCATATTTTTTTCAATTTCGAATCTAAATACATATTTTGACGAGGGATGAAATTTAACAAAGTACATTTCAGCGCTATGATCTGGATGAGTAATTTCAACTACTGGATAATAATACCATGATTTTTTTGGGCACACTTTATTTCCTAACAATTTTATTGCATAAGATAAAGATCTCCCCTTAGATGTGTAAAGTTTTGATCTTTTTGCAATACCACAAAAAATGACTTCTTTATTTTCCGCTGCCTGATATGCTTTTTTAGAATAATTAGATTCTCCAGTAATTGCAGTTTGAAGTGAGCCATCTCTCACTAATATGTCTCCTTTATCAAGTTCATTTTGAATTACTAATTCTGAGATTTTCCATTCAAGAAATCGTCTTGCGATACTACAAACAATCCCTAGTTCAGCCCTAAAATTTTTATTAGAGATAGTTGGATCATGGGAGTTAATAGTTTTGTCTGCTTCTTCAAAATCAATTTGATAATCCTCAGAAAAAGGGAAAAGTTTGAATTGAAAAGTAATATCTTTTTCTTTCCCGGAAGATGAACCAAAAACATAAAACTCATATTTTTGGGGTATTTTTTTTGGTAGAATAATCTTATTATTCTCAAATATGTTAAAATATATTCTTACAAGTCCTAAATACAATGAAGGCGAAGAAAATAAATCGATGTTCCCGCCATCAATATAAGTGATTTTATTACCCCCACTAAAAATAGGGAATTCATTTACATTATTCTTGTTTAGGGTGATTGGAGAATATCTTTTATCACTGAATTGAGGCTCCTCACCGATCAGAACGTCGAGATTATATTTTTCTTCACTTTTAATTAAGTTAATTATATCTTTTATTGCTTCAATATTCATCTTGTGTCAGAAGTGGAAATTGAATATAAAAAACTATCTTCTAAATCGTTCAATGACATCCATATAGGCACAGTAGATATTTCAAGAATAAACATAGATAAAAGATAACAAGATACTCAAATTTATTTCTTCCTTAACTTATACAAATAATAAATAATAATTCGAATAAATAAAAATTACAAATAGTATTTCATTTCAAGAGAGTTTTCAGCGAATCCACAGGCTTTGTAAAATCTCTTGGTCATAGGATCGCCACCCTCAATTGAAACTGTTATATATTTGCACTTAATTCTTTTCCCATAGTTTATTGCCGTTTCGAGAAGTCCCGCTCCTACGCCTTTTCCCTTGTATTCATCTTTAATAACAATATCTTCAATATGACAAACATTGTAGCTATAAAAAAGTATTGGTTTAATGAATAGAGATAAGAATCCACAGATTTCAACACTGTCAAGTAAATTCTCCTCAGCAACAAAAATTTTAATATTGGGATTCTTAATATATTCAGTAAGTACTTTATTAAAATTAGAAATTTCTTCCGGAGATTTTAAAGGAACGTTGTGCAAACTATCAATAAGATCATATATACTATATCTATCCCTAAACGAAGCTTCTCTAACTCTCAACAGATTCACCTTATCAAATTTATTATATAAAGTATATAAAATTAATTTATATTTTACCTCTCTATTTAAATATTAATCTGTTTCCATATCATTATTAAAGTTAATCATTCTATTTCTTGCCTCAGATTTCATATTTTTAAATTTAGGTAGATTGTAGGAAGTTATAATACCTGTAAAAACCAAGACAAGCCAAAAAGATATTATTCTGTCAAGAATGGTAGCAGTCACAGCTACATTTTTTCCTACCTTTAAGGCTGCGTATAATACTGACATCACAACTTCAACTATCCCAATACCGCCCGGTAGGAAAGGAATTAATCCCATAAGAAGGCTCACTGTAGTTACAAGAGCAACAAAAACAGGATTTAATTGTTTTCCCAACGCTAAAAATACAAAATAAGTCCTTAATATCCAACACATCCACATTATTATTGAAGCTCCAATTGACTTATATAGATTATTTCTACTTTTTAGTATTAACTGGAACTGATTATGAAAGTTTTCAACCATTGATAATATAAGTTCTTCATATTTTTTTATTCTTATGGAGAACTTTCCAAGTATGATTAAAAATTTAAAAACAAATTTTTCACCAGCATTTTTATTAAAACAAATATACGAAGCTACAAGTAGCACGGCTATATATGCAATAATTATGAATGAGAGCATAATAATAATGCCCCACCTAACCGTAAAAAAAAGACTGGCATAGGCTACCGAAAAAACAGCAAGAACAAAAAAAGGTAATGATTCAACGATCCTATCTACCGTTACTGTAGCAAAAACTGTTTCGATAGGACTGATATTTTCTTCTTGTGAAATAATAAAAGTTTTCATAGGCTCCCCACCAGTTCTAGCACCAGGGGTAACATTGTTAAAGAAAATACCAATCATAGTTGCTATAAAAACATTTTTCATAGATATATTTGGTTTTAAAGATTCGAGGATAGGTTTCCATTTGTAAGATTCAAAAAATAAGTTTACTATTTGGAAGAATATAGCAAGATATAAGTAAAAGGGATTAACATTTTTAATTAAAGAAATGAATTCACCATACCCAACAAATTGTACAAATAGAGCAGTTAATATGGCCCCTACCACAAATGGAAGAACAACTTTATGTTCTACCATCTTTTTTAACCTCCGGTTTAATAATATTGTCTACGTGTTTTAACATTTTATCTATGATTGAATTTTTTGTTTCAATTTCATTTCCTAAGAGATAATATTTTATAAAAACTAAAACGATTCCAATTGCTATTGGTCCAACAAAAATACCAACTGCCCCAAACGCTAAAAGCCCGCCAAAAAATCCAAATAAAAATACCATTGGATGTAATCTAGCATGATTTCCTGCAAGTTTTGGTTTTATGTATAATTCAGGAAGTAAAGTAACAAATACTTGACCTATTACAAAAATTAATATTCCTGTCATTACTTGACCTTTAATCATGTAAACAGCTGCCAATCCAGTAAAAAGCATCCATGGACCCAATATCGGTGCAAAATCCATAAAACCAGAAATAACTCCCAATAAAACTGGATACGATACGCCAAAAATTATGAATATTATAAAACTTAAAAATGATGTAAAAATAGCTTTTAAAATATTGACAAGTATAATACTTTCAAATACAAGATCAATTCCCTGTAAAAGGGAGTAGATTGTCTTTTTTTTGTTTTCAGGTAATAAAACAACAAAAGTATCTCTTATTGAAGGTCCTTCCCTAATTAAATAAAATGCAAGTATTGAAGCAAGTAATAGTTTCATTGCATACTCTGGGATATGAATTGTAATATTAAAAATTTCTTCAGAAAAATAAACAATTACTTGATTCAATTTGAGAGAAAGCATATTTGATATGTTATTCAAGTATGGGGAATATTCAATATTCAAAAAATTCAGTAAGGATAAAGCTATTTTTTCAGAAAGAGTGTCGATATCACTATAAACTAAGATTAGCATATCTAAGATTTTTTCTTTTGTAAAATAATTTAAAACAGCAATTACAATATAAAAAAATATAATAAAAGCAGGAATAACTACCGCTATCCCTGAAAGGAGCGCAGCATAAGTTTTATTCATATATTTTATTAATATGTTATTTATTGGACGCATAAGGTAAACTAAAACCAAAGTAGCAATTAGTGCATCTAAAAGTGGAAACAAAGTAAGTGCTGCAATTATCAAGAAAAATATGAATATTGAAGCAATTGTAATTCTATATTCATTTGTTTCCATGTTATCATCTCCTTTTAACAATAAATTAATCATTAGTATATAAATTTAAAGGAAAAATAGCTCAGGATGGTCACTTATCACATTAACGATCCTTTCTGCAACTTTATCGTCCCATAATGGAGGTTTTGGATAAGATCTCTTAATTTTTTGAATTCTTTTTATTGCTAAAGATAACTTTAGGGGATCCATTCCTACAAGAGTATTTGCGCCGTCTTTTAGTGTCACGACTCTTTCAGTATTATTTCTAAGGGTGATGCATGGAATATCAAGCATTAAAGCTTCTTCTTGAATTCCACCAGAATCAGTTAATATAAATTTGGAATTTGACATCAGCCGCAAAAAGTCAATGTACCCCAAAGGCTCAATTATCTCGATATTTTTTCCTATTTTTTCTAGATAAGTATTTTCTTCTAAAATTTTTTTAGTTCTAGGGTGTAATGGAACAATAATTTTTATACCCATTTCACTTAAAGAAATAAATAATTTGAAAAGTTTTTTTGGATCAGCGGTGTTTTCCGCTCTATGTATAGTCATTAATCCATAATTGGAAGGGTCTAATGAAAGAGTTTCTAAAATTTTGGATTTTTTAGCTTTTTGAATATTCAACAACAACGTCTCAATCATTATATTCCCTACAAAAAAAATTCTTTTTCTATTAATGCCTTCTGACATTAGATTATTTATTGCATCCTCTGTAGGGGCAAATAAAAACTGAGAAATTCTGTCCACAAGTATCCTATTTATTTCTTCAGGCATTTTCATATCAAAGGAACGATATCCGGCCTCTACGTGTGCTACAGGTATTTGCATTTTAATCGAAGAGATAGCCCCTGCAAGAGTTGAATTTACATCGCCTACAACAATTGTTAGATCCGGTTTTTCTTTTGATAATACTTCTTCTATTTTAGACATCATCAATCCTGTCTGAACTCCATGAGTTCCAGAACCTACTCCAAGAAAAATGTCAGGTTTAGGTAATTCTAGATCTTCAAAGAACACCTTACTCATATTCTCATCATAGTGTTGACCGGTATGGACTAAAACTTGGCTTATTTTTCTTTTTTTGAACTCTTCATATAATGGTTTAATTTTCATAAAATTAGGTCTTGCCCCCACTATTGAGAGTATTTTCATAATAAGATACTAGGAAATACCCTTTTAAGAGTTTTGTTTTAACTTTTTCATAAAATGAAACGATTTAATTATTATTTCATCTAAACTCTTATATATTGTTTCATGTTTAGGTATAGTGTAATTTATTAAATATAATCAATATAGGAGGTATGCTATGAACAATGGCGATGGATTAAAAATATTATCTGCAGTTCTTGCAGTGCTGTTATTAGTGTCGATAATAGGGAATTTCTTTTTCTTGTATCGTTCTTTGTCAGATGTTGGGCAAGGGACCCAATACAATGCCTTGCTTACTGAAAAAATGGGTCTTGAAAATAAGATATCTTTATTGGAGTCACAAATATCTGATAAAAATAAGAAAATATCTGATCTTGAGTCAGAAGTAAGATCTCAAAAATCACAGTACGATACGGCTCAAAGAAATGTTGATTTAAAACAAAGAGTAATCGATAATTTTGAAACTAGGGTAAAATCATTAGAGGATCAGCTTTACGAATGTGAGCATAAAACTCCAAAAACATATGTTTCTTATTGTTCATGTGGCTACTACAAGTATTACTGTGCTTGCAATGGATACTGCTATTATGATTGGTATTGCCCAAGTTCATGCTCATGCTGTTATACTAGCACCTGCATAAACTGTTAAAAAATTTTGAGGAAGAATCTTATGAGTCGAAAAATCCAATGGAGACTCTAAGTTCTCCCCCAATATTTTTATTTTTATTATCTTATATATATTTTTCCCTTTGATTATTTAAATAATTAGAATTATATTTATATTTATAATTTTTTTACTAAAATTATGAGAAGTCAAGTAGTAGGGGGTTTAATAATTTTTGTTGCGCTATTAATGGGATTTATTATTTATGCTTTCAATACCGCAATGACGGAGATAGTAAATATTTCGTGTGAGCATGGATCAACATGCCCGATGTGGGGCACTATTAATTTTCAAACTAATGTTAGTATAGCTATAATGAGTTTTGTAATTATTATTGGATTATACATTCTCTTTTTTGGAAAGGAGGAAGAAAATATGGTCCAAACAAAAATTCAGGATATTTTTATTAAGAAAGATTATTATGAAGAAATTTTAAAAACATTAACTCATGAAGAAAAAACTATTTTTGAATGCATTATAGATTCAAATGGAACAATATTTCAATCTACCCTAACTGAGAAAACAAATTATAATAAGGTAAAAATATCAAGAATTTTAGATAAATTAGAAGGCAGAGGCTTGATAGAAAGAAGAAGGCACGGCATGACAAATGTTGTGATAATAAAACATTGAAACAGCCTTGAAACTAGTTTCAAACAATGAATAATAAAGCGTTTCTAAATTATTTTTTTATTAACTACTCAAAAAAGGAGGTAAGTTATGAAAAAAATAATAGATATTAAAGGTATGCACTGTAAGAGTTGTGTAAATAGTATTAAGACAAATATTTCCTCCCTTAAAGGGATAAAGTCGATAAAAGTAAATTTGGAAAGTAAGAATGCAATTGTAGAGTATAATTCTAAAATTATATCAATAAAAGAGATACAAAGTGAAATAGAAAAACTAGGTTATTTGACAGACGATAGTTCTAAAAGAAAAAATAATATTCTAAAAACAGTAGCTTACGGAGTATTTCCCCATATAGGGTGTATTGGCTTTATAATTGGATCAATCCTCGGTGTATCCGTACTTATGCAATTTTTTAGACCACTTTTGATGAGTAGGTACTTTTTTTATGAGCTTATATCTCTTTCAATTGCATTTGCAACAATTTCTGTAACTATATACCTAAAAAACAATGAATTGTTATCGTTAAAAGGATTAAAGAGAAAGTGGAAGTATGTATCAATTACTTATGGATCTACAATAGGTGTGAATCTTGCTTTGTTTCTTGTGATATTTCCAATAATTGCAAACATTTCGGCATCTTCAGGCGAAAATCAAATAGCGATAGGATCAATAGAATCAATCACCCTAAAAGTTAATATCCCATGCTCAGGACATGCTCCGCTAATTTCCGAAGAAATAAAGACAATAAAAGGGATTCATGAAGTAAAATATAAAGTTCCAAATGTATTCATAGTTAAATATGATTCAGGCAAAACAAATTTTAATGAAATATTGAATCTTGCAGTTTTTAAAGAATATCCTGTGACATTACTTAATAAAACATAAAGTGGAAGGAATCAATAAATCTAGACGCTTTTATTTTAATTTATTTTCCAAGATAGTTTTAAATATATTTACTTATATAAATAATAAAGGAGAAAAGAATGGTAAAAAAGCAAACTAAGAAGGTTGAAATTAAAGTAACAGGGATGACTTGTGCAACATGCGCTTCAACTATAGAAAAATCACTTCTAAATTTAGAAGGGGTAAGTAAAGCTGAAGTCAATTTGGCTAAAGAAATAGCTTCGGTAGAATATAACTCAAGTAAACTTAAGATAAATGATCTTGACAATGCAGTAAAAGATGCTGGTTATGATGTAATAAACGAAAAGGCAATACTAAAAGTTGGGGGCATGACGTGTGTAATGTGTGCCAATACTATTGAAAGTGCATTATCTAAGATGGACGGAATAATTGAGGTAAATGTGAATGTTTCCTCTGAAAAAGTATATGTAACTTACAATCCAAAAGTAGTTTCAATCGCCGAAATGAAAAAGAGTATTGAAGAATCTGGTTATCAATATCTCGGGATTGAAGGAGAGATTATTGAAGATTTAAAAAGAGAGGAAAATCAAAAAAAGAAAAAAATTAGGATAATTGTGGGGGCACTTGATTCTGCCATATTGATGGGACTTATGTATGTTCCGATGACAATGTTTCCAATATCCATGTCATTTCTAATGTTTTTGATAGCGCTTCCTGCTTTTTTATACTTAAGTTTCCCCATATTTAGTGCTGCGTATAGGGCACTAAAAAATAAAACTTTGAATATGGATGTTATGTACTCTATGGGCATAGGGGTCGCATTTTTTTCAAGTATTCTTGGAACTTTCAATATTTTACTAGGTAGCGAATTTATATTTTATGAAGCAGCAGTAATGCTCGCAACATTTCTTACCTTTGGTAGATTTCTTGAAGAAAGAGCTAAGGGAAAGACTTCCGAATCGATAAAAAGATTAATGGGGCTTCAGGCAAAGAATGCAACGATAATACGCAATGGAAAAGAGGTAGATATACCTATTGAAGATGTTATTGTAGGGGACATCGTTATTGTTAAACCTGGGGAGAAAATTCCTGTAGATGGGGAAGTAATCTCTGGACAGAGTTATGTTGATGAATCAATGATCTCTGGAGAGCCTATACCTGTTCTTAAGGAAAAAGGAAGTAAAGTAATTGGAGCAACAATTAATAAGAACAGCGTACTTAATTTTAAGGCCACAAAAATAGGTAAGGATACAGTTTTATCACAAATCATAAAATTAGTAGAAGAAGCCCAAGGATCAAAACCTGAAATCCAAAAAATAGCAGACAAAGCAGTGAGTTACTTTATACCCACAGTGTTGACAATTGCCATAATTTCCTTCATTGGCTGGTACTTCGTATTTAATAGCACTTTTCTTTTTGCAATTACTAGTTTGATATCCATTCTAGTTATAGCATGCCCATGTGCGTTAGGTCTTGCAACACCAACCGCAGTTACCGTAGGGATTGGAAAAGGCGCAGATCTTGGAATTCTTATAAAAAATGGAGACGCCCTTCAAATATCTGAAAAGTTAACGGCAGTATTATTTGACAAAACTGGGACATTGACAAAGGGAATGCCAGAAGTTACAGATATAGTTTCATTTTATATCTCAGATAAAGAACTCGTCAAAATTGCAGGTAGTGTTGAGAAGAATTCAGATCATCCGCTTGCAAGTGCTATTGTTAGAAAATCTGAAAAATTGGGAATGAGCCTCATAAAAACTACAAAATTTGATACGTTTGGGGGAAAAGGAGTTAAAGCCAATTATTCTGGAAAGGAAGTAATTATTGGTAACAGAACTTTAATTAATGAAAAAAAAATTGATATATCAAAAGACAAAGAATTACAGATTACCAAATTAGAAAATGAAGGAAAAACTGCAGTTTTGATAGCGATAGATAAAAAATTTTCTGGAATTTTAGGAATTTCAGATACCTTAAAAGAGACTTCTAAAGACTCAATTAGAGAATTAATGGACAATGGCCTAAAAGTTTATATGATCACGGGCGACAATAGACGAACAGCTTTGGCTATTGCTAATATTTTGGGTATAAAAAATGTTCTTGCAGAAGTATTACCTGAAGACAAAGCAAATGAAGTTAAAAGACTTCAGAAAAATGGAGAAGTTGTTGCTTTTGTGGGCGATGGAATAAATGATGCCCCTGCCCTTGCTCAGGCAGATGTGGGAATTGCAATCGGTAGTGGTACAGATGTGGCCATAGAAAGTGGCGATATAGTGCTTGTAAAAAATGACACAAGAGACGTAGTTTCAGCAATAAAATTAAGCAAAAAAGTTATGCAAAGAATAAAACAAAATATATTCTGGGCATTTGCTTACAATGCTGCACTTATACCTGTTGCAGCAGGGGCATTGTATCCTTCATTTGGTATTTCTCTAAGGCCAGAATTTGCTGGTTTTGCCATGGCAATGAGTTCTGTTACAGTTGTTACTTTATCGTTAATGTTAAAAAGATTTAATCCAAATAAATAAGAGGTAGTAATATGGCAATTGATCCTGTTTGTAAAATGACTGTTGATGAGAAAAATGCAAAGTTTAAGAGTAATTACAACGGTAAAATATATTATTTTTGCGCACCAGGTTGTAAAAAGGCTTTTGATGCAGATCCTGACAAATATTTGAAGTAGATAACCAAAAGTTTTATAAGTATTTATAAAAATGGTTTGTTACGCCCCGTTAGTCTAGTCCGGTCAAGAATGCGGCCCTTTCGAGGCCGTGGCACGGGTTCAAATCCCGTACGGGGCATTGGAATTATATTAAGAAGCCCTACGCTCTTTTTTAGAAAAAAAATAAAATTATTGCAAATCAATTTCTTTTTTTGATATCCTCTACATTTTTTATAAAAGATAACGCAATCGCCTGAAGCAACATATCATCATATCTAGCCAGGATTTCTAGAAGATCCTTGTGCTTGTCGTAATAAGAAATTAGTCTCATCTCAAAATCGGTGTATCTTTTCTCCATATTCTCACCCCTAGTAAATGTCTCCTTTGAGGAAAGCCATCTTCCTCTTTTTCTCATTGACTTTGAATCTATATACGTCCTTGACAAGCCCTAGGTAGTCCTCCATGCCTTTGATGACCGCTTTGGCCTTATCTGAAGACCCATCGCTTCCAAAGCACAAAAGCAGAAATCTGTACCCTTCGGTGTAGCGTATTGCATGCTCGATAGATATGATCATCTCCGAAAGATCAAAGATATGAAGGCTGTATAACTCCTCCCTTGATAGCATGGGCAGAACATCCATGTGTCTTTTTTCAAAAACATCAACACTTTTTGCCAAAATTTTTCCTCCTTACTTACTACTTACTTACTACTTACTTACATACTACACTACACTACACTACACCCGCATTAATGCGGATCTTTTCTTTTAATTCTCCAGTGGAAATGCATAGACCCTTTGAGAAGTTTTTTAACATGCGCTCATCGCTTATGACATTCTCAAATCCCTGCTCTGAAATCTTCTTCTTGATGTGTGGCCAGATGGAAAATTCCCAGCGTTTCTCTCGCTCTTCTTCAGTCAGCTGCCTTTCTTTGGCCTTAATTTTAGGGTCAACTTTATTGTTTATCTCTTTTTTAGTTTCTTTCAGGTCTTTCTTCGTTAATTCGTCAATCTTGGCCTTAATTCGTGTGGCTTCAAGAATAACGCCCTCGTACTGGCTTTCGAGCTGTTCTAGCTCTGATTTGTTCTTTTCTACGTATTGAAACAATGCCTCAGTTATCGTCTCAGTAAATCCCTTCGATGAGATTTCGCAGCACCTGTCTAAAAGATCCTCAGGGATCCATGCCTGTATCAGCCGCTTCCCGTACCGTATGTGGCTTTTTCCCACGCTAAATCACCTTGTTTTCATTTTTTTGTGTAAGTAAAACTGGCCCTAAAAATGGCACTTTGTAAGTATGGTGTAAGTAAAATAGGGCCAAAAACGGGTGTTTTGTAATGATGGCTGTAAGTAAACTTATGCCGATTTTACTTACAAAACAGCCAAAGTGTAAGTAAAATAGGGCCAAAGTGTAGTATGAAATCAAGG
>JAKQTP010000082.1 GCA_029563035.1 archaeon | reverse complement strand
CAGCTAAAAAGCGGTTGTAAGTGAAAAAGATCATAGGTGTAAGGACATTGAAGGCAGATGATAATTGTGAGTTATAACTGCCTAATGACAACCAAGGTGTTTCGTTACCGCTTGCCTTTCGGTTAAGAAATAAAGCGTATGATGTGGTTGACGAGGATGTCAATTTTCCGGTATAAAAATAGTTTGAACCAACAGCGAATATTTTCCTGATCTGACAGGTATAAATTAATAAGTTAAAGATGGGTAAGAAATATATAGTAATATCCTTTCCCTTTTGAAAATTCATTCGTCAATCCTGTGAAAGCACAATACAGAAATACTCAAATACTATAACTGACTTTTTCATATAGAAATAATATGATATTATTTGCATACTGGAAAGACATAAATATCTTGCTAATCACAGATAAATTTTTGCTTTCTAAGGAATGGCAAGTGGCTTTAATTTAAGAAGTGAAATAACTCATTAAAAAGGAATCATTAAAGGATGAGATATCAAATATAAGAGAAAATTTCTCTTGACAATATGATGATGATTTAATATAGAGAATTTATTATTAGTTATTAGAGAGAAAATCTCTTAAAGGAGCCAAAATGCTTATATCCTTTTCCTTTTCCAACTGGAAGTGTTTCAGAGACGAAGTAACTTTTTCTCTTGTTGCCGGTAGAGAAAAACACTTTACGGATAGATTACCCAGGGTAAGTAAGTATAAACTTAAAATATTACCTATTGCTGCAATTTATGGAGCAAATGCTTCAGGTAAATCTGCTCTGGTATCTGCTCTTGCTTTTGCCCAAAATTTTATTGTCGGAGGCACGGCACCGGATCAAAAAATACCTTTAAAACCTTTTTTACTTGATAAAGAGCATAAAAATATGAATAGCTCCTTTAGTTTTACCATTCTGGTAGATGAACTTATCTATGAATATAGTTTTACTCTTTCCCGAGAGAAAGTTATTTACGAGAAATTGGATTCAATCCTAAAAAATTCGGTTAAAAACATATTTGAACGCTCAGGTGAGGGTAAAAAATATAAAGTTCAAATTAATAATGTAGCTAAAGAATATAGAGAAGCATTGAAATTTATTGGGAAACATACAATTCGTAAAAATCAACTGTTTTTAACAGGAACGATTTATCAGAATAGTGATTGTTTTAGACCTATATACAACTGGTTCAAAAATTCAATAGTTATAATAGAACCTGAGTCCCAATTTATTCCTATATTAAGTTTAGCAAGTGAGAAAAACAAAGATCTATATTCAAAACTTTTAAATGCATTAGATACCGGAATATCTGACCTTACGCTACAAAAAAGAGATGTTTCGAAAATTGAACAAAAAATGCTGAATACTATTTTTCGAGATAGAATAAAAAATGATGAAGAATTTTTTATGCCTGACTATGGTAGTAAAGATAGAACTGTTTATCGTATTTCCAGAGATCATATTGAGGCAAACGAAATTTTTTCTGTACATAAAGATGTAGATGGTGAACCGGTTGATTTTTCTTTTGCGGATGAGTCGGATGGGACTAATTGTTTATTGGATTTGCTTCCCGCTTTTATTGAATTAAAAAATCAAACCGGCAAGGTGTATATAATTGACGAATTGGATAGAAGTTTACATACAAAACTAAGTAAGTCCTTATTAAAATACTATCTTAATTCCTGCAACGAAAACAGTAGAAGTCAGCTGATTTTTACAACTCATGATGTGATGTTAATGGATCAAAATACTTTCAGAAGAGATGAATTTTGGGTTACAGACAGGTCTTCTGAAGGGGTTTCTTCTCTATATTCCTTTAGTGATTACAAAGATATCCGGTCCGATAAAGATCTTCGCAAGTATTATTTACAGGGTAATCTGAAAGGAATTCCGAGAATATTGATTAGTGAACTATGTTCGGATATTGATTGAGGGTAACAATATGGCAGAAAATGGAATAAGCAAACTAAAGCGTAAAGAAAAGTTTATAAGTCCAAGTAAATTATATGTTATTGTTACAGAAGGCGAAACAGAAGTTAATTATTTTAAAATGATAAGAGAGCAAAAAGGTAGTAATATAGATATCGTATGTAAAAAAGGAAAACATCCTGATACCGATACTCTAATTAAGACAGCCAATAAGTATTTGAAAGATCACGATTGCAATGAACTTACTCAATGTTGGATTGTTTTGGATTGTGATGTATTAAACGATTACAATGTAGAGTCATTGAAAAAGTGGAGAAAAACAAATAATAATTCGGCAAAGCAGGAAGTTGGCATAACCTCTCCGATGTTTGAATATTGGTTAATATTACATTTTAAATGTCCTAAAAAAGAATTAAACAAGCAACAATGCCTAACTGAGCTTAAAAAGTATATTCCTAAGTACAGAAAGCCCTTCAAGGAGTGTAACTTTACCATAAATCAAATTCAAAATGCAGTTAAAAATGGTTCTATGAAAGAGCTTTCTTTAGGAGAAAGAAATAACGGAACCAATTTGCATCTACTAATTCAAGACCTGATATAGCTAAATTCATATATAAAAAAGCCCCAAAAGGCGATACAATGATAGCGATGGTGGCGTAAGCCCCTCGTAAAAGTAAGCTCCTCTTTTTTCTCTCTTTTTTTACTTTTCCTATTTCCACAATAACATTAGCTGCCAGAAAGTTGATGTCCTCGTCAATCACTTCTCATTCTATATTCCGGTAATGAAAAGATAGCTGGAACACTATGTAAAATATTTTCCTTGTCATAAATGCAATTAGCCCTACAAAGGTATTATTATGAAAAGAGATATTGTAATTAGGAGTTAGAAGGCAAAAAATGGAACCGGTAATTATTTCTGCTTCCCGGGCTACGGATATCCCCGCTTTTTATTCCGACCGGTTAATTTCGCGTGTTAAAGCGGGTTATTTAAGATGGAAAAATCCTTTTAATGGTCAGTTCCAAGATGTCTCTTTTGCTAAAACCCGACTTTTTGTGTTTTGGAGCAAAAATCCTTCCCCTATGTTGAAAAAACTCTCTTTCTTTGATGAGAAGGGCTATAATTACTATTTTCAATTTACCCTGAATGACTATGAAAAGGAAAATTGGGAGAAAAATCTGCCTTCTTTGCAGCAACGCCTAAATACCTTTATTGAACTTTCTGAACTTATTGGCAAACAAAAAGTTATCTGGCGTTTTGATCCT
>JAKQTP010000077.1 GCA_029563035.1 archaeon | reverse complement strand
ATTTTTTTGCTAAATAAATTTCCTCTACAGTCGCATTATCAATAAAATCTCTTGAAAAACATAAATTTAATAAGTAATGTATTGCAAACTTGTTTATTTTCATATTTTCCTCCATTGTTTTTAATTTTAAAACCGCTAGCGAAGAGATTTGAAATCAGCAGGTTGGGAGTTCAATTCTCTTCGCTAGCTTTTTAAAAATATTAAGTTGCTGGCGTAGCTCAACTGGTAGAGCAGCTGACTTGTAAAGTCGCCACGCACTCTCGTGACTTCAGTCATGAGTTAGTGGCGATAATATAAAATAGAAAACTAGGGTAGGAACTATCCGAAGTTACGCCTGTGGAGTTAGTAGGTTACGAGGACGATGAAGCAGGAAATTCTAGTAGTGATACTAGAAGCACGTGACTTTAGTCATGTGAGGTTCACAATTGTTAATTTTTAAAAAAAAGCCACAATTTTTTGTGGCTTTTTTTGTTTCAAAAGTACTTTAAATAAAGGAGAAAAAAATGAAAAGAAAATTAAAAAGACAGTTTAGAATTAAAAAAATAGTAGAAGACTTTTGTAATATAATAAGTCTTCATTCTTTAAAAAAATTAAAAGTAAGTAAAAGAAAAAAGTTGTTATTTTTAATAAAAGTTATTGAAGGATGTACTTATCGCAATGCTATGTATAAACAAGCATTTGCATCGGAAATTACAGAAATAAAATATACATATAAAATTACAAAATTTATTTTTTTTCCAATTGATTTTAATATTATTACTACAAAAGAAAAATTGTTTTTGCAAATAATCATTCATTATTCTTCAAAAAAAGATTATGAAATTATTTATCAAATAAATAAGTATAGTTATGAAAATTTAGAAAATAAAGAAAAAGATGTAAAAGACTTTGTAAATAAAGAAATTTGTAGATTTTCTTTTACATATTTTGTTTTATTTAAAGATGGAGGAAAATTTTCTGTTGTTAACGACGAAATTGTTGTTAGCAACTTAACTTTTGATGTTATTAATTTTTTTACAAATTGTTCAAAAGAAAATTTTTTGAATTCTTTAAAAGAAGAAGAGAAAAAAATAATAAAGGAATAAAAAATGGAAAAAAAATTTTATTATGAAAAACGAAAAAATAACAAAAAAAATTTTTTGGTTTTATTTTGTATTGTTTTTTGTATTATTTGTTTAACTGTTTCCGTTTTTGCTTTTGTGCAAAAGCAAAAACAAAATTTAAACCACATAAAAGTTTTTGAAATAAATTTTACAAAAAACGAAAAGGAAGTTTATTTCCTTTCGGATAAAAACTTAAAAAATATTTATGTAACAGTTATTTATGAAAAAAATAATATTTTTTTATATAAACAATTTTTTTATATTAAAAAACTTGACAAAAATAAAATTTATGCTATAATGATAGCAGATGGAGAACAAGTTATTATTGAACAAAAAGGGGTTTTGTTCTCCAACGAAAAAAAATTTTTGGGGCAAAAATGAAAGAAAATTTAAAAGAAAAAATAGAAAATTTGAAAAAAGAAAAATTCCAAATCCTCTTCCACGAGGACTTGGATGGCGTGATGAGCGCCATTTATTTTCTTCATTATTTACAAAGCATAGATATAGATTATGTTTCTTTAAAAATTCTGGGGATATATCCTTCCCCAGAAGAAGAAATCAAAGATTTAAAATTAGAAGGGCGAAAAAACGTCCTTCTTGATTATAGTTTTTTTCAAAACGAGTCAATATATAAAAATATTGACTTATTGATTGACCATCACGGCAATAAAAAATGCTTTGATGGTCAAGATAAATTTATTATTAACTCTGCATTTAAATCAAATGCAGAGCATGTTGTGCATCTTCTTGATTTAGATGTAAATCAAGAAGATGTTAGCATTATTTCAAAAATTGATTCTGCAGGTTATAACTTTGATGAACTGCAGTATCAATTTTTTCTTTCAAAAGAACCGCAAAATTCTTTTGAAAGAAAGTTAAAAATTGCGATAGAAATATCGCAAATCCTTAGTCTTCTGGCTAAGGAAAAGTATAAAAACGAAAAGATTATTACTTCGGTTATAAGAGAAACATTTTCTAATCCTACGTTAGAAAATGTTTATGAAAGAATAAAATATTATTTTTCTTGCTTTTGTGAAGCAAGAAAAATGCAAGAAAGAATTTTACAAAAAAATGTTGACGAAAAGCAAGTTGAGGATTTTAATAAATCCCTTCCTGTTTTTCTTCAAATAAATTATAAAAAAAGTTTAAAAAAAGGCACAGTAAAAGTGCCTTCAATAGAAAAAAATTTTATAAACAATGAAAAAGTTATATCTTCTACTTTTGAAGTAGAAGATAATACATACAAAACAAAAGAACACTTAAAAGTTAACAAACTTTTAAGTGAAGAAGTTTTTTTTCAAAATTTTTATTTTGAAAAGAACCCTTTTGTTTTTGAAAGTTTAATAAAAAAAGTAGATTATTGGCAGAATCAAGAAATGATTTTTGATTTTGCCGCAAATTTAATAAAAAAAGTAGATTTTGAAAAAAAAATCTTGATAACAAGGCATAATTATTTTGATAAAAATAATTGTGCCTTGCCTCCTTCTCATGCCATTTTAAATGACACCCACGCAGCTATTGCCTTTAATTCAACGGGCAATAGATTTCTTCCTTATTTAGACAAAAATGTGTGGTGGGTTGTAAGAGATTTTGGACTTTATTTTCAAATTTCTACTTCGCCTTTTGCTGGCGAAGAAGAAAAAAATAAAAACTTGTTGGACATAATGCAACAAGTTTTTAAAGAGATGGAGGAAAATTATTTAAAAATAGATACAGAATTTTTTAAAAGTATAATAAAACAAATTGAAGGAAATAAAATATTGAAACAAATAATTTCTCTTGAACTTTTTCAAGAAAAATTTGAAAAAGCAAGAGAAATTTTTTCAAATATTGTTGTGCCACAATCAGGCGGGCACAGCACAATAATAAATATAAATTTAAATCCTATTGATAAACAAATCAATCCTTATAAAAACAAGATTGAACAAATAAAATTTTTTGCTCAAAAGGTTGCAAAAAGGGAAGATTTGGAGCTTTTAGGAAAACACTTTTCAAGTGTTTATCTTAAAAGTGTTTTTTTTGAAGAGTTCGTAAATTCTTTAAAAGTTTTGTTCTTAAATTTATTCTTAAAACATTTAAAATAAAAAAATCTTTTCAAAAAAAGAGGGATGCAAAATCCCTCTTTTTTTTATATCTTAAAATTAATATAATAAAAAAAAGGAGATATACAATGAATTATAAAGATTATCCATCCGTGACTTATGTAGAAAAAGATTCTTCACAATATATTCCACAAACCGAAACAAATACTTCCAGCTCTGTGGGGATTGTTGGGATAGCTAATTGGGGAAGCTATGATCCTATTTTTATTAATTCTGCATCACAAAAAAAATTTTTGATTGGAACAAATTTAAAAGATTATCCTCTTTCAGGATTGCTTGTTGAAAGAGTACTAGCAAGCAATGGGGTTGTTTACTTTAAAAGAGCAAAATTTGGCTCTCCTACAAAAGCTTCTAAAAAATTATATTTTATAAATGAAACTGTAAAACCAAAAGCTGAAATAACAGTTTCTGATAGCACAGAAAAAGCAAGCTTTACAGAAAATGAGCAAGTAAATTTAAAATGGAATTTTGCAGGAACAACATATACTGCAACTTTTACTTGTGCAAGTGCTGGTGATTTTGATTTAGCAGATGTAATCCAAAACATTGTTGTACCTCAAGGTTGGACAATTACTTTGGATACTAACAAAATAATAATTGAAAAAGCAGTTGCAGCAAATGGTTTAATAAGTAATGTTCAAGGAACTGTTTTTACAAAAAAAGCAGAATGGGCAAAAGGAAGTGAAACTTTTACGCTTGGAAAAACTCCCACTTACTTGAACTTTGAGGCTGTATATGATGGATCTATGGGAAATAAAATTTCTTTTGTTTTTAAAAGAGTAAAAGATGCTTCTATTTCTCCAACCGTTTATACTTATAGCTTATCTTGTTATTTTAATGAAAATTTATTAATAACTTTTAACAACATAGATTTGTTTAATACAGAAAGCTCAAATTATCTTTTTAATCTTGTTGAAGGCGAATTGAAAAATTATGTTAATGTGTCTTTAATTGGAGAAAATTTTTCTCAAGATATTTTAAATACAATAGAAGAAATATATGCAGAATATGATGCAAGCGATAATCTGTCCCCCGAAGTAGGAACAATAAATTTTGCGCTTGAAAATGGAGAAGATAATTTTCCAACAGAAACAGGCGCTTTACGAACTGCATTAAAAAATGCTGTTGAAGAGTTTGATAATTTGCAACAAGGTTCTTTTAGAATTTTGTTAGTTGCTTATGATTTTACAAATTCTTCAGATGAAAATAGTTTTATAAATTCAATTATTTCTATTGCAGAAAAAAGAAAAGATTGTATCTTTTTAATTTCTTCACCAAAAAATTTATCCGAAACACAAATACAAACCTGGGTAAACGAAATGATTGGATTTAATTCAAGTCATTGTGCCGTTTATTCTAATTATGGAATAACTTATGATAATGATAATAAGCAAGCCGTTGATGTTCCTTCTGTTTATTTTGTTGTAAAAAATTATTTACAAATGGCAAAAATTTATCATATTCCTGCAGGATTTGATAATGGTATTGTAGACATAACAGGGATTGATAAAATTTGGAATGAACAAACTGTTATGCCAATTTTTCAAGGCGGAAGAAACGTTGTAAATCCTATTATAAAGGAAAATTTTGGATTTTATATTAATGGGCAAAAAACTACTTTGAGAACAAATACAGCCCTGAACAGAATAAATACAAGACTTGCACTTTGTGATTTTTCTATGAACGTTTTGAACTTTTTAAAACAGATAAAATTTAAAGCAAACGATGAAGATGTTAGAACGTTGATAAAGAAAAACATTGATATTATGAAGTTAGAATATTTAGAAAACAAAGCATTTTCTTCAATTGATGTTGTAACAGATTTTGATGAAGGCACAAACTTAAACGAGATAATCAATGACAATGCTCTTGTTTTAAAGATTCACTTAACTCCTGTAAAGTCTACGGAAAAGATTTTGCTTGAAATAACTTTACACGAATACGGTTGGACAATTTCAGAAAGTTAAATTTTAATAAAATAATAAAAAAAAAAGGAGAAGAATAAATGAAATTAATTAATCCTTACATAGGATATAGAGAGCCAGTATATAAAAATTTGTTTGTTGCAGAATTTGAAGTACCTGATGCTGTTTTAGTAGGATCAGGCATAACTGATGCGAACAAAGCTCTTTCTGTAGCTTGCTATAAATTTTCACTTCCTACAGTGTCTTTTGACACGACTACGTTAGATTACATAAATTATAAAGTTAATTATGTAACTAGTAATTATAATTTAGGCGAAATTACTACAGGTTTTTATAATTTTAATATTGGCAACCAGAGTGCAAGGCATATTTTTTATCAATGGGGTTTATATATGCTAAACTGGCAAACTGGCCAAAAAGGCTACACAGGCTCTCCCACAATAGATGGACAAGGTTATAAAACAAAATTGTATGTTTATGAATTAAATCCCGATGGTGTTTCGGTTATGACAGCGTATTTAATGCTTGGTGCTTTTCCAACAAATCCCGTTCCTGCGAACGAAAAAGATTGGAGCTCAAAAGGGGATGTGGATAAAATTGACATAACTTGGAAATGCGATACTTTTTACAAAGTTAATGTAACAAAAACTGGCGAAGAAGCTCCATTTGATTGGACTTCTATAAAGCCAGATGAATAAAAAAAAGAGGGAGTTAAAACTCCCTCTTTTTTTAAGTTGTATAAAATAAAATAGTATCCTGAATTTGCTCTTTTTCAATTAATATTTGCCTTTCGTCAAATATTAATTTTTTCTCTCTTTTTGTTTCTAAATCTCTCTTTTTCAAGAGAGAATATAACTGTCGCAAGACAGTTATATAAATTAAGTTAAATATTTTTCTCCCATCTCTCTCCAGAAGTTCTCTCTTCTGGAGAATGTTTAAGCTTTTTAACAAAAGCTCTTGCCTGAAATCCGAAAGCTCGTCTTCTGTGCAAGAGCTGAACAAACGAAGCCTTAAAAAAACAATATTAATAATTTCAGAAACGAGTTCCACAAATTTTTTTTGAAACTCTCTTTCGGCTGGAGTCTCAAAAAAAATTTTCAATACTTCTTCTTCTTTTATTTTTTTCCCTGACATAATGCCTCCGTTTAAAAATTTATCATAAAATTTGAAAAAGTCAATAAAAAAAAATTATAATTCTTCAAATGTTTGATTTATCGTATCAAAACAAACTACTTTGTCCTTTAAATAATAAAGGACATAAGCTGTCTCATTTGAGACAAATATATCTTCAAGGAAATTAGAAGGTATGCCTTCCGAAAAGACATACGATTTTTCAGATAAAAGAAAAACCAAAAAGTTATAGTCTTCTTCTAAAAAATAATATTCATGAAATTTTTCTTTTACCATAAGCACCTCTTTTTGTTTATTTACTTATAATAAACTCATTAATTTTTTTATCAAACTCTTTTTCGTAACTTAATATTTTTGATAGATAAAGAAGTGTTTTAAAATAAACAGGTTGATTTTTTATATTACCAGCATTGTAGGAAATTAAAGCTAATTCCCAATTTTCATAAGTATCGTAACAATCAACAAGATGCTGACAACCTAATTTTAAATTTTCAAACGGATCAAGAACATAATCTATTCCGTTTTTTAAAATAAGTTTTTGATATGTTATAGAATTTAATTGCATAAGTCCAAAATCAAAACTGCCGTTAGCATTTTTTGCACCTTTGGTTTTGGGATTGAATCCACTTTCGTGCTTAATTAAACCGAATAACAAATTAACAGGGATTTTATATTGCAAAGCATTGTTTATAATTGCATAAGTTATTTCGTAATTATTAACTGAATTATTATAAAAATTGATAACATCTTTAATTTTATCCTGTTTTATTTGTTCTTTTATGAACGAGTTAACTTGTTCTCTTGATATGTTTTGGTATGTATTGGCAACATTGTTTATTAACATAATTTTTTTATCAAAGTCTTTATTCAAAGAGAAAAAAAACATAAAATTTATTAATAAAAAAACTATGTTTAATGTATAAAAAAATGCTTGCAAATTAAATTTTTGTTTTTTCTTTTTCTTTTTTTTCTTTGCTTTGTTTTGTATTATTAATTCTGGAGAAATTTCTAATTCCACTTTCTTATCAGCCATTTTTTATCCTTTGTTTTTATTTTTTATATTAAAATAATATAAAAAAGAGGACAGATTATGAAATTTAATAAAAATGAAAATTTTTTAAATGTTGAAAAAAAAGAAGAGGAAACAAAAGAAGCATCTAAAAAAATTACTCAAAAAACTTTGAATGATGAAAAAACATTTGAAAATTTTAAATTTTTTTATGAAAGCAAAATAAAAAAAATGCTTGAACAAGAATTAATACAAGATGCACAAATAAGATTTGAAAAAGATATAAAAGATATAGATAATCAAAAAATTAATTTAATAATCCAGGCAAAAGATATTAAAAAAATTGATATAGGAACTTCAACCCCTGATGAAACAGGCAAAGTTTTTGAACCACAGGATATAACTCAAAAAGTAAAAAAAATTTTTATAAATAAAGGGAAAAAATGAAAAAGGCAAATACAGAAACAACCTTTATAAAACCTGCAGAAGTTAAATTAAAAGATTATGCAAAATTGGAAAAAATATATATTGATGAAAGCCTTTCTAATTTGATTTCTTTAAACACAGGTACTTATTTAAGAGTTGCTTTGTTAATTGGAATAAAAGGGGAAATAATTAATTTTAAAAAACCGCTTTATAATGAAAAAACTAATCCTCTTTTTTATCAGGAATTTGAAACTTATTCCGATAAAGACTTAACTAAAAAAACAAAATTTACTTTAATTTTCCAGGAAATTGAAGCTCTTCAGTGGACTTATATTAATTCTTTGAATATTGAAGATATGTCGGGTGGCGCAATTATTGGAGAATTAGTTTTAAGTGGAGATTTAATTACTTTAGCACAAAAGTTTTTTCTTTTTCAAATTAATTTATCTACAATTAAATCAGAATTATTGAAGAGTGAATACGGAACTTTTGCTGCAACTCTTACAAGTCTTAAACTAAACTTTGGTTGGAAAGTTAGCATAGAGAATCAAAAAGTTAATTGGAGCAAAATGCCTGTTAAATTATATATGGATAATAATGAGTGGATAAATTGTATTTTATTAAACCTTCCTTCCATTTCTTTTTCAAATCTTTTTGGAGTAACAATAACTTTAAAATTTTCTAATTTATCAAATATGGGTGGCAAAATGCAATTCACAGGTGGAAGCGATGCAAATTCTTATACTTTTTATCCTCACCAACTTATTAATTCTCTGTTAATAACAAACGAAGAACAAATTAAAGAATTAATTTCTTCTTCTTTTTTAAACGAAATTGCAAAAGCAAGTGGATTTAATAATGGGGTAAACGAAATGCTTACAAACGAAAAAGCACAAAAAAATGAAATAGGAGTTAGCGAATTATTATCTAGTTCTTTTATAAGTAATACGAGCGGAGTTGGTAATAAAGAAAGCAAGGATTTAATATCTAAAATAATAAATTCTAAAGTTGTGCAAGAACAACTTTCAAAAATTTTTGAAAAATTAAATCCAATTATAGATAAGTTTATGGGCAATGTTAGTCAAAACCTTCCTTCTCCTCCACAAGTTCAATCTTCTGTTATAAATGACACAGAAGATCCGCAAAAGATTTTTGAGGAAATAAAAGAATATAAAGAAAATTTAAATAAATTTTTAGAAAATTTTAAAATAGAGATTGAGTGGCAAGATATAAATTTAGTAAAAAAGATGATATTACAAAATATAAAAAGAGAAAATCCTAATAACAAAGAAGCAATAAATTTTATTTTTGATGGTTATGAAAAAAAAATATATAATTTGCAAAAACTTTTTTATAAAAAAATTTCTGAATTAGATAAAGAAAAAGCAGAAAGTACTTTTGTTTCCGATATTGTAAATAGTTTTGAAGATTTTTTAAATTCTGTTGTTGCAGAACTTCCAAATTATTTATGTTCGTTAAATAGCAAAACTTTTAATCAAAAATTTCAAATCATAAATGATAAAAAAGATGATAAAATAGTTTATAAAATTGCTCTGTTGCCTTTGCAGTTTGAGGAAGAAAATATTTCTAAAAATATTTCTTCTTCTCAAAAAATAAGAGTTTATTCAGTTGGATATGACGGAGGACGTTGGGTTAACTCTATAAAATTTGATATGGAAAATGTAGCAAAATATTTTGAAAGTGCTTTAATAAATATTTCATCGCCTTTTGGTAATAAAATATTTATGTACAATCCCGAGGAAGAAGTGTATACAGAAGTTGATAATGTTGAATTAGAAAAAGGTGGGTTTCGTGCATTTTTTGCATTAAACAATAGTGTTGCAAATGCTCCTTTAATAAAAGCAGAAATGCAAATCTTAGGAGATTTAAAATTTTTATCTATTTTAAAAGAAAGCGATTATTCCGCTTATAAAACCATAATTTTTCTTGATGTTATTTTAAGGGATACAGAAAACAGAAAGAATGAACAAAATTTATTTAAAGGTTATTATTATGTAACAAAAGTAAAACATCAAATTGCTTTTAATGAATTTTATACGACTTTAACACTATTGAGCGCAAATTTTTAAAGGAATAATGTGAATAAATCAAAAGAAAAAAACACTTGTTTTGCCTGTAAATTTTTCTTCGCTATTAAATTTTGTAACGATAAACTATTTGGATTTTGCAATAAAGAAGAAAAAGAAAAATTAAGTGCTTATGAACCAGCGTGCAAAGATTTTAAAGAAAAAGAAAAAAATTAAACTTTTATTTTTCCTCTTTTAATTTTTTTTACTTTAATTTTTTTTGTCTGAAATTTATCTTTTATAACATCTAATATTATTTTGTTATTAATTTTACCGCAAGTAAATATATCAATTGCAGCATAATTATATTCAGGAAAAGTATGAATAGTTATATGTGACTCCTTAATAACAATAACTCCTGAAATTCCATAAGGTGAAAATTTATAAAAAAAATCATTAATAACAGTTGCTTTAGCTTCTTTTGCTGCAAAAAGCAAAGTATCTTGAAGAAAATTAATGTCGTTTAAAATTTCAAAAGAGCAATCAAAAACTTCAATTAACCAATGTTTTCCTAATATTTTTTTTGTCATTTTTTTTCCTTATTTTCTTTTTATATTAAAGTACTTTATATAAACAAGAGAGGAAAAAAATGAAAGAAAAAAAGGTTTGTTTTAATTGCTCTTATTTTTTTCCAGTAAAGTTCTGCGAAGATGAACTATTTGGAATTTGTTCAAAAATAGAACTTTTAACTTACGAAGAAAAGGAAAAATTAAATGCTTATGAACCTGCTTGTCAAGATTTTTTAGAAAAAGAATAAAAAAATTTTTTTCTCTGTTTTTTAAGTACTTTATATTAAAGAAACTTAAAAATGGAGAAAATTATGAAAGAAAAAATTTTAGTTATGGGGGATATTCACATTTATCCCCATAAAAATTATAATTATTTTTGTCTTTTGGCTCAACAAATTTTTGAGTATATCCATCTTTATTGTGTTCAAAACAAAATAACTTCCTTTGTTTTTTTGGGAGATTTGTTTGAAAACAGAAATTCTATTGAGGTGGAAAATGCAATAAAGGTAAAAAATATTCTGAAAAAAATGAGAGCAGATAAAATAAATATTTCAGCTATTGTTGGAAACCACGATATGGTTTTTAGCGAAGCAAAGGAAGTTGATGTAAATTCCCTTGCTTTGTATGAATCATATTTTCATAATTTTCAGAACAAAAAAAGTATTTTTGAAATAAAAAATTTAATAAATAATGATAATTTTGAATTTTATGGTTTGAATTATACAAATTATTCTTCTGAAATGATTCTAAAAAAAATGCCTGTTTTAAATCCTAATAAAAAATCCATTTTATTTACACATAACGATATAATGGGTATAAAACTTGCAAATAATACAGAAATGTTAAATGGTTTTAACCCTTCTATATTTGCAAATTTTTATAAAGTTTTTAATGGGCATATCCATTTACAAAGCGAGTACAAAAATATTGTCCAGGTTGGAAGTCCTTATAAATATTCTTTAAGCGAATTAAATACTCCTTCAGGCTTTTATGTTTTAAATTTTGAGGAAGAAAATTTTTCTTATGAATTTGTTCAAATAGATTTTCTTCCAAAACTTTATACCTTAAAAATACAAGAAGCAAGAGAGGATTATTTTAAAGAAGAGCTTGATAAATTTAACTTATCAAACGATTTTGTTTTGCTAGAAGTGGAAACAAACGATATAAATTATGTTTCTGAATTAAAAAAGTTTATTACAAATTCTTATGAAGTAGTGGATGTTTATATTGATGTTGTTGTTGATGTAAATAATTCAAGTGTAAAAAAAGATAAAGATAATAAATTTTTAGAAAGTTATCAAAAAACACAAGAAATCATAAAAAATTTACAATCTCCAAATGGGTTTTTTTCTTCTTTTGAAAAATTTTTAAAAGAAGAAAAAAAAATGAATGAACAAGAAATTGAAAAAAAGATTGCTCTACTAAAAAATTTAATAAAGGAGATTGTATGAACAATTTAGTAGTGGATTTTGATAATTTATTTTGGATTTTTTTTTATAAACATTTTAATTTTTTAAAAAAACAAGACTTTGAAACAAACGAAGTTATAAGTGAAACTGTGAACGAAACAAAAAATGAAACAGAAAAAGAATTAAATGATGAAGAAAAATTTCGTTTATTTTTAGCAACAAAAGAAAGCATAAAAAATTGTTTAAAAAGTTTTGAAGAAAAATTTGAAATAGATAAAATTTTTTTGTGTTGTGATAGTAAGGCTTATTTTAGGAAAGAGCTTATAAAATCTTATAAGACAACCAGAAAAAAAACTCTTCTAACTGTTTTAGGAAGAGAGTTTTATGATGATATTCTTAATATGTTAAAGAAAAATAAAAACACTTTTGCTTTAAAATTTGATAATGCTGAAGCTGATGATGTAGCTTTTTTCCTTGCAAAAATATTAGCAGAAAAAAACGAAAATGTTTTTTTAATTTCTAACGATAATGACTGGGTGCAAATTTTACAATTTAATAAAGAAAAAATAAAATTGTTTGACCCAGTAAAAAACAAAGAAAAATTTTTAGAAGAAGATATTGATGAGTATATATTAAAAAAAGCTATAATAGGTGATAAATCCGATAATATAAAAGGCATTGAAGGAATTGGTGTAAAAAAACTTCCAAAGTTTTTAGAAAAATTAAAAGAGGACAATGAACAAACAAAAGAAATTTGGCAACAAATAAATTTAATTGAGCAAGTGATTGATATAAGACTTCATCCTTTTTCGCAAGAGATAGAAAAGAATATTAAAAATTTTTTGGTTGCTCAATAAAGGAATAAAAAACGAATTTAAAAAGACCTTTGTTTTAAAGGTGATGAATTTAAAAAATATGATGAGCTTTTAACAGAAATTCAATTAAAAAAATTATTTTTTTAAAAGGGTGAAAAAGGAGACAAAAATGAGTTCAACTCAAATAATGAATTCAATGCAAATAAAGAGTTCAATGCAAACGTGGTATTTTTGGGAATATTCAAAAAATCTTTTTATTTTTTGTCCTGAAGAAAACATAAAAGAAGCAACAGAAAGTGATATAGAAAGTCATTATTATAAATGTTTTCCAGAAATAGAAAATTTTGAAGATTATTATCTTTGTTTTTATTGGAGAGGCTTTCATTTATTTAAATATTTTATTGAAAAAAGAAAAGTAAAAAAAATAGAAGGTTTTTCAAAAAGTTTTGTTAGACTTTTTAAAAATTCAATTGAATATAGAGAAATTTTAACTTTAAAGCAAATTGAAAATTTTTGTTTTTAATTTACTTTCCTGCAACAAAGTAAATTATAAATTTCTATATTTTACTTTCCCGCAATAAAATAAAATATAAATTTTCAAAGGAGAAAAATGAATGTATGTAGACAAAGATAAATTTAGAAAAGCTATAGAGGTATATCAAAATCCAAAAGCGCCTTCTTTAAAAAAGGCGAAGGCTTTTGATTATATTTATGTCTCTTTAGAAAAACTTATTAATGGCTATATTAATAAGTATAAGTTAAATTTGTTTACAAATGATGTAAATGATATGAAAATAACAGCATTAGCAGAATGTTTTAAAATGCTTGCAAGCTTTGACTTAAACTTTGTTTCAAAGTCTGAAAAAGAGTTAGATAAAAAAGTTAATCCATTTAATTATTTTCAAACAATAGCACGAAATCAAATTTTAAATATTGTAAAAAAACAACAAAAATTTATAAGTGTTCATATCCTGGCAGACTTTTCACAGAAAAAAGATAATAACACTACAACGCAAGACGAGAAATTTTTTATGTATAACGAAAAGTATCAAAACTTTATTGATTTAAAATCCGAAAAAGATTATAAAATTTTTTTTGAAGAATTGTTAAAGATTTTAAAAACTCAAGAAAGTAATTTTCTTGACAAAAAAGAATATGAACTTTTATATAAATATTTTTTGGAATTTTTAGAAGCTTACCAAAGCTTTGACTTAAAAACGTTTATAAATTTTTGCAGGCTTAAACCAGAATTTGCAAATTATTCAAAGAAAAAAATACGAGATTTTTATTATAATGTTTTTTTGGAAAGAACAAATGTAGTTGAGATAAAAGACTCTCTTTTCTAATTTTAATATAAACAAAAAAAGGAAAATAAATGTCAGAATTTAAAAAGCTTCCTTCTTTAAACCTTGAATTAAGCCCAGAAGAAGTTTTTGAAAAACTTCAAAATATGCTTTTATCTCATCCTAATTATAATAAAAAATATAATAACTTTTTAAAAAGTTCTTTTACAACAATTTACACAAACTTAATGATAAATGTTATGCAAAATTTTAATGATAAACTTGAAACAATTGTTAATAATCTTTTTCCGTCCACAGTTACAGATGAAAATTTTGCATATCAAATTTTAAATTTAATTGGCTATAATATTCAGGGAACAAAAGCAGCGCAAGCAAATTTAACTTTGCAATTTGAAAATTTGCCTACGCTTACTGATTATATAGAGTTTGATAATTTTATGAATTTTTCTGCCACAAATATAAATAATGAAACTTCAAACTTTGAGCTTTTGAAGCAAACAGATGATGGGTTTGATTATCTTGCTTCAAAAATTATTTATAATGTTCACTCAAACGAAAAAATTCCAGTCTTTTCTGGCATTACATCTAACTTTTATTATAAAGCAAAAGGGCTGGAAGCAGAAGAATGTGAATTTTCCGTTGGAGAAAATATACAACTTGATAGTGTAAAAGTTTATAAAAAAATAGACGAAGAAACATATATAGAAATGAAAAAGGTTGATAATTTTATTTCCGAAAATTATCAATCAGAAGCTTATGCCGATCCACAAATTATTCCTTATATTGTTTACAAAAAATCTCCTAAAATTTGTTCTATTGTTTTTGGTATTTCAGCTTATACAGAAAACAAAATTCCGTTGCTTGACGAAGAGTTTGTGGTATATTACCGAACAAGCAATGGTGCAATAGATAATGTATATGCAAATGCAATTAATACAAAAAAAGAATTTATAATTACTTCTGGTTCAGAAACTGAAAGAATTACAATAGAATTTTTTAACGAAGAACCAGCTTTTAATGGCAAAGACAGCGAGAATGCATTAAATTCTATTATGTCTTTAGTCCAAAAACAAAAAACACAGAATATAACAAAAAACTATAAAAAGAAACAAGAAGAAGATTATCAAATAATTTTAAAGGATTTATCAACAGTTCAGAATTCTATATCAGTCGGATTAAAGCAATTTTCAACGGGAGTTGTTCCTGGAGAAGAAAAAAAATTAAGTTCTAATGATGTTTTTACTTATATTTTAAAAAAGGCTTCTTATGAAAATTTAAAAAGTGTACAGGAAGTTGATGAAGCTTTAAGATTAAATTTATATCAAAACTTTTATACAAATTATAAATTGGAATTTGAGCAGTTAAAGTTAGAAGGAACAGAAGATGAAAATTATTATGCAGAACTTCCTGGTAAACAAATAAGATATTATATTAACGAAGGAAATATTTATTTTGATTTTTTTATAACTACAAAAGAAATATTTCGTTTTGAAAACAATTTTTCAAACGTGAAGGATTTTAATTATTCTGTTTTGCCTGATGCTTTTTTACTTTCAGAAAATTTTATTTATAAAAAGTATCAAGATAAATTTTATTTTGTTTTAGATAAAAATAATTTTGATAACGAAAAACAATATTATGGTCATTTTGTTTTAAAAGAAGATTATTATTTTAATTACAATCAATTAACTTCTTTGGAATTAAAAAACGAAAATCAAGCAAATGAACATATTTGTTTTACAATTCCTTATGTTGTAAAGCAAGAAAAAGTTCTTTCCGATCCTGTAAAATTTTGTATAAAATTAACAGAAAATTTTAGTACTATAGAAAATTTTTACGATATTGAAGATACTCTTTTTGATGTTTTAAGTGATTCAATAGAAATTCAAATTGAAAATCAAACAACTTTAATTAAAATTAAACCTGATGCAGAAAATTATGCAGATATAAAAAGCAATCTTTCAAACAATTTTTTTGCACATTATTTAATTTGTCGTGAAAGCGATGAATATAATTCAATAATTTCAATTAAAAACGATGAGCAAGAATATATAGATTATTTAAATAATTTTTCAATGCTAAAAATAGATGATTATATAAAAGAGCCGATAGTTGTTTATTTTACTCTTGTTATAAATCTTTATGTAACTTCTAACGTTGCTTTTTCTAATGAAGAAATAAAAAAACAAGTAAGAGATAACTTAAAGAATTATTATTCTCTTTATAGACGGAATTTTGGTGAAGCTGTTTATTTATCAGATGTTTCAAAGATTATAAAAGAAAGCAATGATTATATTGAATATTTTTCTGTTTCTTATTTTGGTTTATCAAATAAACTAAAAAGTACAAATATTGTTTTTAATAATCAAATAGAAAAAATTTCAATGCCTTTTAATACAATAATAATTCCTGGGTTTGACAAGTATGGAGAATTTGGGCAAGAAGAAGGAATTGTTATAACAGTTTTTAATACTCAACAGTATTAAGCAAAGATGCCATAAAGATGCCAAAGAATTTTTTAAAAAATAATTTTTTAAAAATTAAAATATTTTAAGTACTTTATAATGAAGAAAGAAAAAATATTGGGGGCATTGTGAAAAAAGAAGAATTAGAAAAATATATAGAGCCAAAAGAACTTATTGGTTTTTTTGATCCGTTGTTTAAAAAACATTTTCCTTTGTTAAAAAGAAAATATACTTCTGAAGAAAAAGAGCAATTAAGAAAAGCTCTTGAACTTTTAATGCTTGCTCCAAAATCAAAAATTGTTTGCAAGCTTTATGCGAAAATTTCTCTCATTCTTTTAGATAAGATTGAGCTTACAGAAGACAATTTCTACCGTTATTCCAAAATAATTTTTTATGGAATAATTGGAGAAGAAAGTACCATTATAAAATTTATTTTTTTATTAATAAAAGAAATTAAAAAAAAAATATTAAGAGCGGAAAAAGTAGAATGGTCAAGAAAAATTAAATACTACACTTTATATGTTTTTATTGCTGCTTGCTTTTTTAATTATGATATAACTTCTTTAACAAAGAAGTTGCGAGAAGAGCAAAAAGAAGAAGAACCAAAATATCTTTTACAAATTGAAGCTTCAGAAGAAAAACAAGCAAAAAGTATAGAGTTAATTTTTTTATATTATTTTGTTGCATTTGTAGAAAATTTTTGTTATTTACGAACTTCAACTTCGGAAACTGATAAGGAAAATTATAGAGAAAAAATTAAAATTTTTTCCAAAAAAACAAAAGAAATAGAAAGTTTATTTACTTTAAAACAAAGAGAAATGTTTTCTGCTTTATTAAAATTAATAGAAGAAACTATTTAGTTTTTTTGAAGCCTCTGCCGAACTAAAGATTCGGCAGATTCTTGCACTTAGTCGCCTGTGAAGTGCTTCCTGCTTCAGCGAGTTCGGTTGCTTGCAAAGCAAGCATTGCTAAGTTTGCAACCTTAGAACTCTCCGCAGGCGTAAATTCCCGTTCTTCCAACGGTATATAATTTTTCAAATTAATTGCAGCGTTTACATCACGTATGTGATATGTCCCACATTTTGGGCAAGTCCATTCTCTTTCTGAAAGTTTTAAATCCTTATACTGAAAGCCACAATTTGAACAAATCTGAGAACTAGGAAAATACCTATCTGCTTTGATTACATTGCAGTTATAGTCTTTTCCTTTTGCTTGAAGTCTTGAAACAAAAGTTGCCCAAGAAGTATCATTCATATTTTTAGCATTTCTCAAAAACTTTGAAATTCCTTTCAAGTTTAAGTCTTCAACCACAACTTTGTTATAAGATTTCACTAATCTTAAAGTTTCTTTCTCAATCCAATCTTTTCTAGAATTTGCAATGTGTTCTTCTAACCGAGCAAGCTTGATTCTCGCTTTTTCTCGGTTTTTAGAAGAAACTTTTCTAGGACAGTTTTCAACTGTCACCATTTGCTTTCTAGCAAATTGACGTTGTAAGCGTCTTAATTTTTTAGAGTGAATTTGTTTTTGAGCAATATATCCGAAGTCTTTTCCAGTTTGGTTTTCACTAGAAACATACATTTCAGATGGACTAAAATCTAGTCCTATCGTCCCTTTTCTATTTTCTACCTTGTAGTCACAAGGTGATATTTCAAACAAAATTGATACATAGTAGTTTCCACTACAATTTTTAGAAATCGTCATTGAGCATAATTTTTCTACTTGACCCCACCATTTAGGGGAGGCTCTATCTTTGAAAGTTACTTTTCCTACTTTTGGAATTTTTATTAAACGACTTTCAAAGAAAATCTTGCAATTTTCATTTACATTTGGTTCTCTATAACTTTGGTGATTATCTTTTTTAGATTTGAACTTTGGGAATCCAGACTTTCCTTTTCCACTTCCGTTATTTGATTTGAAAAAGTTTATAAAAGCTTGGTCACAATCCATTCTGGCTTGTTGTAATGATGTAGAAGAAACTTCTTTCATATATGGATAAATTTCTTTCCACTCTTTTTCTGTTTTAGGCTTAAAGTTTTTATAGATATCTTTTGACTTTGATTCTCTTTCTTCTTTTGGAATAGGTAAAATATTGTCAATGTAGAATTCATTTCTTTCTTGCAAATGTTCATTATATAATTTTCTACAACAACCAAAAGTTTGATTTATGAGTTGGGATTGTTCTTCTGTAGGGTAAATTCTTAATTTAAGAGACTTATGTTGAGTTGTAGAATTTTCGGCTAATTTACCAGACATCTTAAATATTCATCCTATTTAATTTGTTTAGAATAATATATAGTTATATTAACTTGAGCGTATTCATATGTTTGGCTAAAGACCAAACATTTTTCTACGCTCACTTTCTATAAAAAAGAGTGGATTTATTCCACTCTTTTTTTTTGTCCAAAAAAGCATTTTTTATTTATTTTTAATATAAAAATAAGGAAATATTTTATGTTAAAAAAAAATATATATTTAGCTTTTGTTGTTGATGTTGAGAGCTTTTATTTAACAGGAAAAATAAAATGTATTCTCCCCGATCAGCATTTTATAAAATTCTTAAAAGAAAATAAAGAATATTTTTATTTAGATAAAATTGACTTAAAAAACGATAATAATTTTTTTAAAAAAATGCAAACCTATATTTCAAAACTGCAATTTGTGGAAGTTGCTTGTCCTTCAAGTTTTGCAACATACGATACAGGAATCTTTGTTGTTCCTGCTCTTTATAGCTTTTGTTATGTTATGCCAGTTTTTGATAATTTTGAAACAAATAATGCAGTGCTTATTGGTTTCACAAATGAAGGATACACAGAATTTGAAGAAAGTTCTGATAAAGATATAAAAGATTTTCCTTTGCCTTTTAAATTTCCATCTCCTTTTGCACAACGAGAAGAAACTACGATAAAAAACGAAGACGGAAGTTATCCTTTTAAATCTACACAAAAAAAAGATATAAAAAATCACGAAGCCATTAATAACACTTTTGATAAACCTTTTAGGCAAAACAGTATTATTATAAAACAAAAATATACAAACATTGCTGAAAGAGATGCGGAGCAAATACCTACAGAAAATTTGATAATCATTGATAGAAACGGAATTGAAATTTATAAAAGAAAAATAGTAAACATTTTAAAAACAAATGAAGATGAAAAGAATTTTTCTGATATAGGGAATTATAAGGATGAGCCTTTTAAATCGGGAAAAAACATAACCGTTGATGATATTAACAATTTTCAAAAACCTGATTTAACAAAGCAATTTTATAACTCTATCTTATTTAATGATAATGGAATAAAAATAAATATTTTCACAAACAAAAAAGATAATAATGTTAAAAATACTTTCACGATTGGAAAAGATTTTGATGAAATACAAAATTTGACACAAACAAAAGTAGATATAAACAATAACAAAATTAAAATTAATATAGAAAATCCTTTTAGCGAGTTTAAAGAAATATCGGATACAGAATTTGATGTGGAAGAAAAAAGAGAAAGAACAGAATTAGAATTATCCGAAAAGGCTTTAAAATTTTTAATAAAAGCAAATGACGGAGATAATTTAAATTATTTAAAAGGTGATTTTTCTTTAAATTATGAAATTAATAATGATAAAATAGCAAACATAAAACCTTCTTCTTTTCTTGTAGAAAATGTTTTTAAAAAAACTAAAACCGTTATTAATAATTTTTTTAATGACGGGAAAGAAAAAGGAATTTTTGAAATTGTAAATGCAGATGTTTCTGATGAAAATAAAACTGTTGAAAATAAAATCTTTATGGATTTAGAGAACCTTTTAACAACTTTAAATACACAAAATGATAAAGATATAGCTCAAGCAGTTTTTGATGCAAAAAATAATTTTTCCTATATTGCGGCAAAAGATGATAATAACGAAATAAGTGTAAAACTAGATAAAAAAAATAAACAACTTATTTTTTATGCAAAAGAAGGAAAAATTATTGTTCAAAATGAAGACACAGAAATTAATATTGAAAAAGATAAAGATTTAACTTTAACCACAAGCAAAAAATTTATTATAGATGCAAAAGAAGTTTATATAAAGGATGGGGGTGACACTGTTCCTTTGCTCTCAAAACTTGAACAACTTTTTAACGATAACTTAGTAAATCATACACACGTTTGTTCACACGGAGGCACAGGTACTTCTACACAATGTGCTAAACTTTCTTCTTTACAAAAAGCAAAATCTAAAAAAATAAAAACGGATTAAAAAATGGAAGAAATACAAAGACTTCAACAAATTTTTTTGCAAGATAAAAATTTTAATAATTTTATTTATGTTAACAATTTTAAATTTTCTGTAAATTCTACAGAAAATATTATAGAATTTGTTAACATTTTTTCTTCAAAAATTATTTCAAAGTTTCTTCAAGATTTTGAAAAAACAAAAAGTTTTGATGAAATTTTTTCATGCAATAATTATCCTTTTATTTTTTCTACATTTAAAGCAAAGATTTGGGAAGAAAAAGGTTACGAAGTTCCAGATGATGAAATTGTTTTAAACATTTTAAAAAACTGTTATTTTAAATATAAATTTGGAAATTTAAATTCATTTTGGAAAGAAAATTTGCTAAACTTCTTTTTTAAGTTTGATAGGGAGACTATAGAAGCTGATGAAGAGTTAAGTTTTCTTTTTGAGAATATGGCTAATCTTCTTGACTTTTTAGATGATGTTTTATATAAGATTGAAAACATATATAATATTGATAAAGTTGATGATGAATTTTTAAATTACACAGCGGAGTTATTTGGACTTCATAAACAAGATTTGTCCTTGACGATTGATAATCAAGCTTTTCGTTCACTGCTTAAAAATATAAAAACTTTATATCAACTAAAAGGTTCAAAAAAAGTTTTCTTTATATTTTTTAATCTCTTAGGTTTTGATGTTAATATAAAAGAATTTTATTTTGACAGGGATAAATATTTCACAGATGACACAGGTTTTTTTAATGAAGGATCTTTAAGTTCTATTTATCATTATTTAACGCCAATTAGTCCTGAAAAAAGACCTGAATATCCTGTTGCAAACTCTTGGATACAAAACACAAAAGATATTCATCTTTTAGATACAATTTCTTTAGATATGATGGGAATTACAACAGATGGAAATATTCTAGGAGTGATTCCTTGCCCTTTTAAAAGAGGCGGAACATCTTATTATTACTTACCCTTAAATGATAATCAATATAGATATTTCAAAACAAATTTAATAAGTTTTACATTGTCTTCTAAAAATAAAAACTTAACTTCCGAAAGTAGCATCACGATTAATAAATACATAAAATTCTTTTATCCAATCAATTTAATTTTGGATTTAAGAATAAGTGTAGAAGCACAAAAAGATTTTTTTAGTGATGCTGTAAATATTTTTAAATTTTTAAATGTTAGAGATACAAATGTTGAAACACAAAATTATTCAGATTTTGTAAGAAAACAACAATTAAGTAAATATAGCGACGAAGATAATGTTAAATACAATCTTTTGGATGAAAACGGAAATCCTTTGCCTTATCAAGAAGCATTAAATAATGTTATAAATATTTGTGCAAAATTGTTAAGAACTGTTTTAATTTCTAACAATCCGTTTTCAGAACAATTAAAGTTTATAAGCGCAGAAACATTTGGAACTTATTTATTACGCAACGGACTTTTATCTTCCAGGATACACGTTAAAAAACATCAAAATGATTGGTTTCCTCGTGAAGGAGATTATATAGAAAAAGTCTTTTTTAGAACTTTAACAAAAATGCTTGCATTTGAGAATGTTTTTTGCTGCAAATTTAAAGAAGAAAGTTTCTTTGATGTTTCCTTTTCCGCAAAAGCAGAAAAGATTTTAAATTGTTCTTATAACTTAGAATTAAGAGAAATTTACTTGCCAGAAGGAGCAAGTGAAGTTGAAACACAATTATTTAACCAATATTATTATTACATAAAAAATTTAGTTTTTTCTTCAATTTAATATAAAAGAAAGGAGTTTAAAATGGAATGGCAGAGATTAAATGGAAAATACGACAGAAATAAAATATGGGCAAAATTACCAATAAAGCAAGATTACTTGCCTGAATTAAAAGGCAAACTATTTATGTGGCACTATAAATACGATTTTAACAAAGATGGTTCTATAAATTATGAATCAGAACGTCTGGTTGATTACCAGGAAGGAAGCAATAAAGTTGTTTTGTGGGCAAAAATTCCCCTGGCTTTTTTAATAACAGGGAATTTGAATAAAATTGGAAAAGCCTGGACTAGCTACACTGCAAGTGATGGCGGGGCAGGGCGTACAAAAGGACTTGATGGCAGTGGCGATATTGCCGATCCGAATTTATGGAAAAAGGCTTTTAACCCTCCAACTAATATGCCATACTATGATAACGCTGGAAACTTAACAAGTGGGATGTTATGGAATCCAAATGCACAAAACAATTTAGCACAGTTTCCTTTTTATCCAACAAAAATAAGGTTAGGTGGTACAGTGCCGATTGGAAATCCAACAGAGCAAGCGATAGCGGAAGACCAAAGTCGTTTGTATGATTTTAGTGTTTTGCCTTCTTTATATGAAGGTGAAAATAGAAATGTAAACATAGAAAATGGTTATTTTGTTTTTGATAGTTCTGCAAAATATAGACAATTTATTTATGCGAAACGTCCAGAACCTCTTTCAAGTTTTGGGTATTTTGCACAAAATAATTTATATTTTCAAACGTCTGCAGACACGATACAAGATAAAACATTGTATTTAAGCAAATATAATAGAACTCTTTCTGCTTTTTCTATAAAAGTTGTACTTCCGCAACATAATGCAAACTCAAACTATTGTTATGATAATTTAGCTATAGGACAATTGGAATTAAGATGTGATGCAGGTTCAAGAGGGCTTATTGATACTTCGGAGGGAGAACATTATGGAAATATGCTGGATGGTTTAGTTTATTCTATTAAAAATATTGGGGCAACCACAAAAGAAGCAAATAGCAAAATAATTTTCTGCTGGATTTTATATTTTTAAGGAGAAAAAAATATGGCATTTAAAGACATAAAATGGTGGGGCTTAGGTGTTAGCAATATTTTAAATTCCAAATATAATACAATTAATTTTAACCAATCGCTGGAAATTCCTCAAGAAAGTGAACCTTACACGGCAACGATTGATGCAAGACCACTTTGGCATTTGCATACAAACCAGGAATTTCTTTTTCATAATTTAGTTTTAAATAATTCCTTGTGGGGCAATGGAATTTTTACAAAATTCAATGAAAAACAAATAAAAAATTTTGAATTAAAGATAGTCTTGGGCGTAAACGTTGACGAAAAAACTTTTGTTGTTTTAGCAGATTATTCTTTTGAGCAACAGAAGTTTTATAAAGCAAATACAGATTTTGCTGACATAAATAATAGTTTAGGATTTTTTCTTATAAAGAATGGGGAAAGAAAAGATGGAGTTGGAACTGTAAGGATAACAGCAAATTCAAAAGTTGTTTATGCAGAAAGCGAATGCAATTTTCAAGTGCTAAAGCCTGGCGATGAAGTTTTTATAGCTTCACAAAAGAAAGTTGTAACCTCCATAAATAATAATGAAAGCTTTGAAGTTTCTGAACCTTTTGAAACTTCAAACGAAAACGTCTTGTGGTATTATTATTCAAAACAAAACATTTTAATAAATGAAGATGTTGACACAATGACCATACAGATAAATACAAAAGTTGTTAACTTAAATCCCGCTAGTGATGTTGATTTTGAAAAAATAATAAAGCCTGGTGATAAAATAAAATTTTATGTAAACAACGAAGAAAAAATTTACGAAGTTTATGAAATAAATAATTCAAAACAACTCACATTATTAATAGATGAAGGAGTTGATTTTTATTACACAGGAAAGTTTTCAATTATTTATACTTTGTTAGATAACTTTTTTATAGAAGATTTAGAAAGAAAAATTTTAATTTATTCTGGTTATTCTTTTTTAGACGGGCAATTTTTGAGGCATCGTATTCCTTCCTTTTTAGAAGGATTAAAAACTTACGAGGAATTTGTAGCGGATTCAGAATTGCACGAAGTTGATCCTGCAGAATATAATGTTTCCAAAGAAGAATATGAACAATTCTATGAGAATTTTAAATATTATGAACTTTTTGATTATCCTGATTTAAATTTACATTTTGAGCAAGTTAACTTAGAAAACTTTGAATTTCCTGCAGCACAAGAAATTAATAGTATCCCAATTCAAAAAAATGCCGCTTTTTTTAATTTTAACGGGGCATTAGAAGAAGAGTTATTAGCTGGCACAAGATATTTCAATGACAATACTTTTTCTTTTTCTTTTGAAAAAGAAACGGGAACTATTAGTCCTACCACTGGAAAATTTTCAACAGGAGCTGTTAAGTTAAATCCTACAACAATATTAAAAACAACTTTTGAAATTTTATATTCTAATTTAGAAAGTGAATTAGAAAAAATAAAATTAAATGAAGGAAGCTTTGGAATTTCATTTTTCTTTAAAGCGGAAGATGATATTGAAAATGTTCCGATTTTAACTTTATATAATAGTTTAAATGAATATGTAAAAATATTTTTATCTTTTAATGAAACTTCAAAATTTTTAAGAATTGAGATTAAGGAAGATGTAGATATTATTAAAGAAAAAGTGATTCCTTTGGAATCTATATATGATTTTAATATAGAAAATTTTAACCATTTATATATAAAAAGAGTTAATAATAACTTTTTCTTTTATTTGAACGGTGTTCAAACATACACAAGTGTTTTCACAGAATTACAAATTTCTGAAACAACAAGCTTGTTTCTTGGCGGAAGCGATGTTGAAATAGAATTATGCTACGAAGAATTTACATTTTATTATACAAACTTAACAGATAATGAAATAAATACTTGCTATAAAGCAAGCAATTTAACTCAACTTCCTTATCCTGCTTATACAACAAAATATAAACTTTCCTGTAATAAGCAAAAAGATTCAAAATTTTATTTGCCAATTGATGATTTGGAACTTGTAAAAAATTATTATTTATTCAATCAAAAGCAAGCATTTTTGTTTGATGGAGAAAATTATAATACAAATCTTATAGAAAGTTTAAAAAATGATTATTTGAATTATGCTACAACTGCATTTTCTATTTCCAATCAAATAAACGATGTTGGAATGTTTTATTCAGAAAAATTATTCTCTGGTGCTAACACGATTGCTTTATTTAAAGGCAACGAACTTTATGCTTCTCATAATTTTAATGATGTTATAAACGGATTTGAAGGAATAATAAATGAAAATATTGAAACTTGCAAACCTGGATTTATAACTGCAGCTTTAAAATTTAAAGCAAATAAACAAGGTTTAATAACAATAAACGATAGTTCTTTAAAGTCTGTTTTAGAAAATTTAACTTCTATTGTTATTTATTTTCCTCTAAAATTTGATAATATTGTTGATAAACAAATAATTTTTGAGATTGAAAATCAATTAAAATTTTATTACGAAAGTTATTCTTTTTATTTAGAAGATAATGCTGGAAAAAAATATTATGTAAATTATCCTGTAAATACAACAGACTATTACTTTTTTATGCTTAATTTAGATGAAGATGTTGATAATATTAAATTATTTATAAACACAATAGAACAAAATTTAAACAAAGAAACGGGTTTTTCACTTACAAATTTTGATGAAACTTTTTACTTTGGTGATAAAAATTTGTTAGAAAGTTTTACAGGATATTTAGATAATTTTTATATTTTAAATGATGTAGAAAATATAAATGTCCTAGCAAATGCTATGTTTGCTCCTTCTACAAATAAAACAAAAATTGTTGATAAAATATTTGTGGCAACTAATGATACAAGTTCTTCCACAGAATTAAAAGTTGCAAAACCAAATGTGGCTGATATTTTTGAATTTTTTGGTGGAAGTGTTGCTAATAATGCAAAATCAAAAATAATGGTTTATAAAAACAATCTCTTTTTATTTAATTCTGAAGGAGTTTATTATTATAAAAATTGGAAATTAAATTCCTCAAATTATTCATTAGAAAACTTTGGGAGTGCAATAACTGACACAACTTATTGGGAAAAAATTGTCGGCAACGACAATTTTCTAAATAACTATAAAGATTTTGTAAATTATGTTATTTTTGATGATAAGTTATTTTTAATTTGTAAAAATATTTCTAACAAGCCTAGGGTTATTTACACAGAAGATTTTTATAATTTCACAGATTTAACTGTGCAAAGTTTTCCAAAGGGAACAGAGTCTTATAGTTTGGCAAATTATGTTGATTATGAAAATTATACAGATTTTAGAGCTATAAAAAAAGTTGCAATAAATCAAGCTGATAAACTTTTAGCTATTTGTGCAACTGGAAACAACATTATTGATATAATTTTTTATGATCCAGATTGTGAAGACTTTGACACTTCTTTCTTTAGAAAGGAAATACAAAGTACAGCGTTTATCTCAAGAGAATTTTTTGACCAACCTGCTTCTGGTATCAATTATTGTAAATTTATTTCATACAAATATGATATAGGTCAAACAAACTTAATCCAAAGCAATTTATTAACTTCTTCAAATTTTTACAGTCTTACAAATGACCTTGATGGTAATTTGTTTTTATCTTTTCAAAAATATTCTTTTATGTTTGATTCTTCCGAAGACTTTTCGTTTTTTGCTGGTTGGAAGAATATTTTAAACTTAAATATTAATTCTTTATATATAGAAGACAAAAACAATGTTTATTTGTTAGATAATACTTTTAATGTTTTAAGTACCATTAAATTTAATAATTATTTTTATACGATTGTTGTTAAACCTGATTATCCTACAGGCACAAACGAAGAAAGATTTCTTATAAAATATTTATTAAAAGAAGGAAAAATTGTTGAGACAAAATTAAACTCAAGCTTTGTTCCTTCAAAATTTAAATTAAGTGAAAGTGATAATTCTTTTTATCTTTTGCCGACAAAAATAAAATTTTCAAATCCTGGCGAAAAATTTTCTACAAATTTGGAAGATGATAAAATCGCAAAATTGTATTTAGAAAGTTTTAATAATATTTCAAATAAATCTTCTTACTTGCTTTTCAAAGAGCTTTCAACGGTTGGAGTTATGCCTGCCGATAAACCTACTAATAATAAACCGTTGCAAGAAATTCCTGGTATAAATTTACCAACGGGCTGTAAACTTTCTTTAGCAGAATGTTATGTGACAACAGATGTTGGAGATTTATATTATTTTCAAAACGGGGTTGATTATACAATAGATTATGTTAATTGGACTATCTCAATCCCTTTAACTTCTAATATTTATGGAAGCTCAATAAAAGTTATTTTAAAATATTTTATTGAAGAGAAAAACTTTTCTTTGTCAGTAGACAATATTCTTCAAATTACACAAGATAATTTTGACAACCTAGCAAATTATTATTTTACAATTTCTTTTGATAGTATAATTCCAAAAAGTCTTTATGAAGTTTTAGCTGAAGAAGGAAGTGTTATAGCAAAATCCGATACATTGTTAGGAAATACTATAACAGCTAACTATAAAGTTCTATTGAACAAATATTATGTGATAGAAAATTTAAGTAAAGCAACAGTGGATATAGATGTTCCAGAAAACAAAGGAATTTATATTTTAAATAAAGTTAAGTATAATAAAGAGTTTTTGTACCTATGGATAAGAGGAAAAAATAATATTGATAATTCTGCAAAAAATAATTATTCAAAAGAAGAATTGGAAGTAGCAGAAGAAATAGATTTTTTAGGCAACAAAAACACTTTTTATTATTTATTTTTTGGTGCAGGAAAACAAAATTTTGAGTATGAAGATGTGCGAAGATTCCTTCCGAACTTTGAAATAGATAAAGATACGATTAAAGTTATTATTCGTCAGGATGGATATAAAGCAAACCTTGAAATTGAAAATATGATTTCTAACAGTATAAACAGTTATTTAAAAGGTGAATTTTTTAATTTTAATGAAAATAAAAACTGGATTTTGGAATTTTGGGATTTCAATAAAAGCTTTATTTCTTCCTGGGGAAAAATTGATTTTGATAAAAAGATAACATATTCTAAAGTTTTTTCCAATGATGCAATACACGAATATGCTTTAAACTTCTTCTGCTCCGATGTGCATACGGATTTTGTTAAATATTTTTTTGAAACAACTCAAGAAAATTTTGCAATAACGTCTTTACAAAAAATATATTTAACTCCTCCTGCAGAAGGTATGGTTTTCTTTAGCTTGCACGGAAAAAAGAATGGACTTAATAATTATTTAGCTGTCGGAGTAAAGAAAGTTGAAAACAATTTTTACCCTTTTGTAAGATATGGTTATCCTTCAGGGGATTATATAGTTGATAATTCTTACAATTTTACAGAACAAAATTTAAACAATTTTGATATATATAATTATTTTATATTTTCTTTAATAAAAGAAAAAGACATAGAAAATAATAAAACATACTTAAAACTTGTCTTTTTAAATGAAAGCAAAAAAGTGGTTTTTTCCAAAGAATTAACTTTGGTTGAAAGTGAAAACTTATTATTTAATTTTGGACATTATTTTATTATTGGTTCTGTTGCGGATCGGGAATTAATGATTGACAATCCTGAAACTGAACCAGGAGTTAATTTAGTTTTTTCTGAATATGGCTTAAATGGTGTTGTAGATGAGCTTTTTTATATCACAAATTTTTCCTTTGAGGAAGAAAATGATTTAATAGATAGAATGGAAGGTTATTTTAAATCAAGATTAAGAATTTGTGATGATAAAACTTTTTATATAAATTATCAAAACAGAAAAAATATTTTAATGGGTTCAAATTTAAATCCTATAAGTTTAATTGTAAGAGATGAAATTTTAACAGAATTTTTAACAGCAAGACAATTGACAACAAAAGCTATTTCTTTTAACGTCCTTGATTATGATTTTGCAAATATATATTCTGAAACAGAAACAGGTTCTGAAAACAACATAACAACAAAATTAACAGGTACAGTTTCTGTTGCGGTTGCGACAAAGGATTTGATTGGTGATGGAACTTTATTTACAGAAGAATTAGAGAAAAATTCTAAAATAAGAATTGGAGATTCTTTAAATGGTGTTGATTTTTGGATAGCAGATATTATTGATAATACACACGCTTTATTAACTTTTGTTGCAACAGATAATTATTCTGGTGATGTTTATTTGATAAAAGATGTTTCCTCAACAAGGCTTGTCTTTGAAATCGGTGATAACAAAAATGATTTTTTTACCTTTAGAACAGTAAATGAGTTAAATCAAATACAAGATTTAATGTGGATTGGAAGAACAATAAGCAACAGGCGAGCGGTTTTTATTAATGGTGATTTATATTTGTCTGGCAGTACATTTTCCGTAAATACACAAGAATACAATATTAAAGATAAATGGATTATGTTAAACGAAGGTGAGCTTGGAAGTGGTTTAACGGGAGATGAAAATTCTGGTTTTGTAATTGATAGAGGTTTATTAGCAGAGTTGTTTATTGGCTTTGATGAAAGTGATAAAAAAATAAAATTTGCTACTTATAATACAATTACGCACGCAATTATTGATGAAATTTTTTCTGTAAATATAAACACTCATGAAGTTTTAATAAAAGATAAAATAAGTTCAAGAGAACAAACTGTTTCCCTTTTTGAAAATGTTTTAACTGCAACTTTTGGAAATGTTTTAACCAATTTAACTTTTTTAGGTAAATTAAATAGTATAAAATTTAATGGGCAAGAAAGCGGGTTTGAATTAATTGGCGGAACTGTTAACACAAGAAGTTTAAAATTAGATTATGGTAATGTTCTTTTTGGCAATAGTAATTATCCTAATGCAACTTTAAATATTTATGGAAATACTAACAGTGGTTATCAAAATACTTTATTGCTTTTTGGTGAAAGTGTAAATGCTTCAAGAGGTTTAAAGATTATTTCAAACGCTAATCAAAATGTTTTAGAAATTTTAAGTGATACAGCTGGAACAGTAAGAGACTTAATTTTAAAAGCTTTTGGCAATTTTGAAATTGATATAAAAAGCAACTTAACAATTGAAAACACAAAATTAACATTGGGAAACTCAAAAACAATTGAAGCTTTAACAAATGTTATTTTAGGTAATGCATCTTATCCTAATGGAACTTTAAATATTTATGGAAATGCTGGTAGTGGTTATCAAAATAGTTTGTTGCTTTTTGGCGAAAGCGCAAGTGCTTCAAGGGGTTTAAAAATTATTTCAAACGCTAATCAAAATGTTTTAGAAATTTTAAGTGATACAGCTGGAACAGTAAGAGACTTAATTTTAAAAGCTTTTGGCAATTTTGAAATTGATATAAAAAGCAACTTAACAATTG
>JAKQTP010000065.1 GCA_029563035.1 archaeon | reverse complement strand
TGATACCGTCCCTCCTTATCTTCTCTCTTAATTCTCTAACTGATAAATCTTTTTCACTTGCTAACTGTAAAAATTTCTCCTGTTTTTCTGGAGGCAATGAGGCTACTTCTTTATGGTGATTGAATGATAAATCTACTGTACGTACAGTAGATGTTTTATCGCTAACCTGCTTATATTCCTGAATAGTCCTCCTACTTAGTCCCGTTATCTCCTCCAGCTCATCATATACCTTCGGGTCAGTATATTTTCCAGTAAATCCCCTTTTTTCTCCGAATCTTGCCCAATCTCCTATCCAAAATTGAACGCTACCTTCTATTTGTTTAAGGCCTCGGCCTAATTCTTTCCATTCATCAATAGTAATATCGTCATGAATGATCAGTTTGTTTTTCTCGAAAATTACTTTATTAAATCTTACTATTTCCATATCGTTACAGCTTTAAATTTCATTCTGCATCTTATCTATTTCTCCAACCCTACCTTTTTCAATCCATTTTATCAATTCAGACTTATAAAAATAATTTATTTTTCCGCCGGGCTTGAAGTAAGGTAGTTTTTTATGATGAGTAAGATAGTATAACGAACCTTTTGTTATACCCAAAAGCCTCGCAGCCTCGTCGGATTTTAGAATTTCTTTCCCTTCGAATTCATTCATTTTGTTTTCCATAGTGTTTTAATTTTATAATTTTAAACATAAATTTAAATATTAGTTACAAATATACTACAATTTCAAAGAAAGTTGTTCACTTTTAAGGATAATTTATCCACACTCCATCAATTCGCTTGAATTTCAGTGCATTATAACTTAGTGAGTTATAATAACTTATTTAAGTGTTTAAAATTCAGTAGCTTAATCATAGAAATCATCTTCATCCATTTCACCCCTGCAGATCGGGCATTGGTCGTCTTCAATTTCATAGTCTGTCCACCATCCCCTGCCGCACGTAGGGCATTCAAATAATTCTTCTCTGTCGTCCTCGCAGCTTGGGCACTTGCCATTTTCAATTTCATGAATCGTCCACGGCCCACGGCCGCAGTTTGGGCAATCAAACAAATCATAATTTTTATATATATTATTCATTTTATTTAAGTGTTTAGTTATTAATAATTTAATTAAAAGGGATCATCATTTTCAGGTTTTTCGGAAGATAATAACTCTGCTTCTCTGTAATCTTCGCTCAAAGAAATGCTTTCAATCGTTTCATAAACATCTCCATTATAATCGTGTCCAATCTTACATATACCAAGTTTTTTTACTTGTTCTTCTGTAAGTTCTATTTCGACAGCTCTACGATATCCAGCTTTTAAGAAGCCTGTATTTACATACTGCAAGTAAACGGCTTCACTATTGTTAATAATAAAAATTATTTTCATTTTATTTATTTTTTAAAAATTATTAATTAGTGTTTTAACCCAGTTAGCTTATACTTTAGCGCTCTTTCAATAGCTTCTTCGAGGTCTTCTTTCTCGCGTTCTCCAAGCGCCGCTATAGATATCCGTATTATTTCGCTTCGCTTCATCTTAGTAATTCGGCAAAGCTCATCTAAATACTCCTCAATACGTTCATTTGTTCTAAAGCCAAATTTTTTGTATTTGTCCATAACTTTAATATTTTAAATTGTTAATTATTTTTTAATTCTAATATCTATTTTATCTAATAAAATTTCAAACTCATCTTCGCTTAAGTGCTTAGGCTTAGAAATATACAATAAAGGGAATGTTGAATTATCATTTTTTGAATTTCCCCAAATAATTGCCGATTTTATGCCAAAAATTTTGCTTTTATTTTTATCGAAATAAATTGATTTTATTGAGTCTAAAATGTTTGCTTTTTCTTTGTTTTTCATGATATTAAATTTTTTGTTTTTAAATAATTATAAAAGTCATCGAATGAATGAATTATAAGATACTCGCCGCCAGCTTTTTGCACCGAGGCGGCGTATTCTTTTTGTTTATCGCTCATGCGGTCTTTGCCGACTTTTACCTCGATCATAACAGCTTTTCCTTCGATAATAGCGTGAATATCAGCACTTCCTCGGCGGCTATTTGTTTTTATCCACACCATTTTTTTTGTTTTATGATCATATTTTTGCCGCCCTGTTACGTT
>JAKQTP010000054.1 GCA_029563035.1 archaeon | reverse complement strand
TATTGACACACATATTAGCACATTAGATGCCCATCGTGGTAACGGTAATTTTAGCGCATTTTATCACAGACTTTTGGATGCTTACAATCAGTTGAAATAATAGTAGTATATATATTATGTAAAATATATAATATTAATCGGTACATCCACCAGAATTGCATCCAGAACCAACTCCAAAAAAGAAGTCTATTTGTAATCCTATTTTTTTTGCATTGAAATAAGACATTTCTTCTTTCCAACGCCCTTTTTTTGTTTCTTGTTCAGCAAACCATTGCATTTTTAAAGTTTCATCATCCCAATTTTTTCTTAACTGCTGTATTGGTTTATGAAAACATCCAGCACAATTGCTATCAGGCGGAAAATCTAAATTTGTAGATAACGACCATAAATAAACTTGGTAATGGTCTATTTTATCGTCAAATAAAGGATATTCAACTTCTCTGTATTTTTCAGTAATCCATTTGTTTCTACCATTTTTTGAAAATCCATTATGAAATTTAAAGTCTGTGTTTTCATAATTAATACGATTATCTTCATCATATCTAATTCCTAAACGAGTTAAAACAATTTCTTTAATTTCATTTCTACAAAATTCTGCAATCGGTTTAATTTTCATTTCGGTAGTGCAAAATCTTGTAAGCTTGTTTGGTATAAACTTTTTTCTTTTAATCAAACTGTCAAAAGTTTCTCCAGTTAGCCATTTTATTTCAGTTCCAATCAATTGCTCTAAATCCAAAACTACTTTTAATGTTTTATCACTTTCGGCAGTTGCTATAAAATCCATTCCAATTTTATCAGAAACTAACTGTACTAACCTTTTATCTTTTGGAATGCATCTTATATCTTCAATTCTAACTAATGAAAACAAATTATAATCAGCAGGATAATGTTTTGCTAAATAAGATGAAGTTTTGCCACCTGAAACAGAATTAACCGTTTTTAATAACTTAACATCATTTAATAAGTTTTTATCAATATAGCAAGTTTTATTATTAATTTTAAGTACGTTTTGCATATTAAAGTTTTTTTTAAAATTTAAGGTCTGTTTTATCATAGGTTACTGGATGCTTACAATCAGTTGAAATAGTTTTATTTATATTTTAATCTTCTAATTGTTTAATTTTTCTCTCAATATACCATTTCGCTTTTTTTAAATCCTCCACCTCGTTTTCCTTTTTATCGCTCCTTAGAACATACTTTAAAACGTTACCCAAGTGAAAGCCTAAATTATAATGTTCGATTATTGTAATAGCTTCATAAGGGTTGTTTTCTCCACCGTAGTGGCTCGGATGGTTTATATTTTCTTTCATTTCTTTAATTCATTAAAATTTATACCCATTTTATTTAAAGCCACATTAAATTGAACTTGACTTTGATTATCAAAAGCTCGCATTGCTTTATTTAGCGCAAAGTATGATGATTTTAAATGTATGATTAGTTTTGTTCCACAATGTGAAGTCCATAATTCCTCACCAATAAAAGCCTTATTTTTACCGTTTTTTATTTCGACTGAAAAAAAGTTACTTTCTTTTTCAATCAGTCCATTTAGTTTTATAAATTCCATTACATTATCATTTTAGGCATTCTACCAACTTCAACAATTTGGTATTCAAAAATTCTTATTCCGTCTTTGACTTCCAACAAAACGGTATTTATTTGCCATTTGTGGTCATTTCTAAGGCGCATTACCCTATCACCAACGTTATTGCACCCACATACTTTTTTCATGTCGCAAATCATACCTTTGCCATGTGTTTTTAAAAATTCAGCTACTAAGTAAGTAGCATTTAGTCTTGTTTTAGCCATTTTTTTTAGTTAAGTATTTGATTAAATTGTTTTTTACTGCATTTTGTCTTTTCCACTTCCTACCAGCGTTTATTATTTGTTTTAGGCTTGATG
>JAKQTP010000050.1 GCA_029563035.1 archaeon | reverse complement strand
TTGTCGCAGTCAATACGTCTGTTCCCAATACAACCGATAAATCCAAAGCTGTTTTAGTCAATTTCTTTATCTGTTTTTCTGTTCTCCCTTGTACTGCTAAAAATGATTGAGCGCTTAAAATTGTTTCATCATCAATGGCTGTCTTATCCCGTAACTCTTCTGATTGCTTCTTTAATGTTTCAAACATAGCACCACGTTCTCCTAATGCCGCTTTTAATTTCATTTCATTTTTCAACTGCATATTATAAGCGTTCAACGCCTCTTTTGCGAAGTTGATAACTGCATAAACTGAAAATGCTGCTGCTATTTTTTTCCCTAATCCTTCAAAAATACTTTGTCCTTTTGTCGCCTCTGCATTGATATTTTTCATTGCCGGCAACCCTTTTTTATTATACTCTTCTAATTCTTTTTTACCCTCTGCAATCTTTCTATTGTATTTCTCAATCTCTTTTATATCTGTTGCTTTCTTTTTAGCAATATCCCATTCTTTTATTGCTTCTTCAATATCCTCTATTAATCCATTTGTACGCTTTAATTCCTTATTAGTAGAAGTAATATTATTCCCATTAAATCCCTTGCTTATCGTTGCCCCAACTTCTTTTGCAGACGTAGAAATGTTCTCAATATCTTTTTTAACAAGATTTAATTTATCTAAAAGTTCTTGTATTTCCGCTTTAATCGGTATGTTTATTTCTGCCATTTTCTATGTCTGATTTTAGTTTTTTCTCATAATTAATTAATAACAAAAAAAACTCGTGAACATCTAATTTATTAATTTCTAAATAACTAATCCCGCACGATTTTGAAAGTGTTAATTTTAAATCGCTCCAAAATAACTCACTTTCAATATTTATTTGTCTGAATGTTTTGTATTCTCCTTGCTCTGCATTTCCTCCAAAGTATTTAGGGAAGTCTCGTGTAAGGCGTCCACAAAGCCCCCGACCAAGTTGGAGGCTAAGGAAAAAAAATCCATTGCATCAAAACCCTCCTTCGTCCAGTCTTTTATTTTTTCATTAAACAACGCCTCATCTACTTTTGTAATGTCCTCGTCCTCCCTATTAATAAATAAAGCGGATATATGCAAGGCTGTATCTAATCTGTTTTCTAATTTATGCGAAATACCCTCTTTAATATTTATAATAATATTCCATGCTTCAATCCCCTTTCCTTTATTAGCCAAATCAATAGAAAGATTTATGTTTTTTAATATCGTTTCAAAATCTTTTCCGAAACCTAAACGTGGTTGTAACTTTTCAAACTCTTGCCACCTTGCTAATGTTAGTGAACCATCCCATGTATATTTTATTCCGTTAGCAATAAAACTTTTTTCTTTGAAATCTAATTTTTTAATCTCTCTCATTTTGATTTATTTTAATATAAAACTTCATTAATAAACTTGTCAAAAATATTGTTGTTGTTGTAAAAAATATATGATGTAATAAATTATAATTTTCATAATCTAAATAAATAAATAACCAAAATGCTATTTGTCCGGCATTACATTTAGGGCATCCGATTAAAGGAAGATACAACCAATTATATTTGTCCTCTAATTTTGATTTTAACCACAAATAAAGCCTCTCTGTTATCATTGAATCCTCTGTTAGTATCCAACACCATACAAGGCTAAAAATTGATATAAATGGAATATAAATAAATGTTAACATACTGCTGGACTTATTAAAATAGGGTCAATACAATTTATTCCTACATAAAACGATATTTCATAATTCAAAGCAAAATAATCAAACGGATAAATTAAATATTGTTTCTCTTCTTCATTATAAGTGTATTTGCTGAATATAGATACGTTCTTTGTTTCTTCTCCGGTTAATTGAATCCTTATAAATGAATAAGGGAGAACATTACTTAAACTAGATGGCATGGCTTGTATTACTAACAACTTTAAAATATCTGCATTAATAAAAGTATCATTAATCTTTTTTAAATTTGCCCAGCATACTAATCTTACATCAGCCACACATTCAATAATATTTCCATTGATAGGACTTATTTTTATTCCATTATTTTCAAAATAAATAATACTTCTTTTATTTGAGTTCGGTACCAAATCAATATAATCCGAAGCATTACACGTTGTTTTATTTTCGTTATAATAAGCCGGGAATTTCTTAACAATAATCTTATTATCTTTAATAGGTTTATTCTGTGAAATAGTCGTTGCAATACCTCCAACCACTTCACTAAAATTCAATGCTTCTAAATAAGGAATAATATTTTTCACTATCGTATTTATCATGCCAAATATTTTTTTAATAAATTCATTATTGATATTTCAAATTGTTCTATTTCTATATCAATCTCATCATCTTTTGCTTCAATGATATTATCTACACCTGCATATTTTGAGTTCCCCTCTGCAATATCTTTTGATAACTCTTTTTTAAAACCTATCTCGTAATTTTTGTTATTCTTATAAACACCAAATTCTTTCATTAAGTCGCCCGAAAATGTTAAATCTCTAAACCCTTGATTTTTCCCTTTTTTAGTTTTATAAGCATCATATTTGACTGTGTATTTCTTAAACGCTCCGTCCTTACCTTCCCCTCTTAACTGTATCCTTTCACGTATCTGACTTGACAAACTTACTCCAAAAGCCAAAACGAAATCAGGGACTTTCTCTTCTAATTCCCTTACACAATTTTCTATATTTTTAGCGTATTCCTCTGCTGTCATATATTATGCAAATATGCCTCGTTTAGTCATCTGAATAAAATCCACACACTCAAAACAATCTGTTGCCTTTATATCAATCTGTTTCATTATTACATCAATATATTCCTTGTATTTAGTTTGATAAAATCCGATTAATCCGTTTGCTGTTTCTACATTTATCATTGTTTCCCGATTTAATTTACTGCTCATAATTAAGTCAGTCAATAGATATTCTCCAGCCTTATAACGAACTAAAAACGCCAATGTAATTGCCATTACATTATTATCAAAATCCAAACTATCATTACAGATAACCTCTTGCAGTTTACAACCAAATTCAACCTCGAATAATAATCCATTCATATAACCACCAGCTGTTGTTGAACTACTATCAAAACTTACTAAATCGTCTCCAGACCAACCGCCTACCATGATAAAATTTGCCCATCCTTTTTTCTTATTTGTCTGCGACCAAAAATAAGGCTTACACGTATTAAATGTATAATTAAATCCACTACATGAAGAACAATCAATATCAATGTTTTTCGGCTTCATGTTTGCATCGTATTGATAAACAAAATAATATTCCACGTTATCCACAAAACTATTATGTGCAGGTAGATTTATTTCGCTTAATAAAATATTTTCTTTTACCTTATTAGCCTCTGTTTGTAATTGCAACGTATGTAGTAATTCATTACAATTATTATAAATATAAAGAGTTACTACTCCAGTTGAATTAAAGGCGGTATGTATTTTTTTTATCTTTAAATTCCCTGAAACAATATCTGCACAATACCACCGACAACCTAAATAATTTTGCGTTGTTGTTAAATCTTGCGTGAATTTCTTTCTTCCTATTGCTCCAATATATGGTTGCCTTTTTACTCTGTGTTTTTTTGTTAGTTCTCCGGTTATATCATTGATAACGCCTAATATAGCATTATTCCTTGCTTTATCCATGATAGTCCAAATGTTATCAGAATCCTCGCATCCCTCTAATGTTTTTAAACTTGATAATTCCAACCCTTGTAACTCATCTAAATATAAATCAGATTTACTTTCATTATATAAATTATTTTCGTAGCATTCGCACGTTGTTCGTGAAAGTCCGATAATATTTTCAAAACATGTTAGCGTAATATCTTGCTGGCTCATCTTATTATTATTTTAATAATCAAATTTAATTCTATTTCTTACGTATAAATAAATTTAAAATTATAAAAAAAGCCTCTTTTTTAAGGAGGCTCTTTATTCTCAATTCACCTAATTATTGACCTTGACAAACTCCGCAATTTAATGCTAATATACCTGTATTTGTTTCTGTACATCCTGTTGGATTAACAAAAATATCTGCTTTTAATCTTACGCTTACATCATATTTAGTAAGGTTGTTAGTAGAGCATGAAGGTTTCATTGCAACATCATATTTTAAAGGTAGTATGTCTCCAAATTTAGATGGTTGGCTAAATTTAATAACACCATCTTGATTAATAGTAGGAGTTCCTTCTGCATGATAAACCTTGTTTGCCCATGCCAAAGAACCTGTTTCAATCAAATAGTCTGTTAAGATATTTCCATTAACAGCAACCGGATTAATTAAATCAAAATCAATCATCATTCCTTGGAACATTGCTTGAGCACCTTTTCCATTATCATTTCCAGCGTTGAAATTAGCGGCTAAAAATGCCTGATATAATAAACCATCATCTAATAATATCGGGTTATTAAATTGATTTAATTGGCTCATCATCATTAAATAAGGCATTAAGTTTGCTGTCCATGCGTTTGCAGGAATATAAGTATCCCCAGCACAATAGTAAGCGCCGGTTGTATAAGCATCACTTCCTACATTTGCATTTAAAATAGAAATGAAATATTTAGCGAAATCTTCAAGTAATTCTACATCTGCTTTTAACATTAATTTAGCCATTACTTCGGCGAAATCAAAATCGTTATTGGTAAAATCAGCTTCATCAATAGTGAAAGGTCTCATTTTATCATAAGTTAACGAATATTTTTTGATGTTAGTGCTTGCTTTGTCTCCACCGAATGAACACGATGTAAATGATTCAACGCCACTTGAACAAACATTTATCCATTCTAATTCTACGTCATAATCTTTTTCTCTTGCGTTAAGTGGTGCAAATGTTGCTGTCGTTGCCTTTGCTAATGTTTTTAAAGCGTTGGCACGTGGTTGGAATTGCAATTTAACTCGGCTGTCTAAAAGATTTTCAGCCATCTTTACTCTCAAAGCATTTAAAACGCTTTCAGAAAATACTCCTTGTGTTGTACTCATTTGTTTGTCTCCTTTTTTTTTAAATTAATAATTGAAATATGTTTTTATTCATCAACTATTAAAGTAAGTTGCAACCTTTCATCCGAGTACTTCCGGCTAAAATCTTTTAATCTATTTCTGTGAATTAAAATTATCATAATTCATTTTTAATTCTTTTATTTTTTCGTTATCGTTTCCTAACGCCATTAAACTCTGCCCAAATTCACGCTCGGATTTAGGGTACATATTTACTCCGCCTGATTGCTGTGGCTGTCTTGCGTTATTATTATTATTCCCTACAGAGCCTTTTGGTTCTTGTGCTTGTAATTCAAACGTATTGGTTATTTTATCTTTAATAAAATCGTCAAAAGAAACCGGATAACCATTTGTATTTTCTAATCTTTTGCCATCTTTTAATATTACAATATTATTTTCATTTACCTCATAGTCTAACTCTTCTAATTCTTTAAAGAATAAGTTTTTTTGTCTCTCTGCTTTGGTTATATCTTTTGGCAATATAGGCTTTAAAATATTAAAATACTCGTTCGCCTTTGATTTAACTAAATTTATTTTATTCCCTCTTTCAATCTGTGCTTTGAATTGTTCAAACTGCTGACGTTCGGTTAGTACTGCTGTTTCTTTCTCTTGCTTCCATTTCTTTTCATAATCTAAAAAGATTGGATGTTTCTTAACATCTTCGTCCGTTAATTTCGAGGGTTTTGCTGTTGCGTTTTGTTCGTATTTTTGTTTTATTAAACTTATAAACTCCTCGCCTTGCACGTCTGTATCAATACCTAAACTCTCTTTAATCTTTTTCTCGTAATCTGTTAAAACTTCTTTCTGTGCCTTTTTATAGCCATTATCGAACATCTTTGTTTGTTCGTCTTTAAATCTTTTAACCTTATTCGCATCTAAATCAATAAGGTTTTGTAGTGCTGATTCTTTTATTTCATCCCCATCAAATAATAATGGAGCAAGTTCATCTTCCGTTTTGTTGTATGCTTTTGTTAGGAAGCCAAATAATAGTTCTTTACTCATTTTTTTTCTTTTTAGTCGTTTTATATTTTTTGAAATTAATAATTTCTTGCGGATTAATTATAATTTTTTCGCTGTCTTCAATGATGCGATTACTTATGTCTTTTGTGCTTACAACGGAATATTTATAACGCAAATTAGCATTAGCCACAATATTTGCCCACTGCTCTTGCGTTACCTCGTATTCCTTTTTTGTTGCCTTATTTTTAATTATCATAACTAATTAGATTTTTTTCTTCCTCTTTTACTCTGTTTAGAAATAATCTGTTTTACTTCTTCCGGCACATCAATTACTTTTTCTTCTTCCAATTTTGACAAACTTTTTATTTCAGCAACTTTTTTATTTTTAAAATTTATAATTTCTTCGGGAGTCTCTGTAAATAAAGGTGTTTCGTTATTATCTAAAATAACCCATCCATGCCCTTTCACATTCGATACCATGTTATCCCATTTGATTTTTGAAAAGGTCTTTATAATTTCTCCTTTTCTTGCTCTAATTGTTTCCATTTTTTTTTATTGTAAAAATAATATATTGTTAATTTTTTAAATTAATTTAAAATTAATTAATATAGTGTGAATAACTTTTTTTACTTTTTTTTGACTTTGTATTATTATTTTACTTATCTTTGTTGCAAATCTGATATAGTTCATATAAACCAACATAATGAAAAAGAAATTAATTAATTATAATATTGTTGTAAGATGCCCAAATGTTGGTGGGAATCAGACTTCTTATAACATGCTTTCAACCTTGCATATATATACCCAGCTTCTTTGTAGTGGCTGGGTTTTTTATTGATAGCTAATTACTACCTTGTTTGCCAAGACATAATTAAAACCGGAGCGACTTGCATTTTTCAAATGTTTGGAACGAGTAAATAAAAAAAATAAAGAAAGAATATTTATTTTTCTGGGGGGTCTTTTTCTTCTTTCTTTATTTCTTTGTTCTGGGGACTTGTTTCTTTCTTTCTTTCTTCTTTTAAAGCTGTAAACTAATTAATATACATATTAAAACTTAAATTGAAAAATTTATAATTTTATGATAAATGCTAAAATTTACGAAATAGAAATGGAATTATGTTTTAATACTAAATTGCCAAAAATACCTGAAATAGGTGATAAAATAGGAGCTTGGTTTGATAATACTTGGTATATATGCGAAATTCATTCTTTTATTTATGAGTTTAAAGAAAATGGAGATTTTCTTAGAGTAGAGATTAATGTTGTGGCTCGTTAAATTGCACACAACAACAAATTAATAAATTAAATGATAAACTTAAATTGAAAATGAAAGCAGAAATAATACAAGCGCAGAGGGAAATTATACAGGGGTATTACAATAGGATTGTGATGCAGCAACCCGACCTTGAAACCATAATACAATGGCTCGAAGATGATTTGCAAACGATACGAATGGATGGCATTGTATTAGATGCAGAAAACATAATTAACGCACCGAAAGACCCACACGAAGCATCAAAAGTAAAATGCGATGTGTGTAATTATGGTTGGGTTGCGGTTAGACCATTAGGATTAACAAAATTGGAATGTCCACAGTGCGGTGGCTTATGCTCATTTGAAAACGAAATGTAGCTATTGGCTATAACGTTTGGTAGACGCAATACAAATATAGTTATTGCGTAAATGCAAATCTTAAGATTTAATATAATTAGTCAGATTTATCCTTTTTTAAAAACTTAGCCTTCATTGTTTGGTAATTAACAATAGCACATTCACTTGGATAGTCATCTTCCGTAAGGTCAAAACATTCTTTGAATGATTCTATTAATGTTTTTGTTTGAATTGCTGGTAAGAATTTCTGAACTCCGTAAACAAATGAAAACATAGCTATATCTTCAGTTTGCGACTTATAGAATGCTCGCATATCACATTTAAATGGTTTTTCTTTTGGCATGATTAATCATATTTTAGTTTAATATTAAAGCGTGAATTTATTTTTTTAAAATTAGAATATCCGTGAAAAGTTAATATTTTATCATCATTAAACCGATTAAATCTTTTATAATGTGCCTCTATTTTATTTATTTTTTCCTCATCAGTAAAAGTACATGAATGTTTTAATTTTTCCCTTATATCCTTCCTAACATAGGTAAAATGGTGCATCTGCAATTCGTTACGTTCGTATAGTTTATATTTCCCTACTGTATATTTGCGTGTGCCATCAACAATAACCGGAAATTGTTTATCCTCAAATTTATCAATATCATTTATTTTGTAAATAAAAGGGACGTAATATTTTTCTGGAGGGTCAACAATAATAGTATCATACTTGTAATATGAAAGCATTTGGCATGCAGTCATATCGTAGTTGTTTAAATAAATATCCTCTTTTGCTTTTTTAAATTCATCAGCCATATACATCTCATCCACATCCATTGTAGCGAAGTGAGTGCATTTATTTTCCTTACATTTTTGTAAGCCTAAATTCCTTTGCAGTGTTTCGTTTTCTTTTGCGTGTTTCTCTTTTTTTGGAACATACTCAATAATTTCATTTATTAATCCTTGTTGTTTTATCTCAATTAATTTATCAATGAAACTATTTTTAGGCTCATCCCCTCTGTGCGAAGTCAAAGAATATACAACGCAAATATAATCTACTTCTTTTTTAATACATTTAATTGAATGTTCTAACAATTCTATTCCTGTAAAAAGGTTATATGCAACGCCTAATTTATTCATTTTTTATCTTATTATAAATTAAACTTTGTTTTTTTGTATAATTGTATTTTGTTGCTTCGTCTAATAAATTCAGCGTTCTACTCGTATC
>JAKQTP010000037.1 GCA_029563035.1 archaeon | reverse complement strand
TAATTTTCTCATTATAATATCCTCCTTCTTATTTATTTTCTGTATTTATTATATCATATTTATAACAAAAAGTCAAATCTAGCAATCTACATATAGATAATCATAATAGCCATTTTCAATCAGATAATTCATTCGTAAAATTGCCGCTTCTTCTGTCTTATATCCTTCACTAATAATTCTATCATCTGTATCATATATCTTATAATTTTCTTCACACAGTTCCTCAAATTCCCAATCTTCAACATATAGCTCGTCAAAGCTATAAAAATCTTTTAGAAAAGAACTCAATAAATCAATACTAAAATCTTCGCCACAAACCCAACGGCGTATATCTTGATACTCTTTTTCAGATAATTCATACCAACGTCCACATTTTAATTTAATTTTCATAGTAACCCCCTAGTAATTATAATATCACCCATTTATTGATAAATTCCCTATCTTCCGTAAACGCTGGAATTTCAGTATCAACAATCCAACTTCCATTTATTTTATAGCAACAAGAACCCCTTTTGAAATCCGTTCTTTCATTATTAAAGTTTATTCCATATTCGGTAATTAACATATTTTGTATATCTTTACATGATTTTTTATTTAATTGACTTTGAGAAAATTTGGATTGCCCCAATAATTGTATAGCATTTCTAGTTGCATCTTTTTGCCGCCAAATAAAACAGTTACAAACTTCTTCCTTAGGAAGATTGAATACTCTAGCATCAAACATTGCCATATCATATTTTTGTGTGTATTTAGTTTTCCTAAATTGTCTATTGAACTCCAAGGTGGCAATAGAGGCGGCAACACTACACATTTTTTGTACTTTATAACCAAACCATGCATCTGTTTCTAACGTATCATAATCTGTTAATAGTAAGGTAATCTCGTCACTTTGAGTGTAGCCTATTTTACAATTCTGAATATTTTCGCATAAGAATTTCATTGTTGATTGCATTACACTCATTAACTCTGTGTCATAAGGTTTATCCATCCCTCTAGTTAGAGTATGAAATGCCTTTCCATCTAATCTTATAATAACAGGTGTTCTTTTTGTTAGCTTTACTGAGGATACCCCCTCATACTCTTTCATTCGATCTCCTAAGTTATCTTTCATAATAAGCTCCTTTCTAAATGTTTCCTATAAAAATTCTTTTATAAATGAATTAAGGGAAAAAATATTTTGTCTTATCTAAAATCCAAAATCTACTTGGAATAAATGATAAGATTATTCTATTCTTTCCCTTTTTATTTCTAAAAATTGAATGTAAAATTATTGTAAGTAACATCCTTTACAATTTTTATGCTTTTTGCCGCCAATTTTTCATTGTCTTCGGTCTCTAAATAATAATCGTCTACTATTAAACCATCCCTAGTATTTTTGATAGAAAGTAATTTTATTTTTGCATAATATTGCCCAAGTTTAGTATTACCCATAGAATATTCTTTGCCGTTTTTAGCGTGGGTCTCAATAATACCAATCCAATCCGATGAATTTAAAATTTCGCCATTTTCTAATTCAGCAACAATTGAATAATCTGTATTATTCTTTCTATTAATGATATTTAGGTCGCCAATAAAATCTTTGAATTTTTCACCTTGATTTAATTCAAAAACAATACTTCTCAACATATCATAATTGAGATTAATATAATTTGATAAACTAAGAACATCCCCTATTTCGCCCTTATACTCATCCAATACTTTGTCATTCAAATACTGCTCTATTTCTTGGCAAGTGGGGTATTCAAACCTTAGATGGTAATGAAATCTACCAGTTCT
>JAKQTP010000289.1 GCA_029563035.1 archaeon | reverse complement strand
ATATTGGCAAAAAAGAAGGATAATACCGACAAAAATTACCAAGGGGTTGTTACTTTATAACCTGCAAAAAAAGCGCTGGCAGAGAGCAAAGGGGTGATAAATTCACAAATAGGGGTAAAGTTATAACCTACACAAAGGGGATAAGTTAGACATAAAATCAGAATATTTAAACATCTGTCGGTGATTTAATAACCTATATATTTATCAATAGTTTAGTTAGCAAAAATGGAATAAATAAGCAACTTAGAGTATAGACCTATAGACAATCTTTACTGCTTACATAGAAAAGATTTTAATGAAGTATACGACAACTATTAATATAAAAGCCAATAATGGATTATTAAAGGTTATATGACATATATGTTAATTTAAATACTAAGTTTTATCTCATCAGAATATGACGACATTTATATTCCAGAGCTCTTAAAAAATCTATAGAAAAGAACGAATAAGTCAACTATTTATCTTCAGTTTCTAAACATAGATTATGCAACAGTTATTATCCGTTAATTGGGCAGTAGGGTTATGTCTAATAATTGCTTATTTAATTATATTTTAATAGATAACTATATAGATGTCAATAAGTTAATAAATCACATTAAATAGCATTAAATCAGCAAGAGGGGTAGGGAGTAAATATAAAAACCCCCCTTCATACGGAAAGGGGGGTTTATTATATCTTCAGCTAATTAGTTATGATTCTTCTTTTTTATACGATATAAATTAAAGGCCCTATTAGTAAGCTTAAAAAAAGTAGTTGGCTTTTTGGCATTAGTTGATTTAGTGGAATCATCACAATATATTTGAATAGCTTCTTGTTCCTCCAGATTCTTTTGGCAAATGGAAAGCTCATTGGAATTAAGATGAGTATGATTCATAATATTGGTTTTGCTTGCCTTATTTTGGGGACAATTAGATAAGTATTCTACAATGCGCTTTTCGTTCTTGAATTTATCTCCAATTTCAATAATAGTAGTAAAGGTTTGGGTTTGTTGTAAATAGTATCGGCAAAGGTAAAATACATTTATTGCTGTTTGTTCAGAAATATACAAGTTTGCAAAAAAGTCATCACAAGTTCCGTTATCAATAGCGGTTTTAAGTTCCTGATAATTTTCCATAAGAGTAAAAATCATACATAATTTGAGAAAATAATCATTAAAAATGCGGATAGCATAACCCATATCCTTTTGATAATATTCATTGCCAATATCTTGCTCTATTACCTTAGAATAGTTTTTCCAATATGTATTAGCTTCTTCGCTTAATTTTATTTTATACTGTTTTGGAATACTGCGGAAAACTTCGTATTTTTCGTTATATTTTCGTAACTCATCCATTGCTTCTTCGTTTTCGTTATTTTCCGATACAAGATTAATTTTATCCATATTAATAACACAGACGATAAATCTTTGTAAAAAACCGGAATTTTGGTCGGTAGTATTTTGGAAATCCCTATATATCCAACCTTCCGTAGAACAACCCAATATAGACAGAGCCGGATTTTTTATAAAAGTACTATTTAGAGTTGTCATATAACTGTAATTATCGGTATCAAATATTTTTGTGATATTTTCTTTATAGCCATAATTATGTTTCATATTACAAGATTTTAGAAATTCACCTATTTCATCAAACATAAGAAGGCGGGCTGGATTTAGTTCTAATAAATGTCCGAGTTCCACCTGTGTAACTGTATTTAAAATAAGGGTATTCTTCTCTCGCTCTGCTGAATTCATCTTGTCCAATTCTTCATTATATTTCTCCATTGTTAATTTTGCTGTTGCCATAGATGAACTTTTTCTGCATCCACTTGGTCCCACTAACGTAGCATAGATATTAGGATATGTCTTTTTTGCGCCTTGAGTCATATATACTTTATTTCCGATATTTACGGCTATAATTGGCAGCAAGGCAGTGATAAGTGCCTCAGGAACTGCGTCACATACCTGTGAT
>JAKQTP010000288.1 GCA_029563035.1 archaeon | reverse complement strand
TACTTGTATAAACTTTTTCACCACTCGCAGTAGTAATAACTTGTCCAATTAAACCTTGCTCTTTAAAAGTCTCAGCACTAGATTTAGAAACAGGTTTAGAAACAGAAGTAGGAGTAGTTGGTTTAGAAACTTGTTTTGAAGCTTCTTGCATTTTTTTGTATTCTGTTAAATTTTTAGCACCACTTTCTCGAATAGTTTTAATCGTAACTTTATTATAATTTACAGCCATAAACAATAAATATATACACCAAACTACTTATTAAACATTCCCTTAACAGTACTTAATCGTTCATCCTTAGTATAAACTTTATCCTTCGCCCAATAACCAACCCACCAACGATTCACATCAACACCATCAATCCAACCCATGTCTGCACAAAAATCAAGAAACTCAAAGACGGCTTGGGCGGGGCGATGAGGAACTTTTTGCTCCCACATCACCCATTCGCCACAGCCCTTATGCCGCTTAGCAAAACTAGAATGCGGATAAGCAATTTCTTTTAACTCAACAACAATCTCACCATTATCGTTAGAACCAAAAACTATCTTTACTTTTCTTCCACCATGCCCATTACCCATAAAAAAACACACTCCATTTTTATTTTACTATTGGTTGAGAAATATAACCCTTAATTGCCTCAACCACAGCCTCAGGTTGCCCCAAAACCAAAAACAAAATAATAGCAGAAACACCAAGCACAGCTAACAAAATAATGTTAGTAGGATTATTAAAAAAACCCATCGCTTTTTTGTTTTGATAATCCGCAAACTTTAACGCAGCACTGAAAATACTTGCATTAACATTACCTCTATCTTTAACTTTTTCATTAGTTTGTATAGATTTATGTAAAGGAGTATTTTCTGCTTGACCTTCCTCTAATAATATTATCGGTCTTGAAGTGTAATAATCGATTGACTTTAAAGAATAATTAATATGCATCTTATCAGCCAACTCCTTACCTGGCTCAAAACTAACTTCATTATCTTTAATTTCTTCCACACCAATCCTAGCAACACCCATCTTCCAAACTCTTATAACAATCTGCTTTTTCCCTCTAGGATAAAAAAAGAACCATTTAAAAGCAAACAAAACAAAATGAACAAGAATCGGCAAAGCAATACCAATCATTAAAACCAATAAAATAAAATTCATTTGTCCAGTAACCATTTCAAACGCTTGAGTTGAAACATATTTTTTAAAATCTTCCAACCAAATACTAGAAATAAGTCTTAACAAAACAACTCCAAGAACACCAAAAACAAGCATTCCAATATTAATAATTAATTCAGGAATAAAAAGTTGAATGTCTTTAAACAAAACATCCCCACTCATAGAAACTTGCTTTTTTTGTTTTTGATTATCCAAAGCGTCTTTTATACCAAAACTTGTTTTCGTTTGAGCTTCTCCCATTTCTTTAGCAAAAGCTTTTTTTTCATCGTTTTTTACCTCTTGCATTTGATCCATAACTTATTTCAACTCCTTAAACCTTTCAGTTAACTCATTAAATGTTTTAGAACCAATCTCAGCCATTTCACAATCTTTTAAAAAAGGCAAAATGTTTAGCCTCACCAATTTTAAATTCTCTTTTGTTGGTTCTCTAATTATTAAATCAAAAGTATCAAGAGCTATAACAAATTGTTTATCTTGAACCATTAATTTACTAAAATTATTATCTCCACCTTTTTTCTTAGCAGTATTCATCTTGTCGTAGAATGCTTTGATTTTTCTTTTATCCATTAATTTATCCCATGCACTAACTTTTTTTGGTTGAGTAACTAACCTTTCAAGAGGTTTATACAAATTAGTTTCATAATACCTATGAACCGCAGCCATAGTTATTCTTTCAGCACTTTCAAATCTATTCGCTACAAAACCCATACCTATACACCTATAATAAACCAAAAGGTTTCTTTTTATCTTCTTGATGTCTAATAATGTTAGCAGTTGAAGAAACACTTTGAGACTTAGCCGCTTTAACACTTTGTCCAGTAGTTCTAGTATTAGCTAACACATCATTTCTTAATCTAACAATCATGTTAAAATCAGCAACAAGAGTTCTAATCTCATCCTCATCATCAGTGTACTTATAAACATACTCATAAATATCACCTAGTGCTCTACCGAATTCATTAATAACAATTCTTAATTCTGGATCACTAAAAGAAAGTGGATCATCATCGTTGTAAGGTTCAACAAAATTATACTTTTCATCTTTAACAAAAACAACTTCCTCAACACCAGACTCATTCTTTATTTTTACTGGTTTATATTTTAAAAATTTTCTATTATTAGAAACAATATACAAATTAACCTGAGACTCTTGCCCTGCTGAAGCCCAATCATTAGAACGAGAACCAAAACTCAACGCTTGGTCTGTTTCAGCGTTTTGTAATTGTCTTTCAATTAGTTTATCTTCTTTTGAACCGCCTTTAATTATATCCATTATGCCCATTAACTAAAACCTGCCCATAAAAATAATATTTCAAACACTCCACTCTAAATTATCTTGTCTGGATTGTTCATGTTTAAAACTCATAACATTTCTTATAGCAACTACTATTGGAAAAAATCCACCGAAAACAAAAAAGTAAGAAAACATTTGTATTGCTAAATCGTTTGCGAAAGTCATTTCTTGGTAAGTATAAGTTATTACTTCAGCACTTGTGTCTGTTGAAACAACCACATCGGTTGTTAAACCAGTAGTCCAAAGTAATAATCCTGTTAGAATAAAAAAAACACCACTCAAAGCAGTGAAACTAAAACCAGCACCAACAGAATATCTTGTTAAACCGAAAACAAAAAGAGAAACAGCAACTATTACTAAAAAATAAAAAATCTCTATTGGTAATCCCATTACATCACTTTCTTTTTATGTTTTACTTCCTGCCAATTTTTCAGGCAGGAATTAGCCTTGTAGATGTTAAATCTATCTTCGCATTCCGAAAATAGCTAAAACACCAACAATTCCAACTACTAGAACAGCAGCTAATAACAGATCAACTAAGTTCAATAGAGACACAGCTCCAGAACTAACATTGGCAGTATTTAGTGAGCTATAAACTGAAGCAAAGATTATGATTCCTATTACTCCAATTATAGCAGCAACTGCAGCTCCAGCAACATTAACTTGTCCTTTATAATCCACGTTAATTTCACTGAAATTTGTTGCAGAGTATTAAATTTAATAACGCTTAGCATTATTTTATTTAAACACTCTGTAAATATTACACCTTTTAAGTATTTAAACATATCGTTTAAAAGAAAAATAATAAAGAAAACAAGTAACCTATAAAAAAGTAAGGTATGAATGCTTCTTTTTCTTTCTTTACCAAACTAACTATAATAAAACCTATTACTGATGCAAACAATATTAAAAAAATATTTGGGTAAATAAACCCGATTAAACTAATAACCAGAGTGTCTCCAAAAAAAGTTATTTTTAAATACCTTAACAATTCAAAGAATAAATAAACCAAAATAAAAACAAATAAGCTTTCAAAGATATTGCCAAAACACAGAACAAAAATAATGCTTAACAAAAGAACTAATTTGTATTGTTCAGAATTAATTGTTTGTTTAACAAAATCTTCAAAAGCAAACAACAATAAAACAAATAAAGAAACTATTAACTCGATGCCCATAAGAATTATTTTATGCACAGAATGGAGCAGAA
>JAKQTP010000281.1 GCA_029563035.1 archaeon | reverse complement strand
AAATCATTGTTTTGAACATATTTTAAAAGAGCAATAATATACTTATTGTTATCAGCTCCAATACAATGCCCAGAAACATTTTCAATTAAATTGCCACCACCAACAAAAGGTTCAACATACCATTGGTTTAATTGCCTGTCTTTCAAAATAATTGGTAATATTTCTTTTGCTATTCGTCTTTTACTTCCCATATATTTCATATTATCACTCCTTTAAGTTTAAAAACATGTAAGAAACAGGATTACAAAGTACTAACGTTTCTTTTGCTCTTGTCATTCCAACATAAAATAATCTTATCAATGAATCTCTGTGTGATGTATATGTTTCTTTGTATCCTTGAGGGCTTAAATCGGGAAAGAGGTATACTACATCTGCTTCAGCTCCTTTAACCGAAAATATCGTTCCTACAATCACTCCAGGTTCGTCTATAAGCCCTTCTAATCCGTTTCTTTTAATTATGTTTCTGCAAAAATCAGCGTTTTTATGATGTTCGGTTTTTAAGTTGTTTAAAAACCATTCTGTATCTCCTGCAAAAGCTTTGTCTACATCTTCTTGTTCTTTAAAAAGAGATAGGCACCTGATATAATCTATTTTTTCTATATCCGATATTTCTTCTATCTCTTTTACCTGACCACGGATAAAAAGGTTTTTAAGCGCTAATGCCCATGATTTAAACTCTTTCCCTGTCCAGTATCCTTTTGTAGATGTAATCTCCATGTTGAAGATTCCTCTTTGTACTATGCTTTCTTCTTTTTCTTCTGTCATTTGTATCAAATCTTCAAACACTGGTATTTCTTCTTTTTCTTCCTGAAAATCAAAAAGAAAGTCAAAGTCTTTTATTTCGGGTATTTCTATTTTGTTTTTACCATCATGAAGATTTAAAAAAAACCATAATCTTTTGTTTAATGACATTCTTCCTTTTTCTCTAAACGAAAATTCAAAAGGATTCCAATCATATCTTGTAGAACGATACGGATTAAAAAACGTTATTCCTTGACGTTTTAAATTAGTTCTAATGTTTTCAAGCATATATCCGCACATCGTTAACAGCATTACTTTTTTACCTTGTTGTATGTATTCAGATACTTGTTCTGCTATCTGTATTCCATTTTTGTATGTATACTTGCTTTCTATTATTTCTCCGTCAAAATCACAAGGTTTATAGTCTTTTTCTTGCCTGCGTGTTACTTGTGTTATAAACTTTGTGGCATGTTCATGCACAACTCTTGGTACTCTGTAACTTTGTGCAAGTATTTCCGTTTCTGTCTCTTTGAAGTCTAAGAAGTTATCAGGATTACAGCCTTTAAAGTTGTATATTGCCTGATCGTCATCTCCTGATATAAGACCAAAATTAACCTCCTTCATCCATTTTTCTATCAGGGCAAACTCTAATGCCGTAAAGTCTTGTGCTTCATCAACAAACATTGATTTTGCCCTGTTC
>JAKQTP010000272.1 GCA_029563035.1 archaeon | reverse complement strand
TATATTCTGTATCATCTAGTTCAATATTTTTACCTGTTGACAATGTAATAATCATTCTTCATCCTTTGATATTTTTTTCTTTATTGTCTGAATAATTGTTTCATAACCTATTTGAGACAATGCAAATGCTAATATACCTGTAGATACCCAGTTTGGTAATATTACCCATACAAAAGCAAGTAAAACACATAAAATTGGTTGCAAAACTGCCCACACTTTTGTAGGTACATTACACAAAACTCCTTTCAGATATTGTATTATTCCAATAACACAGAAAGCTATATATAATGCCATTTCAATCATATTTTATTCTCCAATGATAAATATTGCTGATATACAGATTCTATCCGTTTTGCATATATTTCTACATTACCACTACCATTATACCTAAATGCAATAGTAGCAAAATCTTTTGTACGTAAAGCAGCAAGTAATTTTATATCTGATAAAATAAATCCAATAAAAGCATTCAGATGTCCTAATTCACTATGGTACATATCATTGATGAAATCTTGTAATATTCTATAACCACAGCGAGAATAATTAAATCCCATTATTTGGAATTTCCCCCATGATGCTGATTTTAATCCAGCTTCTCTATTCAGTGCACAGGCTTCATCAAGTCTATTATATTCTTTTTTACCATAATAATATAGTTCTTTATTCCATACTGGTGATGAAATATTTGGATGAGATTTATCATAAATGCCATTAGTAAATTTATGAAACCAGTGTGCTTCAAAAAGTATTTTAGGTCTCCAATCAGTATCTGAAAATTGCCAAAATCCATAACCAGAAGATTCAACTTCTGCAAATGCTTTTATAATGGCAGGTTCACAATCCAATTCTTCTGCGGCAAATTTATAATCATTATCAGTAAGTGCTTTTGGCTTCATGGAAATATAAATCTTCCCATATAAGCAATAATGAACATAACAATGCCAGATATAACATAACCAAGTAAAGATTCCCACCGTTTACCTGATTTACTGCTTATGTCCTTAATGTCTTCTTTCATGTCGGATATCATCTGTTCTATTCTGCCCAATGCAAGCCAAAGCT
>JAKQTP010000256.1 GCA_029563035.1 archaeon | reverse complement strand
TAAAAGACACCAATTTTGGCATAAAGTATTTGGCAATAGAACTCTTGAAGAAGTCATTGAACTTCTTATACGATTTAAAAGATTTAAAGACAACCAAAAAAGAAAGGAGTAAATTATGTCAATTCTAGTAATTCACGAAGGTAAGTTGTATCAACTACCTGCTTTTGACCTCAAAGCGTTTAAAAACGCCAAAGAAAATTATCCAGAAAGCCACGTATGGATTTTTGGAGATGAACCTAAAAAAGTTCCGTTAAAAGAACTTGAAGAAAATGAATAAGGATTAGTCCCCCTAAGGGACTTTTCAAACTAATAATAAATTAAAATATATAATCTAGTTCCTACTACCTCACTCGCAAGAGTGGGTATTGGAAAACAACCCATAATCCTCGTGATTGTGGGAGTAGGAACTAATATAATTTATAAACAATATGAAACTAACATTTTGCGATAAGAATAAAAATCTTGTAAAAAAAGTTGATACACTTTTTAAAAAGTATAAAAAAAATGAAGCTGGATTAGAACTCAAGGCAGTAAGCCAAGATATTTTTAAATATCAAGCTAAAAATGGTGGACTTATTTGCTCTGCTTCAAATCCAGATTTTAATATGGCTGGTGGTTTAGATTCTTTAATATCTAAAAATTTTCCAGAAGAAGTTAAGATGGCAAAAGAATTTAATATGACAAATAATCTTTTCTTTTTAATAACAGTAGATAAAAACATAAAATCATCAAAAGAAATTATTAGAAGAGCTTTAGCTGGAGTATTTGCTTATAGAGATAATAATTTAATATTAACAGGAATTGGAACTGCTATTGGTGGTTTAGATGAAAGTATTTTTTTAGAAGAGTTAGAGAGAATATTAAATGCCGACCTAAGCTATGCCAACCTACGCTCTGCCGACCTACGCTCTGCCGACCTACGCTATGCCGACATAAGCTCTGCCGACCTATTCTCTGCCAACCTACTCTCTGCCGACCTAAGCTATGCCAACCTAAGCTCTGCCGACCTACGCTCTGCCGACCTACGCTATGCCGACATAAGCTCTGCCAACCTAAGCTATGCCAACCTACGCTCTGCCGACCTACTCTCTGCCGACCTAAGCTATGCCAACCTAAGCTGTAATTTATCAGAGGCAAAAGGATTACCAAATATGAAAGAATGGTTTAATAAGAGTTTTAAAAAAACAGCAAAAGGTTATATAGTTTATAAAGCTATTGGTAATACTTCTTATTCGCCCAATCCTAAATGGAAAATTAAAAAAGGAGAGTATCTTGAAGAAAATGTCAACCTTAATCCAACTTTTGATTGTGGATGTGGAGTAAATTTTGGAACATTAGCATTTGTTAAAAGTAATTACTCAAGAGCAAAAGAAGTTTGGGAATGTTTATTAGAATTTGAAGATATGGTTAATCTATGTGTTCCTTATTATACAGATGGCAAAGCAAGATGTGGTAGATTAAAACTTGTTAAAAAAATTAATTTATAAATAATATGATTACAAAAAAAATAAATGGACAAACCTATAAAGGTTTTGAAAATGGTATATATTCAATAAAAGTTTGGCAACAAAGCAAAACAAGAACAGATAAGCAACACAGATTGTATTGGTTATATTTAAATATGATTGAAAAAGAAGGAATGGGTGATGCTGAAGAACTTCACGAATACTTTAAAAGAGCCCACCTTCAACCAGTTGTAATTGAAGTTATGGGCAGAGAAATGACTATACCAAATTCAACAAAAAATTTAAGCACATCAGAGTTTTCGGATTATATAAGTAAAATATATATGGAAACAAATGTGCCTATCCCTAGTTTAGATTTGTGGGATTTTAATTAATAATTATAAATTTATGTTAAAAACAGCAGAATGTGTTACGCCAAATCACCCAGACAA
>JAKQTP010000239.1 GCA_029563035.1 archaeon | reverse complement strand
AGGGAAATAGTTTGAATCAGAATCTTCACAGGAATAAAACAACATAAGAGCTGTTGCAGATAGAACAAAAACTAAGAGTTTCATTATAATACCCTTAAATTACTTCTCAAATATTCCTTAAAAATATTTTGAAAATCAATCTCTAAATTACTCCCCGCTCTTATTAAACAATTTTCTGTGAATGTTAATTTGTCCTAAATGGTAATTCAGATAGCAAACTGTATTAATTAACATCTGACATGTTGTAATTTTCTGATTATTAAAAAGTATCGGATAATCCTGATTAAGCATATCCGTAGTAATGTTATCAAAAGTTTTTTCAACCGTTAAAATTGTTTCATCAATCTGTTTAATTAACTCATCAACCGGAATATCTTTTTGTGAAAGTTCCAGATCACGATTTCTTATATAACCAGTATTGCCAAGCACAGCACCGATAAAATGATTAAGATTACCAAGCAGATGTAAACAAAGATTTCCGGCAGAATATGAAACTTCCGGCTTGCTTATCCAAATGTTTTCATTTGGATTTTTATAAGAGGTTAGTTCCCTTTTAAGCTTATCTAAATCTCTTACAACGGAAAATTTTAACGACTCAATCATTTATAATTCTTTCACAAATAATTTTAATTGAAATTCATTATAAACAACAATATTAAAATAAGAAATCCTTGTTAAATTCTATCGACAGCAAATATTATTAAATCTCAAATCCGATATAGGACATAAAAACAAAGATAATTTAACGGACAAATAATTATTTCTTAAAAATTCTTCCTTATGACTGTCTTTATTGAGCTAAATGGGATTGTTCATATAACATTTTGAAGTCTTTACTTTAAGATATAGTCAGCTTGGAGAAAGTTATCCCTGAGTTTTGTTCTTATTGTTTTTATTCTGATAATCCCCGGGTGTTGTTTATAATCTTAATGGCTTTGGAGCGAGTCTAACTCTTAGATATGCTTGTATAAATAACTCTATGTTTTTTAATGGAGCAGCTATCTGTAGTATCATATATCTTGAGTGTATTACTAATTTGCCTGCAAGTTTTAGTAACTGGTAGCGTAATGTTTTTACTGTCTTGTGGTGATATTCTTCAGGCAGTCCAATAAGTTTTAATATTTGCAACAAGTTGTATGCTAACAGTCCTGCTGTAAAGTAAAGACAGTTTGAGTTAAATTGTCCCATCGGAAGATGATTAAGATTTATCTGATGTTTCAGTTCACCTATCTTCTTTTCCATACTACCTCTGCCCTGATGAAGTTTTATTATCTGATAATTATCATATTCTTCTTCCCTCAGGTTTGTGGCTACTATCCAGTATCGGTAATTGCTGAATAAGTCAATCTGTTTTTTTAGTAATTCTCTCTTTACTACTAATCTTACTTCTCGTTTCTTTGAACCAAAAAAGTATTTTGTTTCTGCCAGTTGATAGCCTTCTTTTATTCCATCAAATGCAACTGCTTCTGACCAATGCTCTTCAGCTATTGATAATACTGCCTCTAATACAGGGGTTGTTTGGTCGGTTGTTATTGTGAAGCCAAGATTGTTTTCATTACAATAATCTACTACTTGTTTTTGCCATCCTGCTGAATCACTTCTTAGTATTTTTATTTCCTGCGGGTAATTTCTTATGCATTGTTCTATTAACTCTACCAATCCGCTTTGTGGCGATGCATTTCCTTCTCTGAAATCACTTCCGACTACCATAGCGTTTTCTGATATTATCCCAAGCAACGGTTGATATCCATGATTACCTTTATATGTTTTCTCTGCATCTCCCTTTTCTGATTGTATTATTGTTGCATCTATGTCTAAAATGCTGCCCGGTTTTTCTACCACTGAAAGTAATCTCTGCATCACTTCCCATAGCTGCTTCTCTGTTTGTTTACTGCCTACTCTTCGAAGCCAGTCTCCTATCGCATCGCTTGTCGGAAGCTTCATCTCTTTTAACATTTCCTGAAATGCTTCATCACTATGAAGATGATTTACATCTTCTAAATGCAATGCTCCATCGATAAACATATAAACTAATGTTGTTATGTAGTCGCTTGATTTTATTGCTCGGTTACTACCTGGTTTTGGAAATTTTTCGTCAATTGCTGCTCTTACATCCAGGTGCTCTATGATTTCTTCTATTATTGGTAATCCGATTCTGTTGCTTAGTCTTTCTTTACTGCGGGTAATTTTGAAGCGCTTTAGTGGTCTCATATGAAGAATAAGTATTGTTGAAAATTTATTTCACCCAATTGGTGAATATTTTTTTCTCTAATTTATCCCTTTTTTTGATATTTAAATAGTCCTTTCTGTATTTCTATTTCGGATTTAAGATTCTAAACGATATATATGTTTAATTATAAAAATTTGCTTAGCTTTCGCCAGGTGATTTTTCCCCGCCTGAATATTAACAAAAAAAAGAAAATATTTTAATAACAGTATTGTTTTACATAATAAACATTAATGCAAAAAACTATATAATCAGAAAGTAATAGCGCTCTCTGGAGGAAATATGAATATTTTAAGAAAATATTTTTCACTTTTAATAATAATTCTGATTTCTCTTACTTCAGCGGGATCAGCATTTACTCAATCAACCGCAGATAGTTTAAAAAAATATGCAGTAAAACTGGATACAGATACT
>JAKQTP010000230.1 GCA_029563035.1 archaeon | reverse complement strand
TTAAATATCCAGATTTCGCCAGTGTTATTGTCAATCCAATCTTGTATATATTTTTGAACCTCTGGCTTTAATCTGCTTACTCCATTCCCGATAAGCAACATTTTTTTCATAATTTGATTAAAACTCCCTTTTCGCCTATATCCCAATGAGATATAAACTTGTCGTAATTATTAGGCGGTATAGTCAAGCAACCTTCAGAATTATCTGTCCTTAGTCCGCCTTTGTGTATTAATATCCCACTCGCTATTTTTTTGTTTTTGTGTCTCGGGTTTTCCTGTATTGTCGGCAATATTCCGATTCCTTTTGTTAACACTCGAAGACACTTTCCCAGCCTCTGATGGTTCTCGCATATTATCTGATATGTCCCGTTTGCTATTTCTATCTTCCCATCCTTCCTTATCGCTCCCGAGTCTACGTTCATCAGGAATGTCATTAATAGCTCCCCGTTTTCTATCAATGTGGCCTGGCTGTCGTATGCGTCCCCGCTCGGTAGTATTATTGGTGCGTCCGCTTCGTGACTTCTTACTGTGAGTTTTTTCATATATGAACCCCCCAAAAAATGCTATTACTAAGTTTAATATTAATATCAATATTCCTTTTATTCCTTGTGTTTTCCAGGTTTTCTTTAGAAATTCAAATTGCATCTTAAAGAACTTAATTATAGCCTGGATAATTTTTTTAACAAATTGAAATATTATATTTAATATATTCATTTTTGAGCTCCTATCTTCTGTGCTACATTAGAAACATTGTATATGCCACAAGCTGTGGCCACAATAATCATTGCAGTATTAGCGTCAGTGCCTGTTATGCTTGCCATAATCTGCAAACCTAAAACAAGTATAATACACACATAAGTAAGTATAAGCTTTCGGCTAATTTTCTTCATATTATTTCTCCCACATCTATAATAAAGTCTTTAGCTATTTTTATAATTCTTATTTGCCTATTATTATAAGCATCCTTGTAAACTTCTATTATTTTCTCTTTATATTTTCTGTATTGATAAGTAATTTGAGAATCTGCAGATTTGTCATATATTTTTTTTTCTGTGCTTTCCATCATTGTCTTTACAATCGCAAGAAATTTTAGATTAACATTATTTGAAATCATTGACAATGTATCTTCTCTAACAAAGTTAAATATATCATATATTATGCATTTATATTCAATATTTACATCGTTTATAATATATTCTATCGCATCATCAATCTGTTGCATAAGATTATCTATATTATCATTCTCAAATATTTTTGTTTCTATTTTCTTTAAACGTTTTTGAATATCCCAGATAGTCTTATTCAATACTATAGTTAATACGGTAACAAATGCAGGTACAATGACAATATTTACAACCTGTAAGACTTTATCAAGCATTTTTGGCGTCCTTTAATTCTTCTGTTTTTTTCAGTTCTGTATATATTTTTTCTCTTATATCCTTTTCTCCATCTAAATTAAAACAAGTATTGTCCAGGCTTAAATCTAAGTGTCCAGCAACTTTATAATTCTTACCTGTTTTTGTTTCAAGCCTATCAGCTTCGGAATTATAAATTTCAACCTGAATATTTACATGTCCAGAGCCATAATAGGAAAAATTAAGACCTGATATTCTGTAGTATTTTTCATCTTTTAAAAGCGCCATATAAACTCCTTATAAGTTATAAAGAAGAAGATACTTCGAAAATAAAATGGGCGGGAGTAAAAGTTCCCTG
>JAKQTP010000229.1 GCA_029563035.1 archaeon | reverse complement strand
ATCTGGGATTATTTATCAACTATTAATTCTTTTCCTATGTTAGGTTTAAAATTAAATGATAGAATGAAATTTATGCTATCTAACAAAGATTGTATTTTATTAATGGATGAGTTTGTAATAAATAGAATATTATTAAAATTAGAAAAAGAATTAAGAGAAATCTGTAGCAGTTTAACAATATTAAAAATACCACAAGGATTAAGAGACCCAAGCTATTGTTTAGGAACAAGAAATAATATAGAATTTAAGAACAACTATTTAAGGGCGATACAAAATATTGCGAATGGTTCATGAAAAACATAAGATACCAATTTATCAAAATACTTTAAATTTAGTTTATGATGAAGAAATAGAGATTTCTTCAATGCTAGAAAAACTTGGTATAAATTATGAAGAATTGCATCCTGAGGGCTCAGATGGATATACACTTATTTATGATAATGAATATTGGATTTTCTTTCATAATAATGTGACACCAGGGGTTATTGCACATGAAGCAAAACATTATTTAAATTTCATTTGGGCACAAATAGATGGCAATTTAGATAAACAAGAAGATGAGTTTGAAGCTTACTTCTTGGGATATGTGGTAGATTTAATACATAAATTTGTGAATGAAAATAAAATCATTCTAAAAGAGAGTGATTATATTTGGTATCAGCCAATAAGAGAAATAATTAAATAATTATTCTTTATAATTTTTAAGGAACCATTTTTCACAAAAGTTTAAATTTTCCTTTCCAATAGAGTTTATCTTATCAAGAACTTGGTCTATTTTATAATTAAATAAGTCGCCGAATTTTTCTATAAACAATTTATCAAATTCATTTACTTCATTTTTATCTTTTAATTCTATTAGATAAGAAAGAAATTTATTGTCTTTATAATTATCTAATTGTTGAATTTCAAAAAATTTATTATTTGTTATAATTTCTTCGAAGGGAACAATAATATATATTCCAAGATTAAGTTCTTTAATTAAATCAATAATTATCTTTTGGTCGGCATTTAAAAACAAGATTAATTCATTTTTATCACCTAATATCATTTTATTTGATTGCATGATATATAGGTCATTAAAAAAATTAGATAACTTAGATTTATCCCTTTGATATAAAATTAAAATAAAATTCATATTTTTTTTTACTATTTAAAACAAAGTTATAAAATAAAATTCAAATGGCATTACAAAAATTAGATTTAGTACAGGTTCAAAAAGCAAAAGATAAACTCATCTATGATAAAGCAAAAGAATATAAACTTATTAAAGAAGAAATACAGAAAATAAAAGAACAATACTTAAATGAATTACAAGCAAGAGAATTAAATGTAAAAAAAGATATTGTTTCTATGTTTAATGGCATCGAAGAAAGAACAAGAAGATTTGAGGATTTTACTATGACTGTAACATTAGATTCAATAACAAGAAACACTTCTTATGAAAGCATTGTTCAAGGACTTTATGCAACTTACGGAAAGACGGTTGATGGTTTTGCAGAGACTCTACAAAAATTAACAGATGAGCATACAGAAATGGTAAAAAAATCAGGTAGTGCAAGTATAAAACCTCTTAAAGCATTAAAAGAAGGTTGGTTTACTAATTTAATTGATTCTATAAAAAGTATAATAACAAATTTAGTTTCTAAAATAAATTCAATATTAGTTAATAAAGTTGATAGCAATTTAGATAAATTAGAATCAAAAATACAGCCTTTAAAAGAAAATAAAAAAACTTTTAAATTAAGTGATGCTATTAAATTAATAGAATCAAAGACCGGAAAAAAAGTTTCTTTTCAAGACAGACCTAAAACATTAAAAGAATCTTTAGGAGCTAATACTTCTAAATTTATTAAAGATTGCCTTGAAGGAGATTTATCGGTAACAAAAGGACAGTTATTGATTATCATTAATGAATTCTTTGATAATTTTGAAACTGCTTCAGAATTTGTTTCTTTTGAGAAGAAATCAAAATTAAATAAAACCGTTATCACATCACTTTCAAAAATAATATCTAAAGAAACTGAGATAAATATTGCTAAGGTTTCTAAGACTCTAGATTTAATTATGGGCAACTTAGATGATGTTGCAGAATTTAAGAAAATCTATATAGAAGTTGAAAAAGGTTTATTAGGAGATTATATCATGGATTCGGTACCACAAAGTCAATTAAAAGGTTATGTGGCACAAAATGCTACAATAGATTTAGGTAAAGCAGGTAACAATTCTAAAGGAGACCAAGATGAAATTAAAGATTGGTTAGATAAGATGGGAGTAGAAAATTATACAATTAATTCTAATGGAACTGTTGATGTTGAAGGAGATGTAGATTTAAGGGATAAAACCCTTAAATCTATCCCTATACAATTTGGAAAAGTAACAGGGTATTTTACTTGTGCCAATAACAACTTAACCTCACTTGCAGGGGCACCGCAAACTGTTGGTGGGGGTTTTTATTGTGCCAATAACAACTTAACCTCACTTGCAGAGGCACCGCAAACTGTTGGTGGGGGTTTTTATTGTGCCAATAACAACTTAACCTCACTTGCAGGGGCACCGCAAACTGTTGGTGGGGATTTTTATTGTGCCCACAACAACTTAACTTCTTTACAAGGGGGACCGCAAACTGTTGGTGGGGGTTTTACTTGTACCAATAACAAATTAACCTCACTTGCAGGGGCACCGCAAACTGTTGGTGGGGATTTTTATTGTGCCCACAACAACTTAACTTCTTTACAAGGGGGCAATTCATCTTTTTAGCAAATTTTCTAATTCTTCCAAAAATGAATATGAACATTTATTTGATAAATTAGGTAAAGCAGGAGGTGATGTTGAAGGGAATGTTGATTTAGATGATGATGCAAAATATTTTAAAGAAAATCACCCATTACAATTTAAACAATTATTTAATAAATTTTTTAAAAACTTGCCTTTGGATACTTATTTTAGATTAAAAAGCAATCCTAACCAAGATAAAGAAGATGTTTTTAATGTGGGTTTAGTTAGTTGGATTACACCTAAAGGCAAACTTTGTTTATTAAACGATGAAGGTGACCGATCTTTTAGTAAATATGCATATTATACAAATATAGAACCAGCAGATATTTAAGATATAAAAAAGATTTTTAAAATTTCTAATTAAAATAATAAAAGTTATGTTTCTACACATAACTTTTTTTATATTTGTGATATGATAAAACCAAATAAGATTCTTCATATAGGAGATTTGCACTTTAAATTATTTCAAGACCATGAGCAAGTAAGGGAATTAATAACCTTATTAGAAAAATCTATAATAAATAATAAGATTGATTTATGTTATATAGGCGGAGATGTTGTGCATGATTATAATAAATATTCTCCGGAACAATTAACTCTATTAAATGATTTCTTTATAACGATATCTAATCTTATACCTATTGTTATGATTATAGGAAATCATGATTGGAATAATAATATAGATAGATTAGATGCTCTAACTCCAATTGTAGATAATTTAAAAACAAAACATTCTATACATTTTTTAAAAGATAGTGGTTCATATAATTTATATAATATAGATTGGTGGGTTTGGAGTGACTTAGATAATAAAGAATTTGAAAAAATAAAACACAATGACCTAACCATTGGCTGTTATCATGGAGTTGTTTCTGGAAGTAAATTACACAATGGTCAAATTTTAGATAAGGGAGTTTCTTTGGATATGTTTAAAGATTGCGATGTGGTAATGTTAGCTGATATTCACAAGAGGCAATTTTTTAGAAATAATGAAATTGCTTATTGTTCAAGTTTGTATCAAATTGATTGGGGAGAGACAAATGATTATAGCAAAGGCGGATTAATTTGGGAGTTAATAGATAATAAATATATAGCAAGAGAATTAAATCTAGAATCTAATTATTTTTTATACACAATTGAATTAGATAATTGTTTTACATTTACTTTAAATAAAAAAGATTTAGAATATTTATCTAAAAAATATTCTAAATTAAAAATAAGATTAATATTCCAGGGCTCAAAATTAAATTATAATAAAGAAGTATATAAAGATTTAGTTAAAGAATTAAAGCAATATACTGTCTTTAATATAAATCAAAAGAAAGTATTTTTAAAAGAAGGCGCTAGCTTAAAGAAAAGTGAGAATAAAAATTATTTTAATGAGTATTTTAAGAATTTAGAAATACCAGATAATATTTTAATTTTATTAAATGAATTAGATAAAGAATATTCAGATAATATAAAAGACAAAATAATCATTCCACAAATAATAGATTTAGATTATCATGAAATTTCTAATTTTGGACCTTTTGGCAAAAAACAAAAAATAGATTTTGAATTTTTAGAAGGTATAATAGGGATTTCAGCGAAGAATAAAACCGGCAAGAGTTTTTTATTAGATAGTTTATTATTTAATTTGACAAATTATACATTAAGGAATGTTCCGAAGAAAAAATTCTTAATCAATAAAAACAGCAAAGAAAATGCAACTCTCAGCACTATCTTGAAAACAAATAATAAAAAATATAAGATAGATAAAATTATTTCATTTGATGATGACAGCAAGGTAAATTATTATGAAATAGAAGATGATAATATAATTAATAAAACAGAGAAGAAGCAATTAGATACATTAAAGAAAATAAATGAAGATATTGTCGATTATGATAATTTAGTTCTTTCTAATTTTTATTCTCAAATGTATGGTAAGAGATTTTTAGATTTAAATCAAAGTGGCAGATTTGATTATTTCACAAAAATTTTAAACTTATTAGTATATGAACAAAAATATGAATTATCTAATCTTGATTTAAAAAAATATAATCAACAAATTAGTTTCAAGGCGGAACAAATAAAAGAAGAAGAACGAGATTTAAGTGTTTTGATACAAGATTTATCTTTATTAACAATAACTATCATTGACAAAGAGATAGTTGATAAGAAACAAGATATAGTAACAAAAATAGATATTCTAAAACAAAAGTATTACTCTATAAAGTTAGAATATGAGAATTTTGATTTTAATACAACAAAAGGCAAAATCGATAAAAACAAAGAACAAATAATTTTATTAAACAACCTTGTAGAGTCAAAATTAACAGAAAAAAATAAAATTGATTCAGTCTTAAAAAACAAACATGAGAAGTATGATGAGATAATACATCTTCAAGTTGATAAAGATTTATATAAAAAATTAAATGATTTAAAGGCTGAATTATCTAATTTAAAAAATACCAAATGTATAACTTGCAAGAGATTATTTGAAAATATAAATGAGGCCGAAAACGAAACTAAATCTATTTTGTTAATTGATGAAATTTCTAAATTAGAACAGGATATAAAGACAAAAGAAATTGAGATTAGAAAAAGTAAAGATGATTATAAAAAAGTAAACGATTTAATTTCTGAGATATCTGAGAAACAAAATTTAGTATCTAAATATGAAAAAGAAAATATTTTATTAGAAGATTCAGTAAGAAGATATAAATTAGAGAAAAGTGTTTTAGAAAAAAAACAAAAATTAAAAGATGATATAGATTTATTAGAGCAAGATTTAAAAATAGTAAATAAAAAGTTACAAGATTTTGATTTATCTAAGAGAGAGATAGAAAAAAAGAATTTATTATTAAAAGATAAAGAAGATAGAATCCTTAAGATAAAAAATGAAATAATAGATATAGAAACCAAAGTATCTTATCTAGAATTATATGTTAAGGGAATGAACAAAAAAGGAATTCGTTCAATTATTATTAATAATAAGGTAGATTCTATTAATAATTTTCTAGAAGAACTACTATTAGATTTTGATTTTAATTTAGAATTAAAAATATCTGATAAAAATGAGATAGAGGTTTTCTTTTATGATGAATCCGGAGAAGAGCAATACGCTTCACTATGTTCAGGTATGGAATCTTTTTTAATTGATTTATCTCTTAAAAATTCTTTTAATCAAATTAGTGAATTAAACAAGTTAAATCTATTTATTATAGATGAAGGGTTTGGTACATTAGATTCAATAAATTTAGAGTTGGTTGTTAATTTTCTAAATAGATTAAAAAAATACAATGATAAAATTTTGGTTGTATCTCATATTGATTCTCTTAAATGTTGCTTTGATTTTAATTTAGAGTTGGAGAAGGAAGGGCTGGATACAATTATAAAATAAAACTATTTAAAAGAAAATATCAAATGTCATTAAGAAAAATATTAAAAGAAGATTTTGAAAATAAAGACCAATTATATGTTATCAAACTAGATAATTATATAGCAGAATTAGAAATATTATCAAATAGTTTAAAGAAAGGTAAAGAAAAATATCAGAAAGATTTATTTGATAATAGCAAGAATGTTAAAAATCAATATGAAGAACTTTTAGAAATGTATAAAAAGGTTAGCATGTTTAATATAACGAGTAAGCATATCGAGCTTAAAATGAAAGATTCTATTGCATATTTAAGAACTAAAAAATAAATTATGAAACAAGATATAAAAGACAAGATTATAAAATACCTATTAATTGGATTAGCGGCACTAATCTTCATTTTATCAATAACCACCATAAGAGGCTGTAAAAAGATAAATACACAAAAGAGAACTATTGAGACTATTAATGCTATGAATGATTCCATCATTCATGTAAAAACAAAAACAGATACTTTTTATCAAAAATCTGTGATAACAATGCACCCAAAACAAATTATAGAAGAGGGAATAAAATCCAATAATCCTGAAACAAATAAATTTATTAAGGAGTTAGAAAAAGAAAAAAAATTAGTGGCGGCATTGCAAATAGAATTAGAAACAAAAGATTCTAAATATACAGATTTAATAGAACTCTATAATTTACAAGATAGTTTAAATGGTGAAATTTCAGAAAATAATTTAGATGGCATTTACAAATTTAATGATTCTATTACTGATGAAAATAAGAATTTTAAATATTTTGGCGAGGTATTAATTAATCAAAATAATCCAAAACTTAATTTCAATTATGTTTATAAAGTGAAAATAAAATCTATTGTAACGGAAGATAAAAAAGGATATACGGCTAGGTATTATTTAGATGACCCAAACTCTTCTATTATAGGTGCAGACCAAATATATATACCTAAACCAAATTTAAGTAAAGGGCAAAAAGCAAAAAATATATTATTACCTACTTTCACAGGATTGGTGGGTTTTGGATTGGGTTATGGAACAGGTCAATTAATAAATAAATAATGAAATTATTAATTATAGAAGATTCGAATAAATATTCTGAGGGTTTAGAAATTAACTCTAAAGATTGTAAATTTATATCTGAAGGCTTATTATATAATGATGTTTTTATTTCTAAAAAAAAATATATAACTTTACAGGAAGAAATCTCAAAAGAAGATTTAATAAAAATTTCTAATTTATTTGATAAGAAATTAAAATTAATTTTCTGGAGGTTATATACGAAGTCAAAATTTTTATTACAATAATGTATGAAATATAATCAAAGAAGTACTGATTTTCAAAAAAAAGGTGAAAGTGTTTTTGAATTATATTGTGAGAAAAATAATATACAATATAAGAAAGCTTCTTTTTTTAATGATAAATTTAAGGGGGTTGATTATTGGTTTAAGTTTAAAGAGCAAGATTCATTTGAGCCTGTAGATGTAAAATATACTCCAGATATATATCTTTTAAATTATAGAGCTTCTATGAAAAAATATATAACTAGACATCCTTTTAGAGATTCTACTATTTCAAAATACTATTTTTATAATCACCTTGGGATTATAAAAATAAATGAACATTTAGAAAAATATATAAAAGATATAGATGGGCTTAGGAATTATTTATATTCTATAAATTATATGCCCGGTTGCCATATAAAAGACAATAATAAATTTGCCAAAACATTAGAACAAAGCTTATATATAGTAAAATTAAAATTAAGTACATATTTAAAAGATAATTGTAAAATTGTTTATGCAAAAGAAGACGGTGATTATTTTTTTAAAATAACAAAGATTTAAAAATCTTATGAAAAATAAAATAATACAAATATTAAACAGAATATCAAATTTCTTTTCTAAAAAGAAAGATAAAGAAACAAACTATTGTTATTTGATATATTATCAATGTGTGGTTAAAGAATCTACATTAAGAAATACTTTAACTGACCATGATGCAAATACTTATATTGTAAACTTCTTAAAGGGAGAGGGAAAAGTAGCTTTATTTTATCAAATACAAAATATATTCGGTGATTACTATGTTTTCTATGGTTCAGAATTAGCTATAAACAAAAAATTATATTGTATGATGCTCTTATTGTTATCACAGATAAAAAATAAGAGTTATAAAGGCGCAGATGAAAAATATTTATATAAGACAGAATTAATTAATGAACAAGAAATAAAAATTTATAGAGCAGAATGATATATGTAACATATTTATATGATAAAGAAAAAAGAAAGGCTTGTATAACATTAGATATGTATAACAAACTAAAAGAAGATTCTCTTGTAGAAGAATTAGTGATGTATCCTACAGAACAAACAATGAACGAAAATTTTTCTGGTACTAAACAAAAAACATATTTAAGAGGATAATATTATGATTTATGCAATACTTATTTTTATTATTATTTTATTGCTAGCTTTCATTATTACTTTTATTATAAGAGAAAATAAAAAAAATGAAAAGTTAATAGAGTTAGAAGTAAAAATAGATGATTTAGAAAATGAATTAAAACGTTTTATTAATAAAGATTTTTGGAATAAAAATTACATATAATGGCAAAAAATAAAAAAGAAATAAAAAAGGAAGTTACCGAAGCAATAACTAAACAACCTATTGAAAAAGTAAAGAAAGAGGTTATTAAAGAAATTGAAGAAGTTGTTAAAGAGGAAGTAAAAACCTCAGAAGTTTTAGAGGTATTTAAAAAAATACAAGAAGAGGAAGTTATTGATGAAATTGAAAATATAACTACCGAAGAGAGTTCAGAAACTATAATTCAAGAGGAATTTAAAACAGAAGAAATTGTCTCAAATACTATAGAAGCAGATTTTAAAAAGGATGATATTGTTACTGAATCTAAATTGGAGGAAATTGTTGAAGAGAAAACTGAAATTTTTAACCCAATAGAAGTTATTAAAGAACAAGTTGAAACAAAAGATATTAAACCTAAGAGAGATAAGTTTACAAACCCTTATGAGAACAAAAAAATAGAAAAAGAAGAATTAAGTCATTCTGCAAAAAAATGGTATGATTATTTTAAATTACAATTTAATGGAAAAGATTTTTTAGAAGAATTATTGAATTTTAAAAAATTTAAAACCGAAAAATTTAAATTTATAAAAGAGTTAGATGAGATTATTAAATATTCTAAATAATATTACTATTTAATTTTTATAAATAATTAAAATGGCTAAACGAGAGCTTTCGGAAAAACAACAAGCGTTTCAAGATTTTTTCTTTAACTTGCTAGATGAACATGAAGTTAATTCACCATCAGAATTAGATGAAGAAGGCAAGATAACTTTTTTTAATAAAGTTAAAAAAGGTTGGAAAAAATATAAAAAAGAAAATTATAATGAAAATTATGTTAGCACAATCTCTAATTTAATTTCTGTAAAAAAAGAATCTAGAAAACTTTTGGAAAGTTATTTTTCTAAAATATAATCCTACTAAAAACTTATAATTTAAAGGGTATATAAATTTTTATGTACCCTTTAACTATTTAATATGAGTATGCTTTCTAATAAGGAATTAAAAAATATAAAAAGCCCTCTTGATAGAGCTTATGCACAAGCAATAGAGTTTGATAAAATCTGTAAAGACCCAATATATTTTATAGAAAATTATATTTGGATAACAGATATAAATAAACAAGGTGAGAGAATACCTTTCTTATTATATAGCTATCAAAAAGATGCAGGTACTCAATTTTCTATAAACCGTTTGAACTTAACTATGAAGACTCGTCAAACAGGTCTCACTACTTTTAGTCAAGCATTCACAGTTTGGTGGATGATTACTAAAAATAAACAAATTTGTAAATGTATAGCGAACAGAAAAGAAATTTCAAAAAAGTTTCTAAAAGGTGTTAGAGAAATGCTTGATAACGCAAGGGAGATGTCGGGCGAGAAAAAAGTAAACAAGAGAGGTGTAGAATATTATCAATCCTGGATAATACCAAATTATAAAGAAGGTCATGATGCAAGAGAAAGTTTTGGTTTAGAAAATGGAAGTACAATACAAGCAGAAGGAAATACTCCAGAAGCAGGTCGTGGAGATTCACTTCATCTTTGTATTATAGATGAGGTTGCATCTATAGATTATCAGAAAAAAAATGCCATGTCTGATATTTGGGCATCTGCAGGCCCAGCGATTACAAGAAGTAAAGGAACTTGTATTGCAATTTCAACTCCGAAAGGAAAATCAGGTTGGTACTTTGACCAATATATAAATGCAGAAGAAAAAGGTTGGTCAATATTAAATGCATCTTGGAGAGACCATCCAATATATAACCAAGGTATGTATCAATGGATAAAAGATGATAATAATCCAGAAGGCGGTTATTTAAAAATGTTTAATGATGAATGGCAAGATACTACTCACCCAGATGATTTAAAGAAATTTAAAACAAGAGAAACTTATGATTATATAAAGGATGGTAAAATAAGAAGCTCTTGGTACGATTCAGAATCTAAAAAATTAGGAAAGGAAAGAACAGCTTGTGAATTAGACTGTTCTTTCAGTGGTTCAGGTGGTGAGGTTTTAGACGCAGATGTTTTAAAGAAAATATCTGATGAATGTATATTACCTAAGAGAATAGGCTCTATAAATAGAGATACTGAATTATGGTGGAAAAATTATTATGTATATAAAGAGATTGAATATATAGAAGAATATAGAGATGGTAAATTAATAAAAATTCCTAAAAAATATCTAGTTGTTGTTGATATTGCAACCGGTGATGGCTCTGATAGTTCAACAATAACCGTTATAGATGAAAACAATAATGAAGTTGTTGCCACCTTTAAAGATTCTAATATCTCACCTGACTCTTTAGCTTATTTAGTAAAAGCAATAGCTTTAGAATATGGTGAGTGTGAAGTTGTTATAGAATATCAAGGACCAGGTATTGCCTGTTTATTAAAATTAAAAAATGATTTAAATTATCCAGATAGAAAAATATATAGAACGAAACTAAAAAAATCAGACCCTAATGAAAAAGATGGTCATAAATCTAAATTAGGTTACTGGCAATCTAATCAAAGCAGAACACAGGGTGGCGATGTTTTAGAAGAAATGATTAACAATGAAGATATCATACTTAATTGTAAGAGAATTTATAAAGAATTAGAAACTTGGGTATGGAGAGAAGGAAGAAGAGACCATTTACCTGGCAAACATGATGACTTAATAATGACTCTAACAATGTATTCTTATATTAGAAGATATGTGAGAGAATATTATGGTGTAAAAACAGCATTAGCAAGAAGAATTCAATCAGCTTTAATTACAAGAACTAAATTATTAAAGTTTAGTTCTAAGAGAGTAGATTCGGAAGGGTTCGCCATATAACTATTTAAAATAAAATTATTACTTTTGTGATTATTAAAAATAATTAAAAATATGCCATTACTACAAGAAGCAAATATATATTTATCAAATTTATTTTCTAAGGATTCTAAGACAGGTAAGATTACATCAGGTATAAAGAATTTGAAATATGCTAATGATAAAAAAGAAGCATCTGGTATTAAGTCTAATATAAAAAATCTTGCAAGATATAAAAATCAATCTCAAGCTGATATTCAAAATTATAATGAATATATGGTTATGGATTCTACATTTCCTATTATTAAAGCAGCTTTAGATATTTATTCAGAAGAAGCTACTTCAGAAAATTTTGAAGGAAATGTATTAACTATAGAATCGTCAAATTTAAAAATAAAAAAAGAATTAGAAAATTTATTCTATAAGGTTCTTAAACTAAATTATAATTCACATTTATATATTAGAAATACCTGCAAATATGGTAATACATATTGTTTCATAGATGCAGATGAAGTAAATGGAGTAAAAGAATTAATATATCTTCCTAATAGAGATGTTAGAATAAATCCATACAATTATCAAGAAGAAAATTTATCTTATTATTATTTTGGTCAAAAAATTGAACCTTGGCAAATAGTTCATTGGAGAAATATCGAAGATTTGGAAACATTTCCTTATGGCATATCTACATTAAGGCCAATTGTCGAGACATGGAGAAGAGTTGTATTAATGAGAGAAGCTCTCATAATCTATCGTATCACGAGAGCTCCATCAAGATATTTATTTAAAATAGATGTTACAGGTTTAGAAGCTCAAGAAGCAGAAAGAATGGTAAATGATATTCAAAAAGAAACGACTAAACAACCTCTCGTAGATTACAAAACAGGTTCATTGACGAATCAGCCAGGAATTATAGGTATAGAGGAAAATATATATGTGCCTGTTGATGAAAATTCTCAAACAGATGTATCAACATTAGAAGGAGCCTCTAATCTTGACCAAGTAGAAGATTACAAAATTATAAAAGATGATTTATTTGCTGGTTTAAAAATACCTAAAGCGTGGTTAACATTTGATGAGGAATTACAAGGCAAAGCCACTCTGGCATCAGAGGATAGTAGATTCTCTAGAACAACTCAAAAGATTCAGAGACAATATATTGAAGGATTAGTACAGGTTGCTTCTGTACATTTATATCACCTTGGATACACAGAAGAAGATTTAGAGAATTTTGAGATAAAAATGTATCACCCTAATACAAGTTTAAAACAAGCTCAATTAGATATATTAAAATCTAAAGTTGAATTGTTTAAAGAGATATGGGATAAAGATAATGAAGGTTTAAACCTAATGTCTTTCACAGAAGCATCAAAATCTGTTTTAGATTTTAGTGATGAACAAATTAAGAGAATGATTAAGCAACAATTTGATGAAAAGAAAATAGTTCATAAAATAAAAAAAATAGAAGAAGGTGAAAGTGATGAATCTGAAAATAATACAGATGTTAGTGAAATAAAAGACTTACCAAATGTGAGAATACCTAGAATTAGGTTAGAAAAGAAAAAATTACCTTTATTAGAAAGGATAAAAAATAAAGGAAAAAGAATTTAACAAAACTATTTAAATTAAAATAAATAAAATGAAATTGAATTTTTATAATGTATATGAATCCATTAAGGAACAATTAACAAAAGAAAAAGATTTAGAAGGTTTAAAAAAATTAAAAAATAAAATTAAAGAAAATAGAAATTTTGCACAATCTTTTATTATTTATAATAACCTAAAAAACAAAACTGCGAACCTTGATATTATTAAAGAATTCTCTGTTGGCATTCAAAGTACACAAAAAGAATTAAAAAGTTTGTTGGAATTTTTTAACATAAAAGATATAAGAGAAATAAAGATAAATGAGTCTTTGGATAATGTTGTAAATTATAAAAATAAATCTTTATTAACAGATTTATCTACCATAAAAGAAGATGAGGAATTAATAAAGAAATATCTCTTAGATGACAATGAGGAAGAGTTAGAAGAAAATTTAACTTTTGATGAAGAATCAGCTTGTCAAATTATAGAATCAAAAGATATAAAGAGATTGAATAAGAAATCTGAGTATATCTTTTCTTTATCTAAAAAATTAGAAGAAGGTAAAGAAAAAAAGATGATTCAAGAATCTGTCAAGAAATTAATACAAGAAAAGGTAGAGAATATTAAAAATTCTACCTTTGGTATTTATTCAATATATAATAGAATACAGCAATTAAATGAGTCAAAATTTGGCGGAGCTCAAGATATCAAAATAGGAGATATTGGTTTATATAAAAATATAAAATTATTCACAGAGGAGGATTACAAAAATCCTGAATATATGATTTTATATGTAGAAATACCAATTAAATTGTTTTCGGATAATAAGAATGATTTCGAAGAAGAAAAGAAAATTTTATCTAAAAGATATATTACAGAGTTAAGGTCTCTTCTTAAAAAATTCTTAGACCCTAATTTATTTTTAATAGGTGATACAATAACAGAAACAAACATGGTCTGTATTAAAAATAATTGTATTTTCAAAACACAAATTATTTTAAATGTTAAGCCCGGAAATAAAGAAAGACAATTAATGCTATATAGAGAATATATAAAGGCATTAATGAATAAAATTTCAAACTCAATAGAAGAAAACATTCCTCAACTAAATAAAAAATTTCAAGAATCATAAATCTAGAAAATTTTATAATTTCTTTACTTTTTATACTATTTAAAATTTATTATAATTAATAATGGGAAAAGAAAGAATATTTTTACAAGAAGTTGCTTCGGCTAAAAAATTTCTATTGGAAATAGATGATAGACTTTTGTTTGAGAAATCAAAAGGCGATGCAAACATTCCATTATATTTATCAGGTAAAATTCAAGAGGGCGATTTAAAAAATCGCAATGGTAGAATTTATCCTTGGGAATATCTAAAGAGAGATTGTATTCGTTATATGGAAGAGGAAGTTAAAGATAGACAAGCCGTTGGAGAATTAGACCATCCAGAAGAAGCTGTTACTCCAAGATTACAATTTGCTTCCCATATAATAGAAGATATGAGTTTTAGAGGAAAAGAGGTTTGGGCTAAGATAAAAGTATTAAATGCTTATATGCCTGAAAACTCAGAAGGAATGAAAACAAGAGGTTTATTATTAAATAATGTTCAGTTAGGCATATCATCAAGAAGTTTAGGCTCTATAGAAGAAAAATATGACCATAATGTAGGTGAGTATGATGAGGTACAAGATGATTTATCTATTATATGTTGGGATTTAGTTTCTAGACCATCTACAGTAGGCGCAGATATGCGTATAACAGAATCATTAAAGAGAAAGAAAAATAAAGTCTTATATGAATCACAATGTTTTGATGGAATTTGCGGTTGTAATGGCCACATAAAAAAACAGACATTGAAATCATTAAATGAGGATGAAAAAATGTATATGAATATATTAGGTATAGAAAAATATTTACAAATAATAAATAATAAATAAAAGAATACTATTTAAAAATTAAAATTAGATTAGACAATGATAAAATTTAATAAATCAAAAGTTGCAACAAAAATAAAACTTAAAGAATCAGAAGAGATTCTAGATAACTCTATAGAAAAAGAAATTATGGAAGAATTAGGAATTGAAGATAATATAGGCGAAGATGATATTCAATTAGAGGAATTGGAATTGGATGATGTTGATGTTATTGAAGATGATTTGACAGAAGACGAAGGTTTTGATTTCGAAGATGATACAGATTCAGATTTAACAGAAGATGATTTGGTTGATGATACTGATTTAGATATTAAATTAACAGAAGACGATTTGGATGATAACTCAACAGAAGATGAAAACTTAGAAGACAGTATAGATTTAACAGAAGATGATTTAATTGATGATGTTGATTCAGATATGGATTCAACAGAATATGAAGATGATATTGAATTAACAGAAGACGATTTAATTGATGATACTGATTCGGATATTGAATTAACAGAAGATGATTTTAATGACTTCGATTTAGAGGATGACGAAGACTTCGATTTAGAAGATGATACCGAGGATGTTTTAACAGAAGAAGAAATTGATTCTCAAATTGCAGATTTGGAAATGAAAAAAGAGTCTATGAAAAAAGAAGGTGCAGAAATGGTTCCTTCAAAAGTTTTAGCAGAGACAAAAAAAGCTATGAAGAAAATGGCAATTGATTTTGTTCAACTAAAAAAAGTAAATGAAGGTTTAAGAGCAAAATTAAATAAATTGGTAAAAGAAAACTCATCATTTAAATTAGATGAAAAAAAGGCAGAGGCAGTTATCACAATTTTAGCAAAATCTGAGTTGCCTAAAAAGGTAAAATACAAAATTATAGAATCTGTTGATAGCGCAAGGACGCCAAGAGAAGTTCAAGTGAAATTTAACAGTATTTCTAAAATGGTATCAGCTTCTACAAAAACAAAAACACTTAATAAAATTACAGAAGGTGTGAGAAGTGTAGCTGGTAAAAAAATAGAAAATGCAGGATTATCTAAGAGAGATAAATATTTATTAGGAATAAGTGATGAATATTTAGAATCAGAAAATTATATGAAAGAAAAATAACTATTTAATAAAAAAAACAAATTTAAAATAATGGAATTAGGAAAAATAAATATTAGGCAAGAAGCAGATAAGAGAAAAATGCTTATTACCGAATGGGCTAAAACAGGTAAGCTTACAGGTTTAAAAGGAAGAGACCTTGGTAACATGGCAATATTATTTGAAAATCAAAAAAGATATTTGAATGAAAATAATACTACCGCAGATATCAATGTATTTGATACAATTGCTATACCTCTTATTAGACGTCAATATAGAGATATGATTACTCCAAAGTTGGTTGCAATGCACCCTTTGAATTATTCATCAGGTTTAGTTTTCTATAAAGATTATACCATTTCTACAACTCACAAACCTTTTGGTAAATCACATTTAGCAAATGATTTAAGTGGCGGACAAGCAGATGATTTTGCAGGTAATTCTTTTGAGGACCAATCAGGTTTTGATAGACATTATGACAATGGTGGTTATGACACATCTAAGGGACGTGTTATTTCAAGAGGTTGGAATTCAGTAACAAGCAACTTTGATAATACGACTATTGGAGGTCAAAATGATACAGCAATAGCAGCTTCTTTATCTAAAGCGGGTGTTGTTTTAACTGACGCAGCAGGTGCTGAACAAAAAGCAATTTTTGATTTTGATTTATCAGCAACAGGTTTAAGTTTAAAAGATTTAGCGGCATTTAGAATTTATGATGCTGCAGGTGTATATAAACAAAATGTTCACTTTATTGTTAAGAGAACAATTCAGAATTTTGCAGATGACATTATGTCTACAGGAAGAAATGCAGATAGAGAAACAACTTCTACAGCAGGAAGAGATGGTGGACCTGGTGACCCAAATAAAATTTTAAGACTTCAAATTATTCCTATTGTTGATTTACCAGCTTCTACAACAATTAATTTAAGATTAGCTATAAAAGAATATTTAAATTTAGAAATAAATGCGGCATTTAGTTCAGAGTTGAAAATTAGAGTTAAGAAAACTCAAATTGATACACAAATTTGGAAACTAAAAGCAAGTTGGACTAAAGAGTTAATGGAGGACATGGAAGCATATTATACTATGGATGTTGATGCAGAATTAATCGCAGATATGTCTCAAGAATTAGCTCAACAAAAAGATAGATATGTAATCACTGAATTAGTACAAGGTGCAGGACATATTAAAAAATGGAATGCAGATTTTTATAATGCAGTTGACCCTAATCCAGCAAACACAGTATTTAGAGGTATAGAATCTACTTATAACCAAGGTTTGTTTTTAGCTATAAATGAATTATCAGAAGCTATTAGAAAATCTACAATGTATGCTGCGAACTGGGTTTTAATTTCAGCAGAAGGTTATGCTAAGATGAGAAACTTAGATACATTTAGAGTGTTAGATGTAAACAAAGATGTTCTTCCAGGAGAAGTTGTACAACACGCAGGTGGTATTGAGAGAGTAGGTACATTAAATGAAACAATGAAAATTTATGTTGACCCACAATTGCCAGCACAATTTGCATTAGTAGGTCGTTTAGGTAACTCACCACAAGATACAGGTTATATTTACGCACCATATAGAGAGTTTGAATTAGGAGAAATGTTAGAAGACCCACAAGATGGTAATTTAAGCAGAATGATACGTTCAAGAGTGGGGACGAAATTTGTAAATAATAAATTTTATGGACTATTAGTATTAAAAGGAATTGGTAGCTATGAAGTAGTACAACCAGGCGTTACAGTTTAATAAAAGTTTTTAAGTTTAGATAATTAAAAGGATAGTATTAATTTACTATCCTTTTTTTTTGTATATTTATAAAAATATTTTAATTTATGAAAAAATTAGATAATCCAATAGGAGTTTTTGACTTACATAATAGTGATATTTTTGTAGGTTCATATTTTAAAAAGAATGATATTAAAGAAATTTTAAATATTACAGATAATGATTTAAAAGAAATTGATTTTATTATAAAAGATAATATTGAAGTAATAGATGAAAGAAAAATTCAAAAATTGTGGTATGATAACAAAATACCAAATGCACCTGCAAACAAATCAGGCAGAGCTAAAATAAGTTTTGATGAATTTTTATTAATCTCTTTAATAAAACAAACTTATCCAGAATCTATAATAGAACATCAAGTAAATTGGGGAAGAAAGAAAATTGATTTCAGAATCACAAATAATAATGAAACAAAAATAATAGAATTTCATGGACCAGGTCATTTTACAAATATAGGTTATGGCGTTCCTGAGAATCCATTTATAAGAAAAGACTTAATCGAAAAAGAATTTAAACAAGAATGTGTTATATATCCTTATTGGATACAAAGATGTAACAAAAATATTAAAGCAATATTTGAAAAAAATATAGAAGGATTAGGTGTTTTATGGACTACTAAAATACATTTTGGGCATTTTAGCTTTAAGAATTCAGCACAAATTATCGATGAAATAACAAAAAGATTTAATGCTGTTAACAAAGAAGGATATGGTTATTTTTATCAAAATTCTAAAGGTAGAAATAATATAGAACATCCTATATTAGATAAAATAAAAAACAACAAATCTAAAGTAGAGATATTATTGCCAAATGGTTATAAGAATAAAAGTTATTGGTTACCGGAAATTTTACAATGATTAAGAAAGTAAGAAAAAGAAAATCTTTAAGAAAGAGATTTAAAAATGGCACCTCTAAAATAGAAACAAGAATCTGTAATCTATTAGGTGGGGAGAAATTTAAATTAAGAGGTAAAAAATATGATATTGTTCTCGAGGATAAGAAAGTGGTTATAGAAATAGATGGAGATTATTGGCATCCTCGCAGATTACAGAAATTAACTTTATTACAGATAGGTAATTACATCAATGATAGAGAGAAACAAGATATAATTACAGAAAGTGAATATACATTATATAGAATCCTCACGAGCAAATTAAGAAAGAAAAAGAAAATAGATTTACAATTTATAATAGACAATTCTTGCTTGGCTCCTTTAACAATAGAACCAACAGATATTATTTTATCTAAAGAATATATAGAGAAAAATAAAGAAAAAATCACAGATGCTTCTATAAATAAGATAATAAAATTTATCAGCTTAACAATAGATAATAATTTTAATAAAAAAACACATTTTCTCTTTGTTAAATCAATTCTTTCTCAAGATATAACATTAGATTTAACTTATGAGAATGTATTAAAATATACTATTTAAAATAAATTAAAATAAATTAAAATAAAACAATGAAAATAACACAAGCTATTAAATTAATAGAAAACAAAACAGGCAAAAAAGTCTTGTTAAAAGAAGACGTTTTAGCCGATTTAAAACAAGATACCAAGAGTGAATTAGACAAATTTGTAAAAGCATATAATTCTTTTAAAGGAGATGTTGTTTTTTCTGTTCACTCTTATGCGGAAGAAGATAAGAGTAATAAGGTAATTAAAAAATTAACGAGTCTTCTTGATGATTTAGAATACACGGTTGAACAAATAAAAAAGATTCTAGGTTAATTGATTTAAAGATAGGAGATATTGTTCTTACCGGAAAATTTCAGAATAAGAAAGTTATTGTTAAATCAATAGAAAAGAATGAATTAGATCAACCTACATATAATGGTGGTAAACCTATATTAAAATTTAGAATAGAAAAATTAATTCCTAAGAAAGAAAGTTTTTTAAAGAAAATTACAAATAAAAAATAATAAATAAATGTCAAATATAATAACATTTAGAAATTTTACTCAGAAGTGCTTGTGGGATAACGAAATAGCAGGGCAGTTAAGTGATGGCAAGTGGGAGAATAGTTCAGTTGATGAGATTTTCTGGACAGCGAAATCAAAGGTTGGGACACCAGGGGTATCTTTTAAAACTTGGAAGAGAGCAAATTTTAATTTTGCATCTTCTGATTTAATTGATATTGTTGGTGATAGGATGTTAATGGTAGCAAAAGCGTCTAAAGTAACAACAAATGAAAAGATAATTAGCGCGGCAGAATATCTAGAAGGAATAAAATCTCAAGAAGAATTTGATAAGATAAATGATTATAGAGAAAAATATCTAAAGAATTTTATTAAGACATGGGATGAGGCTGAAAAGATTATTAATGCTAATTATTCTAAATCAAACTTAATAGCAGATTTAAAAGATATGTCAAAAACAGTTTCTCTTGCAGGTAACACACCAACAACTTCTACAGGTGGAAATATACCTACAAAAGATATGGATAGAGCTAAATCAATTATAGATAAAGCAAGAGGAGATGAATCTAAGGAGATACAATATACAACCGCAATGGCAAATTCAACAACTGATAAATCTAAATTACAATTCCGAGGAGATGCAATGAAAAAATTAGGTAAAGAAAAATTAGCCAAGATATTTTATGATAAACTTTATGAATCTAAATTGATTAAAGTTTCAGATTTAATTAAATTGTTAGAGTTTAAAACAGGAAAGAAAGTTTTTTTAACTGAATCAAAATTAAGAACAGTAAAGGTTGAATTTCAAAATGGAGATTCTTTAACAACAAACATGGCAGCTCATCTTACTGATGATGAAATAAATAATTATTACAAACCCGGCAAACTATTTAATTTAGGTGTTGCAGGTAAAGATAAGATGGTAAAAGTTAAAAAGGTAATTATATTAGAAAATAAAAATATTTAATATATAAATGATTCAAGATATAAATTGGGAACAAATATTAAATGGTTATAGGTGCCTGTCTTTGGATAGGCACCGTTTTTTTAACAAATAAATAAATAAAATAATGAAAAAGATAAATTTGTTTTTAATAATTTTTATATTTTCAAATATAATAAATGCACAAACAGAATTAAGTAATGAAATTTTTATTAATGGGAAAAAATTAATTTTTCCATCAGCAATTAATAAAGGTAATATTTTAGGTGCAAAGAGTTATGATTTAACAAATCAAATTTTTCCAATTATTATAAATGCTAATAATGGTTTAAATTTTTCATCGGCAGGAAAATCAGGCGTAGCATACGCAACATCAGTAATAACCGCAGCAGCAGGTTTTTTACAAACTTTATTTGCAACAACAGAGGTTGATTCTGCAAATAAGTATATAGTAAAAGTAGACACATCAGCAGGAGATGTAGCTTTATCAACATTAGCTGCCCCTTCAACATTAACATTTTTAAAAGATGGAGATTCTGTTGTTTTTATTAAATCTACAAGTGATGTAAATAAAGTTATTGTAGATGATGCAACTCCAGGAGCAAACTTCAATGGGTTTACCGGTGTAATATTTAATTATATTAATCAACCAGGTGAATCTATAACTTTATTAGTAGATGCATCAAATGACAAATGGGGTGTAGAAATTTAAGAAGAAAAGATTATTTAATTTTAAAAGGTGTAGAAAAAAACTACACCTTTTTTTAATAAATTAATAAATGAAAGTATCAGAGCTAATAATATTAATAGAAAATAAAACAGGCAAAAGAATTATCTTAAAAGAGTTTATTAGTCGTAACGAATTAAAAGATATTGAACGTTTTATAGATAGGATATTTAAAGTTCTTAATATTGATATTGTTTTTACTAATCATTTTTATGAAAGGTTAAATGATTTAAGGAATGGTAAAGATATAGAAAGCGTAGAGCTAATTAATTTATTCAAAAAATTCTTTCAAAGGTATAAAGATAAAATCTCATTATTACCTCTTGAGCAAGAAGCAATTATAAAAGATATAGAGTCAAATTTAAATCTTCCATTTTTATTATCTTATGATAAGAAAACAGGAGAATTAGATTTTATTGCTAAGACAATAATGAGAAAAAATAATTTCCTTGGTAGTAACAAAAAGTTTGTGGTTTAATTTACAATTGATTTTAATATTGAGGAATGTAATCTCTTATACATATCTATATTGATAATATTATCTTCCCCATCGATAACATTTTTTGAAATTTTATGTTCTTCTTGAAATAATAAATAAAGTGTTTCATCTATTGTATTTTGAAACATTGTATAATAATAATTAGTTAGGTATTGTTGACCCGGCCTATGTGTTCTATCTTTAGCTTGTAATTCTATTCCAGGAGTTTGAGGTAACTCATTAAATATTGTATGATTTGCAATTTGTAAATTTAACCCGGCGTAAGAATTCTGATATTGACAAATCAATATTCTAATTTTAGGATTATTATTAAATTCATTCTTTATAAAATCTAATTCTTGTTGTCCACCTTGATTACCATCATGAACAAGAGAACAATCCTTATAAATATTATGATAATGATTTATAATTGATGTATGGTTTGAGAATATAATTATTTTCTCATCTGGACTCTCTTCTAATATATTATCAATTAATTCTTTATTAAGATGTAATTTTTCTTTAGCAAGGAATTGTTTTAAGATATTTATTTCTGTTAGATGATTAAAACCTCCCAAGATATAATCATCCTGTTGTGTTTTCTTCTCATAATCCTTTAATAATTTATAATAATTTTTAAAAGATTCTAATTCGTAAAAAATTTCTTTATTAGGAATTTTATCTGGAATGATGCCTTTTAACACATCTTTTGTTCTTCTTAATGCAACAGAAGAAAATAATTTATTATGCAACTCTTTAAGATTTTTTGCACCGGTAAAATCAAAAGGATTATCTTCGTTTGTATTACAATATCTTTGACCAAAAAACATTTTATTTGTACCTAACTCATGTCTCAATATTTGTAATTGTCCAAACAAATCAAAAAGTTTATTATCTTTTGCAGTACCGGTTAGACACCATATTCTCTTTGAAGAATTAGCAATAGATTTTGTATATAAATGCCTTCTGCTATCTAATTTTTTAACAAATTGAGATTCATCTATTATTGTTATATCAATCTCATTTAATATTAAATCCTTGCTATACTTATGAACACTATCATAATTGATAATATTGAATTTTTTTAATAATCCTATTGTATTATCATTTATATATTGAACATCATCTGTGAATTTTAAAATTTCATGTCTCCAATTACTTTTTAAAAAGTTAGGACAAATGATAACATTTTTTTTTG
>JAKQTP010000216.1 GCA_029563035.1 archaeon | reverse complement strand
GGCCTGCATATAATATATTATTATCAATTTATATTGATATGATACTTATAAATAAATTAAAAGTCAAACAGAAAAACAGTCTGAATTAAAGACTCAATAGCGACCCCTCACACACAACAAAAAAATGCCAAGCAGTATTTTTTGTTTGTTTATATTAAAAAAGCGCCAAAAGGCGCATTTTTTTTCATTCGCTCGGAAATAGGGATTCGGTCACGGTCGCTAAGCCTCATTCTTTCGCTACGCTCAATCATTCACTAAGCACCCCGACCCGGCCTCGCGGTGCGTCGCTACGCTCCGCACATCGCTCCGGCTTTCTCATCCCTAAAGCAAGTCAATAAATTGACTTGCTTCCCCTTCGTTCGCATTAAAAAAACACCCCTTAGGGTGTTTTTTCTCGCTCGCTCGGGCTAGTGGACGAAGTTCGAACCTATTTCTTATCAGAATCCCAAAAAATATATATACCAAATATATCCAAACATTATTTAAAAAACCCTATAAAATAAGGAATCTTTTAATACTTATATTTTAAAATTATATAAACAATGTTATTATAAAAATATGAAAAAAACAATAATAAGCTTAGCGTCTTTCATTATCTTCGTATACCTTCTTTATATATATCTTGAGCTAGAAATCATTTATTCTATTGGTATTGGTTTTTTATTATTAATTCACGAACTGGGACACGTATTAGCCTTAAGAAAAACCAAAGGTAAACTAAAAGGCATATACTTTTTTCCTTTTATTGGAGCAATGGTTAGCAGTGATAAAAAAATAGAGACAGAAAATGAATATGCAAAAGTTAAATTTTTTGGACCCTTCATAGGAGCTATTAGTGTACTTTTTTTGTTTATAGCCTATCTAATAACAAAAAAACCAATACTAGTCGATCTAGTGTTTATTGGAAGTTTACTAAATTTAATAAACCTAATACCTATAACATTTCTTGACGGACACGGAATACTAAGGGGCTCCATAAAACATATTGAGTGGCTTGGATTTTTTATTGCCATATTTTTTATTGGATATATGTTAAGAGAATATATGTTTACCTTGTTATTTGTTGTTGCCTTTTTTCTATTTACTGATTCGCCCGGGACTAAAGCAACTGGCTTTAAAATATGGGAAACGATTATTGCTATAGTGTCCATAGCTCTTATGACTATCATAGCCATAAGAGAAAAAGATTATTTAATATCAAATCTAACTATACTAGCCCTAGCTTTATATTTGTTTTTTATGTATATACGGGCTAGTTTTTTAAATAAAGACAATAAAGATAATGTCGTAGAATTGTTAACACCTCTAACAAAAAAACAGAAAACATTATGGATAACAAGATATGTTTTATTGTCTACGGCCCTTCTATTTTTATTTTTCTATTCAAAAATATATTCTTAAAATAACAATAATTTTATGAAAAAGATATTTACATTAACTTTATTTTTAATATTTTTATCTGGATGTAGTTCTAAAAAAGCACTCGACCACAATTGGACAGGTTTTTATTATCCAGATAAAGTTAATATTAACGATGAATCTACCTGGATAATACAGCCGGGATTTGAATCCCTAGAAAAATGTCAAGAATGGATATTGTTTGATATATCAAAAAATAATAAAAATTTTGATTATGAGTGTGGATATAAATGCAAATATGACAATCTGTATAAAACAACTATTTGTGAAAAAACACTAAAATAAGAAAAGAATTGAATCTGACAACCAGGAACTACAAGTGAACTAAAAACTAATTTATTATATATTTTATTAAAGTTCTACCAAATTCTGATATTTGAATAAATGGGGAGTACAAATGACCAAGCCTAGAAGAATCATCTCCTATAAAAATACCGAGATTTAGAAGGTTGTAAATATTTTCCCTGTTTTTATCGTTATTACCATAAACTTGAAAAGAAAGATTTCTTTTATCTTTTTCTCTAAGTCTATTCTCCTCAGCGATAGAATCCTTTAAAACTTCTATGTCTTTTATTTCTAGCTGACTTATAGAATGAACAATTTTTTCTGCTGGAAAATCATCTTTATTATTGGAAATTGAAAAATTTAAAAATGTATTCTTTATAAAAACTCTCTTTTGTTTATTTCTTTCTCTTAAATATTCTTCTAAAAAATAAACAAAACCATCTTGAAATTCTTCTGTTTTTAAAAGATCTAAGACAAAAATACCGGGATTGTCTTTTATAACCTCAACCCACTCCAAAACTCTTTTTTCCCTTAATTTCATACCGTTACCATACAAAGCTTTTGAAAGCCCCCAAGCAATGTTAAGCCCCGGTATATTAGCAACTATTTGATCTACCAAAACCAAACAAACATCTTCTATCAAAATTTTTTCTTTATCGTTCATTTTCAAAAAGTATCTCAAAAATAAAATAAATGCTATTCTTGAGATTCATTAATAATTTTATCAATCAAGTCAAATATTGGGACAAAATTAACAAAATTTTCTTTTTTAAATTTATCAACTTCTTTTGAAAAAGCATCTTTTTTAGTATTTTTAAATTTAAGAAATTTTACACCACCAGCCTCTTCTTTTTCTTCACAATACTTTTTAATTAATTTATCATCAAATAATAATTCTATTGAGAGATAGGATTTTTTGTAATGAGTATCTGCATATTTTTTTCTAATATCCGGAACTGGCAATAGAAAAACAAATCCCTTATTATTACTATGCTTGACAGCAACTCCTTCTTTTTTATTTTTACACCATACAGAATACCCATCTATATTAATTAACTCTGACCACTTATCAAAAGCATCGTCAAAATCTAGCATACCAATAAATAATAAATTATTTTGATAAATATCTCCCCTTTTAAAAGTGTTTACTATAGAGTAACAATCAAATTTATTTTCTATAAAAAAAGGCATATCTTTTTTCGATTTCAATTTTTTCCAAGCAGTTTCAAGTATCTTTTTATCGGTTTTACCTTCAACAAATAAGACCGGCTTATTGTCATTTTTATAAATTTGTTGATTTAAAAACTCAAGATCTTTTTTAATATTTTCTTTTTGCTCATTCCATTCATTATATTCTTCTGCTATCTTTTTATGCAAATCCAATACTCCTATTTCTTCGGATAATTTTTGACCCTCCGATTCAGCAAAAACATCTAGTTTGTTATCATCTCTAATAAACCCTATTAATGAATTTATGGATTCATTATCTTTATAGACCCTATATTTAGAAATATTATTCCCCGACAGCGTTGTAAAATGAAAAGAGTGTGTAGAAATAAATATTTGAGAATTTTTAGAAAATATATTTTTGAAGTCATTTGCCATTTTTGAACAAAGAGAATATTCTGTAGAGTTTTCCGGCTCATCGAAACCCCAAACAAAAAAACCTTTTGAATTTTTAGAAATATAATCGAGTATCGTCGGGATATATCTCATTTGAATACCATCCCCCCTAAATCTCAAAGGAATATTAAACTTACCAGTTTCTGTATCAATAACAAAACTTTTAAAAAATTCTTTAAATTCATTTGGGGCATTTATTCCTGAAGATATTCCTGATATTTTTTTAAAATCTTCACTAATTTTTGAAGTAAATTTTTTTGTTTCTTGGTTTAACTCTAATAGACTACTTAAAATTTTCTTGTTTTTTGAATTTTTGTACAATATTAATTCCTGAAGTAAATTTAATAAATTTTCAAATATTTTAAAAGATCTGACAGCCGGGGTATAAAGATAATGAATGCTGTTTAAAAAACTAGTCAAAGCTCTTCGTGAGGCTGTCTCTGATCTAGAAATTGAATTATTCTTTTTAAGCTGCAAAGAAACATTGTCAGTAAAGGACAGAAGATTTCCATCCTTATCCCAACTTTTCCCAACACAAAATTTTGCAGGCAAATTTTTATACCCAAGAGGAGCTAAAAAATGTATTTTAATAGATATAAATTTTTTTCCTTTTATTGAGTCCTTCTGAACTTCATTTAATCGAGATTTATTAAAATCATTAGCAAAATCCAGTTTTGTTAAAAAATCAGTCTCACCAATAAAAAATAAATTTAGAGCTTTCAAAATATTTGATTTTCCAGAATCATTAACCCCAGAAAATATATTCACTTCATTAATTTTTTGAATTTTAGCTCTCTTTATAGATCTAAAAAACCTAATCTCAATTTTTTCTATTATCTTCATATTTTTTATAAAATGATTATTTAAAAAAATTATATCATACTTTTTAAAAAAAATCTTGTTTTTTAATTTTTTTAATGCTAATCTTAAATTGTCACACTCAATCAAAAAAATGCGGATTTTTTTTAATTTGCAAGGTTGTGCCAAGAAATGGGCAACCTTGTAAAAAACAATTAGGCATAACCTGCCCGATTGGGTGTGACAACCACAAGGTTGTCCTTTTTTTATTTAATCAAAAAATATGAAAATAATATTAAGCCGAAAAGGTTTTGATTCTACTGCCGGAGGTTATCCTAGCCCAATAATAAACAATAAAATAATTTCATTACCAATCCCAGACGAAAAAGACTCTATAAAATATAGTGATTTAATTTTTACTAAAAACAAAAGTTATTTTGACTTAATGAAAGAGTTAGGCATTAAAAATATAAACAAAGATACAAAATGCCATTTAGACCCAGATTTAGAAGCTTCCACTATAAAATGTAGGGGCAAAGACTGGAGGCCACTCCTCGGCCAAATCGAAGCCTCACAAAGCCATTTGGAAAACCAGGGCGTCTCTGTCGGAGACCTTTTTTTATTTTTTGGGTGGTTTAGAAAAACAAGAATAAACGCAAAAAATCAGTTAGAATATTTTGGACCAGATTTTCATATGATTTTTGGATATTTAAGAATAGGAGAAATTATAAAAACAAAAAATAATAAAAATATAGAAAAATGGTTAAACTACCATTCTCACATAAAAAGAACTGAATGGTTAAACAAAAAAACAAACACTTTATATATAGCCTCAAATAAAAAACAATTCGAAGGAATAAACGAAGGAAAGATTTTAAAATTCAATAATAACCTTATATTAACAAAAAATGGTCACCCTCGATCTCACTGGAGCCTTCCTGATTTCTTTAGAGAAACAAAAATTTCATATCACCCAAATGCTTGGAGAGAAGAATACTTTCAATCCGCAGGAAGGGGACAAGAATTTGTTATAACTTCACAAAATAAAGAAGAAACAAATAAACTTTTAAAAAAATGGGTAAACAAAAAATTATATTAAAAATAAACATTTTGTGATACAATAATAACAGAAAAAATATTTTTTATTATTATGGATGATAAAAATGAACAAAACAGAATAACACTGTCCATTGCCTTTATAGCCACTTATTTAGCAATAATAGTTGGTTTTTATGAAAAAACAAAAGAAACAACCGCTGAGCTAAATTTTGTTAACGATATTGTTTTTAATGTCTTTATAGTATCTGGAATTATAATTTCTTTTATTTTTTTTCTTTATCTTGTTTTTACAGGCCTAGAACTAAATTTCAAAAAAGAAAAGGAAATCATTTTCGAGTTTGAAATAAGTAAAAAAGGGGTTATTATTGCAAAACAAAAATTATTTAATTTTGGCATCCGTTGTATTTTTATTTCCTTCACACTCCCAGTATATTATATGCTTTTTGTCCTATTAAAGCGCTACAGTCCATTAATAATATTCATATTGTTTTTTATTTTTATGCTTCTTATTCATATTATACTTTCTATAATTTTTTACGACAAAAACAAAAATAACAATAAAAAGATATGAAAAAGGATAGTCCCACGACAAAAGAAAGAAATTGGTATTTATACCATAAACTCTATAATATGAACTCCTCTCATACTTTGAGAGTCAACAACATTTTTAATAAATGGAACCTGCCAATAGAAGAAGATTTCTCTAATATAAAAGATTATATAAAAGAGTTTGAAAATAAAAATGGAGAGAATTCTATAAAAAGATTAACAAAAGATGTATTTAAACTAATAAATGATTCCGATTTGGGATCAAATTGGTTTATTCCATATTTATTTTTTTTCTTGACTGAGAAAGAAGAACCCATACCAAATAATTCTTTTTCTATTAAAAAAGGATACAAAAGATTATCAATAGAAATATATCCTCATACAGATCTAGAAGATATAAAGAAAAACTGGAAAGAAATTGAGAATTTAAAAAAAGAAGTATGGCCATCAACAAGAAAGATTAAAATCACCAAGAAATCGATAGAAAATCTCTTAATATTTATGGAACAATTTCATATTAAAAATAATTTTAAAATAGAGAAGTTTAAAGATGATATTAAAGATAAGCCAAAAGAAAGGAAAACAAGGACTAATGATTATGATGTTATTGATAAAATTTGGGGGGATGAAGATATAAATATAGATATCAAACAAACATTTAAAAATGAAGAAAAAAAAGTTAATAAATTAAAACAAATAAGAAAAAGAGGGATTATTGGTAACAGATATCAAAAGAGAATCACATTCAGCCAAAGAAACTGGCCAGCGACCGATCTTCAATGAATTGGTTCAGGATTTACGAGATGAAAAGTTTAACGGAATTCTAACCTGGGCACCAGATCGTATATCAAGAAATGCTGGCGACCTGGGCAAAGTTGTGGATTTAATGGACAGTGGTAAACTTCAAGAAATACGGACTTACGGACAAAAGTTTGGCAACAACCCAAATGAAAAGTTTTTGCTCATGATTTTAGGATCGCAAGCCAAACTTGAAAATGACAATAGGGGTATCAATGTAAAACGAGGGTTACGAACAAGAGTGGAAATGGGTTTATGGCCAGGCGTAGCACCGCTTGGATATTTGAATCAAAACAGAATGGATAAAAAGTGCCAGATAATTATTGATCCACTCCGAGCGCCAGTTATTAAGAAGATGTTTGAAAAAGTTGCTTACGAACAATATTCGGGCAGAAAAATATATAACTGGCTAAGGCATGAACTTAACTTCTATACTAGAGGTAATAAACCACTAACACTAAGTGGTATTTACAGAATATTAGATAATCCATTTTACTATGGGGTATTCGAACATCCAAAAGATAGTGGTAATTGGTATACTGGAAAACATGAACCGATAATAACCCAAGAACTATTTGAAAAAGCCAAAGCTCAATTGAAACGAGATCAAATAGTAAGGGAGAATAAAGAATTTGCCTTTACCAAACTTTTCACCTGTGGATACTGTGGTAGTGGAATATCTGCGGAAGAAAAATATAAACAACTTAAGGATGGAACCCATGCTAGGTATATTTACTATGGATGTTCACGAGCAAGAGATAGAAATTGTAAAAATAAATATATTCGAGAAGAAGAATTAATCACTGAACTACTAAAAATATTAGATAAAGTAAACATCAACGAGCTTGGAATGCGACAAAGATTAGAGGATGAAATTTCAAGATTTAATATATTTCAAAGATCCGTACTTGGAAGTACGGACAAAGTAAAAGCTCCAAAAGAAACTGATATCCGAAATTATGCGAAGTACATTTTGAAAGAAGGATCGGTGAGTGAGAAAAGAGAACTACTTGGGAATCTGAGGTCGAGAATCAAATATCAAGATAAGGTTCTAACTTTACTGGGAGAATAAAAAAACGCCAACATAATATTGTTGACGTTTTTGAAATAACAATTATAAATTTCCACCAGAAATATCAAAAAACCTTTCAAAAAAACTTGTTAATTTACCCAAGACACTTTCACGCTTTTGTGAACGTTCGCCTGTTGGAGAAAAACGTGATACTGGTGGTAAAACTTTTGTAATAGCGGTGCCAGTAGTCGCAACACTCCCATCACGAAAAGCATTTTTTACAAAAGTGTAAGTTGCATCTCGATCAAGATTTTCATTTTCAATAATTTGTTCAAGCTCTTCAATCTTCTTTTCATTTATAAACTTTTGCCAGTCTTCATCAACCACCGATTTAATATCAAGGGAAGTAATAAATTGATTGATAAGATCTTTCTTATTTCGGAGTTCAACGCTAGAATCTATTGCCTTATTAATATCAAGTAAAAGTTCTTTATTCTTTGTGTGATCTTCATGGTATTTTTTTATTAAACCTAATATATAGTCAATATTGATATCAACTTGTTTAATAAGTTCCATTTCAAAAACCACATCATCATTAACATTTTCTTTTTCGCTTTCCTCGGTTTTACGGAATTCGTTATACAGATCAATGTACATACTGTGGTAGTCCTGTATATCACGCTCGGTTAATATTTCATTACCAACAAATTCGTCAAAAGTCGTCAAAATATTTCTTACTCGTAATATTCCACCATAAAGTTTGATAAAATCTTTCTGTGCTTGTTCACTATCTATTCTCTGTCCAACAGGAAACTTTTCTAATAATTCAGCCACTAAACTTGCGTAACCGCGAACTTCTTTGTTGCCGTCTTTATAACCGTTGTAATACTCAGAATACGACTTCAATAAGACAATACCGCTTGCTTCCTTGTCACCAAACAAAGAAATGGATTCATTGGTTGCTTTTTCTAGGTTACGGAAACATACGATATTACCAAAAGTTTTTACACTGTTCAAAATACGATTGGTACGAGAATACGCTTGAAGCAGTCCGTGCAACCTTAAATTTTTATCAACCCACAAAGTATTAAGGGTGGTGGCATCAAACCCAGTTAAGAACATATTAACTACAATAAGAACATCAATTTCCCGATCTTTTACTCTTTGACTAACATCTTTATAATAATTTTGGAATTTGTCTGATGAAGTATCATAAGAAGTACCAAACATCTTATTATAATCAACAATAGCTTTATCCAAAAAGTCTCTGGAACTAGCATCCAAACCGCTAGTGTCATCAAGATTTTCATCTATCATTCCATCTGCATCCTCATCATTAACGCCAAAACTATAAATAAGAGCTACTTTAAGACGCTTATCACTTGGCAAATCAGCAAACTGTTTATTAAATTCAGCATAATATTTTTTCGCAACCTCAATTGAAGAAACAGCGAATATGGAATTAAAACCAGCCAATCTTCGTTCTTTTAATTTATAAAAACTATTACGTTTTGTTTTCTGATCAAAATGTTCACGAATATAATTAACAATATTTGCTATGCGTTCTGGTGCTGATAATATCGCTTCACGATCAATGTCGCTAACTTTTTTATCCTCAATATCTTCCGCTTCTTTAACAGTAGAAATATAGTCAACTTTAAATGGTAAAACATTCTTATCTGCAATTGCATCTACAATGGTATAGGTATGTAATTTATTGCCAAAAGCCTGTTCGGTTGTTTTAAAATCAATTCTTCCACCAGAAGAAGAATTTACAGCAAAAATTGGTGTACCAGTAAACCCAAAAATATGATAATTATTAAACGCCTTAGTAATTGCTCCGTGCATCTCACCAAATTGAGAACGATGACACTCATCAAATATAATTACAACATGCCCATCGAATATACTATGACCTTTATTCTTACCAATAAATCGGTCTAATTTTTGAATTGTGGTAATAATAATTCTGGCATTCGGGTCTTCCAATTGCTTCTTTAAAACAGTAGTGCTGGTATTACTGTTAGCCGCCCCCTTTTCAAATTTGTCGTATTCTTTCATTGTCTGATAATCCAAATCTTTACGATCAACCACAAAAACAACTTTATCTATGTACGGCAATTTGCTTGCCAGTTGTGCGGTTTTGAAACTAGTCAAAGTTTTCCCCGAACCTGTGGTATGCCAAACATATCCGCCAGCTTCTACAGTGCCTAACTTTTTATAATTTGTGCTAACTTCAATGCGGTTTAATATTCTTTCAGTAGCGACAATCTGATATGGACGCATCACGAGAAGAAGTCTCTCCGTGGTAAAAACACAATAACGGGTCAAAATATTTAAAAGAGTATGTTTAGCAAAAAAAGTTTTACCGAAATCCATCAAATCTATAATTGGCTTATTGGTAGCATCTGCCCACCAACTAGTGAATTCAAAGCTATTGCTTGTTCTTTTACCTTTTTTAACCGCACCTTCGCTAGATTCCTTAATATGTTGAGATCGTGTTGTGTTGCTATAATATTTTGTATGTGTTCCATTGGAAATAATAAACAACTGTACATACTCAAAAAGACCAGAAGCAGACCAAAAACTTTCTCTTTGATAGCGATTAATCTGATTAAAAGCCTCTTGAATGGCAACGCCACGACGTTTAAGTTCAACGTGAACAAGTGGTAACCCATTCACCAATACTGTCACATCATAACGATTGGCACGTTGACCCTCTTCAGTAGCATACTGATTGATAACTTGGAGATTATTGTCGTGGATGTTATCCTTTTTTAATAAATAAACATTTTTTATAGAACCATCATCACGAACTAAATTTTTTATATAATCTTCCTGAATAGTTGCCGTCTTTTCTTCAATACCTTGGTTAGGGTTTGCTAACTCACTAACAAAAAAGTGACTCCATTCCTTATCAGTAAATTTAAAATCATTTAACTTTTCAAGTTGATTGCGTAGATTTGAAATCAAATCAGCTTCAGTTGTGATTGTCACATACTCATAAGCTTGTGTTTCCAGCTGTTTAATAAATGCACGCTCAAGATCAGCCTCACTTTGATAGCTAGTAACACGTTTACTATTTGGCTTATATTCAGCAACAACTGTGCTTTGTGAGTTTTCGGCCACTAAATTGTACTTATTTTTCGTCTGCATATTCCTTAAATGTTAGAAGTTTGTTTCTGTAATATTCATATTGCTGTCTACGAGCGTTAAGTTCAGCAGGCAGACCGATTGAAATATCATTAACTAGTGTTTCAAATTTATCTAAAATGGATACAATTCTTTCTTGTTCCTCAACTGGCGGTATGCAAATTTCAAATTTCATAATAGCCGATTTATCTCCTCGTGGCATTTTAGCTCCCTTGGCGTATTGCATAGAATAATCAAAAAAGGCATCAGATGATAATAAATAATACAGAAATTTCGAATCTAAATTTTCTCTTTCATTTTCATTAATTCTCACAACCAAGACATCGCCATTGGTACCGCCAATATTTGTTGCCCTCCAGATCTTTTTTAGATATGGTCGAATATTTCCAATTAAAATATCACCGATTTCATATTGTGTGAGCTTGCCAGAGTTCGGAACATAATTTGAGCTGGTTTTACCTTGTTTATTTTGTAATAAATTATCTACACCAACGTAGTTGTCTTCATGAAGTTCACTTGAAGAAATTCTAGTATTTGAATAACTAGCTACATCAGCAAGTTTAACAGATCTTGCTCTGTCGTTTAAAGTCAATAATTCTATTCGGTAATACTCATATTGTTTCTTTCTTGCTTCCAGCTCTGCTTCCAGCTCTGCTTCCAGCTCTGCTTCCAGCTCTGTGAAACTATCAAGAATTTTTACAATTTCTTCTTGGATTGGGAGAGGTGGAGTAGGAATTTTGAATTTTGTAAATTCTTCTTTTGTAATTGTCTTTATTGTACTTCCACGCGCATTTTCCTTTTCAGTTTTAAACTTACTTTCTAATTGGTATGCAAAATATTTTTTATTTATTTTTATTTTAAAGGTTTCAAAGATTGCAAGTGTACGATCCACATAACTATCATACTGCGTGACGGCAACCCGGCCAATTGTACCTTGTAAAGTTACAATGACTGTTTCCGCAGGTACAAAAACGCTTTTAGGTTGTGCTAATTTTGAAATTTTATGTTTTGTTTTTTTTACGAGGCGCATATCATCACCGACATCAGCAACCTGAACAAAAGGCATTGCACCTTCACCATTATACCACTTACTTTCTCCGTATGGTTGCGGAAATGAACCACGACGATAACTAGCTATTTCACCCAAGGTTTTAAATTCAACACCATTTGGGCATAATTCTGCAATTAGTTTTTCTATTTTGGGTTGTTGCTTTGTCATATCTATTTGTTCCATTTCTCTTGTTCTGCACGAAGGTATTTAAGAACATTGCGCGGAAGAAGTTTGGGGTTGCGTTCCTCTATCTGTTCGAGCCACCATCCTAATGCCACTTGATTATTATCCTTAAACTTTTTGTAAATTATCAATATATCATTTTTACCAAGTTGCTGAAAAAATAAATTCATCCCGGCAAAAAATACATCGCTTTCATTGTAGTTATTGATTAATGCCTCATTAATCCACGCTTTTTTTATAGAACGACGCATAAATCGACCATATTGTGCTAATGTTGAAGTTATTTTCCGATCACGGAGATACGTTTTGTGTTCATTAAATCTATTATGACCATTTATCTTGTGATTTTCACTTACTAAATCCTCAATTTTCTGATAAGCAACAACTACCTCGCTCTCTTTATTCCACCATCGTGAAAGGATATTAAGTAGGCCGGTACCAAGAGCGTCTACAGTGGGGCCAAGTAATCTATTAGCAAACCACCCTAAAAACGCACCAATTGGCAATGCAACTACCCAAGTCAAAATATTCTCAAACATATTATTTATTTTTCACTTTCAATATCAATCACAATTTCATCAATAGACTGACGAAGTCCATTTTGTCTACTAACGATTTCAGTTATTTTTTTATTGAGTTCTTTAATATCTACCACCTCACGTGTATCTTCAGCAACAACATAACTAGACACAGCAATGTTATAATCATTTTCCGCAACTGCTTTATTGTCTACCAGTTTAGAAAAATAATCGCTATCTTTACGAACAGTAAATGCTTCTAATATTTTTGTACGATTATGATCACTTAATTTATTTTTATTCCCATTACGAACAAACTCAGCAGAAGCATCAATAAATAATATTTTATTATCTTTTTTGCTCTTTTTTAAAACAATGATACAGGTCGCTATCGTAACACCGAAGAATAAATCTGCAGGTAATTGAATCACGGTATCAATGTAATTATTATCTACCAAGTATTTGCGAATCTTTTGTTCTGCTCCACCACGATATAGAACACCGGGAAATTCTACAATAGCGGCCGTGCCACTAGTAGAAAGCCATGATAACATGTGCATAGTGAAAGCTAAATCAGCTTTGCTTTTCGGAGCAAGTACGCCAGCTGGTGAAAAACGTGGATCATTGATTAGAATCGGGTTATCTTCACCTTCCCACCTTGTGGAGTATGGCGGATTTGAAACTATAGCATCAAAAGGTTCGTCATCCCAATGCTTTGGATCAGTAAGTGTATCACCATGTGCTATATCAAAATGATTGTAATTGATATCATGCAAAAACATGTTGATACGACACAAATTATAAGTCGTTAAATTAATTTCCTGTCCAAAGAAACCTATGCGAACATTTTCTTTTCCCAAAACTTTTGCAAATTTTAAAAGCAAAGAACCAGAACCACAGGCTGGATCATAAACTTTATTAACTTCTTTTTTACCTACTGTCGTAATTTCGGCAAGTAATTGACTAACTTCTTGCGGTGTAAAAAATTCCCCACCAGATTTTCCAGAATTTGAGGCATACATTGTCATCAAAAATTCGTATGCATCACCAAAAGCATCAATAGTATTGTCAGCATAGTTTCCCAGACGAAGATCACCTATGGCTTCTAAAAGCTTAACTAATTTTTGGTTTCTTCTTTCGACACTATTTCCTAACTTGTTGGAGTTCACATCTAAATCGTCAAACAAACCTCTTAAATCATCCTCACTATCAGATCCTTTTGCTGAATTTTCAATACTCCGAAATACGCTTGCAAGTGTTTCGTTAAGGTTTGCGTCATTACGAGCTTTTTTACTTACATTTACAAATAACTCACTTGGAAGTATATAAAATCCTTTTTCTTTTACAGTATCAGCTCGACCAAATTCTGCCTCCTTATCTGAAAGAGTAGCGTAGTCAAAATCATTATTACCCGAACGCCTTTCATCGGCATTGATATAATTGGTCAGGTTTTCACTAATGAAACGATAAAAAAGCATACCCAAGACATATTGCTTAAAATCCCAACCATCAATACTTCCACGCAAGTCATTAGCTATCTGCCAAATGGCACGATGTAATTCTGCTCGTTCTTGTTCTTTGGTTGTATTTAGTGTTGCTTCTTTAGTGGCCATATTTTATTTCATTAATTCATCTAGCGTAACGCCAAGTGCGTCCGCAATTTTTTTAACTGTTTCAATAGTTGGGTTAGGAGTAGATCCTGCCTCAATTTTTGAAATTGTATAAAAAGCCAAGTCGGCTTTCTTGGATAAAGCGTCTTGTGACAATCCATTCTTCAAGCGAAGTTTTCTAATGGTTTCACCAATTTTGGATTTTTCTTTTTTATCAGTCATATATAAAACTTTACATCTATAAGTTTACCAAAGTTTATGCGGTTTGTAAACAAAAACAGAACTCAAAGAAGTTCCGTTTTTCTGCCGCTTAATGGGCTATTCGGGTCTATCCGATACTAAATTGTCTTGGCGACCTAAATGGGATTCGAATCACTCAAGCCCTTTATTTTCAAGCAATTTAGATAATTTGACTAAAACAAAAAGAGCTGGCACAAGCCAGCTCTTTTTGTTTATTCTATAAAGGAAATAGAAATATACGAATTAAATATCAAAATTAGACTTTAAAAAAATTTTAAAACTACTTGGAAAAAATATTTAGAGTATTTTGGTTGGTAGGTTTTTCATTTTTCACCAACCTCCAAAGAAGATACATTGCCCAAAGGAAAATCAAAAAACTAATCCAATGAATCAACGATGATGATATCACTAAATTAAGTGAAGAAAAAACAAATAATAATATCGAAGTAATTTTATTTTCTTTCCACAAACGAGCTGCTGCCATAATCATAAACACTATTGTCGTTATTATTGATAAGGCGATTATGGAAATTGGTGCGACAGAATTTCCTTGCAAATCTTCTGCTGAGGACATAACAGACAGTATATAGGTTATTACTCCAAAAATTAATAATTTGTACTTAAAATAAACGAAAGAAATAGATGCACCAGTTGAACCACCATAAAAGGCAGCTTGTATCTCTTCTTGAACTTTACTGTTGTCTAAATCCCTTCCGTTATCTCTGGCTTCTTGTATGACTCTGTCTGCTAAATCTGCCACGTGTGTTATGTAGATGGCGGATTTTTTATTTAAATTTTCCCATTCCAAAGGTAATTTTAATTTTCTATATAAGCCATTAATTGCATTAGGCCTAGAAAGAGCATCTGCTAATGCGTATTCTTTTGTTCCTTTTTCTGGAAGATTGTTCATAAATTTCATCAAAGTTAATAATTATATATCTTTTAATAAAAATTATAGCATAGTTTAAAAAATTAAAAAAATAATTTTTCTAAAATTTCAAAACCTGAACAAATTCGAACCACTTAAGCTCTCTAATTACTGACATTTTATTCAATTTGACTAAAACAAAAAGAACTGGCGTAAACCAGTTCTTTTTAATTATCCTTATAAAATAAGAATGTAAGTCGGTCTCTCACAAAAGAGAAACATCTGCTCGGGGATAGGGATTCGAACCCCAATAGCCAGGACCAAAACCTGGAGTCCTACCGTTAGACGATCCCCGAATAACAAAAATATAATAAATGATAATTAGCCACAAGTCAAGAATTAAAACAAGAATTATACTTTAGCA
>JAKQTP010000168.1 GCA_029563035.1 archaeon | reverse complement strand
ATGAATTTTTGGAAACATATAAAGATGTTCCAATTTACATTACTATTAAGATGGATGGAACAAGTGGTACTTTTATTTGGTACAAAAAGAAATTTTCTGTAGCTTCAAGAAATGTATGGATGCAAAAAGAGAATGATAGTGTTTATTGGAGAGTGGCAAAAGAAGCAAATCTAGAGAAAGCAATGAAAAAACTATTTAAGAATAGGAATGTAGCTATTCAAGGAGAAATTTGTGGGTCTAAAATACAAGGGAATCATTATAAATTTGACTCATTGAAATTATTTATTTTTGGTTGTTATGATATTGATACACAGGAATATTATACTCCATATGATTTGGAAACGGTTGCAGATTTATTGTGTTTTTTTGGAGCAAAAGTTAATTATGTTCCAAGATTGCCAATTAAAGGTGTAAAATATATAAAAGATATTGGACTGAATGTTGATGATTGGTTAAAATTGGCTGAAAGAAAATCTGTATTCAATCCCGATAGCTACGATGAAGGAATTGTAGTAAGAAGTGTAGACAATAAGCCGTATGATGTAAAAGGATTAAATAGTAAAAGATTTAGTTTTAAGGTAGTTTCAAATGCCTATTTGATGCAATATGGATTATAAAAAGATATAATTTAGGAGGAAGGATGTGAAAGAGGAAATTGTTGTACATACACAAAAAGAATTTGATGACATTAAGCAAGATTTTGATGGACTTATTATTATAAAAGATACAGATGAAGAAATTATTGTTACACCACGAAATAAAGCTACAATAAAAATTGGTGGTTCTAGTCATGCTACAGTAAAAGGAACAGCTTATGTAAAAGCAATAGATGAAGCTTATGTCAAAGCATTTGATTCTGCTACTATTGAAGCATTTAATAAGGCTAATATTATAGCAGCAGGCACATCTATTGTTATAGCATTTGGCTATGCTAATATTATAGCACTCAATAAATCTTATGTTTTGGCAACTAGTGCGGTTCAAGTTAAAGCATTCGATATGACCTTTGTTACAGCATCAGGTAAATCTTATATTAAAGCCTTTGATTGTGCTGTGGTAAAAGCAATTATGCCAGCACATGTTGAAGCATATGGGTCATCTAATGTTCAAGCATTTGATAAAGCTTATGTTGAAGCACATGGAACATCTATTATTAAAGCATACAGGTTAGCAAATGTTAAAGGATTTGATAATGCTGTAATATTTTATTATGAAGATGCAGTAATAGAATTGCATGATAATGCTACTTCAAAACAGTTAAGTAGTATTGGATATACTAAAAATGATTTGTTGTCTATTGCTGAACATGTTAATGATAAAATAGTATTATATAAAAGTGTTAATTGTGATACTTTCTGTGATTTTTATACTGGTAAGATTAAGTATGAGATAGGTAAAGAAGTGGAATGCCCAGACTGGGATAGCAATGAGATATTCCAATGTGGTAATGGTTTGCATTTGAGTATATTTCCTTTTACTGCGCAAATATACAATGAAGGTACAATTTTAAGATGTTTAGTTGATCCAGACGATGTTGTGGTATTTCCTGATGATATTACTAAAGTTCGTTGTAGAAAAGTACTCCCAATTGCTATTGTAGATAAACGTGGGAATATAATTAGTGAAAATAATAGAAATGAAGTACATAAAAATTAGTATTATTATTTTATTGTTTGTTCTATTACCAATTCAATCATCTGTAGTTGATGTAAAAATAAATGTATCTAATGAAAATAATGAAATAGAAGTGTTGTCTATATATGAAGTTGCTGAAATTATTACTGGAGCACCTGCAAATATATTACGAGCTATAGCAATTACAGAATCAAATGAGAATGATGATGCTGTAGGTGATGATGGTATCAGTAGGGGAAGAATGCAGCTGAATGAATTATACCATGATGAACGGGTAATGAAATATGGTGAATATAATCCTTTTAATTCTTTAGGATCTGTTGTTATTGCGGGATTTCTGTTTATGGATAATCTTGTTCGTCTTGGGGATATTGATAAGGCTATTGCAGCACATCGGCAAGGAGTTAATGGAGTCAGAAAATATGGTGCAAGTGAATGGTATGTTAATAGGGTAAAAAGCAATTTATAGGGATTGACAGAA
>JAKQTP010000182.1 GCA_029563035.1 archaeon | reverse complement strand
ACATTGATGACGATATGCAGTTTTTTAATCGGCAGATTAGGAGCTTTTAAAAGGAGCACTGCTGATGATGTATCTTGTAAAGTCAATCAGCAGAGGGATATAAAAGACTTGCAATTATCAATAAGTCGCCTCGAAGGAACGATGAAGGACTTATTTGCTCAGTGTGCAAGTAAAACAGAGATTGAAAATCTAAAAACAAGGTTGCAACTGCTCGAAAAAAATCAAATACCGTAAAATTAGACTAGCTTTATTGCTAGTCTTTTTTTTGTGCATTATACACAATAAAATTTATTAAAGTTTGTATAGTATAAGTATTGTAATGCTAGTAAAGCTATGCTATAATATAAATAGAGTAAAACACAAAAACAAATTAAGAAAGAGGTAATTGACATGAAAGAATTAATGATAAGAGCACATCAAATAGCAAAAGAACTACAAGGAAAATACTCCTCTAGAATGTCAATTGCACTTAAACAAGCTTGGAGTGAATTTAAAATGGAAAAGCAAACATTAACAGAACAGTTTGAAAGTTTTTTGGGCTTCAAATTTGAAAGCCCAAGCGATTCAAGAATATCTGAAATGTACTTAACAAAAACAATAGTTGTTAAATACTCTGACTACAAAAACAATTTAGATTGTTTCGGATATGTAGTAAAAAAAGGTGCATATAATGCATCTAACAAAACTATAGAACTAACAATCAAAATGTCGTCTTTTTGGGACGGCGAAACAGTTGAAGAAATGATAGCAAGAAAAATTTCAGAAAAGCCAAATTTTGAACTAAGTAAAAATTTTGGAAGAATTGAAAGACTTGTAATTGGAAATAATTTTTCTAATTACAAAGAAATAAAAGAAGCAATCGCAAAATGCACAATATTATAAAGAAAGAAAGAAGGATTATTATGTTAAAAGAAAAATATGGCTACATAGTAGCAAATGTTGAAGATGAAAAATGGGAAGACGTAATGGAGAAGTTAGGAAACAAGATTGTTTCTCAAAAAGAACTTGAACAAAAATTATGTTCGTTCTCACATTCATTCAATGTAATTGAAGTGAAATATATAAGTAAAAAAATAAACGCTGAATGTTATGCTTATATATATACCACAGCATCAGCGGATGGGTGGGGGCACAGCATAGTTACAACTAAAAACAAAATAGACGAGGAGGATATATTAAAAATCTGGGACGAAATCAACGCCCCCTGCACAGAGATAAACAAAATAAAATATCTAAGAGTTATAAGGAATATGACTCAAGAAGAGCTAGCTAAAAAAGCAGATGTGAAAATATCAACATTGCAGAAACTCGAAAGAGCGGATGCAAATTTAGAGAAAATGACACTAGGAACAGCGGTAAAACTAGCTAAAGGGCTAGGGATAAAAGCAGAAGAGCTGCTAATATAAATTTTAAAAAAGACTGCTCAGGCGGTCTTTTTTATTTGACAAAACACAAAAGATATAGTATAATAATATTAGATTAATAATTATCCAAAAGATTAATAGTCTCCTTTTAAAATTTAATCGTGTAGCATTGGTCAAATCTGCACATGATGCAGTAATAC
>JAKQTP010000180.1 GCA_029563035.1 archaeon | reverse complement strand
ATGAAATATTTTAGTTCTTCTTGTAACCTATGATAATAGTTAAATACAAAATCTGTGATTTCATGACGCTTGTAAAAAGGTATACATATAGCTATTGAATTTTTTTTTTTATTTTTATTTGTTGCTCTAATTTGTCTATTTGTTTATTTATTTCTTCTTTTTGTAATTTAAGTTCATCTATACTTATATTATCTTTATAGATTTTAAAACTCATCTCACCTATTTCATAACTCAACTTCCATATTTTTTTGTCTATTTTTTGAGTTTCCTCGAAGAGCATTAAAATTTGCTCTTTAATTTTTTCTTTTTCTTTCGCTTCCATAATTTTTATTCTAAAAATTTTTGTTGTTCTAATTTTATTTCAATATACTTTTCTCCTAATTTTTCAAGTTCTACCCTCGCCTCAATAAGCCTTGAAATATTTTTGTAAAGTTCAATATTCAGCTCTTCAATGTCTTCATATAGTTCTCGAATTTCACGTTGTAAATTACTCCTTTTTACAAGACAATTTATCAATTCTTTATTGAGTTCTTTTTTATCCATTTTTTTTTACAAATATAATACATTTTTTTAATATATGTATGTTTTTTAAAAATTAATTTAAAAAGCATTTACACCTCCACCTTTTGTAGCTATACCTCTACCTTGTTTTAATAGAATGTTAAACGCACCACTGCTCGCATCAACCTGGTCTTTATATTTCCCATAAGGGAAAAATTCAAGTTCACGTTTATATTCGCTATTCCACTCTGCTCTTAGCATAGCAACGTTGCCTGCGTTTAACTGAACAGCAAACGTGTCTGCACGCAAAATTTTATCACCTGTCGGCCTGTCCGCATAACAACGAAAGCCTGCCAAATTTCTAATTGTCGCCTCTGCACTTTCTTTGCCACCACTACCAGGCTCCTGCTCTACTATTATACTAACTTCTCTACCATCCAACTCGGCAACCTGTTTTATAATTTTTTCCCTCTCTCCAGCCTCCCACTGCCCTCTAACAACGTCTAAAATAACATATGTTTTATTTTTCAACAATGCCATCTTTACACCTACTGTATAAGCTCCACCCTGATGCGTTCCAGCCTTGTCCCAATATCTGACTTTCCTTATAACTTCTTTCTCGTCTATACTATTAACTATTAGCAGTTTAGACACGTCGAAAAAACTACCACTTTTTGGCACTATCTCTTGTAAATACTGCATAGCAAAAGCATAATCGCCCATCTCAATTCTTTTCTGCTCCAACACCTCTTTCGAAAGTCGCTTGTTATCCAGTAAACCATCAGTATAAAAATTTTTTAGTTCAGGAGGAGATATTTTTTCGCTTTGCAAAGCAGGTAAACATATATGTTTTATGTTTTTGTTTTTGTCTAATAG
>JAKQTP010000028.1 GCA_029563035.1 archaeon | reverse complement strand
TAAAATTAGTGCTACAGTGAACCACCTTAGCTGGTTTGCTGTATTTGGAGAAAAAGAAAATTCAGCGCCTGTTTCTACTGGAATTATAATATCCGGAAGTCAAAACGATATCTGGTTTACAGAACCTCCGCTTGTAGAATTATTTATAGAAAACCAGGAAAATACACAAAACATTAATACCTTTTATTCATTGGATAATGGAGATAGTTGGCAATTATATGAAGCCCCTTTTCTCATTAACACTGATGGGATAAACAACCTAATATATAAATCTCAAGACTCCAATGGATTGATGGAAGAAGAACACGAACACATAATTTATGTAAATCTTTCTAACAAAATAACGAAAAAAATTAGGGTTAACGGAGCTGTTTTCCAAACCGAGTAAATTTAAAATTAAAGATCCATAATCAATGAGTTTTCTTATCTAAGCAAACAGATATGACCTGGGACATTGCGTTTATAACATCATTAATAATATCTAAAGCCTCGTTGTATTCTAATTTCTTAAAATTATGTGGAAAGTAATGAAATACAGTATTTCTACCTCTTTTCCAAGCATCCCAAAGCTTTTGTGCAATCTGTTTACCACCTTTTGTTTGACCGCAAACCTTTCCGTAAACACTCGTGTTATCTTCATAATTCGGGTTTAAAAGCCTCCCTATTCTGATTTCATCGCCGTAATAATCGTCCTCTGTAATAAGACCTATATCCCAAAGAAATTTTTTTAAAAAACCTTCATAAGCTTTTGCAAAAGGAAAAACTATAAAAGAATAGTCGGATATATCAGCTTTATCTTTGTTCTCAAAAACAAAATTTAAAATTATCTCTCCATCCTCTATTAAGTCCCTTATCTCTGAGGACATGTACTCCCAAAGTTTAGAATTGCGGGCAATGACTTGCATAAAATATATTGTAAATTATAAGCCGAAAAATTAAAACGATTATTTATTAATTATCGGAGAAAGATACAATCTGAACATCTTTCTGATCGAGTATATTGGTGGGGATCAAAATAACCTGATAGTTTTTACCGTTATTTTCAATGTTTCGAACAGCTACGTTGTCGAACCCGTCAGATTTTGTAGCTGAAAATAATCTCTCGATTGAACCCCACCCGGGCTCCACATATATTTTTAAAAATTCATAATTAGCCCAATCGGAAGAGTAACCTAAATTTACAAACTGATCTTCAACCCCTCCCCCGCTCGTTTTTTCTACCATCTTGCCTGAAGAGACTGATTCCAAACACTCTGCGGAATCTTTGCAAAGATATTTGTACATATCCCAAGAACCATTTTTTGAAATAATCTTTATTACCGCCCCACTGATACCAGTCTTGGCTCCCTTTACGTCTTCAGAATTTTTGTTGGTAGAAATAATCCAAAATGCTACAGGCACAACCATAAAAACAACAAATATTAAAATTGCTGGAAATATTGACCTCTTACTCATATCTAAATGAACCCATAATTTAAATGGTGTGTCAATAGTTTTCATATATATTCTTAAAATATTTGGATCATGTAAAAAAATTTGAAATAAATACGTTATAATAGCAATATGAAAGAACCTAAGATTGCAATAGCACACGAATTTTTAACTCAATTCGGAGGTGCTGAAAAAACACTCGAAGCTATATCGGAAATATTTACAGATGCTCCAATATTCACCGCAAAATACGATCCTAAAAATATGCCTAAAAGTATCACCGAAAGGGAAATAATTTACCCCAAAGGATTACTTAGCGGTATCACAGAAAAGCTTTTTTTCCTATTTAGAATGCCAACAATATTTGAAAATTTTGATTTTAGAGATTACGATATTATTGTTTCCAGCGGAACAACATGGAATAAAGGAATACTCACAAAACCCGAGCAAATGCACATCACCTATATTCACACTCCTCCGAGGTTTTTATATAAGTACTCACAAGAAACTACAAAATGGCAAAAACCTTTTTTCAAACCTTTTTACAGTTATTTAGTAAATTTTATTAGACTTTGGGATTATGTGGCTGCTCAAAGACCCGATCATATCGTCACTAATTCTGAAAACACCAGAAAAAGAATTAAGAAGTTTTACGGAAGAGACGCAAAAATAATCTACCCACCAGTGGAAACTAATTTTCAAAAAGATGATGGTTTTAAAAAAGCCGATACTCCCTATTTTCTTGCAGTAGGAAGGTTATCAAAATATAAAAATTTCGACCTTTTAATAAAAGCCTTCAATGAAGTTAAGTACAAATTAATTATCGTAGGATCAGGATTAGAGGAAGAGTATTTAAAATCAATTGCTGGAGACAATGTAATTTTCAAAGGAAGGGCTCCTGACGAGGAAAAAAATAGATTACTCGAAGGATGCATGGGTTTAGTTAATCCGGTTGCAGACGAGGATTTTGGGATTGTGCCTGTAGAAGCTATAGCACACGGTAAACCTGTCTTAGCACATAAATCCGGCGGACACCTAGAAACAATAATTGAAGGCGAGACAGGGCTATTTTTTGAAGGAGATGACCCGAAAATATTGGCTGAAAAACTAATTGAATTCGATAAAATGATTAAAAACAAGAATTTTGACCATTTAAAAATTACAGAACACGCTCAAAAATTTTCCAAAGAGAGATTTAAATCAGAGTTTGAAAACTTTGTCAGAGAAAAATGGGAAGAGCATAAAAAAAATGCCTGAACTACCGGAGGTACATACAATTTCACAGGATCTAAAGAATAATATAGTTGGCTTCGAAATTAAAAATATTCATATTACAGATTACTACAGGATTCCTGAAGATCAAAAAAAGAAACTTCATAAACTAAAGGGCAAGAAAATAATAGACTCCCAAAGAATTGCCAAAAATATCGTTCTAGAAATATCTGAAAATGAGTTTTTAGTGTTTCATTTAGCAATGACCGGAAGAATATTATTACGTGAAAATAAGGATGAAAATGATAAATGGGTAAAAATTGTATTTGAAATATCCAAAAATAAGAAAACTATGTATTTAAAGTTTTGTGATATGCGTCAATTCGGCAAGGTAAGGTTAAATAACAAAGACGAACTCGAACTTTTAAAGAATAAATATGGGATAGATGTTTTAAGACAAGAAATCTCTCCTGAAGAATTTTTAAAGTTATTAAAAAGCAAAAAATCTACAATCAAGAACGTACTTTTAGATCAAAAAATAATCTCCGGACTTGGAAACATTTACGCAACCGACACACTCTTCCTATCGAAAGTAAATCCCAAAACTCTTACCTATGATTTAACTCTGCAACAAGGTGCGGAAATATTAAAAAACTCTCGTGTAATTTTAAAAGAAGGAATTAAACACAGAGGTTCTACTCTGGCAGATAAAATGTATGTAGATATTTTTGGAAAAAGCGGAAAGCAACAAAATTATTTTAAAATCTACGGAAAAAATATTTGTCCAGTTTGTAATTCAAAAACTATGTTTGAAAAAATTAACGGAAGAGGAACATACTACTGCCCCACTTGCCAACCATTGAAGCCGGTAACAAAAAAATAAACAAGAAATAAAAATGAAAATAAAAAACTTAGCTTTAACAAATTTTAGAAATCATAAAGATCTAAAAATAGATTTTGACGACAAAACAATCATGATAACCGGTGACAATGGTTCTGGAAAATCCACTATTTTAGAATCTATTTACATACTTTCTGTAGGTAGGTTAAGAACGTCAAAATATGATAGAGACCTTATACAATACGGTAAGGATTTCTGCACAGTTAAAGCA
>JAKQTP010000179.1 GCA_029563035.1 archaeon | reverse complement strand
ATCTGTCAACTTTGACAATTTTATCTAAATCGGTTAAGGCAAAACAATCTTTAATTTCTTCATTATTAGTAATATATAAATTTTGTTTATTCCTTGCGTGGGAATATTTTAATTCACAAGTTTCAAGCCTTGTACCGTTTTTGTCAGTCCACAAATGTAACCTTGATGGGTTATCCGTTGGTAATACATATACATTTTTCATATTTTTATTTTTTCAAATCTTAACCCCATGCAATAGGATTGATAACTTATTTGTATAGGAAATTTATTTTTAATTGCACTTTCTACGCTGTCATTGTGCCATTGCAAAATAAACCATTTTTTTTGTTTGCTATTTAAATCATGTAGTATGTCGCTAAAACTTAGGCAATAATCGCCAATTAACGCAATTTCGCCTACTATATCACCAACCCATGAATCAAAGTCCATTTCCTGTTTTTTACAAAATTCTGATACTATCTGGTTGCATATCTCGTAATATCTGTTTTTTAGCTTTTCGATTTTCATACTTATTTATTTAAGTGGCACTTGTAAATATGCAAGTGCCACCGTTATCTAAAATGGCAAATCCATATTTTCAAAATCAGATTCAAGTTGTTGGTATTCCGATATGGTATTTGGTTTTCCAATTAAAGAAATTTTAAATGCATTTATATTTGTGTAATATTTGCCGTTAAATTCCCTTGATTCAATGTTAATTTCAACCTCTACCGTATTATTTAATTTAATAAATTCAGGATTGCATTTCTCACCAAACGCATCTATTTTAATGCTTTTTGGATATTGCTCATCTATTTCAAGTAAAAAACTTCTTTTTACCCATTTGCCTTTCGGACTTTCGCCTGTTTGCTCTTCTAAAATTTGTGCAATTTTTCCTGTAATTTTCATACTAAATGTTTATAAATTTTAAATAATTTTGTTTGGTTATCTCGTCAATCTGATACTTGCTTTCTATTTGTTCAATAGTGGCTTTCGCTTGCCTTGCTTTCTCAAACTTTTCCATGTTAAAAATAGGCTTTTCTTTTGGCTTTTCAATTGGTTTTTCAACATCAATCGGCTTTCTATTTGGATTATCTATGTCATCTGCATCAGTTGCAATGTGGAAAAATTTAAGTAAAAAATACCTTTCTGCATACGTTAAAGCACTTCCTAATCCTTTTTCCCAATCATTCTGACCATTAGCACCAAATAAATTTTCGTCTTTTTCGCCTGTTTCGCAATCAATCCAAGTAAACCGCATCATTACTTTTGATAAAATTTCGCTTTTTGCTTTTTCATATTGCGTTCCAATTCCTGTTTTATAGTCCATCCTTTCATTATCAATGGATAAAATTTCCTGTTTAAGAATTAAACCCAATTCGTTCATTAATGGCTTTATATGGTCTAAAACCTTTGTTCCATCTACATACTGATAATTGTTTGATTTTTGGTTTTTAGCTAATCCAATAACGTTTTTTTGGATTGTTAGTAATTTTTTATAAATACTCATTTTATTTGATTTTAATTGTTAATGAATCTTTGCTATAACTTACCTTTGCTGGATAAATTACTTCACCATTTTCAGCATCAATAGCCATTTTTTGACTGTTTTTGGTTAATGACTTGCTAATTTCCTTTAATGATTTTAACCTACTCTCTAAATCTGTTATTATCGGACTATCAGAAAAGCTATAAGTAGATTTTCCACTCATGTAGCCTATTTCAATTCCGTTAATAGTAGGACTTTTGTCGTATTTTAACCGTTCAGCAATAGCCAAATCGGTTATTTTTTCCCTTGCAATGTCGCAAACTTTCTGTAAATGCGCTATTTTAGTTAGCATTGTTAATGCATCTACATACCCATCTAATAGAGGTGCAATTAAATCACCTGCGATTAATTCGTGGTTTAATTTCGTACTAACGTCTAAATCTACATTGATACGTTGGTGAGCCTCCTGTCCATGATTGATTTCTAAAATTTGATTTTCCATTTGATTGTTATTTAAATTTATAATTGCAAATATAATACTATTTTCTTAAATAAAATATTTTTTTACATTTTATTTTTAACTTTCTTTAATTTTTATTTCAAACTCTATAAACTCATTACCTTTACTTACTATGCTTTTTTTTAAATTTAGTGCAT
>JAKQTP010000176.1 GCA_029563035.1 archaeon | reverse complement strand
GTATTAGCAAAGTTTTCTGGAGCTGGCAAATCATCTAATGTTACGAAAGGTGGCAATGTATCTAATAGAACAGTACCTCTGCTATTTGTGGTTAAAAATAAATATTTATCTTCACAACCTACTGTTTGTAAGATAACTTCCATTCCATCTAAGTCAACATCTGCGCTGTTCTCAAAAAAGAATGTTGCAATAATAGAAGTTAAAGAAGTCCTATCTGTGGTATCTACAAAATAATATTCAAAAGGTGCATTAGAAATTCCTGGAAATGCAAAATATTGTCCTGAGTTTGTTGTATTAATTCCATCTATTTTTAAACCTGAACCATAACCTATACTACCATTATTAGATACTCCTACGGTTCTCACTATAATATTACTTATATAGCCCTCTGGACACATTAAATAATCTATAGGATAATTTAAAGATACCTCCCAAGTATCTGAGCCTAAAATATCACAATTAAGAGAACTATAATTTTGAGTGCTTCCATTAATAGTACTAATATTAGAAAAAGTAGTTAATGCAGATGCATCACAACTTTCAGTTGCTGTAACTTCACTATGAATATCATTATAACTATTGATTGTAGGATTAAATATTTGGTATTCTGGCACATTAATATTTAAGTTTTTATAATCATCTAAAAATAAACCTCTGCCTACTTTTAAATTCTTCTTTGCGAAAACAGTATCAGCATTCATAGGTAATGTGTTCTGACCTACTGCTAAACTTGAAAGCAATAAGAAAAAAATTATATTTATATTTTTTTCTCTTCCGTACATTATATTTATTTTCTTTTAAATAGTTTAAATTTTTTAATTATTAAAATTGAATCCATGTAGTACCATTCCAATATTCTTTTTGAGATAGAGTGGTATTAAAACCTGTACTACCAGCACCTATACCCGTTGGTCTAGTACCTGTTGACCAAGTACCTGAAAGTATAATCCAATTAGTACCATCATATACTTCTAAACCTAATATTGTAGAATTAAATCTTTGAGTACCTTGTAAAAGTAAAGTTGGCCTTTTAGCTGTGTTTCCAACAGGCATTACTAATCCAGCTACTGTGTAAATTTGTACTAATTTATTTCCATCTACGGGTTCTATAACAATATTGGGCATAGTACTTGATATACTTTGACCTTTGATATGAATAGCGGGTTTATAAATATCGGTTGCGGTTCTTCCATCTATAAAAACACCTACTGCTGCATTACTTGCCCCTTTTATTGTTGTCCCATAAGAGTAATTCTGTGAACCTCCCGAATATCCATCTATTGAAATACCTGCATTGTGGGTGGAAGAGCCTTGTAAATTAATAGCAGTGGATACACTGCTATTTGTAATAGCAGTAAAACTACTACCCAAACCACTTCCAAAAAATTCTATAGGTTTATCTTCTAAATAAATTACTCTAGGACTTGTTAAAGTTCCGCCGCTATTATAGATATTACTTCCTGCAATAGAACTCTTATCAACCCATACACTATATCCATTAGCATCTTTACCCATAACTTGAGTAGAAGTGTTATCTGTGTTTAGGTTTTTAATTGCTAACTTGCCCGTATTAGGAATTATTTCAATGTCTTCGCCTGAACCACCATTGTTTCCTACTACTGATGTAGCTGCATCGCTTATGCTTGAATTAAACCCTTGTATAATCATAGCCTCATTACCGCTTAAATTACCGTAACCACTTAAATATATACTGTTATCATTTAAACCCCCGGATAGTGAAATATTTTGGGTTAAGTAAGAACCTCCATTATTTATATCCGATATAGCTAAAGTGCTATCATTTATTTTTTGTAAACCATTACCTGCTGTTAATGAATAATTGTTATTTCCTCCGCTACCTGCATCTGCCCAATCACATTCTCCTGTGTTTTGGTCTATTAAGGTTAATACTTGACCTGTTGTTGCTGTAGATGGGTTTGAATTTGTTTTTATCTTAACAGTTGTTGGAGTTAAAATAATACCTGTAGTATTAATTGCTGCATCTTGCATAGTTACTTCAAAATTGTTTGAACCTAAATTAGTAGTACCTACATTTCCTTGATCATCGCTTACCTGAAAGTTACTTTGTTCTCTTGAGAACAAACTTTGATTTACTTTAGTATTAGCTAAATCTCTTACTGTAAAATTAATTTGTGATGGATTTTGATTTTTTCTGGAAGTATTTACGTTATCGTACATATTAATATCATCTTGTGTGGGATAAGTTAGTCTATTGTAGTTTCCATTATTATTAATATCATCAATAATTTCTTGAGTAAAACCTGGATTTCTTGAATAATTATTAGTGTTTCCAGAATTATTAGTAACATTTTGTTCTATTCTAATTGTATTACCAAAGGTTAAATTATAACCATTACCATCTAAATATCTATCATCTGTTAATACACCATCGCTGTTATAAATATTAGTACTTGATACTGTTGGTATTTCATCTGCTGTTATAAAATCAGGTAAGGTATCTAGTTTTACTAACCCATTTGCATCTGTGCTTAATACAATATATTTATTTTCACAACCCCCTATTTTCAAAATAACTTCCATACCATCTAAACCTAAATCTGCCTCTCCGGCCCAAAGAAAAGTAGCAATTATAGAACTTAATGATGTTCTATTTGTAGTATCTATAAAATAGTAATCAAAAGGAGCATTATCATTATCATCTGAATATATGGGTTCGCCATCATACTCTGCACCTATTCCATCTACTTTTAAGCATGTCCCATAGCCGCCGCCACCATTACTTACACCTACTGTCCTCACTTTTATCTCATCAACATAGGCTCCGGGGCAACTAGTATAATTTACAGGAAAATTCAAAGATAATTCCCAAACATCTGCACCTAAACCGCAAGTAGTGGGGCTAAAATTATACATACTACCATTAATAGTGTTTATAGTGGGTAAAGTAGTAAACCCAGAGGCATCGCAAGCCTGAACAGCTACTATTTCATTAAAAATATTATTATAGCTTAAGGTTGTGGCTATTTTAGTTTGGTACTCTGGAACCTCAATAGTTTGATTTTTATAATCATCCAATATTAATTTCTTATGCAAGAGGACACTATCCGTAGTATTCTTAGGTTGTAGTTTATTATTTACTCTTTCCCATTTTGATGAATCAACATTTGAAGATGCTGCTGAATTATTTACCAAAATAACTCTTCCTGTTAAACTATCTACAGATAAAACCTTTCCAGATTTTCTATAAGAAGTATCCATTAAAAATAAACTTCTGCCTACTTTTAAATTCTTCTTTGCAAAGACAGTATCAACATTCATAGGTAATGTGTTCTGACCTACTGCTAAACTTGAAAGCAATAAGAAGAAAATTATATTTATTATTTTTTTCATTTATTTATTAAAAATTATTGTTTGTTTAAAAAAAGATTTTTGATTAGCTGATTTACCCGGTTGTAAAGAAAGCCATCCTCCACAACCATATAAAAATTTATAAAAGATATTATCTGTTCCTTGCTCCAAAACTTGTGGTTTTTCATTTAATATTTTATTTACATTTTCTAGCATTCCATTATTTCCTGGAACAAAGGTCATATTAAAATAATCATCAAATACTAAAGGTGTAGGGTCTAGTGAAAATAATTTTTCTACATTTTGTGATGATATTTGTGCTATACCTCTTGTAATAGACTCTAAAACTCCTAAAACTGGTTTTTGTACTAAATTTAATTTTAGAGGGTCTGCACTCACTTCTCTTTGTGTTAAGATAACCTTACCGTCTGTGTCTAACATTACTAACTTTCCTATATTAGCATTTGTTAAAATTGTTGGTGCCGAAATTTTAGTATTTGATTCACTAATTTCTCCTGTTTCACTAATAATTGTTTTACCTATAGAAAAGGGAGTTAATAAACCTTCTTCATCATCTATATAATACCACCCATCATTTTTTACATAAATTAATACTTTTTGTGGTTGAATTGGATTTTTTTTGAAATAATCCAAAGCATTTTGAATTTCATTAAATTCGTGTGTTAAAACATAATATTTCTTCATTGTCTTTTTAAATAGTTTATTTTACATGATGAATATATAAAAACAGTAAAATAAACTTAAATTTAAAGTTTACTAAATTATAAATCGCTTATTTACAATGAGTTATAAACTTGTGAATACCTGTTTTATTTTGTATATTTGTGTATTATTAAAATTAAAAATAAACAAAAATGAAAGTAGAATTTAAAAATTTTGTGAGATTTGCTATTGACGAAGCAAACTTATTAAGAGCAAACGGAAAAAAAGTTAATTTAGAATTACCTCTTATTGGTAATCAATTCCAAGGAGAAATGAAATATTTTACAGAAATTGTTAAAGACGAACAAAGATTTGTTTTTTCTTCAATTGATTTTGTTTTAAACTCAAAACCTGATTTAAGAGATAAGATTGCTAATTTTATAAATGGCGATGAAGAAATTAATGTATTAGAACAATTATTGATTGATAAAGAACAATTATTAACACTTGATTTAGATGTTGTTAAAGAAGCATCAGTTAAGATGATTGATATTAATGGTTCTGTTACAACTTTAGAAATAAAACAAATTGTGAGAGATTTAGGTTATAGGGCAGACCAGAGAAATGTTTCAGAATTTATGAATGAACTTTATAGAGAAGGATTCTTAAAATTTGATACTGTTATTAATAATGGAGAGCCGCACCGTTTGTATATTCCAGGAGATAATTACTATATTTTTGATTTAAACTCTGTAATTGATTTAGAAAAAGATACAGAAGTTGAAGTTAAAGAGATTGCTTCTGGAGATACAACTTTAGATTCTATTATTAAAGATAAAAGCGTTTTGAATACTGTTATTGATTCTAAAGAAGAAAGGAACAAAGAAATAATTAAGAAATTTGCAACCGGTGAATATAAAGTAATTGAGTTGGCAGTTATTTATGGAATCTCAGACCGTACAGTTAGAAAAATTGTTTACGGAAAATAAAAAGAAAATTTATTTAGATTAAAAAAAAGCAAGTATAATTTTATACTTGCTTTTTTTATTTAGATAAGTTCTTTAAATTAATTATTCGAATAATCTTGCGTGCCTGTTTGGGCTATCTTTTATATCCAATTCATTATGCCTTATATATTTTAACATATCAGTTGTATGATTAACTATTTTCTTTGGTAAATTTGCAATTTCCCTTTCAAAATTTCTTTCAAATGTAACCATATCGGAAATAATTCCATTATATTTTTTAACTTTTCTCATTATTTAAACAATATTTATTTAAAACCAACAGTTTGAATTTTCTTTTTTTCTTTTAAGAAATTTGTTTCTTTTAAATTATAGATTTCGGCAACTGTCATTTCTTTTTCTTTATAAGATATATTTTCATTTGGATATATCTTATTAATAAGTTTTTTAGTTTTTTCTATACTTAATTTCTCGAAATTATAAATTGCTTGCAATCTACCTTTTCTTAAAATAGCCTCATCTATATTTGATAGGTCAGTATTGAAAGTACAAACTATTTGAATCTTTAATTCATCACTTAATAATCCATCGGCAATATTGAGAATAGCTGAGACAGGAGAATTAATTTTATCTCTACTTTCAATTAACAATTCAGCATCCTCAATAACCAATAAACAACCTGAGTTGCTTAATAAAAATTCCGTGAACTCTGGTTGATGTAAATTGCTAGCTACTTGCGGTGATAAAAATATAACTTTTTTCTTTGTTTTTGAAGCTAGATATTTTACATAGGTTGTCTTGCCGCCTCCTGGAACTCCATGAAATAAAAATATCCCTTTAGAATCTTTTTCATTTATTTTCTTGAGTATTCTATTATTTACTTCTTTGAAATCATCATTGTAATTATAATCTAAATCTATATCTTGTTTATTTAATTTAAAGCTTATAGTTTTTAATCCTTGATTTGTTTGTAATAATAGCCAGATTTTATTTTCTTTCTTTGTTTTGTAAATATATCTCTTTAACTTAGATTTTATAGACTCAACTAATGTTAAATCTCCTTTGGTGTAAACCTCAAGATAATCTGTTATCACAATTAGCTCTCCTGTTTTTAACCAATAGAAAACCATTTCTTGTGTCCACTTCTTACCATCATAAATTGAACGGAGTTCTTTTTTTATAACAATATCATTCTTATATTCTTTTTCAAAATGTTTTGAGAAATTATCAGAGTCAGAAAGATGTATTTTATAAACATTTGGTATCTCGCCATATTTATCTAAGAAAACATTTAGAGGTCTTATAAAATAATCATCTACTAATCCACCAGAATTAGATTTTGTATTTAACAATTGTTTTCTTAACTCTTCAGACAAGAATTCTAAATCTGCTTCTTCTATTATCATTTATTTTTAATTAGTTAAAAAATTGTTTTAATACTTTATTATTTATTTTTTTTGAATCTAACATTTTTTTAAATTCTAATTTAAAATATTCTTCCCATTCTGAGACTGAATACTTTAAATTTATTAAGTTACCTTCTTTCTTTAAAGAGGATATTTCAGCTTCTTCTTTTGTTAATTCTATAATTTCATTAGATTGAATCTTATGCAACTTCGGGTTGCCGAAAAAAGAATTAAAAGCATTATCCATAAAATTAGTTTCTTCTATTATTTTATCTAGATAATTTTCTAACTCTTTGGTCACATAATAATTATCATGTATATACAATATCTCTTCTAAGATATCCTCTTCGCTTATTAATTCTAAACTAAAAGGATTAGGCTCTCTTAACTTAAATGAATTATATAGATTATTAAAATTTGATAACCAACTATGTAATTGATTTAAGTTTTCTCTTGCTATACAAACATCTAAGAATATACTTTTTAAGATATTATGCTCCCTTATATCGTTACTCTTATTAACTGTTATCCCATCATATAATATAGTGTATTTAAGTAATAATTTTCCCCTTAACTCTTTTATTGTTTTGAATTTCATTTTATTATTCCGGTTGATAAATTAGTTTTATTTGTGAGTTTTGGATGCGGATTATAATTTGATAATTGTATATCTTCTTCAATTAAACATCTTAAAAAATCATCTGATTTTAAACCTTCTAAGAATCCACTTATTGATAAGTTTCCTATACCACATTCCCCTGATTCTGTTTGCCAAAATTCTGTATTTATATTTAACTTGGGTAATTTTCTTGGCTCTCTCTCTAACTGTTCTTTTACTGCCCCTAGATGATTTTCGTAAATATGAACATCTCCAAATGTATGTATAAATTCTCCAGGTATCATATTACATACTTTAGATATTATTTCAGTTAACAGAGCATAAGAAGCTATATTGTAAGGAACTCCCAATACTGAATCTGCACTTCGCTGATACATTTGACAGTCAAGATAGTATTTAGGACAAGATTCACTTTCAGCTAGTTCTGTAATATAAAGATTCTCAAATAAATCTGGATTGATATTTTTCTTTGCCCATTCAATTCTTTGTTCAAAAGATAATTTTCTACAATTAAATTGAACAAAAGCATGGCATGCATTAAGTGCCATGTCATTTAATGTGGCAGGGTTCCAAGCTGTGATAATATGTCTTCTCCCCATAGGGTTATTTTTTAAACCAACAAGAAGTTCTTTGAATTGGTCAATATTATCTTGTTTTTTATAAATGTCTTTTGTTATAATAGAACCTAAACCTTCTTCTCCTGAATCTTGAATAGAGTGAGAGAAAACCTCTTTATCAACTTGCCAATCCCTCCAGAGTTTACCATACTGCATTCCACAATCTCCTAAAGTATATTTATTATATGAGGGTAAATTATCGAAGTTTCTTACTTTAATGATAGTTATAAATTCTTGAAAAGTGAGTAAATCTAAATTTCCTTCATTATTGATAGTGTCTCCTAAAAGCTCTATTGGCAGTTTGCCTTTATTTATTTTTCTATAATAATTATAAGCATCTTCATTCCAGATATTACAACCATTATCTACAAGATATTTTATGTTCGTATCTCCTCGAAGAAACCATAAGAGTTCTACAACTATATTCTTGAAAGAAACTTTCTTTGTCGTCAAGAGTGGAAAACCTTCTTGTAGATTAAATCTCATTTGGTAACCAAATAATGAATATGTTCCAGGCATATTCTCTCTTGCAGGTTCTTTATAGAGCCCTCTCTCTTTAATTTCTCTTAATAAATCTAAATATTGTTTCATAATTTTTAATTTAATGTGTGATTTTCCCAACAACCTTTAGGGTAAGAAGTATTTACATAAAAAGATAATTTGACAAAACCGTTATTTATTTCTGGTTTTGTAAAATAATTCATAAATGAATCCTCATCCATAAATGGAACTAAATTTATTTTTTTAAAATCTTCCAAGATAACTTCTTTAATATTTTTTATAACCTCAGAATTATAAAAGTTAAAAGTATCTTTATAAGATTTTATTTTATCTGCAGATAATTCTATCCTGCAATTTATCCAAACTTCTGTTCTTTCTCCATGAGATAATAATTCCGGAAATAAACAAAGACTAAATTGATTCTGCCAATCTTTATTTGAAGATATATTATTTACTTCAAAAGTGCAAGTTCTATATAAAAATGAACCATCTTCTAATTTGTAATTTCCTAACTTAATTAATTTATTAATTATGAAATTAATCTCTTTTTCAATATAAGGTGATAAGTCTGTTTTCATGATGATAATTTTAATATTATATTTGATAATTCTTTAAATGCTAATAATTCTTTTTCACGCCTGCATTTATCGCAAAATTTAAGACTCCATTTAAAAAAAACATTTGGTTTTTCTATATTAAATTTCTTAAATGCTGATGGTTTTTCATAATTTGTTTTGCATTTTTTGCATTTAAGATAAAGTAATTCATTCATCTTTAAATTATTTTATAGAATTTTAAAAATTTCTCTACCTCTAAAATTAATTCTTCTAATGTTCCATTATTTTCTATAACATAATCAAATATAGAATTATCTAAAGCTGTTTCAGATATATGATTTCCTTTACCTGTAATTTCATATTCTAATTTTTGATGTAAATCAATGCCTTTAGATGTAGCATTATTTCTATTAATTCTTAGGACAATACCGCCCTTATCTTTAACAGCTTGTAATTCATTAGGAAACCTCATATCTGTTATGAGCCAATTAGATTTTTTACCAATACAATCTTCTTCACAAGTGCATTGTTCAGGGTTGCATCTACTCTCACATAAAGGTTTATAATCACTCATTAAACTATTAACCCAAATATTTGGATGGATAATTTGACGACCACATTCTGTGCCTAATAATTGCATCAAAGTTCTTGGTGTATGTTTTTCTAAATAATATTCAGAGGAGGGTAATATATCTTTATTTTCTAAATAAGAATATATATTGCCACTCGTATATACTTTATAATACCACCATTCTTCTCCTAATTCTTTATTTTTGAAATCATGT
>JAKQTP010000157.1 GCA_029563035.1 archaeon | reverse complement strand
TGATGAATAATAAGCACTTCTTTGCTTTTTTCATGAATATTTTCACCAAAATTAGCATAAGAAACATCGGTATCTTCAAAAGTACGGAATTTATCCGATATTGAAGCCATATTGAATAATATTCCAATAGAAGATTTATTCAAATATTTCATAGAATGATAAAGTAAATCATGATTTCCAGCTATAGCATAAACTCCATTATTTACTTTCTTGCAGAAATCAATAAACATATTTATTATTTCTTCAGATACAATAGGTTTATTGAATAAGTCTCCTGCTATAAATATTGGACAATCATTTTCGTTTGCATATTCTGCAATAATGTTTAATCTTGATTCTTGAAATCCTAACCAGTCTTCATCCTGTCTACATCGTGGTTTATCTTGCCGTAAATGTAAATCAGCACAAGCTATAAATTTCATTGTTTTATCCTACTGCCACATAATGGGCAAATACTAGGCAATAAATTTTTATATTGGTCAATTGCTTTCTTTGATTCCTCAATTATATTTTTATTACTTATAATACTATTCAATATACTATCCAATAATTGCTTTTCTTTTGTAATCTTTTTTATTTCACTGTTCAGTTCTTCTATTTCATCTACAATAGAAGCCTGCAATAATATCTTCTTCGATACTTTTAATTTCATAAGTAATTTATTTTTATCAGAATATAATTGTCTTAATTTATTGTATTCATTACTTACTGTATCTATAGTATATTTCAGGTTATCTATTTCATCAATAATGTCTTTTGCAACTTTTATCTTTTCCCATTTTTCTATAATATTTTTCTGCTTATTATATGCTATCAATAAATTATTTAATGTAATATAATCAATTTTAACAGCATTGTATTCTTGTAAAGTAACTTCATATTCATTTTCTAGCTTTTCTGCTTCTTCAATCCATTGTAATGCTTCTATTTGGGTAGTTAATGTCTTTATTGTCTCTTTTGCTTGTGTTATTTCAGAATTTGTCTGCCTTCGTAGTTGTTCAGCTTTTGCTTGTATTTTATCTATAGTATCAAGATGCACTACTTTATTAAATATTCTAGCTACTTCTGCCGATGATTCATCAAGTAGAAATGGTCTGTCAAACTGATATTGTATATTAGTATTTGATAGATTTAGTTTTTCTGTTATTTCATCAGGAACATTCTGTCCAATAGCTTCAAGTTTCTTTATTCCTTCCTTACTCTTTATTTTATATCCATTAAAATCCTTGCTTTTTTCTCTGCTTATAATAGAAGAATCTACTATAATTTCTACTGAAGTTTTATCTTTTGGTAATCCTTTTGTATCTCTATTCCAAAATGATACCATAGAATTACCAGCAGGT
>JAKQTP010000118.1 GCA_029563035.1 archaeon | reverse complement strand
TCTGAACTATCAGCATCTTTGTTATCATCAATACAAAATAGTCCGTTTAATGCGTATTTGCGTGCGTACGAGCTTGTAGCTCCTGTTATTTGGCTCGCATCCATACCTTTTTTGTCCTCACACTCTCTAGCAGATGCACTTATAGATATTGTTTCCTCACTTTCATCGTCAAGCAATGTTGCTGTTGCTTTTACATAAATTCTGTTCCCAACAGCTATTATCTCATCATTTATAATAATAGCTGTTTTAGTGCTTGCTAAGTGGCTTTTTAAAGCCTCTAATATATCTTCGCAACTTCTGTAATGATATTTACCAAAGCTATTAAATTGCCCCTTTGGTGCTTTTAAGCTAGTCTGTATTGACGTTAATTTTTCTCTTAAATTCATTTTTACCCACCTTTTATTTTATTATTAAGCTTTGTGTTTTTTCTTTTTTTGTAAAAGGAACACTAAACATAAGGTCTTTTACTGCTTTTAAATCAATTGTTTCTTTTGTTTTAACGCACCATTTTGCGTTATGGTTTAAAAACTCAATTAATTGTTCTTCATCTTCTACTATAAGCTTTTCAGCGTTATTTCTCACAGTCACGCTGCACGTTGACGTTTCAACTTTCTTCTTGTCAATTTTTTGCATAAAAGCTTTCAAAAATTCTTTTTGCCTTTCGATTTTATTGTCTGACACATCCTTTCTTTTTTTTAACGTGTCTATCTCAGCTTTTAAAGCATCGCTAAACACTTGATTACGTTTTATTGACTCAACATATGCTGATACACACATATCAACATCTATTTGCATAGACTCTAATGTATCTCTGCAACATTGCAGCGTATCCTCATCGTTTTCTTCTATAGCATCGTTCATCATGCTTATGATTTCTTCTATTTCTTCATTTAGTTCATGCAGTTTCATTTTTTTCAAACTCCTTTGTTATCCAATATTCAGCGCCTTTATAATTCACAACTTTTACTTCTTGTACCTCGTTTTCTGTAAATTTCACCAATTCCGCGTGTGGTGATAACATCAAATTGTAATAATTATCTTTGCTTAGAGTAATGCAATTAAGCATTGATAATTCAGCACCCATTTTTTTCAAATCTGCATCAAAAGCTTTTCTTCTTTCGATTTCTGCAACTATTAAATCCATTAACTCCATGATAACAACCCCCTTTTGCGTAAAAAAAGTCTACGTCCTCGGTAAACCACCACTGCCTTACGTGCATCTGCTGCCATTTCAGCTACATATATATTTTTATCAAGTAATAACTCTTGAAACACTTCTTTGTCAAGCGTTATTGATGTTCCACACGTGATATGTATACCTAATTTAAACATTTTGTTGTCAAAAGCTTCGCGTCTTTTGATTTCTGCATCCAGTATTTCTAATATTTCGCCTATATTTTTATCCATAATTAATCTCCTTTTAAAATTATCTAAAATTCCATGTGCTACTTTTGCCCGCTTTCGCCATATCAATAACCGTAGCTATTGTATATGATGTTTTTGGGATATGATATTTGACTTTTTTTTCAAAGTCAAATAAACTTGGCTTGTTGCTTTTACACTCACTAAGAGTGCAGTTTAAACAATCCTCGATAGATTTTGGACCCTTACAAGTCTCTTGCATCACTTTTCCCTCCTTTTGGCGTAATACAGCAACCCCGCGATTGCTACTAGTCTCATTATCAAGCTTTCACTTGATAATAAAATCAAGCTAATAACTAATATATAATCTTTAATTATTATCACCTCAAACAAAAAAATACGCCCTCTTAACTTATGTTAAAAGAGCGTTCCCACCATAAAGGTGGTTAAGTGGATTTAGCCACAAAACTTATTTTATTTTACATACACCGCTTCGCGACAATGGTATATGTGAGCTTTTTTTATCGCTGCCTCAACAGCGTTTTTATAACAATCTTTCATCTCGATTGTTTCCGTGTAGGCTTTTTCGCCT
>JAKQTP010000107.1 GCA_029563035.1 archaeon | reverse complement strand
GCAAGAAGAGACTGGGCTTACAAAGGGAAAAATAAACCGTGCTTTAGAAATCTTATTGTCTCTTGACCTTCTCGAAGTCGAAAGAGAGAAAGAGACAAGAAACATTATCTTGAAAATCAAACTTAAAATCAAAAATTTGTATGAAAAAAATATAGCCCGTGAAGAAAAAGAATCGTTTATTTTGTGCGAAAAAATAGAAAAAACATATACCCGAGAAGACCTCTTGACGCCAGAGGACGAAGAGTCTTTGAAAAAATTTCACGAGCAAATAAATAAAGAGCACAAAGAATTGACTCAAAAGGTTGATAAGATATTGAGAAAAAGACAGGAAGAAAAAAAGAAAAACAAAGCTGTCAAGATGGAGAAGGACGACGAAATAATACAAGCATTAATTGCTCAACGAGAAAATGAAAAAAAATTAACCGAACAAAAAATTCAGAAGAACAACGAATTTATCTCTCTTCAATTGTCAGTAGCTGAAAGAAAAGAAAGAGAAGAAAAAGAAAAAGAAAAAAAGAAAGAAAGTAATACAAAGAAAGAAATAAAAGAAAAAGAAAAAGAAGAGAAAGAAGAGTGGCCAAAAACTTCGTTTTTGGTTGATGAAATCAACAATCTTCCAAAAATCAAATTAAATTCTAAAAGCAATAATGTTTATTTATTTTATCTTACATTCAACGATCTTTACCAGAAAAAATATCATACATCTGTTTTGAAAAGCTCAAAAACTATGAGAATGTGTAAATATATTATTTCCTGCATAAATCAAGACTACTGGGAGAAAGTGGTTACAGCCTTTTTGAATGATAACAACCCATATCTTTTGAACAGACAACACGATATTTCTCTACTCGCTCAAGATATTCAAAAATATTATAACCTGGCAGTAAACCCTGAGATAAAAAAAGTGATTAATATTGCTAAAGTGCAAAGCAAAGTTGAAGACAAAGAGAATGAAAAAGATATATTGGAAAAGCAGAACAATTACAAATCAATCAAAGACCAAATTGAACACTTGCTTTTTTGTGTTGAAAAAGACCATAACACAATTGCACAGCATAACCTGGAAGGTTTACTTGCTGAAATACAGCATAAATACCCAGGGCTTTATTCTTATGCCAATGAGAAATTTCAAAGAATAAAAATACAAATGGTTGAATATACAGAGCCAGAGAAACCTGTATTTCACGATGTTTTGAAAACTGAAGTCGAGCCAAAAAAAGAAGAAAAGTTGCCTGACTTGCCGGAAGACTTAGCCAGACAACTTAAAGAAAAAATGGAGGAGCAAAGAAAAAGACTCTCTCAAAATGAACAGATATTGAGAGAAGAGCAAAAAAGGAAAATAATATAAGGGGGACAAAATGTATCTTGAAACCGACTTGAAAAACTTTCTGCAGATCGCTCTTGAAGTCACCGGCACAAGCCGATGGAGTGATATGACTATTGCAAGCGTGATCAAAAAGCTACAGGAGAATTTTCTTGATGAAGACATAGCAAAAGGGCTTGATTATATTGCTTCACATAGTCGGGAAAGGCTTACTTTTGCCTATATCGAAGAAACAATTGCTAAAATGGTGAATAGAAAAAACAAGGCTATCAAGGAAGAAAAGAAAGCTACAGAAGATGAAAAGGAATTAGTCAGTTTTATAAATGAATATACAGCAAAATGTTTTGAGGAAAAAAAAAGCATAGATGAATATTTTGAAGGGCTCGAGCCTGTGAGAGAATTGTTACAAAAGCATGGGCTTTTTGATATGCAAAGCGGGCGATGGGCAAAGTGGGTTATAGAACACAAAGGGGGATAATATGGAAATTGGAAAGACCCTGAAGAAGCTATAGTAAAGGATTAAAACCAGAAGATATTAAAAAAAAATTAAAGGACGAACTATGATATATTTAAACAAACAAAAAAACGAAAAGAATAAATTCAAAAAAGCTAAATGGTCTTTCGGAGGAAATCAAGAAAATAAAATCATATATAAATTATCAGGTTATGAAAATAATAAAATAAATGATGATATGTTTTTATATTATATCGAAGACACAGCAAAACAAACCATAGACTTTTGTTTAGTGATACAAAATAATTTTCACAAATACATATATGATGCTAATGTGATAGATTTATATTTATCTATCAAGCCAACTCCTTGTTACGTAGCAGGAGCTTTAATATATGATGAAAAAGAAATGTTTTATAATTTTATCATTTATGGAGAAGTGGAAGACGCTATTGCCTTTTGCGAATGTTATAAAGATGTTATGAAACATAAAGTAATTAGTATTAGTAATTATAACAAAAGTAAATATGTAAATTTTTATTTAGACAATATTAAATACAAAAAGGAGTAGATTATGGTAAATTCTTTTAATATTGACGGTGTAGATATAAAATATGAAGATATGACTGCCAAGCAAATATTGTATGTGTTAAAAAAAATTGAAAAAATAAGAGCTATTAGACAATTGCATGGGTTCAGGCACAACCGCAGTTGCCTGTATCAACACAAACCGAAACTACATAGGGTTTGAGCTATCAGAAGAATACTGTGAAATTGCAGAGAAGCGAATAAATGAAAATCTATAAAATCAAGGTGAGTATGAAAAACTAAAAACAGATAAGGGTTTATAAGATATGAAGACAATAGCAAAAAAGAAATATAATACACTTGTCAGCCAGGATTTCATAAGCCTGAAAGAAGGTTACTATTCTGTTGAGGTTAAAAGAATCAGAAGCCTTGAACAGCACAGGAAATTCTTTGCTCTCGTCAAGGTATATATGGAAGCCTCAGGACGGTTCAAAACGGTAGAAGAGTGTCTACAGGTGTTGAAAATATGTCTGGGATATTCTCATACGGTAGAATACAAGGGGCAAAAATATATAGTGCCCGATAGTATAAGCTT
>JAKQTP010000098.1 GCA_029563035.1 archaeon | reverse complement strand
GCCATTAAACTGTGCTAATAAACTGATGAAAAGAGAGTTTTCTCGTAGTTTGTCTTTCACCTCCCCTTTGCCTTCTTTGAATTGACTATGGACTTTAATATCCTGACCCAATCTTTTAAAAAGAACTATTTCTCGTGCTCTGGGAATTGTTTTTCGGCTAAATAACCATTCTTTGGCAATATGATCTCTAAAGGCAGAAAATCCATAGCGATAGAAAACATCATCAATTAAAAATATCACTTCAAAAGAATTGGGTTTATCTTTACCCGTAGAATTAAGTAAAAAGGGCTCCACTAAAATCGGTTCTCCAATTTGCGATTCCTTAAAGGAATTAAGAACCATATTTTTCATAAAGGAAAATGCTTTAAAGATGTTACTTTTCCCACTGGCATTGGCACCATATATTACACCGGTTTTAAGTAAACGCTGATGGGAAATTTCTCTAATATGGTCATCCAGCTCGTTTTTAGTAACTGCTTCCATACTTAAAGTAACTTTGTTATAGATAGACCGATAATTTTCTACACTGAATTCTACTAACATAACAAACTCCTTTTGGGTTTATAATGACACAATAATGCATCTCGTTAAATTGTCAAGCGATTTTGTGAAAAAACCACAAAAAGCGCAGTTTATATGTTTTATGTTTGATTCTGATTTAACAAATAATATAAATAATATACATCCAAAATGTGGAATAAGAATTTATATCCATAATCAACCCATAAATTCATTAGAATCAATTAGCAATTATATTTAGTGATTACTCATTCTAATTCAGATTAAAAAATGTAATTAAGCATTTTTTAGCTTCTCCAATTAGGTTTTTTTGGACAAAGAAATTTTTCACTCATTTCTATTTGATTCTATTATATTGCATGAAGCTAAAAGTACATTAGTCAAATAATATTTTTTTAATGTGCTCCTTGATTGCTGATTCTCTTTCTTTAATAAAGTTGTCATAGTCATCATTCTGCAGGTATTCAAAAGCTTTATCATTAATAAAGTGATTATTTAAAACTGCTTTTACTTTCA
>JAKQTP010000074.1 GCA_029563035.1 archaeon | reverse complement strand
CGTGGGAATAATAATTTCCGTAGCATTGTAGATACTTCAGTATCTCTCTTCGGTATATTTTGTAAATTAGGATTCTGTGATGATGAGCGGTATGTTTTAACTCCATAAAGATTAAAGAATGGATGAATAACAGAATCTATATATTCTTTATTGAATCCAGTAAGATATGTATTACTCACTTTATACCATCTACGCCAATTCATCACATCTTCTACTATAGGAATATTGTAGAATTTCATTTCCTCTTTATCGGATTTTGGTCTACCAGTGATTTCTGTTACTTTATGAGGTTTATAACCTAATATATCGAAAATAACATGAGATAAATCATTTGTATTGCTTATTCTAAATGGTTTTTCTTTGTCCCACTTTTTTAATACTTCTGATTGCATTACCTCATTTTCAAGGAATGCTAATCGTTTATCAAGACTCTTTTTTAACTTTTCAGCTTGTTCTGTATCATAATATATACCATTATATTCAGCTTTCGTTAATGCTTCTTCACCTTCCATAAAAAGATTTAATGCTCTGTAAAAATTATCAGTAAATTTGCTTTTCTGATATTCATATAGTTTATAAGTTCCTAATGAATCCATTGCATTATATTTCATCAAATCATAAATATCAACTTTATCTATATTATTGAAAGCATTTGCTCCATGCAATTCTTCATCTTCTGATTTTGATTCCAAGTATTTATCGATATCTTTGTCATATCCTATAATACCTAATGTAATGTAAAGTAAATATTTCAATCCTACTTTTTTATTATTGTTAAGAATGTGCGCTGCAAGTAAAGTATCCCATTTGATATTTTTAGGCCAATATCCTAATAATACTTTTGTCCAAGTCCGTTCGAATTTTGCATTGTGTGCTATTTTCTGTGTTTTACTTAATAAAAATCCTTTCCATTCATTCCTAAAATCATCATCGTCAAAAAATGGAAATGAATAACTGAATAATCCATCAGAAACAGAAGCACAAACAATTTTATGACCTTTTCTATAAGGCTTCTTTCCTGTAGTCTCATAATCGAATGCTACAATAGGTGCTTCTCTCATTTTATGTATTATATCAATGGCTTCTTCCATCTTGTCTATTACAATACAATCTCCTAAATAATTGCTTGTATAAAAAGGTTTTTCTGCTAATTTTACTGCTTCTCTTATATTGTTTATAAACTGTTTCTTTACTACACTATTTTCACTGCCATCTTCATTCCTTATAATATAAGATGGATGCCATGTAGGACATATCCAGCATTTATAATCTTGGTCTGGTAT
>JAKQTP010000048.1 GCA_029563035.1 archaeon | reverse complement strand
GAAAGTTCTATGCCAGGAAAAATATAAATTCCATTTTCACTCGCTTTTTGCTGAAAGCCTTGAAACCATTCGGTTCTTATCTGTTGATAATCAGTAATGGCGCAGATTTTTATTTCTTTTTCTTTGAGTTTATTTAAATATTGATCTATCAACCTCTCAATATCATTACTTGAATTGAGATTTATTCCTGGAGGAAGTGTAAAACTATCAACAAAAGGGGAATGCAAATGAAAATCTGCTTTTACCCAATTTGCACCATCATCAAATAGGGTAAATTCATTCTTTTCTATCGTTCTCACAATTTTTTACTCCCACCAAATTAATGGCTTAATTAACTTATAATCCAAATCTTTTGTGTTGATTTTCATTCCATCTTCAAATTCCACCTCATAATTCCCCTCTTGTAGAGGGGGTAGGGGTGTTATTTTTTTAATCCATTTACCTGTTAGGTTAGATAATGTTTCGGCAATGTCTATATTTGAGTAGAGTTTGTCTAAATCTACCTTGACTTTGTCGTTCTCATAATCAATTTCCAGCGCTTTTAACATCTTTTCGTCTTTCATAAAGACATATTCCTGATAGGGAGTTTTCGAAGGCGAATTAAACAAATCGCCATCTTCATACTTGCAGTTTGCTAGTGCTTCCTCGTATTGCTCAAGTTCGTAGTATTTGAAGAAACCGCCGCCTTGATATTCTTTGATTTCTTTTGAAATACCGGATTTATCATAAGCCAAAACTTTTTTCATTCTTGGCAAAACTACAGTATAAAAATGCTCTCCCATCTCCACACCAAGCCACTTTCTGCCAAGTTTATGAGCTACTGCTGTTGTTGTGCCGGAACCGAGGAAGAAGTCGAGAATGATATCTTTTTCATCAGAGGTTGCTTCAATGCATCTCATTATTCCTAATTCAGAATTCTCAGTAGGAAAATCCCATTCACTTGCATAACCATAAGTATCTGACCAATTATCCGTTAAAAATATCTCACTTGGTTTCAACATTTGAGGATTATTATTTTCACTTAACCTTAGTCTCCCTTGTTTCTCTAATTCTGAAATCACTTTTTGTGATGGAAATCTTCTACCATCTCTTGGAACTATTTCTTTTCCTAAAATTATTCTTGCTCTGGTAATATAGTTGCCTTGGTCATCCTTTTTCAAATTTTCTTTGGAAAAGAAATTTAACATACTTTCAGGAACAATCTCCCATGATTCCCCTTCTGTATCAATTGACCTCCATTCTTCTTGTTGTCTCTTTTCTGTAATATGTCTGAAAAATGCATCATCACCATTTTTTGAATAGAAATAAAAGGAATCGTGCCATGTTGGAAATTTGTTTCCCTCTGTTTTAATTCTTATAGATTTATTTATAATAATCTCATTCCTAAAATTATCTTTTCCAAACTCACTATCCATTAAACATCTTACAATCCAATTGCCATTGTAATCACACCTTACAAAAATGCTTCCCTTTTCATTGAGCCAATCTTTTGCAATTCTCAAACGATTTTCAAGCAAGGTTGCCCAGTTAGCGTCTTTGTAGTTTGTGCGGTAAAGAAATTGATCGGATGAATTTAAATTAAACGGCGGATCAATGTAGATTGTCTGCACTTTTTCTTTGAATTTTGGCAGGATTGTGTTTAATGCCTGATAGTTTTCTGACTTTATCAGCCAGCCGTCCAGAGATTTGTCTAAATCTTCAAACTGACTCAAAATCTCAAGCTCTAAATCCTTAAAATATTTGGTATCAATCGGCAAATGTTGATATTTTTCTGATAAATGCTTGCCCATTAAATCAGTTGTAAAAATATCGCTTATTTTGAAGTTTTCATCTACAACACCTAATTCTTGCCACTCTTTAATTTGCTCATCTATATTTTTATGCTTTAAAATTTTTTCTACTAATGATATATCTTTAATTCTATCAAGTGTAATCACATAGTTTGAAATTTTTACAAACTTCGGCTTGTTCCAGATTTTTACCAGTTCATCTTCAAACTGCGAAATAAAATCAATAATCTTAAAAGCAATGTCTTTCAGGATTTGTAGTTCATTTACTCTATCGGCACTCCACTCTTTAGCTCCTTCCCAGAAATACTGATAACTCCAGAGTTTAAACTGCTCCTGTAAAAATGCTCTGGCGTTTTTGTTAATAAAGAAATCAACCTCGCTTTGTTTTTCAAAAACTCTAAAAGCTCGTTCCAGTTGTTCTTCGGTAATGGCAATGCCTTTTCTCTTTATGGCTTTGAGTATCTCGTCCTGTTTTGTTTTTGTTCCTTTTTCAGAGTACAAAACTGTAAAAACAATTGTTTTATCTTCTCTAATCTCTTTTAATTCATAAATTAAATTTCGTTTTTCATTAGCTCGTTTATTTTCTATCTGCGAAGCATCAAAATAAAATTTGAAGTTTTCAAATTCGATTGGCAAACTTCTAAAAATTCTATCAGTTTTAACATAATAAAGCATATGCGTTTTCCAGAAGAGAATAACATCTTTTTCGTCGGTATAGACTTTTTCGTAAATGTTGTTGTGAAATGGGGTTGAATTGAAATAGATTGATCCACTTTCGGTGAAATAACGACTGAAAAATGAATAAAGTTTATCAAAAAGTTCATCCCTAAATTTGGGATAACTTTTCAAAGCCGCCTCAATATCTTTTTTTTGTTTTTCATTTTTTTTTATATTATTATAATAGACTTTTTTTTCCATATTTTTCTCCCTTAAATAATTAAAATAATAAAAATTTTAAATCTTTTATTGTATAATTCTTTTCAAAATTTAAAGCCATTTCACTTTGTTTTTTGTTTGTCATACAATTAAAACAACAGTTTTCGTCTAAAACTATTTCTTCACAGCCACCATCTTTAAAAACAATTGAAAAATATAATTCAAATTTCATTAAATCGTATAAAACATAATATAAAAATCTGCCCTTTTTTATATCAATTTTAAACCAAAAATTCATTGCATTATTTACTTCTAATTTAACATAATAAAATTCACTTTCTCCTTTGCTCTTTGTATAAAAAAACGCTTGTACATTTAATGGATAAATAAAAAAAGGAAAATTATTTTTTCTTTCCAGAAATGGAAGTTTATTATAAAGTTTAAATGGTTCATCTATTTGAAATAAATTTAATACTTTATTTTTTAACATTAACTTTGCTTTTCTTTCAGAAATTATTTCATAACCTTCTTTTTTAGCATAAGAATTAATCAATTTTTTAAAAAATTGATTTTCTTTTTTGTTTGAGTTTATAGTTTTAAAGAACTTTATTTTTTTTTCTGCTTTGTTTGAGTTTATAGTTTTAAAGAACTTTGTTTTTTTTTCTGCTTTACTATAAATAATTAAATGAATTTTTTTAATGTTATAATATTTTTTAAGTTTTTGCTTTTTATCCATTCATTTTCCCCCTATTAAAAAATTAATTGTTTAATTTCTTCTTTAAAAACTTTTAAATTAAAATTATATGTTAATTTGCTTGTTTTTTTTTCCAGAGAATATTGTAAAAAAAAGCTTTTATTATAAACTTGCTCAATAAAACCTTTATCTTTAAAATAAAACCAAATTTTTAATTCTTTTTTCTTTTTATATAAAGTACTTAAAATAATAAAAAAAAGCCGTATTTTTTACGGCTTTTTTTTATTTTATATTATCGCCACTAACTCATGACTGAAGTCACGAGAGTGCGTGGCGACTTTTCAAATAATAACTCACCATTTCGGTGGTAGGTTCACGTAGTTTCCTACAAGCCACTACCCTTCAGGGTAGTTGGCTGTTGACTCTACTCTATCAATCTTTCTAAATCTTCTTCATCTAACATATTAAAAAATCTTTTTACATCATTAGAGTGAACCTCAATTTCTATATCTTCTATTTCATAATAAAAGCCTATTCTAAAAATAACCTCTCCGCCATCTTTAAAAACAATATTTGCGTTAACTACAAATTGTCCAAGTTCTTGTGCAAAAAAGCGAAGTTCTGTAACATCATTAAATTCAAACCATAAATACTCTGTCTTGCTTTCGTGATAAAATCCAACATAAAGAAAAAAATTACGAGAACCTTCATCTTTATAAATTTTCCAAGAAACTTCTAAGGGCGAAATATCGTTATCATCATATGTACTACCAGCATCATAAGGATAATCACTAATTCTGTTTTCTTTCTTCGCATTTTTTATTTCATATTCATTCACTTCTCTAATATTTTTCTCAACAGCCCATTGTTGAGCCATTGCTATCAAAAATTTAAATCTTTCATTAGTGGTAGACACAGAATTAATGTAAAATCCGTTCATTGGATTATAATATTCAAAATCATAACTTCTTATATGATACTTTTCTAAAATTCTTTGTCTTGTTATATACATAATTTTTTCTCCTTATTTTTTTTTATTAAAATTCTTCAAAAAACAAAATATAAAAAGCATTGTATTTTTCAAAAACAAAATACTTCATAAAATATTCTGCTTGTGGAGATTCTCTACTTATAATTTTTTCTTCAATTCCATACCCATCATTTGCTGTATATATTTTTACTTCTCCTTCATCTTCAAAAGTTGCTATACAGCAAAGCTCAAAACTTAACAATGGATCTAAAAATTCTTCTAAAACTTCTTCAACACTACAACCAATTTTAAACCAATAATCTCCTTCTCCTGACCAGGGGTTTATGTTATCAACAAACATAAGCCTTAAAAAAATTAAATCATTATATTTAAAAAACTCGTATTTTATATCTAGAGGGATTATTATTTCTTCATTTGCTGTATTTTCACTTATGTTAAGCGATTGGAGTTTATCTTCATCTAACAATTTCCACATTTTTTTTGTATCTACTGATTTTAAAGAAGTTTTTTGTTGAAAATCTTTAATTAAAGAGTCCATAAACTCTTTTCGCTCATCCAACATAGCATCATAATGTAATGTTGCATCTGATGGATAATTTTCATAAAAAGCTTTTGTTCTTTTAATTTTAAATTCTTTTACAATTTCTTCTCTGTCCATAAATATTTTTCCTTTTTGAAAAATCTTTTAAACAAATTTTACAATTTAATCTTCATTAGAAATTTCAAAAGGCGATTCTTCTTCATCTGCGGAAGTTTCATCAGTTATTTCTTCGTCTTCTACTTCTTCAAAACCACCTTCATCTTCTACTTCGTCAAAATCTTCTTCATCTTCTACTTCATCAAAATCTTCTTCAGTAGTTTCTTCATCTGCAAAATCTTCTGTTTCATCTTCAAAATCTTCTTCGTCTTCAAGTTCTTCGTCTTCAAAGACATCAAATTCTTCATCAGTTAGTTCTGTTTCATCAATATATTCTTCAAAGTTATCTACAAAGTCAACAAAAGTGTTAAAAAAATCACTTTCACTATCAACTTCCTCTAAAAAATCTTGAAAATCCTTCAAAATGTTCAAAAGTTTTTTAATTTTCATTTTTCTTCTCCTTCTTTATTTTTTTTAATAATTCTTCATTCTCTTTTATCAGTTCTTCTATTTTTTTTTCTGTTTTACTTATATTTTTTTTATCAAAAAATTTTGGAATAAAAAAAAATATAATTGCCCCAGTTATAAAACATAAAAAAAATTCTAATAAATTATTCATTTTTTTTCCTTTTTTTTATTATATTATTTTATTGTTTTAAAAATGTAAAATAATTTATATTATCAAAAACAACAATCTTATTTTCATCAACAAAACCTTGTTCGTTTATATCTTTAAAATGATTATCCCACCAATAAAAATATATTTTTCCACTTAAAGAAGGAAAAGCATTAATTAATTTTTCATAGTCTTTCTTTAAACTTTTTTTCCCTACTTCATCATTATCTTGTAGTAAAACAACTTTTTGAAATTTATTTAAAATTCCTGTAGATTGCAAAAAATTTATTTGAGAAGTTGTTATATTAGCTCCTAATTTTGCAACACCCCTTACTTGCATTGCATCAAAAACACCTTCTGTTATATATAAATCTTCTTTTGCTTTTATATTATTAAATCCAAACATAAAACTTGCACCATTATTTTCTAAAAAAAATGTTTGGTATTTACTTTCGTCTGAATATTTTAAAAAATTATGAAGTTGAAATCCAACCAATTTATTTTCTAAATTGAAAAAAGGAATATAAAGGAAACTTTTTTGACGATTTATAATATAACTTAATTTATAAAGTTTTATTTTATTATAACTTATATGTCGCTTTGCAAGGTAATCTCGCAAAACAAAAAGATTTTTTTCATTAACATTTTCAAAAATATCAATGAGTTGAGAATTATCTAATATTTTTTGAGCAACATTTTGTTTTTCTTGTTTTTTTATTTTATTTTCTTCAAATAAATTAAAAAATTCAAAATTTACAGGAACATTTTCTGCCTTCAAATGTTCTATTAAAGAAAAAATATTTTTTCCAGAATAATTTGTTTTAAAACACTTCCAATATCCTTCTTTTAAATTTATTACAAATTTTTGCTTTTCATCATTTGTAAAAGGTGAATTGCAGTACAAAGAGTTTCCAGTTATTTTTATATTGTTAAAATTTTGAACACAAAAATTAATTATTAAATTTTCTAAATCTTTTTCTACCATTAACCCTCACCTCAAAAGTTCTCTTTAAAATAAAGTACTCTTTTTTTTAAACTGTTTTAAAATTATTTTATAAGAA
>JAKQTP010000144.1 GCA_029563035.1 archaeon | reverse complement strand
AGTGCCCATTTTTTCCACCCCCACCCCTTTAGCTCCTTTGGCCACAGCTCTTCCTCCATATTCAGAGGCCTTGCCTTTCGCCCAATTACCGACATTGGTAGCCGTTTTTAAGGCCGCGTCAGATCCATAAATACCCATCCTACTAGCTATTTTCATTCCCATTATCAAAAGTGCCACCCCCATCATTGGTGATATAATCGGGCCAAGCATTATACTAAGTGGACCCAAACTAGAGCTTCCCCCATTTTCTATCACATATTTATTTACAATTTCGCCTGATAATTCTTTTCCTTTTTCCATGATCGACAAAGCAATCCATATAAAAAGAAGGTTTATAGGCAACATAAAAACCCATTTAAGAAAATGTTCCCACCAATTAGTCCAATGTCTTTTTCCCCAAGGGAAAACCCAAGACAACCAAACTATTGGAGAAATAGTAAGTAAAGCCAAAATATAAAAAGTTCTAATAAATATTTGGGCCATCAAAACCCAAAGAGTAACCAGTATAATAATAGAAACAATATTAGACATAAGAGACCCAGCAATAACAAAAGTTTTAGCCTTAAAAGAATAACCCAGAGTTTTTAAGGCTTTTTCAAATTCACCCGCATCAACAAGAGCCCCTGTAGATCCGCCAGGATTAATATAACCAACAAGAACTTTTCCAAGTCCAGATTGACCTTGAGTTTGGATGTTATTAATAAAATATTTTGAAAAAACATCACTCACATCAATAAATATTCCGGCAATTACTAAACTGAAGTTAACAAGCAAAGCGGCAACAATAAGCTTCCACAATATTTGTTGGGCTTGATAAGATCTGTTTCTTAAAATTGTCGCAATAGCAATAATTATAATTCCCAAAACAAATCCAAGATTCGCAATCTGTCTAAATACTTGCCATCCGGTCACTGCAATAGTATCACCAGATATATTCACAAATCCGATATTTAATGAGATAACTATCTCCAACAACCAAGCACCAAACGAAATTAAAAGACCCACAATGGCCTGTGTAACAGTGAGTGTGGCACCAATTAAATTGAAAATTGTGTTTGTACTAAAATCTATAAGAGTCCCTATTATAGGAAGTTTGATCGCAGCATAAGTTTGTTGAGGAATTAAAAAAATAAACAACAAAACCAATCCGATGATAATCGTGATAAATGACAAAAATAAATTTTTTTTCTTATTTTTCATTAACTTTCTAAAAATCACTACTGCTCTATTATATTTGGTAAACCGCAATTAGGAGAAGTACTTACAGCCTGAACAAGATTGTTTTTCTCTTTTATTCCTGTTTTTTCTATTTCTGTGGTATCTCCAGTCATTTTGGCCGAATTTACATCATCCAGCAGTATTCCGTATGAAGATTGAAAAATCGAATAATTAGATTGAATCTCCTGAATTTTTTGTGTAATTTCACTAGCAGACATTGTCACGCTCAATTCTTCAACCTCCATTATATTTTGAGTAGCATCATCAATCATTGTTTGAAGACCATCCACAATTTGAGCAACTCCATCATATTTATTTTGCCATTCTTGTTTTTGTTCCGGAGTACCCGAACATTCAGCCAACCCTTGAGCTGAAAGAGTTTGAACATCTTTCCATATTTGAAGAGTTGGGTAATCTTCTGAATTAAGATAATAGATTACATCATTATATATCCCGCCAATATTAACTTTTATTTCGTTAATTTGAGCTTCTCCGCCTGGAATTTCTCCCGGATCATAATCGCTGGCGGCTGAAGAACTCTGAAGACTGGAGAGTCCTTTTTGAAAAAGTTTAGAAATAAGAGCATTAATTACCGCCGAGGTAAAACTTTGTATATTAGCTCCCCATTGAGTATCGGATGTAACCATATTAGCCACCGCTTTAGCAGCAACATCACCGGGAGTAACTGTGTTCCAAGATTCACAAGTTGCTTGAGTTCTTTCTGCTATGCATTTATTTTTTTCATCTTCGCTTGGAGCCTGAGAACAATAACTTTCAGCCGCTTCAATTGCCCCAGCATCAGTGCATTCTTCTTGTCCAAGGTATCCGCTGGAAGATTGCGCCTTAACTTTTCTTATTTCTTTTTCCTGTTCAGCTTTCCCCAAAACTTCTTCATAAGCTGTAAAATAAAGACCAAAGGGATTACCATCAGGCATAAAAACTTGATTATAAGTTATCCAATTGCCATTTTTTATCCAATCTTCTGTGTTTTTTATATTCTGTCTAAAATTCTCAACCGTGCATCGAGGGGGTATGTAACCACCAGTAAACGAAGACTTTAATAATATTTTAATCTGAGGAGCAAAAGGTGAACACAAATCCACTCCTTTTGTATCTAAATAAGTATTAACGCTATCAAGCGCTATATCCCCGGCATCATTTAGAAATTGATTCCAATCCCCGACAAAGGTCGGCTTTTCTCCATTATTTATCCAATTAAGTGTTTGCTCGGTAATATAATCTGTTATTTTTTTTGCCGCCACATCACGTAAAACAGGTTGTATGTAATCTTTCCAATATTTTTGAACTTGTTCCACAATCCATTGAATCCAACGAGGAGCATCGGCAACAATTGCTGCTGGAATAGCTTCTGTTTTACGAACACCAAAAATACCAACAAAACCCAAAGGAATCATTTCAAAGATAAATATAACTGCGATTGTCGCTACAATAATCTTTTTTAAAAGATTGTTCATTATTATAAATTATAACGCTTTTTAAGCTGATTGTAATCACTTACCACACTATCAATCTGATTAGAAATAAGAGGGAGGCCTTTTTCAATAACAATGTATGATCCAATTGGATCGGAATTAATTTTCTTAAAAGAATGGAGCACAGCAACAAAATTACTTAAGAAAGCCAAATTTTGAGCATGAAAATCTACAAACTCCACTGGGACATTAGCTTCTTTTATTGTCCGTAAAGCGGTTTCATTCTTTAAAATAAGTTCATCCAACTTAGAGAAATTATTCTTCTCAAAAGCATCGCTTAAAGCTTTTTGAAAAACATCTTGACTTAAAACAAACATATCCATTTGATCTTGAAAAACTCCAGTGTAAGCATTCCAATATGCCAACTTGTCTCCTTGGGTAGAGTTGGAAAAACTTTTTATTTTGGAAAGCGGATAATTTTCTATAAAAACCAAATCAGCTTCAGCATAGATTTTGGATAATTTATCATCAACCGATTTACTGCTGGTTCCGTTTTTTATAAATTCATCCAATGAGGTGGTTGGTCTAGTTTTTGGATTAGCATAGGCAATAAAATCAGAGGAAATATCGTCCACGATTGATTGGGTAAAATTTTTTCCGGTTGACTGATAGGTTGATGTTGAAAATAAGGACGCGTAATACTGAAAAGAAGGGGGAATTTTATTTCCGGCGTTATTAGATAAAGAATCTTGAGAAGGCTGTGTTTTATTTTTTTCTGTTTTAAAATTATTTAAAAACGGAGAAACAGCCCAATATGTAATAAATAATCCGGCAACAACAACAAAAACCAAAAAAGCTCGTTGCTCTTTTTTGACGGGCATCTTCATCTTCTAAGTATACATCTGGCTTAAAATCAAAGCAATTTGGAAATTTCCAAAACGGACTCAAATCTCAATTCTTGAGGTCGAGCCATCGGGGGAAGTTGTAACTGATGAATTATCTCAGCTGCTTTTTGATGATTATAACCGGAACTGATTAAATTATTTAAAAGAGTTTTCCGAGGTTGTTTAAAAGCCGATTTAATAAAATTATAATATCTATCAGCAACATCTATTTCTATATTTTCTCTTGTTTTTAATTCAATCACCGCCGATTCAACATCCGGAGGGGGAGAAAATGACTCCTTTGGCACATTAAGCGCTATTTTAGGAACTGACCAGAATAAAACGCTTAGAGACAAGATATTTGAACGGGGAGGAACAGCGCAAATTCGCTGAGCCACCTCTTTTTGAATAAGTAGGATTGTTTTTGATGGTTTATTTTCTAATTCCCCAATCACCCTCAGTAGGTGACCTGTAATATAATAAGGAATATTGCCAACAATTTTGTAATGATTGTGATTAATCAGACCGGATAAAACCTTCAATGCATCGCCACTGATTATTTTCAAATTTTTACTAATCACAGACCACTGCCCGCTATCCACCAATCCCCTGTCTTTTTCAATTGCTATTATTTGATAATCTTTTATTCTTTTATTTTCAAAGTCATTAACCAAGACTTTAGTAAGTTCCCCATGACCCGGACCTATTTCAATAAGAACATCTTTGTATTCAACGTCAACTAAGTGGGCAATAATTTCCAAAGCTTTTCTGTCTTTCAAAAAATGTTGACCTAATTTTTGAGGCATATATTTTTTATATGGAAGGTTTATTTTCTAAAAGAGAATAATAAAGAGAGCGATAAAATGGATAGTAGACTTTAATCGCTCCGCTCATCAATCTTTCAACCGGAGCATAATCGTCGGATAAAATAATTGCCTCGTCACAATTCCATTGATTGATGTCGGAAATTTTTGAAGACAACCATTCACTGCCTGGAATATTTTTTATTTTATTTTGTAAATCATCAACCGAAAGACCGTCTGATCCGTTGATGCCAATTAAAACAATATTGTGTGGGTAATAATCTGAACCACCTAAAACAACAACGTAACTTTTTGGAAAAACTTTTTTAAAAGTTGCCAGCATACTTTTTAAAAAAATATCTCCTTCACCATTAGTCATGGAAGCAAAATTAACAGCATATATTCCCCCGGAAGAAAGATGTTGACGGGCTAAATTGGTAAATTCTTCCGTAGTCAGGTGCCAAGGAAGAGATATAAAAGAATTAAAAGCATCTTCAAATATCAAATCATAAAAAGAATTGTCTTTTGTAAGAACCATTCTTCCATCACCCTCAATCGTATTTATAGAATATTGTCCGAGATTGAAAAAATTATTAGCTGTTTTAGTAACTTCAGGATCAATTTCAGCCACATTTATTTTTATTTTAGGATAGTATTTGGAAACCATTTTTGGCATTGAATAAGAACCCCCGCCGACAAAAAAAGCTGAATTTATCTCCTTTTTTATCAAACCAAAAATCGGATAAATCTCCGGATAAGTTTTAAGGGATTCCCCCTCTTTACTTTCAATACTATGAGAATCGAAATCGAGAAACATGGTTCTTAATGATTTTTGAGGACCGATATCTCCATCAGACACCGCTATTCTGTAATAATTGCTTTCTTTCAAATAAACTACGTTCTTTTCAAAATTAAAATTTTTCCCCGACAAAAATAAAACAATAACAAACAAGACAATAAAAATAGAAAAAAACATTTCCCAACGACGAGTGGAAAAAAATAAAGCAGTAAGAGAAAGTAACGCGCCGCACAAAAAAAGAGTATTGAAACTTCCTAAAAATCCGATAAATAAAAATCCGGTGGCAAAAGTTCCGATAATACTACCCAACGACCAAAGAGCTGAGACAAGTCCGGCTCGACTTCCCACTTCATCAACAGAAAAAACTATTTGTTTTAAAAGAACCGGCGAAAGCATTCCTAAAAAAACAGCCGGTAGAAAAAATAATATCAAAGAAACCAATAATGTTATAAAAGCGAGTGGGATATCTAGTCCTGAAATAAGTTTAGAAACCGAGCCGATGGGTGAAATTAATACGATTAAAAAAGCGCTTAACCCATACAATAAAGAAAGAGAGAGTCTGCGGCCAAATTTATCGGCAATTTTCCCTCCCCAATAATATCCAACCAATAAACCAAGTAAGACAACTCCTATAACCGAAGTCCATGTATAAACGGATGAACCGATATAAGGGGCGACCACTCTGCTAGCAGTTAGCTCAACCGTCATTAAACAAAATCCAGCCACAAATGATCCTATTAAGTAGATTAGAGTTTTTTTAGAAATATTCTCCATACTGTCTATACTAATACCTTTTAATTATCCCAACAACAAGAAAAATTAATACTCTATATATCTTTCTTCATCATCCAATGATTTATCACCGACAAATTCAAGCATATTGGATGGAATTTCTCCCAAAAATCTTGAAGGTAATTTATAAAAACACAAATAAAGTTCCTCACGAGCTCGAGTCATCGCCACATACATAAGTCGACGCTCTTCTTCTATATCTTCTGAGGAAATTAAAGATCTTTGATGCGGGATAATACCCTCGTTGACTCCAGCAACAAAAATAACATCAAACTCAAGTCCTTTAGCCAAATGAATAGTCATTAAATTTGCTCCAATTAAGGAAGTTTTATTGCGTTTTTTGCGACCCTCGTCTAAAGGATGGGCTAATGAAATTTTTTCCAAAAAATGCCCCAAATCATCAAATTGAGCGGAAAAATAAGCCAATTCCTGAATATTCTCTATTCTCTCCAGATAGTTTGGATACTCTTTCTTAAGACGCGAAAGATAATCGGTCACTTTTATAATAAAATCTATAATTTCTGCCGGTTTACTGTTTTGACGCAAAGGCAATTTGTCCCTAAGAGAAATGTAAATCTTTTTGGTAAAGTTCTTTTCCAATCTTCCCAAAGCAACTTCATCGACAGGATTGGCACAATATCTTAAAGCCGCCACTATATCTTTGATTTCTTTTCTCTCATAAAAAGTCAGTGCGCCAAAAAGGTTATAATCAATCCCATATTCAAGAAATAATTGTTCCAAAGCGCGGCTTTGAGCATTAGTTCTAAAAAGAATTCCGACACTTTTATTTTGTTTTACAAACAAACGAGCTTGTTGAACGATAAAATCAGCCTCTGAAAATTCATCATCATGCTCAACTATTTTTACCAATGACCCTTGGGAGTTTTGGGTCCATAAGTTTTTTTGTTTCTGCAAAATATTATTAGCAATCAATGCCGATGAAGATTCAATAATATTTTTTGTTGATCTATAATTTTGTTCCAAAAAAATAACTTTGGCATTCGGCCAATCTTTTTCAAAATTTAAGAAATTTCTAAAATCCGAGAACCTAAATCCATAAATTGCCTGTTGGTCATCCCCTACGACATTTATATTATTGTTTTCTCCAGTTAGTAATTTTAAAAGTTTGTATTGCGCCGTATTAATATCTTGATATTCATCCACTAAAATCCAGTCGTAACTTTTTTGATATTTTGAAATTATATAATCGTTCTTTTGAAATAATCTGACTGTTTTTTCAATAAGATCATCAAAATCAAAAGCGTTTGCTCTCTCAAGAGTTTTTTCATATTCCAAAAAAAGATACCAAACATTTTCTGATTTTTTACTCATTACCACATCTTCTTGAGAAAGAAGTTCGCTCTTTATCCGAGAAAATTCTTTAATCAGATGAGCCGGCGATAACTCGGAAGCGCTAATATTAAGATTTTTCAGAATTTTTTTTACCACACTCAACGAATCATCATAATCATAGATGGAAAATAAGATGTTCCTTCCTAATAATTTTGCTTCAGCTCTTAATATTTTTGCTCCAAATGCATGAAAAGTCCCCACATACGACTCTTTTGAGCCCGGATAATTATTCTTATCCATTGCCGCTTTGACTCGTTTTTTCATCTCATCAGCCGCTTTGTTAGTAAAAGTAATCGCTAATATTCTTTCGGGCTTAATATTTCTTTTTGTTATCAAATAAACAAGGCGCGAGGTAAGCGTCTTTGTTTTTCCAGAACCGGCTCCGGCTACAATTAATAAGGGGCCATCCCCGTAGTTAACTGCTTCTTTTTGTTTTTCATTTAAATCATCAAACATTGGATTGTTTGACTATAATTGTACAAAACTAAAAAAGCAATAATTTAAAAACCTAAAGTATTTTTAATTTTCGTTTCTAACCCTATAAGAAAAAGCTTCTTGGATGGCGGCATCATCAATAATATTTTTTTCTTCCATATCTGCGATTGTTTGAGCCACTTTAATAATTTTAAAGTAACCCCGTGCTGAGATATGAGCTTTATCCAAAGCTTTTCCCAACATACTGCGCGCCGAAGAAGTAATATTTACAATCTCACCAACTTGTTTTGAAGACATCTCTGAATTTGAAAATATCGGCACACCTAATTTTTTAAATCTCTCGTATTGAATTTTTCTGGCTAAAGCTACTTTGTTTTTGATTAATTGAGATTCTGTTTTATCCGACGATTTTCTAATATCCCCGGAAGTCAATCTTCCCACCCAGATATTTATGTCTATCCTATCCAATAACGGTCCAGATAATCTTTTTTGATATTTTATCACTTCATAAGGACTGCAACGGCATTCTTTTTCCTCATCTTGAAAATAACCGCATGGACAAGGATTAGCGGCGGCCACCAACATAAATTTTGACGGAAAATTGACACTCCCTTTTGCTCTAGTGATGGTTACCCAACCTTGTTCAATAGGTTGGCGAAGTGATTCTAAAACATCTCTATGAAATTCCGGTAGTTCGTCAAGAAACAATACCCCTCTATGAGCTAAACTCACTTCCCCCGGTTTTGGATTTTGACCTCCACCCACCAAAGAAACCAAAGAAGCCGAATGATGAGGAGATCTAAATGGTCTATAAGAAACAAACGGTTTACCGGCTAAAAGACCGGCCGCGCTGTATATTTTTGTAACATCAATTGCTTCATCAAAAGTAATGTCGGGCAATATAGAAACAAGTGATTGAGCCAACATCGTCTTTCCGGTTCCCGGAGAACCAGACATAAATATATTATGAGATCCAGCAGCGGCAATTGCCAAAGCTCTTTTGGCAGTATCCTGGCCTTTAATTTCGGAAATGTCAACAGAACCCAACAATGATTGAGGTTTAAATTCTTTTAGTAAAACAGGTTGAATTAAAATCTTACTTTCTAAATGATTAATGAGATCGGTTAATGTTTTTATGGGTATGATATTAATTCCGGACAAATGCACAACTTCAAAAATATTATCAGCGGGAATGTAAACCTCCTTAAAACCAAGACTATTGGCTTTATGACAGATATTTAAAACTCCAGCAACTGCCCGAACACCACCATCAAGAGCTAACTCGCCTAAAAATAATTTATTTTTTGTTTCAAAAGATTTTATCTGATTGGATGAGAGTAGATAACCCAATGCAATAGCAATATCAAAATTTGATCCCTGTTTTTTTATATCAGCAGGAGCAAGATTGACGGTTATTTTTCGATTTTCCCGATTAGGCGGTTTTATCCCGCTATTTTTTATAGCTGAAGATACTCTTTCTTTTGCTTCAGACACAGCTTTATCAGCAAGACCGACAATATTAAAAGATGCTAGACCAATATTTATATCAACTTCAACCTCAATCAGTCTGGGAGTAATTCCTTCAAAATCAGCCGAATATACTTTTGAAACACGTGCTTGCATAAAATATCCAACTAAATTAAAAGCAGCCCGCTATTAGCGGACTGCTTCTTCTATTTTAATACACGGTCTTTTTTGCAATCTTGGCAAAACAAACTATTGGGTACGGCATCAAGTAATGATTCGTCAATATCTTTGCCGCACTCTTCACAAACGCCATAAGTTCCATTTTCTATTTTTATCAAAGCTGATTCCACATTAGATAACTCTTCTTTTAAGGGAGCTGCGGCTGATTTTTGATTGAAAGTTTGAGCCGCTTCATCAGTTTCATCATCCGGTCCGGGAAAATCTCCAAAATCAGGCGGGGTTTCAAGTTTATTAATCTCTGCCTCCAGAGAAACTTTCATTTCCTCAAGTTTATTTTTAAATTGGTTTTTCTTATCCTCTGATATCATGTTTTTATGGATTAGTGGTTGTAGCGCTGGTCGTTTGAGTTGGAGAAACACTCGGACTTACGGCAGAAGAAGCTTTCAAACGTTTTATAATATCAACCATTTGGTTGTAAGAGCTGGTTAAAACGAGATAATTTCTATTGTTAAAAGTCAGCCAACCATATTCAAACACATCTGATACTTTTGAATTAAAAACAATAAATCTCACAGGAACACCCTCCACTTGACCATCTTTAAATTCTATTTTAGTCGGAGCCGGTTGATTGGACACAAAGAATTTTGATATATCTTGAGATGAAACCTCAATTGAGGATTGAACAGTGGAAGAAACTTGAGACACTGACGTTCCTAAAACTAATTCAAAAAGCGCTCCTAATTTAGCTCCCCCAAGTTTGTCATAATACATCCACAGAGTAAAATCACGCTCAAATAATGGGGTAAGAGACGGAGCAACTTGAGGCAGATAAGCTGTTAAGAAAGCCGACGATTCCACAAGCGTCCCACTAGCATCCACAAAAGACAAATCTTTTACACTTCCAAGTAAAAATTTTTCCTTAGATGCAGTAGAGATGACTCCTTCAAAAGATCCCAATGACAAATCTGTTAAAGTTAAAGTTTCAATTTTAGCAGGTGATTCTATCACAGATTTATGAATCAACGGGGGTATGACTGATTCTGTTGGTGTTATAACTTCTTGAGAAACTTCGGGGGTATTTTCCGGAGTTGTATTTATGGGTAAGTTTGATTCAGTGCCGGGTAAAACCACCTCGGGTGTTGAATTAAGGGATGAGATAAGATAATAAGCTCCAAAACCAATCGCTCCAGCCAAAATTAATCCGCCAATAAGAATAAGAACTGTTTTTGCTCCTCCTGTTTTTTTCGGAGGCTCTATCGGAGCTTGAATATTCTCTTGAGGCAAGTTACCAGAAACTGAACCTGAAGTATTTGGTTCAATCGATGGAGATGGATTTGGATTAACAAAAGATTGATTTGTTGAAGCTAATTCGGGAGCGGATATAATTTGCGATTGAGGCGCCTCTCCGCCACTTTGATGAATAGATTCCAAATCGGATTGCATGCTCCTTATACCAATCTGACCCTCTGGAGAAGGTGGTGATGGGGGAATATTTTGATTTGATTGACCTTGAGAAGGAAACTGATACGGGTTTTGATTTTCCATGATAAAAACGCTATTTAATATGGCCTTTTATAAAGTATAACATAACACAAGATGATTATTAGTGGATAAGTCAAAAAAATAAACATAAATTATAAATACGGCGAATAATGTTATTGAAATATTTTTTTATTTATTTTTATTTTTTTAACAAGTGATGGGATTTAACCAAAATAATGGTAAAATTCAAATCAAATGGATAAAAACAAAATTCTACTTCTAATAGATGCTAATTCCTTAATCCACCGCTGTTTTCATGCACTGCCTCCTTTTACGGATCCAGAAAATAATCCCGTAGGTGCTATTTATGGAATTTCAAACATTCTTTTAAAAATAATAAACGACAAAAAACCAGATTATGCCGCCGCTCTTTTCGATCGCCCAGAACCGACTTTTAGAAAAGAAATGTTTGATGAATATAAAGCTCACAGACCCAAGGCTCCGAATGAATTAATATCCCAAATTATTGAGGCTCATAAACTATTTGATATTTTTTCTATTAAAACACTTGAGCTTCCGGGTTACGAAGCTGATGATTTAATCGGCACACTTGCGGATAAATTTAAAAAAGAAAGCAGTCTTAATGTTTTGATTCTTACAGGTGATCTTGATTCTCTGCAATTAATTGAAGACAAAAAAATAGCGGTAGAAACATTTAAAAGAGGAATATCAGATACTATTATCTATGACGAGCAAAAAGTGTTTGAACGATTTGGGGTTAAACCAAATCAACTTATTGATTATAAAGCTCTTGTCGGAGACCAGTCGGATAATATTCCCGGGGTATCCGGTATCGGACCAAAAACAGCATCAGAAATTATAAGAAAATATAATAACTTAGACTCATTTTTTAAAAACGGTTTAAAGGAAAAAAATTATGAAAAAATATTTTCTTCCAAAGACATTGCTCTTCTTTCTAAAAAATTGGTTACGATTAATACTCATGCTCCAATTGATGTTGTTCTTGAAGAATTAGAATGTTCTCCTAATAAAAATATTATTACTTCTTATTTTGAAGAAAAGGGTTTTTCGAGTTTAATAAAAAGAATTTCCGATAAACCAACCCGAACTGTGGTTAAAGAAATTAAAAAGGAATCGGATTTTAAACAAATTAGCATCTTTTCAAATGAGGATTTTATTATCATAAACCCCGAGTTTTTAAATTTAAAAATATTTTCTTCCGACAAAATTAAGATTGGTTTTGGATTAAAAGATGTTTTTAAAAAATATGAATTAAAAGATCCGTATTTTGACATATCTATAGCTCTTAAATTATTAGGGATTCAATCAGATACATGGGAAGAGGCGTCTTTGATAATTTTTAAAGAATCTCTATCTTATGAAGATTTTTGTCGTAAGGCTTATCCTTGGCTCACAAAAAAAATAACTGATTCCAAAATAGAATATGTTTTTAAACAAATTGAAACTCCTCTTATTCCCGTTATAGCTGAAATGGAGAAAAATGGCGTATTAGTTGAAGAAAAAACCATAGAATCAGTTCTTAAAGAATTGGTTTTGGAAATAAACAAAAAGAACGATGATTTGGTTAAAAAAATAGGAAAACCCATAAACCTTAATTCTCCCAAGCAATTATTGGAATATTTTCAAAATGATTTGAAGATAAAAATAAATTCAACATCAGCTAAAAGTTTAGAAAAAATTAAGGAAAAAAATGCTCTTCCAATATTTGATGAATTAACCTCATACCGAGAATTATTTAAAATAAAAACAACATATTTGGACTCTTTCAAAAAATTAATTTCATCAGATGGAAGAATTCATCCCACCTTTTTACAACTTGGAGCTGCTACTGGCAGACTCTCTTGTCAAAACCCCAATCTTCAAAATATTCCTCAAGAATCTGATTGGTCGCAAAAAATAAGAAATATATTTATTGCTCCTAAAAACCACACTCTTGTTTCTTTTGACTACTCGCAAATTGAACTCAGGGTGCTGGCTTCATTAAGTGGAGATAAAAATATGATAGAAGCTTTTAACAACAAAGAAGATATTCATTCTGTAACAGCTCAAAAAATATTTGATACTTTAAAAGAAAACGTCACGCCTCAAATGAGACGGGTAGCAAAAACTCTTAATTTTGGAATGATGTATGGAATGGGATATAGAGCATTGGCTCAAACAGCTCATATAACCCCTCAAGAAGCCAAGGATTTTATAAAAAAATATTTTGATGAGTTTTCGGCAATAAAAGAATGGCAAAAGAAAATTATCCAAGAAGCCCAACTAACTGGAGTTGTTAGAAACATAAACGGAAGATTTAGAAGTGTTTCGGGAATTAATTCTGTTAATCAACAATTTTATTCGGAAGCTGAAAGAATGGTAACTAACATGCCTAGTCAAAGTCTGGCAGCCGATATTCTCAAAATATCAATGATTAAGGTTTATGAATACATACAATCAAAACATCCCCAGGATATAAAAATGATTCTTTCTATACACGATGAATTAATTTTTGAAATTAAAGAATCTCTTTTGGAAAACAAAAAAAACAGTCTTGTTATAAAAAATATAAAAGAATTAATGGAAAATTCTTTCAAACTAAAAGTTCCTCTTGAGGTGGTTTGCAGAATGGGCAAGTATTGGGGAGAAATAAACTAACTCAAAAAACCCACTCCAAAAAGAGTGGATTTTGTTATTAAATTAAGAAAGGTTGGATTTTAGTATTTCAATAATAAAATACGCTCCAATTATTGCCACCAACGTAAACAATATACCAGCAACAAACCCAGAAAGAGATGAGGCTAATAATTTGCCTATTTTAAATTTATAAACACGACCTTCTTCTGAATAAAAATCCCTCAAAGCTGGATGTGACATAGATGAGTGCAAATAATTATTTAATTTATCTAACTACATTCTACCAAACCTACATAATTTTAGAGTGGATAACAAAAATCCCCTTTTTTGGGGATTTTTGTTATATGGGTTTTATAATAACGTGCCGTTGTTTTCCTTCTCCGATACTTTCTGTTTTAAGATCCGGATGCATTGTAAGTTGAGAATGAACTATTCTTCTCTCATAAGCATTCATTGCCGGAAGGGAAACTTCTTGTTTTATAGTGGATGCTTTTTTAGCGGCAGCCTTGGCAAGTTTAATAATTAATTCTTCTCTGTCTTTACGATAATTATTGATATCAATATAAACAATTCCGAGTCCTTTTTTTAGAAGAATCATTTTTACCAAAAACTCCAAATCGTTTATTAATTGGGCAAGAAAACGTTTTAAAAATAAACCATCATTTACGAAAACGAGATAGCGGTTTGAATCTTCAATATATGTTACCGAAACGTCTTCAAAACCCATTAGTTTGATAAGCTTTTCTATAAGCTCGCGAGTTTCATTCATATTATTTGTTAATTTTTTTATTAATAACCACTTGTTGGATAACAGAGAAAACCGATGTTGTCAACCAATATAACGCTACCGCTGCGGGCAATGAATATAAAATTACAACAGTAATCAGTGGCCCCATAATCATCATATTTTTTGATATTTTTTGAACCATATCAGCCTCCTTGCTTTGATTATTGTTGTTTTTAACAACAGATGCGCTCATCATTAATTTAGATTGAAGATATTGAAGCGCTCCCGCCAAAATAACCAACCAAATATTTTTGTTATTTAAATTAATGATTCCTAAAAAATCAGTGTGAATTATTGTTGGCGCAGAAACAAATGAATAAAGTTTTAAAAGAATCTCTTGACCAAACCCTTTTAAAAAAACTTGATATAAAGCTATTAATATCGGGAGTTGTATTAAAAGCAATAAAAAACCGGAAAAGGGACTGACTTTGTGGTCTTTATAAACTTTCATTATTTCTTCAACTTGTTTTTGTTTGTCATCTTTGTGAATTTGTTGAAGCTCTTTTATTCGCGGGGTGATTTTTTGAATTATAGTTTGATCTTTTGCGCTTTTATAAAACAATGGCAAAAGAATAACCCTGATAAGAATAGTGAGTATAATAATTGCTAAACCTAAATCTGCCCAAACATTGTTATAAATTAAAAACAAAAGGTTTAATAATGGTCTATAAAGAATTTCGTTAAAAAGATTTATCATATTATTTAGAATATTTTCTCAAGATATTTTTTAATCTCCTCATTAAAAAGATTTGTTTTGAATTTTTTTATATAAATTACAAAATCTTGATTGGTTTTTTTCCATAAGTTTTTTGATCTTATATACTCATAAAAAACTCTTTTTAATCGATTTCGTTCAACGGCTTTTTTAAAAACTTTAGCACCAATAACAACAGCGTATCGACTATAAGGTTTTTCGGATTTATAAATCTTTACCGAAGCAATAGGTGTTGTAACAACTCTGATTAAAGTGTTTTGAGGACTTTTTTTAGAAGTAAAAAAGTTTTTGTTGAGTCTATATTTTTTTGCAAGCATATTTGCTTATAGAAATACTCACCGCTTATGCAGTGAGCTTCTTTCTTCCTTTGGCTCGCCGCCTGGATATTACTCTGCGGCCCCCGGGAGTCCTCATTTTTTTAAGAAATCCGTGAGTCCGTGCCCTTTTCTTTTTTTTGGGTTGATATGTTCGTGACATATAACAACTCTACCAGGTATAAAAGGTTAAATCAATATAAAACAGGTTATTTGATCACATTAAATAACATTAGTGATAAAAATAAAAAATAATATTTATTCTTTAAATTTTAAACTTTATCGTGTAAAAATAGATATCCACAACTTATTAACATAATTTGATTTTTCCACACTTTCAATTACAATCTTTTCTGTTACAATGTGGACAACTTGAAAAACTCTTTTATCTGCTTGGTTATTTTCAATTTTAGTATTTAATGTTTAACTCATATGGATCTTAAAAAACTGTGGGAACGTGCTTTAGCAGATGTAGAACTTCAAATTTCAAAACCGAATTTTTTGACTTGGTTTAAAAACAGCCGTCTTGTTGAGAAAAACAACGAAACAGGAACAATAATTATAGGAGTAGCTAATAATTTTGCTAAAGAATGGATTCAATCCAAATATCACAAGATGATATTGGAAATATTAAGAGTTTCGGATGAATCTATAAATCGCATAGAATATGTTGTTTTGACGGGAAATATTGAAGAGAAAATTTTTTCTCAAACAAAAACAACAACCCCAACAGATATTGGCCAAGCTGGTTTTGTTGAATTTAGCGCCGACCCTGATACAAACCTTCATCCTCGATATGGTTTTAAAAATTTTGTTGTTGGTTCTTCTAATGAACTTGCTTATGCCGCCGCTAATGCGGTTAGTAAAGATCCGGGGAAAAAATATAACCCTCTTTTTGTGTATGGAGGAACTGGTTTAGGAAAAACCCATCTTATCCAAGCAATTGGAAATGAAATTTTAAAAACATTTAAAAACAGAATAAAAGTTAAATATGTTCCTTCAGAAAAATTCGTAAATGATGTTGTTTGGGCAATTAGAACAAAAAGAATGGAGGATATAAAGAATAAATATAGAACTATTGATGTCCTTATTATTGACGATATTCAATTTATCGGTGGCAAAGAAAGAAGTGAGGAGGAGTTTTTTCATACTTTCAACATGCTTTATCAAAATAATAAGCAGATTATTATATCTTCGGATCGGCCACCGTCCCAAATACCCACATTAGAAGACCGTCTTCGTTCAAGGTTTGAAGGAGGAATGATCGCCGATATTACTTACCCTGATTATGAGATGAAAATGGCTATTATTAAAAACAAAATACAGGAAAAAAGCTTTGATTTAAGCGATGAGGTTGCTCATTTTATAGCCACAAAAATACAGCGCAACATAAGAGAAATAGAAGGTATTATTAATAAACTTTATTTTTATAAAGAGTTTAAAAATGCCGAAATTGACTTAAAAATAGCGGATGAAATAGTTAGCGCCACCCTTCAACAAAATATGGTTAATATAAACCCGCAACAAGTGATAAAATGTGTTGCTGAGTTTTTTGAAATCGGGTTTCAAGATCTTATTAATAAATCCAGGAGAAAAGAGGTTGTTTTACCCCGTCAAATAGCTATGTTTCTTATGAGGGATATGTTGGGTATGTCATACCCTGATATTGGGGATAGATTGGGGAAAAGAGATCACACAACAGCAATCCACTCATATGAGAAAATACTGCGTGAAATGACGCGAGACAAGATTTTAAACCAAAAAATAATTCTAGTTAAGGAAGTTATTAATAAAAACCCGGCTTAAAATTACACTACTTTTCCACACCTTCTCTACAAAATATACTAAATAAAAACCTTTATTTATTGTTTTAAAAAATAACCCCGTTTAGTTATCCACTTATACACAACTCACTACTACTCCTACTACTATTTATATTAATATAATAAACAAAAAATATGAACCTAATTGTTCTTAAAAATAATCTTAAAGAAGGTTTGTCGATAATATCGGGAACACATAAAGAAAACTCTAACTTGCCTGTTTTAAAAAATTTTCTATTAGAAGCGTTTGAAGACAAACTTAAAATATCATCCACTGATTTAGAGATAGGAGTTTCTTATATTATATCAGCTAAAATAATTCAAGATGGATCAGTTACTATTCCCTATTCTGTTTTTTCTCAAATTATTTATAATTTAACATCCGAAAGAATAAATTTAGAAACAAAAGGATCTTCCATTCTTATAACAACTGATAATTATAAAGCTAAAATATCAACAACACCCAAAGACGATTACCCTATAATCCCAGAAATTAAAGAAAATAAAAAAAGTTTTTTTCAAATAGATACGGTTTATTTTATAGAATCAATTTCTTCAGTCTTTTCAGCATGTCAGGTTTCGGATATTAGACCAGAGTTGGGAGGAATATTCTTTGTATATAAAGGAGAATCAATTAATTTAGCCGCAACAGATAGTTTTAGACTTGCTGAAAAAACTATTCCATCAAAAAAATTTGAAGCTGATTTGAAAAATGAGGCGTCTTATATAATACCTTTTAGAACTGTGCAAGAATTAATTAAAATATTTTCATCAAAAACAGATGGAAAAATGAAAATATATTTTGAAAACAATCAAGTTTTTTTTGAAGAGAACCAAATATTATTTGTCTCAAGATTGATAGAAGGAAAGTTTCCGGACTATGAATTAGTTATTCCGAAAAACTTCAACACAGAAGTGATAATTGATAAAAATGATCTTTCAGGAGCGTTAAAATTAGCAGGATCGCTTTCTAATCGTCTTAATGAAGTTAAATTTGTAACCGATGAATCTTTAAAAAATATAACTATTTTATCATCAAGCCAAGAATTTGGAGAAAGTGAATATATATTACCGGCAAAAATAAAAGGAGAAAGTGCGCGAGTAACTTTTAATTGGAAATTTGTTTTAGATGGATTAAAAAATATAAAACAAAACAATGTATTTTTTGGATTTAATGGAGAAGAAAAACCCAGTTTAATAAAGTCTCCCGATGATCCATCATATCTGTATATTGTTATGCCTATAAAATCTTCATAAAAAAACACCCCGATCTCTCGGGGTGTTTTTAAAATTAAAATTTATTTATTATATTGGATGTCAAAATTAGGAATATTTATTCTTGCCCAATTAATAGCGGGAATTTCCCAATTATTAAACTGGTAATCGTTTGAAGGATTATAATTTTGTCCGACGTCGCTAGTGGGATTATTTTTATCAATATAATAAAGGATGTCGTGGATATTAGGAAAATTTATTCCATTTTTCAATATTTGAACTATATATTGCCCATTAAACATCGGTTTTGATGAAATTATGGGGTCTGGAGAGGCGAATTTCTCTGGAGGGTACTGATTTATAACTTCTTTAAGAAAAGCGCTCCAAATAGGCACTGCTGCTAATATACTGCCTCCTTGTTTTTGCATTGGTTTGTAATCGCTATTTCCCGACCATACTCCGACTGTAATAAATGGAGTGTAACCAACCACCCAAGCGTCTCTATAATCATTTGTTGTTCCTGTTTTAAGAGCCACTTGATATCCGTTAAAATTAGTTAAATTAATACTGGACTGAAACAATCCGGATCGAAGTTCAGAATCCGATAAAATTGAATTAATTATTTTTGTGTATTGCGGTTCAATTACTTGATTTGCCGAATCTATAAATTGCTCAAGAGTGTTTTTGTTATTATCTTCCACTTTTAAAATAAATGACGAATTGTGTTTTATTCCTTCTTGAGAAAAAACAGAATAAGCTCCAACTAACTCGGAAAGTTTAACTGCTCCACCTCCTAAAACCAAAGCAAGTCCGTATTTAGAGGGATCTTCTAAAGTAGTAATACCCATTTTTTTAGCTGTTTCTATCGTGTCTTTTATTCCAGCCAAATATAAAACCTTAACTGATGGAATGTTAAGTGATTGAGCAAGGGCTTGTTTTAAGGTTACTGGACCTCGAAACTCATTATCAAAATTATGAGGATGGAAACATTGATTATTTTCATTATTATAATCTACTACAATAGGACAATTAGGATTGTTTGGAGTAAATTCGGTTGGTGTATCAAAAACAATTGTGTCGGGAGTGTAACCCTTTTCAAAAGCAGTTAAATATGCGAATGGTTTAAAAGCAGATCCTGGTTGTCTTAATCCTTGAGACGCAACATTGAAGTTGCCATCAATTGTTTTGTCAAAATAATTAGCCGAACCAACCATCGCTAATATTTGTCCGGTCTTAGGATCTTGAGAAACCAAAGAAGCATTTTCTCCTTTGTACAATTCTTTGTTTCGAGAAGCCCCCTCTTTAACAACTCTTTCGGCAATTTCTTGTTGTTTCCAATCTAAAGAAGTGATTACTTTTAATCCTCCATTTTCAACCAATTCTTCACCATATTTATTGATAATATAATCCCTCACCATCATCACAAAGTGAGGGGCTTTTATTGAGCCGATAGATTGAGGTTGAAAAACAATTTTTTCTTGTTTGGCTTCGTTTGATTTTGTTTTATCAATATATCCAAGCCCTTCCATTTGATCTAAAACATAGTTTTTTCTATTCTCCAAATCTTTTATATGAACACCCCAAGGCGAATAAAAAGAGGGAGCTTGAATTAAAGCGGCTAAAACAGCGCTTTGAGCTAAGGTTATATCTTTTGCTCCTTTCCCAAAATATAATCTGCTGGCGGCCTCAATTCCATAAGCATTAGATCCTAAAGGAATTTGATTTAAATACATCACTAAAATTTCATCTTTCGTGTAGTTTTTTTCTATCCAATAGGACAAAATCAATTCTTTCAATTTTCTTTCTATCGTCTTTTCCGGTGTTAAAAAAACATTTTTCACCAGTTGTTGAGTTATTGTTGATCCGCCTTGAGTTATCCTACCTTTTATTAAATTAGCAAAAAAAGCTCTTACAATACTTTTCCAATCAATAGCAGAGTGTTGATAAAAACCCTGATCTTCCACAGCTACAACAGCTTTACTAATGTAATCGGGAATATCTATTGGAGCCAAAACAGTTCTATTTTCTTGGCCATGTATTTCATACAAAAGAATTTCTCCGGTCCGGTCGTATATTTTTGTTGATTGAGTAGGTTGAAGATCAGTAAGTTTTTCCGGATGAGGAAGATCTTTTACAAGTTGGATAAAATAAAAAAGACTCCACACAACAAAAATTAAAACAACAACAAAAACAATTCCAATTAATTTTTTATAATTAAACGTTTTTTTCATATTAACAAAGTATACTCTTTTATTTTTTATACTAAAAATCCCCCTCCAAATTTTATGGAGGGGGATTTTACAGTTATTTATTCATTCGCATCTTCATCTTCTTCATCTTCGTTTAATCCAAAACCCTCTCCCTCTTCTTCCTCTTCTTCTTCGTCTTCTTCTGTTTCCTCTCCAAGATATTCTGCTTCTTCTGCATCAGGATCAAAGTCATCACCTTCTTCTTTTGGTTTATTATTCCCCGTGAGACTTATATCAAAATCATCTTCATCCTCCTCTTCTTCATAACTTTTAAAAGAAACTACAAACGGAACTTTTGTATCAATTGCGTTCATTATTTTTTTATAACTTAATTATGAAAATTATTAACTATAAAAATATAACCGAAACCAATTATTTGTCAATTTTTAATGTGGATAATTACGTTGATCGGTTAACATTGAATAACCTGTTACCAATGCTATTCCCAAAGCATCATAAACATCATCAGGTTGTTTGAGATCTTCTATTTTTAAAATAGACCTAACCATTTTGGTTATCGCCGATTTATCAGCTCCTCCATAACCGCATACACCCTGCTTTATTTCAAGAGGAGTGTATTCTTTAATGGGTATTTTTTTCTCTTGAAGACATAATATAATTACTCCTCTTGATTGAGAAACTTCAATTCCTGTTTTTATATTCTTTACAAAATATAATTTTTCAACTCCAGCCGCATCCAAAGAATATTTTTTTATAATTGATTGGAATGATTTATACAATTCTAACAAACGCTCATTTTTGTCTAATGACGAAATTTTTAATATTCCAGCATCTATAAAGACAGGCAACCTACCCTGAAAATCTATTATTCCATAACCGGCGCGTGTGCTTCCCGGATCAATGCCTATTATTTTCATAAAAATTAAGACTCATTTAAAACTTCGTTAGTATAAACTTCCAAAACATCATCGTGTTCATCAAGAGCGTCAAGGATTTTTATTATTTTCTTTTCTGATTCATCCGATATTTTTTGAGGAAACTTGGCATGGTATTCGTGCGGTGAAAAAGAATCTTTTTCAAATGCCCACAAAACACTTCCGGGATCGGCCCATTTTGCCTCGTGGTCAGAAAGAATTTTTTTTATTTCTGAAATTGTTCTATTGCGATTATTTGTTTGAGCTTCAATTAAAATAGCTATTCCTTCAGGTCCGTACGCCTCAATTATTAGATCTTCAACATCACCAATTTCCGATGATTTATTTATAGCTCTTTCAATGTTTTCCAACGGAACATTAATATCTCTGGCTTTGTCTATTATTGATTTAAGTCTGGTATTGTTTGTTGGGTTGGTACCTTCTTTGGCTGCTACCGAAATAGCTCTTAGTAATTTAGAAAAAATCTGCCCCCGTTTTTGATCGGTAACCCCTTTTTTTCTTTTTATTTGAGTCCATTTATTATGACCAGACATTAGAAGGATTAAAACAGAAAAAACAAAACAATTCCAGTTTTATATTTATAAAATAAAGACAAAAAAAGTCAATACTAGTTAAATGATGTTCTGATAATGTTTTATAAAAACCCGATTATTTTGAATAATTATGGATAATACATCCAATTGATATCCATTCTCTAACACTAGCTTCGGGTTATTATTTGCATACCATTGGCAGATTTTTTTAAACTTGTTTATCTTGGATAGTGTCATCTGATCTTCTGGGATTATCCGTTCCAGATTTGATTCATATCCGGCAAGGTGTGGATAACTTGCCGGACTCTTTTCCACAGGGTCATTATGCTTAGTCATTGTTTTAACTTCTATAAAAACTAAGACCCCATCTTGTCTTTTTGTTATTACATCTATTTCTCCAAATCCTTTACGGAAATTTCTATCTATTATCCTATAACCTTTATTAACTAGATATCCACAGGCCAATTCTTCACCTAATTTGCCCACTTCTAAAGAATCCATATATTTATTATATTCTTATTTTTTTATCAAACAATGATAATTTTAAACAAAATGTTTCACGTGAAACAATGTGAGTCCGGCAAGATTTTAAAAAATGGCTTAAAACCTATTTGCCGGACTTTTTTTGGATAAAATGTTTCACGTGAAACATTTTATCTCACAAAACAACCCATAAATATGGTTCAAAATGTTTCACGTGAAACATTTTTTTAGGAGTATTTAAAAATAACTAGGTTTAATGCGGAAAGTGAAATTTTGAAGAAAATTAATATTTTAACTAAAAAATCGGTAATTCTTGAAAGTATAGGTTTTATGCGGAAATTCATTTTCCTTATGAATACTAGCTTTTTTGGCACACATTAATAAAAACAACTAAATAAAAAAGTCCGGCAAAATGACCTTGCCGGACTTTTTAAATTATCCGATTGAAAAATTTTAAATTACCGTCATTATATTTTTATAAAAATAAATTAATCTAAATTAAATATTCAAACATCAACATTTCTGTTTTTGTATAAAATCATTAAATCTGAAATAAAGAATAATAAAACAATAACCTAAATCCAAAAAACAACTTTTTCGGACACCAGCTCTGTTTAATGGTATAATGAATGAGATATGACAGAGGAAAAAAAGATAGAATCAATAATCAAAAAAGAAACGCGGTTTGATATGGCTCAATCTTCTGGGCCGGGTGGTCAAAATATTAACAAAAGAAAAACCAAAGTTGTTGGTTTGTGGAATTTCTCAACGTCGCGGGCTATATCAGAAGATGATAGACAAAAACTTTCAAAGCTTATCGGACAAAAAAACATCAAAGGGAGAATTCTTTGTATTTCTAGTCAAAAATATCGCACTCAAAACCAAAACAAAAAAGAAGTTATTGATGCAATAATAAAATTAGTCATAAAAACTCTTACTCCGGAAAAAGAGAGAATCTCAACAACTATTCCGATCCATACCAAAGAACAAAGAATAAAATCAAAAAAGATTCATTCTAAAATAAAAAAAACAAGAAAAGTTGAGAAATAACTATAATCTCTGAATTCAATTTTTAATAAAAAATAACCCAGAAATCATAAACGTTCAAGGTTATTTTTTTATATATAAATACACAGGAGAACAACCGGATTCATAATCAACCACATCAGGCTCCCATCCTTTTATTTCAAACACATTTGAAATAATTTTAGTTCCCGATTTAAGTTCTCGTTCTAATTTGGGGCGTATTTTGTTTTCAAGCGTTTTAGGTAAAGCAAAAAGATAAACAATATCAGCTTTTGATAAATCTTCTTTAAATAGATTGGCTTTTTTAAAACAAGCTGATCCTTTTAATTTATTTCTTTTAGAATTTATCCAGTAGCGTATTTTGCAAAGAATAATCAACGGCAG
>JAKQTP010000024.1 GCA_029563035.1 archaeon | reverse complement strand
ATTGAATAATCTTACCTACGGTATCTTTGCCACTTCCTATTTTTCCTGATATTCCTATTAAACTCATATTTTTTATTTAAAAACTTTTATTAAAAGAAAACAAAAATAGTATTTTTAATTTATAATAAAAAGATTTCTAATAATCTTTTTTGCAAATCTTCATTATAATTAATTCTGATTAATTTAATATTCATCCTCTCAGCATAATTATCTTTGATTTTATCATTGATATAAGTTTTTATGAAAGTCTTCTTTCCATAAATTTGCTTAGATGTATGGTGCGGCCCATCATATTCTAATAATAAATTCATCTCCTTGATATAAAAATCAAATCTTAATTCTCCTTTTTTCATAGATAATAATCCAGGAAACTTTTTTTCTCTTGTATGTGCAATTTTATTATCTTCTAAAAATTTAGAAATTATCATCTCCGGATTAGAAGGTTTAGGTTTTTTATTTTTTTTAATAATTAATGTCATTGATTAATTTTTTATAGATTGTTTATAGAAAGTATCATAATATTCTTTTTGCTCAGGTTCTAACATATCATACTCTAATAATACGGTTTCTGGTTGAATAAAGACAGAATCATTTTCTCCATCAATATTTATTAGATTTAATAATTTATGTTTTTCTATTAGATGTCTAAATCTATGCTCTCTTATTACCAACTTACCTACTAAACTTTCTTCTCGCATTATTGATAGATGAGCACTCTCTAATTCTTTATAAATTATGATATATTGTTTTTCACTTCTCATTAATTGCATAATCTCAGAGAAATTAAAATTTTTAATTAATGAGATATAATAAGAGTTTAGATATATCTCAAACAAGAAGTTGTATAACCTATCCTCTTGAATCTTAATTATTCCTTGCATAATGTACTCAAATTTTAATTATTTTAATGAAGTTAATACTTTGTATTAAAAAAGAAATAAAGTCGCTTAATCACAATCTAAGAAGTAGAAATCTATCTCTCTATAATTATACTTTGATATTATATCGCAATCCTTATTAAACTCTCTCCTTATAAATTTAAATTTTATATCTAGCAATTTTTTAGATAATAAAATTGCTCTCTCTGCAGCATGCCTATATAAACCATCTTTTATTCCCCAATATCCATTCATCTGATTTATCACGAGAGAACTATCACCATAGATATATATTCTCTCTAAATGTAATTTTGATTCTAATAAATATTCTAACCCCGAAATTAAACCTAAATATTCAGCTAGATTATTTGAGGTTACCCCTTCTATATAATCTTCTTTCTTTATTTGTTTAGAGAATCTCTTTATTTCATTATCATTAGAATCTCTTAAGATGAAAGCAAAACCTAAATCTCCACCAGGATTCTTCGGCCCACATGAACCATCGAAATATAATTTATAGAATTTTTGTTTGTTTGTATCTCTTGACATAATATTGTTTTAAAAAAAGTAGCAAAAAAATATAAATGATTCTTATTTAAGATATTCTATTAAAGATAATGTTTATTATATTGTTCTCTATTAAGATATTCTATTTATAAAGTAATCTTCTTTATTATAATCTTTATTAAAATATTGTTTATTATATATTATCTCTATTATTATAATCTTTCTTAGATAATTATACTTTTCTTTAGAAGATATTTATTTTATTTAATAGATATACATAAGAAACCTTATATACAAAACATTTTTCTTGTTCTGTATTATACAAAAAAATATTAAAATTACTTTCTACAACTCTTTTCTAACAACAACTAATCTCTGACCTAAATTCTTAACAGGAGTATATTTATTCAAATAATAAGTAGGTTCGCATCCATAATATTTAAAATTAGGATATTGCTTAACTAAATCATCAAATTGATTAATATTTACTTGGTAATTAAGAAACTTAATTTCAACAGATTTGTTCTTCCATTGTTCTTCAATATATTTTCTAAACTTATAAGCATAATTTCTAGACATGCTAAAAATTTTACCTATTTGTTTGTTAGACATATTGATGGTGGTTGTAAAGTAATTAAAATATTTCTCTGTCAATTCATCTCTTAGAATTCTCTTCACGCAACTCCTTTTGTTGGTCGGAACACGTTTTAATTCGTCAGCTTTAAACACTCTCTCGAGTGTATCATCGTAAAGTTGCTCTAAAAGAATTTTATGGAAATCTTTTAATTTATTTATCTTATCATCAAAATCGATATTGAAACAAGGTTCTTTCTCGATTTTTATTTTATTATTATCATCGCAACAGATTATTTTTGTTGCCTTCTCTAAACTAAATATTTTAATACCTTTATTATCAGGAGTGAATTCCGCAAAGTTATTCATCACTAATAATAAATTATATTTCTTAAAAGAAGCGTTTGACATAAAGTTTTTTACTTCTTTAAAATTATCTGGTATCTTTGAAAAATTAAAAATATGCCCACTATTAATTTTCTTCCTTATATAACAATAATAAGATAGAATTTTTGTTAAGTGCATCTTCTGTCCTTGTAGACCTTCTGTTTTATTATTACAAAACATTAATAATCTATTAGGACATTTATATAAGTTGGCTTTTTGTTTTTGTTTAAACCTATTATTTTTCTTCCACAATATCTTTTTCTTAGCCCGATTCGATAACGGTTGCCCGTTTAAATCAACTAAATCTTCTATATTGTTTTCTTTATTCATAAGTTATAAACCGTAAAGTTAAATTTATTTTTTAACTTTTTTTTGTTTTCTTAATAATTTTTTATAATTTTGTTTTCAAATTAAATAGTTGATGAATAAATTAATATTAGTAGAAAATGGTGTTTTTCCACTTATTAAAGACATAAATGGAGATAAAATTACAAATGATACCGAATGGGATTTTTCTGGCACCTGCCAAGGAGAGGGGCTTTGGTCAGGAATACCTTGTTTGTTTATAAGAACAAGCTCATGTAACCTTAGGTGTACTTTTAAAGATTCTATTTGTGATACAGCATATAGTTCTTTTACTCCAGAAAAAAATATCCAAACAATAGAAGACATATTGAAACTAATCAATATTAATAATAGTGATAAATTAATAAAACACATTGTTATTAGTGGTGGAGAACCAACAATGCAACAAGATTCTATTATTGAACTTTGCAGAGAATTAAAAAAAGAAGGTTATTTAATTACCATAGAAACAAATGCCACAATATATAATGAAGAATTTAGTAAATATATAGACTTAATTTCTATGAGCCCTAAATTAAAATCTTCAACACCAAATTCTAGAACTTGTTTTGAGAATAATCTAAATGTTAAATGGATTGAGAAACATGATAAATTAAGAAAGAATTTAAATGTGATACAATCTTTTATAGATAGCTCAATAGAGAACAATAAATTATTTCAATTAAAATTTGTTGTATCTAATGAAGAAGATGTTTTAGAAATAAAAGATGAGTGGTTATCTAAATTAAAGAATTTTTCTAATACAGATATCTTATTGATGCCTGAGGGAATTAATGAAGAACAATTAAAAATAAATAATAAAATTGTCGCAAGATTATCTGTTAAGTATGGATTTCGTTTTTGCCCACGTTTACATATAGATATTTTCGGAGGCGCAAAAAAAGGAGTTTAAAATTATGAAAATAAATATTAAGATAACAGAATATAAAGGTAAATTATATAAACAAAAATATTCTGGAAAAACAGGTAAATATATTGTTTCTATTAAAAAAAATAGATTCTTTATTCAATATTGGATAACTATAAGAGAATGTGTTATGGCAGGATTTGATGGTGCCATCTTCGATTCTAAAGTATTTAATTCTATAGAAGAAATTTATGAATATTTTTATAGTGAGTATCCTGAAATTAAAAAAGAATATTTTCAATTTATAATTCATCCCGGAGACAAGATAATAGTACCTGTCTATCCTCTGCCTTCAATAGGTAAATGAAACAGAGTCCATTGGATAAGAGTCGACCTTAATTCCAATTAGCTAATATGGGTTATCTAGGCTAGCGTCATATTTAAGCAACCAAGCTAAAGTCGGGTTGTTAATTTTATTTTAAAATAAAAAATAAAAAACTTTGTATATTAAAATAAAATTGTAAATTTGTAAAATAAATTAATTATTTAAAAGATCAGAAATAGATGTCTAAAAGTAAAAAACAAAAGAGGGAAGAAGCAAACTTAAGGCAAGAACTTTATAATCAATTAAGTGCCCTTGATAGGATTAAAAACATTAATAATTTGTTTGGGGAAAATAAAGGAGCCCTTAAAGAAAGAAGAAAATTGGGAGGTTTGATGATTAAGGAAACAAGAGTGGTAACCATCAAACCTCTAGAATCAGAACATAAAGAATTTTCTAAAAAAGAATCTAGAAATAAATCTAAAGAAAAATCAAAAAATAAATAAATGTATATTTCTACAAAAACATTTGATAATTTTTCTTGTGCTATAAGACAGCATAGAACAAAATGATAAAAGGCTCAGAATTAACATATAGATTAAATAAATTATGTATTTTTTGTAATAAAAATTTTTTAGCAAAAGTACATAATTCAAAAATTTGTAATG
>JAKQTP010000008.1 GCA_029563035.1 archaeon | reverse complement strand
AGGTTAGCAATGTTTTTGCGATATGGCATAGCTTATGTAAAAGAATTTGATGGCTTACAAAAACATGTGATGAGATATCCTCAATTTTTTGCTACCAAGGCTATAGAAAAGAAAATTGATAGCGGAGAGAAGAAAGGTATTATTTGGCATACGCAAGGAAGTGGAAAAACCGCACTAGCTTTTTATAATGTCAGGTATTTAACAGACTATTTCCAAAAGAAAGATGTTATTCCAAAGTTCTATTTTATTGTAGATAGACTAGATTTGTTGATTCAGGCAAGAAAAGAATTTTCTAGTCGCGGCTTAGTTGTTCATACAGTCAATTCCAAGGAAGAGCTTATTAAAGATTTCGAAACAAATAGAAATGTTCACAATTTAAAAGGGCAGTTGGAAGTTACGGTAGTTAATATTCAAAAATTTAAAGAAGAAACCGGAGTTTTGAGTAAAAACTTATACAACACAAATACTCAGAGAGTCTATTTTCTAGATGAGGTTCATCGTAGTTATGATCCTAACGGCAGTTTTTTAGCTAATCTGTTTTCATCTGATAGAGACGCTATTATGATTGGGCTTACAGGTACACCACTTATAGGAGAAAATAAAAACTCTCGAGGAATATTTGGAGATTATATACATAAATATTATTACAACTCATCAATTGCTGATGGTTACACTTTGAAGTTGATCAGAGAAGGTATTGAAACAAGTTACAAAATCCAATTACAGGAAGCTCTAAAAGAGATAAAAATTCTAAAAGGCGATGTTGATAAACGAGTTATTTATTCTCATGATAAATTTGTTGAACCAATGCTTGATTATATTGTGAATGACTTTGAAAAGAGTCGGATTATGTTTGGAGATTCAAGTATTGGCGGAATGGTTGTTTGTGATAGTTCGGACCAAGCAAAAAAGATGTTTGACGTATTTAAAGAAAAATACAAACATCTTAAAGCAAGCTTAATTCTTCATGATGTCGGCAATAAAGAAGAAAGAAAAAATGAAATAGATCAGTTTAAGGAAGGTAAAATTGATTTATTGTTTGTTTACAACATGCTTCTTACTGGGTTTGATTGCCCCAGATTAAAGAAATTGTATCTCGGCAGAATAATAAAAAAACATAATTTATTGCAGACATTAACTAGGGTTAATAGACCATATCAGGATTTTCGTTATGGTTATGTAGTTGACTTTGCTGACATTAGAAAAGAGTTTGACGCAACCAATAAGGCTTATTTTGAAGAATTGCAGGATGAATTGGGAGACGAAATTAAAACTTATTCTAATCTATTTTTATCAAAAGAAGACGTAGAAAGCGAAATAGAAAAAATTAAAGATAAATTATTTCATTTTGATTTAATAAATGCCGAAATATTTTCTAAACAAATCAGTGAAATTAAAAGCAGGGATGAGGTTCTAGAAATTAAAAAGGCCTTAGAGTCAGCAAAAAACCTATATAACATGATTCGTTTGTTGGGTTATTATGATGTTTTGGATAGACTCGATTTTAAGAAGTTAAGTATTCTTTATAATGAAGTAGATAATCATTTAAGTTTAATTAATCTCAAAGATTTACTAGAAAACAGTTCGGAAACAAGCAGTTTATTAAACGTTGCCTTAGAAGATGTTTTATTTACTTTTAAAAAAGTCTCTGAAGAAGAGATGGTTATTGCTGATAAATTAAAAAACACATTGAAAAAAACAAGAGAAGAAATGGCTAGAAATTTTGATAAGAAAGATAAGGAGTTTATTGCTTTATATGAAGAATTAAGAAGATTATTTGAAAAGAAAAATTTAGATGAAATAAGTCAAGAGGAGATGAATAAAAACATTTATTCTTTAGAAAAAATTTATGAGGCGATTAAGGATTTGAACAGAAAAAATTCACTGCTTAAAGAGAAATATGAAAAGGACGAGAAGTTTACTAGAATTCATAAAAGGATTATGGAGGCAAAAGATGTTGATGCAAGAGAATTGACTATTTTTGAAACTTTAAATGATATAAAAAAACAGGCTGACCAAAAAGTTCTTGATAATTCAAAGATGATTAAAAATGAGGAGTATTTTATTAAGTTTATGAGTCCAATAGTTATTGGTAGTTTTGATAACCATGGCATTAAACTTGATAACAATTCGGCTGATCGAATAAATAAATATGCTACTGCCGAATATTTGTATGAATTTAATAATGTATAATTATGACTGAGCAAAATTTCG
>JAKQTP010000273.1 GCA_029563035.1 archaeon | reverse complement strand
TCAATTGAAATGCAAAAAGCCATTATATCAGATCAATCTGTTATAAAAAACATCGATACAATGGAAGTTGATTATGTAGATAATACACCACTTTCTATTGAGCAAACAAATGTAAATTCAGAGCGTAACAGCTTAATAAACTTCATCAACAAATGTACTGATGAAGATGGATTAAGTATATTGGAAGTTGAGATAGATAAAAATGATGATGAACTCGTTACTATTTTTGAGACAAAGAAAAAAGAAATTTTAAATAACCAATTAGAAAAACAGGAAAATGGAAACGCAAAGTAATATTTTATTTAGGTGTTCTCGTTTATCTGATTTGATGGTTGGGTCTTTTGGTCTTACTGATGCACAAAAGAAAACACTTGAAAAATACCAAGAGCGATACAACGGAATAGGGAAACAGTTAACTCAAAATCAGTTAATTGAATACACATCATTGATTGAAAAATCCAAAAACAAAGAGCTTTCAAAGGCTACTAAAGATTTAATCTTAGATACTTATCTTTATAATGAATTTGGATATTTTGAAGATGTAAATGCAGACACATTATTTAAGGGTAAACTTCTTGAATCTGAAGCGATAGCAATATTAAGTGAGTACGAAAATATTTTTTATAAAAAAAATAAAGAGCGCAAAAAAAACGAATGGATAATTGGCGAATGTGATATTTTATCAAGTGATAAAATTACGGATATTAAAATTTCCAAAAACGTAAAAACATTTTTTGAAGTTCAGGAACTCAATAAATCATATTATTATCAAGGCATCGGGTATATGTGGCTTTGGGGCAAACAAAATTACTCAGTTACTTATATTTTAATGCCTGACACAGACGATATGATCGAAAGACAATTGTCACGATTAAGTTATCTTTTAATCGGAGACGATTACGACAAGCAAGAAAAACAAATAATCCATAATAATGATATTATTAAAAAAATGCCATTAGAAATGCGTATAAAGCGATTTGAGTTTAATATGGACTATAATGTAGTTGAAGAACTTAAAGTTGCTATATTAAGAGCAAGAGAGTATTATCTGGACAAATACATAAATAGTTTTTGCGCAATGA
>JAKQTP010000242.1 GCA_029563035.1 archaeon | reverse complement strand
ATCCTTTAAACATAATTTATAGTGGAACAGGTTTAAATTCAATCCAATACTTTTCAACCGATAACAGCGACAACAACGAAACCATAAAAACCAGCACATTCAAAACATACGGAAAAGGAAGATTTACTTTTTATGATGAGGATTCTTTAAACTTATTAAATTCAATAAATTATACAATAACTCCAAGCATTAACGGAGTAAGTTCAGGAACAACAGATGGAAATACTTTAAACTTAAACCTTCAAGGAATAACAACAGGAACTTATTTATTTACATTAACAAAAACAGGATACTCAACAAGATATTATCAAACAGACCTAAACGAGTTCTCAAACTTCGACACAAACTTTGCTTTAATCCAAAACACAATAGATGTAGACATACCATTCAAAGTTTATAAAACAGACGAAACAACAATATACACAAACACATTCGTTGAACTAAAAGACAAGGACACAAATTACACAATTGGGAAACTAAAAACAAATACAAGTGGAGAAACAACATTTAATTTAAGAACAGACGATTCAAACTATTGGACAATAGTAAACAATGGAGAGTTCACTTACTCCCCAATAACATTAACTGTTTTATATCCAAAGAATGAAGAAACCCTAGCACAAATAACAGAAACATGGAAAATAAGTATAACACAAAACCTATATGCAAGTTACAATAATTTGAATGCGACAAAAATAGTTTACCTGCTACCAAACACCTCAAACCCTTACAATATAAAAGTTAGTGACACAAATGGTAATTATTTTCCAAGAACCTACGCAAAAATATACCCAGGAAACCCACTAACAGACACTTTACAACCTTATTTAATTGATACAACTACTGGTTTATTAACAACAATAAGAACAGTTAATGCTTATAATAACCAACCAGTAACAGACATTACAATAAAAATTTATAAATACATTTCAGATCTTGGAAGAACTTATGTTGAACAAGTTGTTACTGACGCTAAAGGTGAAGCCTTAACTTATGCTGTTCTTGGTTCAGAGTATGAGTATGAAATTTATGACGGAACAACATTGTTGAGGACTGATAAAATCACTGCATCTTCTAATATTGTTTATATTAGAATTGCTGACACTATTTACACTGAACCTGTTTTTGATGACTTTAGTATTGTTACTTCTTTTAATCCAACAAATCAATCTCTATACTCTTATAATAATCAATTAATTCAAACTATTAACTTTAAAGATTATAATTCAACAGATACTATTTCAAAAATATATGTTAAAGTTTTAAACACTGACGTTAATGGAATAGACGGAAACAATATTTATGTTTATTCGAACAGTTTTGATTACAATGGAGATGACATAATAAATACCATAGACCTTAATTCTACTGCACAAACTCTTGATGGAAATTGGTATGATACAAATGGTTATTTAAAAGTAGAAGTAATTATTACAATAAATGGTGTAAATTATACTGATTTTATTTATTACAAACCTTACACACAAAAAACAGCAATAGAAGTAATTGGAATAGGATCAAGAACTTTTTGGGGTTGTACAGGAACAGACCCAAATATTCCTTGTCCTAACCAATTATTTGTTGCTTTATTCATTTCATTTATAATAACTGCAGGGGTAGCTGTAGGCCTAAACGCTTACAATCCAACAGGGTTAGGAATAACTTTTTTGTTATTACTTGGTGTTTTTACATGGTTCACTTATATTCCAATATTAGTTTATGGTTTATTAGTAGCAGGCGGAATAGTAATAATTTTTGCAGCAAGAGGTAGATTTTTATGAACGAAAAATGGTTCGCTTACGCAATTTCACTATCAATCATGTTGATTTTCATTAACTCTTTTGTTACAATGGGTGCAGGGCTTGTTGATGCTAATGGTAATGGTATTGGATTGCTTCAAAGCTCAACAAACAACCAATACAGTTATGACACTTTAAAAAGTTCTTCAAATTATGGAATAAATGTTCCAGCAAACGATTCAAGTCAATCCCCAACATCAGAACAAGGATACACACCAATAACATCAGCAACAGACACATCTAAATCAAAAGCTTTAGATTCAATAGGAATAATAGTTAATCTTGGAGTAGGATTTGAACTATTAATGGGCAAACTAGCTACTATATTTCCACCAGTAGCACCATTATTTTGGAGTGTTGCTGGGTTTGCGTTCTTTATTAAGTTAGTTGCTTTAACTTGGTTAGCTTCAATAGTTGTAAGACAATTATTCTTCGGGAGAGTGTTTTGAATATGCCTGTATCAGAGTTTTGCAAAAATCTTTATTTTACTAATTTACCTGGTGTTGGGCAGTGTTTTACTGAGTATGTTTTCTTTGGAGATAGTGGTTTAAGCAGCTTAGTTATTTTGATTTTGATTGCTTTTGTTGGAATTAAAGCACAATTACCTTTAGAAGTAATGTATCCAGGATTACTTGGATTCACTTTCGTTTTGTACTTGTTTTCGGGTGCGAGTTGGTTGCTTGGATTGTTCTTAATAGGATTATTAATTGGAGGAATATTGTTCGCAATAACAATACTACAAAACTTAGCAAGAGGTTAATTATTATGAGTTGGAAGATTAAAAGAAAAGACAAAGCAATACGCAACGCTTTAATTCGTGTAAAAAACAAACCGGATAATATTAGTCTTTGTTTGTTAAAAAAAAGGATGCATGAAGCGAATGAATACTTACTTAAGCTAAAAACTAAACAAAAAAGTGGGTGGTTTAAGTGAGTAAAAAATATACAAAAAGTGGTAAATATTCAAAATATGTTTTTGATGAATATGGAAATAAAGAACTTACAATTAATGAACGCATGAAAATTTTAAGAAAAGCAGGACTATAAAAGGGGGTGAAAACATGGTTAAAAGAAAAAGTTATAATCCATACAACGGAATAGGTTCTTTCGATTTTGGGGGATATGGTTCTTCAAAAGGACAAAGTATAGGGTCTTTTGATTTTGGTGGAACTTACTCAGGAAAATCAAAAAGGGGTTCTCAAGAAGTGGGTTTAGGATTATGGGATACACGCCCAGCTAAAGTTAGATATGCTGAAAAAGTTAAAGTTCTAAAAGCGCGTATTGAAGAAAAATCTTACGCTTCTAAACTTAGAGAACTTGAACGCCAAGAACGAGAAGATAAAGCTAGAGAAAGAACTGAAACTTTTAATAAAATAAAAAGTGGATTTAATAAAGTTTCAAAATTTTTTAAAAGACGCTAATTGCATTGCCAGATTTTCGTGGATTTTCTGGCAATCTCTTTTTTTTCAAAAACCAAAACACAAGGCAAATTAACATCAGTTAAATAAATTCCTTTGCCTTGATAAGAAACATCACCTAAACTATATCCAGGATTACTTTTAGTTTTAATTCCTTTACTCCACAACCAATAACCATACGACCAATCATTAAAAATCGGATAATTATTGTCTTTTGCTAATTCTACTGTTTTATCAACCACAAACCAATCGCTATTCGTAGGTTGCTGTAACAAAAACGCTATATTCCAACCAATCAAGCAAAAAAACGCTAGGTAATATATCGTTTTTCTTATAGTGTCATGTTTCTCTAACAAAATTAACCCTTGAACAATAGCCAAAGCAACAAAAGGGATTAACAAAATAAACAATTTAGCATTCCATAACCACAAAAACAAAGCTAACAAACCAAACCACTTCAACCTACCACCAAGTAAAGGAATAAAAAACAAAAAAGGCAACAAAAACCAAAAATTCAACAAACCAGCAAACATATTCTGCTCAACAGCACCAGAACTCACACCAAAATTAAAAAAAGTCAAATAAAAAGGCCAAAACCAAAAACTTAAACCCAAAAAAAAAGTAACTATACTTTGTATAGTGGTTTTTTTGTCTTTGCTAGTTAAAAACCAATAAATACTCCACACAAAAAAAGGATAAGCCAAAACTTCATTCTCAAATTCCCCAAAACCAAACAATAGTACAGGAGACAAACCCATTAACAAAAAAATTGTTAGCCAAGCTTTTCTTTCATCATAAAAAAACCAAACAAGTTTAAAAATAGCCAAAATACTTAAAAATAAAGACAAAAACATAATAAACTTAAAAACAAACAACGAATCAGGAAATATTGACCAAACAAGGTTAGCTATTGGCTGCCCACCAAGAGTATCAAACCAACCAAACCTAATAGCACTTAAAGTAGCATAAGAATCAAAACCAAACAAGCTCGAACGAAACCAAATGCTGATAGTGGCCAAGAACCCAAAAGCCCCAAGCCAAAACCAACGATTGCCCATAAACTTATTAGTTACATTATCTAAAATACAAATCACTTCTTTTTAATAGATTTCTCTAAATCTTCTACTTCGTCTTCTTGCTTTTCTTCTTTCGGTTGATACTCAATCTCTTTAGCTAACACTTGAATTGCTTCATCAACGGCTCTAGCTTGAATCAAGTTAAAACTATTAACTTGAGCAACAATATTAACTAAAACTTCAAACGCTTGATTTTTATCCATTCAACATCACCCCCCTAATGCTTTTTTAAACCTAATCCTAACCCATTCATAAGAAAAATAAATACCAAAACAAAAACCCAATAAACCAAAAGGTAAAATCAAAAAATCACCAAAACCTAACCAATAACCAAAGTAATGCCCTAATAAAGCACCCACAACAAACAAAACTGGAATCAAAAAATTATCTTTAATTTCAAACATTATTGCACCCCCATCTTTTTCTGCAAATCAGTAACCTTCAAACTCATATACCACTTAGCAGGTTTAGAATCAACCCACCCAGCATACTTAACAAGTTCCTGATCATTAAAATCAAATTCAGTAACCATGTGAGTTAATCTACAATGCCTAAAATAATGTGGTGCAATTCCTGCCCATTGTTTGTTAAATGCTTTACGCATATATCTTAAAAAGGAAGTTTCTTTTATTTCTGGTTTTAATGGTGGAAAACATAGGTCGTTTGGGTTAGGGGTAATAGTGAATATTTGTAATGCGTCTGGTTCAGTTTTTGTGTTAATAGGGATATATCTGATTGGTGAGTGTTTGTTTTTTTCTGTGTTTATTTTTATTATTAAAAAATTGTTTTCTTTGGTTATGTGTTGGGATTGTATTTGTATTAGTTCTCCTGCTCTTGCTCCTGTGTAGTATAGTCCTGCTGCTATTCTTTTCCAGTAGGGGTCTGTGCATTCGTTTAGGAAGTTTTGTATTTGGTTGTAGGGGGTTACATCTGTGTATCTAGTCATGTATATATTAGTGAGGGTATGTCCTTATAAATTTATCCGAAAAGGGTAGTTTTCGGACACCCTTAAAAGAAAGTGTCCAACAATTTGTGTTTTCACCCTGATAAAACATTATAATAAACTCCCAAACAAACGATAACTATAAAAACTTAACTAACTATACTTTTTATAGTATGGGCTTCACACAAACACCACAACAAATACAAGACCAAATATCACACAAATCAGAAATACTAAGACTAATAAAACGAACAAACGACGCAATAGGAGAATTCAACGAAACACCAACCCTCATAGACCCATACACAAAACAAACAACATACATAGAACAAGCACAACGAGGAAAAAAAATATCACTCGCAGTACAAGTACTACTAGTCAACTCAAGAAGCATACTACCACTAAAATTTTTTCAAGACCTAAGAATAGAAAACAAATACAAAACCGCATTCCAAAAACCTTACAAATTCCTAGCAGAAGACGCAACACAACAATACGAAGGAATAATAAAAATCCTAGAATTTTACCAAACACTACTAGACGCAATATACTCACTACCAGACTTCTCAGATGTAATAATGATGAACACAAAAAAAGAAAGAAAAAGAAAAGAAATAACAGAAGAAGACGAAGATGAAATTTTTGAATTATAATTATGACTAAACTAAACGACATATTAAGAAACGATCCAAGATACTGGTTTCTAAAACAAGCATACCACAGACTACAACCACCATTCAACAAACACTTCGCAGTAGCAGTAGCATCAGAATCAGGTGGAGGAAAATCCTACTCAACACTAAGCTGCGCATACGCAAACTACCCAGACATAAACATAAACGAATCAGTAGCTTTTGACGCAAGAAAATTTTTAGAAATATCAAAAGGACACCACAAAACAGCATTCCCAATGATCCTTGATGATGCAGGACTAACAGCATTCTCAGGAGATGCTTTATCAAAAGAAGTTGGAGCAATTAGTAAAGTAGCACAATCAATCAGACACAAAAACTGGCAAGTGTACTTAAACCTACCTAACCTTGATTTATTAGCAAAGTCAGTAAGAATAACCAATCATTACTATATGGAACCAGTATGGATAGATTACACAACAGAAGAATGCTTTTGTAAATTTCAAAGAATGCACATCAATCCAAAAGGTGGAGATAAATTAAAATTTGTTTCCCCAAGAAAATGGGTAACACAACTCAACGAAGTTACAGGATATGAAGAATTAAAAAAACAAATATACCACACAGTTCCAGTTCCACACCCACCAAAACACTTGGCTAAAGAGTATGAAAGTTTGAAAGAAGAAAATATGCAAAAGTTTAGAGAAGAAACAAGAATTGAATTAGAAAAAAGACACCAGGCCAAATTAAGGAAAACTCTTAAAACTAATGATATGGTTAAAATTATTAAAGAACACCCAGAGAACTTTATGAAGAATGGGGAAATTAATGTTAATGTTGTTGCTGTGAAATTTGATATTCCAACAAGTACTAGTTATCAGATTGTTAAAAATGTTAAAGAAACAATGAACTTATAAAATAGCTATATTTTGTATAGTGTGGGTTTATATACTTCAAAGTTTACAATTATAGTACCATTAAAAAATCCAAATGGAGTGTGATAAAAAATGGGAACAAAAATAATAGAAAAACAAATCGTGACAGAAGAAGTA
>JAKQTP010000129.1 GCA_029563035.1 archaeon | reverse complement strand
TCTTTTGTTTGTTTTAATTTTAATGTTTTATTCATTTAGTACACCCCTTTCAATAAGCTTTTTGTAAATCCTAACTAGTGTATCTCTATCTTTCGCCCAAAGACGTCCGATAGTACATTTTACATATGGTTTAATTTTGTTTATAATTTCACATTTTGTCGCACTGTTTAGATTCATACTGCCTCCTCTAATAATAATTTTGGTAATCCCCCTATAGAACAAGGTTCTTTGCTTCCAATAGCAACAAGGCAACTATTAATTATTAAATTATTTAATGCTTCTTGGTATTTATTCATTCTACTTTCACTTCCTTATCTAATAACTCTTTTTCATTTTCCTTCTCATTAAATGCTAATATATCTTCAACTTCATATAAAACTTCATATAATTTGTCTATAATTTCTCGTTTTTCACTATGTGGTAAAAATTTGTTATCAACTAATTTTATTCTCGATATAATATCATGTAAAGATATTTTTATATCAATAAGTGGTGTCATTTTATCTCCCCCTTTAGCACAATTATTTTTACTCGGTATTTTTGAATATGCTTCATCTAATAGTTTTCTCATTTCTTTGTTGCTTTCTCGTAAATCTTCAAGTTCGGTGAGGGCTTGTTCAATAACCTTAAACTCCTTAATGAAACCTTGCTTATTATACATACCATTAAAAATTTCTTTCAATGCTTCTTTTGGTGTCATTTCCACTACTTCATCATAAGTCTTTTCAAAAATGTCTGGCTTACATGGATATATTTCACCGTTTACACCTTTGCAAAGGATGTAATTAAAATATAAACAATGAGAAATATTGCAACTACACAAGTTATTTTTTTATTGTTTTTCATATTCTGCATAAATGTTTGTTACCTCTTTAATAACTTATAAAATAAATATCTAATTTATGTAGCAATGCATAATCTACCATGTTCTTTAAGTGCTGAGTATTATAAAGTTTATAATCACCTGGTTGATTATTAATCTCAACATATTCTGCATAGAATTCTTCAATATCTTCATGATGAATACGACCCTGGTCACTACCTTCACCAAACCATTTGTCATTGAATTTATCCCACTTAGAATCGTACTGTTTACCTAACTCTAGGTCTTCATCATAAGGTTTGATGTTAGGTATTGATGCATGTAATCTGTAGCCCATATTATTTTTCCTCCTTTTTTTTGAACCTGTTTTGTTTTAATTTAGATAAAGTCATAGCACTAACCTTATCTCTTGTCCGACCTGGGGACCCAGGTACATAGCGTGTTGGCTGCCCTTTTTCTATTAAGTTAATGTCTACACATTTTTTCATTAATTTGTTACGCATTAATTCTCTGTATTGAGGGTTAGTAGCTTTTGCTGAGTAATCCCATCCTGCTAATTCATGAGCTCTTTTAGAAGTAAGTCCATGACCATAATAAAAATGCATACCTAATTTGCGAAATGCTTTACCACAAAAAGGACAAATACAGTCACCATTTGGTGCGTAAGTAATTTCTCCATGCTCTGGTAAATTATAGATTTCTTTTTTATCAATAATAAAGTATTTATAACAAGCTTGACAATAACCTTGTAAATTACTTGGTGCAGGATTATTACAAAATTTACACTTACGGGTCATATCATTCTAGTTCTCCTTTTTGATTTATTACTTCATAAAATGTTTTTCTAGAAACACCGTTAAATGTTTCTCCCGTCAAACTATCTCCAAGTCTAACCCAATTATCTATGTTTGGATTAGAAAACATAATCTTTTGTTTGGGGTCACTGTCATATTTTGACCTCATCCTTTTCAGATTATTAAAATGCATTCTTTGACCAGTGAGATAATCCCACTTGCCTTCTTCTATTTGCATATTTCCTCCTTATCAGGATGCCACACTAAAAGGTATTCACAAATATTCTTGTCTGTAAGATAACGTTCTTGAAAAACACCAGCACCTTGATGCTCCTTAGCATAGGCAATAGCCTCTTGTAAATCATCAAAGTTATCAAGATTATCTGATGGATTGTTTTTATCATCTAATATTGATACTGCATAACTATATTCATCTACAAAATCTACATCATCAGGATCAAATGTCATGATAGGAAAGATATCCCAGTTGTTAGGGAATGTAGAAGGATTTTCTACGTTTACATCCCAACAACCATGAGCTTCTAAAAATTCTTTACGTTTTTCTGGAAGTAAATCCATTAGAAATAATTCAAACATTAGATATCACCTCAAATTTGTTTATGAGTTCTGTTAATGCATCTTCCCATTCAAATTTATAGTCCAACTCAGTGAGTTGAGAAGTCTTATCTATAATAAACGATGCAAGTTGACGGGCAGGTGTATCATTAATAGATGAAGTGTCTGCTTTACGTCTCATAACTAAGAAAGCATAAGCATTCTTTATCTCATGTAAATTTCTTTCATCTGTAAGAGCAGATGTATCACCTGTATGATACCACACACGATAATAAAATTGAATGGTGTCTTCGCCAGTAGGTTCACCATACAACCCATCCTGTTTAAGATGTTGTTTAACTATACGCTCTACAACTTCTTTAACAATACCTAATTCAAAGCTAGTACCATTCTGATACAGTACTACTTGCCCTTCTTTAAACTTTGCTTTCATATTAATTCCTCCTTATTATATCATATATATTATAAAAACTCAACATTTAGTTTCTCTCCTTTATTTAATTCTAGGATGCCTTGTTTGTATGTGCCTATTTTTATTACATTAGTGGATTGAATTTTATATCCCCAGGTTGAATAAAGATAAGTTCTTTTGTAACCGTTTTTTTCTATAATGTATATGTCTGTTATTGGAAATTGTTCACCTAGTTTGTATTTTTTACCTGAAACAACCTCCACGAAATCACCGATCAAAAAAGACAAAAAAATTCACTTCCTTCCATGTAGTGGTATCAACTTGTGTTTTTGTGGGTTTTTAAAATTGTTGAAAATGGCATCAACTTGGCTCACTCATTTTATATACCTATATTAAGCTTTTTATTTTTTATATAAAAATGTATATATCTTGTATACACTGATGTATATAATATGATACCATTTTGTTGAATAAATTTGAATAAATAAAATAAATTTGAATAATTTTGAAAGAAACCAAATTGATGCCAAAAATTGATAAATTTTAAAAAAATAAACATGCTATATAAAACGTGTGAGCCAAACAAATACCATTTTCGATATTTTTAATGGTAACACATTGTATACATGTGTGCTCAAATTGATACCACTAAAAATACATAAAGTGGTATCATTTTGTGTCCCGATTGCTAAAAAAAAAGAAGTTCGTTTAAGAACGAACTCCTCCTGTTCTTCTGTCTTTACTTAAATCGGCTATATAGCCGTTTCTAATTACAACGCTTAATGGCTTTCCGATGAAATCTTCATCAGCCGCTGCATTCGCAACTTTAGCGAAGTAACTTTCTACTTCGTTGATTGTTGCTTGCTCCCCGTTTCTGTTCAAAACTGGTGTTCCGTCTGCACGCATTAACTTCTTTATGAAGTTATCACGCACAACGCCTTTGACAATTTCACCTTTCGAAGTTAACACCTTAAACCAAAAAGTGGACGTCTTTCCGTCCTCTGAATCTGTAATGTTTATACATCTTCCGATGTATGTTCCGTCTAAGATTCTCCCTTTCTGAAACTTTTCAATTAACTCTTGCTTCTTCTTCGATAAATCCTTAATGCTAGTTAATTCCTTTACATCTTGTTCTTCTACTTCTACGACTTCTACACTCTTATTCTTAATTTCTGCCACGTCTATTCCTCCTCTGGCTAATGTGTTATTTCTGATTATCAAGAAAACAAATCAAAAATACACAAATCAAAAAAAAAGAAAAAAAAGCGTGTCTGACTAGTTAAAGTCCATATAGGCGTGATAGTCCTAATCGTCTATCTGTAGTTGTTCCATTCGGCGTGATATTCTAATAGTCCATAAAAAAAAGAGTCGGATACGCTAACGTATCCAACCCTAATTTTTTTATTCAGTGTCATCAGGAATATCTGATTGATCTTGATCTGGATCATCATCCTGATCATCAAAGAGTATTCCTTCATCTTCATAATCCGTATTTGACTCATATATTGGTTCAAATGAGTCTAATTCCATATCATAGAGTTCATCTAGCTCTATACGCCAGATTACTTTTTGATCTTCTAGATATTTAATCAATGCCAGATCGTCATCTATCAAAGATTTATAATATGAAACATTACCAAAGAAACCTAACTTTTTCAGTAATTCCTCTAATCCAAACATATCCAACAACTTCTCCAATTGCTTTTCTCTGTCTTCTTCAGTTGGTCTATCCCTAAAGATAGCAACCACTAAAAGTAATTGCAACTGCTTGTACAGTGATTGTTTTTTGTACTTTTTCAAATAAACCATACCAGACTCTGCATAACCCCATCTGCAGAGTATTTTTTCAATATCATCCCTGTCTTCTACAAAACAGAGATCAACTGCTGGACCATTGTTTGGAATCCAATAAAGGTGATTCTTTTTAAAACCACCTTCATTCTTTAAATAAAATTTTCCGTATATATATAGTTTTCCTTCTTTATATACTATTTTTTTATACGACACTGATTCTGATGCTGATGCTGGTAGAATAAATTCAAATAGTTTGAAATCAAATTTTCTAGGAAATATTTCAAACCCTTCTACTTTTATTCTTGAAGCAGGGTATTCAGCTTCATATTCGAAGCCCGAATAATCATTTTCTTGATAGTTATAACCAAGCTTGTCAGTTACAACTTCCACGTTACCACCAAAATCTCTCCTCTTTAAATATATTTTCGAAGGAGGAAAGGCTATTTTTCGTAGCCTTTCTACATCATGGAGAAATATTTCATACTCCATAGTGTCTTTATCCCAATTACAGGGATAATTGTACTCTTTTATGTTTATACCTGTTCTCACAAGTATTTTTAGAGTCCTGATAGCAAAGTTTTTGCTATCATTTGGATAAACCTTTGATAAATTAATTATAGCACTAACCAAAGTTCTAAGGTGATATTCACCTTCTAACATATCTTCAATAAGACTATAAACCTTATCGAAGTCTGAATTTGTAAGTTCTATCTCTTTTTTGTTAAATTTTGACAGAACTACATTGATGTTACTAATGTAAATGTTCATCAATTAAATTCCTTTCCCAATTTAATTTGTGATTAAGACAGTAATCCTTACTGAACACCACTTGGTGTATCTCGTTAATAGATTGTTCTAGTTATCCTACTTATATAGTATAAGCAGCAATTAGTATCCCATCAATACAGTGTACTACGCATACGTCTACCCCTGGGTCGGGTCTTGAATTGCGGAATATTTAACCTCCGCACCTCTAATTAACTACGTTAATTAATTCACCACCACTTCTTTTTTGATACCATTACCCCTTTTAATGAAAGTCTTTTCATAAAATACTTGACATCCATATTTTTATGAACTATAATAAGATGAAGAGGTGATTTCATGAGTATGAAAGGTTTCACAATTCGTATTAGAAACGGTAACGAAGTATCCCTAGAGCTAGGTAAAGCTAGTATTACTAATGAAGAATTACTAAATTTAGCTCTAACTGCTGTGGAATTGGCAGCAGATGTAACTTACAGACAAGTATCACCAAGATTGAACCCAGATAAAGATCCTAAAATAGATAAAGAACTCAGGGCAAATATTTATGATAAGCTAGTAATGGGTATCTCTCATATTACTAACAAGATTTATCCTGAACATGTAGATCTTTATAAGAAAACTCCCGAAGCCCTATTGGAAGAAACTCAGAAAGAAATTAAAAAACTTAATGAGCTTAAAGCTAATCAACAAAAACAAGCTCCTGTGTCCTAGTTGTAATTCCTCAATGGTCCCTGCTATTAATCTAGAAGGTGGAGAATCCACTTTCTGGATGCGATGCAGTAAAGAAAATTGTAATACATTTGTTAATACTTATATTCCTCAGGAACATCAAGCTGAGGTTCATACAGATAACCACAAGTGTGTTGGAGTTTTCGGAGGGTATGGTAGTGGTAAAACCAGTTGTACAATACAAGATGATCAAAAGCATATGCTTTCAACACCAAATGGGCAAACAGTAGTTGGTTCAGCAATTTTAGCTCAGGTAGAGCAAACCTATGAGAAGGAATTGAGACAAGACCTTCCAAAAGATTTTGTTTTATATGAAAACAAATCTAAAAAAACCTATATATTAATTAATGGACACACTCTATTAATTAAATCATTTTATGATGAGGAACTATTACGTTCCCTAAATTCTAGTAGAATACACATTGTCGAAGCATCTGCTATTGACCATGAAATATTTATCCAATTAAAAGCACGTTTACGTTCATTAGCAGGAGCAGTTTTAGAACTTGATTCCGAAGGTAATGTTATATATGACCCGTCAACAGATACATTTAAAACAAAAGTTGATTGGAAACGTATTTTTATTGAGTCTAACCCTAGTAATGGTTGGATTAGAGACGATTATTTGTTTCATAGTTCTGTTATTAAAACTTATGATACAAATCAATATTACAATGTATTAGAACCTGATAGATTTTATTCATCACATATTCATCCAACTAAGCTAAATGCTTACTTACCTAGTGATTTCATTGAGTCTAACTCAAAGAATAAACCATTATGGTGGATAAGACGTTACCTACAGGGTTCATTTGATTACGCTGAAGGTATGGTTTATGCGAATATTTATAGTTGTTTCGTAGATGACTTCCCTATTCCATCGTCTTGGCATAGAGTAATATCCACAGATTATGGAATTAATGACCCAAGTGCTTGGTTATATGGGGCGATTGACCCAGTTTCTGGTATTTTGTACATATTTGATGAAACTTTTGTTACAGATAACAATTATGAAACACAATCGGACATATACTGGCAGAAATTTCCAATTAACATTCCTCTAGGGAAGTTATGGACACCACCAATTATGGATGGAAGGTCTATAAACAAGCGAAATGACTTCAATTTAAAAACAATTGGTGACTTATTCGCAGAAAGAAAGATTTTCTTACAAGCAGCTATGATGGATTTAGAAGCACGTATGCTAAAAACGAATACCTTTATAGATTCTGGTAAACTTAAAATTTTTAAATCTTGTATAAATTTATATAAAGAAGGAACTAATTATAAATTTCCACCAAGAACAGCAGATGGTAAAAGTCAAGGTGATAAACCTATGGATAAAAACAACCATGGGGTTAATGCTATGGAGTTTATGATAATGGCTATTCCAGAAAATTTAAAAAATTTAGAGCATAAGTCCTATGATGCTAGAGGAATAGAACTAAAAGTATTAAAGAAAATACAAAATAATGATATTAATCCATACACTCTCTATGAAGACACTAATAAAAGTTCTTCTCAAGATAGTAGATTTGGTTCGATGTATGGAGGATGGGAGCGTGAAAATTACTAATGTTAACAGAATTAATTTGTTTTATTCTTGGATTAATTATTGGTATTGTTGCTTGTTATTTTGCTACTAAGCTAATAGAAGAAAATAAAAATTTGAAAAATCAAATATCAAATTCAAAATGTACTATTGAAAAAGAACAAGAACCAAAATTTGAACCTATTCCTGAAAAAGAATTAACAAAGGAAGAAATATTTAAAAAGAGAATGAGTAACCCGTTTGAAGCAATTGTTGCCTTTGAAAAAGGTGAAGCTGTTATTGATGAACAGAATGGGGGTCTGAAAGCAAATGAATGATATGTATAAAAATAATGCATTTGAAGAATCATTAGGTTATAAGATATCTAAAGTTGTAGATTTATTTAATCATTTTGCTAGTAAAAGACGACCATACGAAAATATGTGGAGAATATTAGATGCTTATGATCGTGGTCTATTCTGGGAAACTATTGGTAAAGGTTCTCTAGAAGAATGGTGTGTTAAACCTGACACAAACTGGATTAACTTTATTAAAACAAATTATGTAAATAGTTTGTATGTAGGAAGTTATCGGGCTTATATATTTCCACGTAAAAAAGAATTTAAAGATAAAGCTAATTCAATTAATGAATTTATGGATTATACATTTGAGAAACTTGAAATTCCATATATACAAAGTCTTATTGGTGAAAAAGCAGCTTTATTGAACTTTGGTGCAGTAGAGTTAGGTTGGAAACAAGAGATTATAGATGGAATTGATAATAAACAAATGGGTGATTTAGAAATAAAGAAAATTGATAATCTATCATTATATTTAGATCCATCTTTTTGTGATTATCAAAAAGGTAGAGCAATATTTATTGCAGAAGAAATTTCTTTAATTGAACTTGAAAATGAAGCCCGTTTCTCTGCAAGGGTTGCAGAATACAGAGCTCTTAAAAAAGGAAATTCTGGTGGAACAGAAATTGTTCCAAAATATGTTAATGCTCCATCATCTGATGGTAGAGGTGAAATTGTGAAGTTCACTACTTGTTACTATAAATTTTTAGAAACAGGTACTAATAAATATCGTATAGATAAGATTTGTATGATAGATGATGGTTTTATTTTAAGTATTAATAAAGGTTTATTACCTAATGAATTTCCTATTCGAATACTTTATGCAAATGCTCCAGTTGATGACCCATATGGAACACCAACTACCCGTTTAGTTTTATATAATGCTATCTCTATAAATATATTAGATGCTGTAGAGTCAACATTAATAGCTGGTTCATTAGATAGACCACGTGTTATTTCTAGACGTAGTGGTTTAAATGAAAAGCTTTTTGCAGAACAAGGTAATAATCCTAAACGTTTATGGGTAGTTGATGGTAGTCCGAAAGATGTAGTTCAATATGTAGACTTACCAGTTTTACCTGCTGATAGACATTTGTTAAAAGAACGTTTGGAATTAGGTATAAAGAGAATTTCTGGAGTAGATGATAGATATACAGGTAGAGATACAGGTAGTGTTCAAACTACTGGTGGTATGGATATTATGAATCAACGTGTTACAATGACTGATAATTCTCGTATTGTTAATCTTCAGAAATTTATAACAGACCTTTCAAAACTAATTATGTCATTTTATCTTGAATATGGTAAACAACGAGAATTTCCTAGGTATGAAAAAACTAATGAAATGGACGATGTAATTAGTATTGACTTTGAAGAAATGAGTAATAGTCAGTTAAGTTTTGATTTTACTTGTCATGCTACACCTAATTTACCTACTAACTTAATAAGATTATCTGATTTAGCAGATGTATTAATGGAGAAGCAAATGCAGTATAATCCACAACCACCTATTATTACTTTAGAAGAATGGGTATCTTATAAGGATATTCCAATGAAGTATCATATTTTAAAACGTATTCAAGATGACAGACGTAGAAATGATATTGAAGAAGTTGAATCTGACCTAGTAAGCTTTGCAGGTATGGTAGATCAAGGTATGCGTCCAGAGCAAGCTGTTGCACAGTTAGCTAATGAACGTCAATTGAAACGAAACATGCCAGGCTTAGGTAATACAGCCAGTGGTTCTCCACAGGCAGCCCAACAAGGCTAATGTGCCAACTACATTATTAGTTGAGATACGTGATATAATCTCGCCAATTATATTATTGTTAAGGAGGCAGACAAATGAATTTCGATCCCGTTACTAATCCAAATCCAACAGTTGAAGGTAACCCTGAAACTGTTTTGACCCCACCTCAAGAGGAACTTGTTCCTTCTACTAATCCTAATCCGAAAAATCCTGATGCTTTACCAAAACCAGATGATCAAAATCCGATGAAACAATTACGTAGTCAATATGAACAAACCAAATCTGAAAAAGAAAGAATGGAAAAAATTGTTCAATCTATTGCTAAACAACGTAATATGAAAGTTGAAGATTTAGAAAAAGCTTTAAAAGATGAAGAAGATAAGGCTATTGCTACACAAAAAAATATTCCTGTTGAAGTACAACAACAATTACGCCAGCATGAAGAATATATTAAACAACTTCAGATGGATAACCTTAGAAAAGATTTTGATATTAGACAACAAAGTCTAATGAAAGAATATCCAAAGTTAACCCAAGAAGACCTATTGTTATTTGCAGAAGATGCAAAAAAATTGGGTATTAATATAGTCACTCCAGGTATTGATTTAGTTGCTGTTTACCGAGCTGTTAATTATCCAAAAATTCAAGAAGATTTAAAACAAACTATGAAAAATGAGATATTAGCAGAATTACAAAGACAGGGTATGTATGGTAATCAAATAGGCGTTCTTCCTACTAAGACTGGTGGTACTGATACACAGCCAAAAGATTTTATGGATAAGGTATTTCAAAGTTTAATAAAAAAATAAAATCTAAAAAAGGAGAATTATTATGCCAGCTACAAACATGTATGCTGAATTAAGTGCTAATACCAATTTAAAAGCATTAGCAGATATTCAGGATATTAATAGTATTACCGCAGTTGCTAACGGTTTATTAGCAAATGAAACAGACGTTGTTAAACGTGGACGTATTATAGAATATTTCTATGATAAAATGCTTTTAGACACTATTAAATTAGGTTCTGAAAACAATGTATATTTAAAGTATTGTAAGACTAAAGAAGTTCCAGCAGGAAACGCTAAGTTGTTACTTCGTAGATGGGGTGGAATTACAGAACACACTGTTCCACTAGCTGAGGGTGTTCCACCAAAATCTGATATGATGGCTTCTGAATCGTTCTCAGGAACATTCGGACAATATGGTCGTTATATGGAGTTTTCTGACCGAGTTGAATTTAATATTATTGATGATGTAATTGCTCACTACTCTATGCAATATGGAGAAGTTGCTGTTAAAACAGGAGAAAGATTATGTCGTGAAGAAATGATATTCTTCTCAAACCCAGTATATGCTGAAGCAAAAGCTGGTGTTGATGAATTATGTTTAGGAGATACAATAGGTATTGAAGATTATCGTTTACAAGCATTAAAGTTTCAAAGAACTTTAGTTAAACCTTTAAATGGTGCTTATGTCATTATATGTTCACCAGAACATACATTTGATTTAGTATCTGATCCACTTGTAAAAGAGTATATGACATTAACACAAACTGCTGAACCTTATAAAACTGGAAAACCTGTAGAATTATTTAATTTACGTTTCGAAGAGACTATGTTAGATGATTATGCTTATGGTTATGATGAGATAGCTAATCCAGGAGAATATAAAGATGGTACTGCATTTGCTATTCGTTTAGTATCTGTATTATCTCAAGCAACAACTTATCTAAAGGATAATGCATCTACCCGAGCTGTATTACCTGAAGGTACTGAGTTATATTTAAATTATCTTGATCCAGCTACTCCTGAATGCAGAATTGTAGCGGATAAGAGATTAAAAGACGGTTCATATATCCCTCAAAATGTTACATGGGATATCTTTACAAGTGGAACTACCCCTACGGGTATTCTTACTCACATTAATTCTGGTACTGGCTCTTATACTGGTAGTGGAACAGCTGGTACAGCTTTTATTAAAGGTATATGGTTTAGAACTCCTGCTATGAAAGCAGCTGGAACAGAACCTACTTTATTAAGAGGTTCTACTGCTTCTACATCAGTATATACTAATGATGAGATTGCAGAATTAAAGGCTCTTTCATGGTATCAATTACCTGTTCACCGTTCATTTATGTTTGGTGATGAATATATGATTAAAACTGGAATTTCTGGACGTTCTGGTGCTAAGTTCTATGCTAAGCCAAAAGGCTCTGCTGGCGTACTTGACCCAATCGATCAAAGACAATCAGTCGGTTTCAAAATCGACACATTAGGTTTCACATGTGTAAGACCTGAGGCATTAGTTCAATTTGTATTCGTTCCTTCAAAAGCATTGTTAACCTACATGGCTGTAGTTTCGGATTATGCAAATCATTTCAATGATGCACAATATGCTGTAACTGCAAATAACACTGCTGTAGAGAATGCAATTAAATTTGCAATCAGATAGTATACCCTTCTGTGATTCCTGATTACCATAAATTAGGAGGAAAATAAAATTATGGAAAAACAACCAAGAAGTATCCCGAACACACCTATTACTGCAAAACAAGAACCTACTGTTAATTTATCAGACCTGGCAAAAGCAATAGTTGATGCAACCTCTGCTCAAAAGCAATCTAATAGTGCATCCTCTGTTGTAATTGAAATGAATAGACAATTACAAGCAAAAGCACAAAAACAAATAGAGTTTAATAAACGTCTTATTAATGATTTGGCACGTGGAATAAATTGTTCTATGTATGCTATACCAACTATTTATAGAGAATATCAACCAAGTTTTATAGTTGCCATTAATGGAAACACAATTAAAGTACCTGCAGATGGTGTCGCTAGATTAATTCATAATCGTTTTATCACTATTATCGAAGCTCGTTTACGTAGATTAGATTATAAAATCGAATCTATGCGAAGTGGCAAACCTGATATTAGAGAAGATAGATCGGTTTAATATGTCAAAATCGGTGGCTAAGGTGACACAAGTCGCTTTAGTCACTCTTATATTTAAGGAGGAAATATGTTACTAAAAACAATTGTGAATCAAATAAATAAACTGATTAGTAACAGCTCATCTTTTCAATTACCATATGACCGTTTGGAATTTTACATTGATTCTTCTATTGATATTATTAATGGAAAATTAAGAACAACATATAGAACACCTAAACAGTTATACGAAGATTATGAACTTTATTATAATACTATGTTTTTAACAAATTATTTGGGACAGTTTTCAGCAGATCCAACAGAGTTTAATACTGGAGATATATATTATAATGTGGTTGATAAAATTTTTAAAGAAAGAACTTTAGGACAGTGGTTAGAATATAATCCTGAAAATACTGTTTGGACTGGTACATTTGGTGATAGAATATCTTCTGAAAAATTTAATTATAATGAGATACCTGATCATTATATAAGACAGTGTGTTATTTATCAGGCATCAGCATTATATTTAGAAGAGGAAGATGAAACGGAAACCCAATATATAGTATATAAAAATAAAGCTGAATTAGAATTAGAAAATTGGTTACGTTTAGATTATTCCATGTTTGTAATCCCAGATCCTATAGTAGAAGAAGAATAGGTGATTTATATGAATAATCGAAATACTAATAAATATGGAAGTTTGGGACCATTCTTTGAAATAAAACGAAATACTGGTACACCAATATTTAGTCCTGAACAGAATAACCAAAATATAGAACCTGGAGTTCCTACAGAAACTGTAAGAGATGAAAACATTCTTCTTGCACGTATTTTAGAATTAAGAGATAAATATAATGAATTAAATGAACAGTATGGAGCTTTGGGAGATTTAGATTCTTCTGAAATAAAACACAATTTAACAACTGTACGAGAAGAGCTTATTGCTATTCGTGAAATTGCACTTCATGGTGATAATGAAGGTTTAATAAGATTATTTAGTGATGATGAGATTATGGATATAACAAAAATTGATGATGGTAATATCAGAATATCTGGATATGTTATAGGTATTATTGATGGAGACCAATGGTAAGGAGTTGATTAAATTGCCTTTTTCAATTATAAAATTAGATACTATATTAAAAAAAATTGAACAAGCCCCAGCATTAATTTCCCATACAGTAACTTTTGTTGCTAATGGTATAGCTATTAGTACACAAACTATTGAAGATAGTGAAGATGCTATTGTTCCTGTTAATCCAACCAGAGTAGAATGGACATTTGAAGGATGGGAAGGTTCTTATACAAATATTACTTCTAGTAGAACTATTACTGCTGTGTGGTCTAAAGCTGAAACTGTTATTATTGGGGGCTATTGGACTGTGATACCATGCTCAACCTGTGATGGATTAGGTTATTATGATGGACAAATTTGTCATATATGTGGTGGAGATGGTTGTGATACTTGTAATTATATGGGATTTGAACCTTGTTATACATGTGATAAAACAGGTTTTATAAATGATACATGGGTTCCAGAATCTTCTGAGTATCAAATTGTATATTCAACTTATTAGAAAGGAAAAATAATATGAGTATAACACAAATTAGAGTAAAAAGAAAAGTATCAGAATCTGTTGCTACTATGCTTTTAAACACTTTAAAACCAGGTGAACTAGGTGTCATTGGTGATTATTTTGTTTATGGTAATCGTGGAGCAGTTGATACTGCTGATAATCCAGTTAAAGTTCTTGCTGCTTGGAATACAGAAAATATATTTTCAAGTAACAATAAATTTAATATTTTACCACAATTTTTAGATAGTGGTGGAGTAACTTTAACTCCTACTAATGAATATGATGCTGTTACTAAAAAGTATGTTGATGCTTTTAAAACAGCAATATATGATGGAACAAAAATAAAAATGAGTGCTTTACCAGACTCTATATTTGGTAAATTAAATTATATAAGTGCTTGGGATGCAACAGCAACTGGTATTGCGACAAGTCCTGTAAAGGGAGATTTCTATATATGTTCTGTTGCTGGTACAAAAAATCCTGCTGGTACTGTAGATAATGATTATGGTATTGGTGACTGGTCTGTTTATAATGGAACTAGTTGGGATAAAATTGATAATACAGATGCTGTTACTATGGTTAATGGTAGAACAGGAGCTATTGAAACTTATAGAGGAGTTTATGCTACTGGAACAGCTTATAAAAAAGGTGACTTTTTAACTGTTGGAAATAATGTGTATCTAGTAAAAGCTGATGTAACAGATGTACAAAATACAGCATATACATTAACAAATTACTTTTTACCTTTAAATTATTATGAACATCCAACAAGTGGCTCAGGTGCCTTATCTTCTGGATTATATAAAATTACTGTAGATACTAATGGACATATTACTGCTGCAACAACTGTAGTAAAAGCAGATATTACTGGATTAGGTATTCCAGCAACAGATACAAATACATGGAGACCTATTGCTGTTAATGGTTCTGGCGTACTTAATGATGCGACAACAACTATTAATTTTTCTACAAGTGGAAGTTTAATATTTACTTATGCTAGTGGTACTATTACACTTGCCCATAAAGACACTGCTGGATATAAACATATTCCTTCTGGTGGAGCAACAGGTCAAGTATTAAAATATTCATCTGATGGTACTGTTGTGTGGGGTACTGATAATAATACTACTTATAATGAAGCTACCCCTTCAGTATATGGTTTATTAAAAATAGGATATACTCCTACAGAATTAAATAGAGCTGTAGAATTAAGTTCAGGAAAAGCATATGTAGCATTACCAAGACAAATCCCAGCTGTAACATTGAATGGTTCAAGTAATTATTCTCCATCATTTTATGCACCTACAGCAGCTGGTACATCTGGTCAAATATTAACTTCTGCAGGTTCAGGAGCTCCAGCATGGACTACTGTCCTAGAATTAACTACTATTGATGCAGGTGCTTGGTCATAAGGAGGTGTAACCTATGGCTAATGCAACAGGTTTAATAAAAAATAAAAGAACCACTTCGGCTACACCAGGAACAACTTTGAGTCATGGTGAACTTGGATTTACCAATGAACATTTATTTTTTGGAAATGTATCAAATGCCCCAATACGTGTAGCAGAAGAAATAGTTCAAGTAAATGATATCCCAGCAAATCTTTCATCTGGTAAAAGTTATTATAAACAAACAACAACAAATTTATCTGTATCTCTTACAAGTAATACTACTGGTTATTTATCACAATGGCATATTGTTATGATAAATTCTACTACTGGTTATAGTATATCTTTTACAGATACTATTAAATGGCAAACTGCTCTACCAACATTTGCAGCAAACAAAATCTATGAGTTTTCTATTATAAAAGTTGGTACTAACTATTTAGGAACTTGGGGAGAATACTAATGTTATTGCATAGGAGAGCCATTCTGTTTACAGAAGAACCAAGTACTGTAACAGTAACATTTATTGCAAACGGATCAATTGTTTCTACAAAAACTGTTGCAGCAGGTGGGACTACAACTCTACCAAGCAACCCTAGTAGAAGTAATTGGACATTTGTTAAATGGGTTTACGGAGTTAGTAATACTCAATTTACAGCATCAACAGTTGTGAACAGTAATATCAATGTATATGCATATTGGTATCAATATGCAGTAGTAGACCAAGAAACGTGTTATAAGTGCAGTGGTTCAGGTTATGCTTACAACGATGTTTCTTGTCCTGATTGTTATGGCTTAGGTTATCGAGAAGACCTGGGTCCATGTGGATCCTGTGGTGGGGAAGGTTGTGATGTTTGTAACTGGAGTGGTTTTGCACAATGTATGCGTTGCTCGGGATCAGGCTTTATCCCAGAGTATGGTAAATGCGATGTATGTAATGGCTCAGGAGAATTAGATGTATATGATGATGTTTATGAAGCTTATTAATTATTTTATCGCAGGCTTAAAAACGATATGGTCGCTGATTAAAAGGTTTTTCACTTCAGCAAAAGGTATTATTGCACTAGTAATACCTTTTACAATCTTCGAAGGATGGGCATTAGTTTTTATAGGCATTGGCACGTTGACAAATAATTGGTGGTTAGTAGGAGTAGGTTCAGCAGTTACGGCTTTCTGGGCTACTCCTGCACCAATGTGGGCATTAATTATTGCTCTAGCATTGGTGATACAACGATATGTGCTCTTTGATAAAAAAGCACCTAATATAAAATATATTAAAGAAGAATTTTTAAAAAACTTAAAAAAGGAGAAAAAATAATGGCATCAAGCAATGAATTAAATCAAGCAATAACAAATATGGAAACAGAGAGAGCAAACAAAGTAATAGGAAAACCTATGAACTGTGATACAGAAATTGCAGTTGCAAATATGAAAATACAAGCGTTAAATATATTAAAGCGTGTAAAACAACTTGAAGATGGTGAAGGTTGCACGTGTGGTCAAACACCAAGTAATTAAAAGGTAGAAGAACATCAATACACAATCATTAACAATTTATGAAAAAAATTAAGGAGGGTAGTTATGTCAAAGAAAAACATAGTTGCCAAATCTGGGAAACAACTTTATTTAAATAGAATATTTAACAGGGGTATGTTATATACTTCTAGTGAAATGCTTGAAGGATTTGCAAAAGTTATAAATAACTTTGATATAACTCCTACAGGTGATTCAGCAATACCTAGAAAACCATATTCTACTTTTGTTGACCAACTTATAGCACAAAATAGTGAGCATTTCTATCCTGTTAAATTTAATCAAGCAGTTAATACCCAACATTATATAAAATTTAATCATATAATTTCTGAAAATCATTTTTATAATAAAGTATTAGAGGCTAGTTATACTTCTAAATTTGTTACTCCATCTATAGAAATGTTTTCTAGACCATATAGTAATAGTGCGGATTTTAATTCAACAATATTAAGCGCAAAGGAAAACACGAATTTATCTTATAATCCAAACTATTCTATGGATTTAACTTTATCTTTTCTAGAAAATGAAAATAAATTACAGATTAAAGATAATGATAAAAATATTATTAATGTTTATAATCCTGTAATGACAGATCATGACATTGATATAAATAATATTCCTGTTAGTATAGATAATAGTAATACTATAAATGTTATAGATGGAGATACAATTTGGATTACTCGTAATGGTGAAAAAATTAAATGTAGATTATTATGTATTAATTCCCCAGAAAAAGGATTAAAATGGTATACCTATGGTAAAGAATTTTTAGAAAAATTAATTGTACTTGGTAATGCAACTTATGATAATTTATATACTACTAGAATCCGAGTAGAGCTTGAAGGAAGTACAGATAGTCATGGGCGTTCTTTAGCTTATATGTATTTAGATGTATATGATACAACACAGGAACAACAAACTACTTGTTCTAATTGTAATGGCACTAAACATATTCTAAGTAATGAAACTGAAACAGAACCTGTAGATTGTCATATGTGTGGTGGTGATGGAGCACGTCCTTGTGGTGTTTGTAATGGAACTGGTTTTACTAGTCCAATTTGTTGGAATTGCGGTGGCGATGGAAGAATAACCTGTGGTCAATGTGGTGGTGATGGATGGATAGATAATGCAACAGGATTAGGAGTTCCAGAAGATACTCCAGGAGCTGTATTATGCCCAGTTTGTGAAGGATTTAAAGAGTTAGATTGTGATAATTGTGGAGGTTCTGGTACTTTAGAACCCCAACCTTGTGGTGTTAATCATATTCCAGGAACATATAATGTGGTTTGTGCTTATTGTGGTGGTACTGGAAAACGTTCACAAACTATAACAAAAACAGTATATATTACTTGTCCTACTTGTAATGGTACTGGTCTTATTGGTGCAGGTATTGAATCTACTTATGGTCGTTATACATATAATATAAATCAAATAATGGTCCAAGAAGGTTTGGCAATCGTAGATTATGTGTATAAAGATTATTTTCATATTGAAGATTTAATTAGTTCATATAAACACTCTTTTGAAAATAAATATAGAATGCATAATACACAAGAAACTGATCCACTTTATATCGCTCAGAAAAATCAAGTAGAACTCTCTATTGATAGAGAAGATTACATTATTGAAGCAATCGAATTAAATGAAACTAAACCAATAATTCATAATGTGAATAGCAAAACTAAACAAATAAATTTTATAAAAATTAATTATTTAGACGCTATTGGGTTTATTGGAAGAATAATTGCACCTGATAAAAATAATAATCCAGAAATATATTATCAAGGTTTAATTATATTAAAATGTAAATTAAGAGAAAATAATGATCCTTATTTTGAAATTGAATTACCAAGTAATAATTTACAAGGTAATTTACCAGATGTAGTAACTGCATCAACTACTGGATTTAATTTATATAATGATGAATTAATTCATACAGAAGATACAGAAGATTATTTATATCCTACTTTTATTAGAGGGGTAATTGCTACGCTTTCTGGACATGAAAAAACAATTATTAATACAGCTCTTCGTAATGATAAAATTACACTTAAAGCTATTATGAATAATACATTTTATACAAATACATATAAACCTGATTTTAATTATAAAATAAACTATAGTTTATATGGACAAACAGATACAGCTGATACAAGTACATTATTTATAGCTAGGGCAAAACTATGTACATATTACTCTCGAATAGCAACTCCATATATTTTTAAGGAAAATAATAAAGTTAAATTAATATTTAAAACTACTACTACTGCTTATGAAGGTATTGCAGATATTAAATTAAAAGTTAAAAATCCTTTAACTAATGAAATGGATCCGTTCTTATTATTATCAATGTATTTACAAGATAATAATGAGGTTCATGATGAGATTATCGATATTTATAAATATGTAGATGGAGTCCCAACTAAAATATCAAAGCCTACTATAACAGATGTTGGTTTAGGATATAAAGAATATAGTTTAACTCCAAATCCAGATTTTCTATTAGTTGATGATGCAGAATATCAATTATCGGTAGAACATATAACTTCAGATTTTTATGATTTAGAAGTAAGATTACAATATTCTGGTCCAGAATCTACTACATTAATAGAATCAAATCTTGAAAAAATAGATACAGCAGAATTAATCTTAAATGATGCTAATTATGTTCAAATTTATCCTGAAACAGATAAATTATATACAAATATATTTATGAAAATTAATAGTCTAGATATAGAATATACAGATAATAAAACACAAAATATTAAAATACCATTTGTAAATAAAGTATTTATAATTAATGAATCTTTTGATAATTATGTTTTAGAAACTGAATTTGGAAATATAGATTTTGTAATAAATACATTATTATCAAAAACATCAAATTCAATTGATTACATTACAGCGGCTGTATTAAGAATAACAAATACATTAAATATAAATACTACATTACAATTAGATGGTAAATGGCAATATGCTAAATATAATACTGATGCTTTTATAGATATAACCCCATTTAATTTATTATATTATGTTAATGAAGGTACTTGTACAAAAGTAAAAAATCCAATAACCACACAAGATTGGATTCCAGAAACTGCTGGTAAGTTTGCGATTAAATTTATTCTTCAACCTAGATATAAATTTAATTATAATGGTGTAGATTATTTCTATACTAATGATTTACAAGCAAGTTCTGTTGTAATGCCTTTGTTAAAAGTAGATTATGAATTAGAAATAGTAGATACTGAAAAATTAAAAGAAGATTTAAATATTAAAGATTGTACTAGATTATGTATCTTTAATGGGCAAATTGGTTTATATGGACCTTATACTAAAACAAACACAATATTCTTCAGTATGTTTGAACAACCATGGTATTATAATTTCCCTTATTATTCAATAGATGTTGGAGAACAAATTATATATGCAACTGAATACAGTAGTAATTTAGTTATCTTTGGAAAAAATAATATATTTATGTTAACATCTATTGGAACCGTTACAGAAGCAGTTTTATCTAAAATATATAATAATTTATCGATAAGCACTTCTGATATAAGTTCTGTTAGTACATTAGGTACAAATCTACTATTCTTTAGTGGAGGTGTTGGTTATATTGTAGTAACTAATAAATATTATAATGATCCTACTAATATTAACATATATAAATTAACCGAAAATATTGATCAGGTATTATTAAACCCAGAAAGTTTAATTAGACTAATTAATAATGTTAGCATTACTCATAATATTGATATTATTTATATAGAACGAAAAGTATTTATTGATACTACATATATTAATGTAATTCATAATTATACATATAAAATAAATAATGTAGATTATTATAGTGTTGTTATATATAGGTATAATCAAAATTATAAATATTGGACTATATATTCAATACCTAATCAAGGAATTAAAAAAATTATATCTTTTTATACTTTTGAACCAAATCTAGGAGTACAATTTACTATAGTTGATTCTGCTGATAAGTTAAATAATATGTATGTTAATGATAAAATTGGTGTATTTAAAGATAACTTTGCTGGAGTAAATTATCCTATAGAAACAATAATTAATTCTGGATTCTTAGGTGTGGATACTTTAAATGATAAACGTTTCAAAGATTTAATTTTTGATTTTAATAATATAGCTGGTAAATCTGCTATCAATATTAAATGTAGTTTCTTTGTTGATGGTATTCCTATTGTAATTGGTGGAGAAACAAGTCCTATTATTGTAGATGATTATGGTGGGCTTGCTGATGAAACTGAATATACTGAAGGTCAAAGTCAATTTTTACACATATCAAATAGAGGTGATACATATACACAAATTTATGGTGCTGAATTTGATTTAAGTAATTCTCATTATACAGCATCTGGGCGTTGTCATTTTAGATTACCTGTGTTTGGAAAGGGAAGATTACCTTCCTTTGTATTGAAGTTATCTTCAGAAAATATATATGAGTTTTTAAGTTTTTCTCTAATTTATAAAGAGAAAAATATAAATAGAAGGAGATAATATGATATTAGAGGTAATTAATAACAAATTAAAAACTAATGAATTTATAAAAATTGTTAATACAAGAAGTGATATTATAGGGTTAGTTGGAGAATTTCCAATTAACTCTGTAATTGAATGTGTTATTACTGGTTTAAAAATCCCTTATAAGTTTTATTTACAATATGTAAAGACAGTAAATGAAGGAAATGTATTTTCTAATAATATTATATTAACAGATAAAATTTTAGATTATATCGTAAATTTAAAAAACAGTTCTGTTGGTTTTACATTTATAATAAACAAAGTACCTGTAGAGGGAATTCAATATTTCCAAGTTAATTATGATAGTTTGATTAAAGATAATTGCATTAACTTAGACCCAAACTATGAAATAAGAAAACAGGTAAATGAATTAAATGCAAGGGTTGACAGTTTATTATATGGTAAAGCTATTGATAAAAAGTTAATTGGTAGTAATATATCAAAAGGTATGATACCAATTTCTCAGGGTCCTGATGGTTCTTATATTTGGGATTATCCATTTACAGATTTATATACAAAAGTAAAAGAACTTATTATACTTTTAAATAAACTATCTCAAAGTAATGCACAGTTAACGGAACGTCTAGCTAAATTAGAAGTTGAAGTTACTGAAGAAAAATACAAAAAATATACATTAGTTTAGGAGGCTAACATGAGTTTTAATGATTTAATGAATAACATATTTGGAGCAGAATGGCTAGGAACTTTTACACAAATAGCATCTGGTATTTTTATGGTTTTTCTAACAAAAATTTGGTCAAATGCCAAAAATAAATTAATCAATTCTGAAAAAGTATTTGCTAATAGTTTAGGAAATGTACTTTCTAAATTAGCAATACAGGATACTGTTTTAACCGAAAATAAAATAGAAACAAAAGAAGCTAAAGAAAAAATTGAAACATTAACAAACAGCGTTTCTTCTTTGGCAAATATTCTTTCAATGGCATTTCTAGATTCTCCTGCAATTAGTTCTGAAACAAAAATTGCTATATCTAACCAATTATCTAACCTACAAAAGAGTGGTATGGATTTAGCTCCTGTACAAAAAGTAATTGATGGAGTCACAAAAAAAGCAGAACTTGGTGTAGAAGTTGTAAAAGAAATTAAAGAAGAAAAGAAAATTATTATCGAACAAACAAAAAAATCTGCTGAAGAAATAGATAAAAAAGCAAAAGCCTTACTGGATAGTTTTAAAAATGTGGAAGAAACTGTCTAATCATTTAAAAATGGATATATTATTTACGTTGGCTATTGTATTTGGTGCAATACTTCCTTCAGCAGTAATGGTTAGTAAGTATGAAATAATTCAACATTTTATGGCACAACCAACAAAAATACAATTACCAATTATTGGTATCTCAATTATTTTAATTGTATTTATTATATACTTTAAAAAAATAATTAAACATATTAATAGTTTACCTTTTACAATGTTTCGTTGTATAATTAATGGTATAGTAAAAGCTATTCCTTTAGTAGCATTGTTTTTCCTTTTAGGTAATATGAGAACAATTATGGAACGATTATTAAATGATATACAATTTGTATTTAATTGGTATTTTTGGTGTAACATGATTGTCTTATTTATTTTTGAACCAGCTTATAGGTATTATAAAAATGAATATTTAGCAGATGTGGAATATCAAAAATATCGTAAACGAGAAATATTAAGCAAAGGAGAATAATACCATTGGAGCAAAATCTAAAAAAAATGTTTAGTAATGAAATACCAAATAAAACTCCTAAATTAAAACTTGTATATATTCCTATTATTTTTACTTTACTTTTTGGTTCAGCTATGATAGGTTTAACAGATTATATTAGTGCAGGATTCTCATTTGAAGAGATATTTACTCCATCTTTTTGGATGAATCTAATTACCACTAATGCGGGAACTCTATCTATTATTATATCTATATTACTTATTAAAAATGACCAATATAAAGAAAATGATAAAGATTATTTACAAGTTGTTAATGGAATTGCTGTTTTTAGAACAACCCAATTTATTCCTTTAATATTTGAAAAATTTATAAATAGTATAAATATAAAATATAAAAAAGCTGCATTTAAAAAGAAAATAATGAAAAAATACGACCATTTAAAATCGACACCTAAAAGATTACATATTTATCTTAGTGGAACTGATGAACAAAAACGTAAAAGTCGATATTGTAAACGAAGAGACTATTTTGAAGAATTATTGAGTACAGATTATATTAATAAAAATATTGAAAATATTAAAATAAAATATAATACTATTTCTGAAAAATTAATATTTTCTGGTATTCCTACAACAAGTGAAGATGAAGATTATATTATTAAAAATAAAGCTGTAAAGGTTGCAAGAGATTTATTACCAAAATATCTTTTAACTTTTGCAATATCTGTATTAACAGCTTCTATTGTTATAGATTGGGCTGATGGTATAACTGCATCGGTTTTATTAAAAACATTTTCAAAATTATTTACAATTATAATGCAAATTAATTTTTCTTTAAATTATTCTAAACGATATAGTATTGAAGTTATTTTACATGATGCTCTGTTTAGAGATAGTATTATTAAAAGATATGATACTTGGGTAGACAAAGAATTTAATAAAATACAAACTAAACAACCAGAAGTACCAAAAGAAAAAGAACAAAATTTTATAAAAGAAGAAATTCCACCTACTGTATTTATTCCTAGTGAAACAGTACCAACGGTTATTTCTAATGTTAAGGAGGTGTAGATTATGAATAATTATACTGTACCGTCTAATTTTTATGGAAGTCTTAGTAAAAATTATGCTTATCAAGACTTAATAAATTATTTACGTAAACAAAATTTAAGTAATGAAGAAATAAATCAATTTCTTAAAACAAAAAATATATCTAGTAATACTAAACAAAAAGTAATTAAAGACTTAATGAAAGAAATTATGAATAATAATCCTGTATCATCTGATTTTACTGAAGGTCCTAATAAAAATCCTGCTTATCAAGACTTAATAAATTATTTACTTGGACAAAATTTAAATAATGAAGAAATACGTCAATATTTTAAAAGAAAAAATATATCTAGTGATACTAAACAAAAAGTAATTAAAAACTTAATGAAAGAAGTTATAGCTAATAATGATGGTAATCTTAGATCTATTTTAGGATTTGATAATAAAGAATTATCTGAAGATTTAAATACTAAAGATTTCTTATCTGATTTACAAGAACAAGCTTATAAAGACCAAGTTGGTTTAATGACTGATCCAAATAGTAAACTAGCACAGCAATATAAAGGAGATATGTATAGTTCCATTGATAAAGAACAAGATTTATCTGAATCTTTATTAAATAGTGCTGAGATGGATGCCTATAAAATGATTGGTCAGAAACAATTAGAATTAGAAAATTTAATTGCTGAGCAAAGAACTAAAGCATTAAAAGCTGGTACTACTTCTGCACAGCTTGCTTCTATGCAACTTGCTAACATGTTTGCTTCACAGTCTGGTGCTACAGAGGTAGCTTCAGGACTTATTAATACTAAAGTTCAAAATAGACAAAATTATATGTCTCAAAAAACAAATGTTTTATCAGGATTATATGAACAAGTTAATTCTAATAAGCAAGCACTACTTACTAGTGGTGCACAAAATTTTGCATCATCTTCTGCTTATGCTAGTTATATTAATCAACAAATAGCTGCATTAGCGGCTAATCAAAAATATATTAATCAATATGGAAAAGAAGCTTATAAAACTACATTTTTAAAGGATAAGGAATAAATAATATGCAAAATAGTTTACCAAAAGTCCCAAGAATAAGAGTATATAATCCTTATGTTCCAACTACTGTTATATCTTCTGTACAAGAAATGATTGAACAAAATAAATTAAGGGCATTAGAAAAAAGAAATGAGGCAAATAAACCTTATCTTTTTACTGATGTCCTTTTTAATCAAAGAATTCGTAATTACTATAGAGAAAAATATGATCAATCTTTTGGTACAGAAGTAACTGGACGTCTAATAGGTGCAGGAGTTGGCGCAGCAAAAGGTGCTTACTTAGGTGGAATAATTGCTGGAGTAACTACTGCAGTTACTATGTTAATTGCATCAGCACTTACTCCTGATATGGGAACATTAGGTATAGCAGCTATTCCAGCAGGAAAAGCAATCACAGCGGCAATAAACACTGGTTCAAAAATTGGTGCTATTGCTGGTGGAGCTGCTGGTGCAATAGCAGGAGATTATTCTACTACTTATGCTAGTAGAGATTTAATTAATAATGTTATTGTAGAACCATATCGTCAGGGTGGTATTGCTTATTCTGCACTAAAAGGTTTATATTCCGTTGGTAAATCAATGGATGTTCTTAGTGGAGGAGAAACTATAAGAGCATCTATTTACGCAAAAGTAACCAATACAGACCCAGTAGAAAATATAATGAAAGCTTATGGACTACATTATTCTGGACGTACATCTTATGATTTCGAAGTTATTAGGAAAGAACTTGGAATAGATTTAGGAAGAATTCCTAATTTTGCTATAGACCTATTAGGTGATTTACTTACTGACCCAGGATTCATTTCTGCAATTGGTTCTATGTCATTAGGAAAAACTTCTGCTAAAAATATAGCAAAAGAAATAGCATCTAATCCACAAGTAAAGAGTATTGTAGAAACATCTGAGAGTTTAACAAAACTTGTAAAAGAGGCTGAAACAAATAAAACAATAATGAAACAATTATCTCGTGCTGTATTAGATGAAAATCCAGCTAGTATTATTAAAATGTTAAATGCCACAAGTCCCGAAAATGGTGCTGTTGATGTTATTAAAAAGTTTGTTGAAGAAACAAAAAGTGCTGCATATAAAAATGTTACTAATACTATTGCAGGAGCATTAGGACAAATTGATCATATTGATGACCAATTAACTTTTGCTATGTTTAATATTATATTCCCTCCTACTGCTGTAATTCGTTTTGCACCAAAAATAGTTAAAAAGTTTGCAAGTAATACTTTATTAAATACAGAAGATAAATTTCAATCTTTCTTTAAAGGAGTAGATATGGAATATATTTATCGTAAAAGTATTATAAAGAATTCTGTTAAAAAAGAAAAAATTTTATCAAATCTTTTATTTAGTGATATAGGGGATTTTTCTGAAGGTTTGCCTATTAGAGACTATACTAAATTAGAAAAAGAATTATCTGAAATAAATGATACAACATCTACTTTATATAAGGAAACAAAAATAAAATTTGATAATCTTAGAAGTCAAATTGAACCTAAACTAAATGAGTTATATGATAAAGAAACACAAGATGTTAGTGCTAAAATAGCTAAAAGAAATAGTTTAGATGAACAATATAAAAATATAAAACGAAACACAAATAAAAAAGCAAATCTTAAAATTCAAATTGACGATTTAAATGCTGAAATACAAAGGCATTCTGAAAATATAACTCAATTAGATATTAAAAAAGCTATATTTAATAATTCTAGAGAAATAAGAAATTATAAAAAGTTAGTTAAAAATATGAAAAATAAATTTGCTGTTTTAAAAGTTATCGATGATAAGGGTATTCGTTATGCTAAAATAACAGATAGTTTAAAAACTGATATAGAAAGCTTATATAAGTTTTTAAAAAATTATGAATATACTGATTTATTAAAAGTATTTTTAAAAACTAATGAATATAAATTTATTGAGCTTATTCAAAAATTAGTCGATCAATCTATTATAGAAGAAATATCTAAACCTTTTGAAAATATAAAAGAATTACTTATTAAACAAAAAGATGAACTTGCTAAAGAAATTGATTATAATAATTTTCAAAATTTAATAAAAGAATATAATAATTTAAAAAGTAAGTTACCAACTGTTAAAACTAATTCAAAAGAATGGCAAACTATTAAAGATAGATTAACAGAAATGGATGAACAATTTGAAAACTTTACTATCTCTATAGGAGAAGCTAATAAAAAAATATTAGATAAATTTAAAGTATTAGAACATCAAACAAGTTTATTTGATTTATTTGATGGGTCTAAAAAAATAAATATAGAACCAAATACTTTTTCTACATTTTATACTGACACAATGATAAATAGAACTTTATATGATTCAGTTAAAAATGCCATAGATGAATTATTTAAAACTACTGGTAAAGATAAAACTGATATTATTAATGAAGAAATATACAAAGAATTTGTAAATATTATAAACAATTTTTCTAGTTCATGTCAAGAATCTGCTGTTATTAGTCGTATTATAGATAATATTCGTAAATATCTTCAAGATTATAAAAAATTTGAAATAGTTAATAAATCAGATACTACTTATAAATTGTGGAAAGAATCAAATCCTGAAGATATATTATTAGACACATCTGATTATCATAATGAATTGGGTAGAGTAACTACAGAAATAGAAAATCTTGAACGTAAATTTGATTTATCTAATAGTGAAACAACTAAAAAAATATATGCCAATAGAATTGAAAAGTTTAAAACATATCAAGAAGAACTAAAAAATGAAATATTAAAACAAAAAATTAATAATGTTAAACCAAAAGAAACTATTTATAAAACAGCAAAATATAGGGCAACACAAACTAAAGTTGCAAAATTTTATGATAATAATTCTAAGGCATATTTAGAATATCATGATATTGAATCTATTGACCAATTAAAAAATAAATTAAGAGAAATACATAAAGAAGTTATAACTTCAAAAATGTTTACTTCAAAAAGTTATATGTTTGGTATAGAACAATATAATAATATAATAGGTTTTATAGATTTACTTGATCGAAATATTGCTGATATAGATGTGTATAAAATTTATAATACACAAAGTAATAATTTTATTAAATTATATGAAGATCTACGAAAAACTTTAATAAGTCTTATTAGGGATAATAAATCAATTAGTTTAAAAAAATTATCAGATACTTATGACTTATTAAATAAATATGATTCTATACAATTATATTATGCAATAAATCAATATTCTGAAAACACTAATAGAATTATTTCAAGATATGAATTAAAATACAGACAATTAATAAATCAAAAAAATTCTTTATCTGTAAAAAATGATCCAAATTATGAAATAAAATTAGAAAAAATTAATCAAGAATTAATTGAATTAGAAAAAAATAAATTAGAATATAAACAAAATCTAACAACACTAAAAAAAGCTGTAGATGATTTATTTAAAAAAGAAGATATTCCTAATTTTATTAATAAAGAGTTTCTAGTTATGTCTTATTTAAGAAGAGAATTTGAAAATATATCTAATGATATGGTTAGTGAATATACATTATTAGCTAAGTTAACCAAAGATAAAACTATATTAAATAAATTTTTTCAAAGAGCAATACCTTTGGCAAGCTTAAATGTAGAAGATCCATTTCTAAAAGCTTTTAAAAAAGTATTACAAGAATTATCTGAAAGTATAATAAAATTAAATTTAGGTACTCCAGATATGTTTAATAAACAAGTAGAACTTCAAAAAATTATATATGATTTAATTTCTCAAAAAAAGAAATATGATTTACTTGAAGCAGACTTAGGAATTAAATTTGATATAAAATTAAATAAAGATTATAAAATAGAGTCTGCCACTATTAAAGGATTTAAAGGTCCAGAAATTGATGGATTTATAAAAGAAGTTTTACAAAACAAAGATGACCCATTTGCTAGTTCTTTATTTATAAAAAAATATTCAAAAGAACAAATGATTTTAGAAAACCCTAAACAAAAAAATATAATAAATAAATGGTTTTCTGATCCAAAAACGGCAACTAAAAAAAGTTATGGTGGTAAATATAATGTTGATAAATTTATAGAAAGTTTAGAAGATTTAACATCAGGTATTACTCAAAAAAATAGTGCTGTCTTACATAAATCTATTCAATTTAATAATGGTGGTTTACCAAAATTTATTTATATTTTTGATACTGAAACTTCAGCAGGTGGTCAATTATTAAATCAAGCAATGCTTTTGCAATTTACTATAAAAAAATATGCTGTCGATAATACTGGCACATTAAAAATGATAGATGCAAATGATATATTTATTGATCCAGATGAATTTAAACAAGCATCTAAATATGGTTTTACTATAGATAAAGAGTCTATGAATGTAAATAAAATAACTTTAGATAAATTAAAAGAAAATAAAATAAAAGGAAATACAAAAACAATAGAAGAAATATATTCATATTTACTAAATAAAGAAACTGGTATATTTAATCAAGCAGATTCAATGATTGTTGCACATAATGCTGAATTTGATATGGGTGTTCTATTTAATAACTATCTAAGAACAAAAGAAGGTTCTGCTATAAAAGACCAAATTGGTAATGTATTTGATGATGCTGGAAAAATTACAGAAAATGGTAGAACATTATATTCAACATTTGATAATAATATTGTTGATAGTTTAGCATTGTCAAGGGCATATCCTTATTTTGATACAAGTGATATTACATTTTCAAAAAATAATTCAGAATTAGCAAAAGCTGCTGGAGTTCCATATACAAAAACATATTATGAAAGTGGCGAATTTAATTTTAAAGATTATGTTGGTCTAGAAGAAAGATATTATTTTGATGATACAAATAAAAGAACTGTAGAAATATTTTATAATGGCAAACCATTACATGATGCTGATATTGATATTGATGTTACTTCTATTTGGTTTGAAAAATTATATAAAAAATTAAAAGATAATTCAACTGTTGCTATAGAAAAAAATCCAAACTTAAATTTTTATGATGTAATATCTGATCCAACAGCTGCTATAGGAGAACAAAATTATAATTATGATAAAGTAATAAAATATATTGAAGAACAATATATGGGGAATAAACTGCCAGAAATAATATATTATGTATTAAATAATCATAAAAATATATCTAGTATAGATGATATAATTGAATTATCAACTGAATTACATTATAATAAACAAAAGTTTATGGCTAATTTTGTGCAATATAAAGATAGAAGTATAGATTTTGATGAAAAATTAACAAAAGAATTAGATGTTTTAGAAGAATATTTAAATGAATTAGAAGAACAGTATCATAGTTCATTATATTTATTTAATAGATTTACTAATAGAAAAAATCTTGTTAATTTAAAATTAAATACTAATATTGTTAATCTTCAATTATTACAAAAGGGTATTTTATATAATGGGTCTTTTCGTATTCTAAGAGATGTAATAACTAATAGTCCCGATTTAGAAGAAGGAAGTGGAATGCAATTTATTGCCGATATATTAGCAAAAGTTGATCATCCAGAAATTATAAAATTAAGAAGTTATATTCAAGATATTTGGGAATCTGCTTTATGGCAAGATAACATTTTAAAAGATTTAGATACTGGAAATGGACAATTAGATTTATTTTTTCAATTATTAAAAGAAGCAGAAAAAACTAGAAAAAAATTAGCTCAAGGAAAAATAGATATAGATAAATTTTCTGAACAATTATTTACAGATTTGCAAACATTAATATATCGTAGAACTCAAAATAGTTCTTTTATTTCTCAAGATGTAGTTATAAAAATAGTTAATAGAACAATAGAATGTGTTAGAGATAACAAAAGTATTAGCATGTTTGCAGAATCTGATGTATCAAATGAACTATTTGAAAAAATAAAATCAAATATAATAGATCCATTATCTAGATTTATGAGCACGCAAGTTTTATCTTCTGAAGGTGTTCCTAGACAAGTGTATGATACTGCATTAGAGGAATTTAATAAAAACTTTAGAGAAGCTTTAGATGAAATACGCTATGTGTTATCAACTACTAAACAAGAAAATCGTATAAATAGAAATAAGTTTTATGATTTAAATGAACTTATTATGCAAACAAAACAAAAACCTTTTGATTTAGTTAATAAAAATTCATTACACACTATTAAATATCCACATGAATATAAAGATGGGGAATATATTGGAACACCTATTAGAGATTCAAATAAATTAAAAAAATTATCTAATGATCCTGTATCAGATTTATATACTAAAACAGAAAATAAATTTTATGGTTATAATGATGTTCAAGAAACTAAAATTTATCAACATTGGTCTGCTATTGCTAAAGAATTAGAAGTAGATACTAATGATTTTTTACAGTTTATTAATGAGCAAAAAATTAATACTAAACAAAAAGGAAATCGAATTGCATTATCATTTTGGAATTACATAACAAAAGAAGAATTAAATTTACCAGATGATGAAATGAAACGTATTAAAAGAATAGAAGCATTAATTGATAGTATTGAAGATATGGATTATGTAACTGATATAAAAGAATATAAAAATAGATTACGTATTGCTTATATACATGGTTTATTTACTTATAAACAGGATATATTAAATGTATCTAATATTAGTCGTTTTGAATTAATTCGTAAAATAAAAAATTCTGTTAATACATCAAATAAAATAGTCAGTAGTATAAAAAATATTTGTAAAACACCTGATGATTTAAAAATGTTTTTTAGTAAAAGACCTGATTTACGATTAGCTATTTTAGATGACAATAATAAGGTACGATTATTAAAAACAAGTGATACAGAAACTTTACAATATTTTTTAGATGATATGGATTCTCAATATTTTATTACTGGTAAAGATGAATATTTAAATATATTACATGATTTGGGACAAAAATTAGAAATAAGTCCTGTATTAAGAGGATTACATAATGCCATTATTTATCCTATAAAATTTGTATCATTATTGTTTAGTGCTCCATTTGTTATTCAAAATGTAACTGCTGCAACGTTACAAAATTTAACTGAACATAATTATAATTTTATTTCAACAATTGGAAGTTTAACTAAAACAGCAGAAACATTTAATTTATGGAAACATTATTTTAATGACTTAACCTCAGATAAAAGGGTAATTGAAATATTAGGAAATACAGAAGAAGTAGAAGGACGTTGGATTGAACTTTTAACTAAACAAGATTCTAATGAATTTATTAAATTACCTTCTGAAATACAGGATTATATTAAAAAATTAAATCCTAAACAAATTAAAGAAATAAAAGAATTAAACGAAATATTATCTACAAATGCTTCATTTGGTGAATTAAAAGAAATTCAAAGAAATTATTTAAAATCTGTATTAAAAAAAGAACGTATTCAAGAATTAAAATCAAAATCAAATTTAACATTAGAAGAAGAAACAGAATTATATACAATTAATGATACACCAAATAATTCATTTAAAACATTAGAAGAAGAATATAATGATTTAAAAGAAAAAGCAAGAAATAAACTATTAAAGGATGATAAAGATTATGCTAGGTATTATTCGTTACGTTATAAAATTGGTAATGAAAGTAATAAATTTATTGCTTGGATGCAAAAAATCAAAGCAGTAAAAAGATGGACAGAAATAAATAGTGATATTGAAACTATATTTCGTGCAGAAATGATAAAAACTGCTTTAAAACAAGGTTATGATATATCAGAAGCAACTCAAAAAGTTATATCAAAACATTTTATATATAGTGATAAAGCAGAATATATGAAATGGTTAGAAGTATTTTTTCCATTTGCTAATTATCCTATTAAAGCAACGAAGTTATTTAATGACTATTTAGGAGATTATGGATTTGTAAAATTTATGTATACTTTTGCAAATAATTCTTGGGGTGATGAAGATGAAGATTTAGAGAATGGATATTTGCTAGGACGAAAAAGTAAAGGCGATATTCCTATGGATGGTAGATTATATAATTTTGGAAATCCTTTATTAGAAAATATTTCAAATATTATGGATCCTGTAAAAGCAGCAAATAATAAATTAAATCCATTATTTAAACCAGTAGTAGATTTAGCAACAGGCGCTCAATATAATCGTTACACACAATTACCTGGAGTATCTGTAATAAACAATGCTCAAAAAACAGTAAAAGAATATAATAATACTGGTGAATTACATCCTGGAACATTTTTAGGAACAAGTAAACCATATTATGATAGAAATTATTATACCAAAAATGTATATCGTAGATATCCACAACGACCTACTATTTATAAAAGTTTATATACATCTGGTGGTTATTCAAGAGTAGAAATGCGTATGAAACCTACAAATTTAAATAATGTTTCATATAGAGTAACAGACATATTAAATCAATATAAATACCGTTAATTTAAGTGAACGAAACGCAGGCTACACACGAAGTGTGTGCCAAGTTGAGTGAACGTATGTTTTACAATACAAATGATTTAATTAATCATTTAAAAAGAATAATTGAAGAAGTTTAATTATTACTGGATATTTTTTTAAAGTAGCGGTAATGTATGTACGAAAGTGAGGTTTATACCATGAAATATAAAGTTGGCAGTATGTTTGCAGGAATTGGTGGAATAAGTCGTGGAATAAAATCTGCTGTAGTAGGGGAACATGGCTTTGAACTTGTTTGGGCAAATGAAATTGATGAATATGCATGTGAAACATATAGAATTAATTATAATCATGAATTACTTGAAGGGGATATAAATTTAATATTAGATCCAACTCAAGCTAAAGACAACGAAAAGTATTATAGAACTTTGAAAGAGAAATTGTTGAGTGAAGAAATTGACATTTTAGACGGTGGTTTTCCTTGCCAGGCGTTTAGTATTGCCGGTTATCAAAAAGGATTTGAAGACGAAAGAGGTAATTTGTTTTTATCTATTATTAATACTGTTAAGCAACTTGGTGAAAGATTCAAAAAACCTAGAGTCTTATTTCTTGAAAATGTAAAGAATCTTCAATCTCATGATAAGGGAAACACTTATAAGGTTATAAAAGGTGCTATTGAACATGAAGGATATATTGTGAAATCTGCAATCTTAAACACAATGCATTATAGTGATTTACCTCAAAATAGAGAAAGAATTTATATTATATGTTTTAGGGACAAAGCAGATGCTGATAAATTTACAATGTTTGATCATCTTGATGATTTTAAGAAAACTTTTTCTAAAAAACAGCGTGAAGATCAAATTAAAAGTATTATTGACTATAGTAAAAAAGCTCCGGAAAAATATTACTATACAAAAGCGAAATACCCACATTATTTCTTATCTAAAGAAGAATATGACGCTCTAGATCCTGCTATAAAACGTAATGAAAGAATCAATCTTGAAGAGCAAATAATAGAAAAATATCAGTTCTATCAATTGAGAAGGGGTATGTATGTTAGAAAAAATCAAAGTAACGTTTGTCCAACATTAACCGCAAACATGGGAACTGGTGGACACAATGTTCCGTTAATCCTTGATGATTATGGTATTAGAAAAATTACTCCTGCTGAAGCTCTAAAACTTCAAGGATTCCCAGTTGATAATGGATTTATATTACCAACTAAATATAAAGGGAAACCTTATTCTGATGCCATGTTATATAAACAAGCTGGAAATGCTGTTTCAGTACCTGTTATAGAATTAATTGCATCTGAAATATTAAAAGTTTTTGTTGAAAATGATTCAAAATAACCTAGAAAAAAATAAAGCGACTTTACTCAATATGAGTAGGTCGCTCTTTTTTATTCTGGTATGTATTCCATAATATCTTTAAAATCACAATTTAAAGCTTTACAAATTTTACATAAAACATCAGTTGTAACATTTTCTCCTTTAGTTAATTTAGCTATAGAAGAAGAACTGACACCTGTAAGTTCAATCAACTGTTTTTTGTTTATTCCTTTATCTATTAGTAGTTTCCATATAAAAAAAAGTCTAGATATTTTATACCTAGACTTTAATTTTTTTTACCATGAAACTGGTAAATTCATATTTTTGTTTTGTATGCTTCTACGTGCCTCAATTATAGCCCAATTTTCGCTTGCACTGGATTTTAAGTATTCTATTATATCTTCATGAGCATATACTTTAAAGACGAATATATCCCAAGTTTTGACATCTAGAACGGTTAAAAATCCAAAGTCATTTCCTAAACTAAAAATTTGTTGTTGTAATTGAGTTAAATAATAAACAGGAATTCCATAAAAATCTGCATACTTATTTATACGTGTTTGCATATTTTCTTCATTAGTAAAATCTGGTTTGTTTGGTTCAATAGTAGAATCTTGAACTTCACCATCTAATGTTCTTTTATAAGCCATTTGAAAATTATAATATTTTCTTCCATATTCTGTAACTAATTTTGCTTCGATTGCTCTAATATCTAAGTCTTTCCCTAAACCAAAAAATCCTACACCATCAAAATTAATATTTAAATGATATTGTAGATTTCCAAACATTGATGTTGGTTTATAAATATACGCTTTTAATACAGATTGTGTTTTTAATAATATTAAACTTTCTAATTCTTTACCCATTCTTACAGAAGCTTTTTTTGATATTGTTTCATCAAATACTCCTCTAACTTTTTCATCTATTAAGTCTAGCGTAGTTCCGTTTGGAAATGGGTTTACATTTAATAGTTTACTACTATCGCTAGCTCCAAAACCTAATTGGCGTATTTCTTTGAATTCTGTTTCATTCATTTTATCTATATCTTCTGCAATAATGATAAAATTATTTTTTTTTAATGCAATTCTTGTTAATTCTTCATAATTTATACTCATATTAATTTCCTTTCAATTAATATTTTTGGTAGTTTATATCTTATAAAATGAGTTCCATGTCTAATAGAATCTCTAATATGTTCTGATGTTAATACACCTCCTGCATAATAATGAGAGCCTATTTTTTCTATTATATTTTCTGCAACTAATATTTGGTCAGTCCATCGTTTTTTTACATCGACTGCTTTTTGTAAGTAAATTGGAATTTGATTTTGTCCACATATAAATTCTAATATTCCTATTAATTTAGATGTTTCAAATCTAGAATTAATTTGATTAGTTGCTTTTGAAGCATATAATAAGAAATCTTCTACTACTACAAATGATGGATTTAATATTGTTATTTGGTTTACTATAGCGTTCCAATAATATATCTTAGTGTTAAAACTAGAAGCAAGTATTTGACCACAAGCAATAATTTTTCCGTCAAAATTTAATAAAGACCAGCCTGTAGTTCCTTTTCCTTCTGTAAAATTACCAGAAGGGTCTATGGCTAAAATTTTAAATGTATCATTCATAGACTAGTTTCTCCTTTTTATCCCATGTTGTTGTAGAAATTTCAACTTCAGCAATAAAAGGTATAAAACTATTTTGAACATTTTCCATTATTGCTTTAATTTGGGGAATAATAAAGTCTTCATTATCATAAATTTCAAATATAATTTCATCATGGATTGTTGCTAACATTCTAGTTTTATAATTATTTTGAGTTAAAAAATTATTAATTTCAATTAATTTTATTTTTAGAAGATCAGCTGCAGAACCTTGTATTAAATAGTTTGCACCTTTATGATAATTTGTATCATAATATCTTCTACCAAATAAATTAGTTAAATAATTTTGTGTATAAAGAATATTTTTAATATGTTGTTTATATGCAGTTATTCCTTCAAATGTTGTACAATAAGCATTAAATAATCTTGTAGCCATTTCAGTAGATAATCCGAATTGACTTGATAATGTTGAAATACCTGCTCCATAATTACAAGCAAAATTAATACTTTTAGCAATTTTTCTATAATGTTTAAAATCTTTATCTTCTTTAGTTAAACCTGGATAAGCATTAAGAGTAGTCATATCATGTAAATCAGTTGGATTCCATAATTTATTATCTTCTATATGATACCATTTATAATTTTGAAATGTTTTTAATATAGAAGGATCTTTATAATCAAATTGTAATCCACTTTCTGTTTTACAAAGATATGGCATAAATGCTCTACATAAATTTTTATCTGGTGCTTTTATTAATAAAGAATAAAGTGCTTGAAATCGTAATTCTTCGGAAGCAAAATCTATTAAAGCTAATTTATTATATCCATTTTTAGAAACAGTTACTATTCTTCTTGGAATAAATAATTCTTCACCTGTAGATGTAAATAGTCCCTCTTTTGGAAATTGTTGAAAGTCACTTGAAAAACGTCCAGAGACAGTTCCACATTGATTAAAGGAAGTATAAATTTTATTTGTATATTTTAATTCATCTAACCATTTACATATATAAGTTGAATACCATTTTTCTAAAGTTCTTAATTCTGAAATTATTTTAGCTATTTTAGTTTGTGTTGAGTTTCCATAATTATTAATAATATATTGCAAACTATCATTATCAGTAGATTCTAATTCCATATCGAAATTATTATTAAACATTTCTTTAACTATTTTGGATTGAGAAGCTTTTATATTAAAACCAACTAATTCAATTAATTCTTGTCTTCGTTTAATAATATAATTTCTAACTTTATTTTTACATTCTTGTAAATATGTTTTATTAGCCGCTAAGCCATAACGTTCCATTTTCCATAGGATAGGTATATTTTGTTCTTCTCTTTTAATAACTTCCATTTGTTTTCGTTCTTCACAAATAGGTAAAAATTTCAAATATAATTCTATAGTATATATTGCGTCATATCCAGCATATATTTTTAATATATTATAAGGAATATTAAAATAATTATTAGGATTGTATTTAGGATTTAATAAAATATCTTTTATATTTTGTGCTAAGTCTTCTATTAAATTAATTTTATCTTTAAGATAATCATTAAGTTTACCAATTTTGATATTTTGTTCTTTTAATATTTTGTTACGTTCTACTAAAATTTCTTTTTTAAATTTATTAACTTCTTTTTCATAATTTCTAGCATTTTTATCTATATATTTTTCTGCCATAACTTTTAATTTTAAAACAGGTCCTCCCTCTTTAGGAATTTTGGCACTTGTTCCTAATCTGGCATATATCATAACATCTGTTATGTTAGGATAAAAAACTAGATTTAAGTTTTTATTATATAACATATGTAAGTCAAATTTTGCATTCCAAAATAAAACTTTTTTTACTCTTTGTGCTATAAATTCAATAAGTCTAAGAATTTCTTCACTGATCAGTCCTATATAAGAGATTGCTTCTTGGGTTTGAAAATTGAATACAGCAAATGAAACACAATAGGGTTTATCTAAAATAATATGTAAACCAGATGTTTCTGTATCTATAGACATAATATCTGGTTTCATAATTTTCATTTTATCATAAGTATTAAGTATATCATTTTTTGTATCTAAATAAATTAATTTCCATTTCATCATATAATGATACCTGGTTCATTTGATTTATTTTTTGAACGATCAATTTTATTCATAGCTTTTTTGAATTTTTCTGTTGGAATAATATCATAAGAGTTAAATGTTATAAAAAAGTTAGATACTAATTTATTAATTATTCTACTAAATGCTAAGGAATCAATTCCTGAAATAGCAAATAATGCTTGTCTAGATATACCTGCTGTTTTATTTAGTTCATTTAATAATGAAGAATTAGATGAATACATATCTTGTAAAAGATTAATATCTTCTATAGAGAAGTCCTTAGTTCGTCTTTCTTCAATAACAAATTCTTTAAATCTAAAAGTAGGATTATCGTATAGTTGTAATAATATATCTATTGCTAAATCAACATGTGCATCATTAACAATGATGTTTTCAAAATCATTATCAGTAGAAGCAAGATATCCTGCGATTGCTGTTGCTAATCTGATAATTTTTTTCCAGGCTTCAACACCAAATATTTTGATATAAGAATTAAAATTTTCGTTTATTTTTTTACATTTTGTAATAGTATTTATATATACTTGTTTACTAATTATAATTTGTTCTGGTTTGCGACTCCATATCCACCTAATTCTTATTTGGTATGCTTCTGTTGGAAAAGGTTTTGGCGGTTCAAAATAAGGATCTATGTCTTTATTTGCATCAAAGCCTAATACTGCAATCATATCATAACGGGCTATGTCTTCTGCAGTTTCAATTATATCTAATAATACATTTATACCATTTGGGTATGAAGAAATAGGTTTTGGATAACCATTTTCTGATTTATTATTTGATAAAGTTAACATTCTTACATATGCGGGAAATTCAATTGTTCCATTAACACGTTGTATTCTGACTTTATTAGATGATCTAATATCTGTAAGTTCTTTTTGTATATTTACATTACATTTTGTTAATTCTTCAAAAATAATGGCACCTTTATTATTTTGTGGAATTATACCTGCTCTAGTTTGATAGGAATTTCCTACTTTAGTAGAACCACCTATGATACCTGCTCTTGTTGCAGCATTACCTGCTAAAGAAACAATTTTGCCTAAGTTATATGTTTTCTGTAATGCTTCTACAGTAGAAGATTTACCTATACGTGATTCACCTACTATTAATGTATCTAAATAGCCTCTGATAATATCATTTCCTATTTTTATTTGAAGTGCAGAATGAAACCATAAATCAATAATAGCCATTAATAAAACATTATAATCAGCATTAACTAATCCTTTTATTTTATCAACAATATAATAAAATTTATTTTTTACAGCTTCAATAGGTGTTGTATTTTCATCTTGTTGAATTTGGAATAATTGTAATTGTTTTTTTACTTCAGGTGTAATTTTAAAAGTATCTAAAAAATCATCTGTTTCTTCAACGTTTATAATTACCATAACTAATTTTTGACCATCTTGTGGGTGTGGTACTAATTTATAAGTAATTGTATATTTTTTTCCATTATCCAGTTTATTATCAATTGAATAAGCAATTAATTCAGTAGGAGATGTTTGGTCTGTTACTGATAATATATCTGTTACTAAACATTTATAAACAGGTTTTGTATCTGATTTTTTTAATATTATACCTGATTCTTTTGGTGGTATTTTTAAAAGGTCTTCAAAAATTGATTTATTAATTTGTTTTTCTTTTAAACCACTATCTATTAAATAAAATATATCTTTAAAATGTTCACTATCTAGATTCCAGTATCTTTCTGTTCCTGGATCTAAAAATTCACCTTCTTTTTTTTCTTTAATTTTTTTAGCAGAAATAGAAGTTGGTAAAGAATATATAGAATCAATAATTGCAACTACTTGTATATTACTTCTAAGGACTTTATTCAAATATTTTTTATCCATAGCTTTTTGTAATGTTACTAATGGATATTGTTTTTGATATTCATTTTTAAAGTCTTCTTCAGTAAATGTTTCTGTTGATTCTAATAATTTTATAAAGTCATCTTTTGTTTTGTGATATTTCATAAAAAAATCCCATACATCGCCACCTTTTTCAGTGCAAGTTTTGGAAATATCAACAATATGTATTTCTTTTGCATATTTTTTTAATGTTAATGCTAAATTAGAAGCCCCATAACGTCCTGTTTCATCATTGTCATATACAATATAAACATTTCTATTTTTAAACATATTTAAAAATAATTCTGGCGTATTAGCTTCGCCACCTGTAAATGATATTGCATTAAATCCCATAGTTCTGGCAATTAACATATCTTTTTCTCCAGCACATATAATTGTTTCTCTTGTATCATTTTTCCAAATATCAAAAGGACAAATTAGACCAGAGACAGTCCCTGGTCTTCTTATGTATTTTGGTGTTTGTCCTGGTTGATATTTTACAACGTCTAATAAATAATTATTAATGATAATTGGAATAGATATTCCAGTACCAGTGTAACCAAGTTTTAATTGTTTGGTTATTTCTGTAGATATTCCTAATTTATAAAGGGTATCTTTTGGAGCAAAATTATCTTCTAGATTATTAATACTATATTGCCAAGTATCAAGAGTTTCTGCAATGCTTAGATTTTTGATAAATTTTATTGCTAAAGTTTTGGGAATATTTAAATATTCTGCAGCGAATGAAACATCGTTATGTCCTCTATCACAAGAGAAACAATGAAATACATTTTTAGAAATATCAATTCCTGCTGAGGGATTGGTTTCATAATATATTTTATTTCCTGCATAATGAGGGAATGGGCAACAAACTTGGGTATTTCCATTTGGTTCAAATATAATATCAGGGAATAAAAATTCAAATATATTAATTCCCATAGAAAAAAACCTCCTAAGTTTCTACCAATTTCTGGTTACGATTGTTTCTTCTTTAATTTCAGTTGAATCAATAATTTCTTTTACAGTTTGTTTATTATTTTCTATAGATTGTTTACTATTTTCTTCTACTTCTTCAATTGGTTTTATTGAATTAATATCAGATAAACGAAGATATTTTTCATCTTTGTCTAAACTTATATTAGCCATAAATGATTTTCCTTTTGTAATACTAGGAACAATTTTTAAATTAATATCATCTATAAATCCTTTATTAGTTGCTAGAATAATCTTTTTTAGTTTTACTAATCCAAGAGTAACTTGTTCTCCTGTTGGTGAAGCATAAACACAATTATCAAATTTAATTGCAAAATCAGTATTATCTAATTTGTAATCAAATTGAACTGCTTTTGAGCCTGTTTTACAAGTGATTAATTCACAACGTGTGATTGTTAATTTGTGAAGTCCTGGTTTAATTTTACTTTCTATTTTATTTGGAATATCATCTAATGAAAATGATAAATTATTATTATTATTCATAATTAGCCTCCTATTTTTCTTTTAGTATAGATTCATAATTATCTATTTGGTGTTTCATTATTTGAATTGTATTATTAGCAGCGTTTGCTATAAAAAATAAATTTTTAGAATTTTTATTTAATTCAGTTATTTCTTCTGAAAGTTTTTTATTTTTTTCAATTAATGCGTCATTGTCTTTTTTTAAAACTTCATTTTCTTTAATTAATTTAGAAATGTCGCTTTCGCAAGTACAATCTTTGTTACAATCTTTCATATCATTAGCCATTTAGAACCTCCTCAAATTTGGTTAATAAGTGTTTTCCTTCTGATAGTGTTAAATCATTTAATTTTTTATCTGGAAAAAGAGTTTTGAATAAAGTGATTAATTCTGGGTTTTTATCTCCCATTTCTTTTAATTTTATGATAAGGTTATCTTTTTTTTGTTTATTAATATTAGCAACTGAGACACCTTTATTCATCCATTCAATTAAAGATTTTCCTAGTTCTTCAGAAACAATATCATTAAAATTAATATTATTTAAAAATGTAATATCTTTAATGATTGTTGCAATATGATTTTTATCTAATTGTAAAGTTATGTCAAATTCATATTCTAAGTCATCTCTTTGAATTGGTTTTAATCCTACTTTTGAAGGTACAGATTTACCTGTACTTGCATCAGTTTCTAGTACATATTCCATTTTACTTCTCATTGTGCAGATAACATAGCAACTAGATTCCATAATATAATCAATAATAGAATTTTGGATTTTACTCGCTTCATTCCAAGCAACATAAGAATTTTTAGTTCTTTTAGATATATCTTGATGAATATCTAAAACTCCTCCTGTATAAGCCCATACATGTGATAATGAGTCTATAATTACAATTCCTTTTTCTCCTACGGCGGTTTCTGCTTCTTTAAAAGCCGCAATATATTTTTCTGGAGTATAAGGTGAATCAATTGATGAATATAAGAATGATCCAGTGGGTAATGGCAAATCATCTCTATTTGCATAAGCTCTACCTCTTTCATGTTCACTATCAATTAGACAAATTTTTAACCATAAGTCTTCTTCTGATAGGTCGGGAAATAATTTTTTTACGATACCGTAAGCTAATCTTAATGCAGAATATGTTTTTCCTGCATTAGTTGGTCCTGTGAGGGCAATACGTAAAACAGTATTGACTCTTGAAACTTTTTCAATAGCCATTTTTGACTCCTTTCATATATAAAAACAAAAACTAATTGGTGCCTTTATAGTTTTTGTAATTATTAATAATAGATACAGAATTCATTTTTTTTGCTAAACAATTATCTACATATTCATCTATACTATTTTCTGTTATTAGATAAATAATTTGGTTAATGTCTTTTTGTTTAGCAATTTCTTCAGTTGTTGGAATGAATCTGTCTTCAAGTTGTTCGTTATCCCCATAATTTAATGATGGATTAGCGATTATAATAGTGTTACCATTTTCTAATTTTAAACCTTCTTTTAATACGGCAATATTTCCTATTAATATAGGAAATAATCGATTATTAAAATTTGTTTCAAGTTGTTTACGTTCTTCTGCTGGAGTTGCTCCAATTATTATTTTAGAATTTGGTATTTTATTATGTAAATCTTTAATAAATTGAGTAAAAGTTGATGCAATTATTATTTGTTGTTCTGGATAATCTTTTATGAAATTTAAAATAAAATCTATTTTGTTACCATATATAGTTGTAATCATTCTGCTTCTAGTAAATAGTGCTAGACTATTTGGACAGTCATAATTTAGTTCTTTGCACTCAAAAGTTTTTTGTAATTCATTATACCATATTTTTTGCTTTTTTTCCATAGGAATTTTTATAGTTTTTTTATCAATTTTTGGTAGCCATTTCATATGGTCTTTTCTTTTTCTTTGAATAGAAATAGTTTCTAAAAATTCTCTTAATTCTTTTTCTTTTTCTGGTGATTTAAATTTTATTGGTTTACTAATTGTATCATCTTTTTGTTTAATATATATTTCTTCAGTACTAAAATAATAATTTATAAAGTTCCAATAAAATCTAAAAATATTTGGATATAAAAAATGTAATATGGCAAATATATCCCAAGCATAATTAGATGTTGGTGTTCCTGTTAAAGCATATTTATATATAGAATTATAACTTAAATACATTATATGTTTAGTAAATGTTGGACTTTGTTTAGAATTAGTTCCTTTAAAATTATTAATTCGATGAGCTTCATCTAAAATAAGTGTTGTTGGTTTTAATAAAAGATAATCTATACTTGCAGTTTCATATGACATAATATAAACTTTATAATTTTGATTATATAAATTTTTTCTATGAGAGGGTGTTCCTTTTATACAGCATACACTATCTGTATACCATTTTATAGTTTCTTGATACCAGTTATAGTGAACTGATTTAGGGGAAACAATAATTACTGTTCCCCCTGGATTTTGATATCTTAGTGCAACTAAAGTTTCTGGGGTTTTTCCTAATCTTTGTTGATTAAATACACCATTTGATGTTCTTCTTGTTAGAATGTCTACATCTTCATTTTGATAGTCTCTTAATCTTGTATCCCATATTTTATTAGTTGGTGTTAAAGCTTCTGTTCTCATATTAATAAATTTGTTATAGTCATTTGGAAAATAAGTTTTTATAAATGTTGGTGTTGCTGGATAAATATATTTTTTATTTATCGTTCTTAATGGTTCTATCAATAGTTTGGATTGCGTTTGCAATTGAGTTAGGGATAGTATCGCTGACATTTATATTTGGGTTCTCCTCTTCTTGTTTTGTGAGTGGGATAAATGTATAAATAATAATTGTTTTATTATTATTTGTTTTTGTTTTATTTAATTGACTTAATAATTGTGATAATGTTTGGGCTGTTCCTGTAGATTGTGTTCCATTATCTAAGTTATTAATTAATTTATTAGCTTTTGTTCTAATTGCAATATTTGTTTCTTGTTCATACCATTCAATAATTTGTTCATTTGATAGAAATTTTTTCCATATTGTTGGTCCTATAGTATTATGATTTAAAAATAGGGTATAGTGATCATAAGAAAGAATGTTTGGATACATTCTTTTTTCTGAGCACATATAATTAAAGGCATTAACACATTCATTTAATTCTTCGTCATCAAATTCAATATCAATAAATTTAGTCATAATAAACAATTCCTTTTGATAAGAATTTAAAAGAATTTGATAATATAGAATTAAGTTTAATGATAAAGAGAGTTATTTCTTCAGTAATTTCTGTAGGAAGTGTTGGAACTAATGGATTCATTTGTCTATTTAATGAATAATTATAAATATTGTTATAATATGTTTTTTGATGAATAAATTCTTTTTTTATAGTTCTTATTGGAATTTGTAAATATCCTAGAGCAATGCTTTGTTGTTCTTTTGATGGAAGACAAGTTCCTTTTGTAATTAAATCTGCTGCAAATTCTATTAAAGTAATTTTAGTTTCTGTAGCAACACAAAAACCTTGTAAAATTGCTTGTATTTTTGTTCCTTCTAAACTTTTTTCAAGATTTTTAATTAACCAATAAAATTGAATTTCACGAATACGTAGAATTTCATTATTTGTAGGTTGTGGTAAATTAACGAATTTTTTTGGCATAAAATTAATCCTTTCTTTTATATTTTGACTATGAACTTGAGGGGTGGAGGGATTTTCCTGTACCTGCGCATTCATCTAAGTATTGCTAAAGTTAGATCCCGTTGCGTCGATGGTACGGAGGACGCATGGGATCTGTTTTAGCAATACTTGGATGAGGTGCGAGGGTACTTGGGAAATCCTTACCTTATGTGGTGCTGGCTTGAGTATAACATTTGCATACTGCTAAATGTTGAAATGAATTTTGGGTCATTTCTTTTTACTTCATAGTTAATTTTAGTGTTTATATAAAAATATTTATATGGACTAATACTCATATAGAATATTCTTCTTGCGAAGAACGGAAGCATTTAGCTGAAGTTCTTGCTAAGAAGGTATATTCTATATGAGTTAAAACGACAGTCACGTTCCAGCCTTAATGATACATTCACGTATTGTAGAATGTCTAAATTAAGTAGTTTTTTTTTAACTAATTAATTTTAAAATACTCCATATTTATATTTTATAGATAAGGTTTAAAGTGTCCTGCTAATGTTATTGCAGTTGAATTAAACTGTTTTAAATATTTATTAGTTAAGTAATCTGTGTATGCTGGCTCAATTCTATGTAGCCATGCAATTCTTCCAAGTGTTTCTTTGACTTGTTCTGGTGTTGCAGTACCTTGTTCTTTTGCTATCATAAGATTAAATAATTCGTGTTTTAAAATTGTTTTCTTTTCATGACCAAATGTTATATGATTATCTTTATTTAATTTTACTCCTGTAATATAACATCTAGTTGTATTTTTTAATACTTTTGTTTTTGAATCTTTAATATTTAATTGACCTTTTGAAATGTTATTTAATAAATTTTTTATATAGTCAATCGTTTGTTGAACATCTTTTAATTTTTTTGCACTTAAACAAATATCATCTGCGTATCTTGAATACGTATATTTTGGAATGATGTTGTTTTTCATTGCTTCAATTAATTCGTAATCAAATTCATATAGAACAATATTGGATAAAAAAGGGCTTAATGGACTACCTTGTGGTAATACATTATCTAGTGTAGCAATTTCTGTTAGATATTGTAGAAAAGTTGAAAGTTCGGGATAACTTAGTATAGCATTATTTTTTAAAGAATGCAATAATAATTCTTTTGTAATGCTAGGAAAGAAATCTTTTATGTCCATTGTTATAAGAAATTTACTGTTTATATGTGTATAAGCATTGGTTACAGCATCTCTATTTTTTGTAAATGCATGTGCTGAATTGTGTGGTAATATTTTTAAATTATTTTGCATGAAATCTAATAAAGTTTTTTGTAGATGTTTTAGATCTTCTCGAGGATTAATTAAATCTCTAAAACCTCCACTTCTTTTTGGTATTTTAAATCGTGTATAAAATAATTCTTTATTTTCTAAGAAATTTGTGGAATCACAAAAATTTTTCATTAATGCTAACATGTATATAAATTGTTCACGATTAAGGTTAAATATATAATCTATTTGGCTTGTTGGAATATCAATTTTTTTTGTTATATAAATTTCTTTACTATTAATAGTAACTAAATCTATATTTGATATTTCATTTATTGTTGTGGGTGATTTATTATCTGATTGTTCAAGTAATAATTCAAAAATTGTTGTGTTTTTTTTATTTTCTGTTGGTTCTTTTTTTTGTATTGTTCTAGATATAAATGTTGTAAACATAATTTTTTTTCCTTTCTAGATATTAATAAAATCTTAGTTGAAGGTTATTGGATTAGGTGTAGAGTTGGGCTGTCTTCAGATCTACCTGATAATGTGGATAAGTATTTGTTTATTGGTATGTATTCGATCTTGAAGTTGTACCATTCTTAGTTCTGGTTGAAACTGAGGCTACGGTATATTTAAATTTTGGTGCTGGGTTTGACCTTCCTCCGTTTAGTTTTACATAATCATTTGCTTAGTGCAAAATGTTTAGATTTTTGCATTTTATTAATATTTTATTGTATTCGTTTATAAAATAATTTAGTCTAAGTGAAAAGGTTGTATAATTGACATGTTTAGGTTCTTTATCATGGGGGTATCGATTTAGATCTGTTTGATGTGTATAGTTCGTGATTTTCCATGACTGAAACTTATTTAACTCGTGATTTCGGGAGTAGGAAAAGGACGGCTGGGTTAGGATTCCCCAGATATCCCCTTTCTACCGTACTCTACATATCTGCTTATGCAAGATATAATATATGTTTGCACTGAATTATTTTATTTTATTGTTCTTGTTTTAAATTCAAAAGCATCAAAAACGATAATCGGTGTGATAGGTTGTTTATTTACGAAATTTATTAATTGTGCAACTGCGTAACATGATGTAATTACTACTGATGGACTAACACTTAACGTTGATCCACAAGCACTAACTGGTGTTGTTACTTCATTGTCTTTAAAATTAATTGCTTTTAGATAATTTTCTATTTTTTCATAATTTGTCCAATCTATTGTATAAAGTTGTCCTGATTCTAGTCCAATTCTTGTATCTATTAGTAATTTTATTTCTGTGTTGAATTGGTTTAGTGAGGCAATATTATATCTTAGTTCGGCGCTATCTACTGATAAAAATATAATTCCTCTTAAAATTTGATTTGTATATTTTCCATGACAATAAACTAATAAGTCTGGGTTATTATTTAAAAGATGTTCTTTTAAGGCTTCTGTTTTTAATTTATTTAAGTCTTTAAAGTTATAAAGTTGATTTGTAATATTATGTTCTTCAACAGTATCAAAATCCCAAATGTGTATAGAAGATATACCTAATTTAGCTAAAAATAATGCAATAAAGCTTCCTACTGCTCCTACTCCAATTATGTGTATTTCTTTGTTTTTAACTAATGTTGGATTAAAAAATTCTATATGTTTATTTATATCCATATTTATTTTTGTCCTTTTTTATTTGAATTTGATATTTTGTTTGAGTTTTTATAATAACAGTCTTTACAGTACATTGGCATAGTAGATCTTGAGCATTTTGAACATATGTGTTGTAAGGTAAGTGGCGTGTAAAGAGTTTGTAATTCTCTTTTTGATGGTACATGTTTTGCATATTTATAATTACTTGATAAAGGTTCTCCATAATTATTTTCTTTAGGAAAAAGTTCTCCATTGTATAGGTCATATTTCCATTCTGGATCGTTGATAGTCATAGGTATAATGGTTGGTTTTTCGATATATTTGTCCATATCATCTGTATATTGTTTTGTTAATTCTTTATCTTCTATTATAGTAATGTCTATTTTTTCTGTTGTACAAATGAAGTCATCTTTTACGATAATTTTAGTGGTTAGTGTTTTAATATTGATAGTTAAGTTATCACCTATTTTTATTATATTGTCATCTATTTTTGTTATTTTAGATTTTAATAGGTCATCTGTTGTTAATTTTAAATTTGTAATTTTTTTGTTAGTTATGTCAAGAACTGTTTTATTTTGCATAACTACATATACTGGTGTGTCTTCAATTATTAAATTAGCTTTAATATCCATTACATTTGCTCTTATACACATTTTATTGTTAATAATTAATTGAATATAAAAGTCTGATACATAGTTAGAGAAATTAATTAAGTCATCGTCATCAGTTCCTGATGGTATAGTTGCCATAAATACATGGGAATGTCCATGAAGGCGAATTTTTTTCCTATCCATTGGATTTGGATATTTTTCTAAGTAATATTCTTGTAGTTTTTCTTCACTTGTTTCACAATGAGTTGGAGAGTTGTTGTTTTGTGGGACAATAAATACTTTAGTAACTAAGAATATATTGTTATCTCTTGTAACTTCTGCTTGAAAACAAAATTCTTGTTGTTGGGCAAATGGTGTTTTGGTCATGTGAAATAAGTTATAATATGTTTCTGAAGTTAGTATAACTTTTGGTTGGATATTTTCTTCTATTTTTATTGGTTTAAATTTCATAATTTCTCCTAGTAATCTAAAGATTCATATTTTTGAATATTTTCGTTTGTTTTTTGTTCTTTTAATCCTTTTATTATGTCACCATCTTTGTTAATTACAATAGATTGTCTTAAAGCATCTATACCTGCTATATCTCGTGGATTTATTGAAGTAAGAAATGTTATTGCTGTTTCTAAAGCTAGTGGTAAATCGAATAAATTTTCAGCTTTTATAAATGCTGGTTTATAAGAACCTCTACAGCCACTATAAATTCCATTATTTAGATCGCCATACCAAGCGTGGTGTTGGTAAGTAAAGTAACTGCTTAATAGTGTCTTTGAAAAACCTATATTTAGTTTAGCTGTTTCGATAGGTGCCAAGATGCCTGTTGTTTCTTTTTTAAATGAAAATATAATTTTTACTGGTGGAAGTAGAATTTTATAATCTGAATTATTATGAATATAATCTTTATATATTTTTTCTATTTCTTGGTTATGAAATAGTTCGGAAATTGTTTTTTCTGTGCTTATTTCATCAAAATGATAAATAGGTAAGAATTTTGTTGTAATAATTATACTTTTCTGTTTTGGATCATAACTTACATTCTTTATGATAGGTATTGTGTTTGTATAATGTACTATAATATTAGTAAATTTTGTTAGTTGTTTATTAATTTCTGAGTCTGCTTTTGTTGTATCAATCATTTGAAATTTTTGTTGGATACGAAATAGTTCTTTAAGCTTATCTAATTGTACTTCGATTGCTTCTTCTATAATTGAAATATTGTTTTGGAAGATTGATGTATAAGTTTTTATAAATTGGTGATTGATTAATAATAATGCATTATTTTTAAATCTATCTTCAAAATATTTATTTATAATTTCTTCATGTTTAAAGATTGTTTTTTTGTTTTCTATATATGGCAGAAACATTAATAATGCTTCATCTACATAATATTTATATTTTGCTGCTGTTGCATTTATATTAGCATATAAAATATTATTTGTTGTATCTAATGCTAAACATCTATTAAAATAAATAAGTTTATCTTTATTATTGTTATTTGTAGTATCAATTTTTAAATTATTTAAATAATTTTTATTTTTTAAATAGTTACTAACTGCATTATCTGCAGCAATTACTTGATAATTAAATTTATAACTTTCTTCTGTTATTTCAGCATTATTAATAATTATTGTATTTCTTTTTTTTGGTGTGCTTCCATAGTCTATATTTATTGGTGTTTCAATTATTTTATCTGGATTTAGACTATTATATAAATATATTTTAGTTAAATATATAAATAATTGGATAAATGGAGAAGTTTCAAAAGTTAAGTTTTTTCTATAAGTAATAGTATTTGCTAATGAATGAGCTGTTCTTTGTATAAAATATATCTTATCATTTAAGTTATTATTTTTATATAAATCTAGCTCAAAACATTGTTTATCAAAGTCAATTATAAAATTGTTAAAGTTAGTAAATGTCATTGAAGTTTCCATTATTTCTCCTTAAAGTAAAAATAAATAATTGGGGAATTATTCATTTTGCTTTTATTCCTTTGATCCGTTTTGTTTTTCGATTAAAGAAATTGTATCGTCTTGTTCTACTGATAGTTCAGTTAAAGTTCGGTTTAAATCTTCATCGCCTAATTTTTTGGTGTTGTGCATCATAGTTGCATTTGTTGGGATTCTAACATTTTCGGTTTGAAAAACATCTTTTAATTTTGCGTTTGGATCTGCTAAAACTTCTTTTGGATCTACTGCTGAGCCTATGAAAATTCTAATCATGATTATTCTACCTCCGAATCTGTTTCATCATTTGGTACTGGTTTTGTGTTATCCACTACTTCAACATTGATACTTTTTACTCTTTGATATTCAGTTAATACAGCTGTTTCAATCTTTTGGAGGTTATCTTGGATTTTTGCTGCTAATGCTTTAGTTAAATAGATATCTTGTTTTTCTACTGGAACGTTAAAGTGAATTTTTCCTTTAGCGTTTGGAAGAGTTACTCCAAAGGCTGATGCTGATGGTTTTTCATTTAGAGATATTTTGAATTCTTCATGGGTAACTCCTGAAATTTCATCTTTTTTGTATAGACTTAATTTTGATTTGTCTAGAGTTTGGATTAAACGAATTTTTTCTGCTGTTAAATCAGTAGATATTGTTAAAAATGTTTCATTGGTATTGATTACGATTGATACTTTTACCATGTTATTTTCCTCCTGTGGTTTTTTTTAATTTAATCAATTGTCTGATATTTGGTCCATATGAAAATGTAACCCTAGCTTTGGTAAGATTAACTTTTCCTTTGAAATAGTTAACCATATCCTTGTAATTATTACAAAGTATCCATTCACGAATATTTTGTAAATCTTTTGTAGTATTAATTGAACCTGCTTTGAATGTGTAAGTTCGATTAAGTGCATTTAAAGATACAATATGAAATGTAATATCAGTTAAAGTAGTTTCTAAAGATATTAAGTATGTCATATTTTTTCTTTCACAAAATAAATAATTTTCCCCAATTAATACTAAGATGGTGTCTTAGTTACAGTAGTTAACTGTTTTAAGACATATAAAAGTGGCTTACTGTTTTACAGTAATTTAAGAACTTTACAATATCAATTATGCCAAGGGGATTTGTTTAAGTTCACCACATCATTTTATGTGTGTTTTTGTTGTAAGGGGATTTGGAAAGGATAATTTTATATTAAATTTATATAAAAGAAAACAACAAAATACACAAACAAAAAAAAGGAAAAAAAATTAAACTTTGATGAAGCAATATTTTTTTATAACGTTGCAGGATAGTTATGTATAATATGCCCTGCTGCAAAATAGTCTTTTGCCTTTTTCAACAAATACTTCTCTAATGCTTTAAGAACAGCACTAGTAAACTCTAAACCCATATTTTCAGTGTCAAACTCATATTTTCCATCTTTAGTAATTTCAATAGTTAATACACCATACCCTATGTGTTCACAAGACCAATGAATTTCTATGCCTTGATACCATACCTCCTCACAGTTACTAATACGGTTGAAATTATATGGGCATATCTCTCTAATTGTTACGCTGTATTTTGGTTTTTTCATTTTTTTACCCCACAAATTTTATTATATTTGCAACTCTTGTCACGGGTGTAGTAATTTTCAATAAATCCAATAACGGCGACCAAAACTTTTGTTTATTCTCTTTTGTTTGTTTTAATTTTAATGTTTTATTCATTTAGTACACCCCTTTCAATAAGCTTTTTGTAAATCCTAACTAGTGTATCTCTATCTTTCGCCCAAAGACGTCCGATAGTACATTTTACATATGGTTTAATTTTGTT
>JAKQTP010000219.1 GCA_029563035.1 archaeon | reverse complement strand
TTGTAAATACCAATTATTTTCCAATGGTATTTATTTTCCAGTTGTTTTCGGGAGTCATCCAGCCCTTACCAATTGGTATGAGCTGGAAATTCCCATAAGCTGGAGATTAAAAAGTTGCTAAACCAGTGCAGCCAACAAATGTCTTACCATCTTCTGACATTACAGGGTCGGCGACTACTAACAGTTTATCTGTATTTCCATATTTTGCCTTATATGCCGTTGCGTATAATACAGATACAATGTAATAGTCAAATCCTTCTGGTAATTCTTGACAGTCCACTATTTCTTTAGAAAATACTGGAATTAATCCGTTTAGTGTTCCTGTTTGAATGCTGTTAATTTTTGCCGATAGCATTCCGTTCGGCGGAAATATTTGAATAATTTCCCCGCCTTTCCATTTTCTGTCCTTGCTATCTAGTATAGCTCCCTTTATAATATTTATGCTATGAGGAGTCCCGTTGTAAAGTTTTATCAAAAATTTATCCATTTTATACCTCTTTCTGTGTTTAAAGTTTAGCACCTCTTTTATTATAACATATATTTTATTAATGTAGTCTTTTAACTTGAGAAAAATCCCATGCATCGGCAAAATGCGGCTGCTCCCACTGCCCTCCCCACTGTACATTTCCATTCTTTAACAAGTCATTTATTAAAAAACTACTTATTTTTTCTCCTGATAAAGTTTCCAATATTTTCTTTTTGTTTCCAGTTAGTTGAACTGGAATACCCTTCTCCATGGTTCCCAGCATTTGGGGATAGAAACTTAAAGCACAGCACTCACATGATTGATAACTTGTAATACTAAAAGCAATAATATTATTTTTAGTACAGAAGTTTTTTAAATAATTAATTTTATCCATTTTGTACCTCTTTCTGTGTTTAAAGTTTATCACCTCTTTTTATTATTATAACATACTATTTTTAATTTGTCAAGTGTTTTTAAAAAAATATTTTATCGATTAGAACCATTAATAGCATTCCAATTGCTGGAATTATTAATAGTGGTTTGGTGTCTTTTTCCATATTATCTCCTATTCTCAAAATATCCAATGTCTGCGTATTGTCTCATACTCCAATGGATATTTTTGTTAAAATTTTCGACTTCTTTTTGCATTGTTTCATATTTTTCCATCGTTTTGTCAAAATTTTCAATTTGCTCTTTTAATTCAGAGAGTTCTTTTTGTAGCCGTGTTCTTGCTTCCTTTATAAGTTCCGTTGTATTCTCCAGTTGTAGGTTGTTCACATTTTCCATATATTTACCTACTACATATATATTGGGATTATATTCATATATGCTTTTTACTTCATAAATAACTGAGAAATTATTCCATTTCATTTCAGATTTCAAATTTTTGTCTATTTTCTTTAGCGCAGTATCTATTCTTTTCGAATATTTTTTGCCATGAAATTTTTTCAAGCAATTATCAATATCTCCTAAAATTAGAAAAACATTTTCTCTTGCTTGTATTTCCCTATTTATACCTTCTACTGCCTTTGTTTTATTATCCATAATTTTACCAACTTTCCTTTTTATATTATATTTATGTGCTATATATACTATATCACATATATTTTTATTTGTCAATACTTTTTTAAATTATTTTTAAATTTAAATTTTTTAAACGATAATGGTAATTAAACCCATCAAAAAATCCATTATTTGTTATTTCTTTTATTGCCAATTCTAATTTTAAAAAAT
>JAKQTP010000207.1 GCA_029563035.1 archaeon | reverse complement strand
TTGGGAATTGTGTTATTTATTTTTGAAAACTCATTATTATTTGCATAATAATATTGATTACGATTATTTTTTTTTGATTTTCTATCTTTAACCTTACGCTCTTTATTATAACCAACATAAATACGCTTATTATTTTTAAAGCTATAACTTTTAATTGACTCAATTTTGTTTACAACATCTAATAACAATTGAATAACAGCAGAATTATTTTCTAATGGTATTTTGTTAATCTCTTCTTGAAACATTTTAATGTCTAATGAATTAAGAAAAATTGTCAATTGTTCGTTTGATAAATTAAATGTAAGTTCCGATTCAGGAAATTTATTAAAAATATTTTTTATAAAATCTTCATCTTTTAATGACAACTTCTTTGATATTGTAATAACTATTTTTTTATATTTGTTGTCAATTTCTTTCATACATTCTCCAAATAATTTTCACTTACAAAATACTTAATATAATGTGTTTTTTTAATTTAGTTTAATTATTTATCTTTCTTGAACCTCTCCCACTTTCACTTCGTTTAGAAGTGGGAGATTCTCGTTTCATCGGCCTCGCAACCTACTACCTCCACGAGCCTCACATCGGGTAGTCCCTACCCTAATTTATGTTAAGCTATGCTTAATTCTTTTATAATATATTATAGCAATTCATCTCCCACTTATAGAAGTGGGAGAGTATTCTTGCTATTTTTAGATAAAAAAATTACATAAAAGCCATTTTATACCCCTTTTTTATTCTTCTTCGTTTTCTTCGCCTTCTTCAGCATTTTCCTCAGCGCCTTCGTCGCCTTCTTCGGCATTTTCTTCTTCAGTGCCTTCGTCGCCTTCTTCAGTATTTTCATCAGTTTCATCTGCATTTTCCTCAGTGCCTTCGTCGCCTTCTTCAGGCTGTTTTGACAGCTCTGAATCAATTTCTTTTCCAATATTGGAAACTTTTTCATTGATAAGATTATAAATCTTCTTTATAGCTTCCCTAAATTCTTCTGAAACGAAAATTTCATCAAAAACCCACTCAAGATTTTCATCTTGTGTTTCTTGATTTGTTTGGTCTGTTTCTTCCTCTTTAGCAACTTCCTCGTTGAGTTGCTTTATAAAAACGCTTAAATAA
>JAKQTP010000121.1 GCA_029563035.1 archaeon | reverse complement strand
ATATTGCATTAATTTCTTCGTTGAAAACATACTATATCTGGATATGATACTATTTAATATATCCCTACGCTTTGGAGTTATATTTATATAATTTGGGTTAATTGCCCGGTATTTATTATGCTTAAAAATCAGAAAATTATTACTAACTAAATAATCTAAATCCTTTTGTAATATAAATGAATAGGGACCATATTTATAGGGAACAAAATCATAAGAAACCTCATCCTGCTTATAATTTGCTAAAAACATAAGCTTTTGTAATTTGACTTTCCCTATTCCATTCAGTTGGGAAATCAAATAAAGAATCTCTTGCTGCCTTTTATATAACATTCTTTCCTCTATTCAGACAATATTTAATTATAATACTTTTTCATCCTATATAGAAGTCCAGTTTAATCGGGAATGACAAAGGAAGTTTTATACTAACAATAAAATAAAATTTATATGTCTACCCCTGTTTAATCTAATATTTATTGTTTTATATTGAAATTAATCCAAGCCATAGTATTGATATACATAGTAATCAAGATTTTTCTGAATATCCTCAAGTTTCTCTTCTGCTTTATTTTTAGAAATTTTATTCTCAAATTTCAGCATTTGAATTTCATAAGCTTTATTAAATATACTATGAAAGAAATCAAGTTGCTCTTGAGTAGGAATAATTATAGGTAACTGACGAGCATCGTTTATCTGAAAAATAGAAGTATTATTCTCAAAATCATTTACATATTCACTAATAAATTTAGAGTTTATTAGGCAAACAAAGAACCAATCAGGAATATTAGGCATTAAAGAAAACATACTCATACTTGTAACATCATATACACTACGATCTTTTAATCTACATTTTAAATAAACAGTTTTTATATCGCTCCAGCAAAAACCATTTCTAAAATAAAAATTCTTATTTCTAACTACTGGATTGCCTGCACCTGTCTTACCTGAATTTGTTACCAAAAATTCTACTGTCTTTTTGGACCAGTCAAGATAAAATGGTGTCTTTAAATACCAACGATTGCCTTCTTTATCTCCTTTATCATAAGGAACCCAATGTGGTTTATCATTATCTATCCCATCTTGCATTTCTTCTGGTGTTAAACTTTCTACATTTGCTTTTTCTGAATTATTGATAATTTTATAAAGATATCCTCTGCCAAAGATATCTCTGTCATATTTTTTCTTTAATTCATCAAATAAGTCCCATATCTCCTTTTCGGAAAGATCTGCAATAAATTCCTTTGTTTCCTGTAAAGTGTGTATATTTAATTCAGATATTCCATAGTTCCTAATAGCTTCATAAAGCTTTTGAGCTCTATTTTTCTTTGTTCTCTCTGATTCTTTAGTACCTTCTAAAACTGCTACAAATCTTCCATTATCTGATGTTTGTAAACCTACTCCACCTTCTGTAATTAAACCCAGAATAGTAATATCCCCAGGTTTGAGATTTTTGCGATATTCATTAAGTATATTTGAATTATTATTAATATGCCTGCTGGTAACTATTAAATTCCAATATTGGCTTATTAATTTGCAGACAGTTGGTTGATATTTATGCCAAATTTTTATATTGAAATCATTGGGAACAAAAAAAGCATTAAAAGCAGTTTTTCTATATAGTTCAG
>JAKQTP010000173.1 GCA_029563035.1 archaeon | reverse complement strand
TTCATCAATTTTTCCGTATTTTTGAGGAATAATTTCCACATAATTGTTTTCATCAAAATTTTTAAAGTCTATGGCTACTATTTTTTTATAAGTATCACTTATTTTTTCAATAGCAAAAAGGTTTGAATTTTTTCCTGTTATTAAACCAAAAGGATAAACAAAAACATACTTTTTTTTCAATAATGTTTCTATTTTTCCATTTTCAAAAGTGTACAAATTCGCAAAACACTCTTTATCATCCTTTTGAAAACCCACAAAATATTTGCTTTCGTTGTTTAATAACCCTTCTGTAAAAATTTGATAAAAAGCTTGCGAAAGTATTTGGTTTTTTAAATCATAAAGAAAATAGCAATAATTAAATAAATTGAGCAAAGCAAAATTTGGATTTTTTATATCTTCGTATAAAAAAAACAAATTTTGTTTATTTTCTATATTTAAAATTGCAATTTTATTTGTTTTCTCTAAGATTAAATTCATTTTAACCCCTTTTTTAATTATCAGTATTTGAATGTTCTGTACATTTCTTTAAAGCACTTTCTCCTATGCAATACTCATTTTCGCAATTTTTTATATCACAAATTCTTACGCAAGGAAGCCACTGGCTTTAGCCACGTGGAGGAATTGCGTCTCTTACAAAGACGCTACGTAAGATTTGCTACCTCCTTTCTATAACTATACCCATCAAAGTGTTGTACAACTGAAAAATATTTATGATTTACACCTTGTACAACTCTTTGACCTTCCTTGTCTTTAATATCAAAACTACCTGATTTTCTACAAGCAACTTCTCCATACCATATACCTTTATATTTTCCTTTTGGTATTTCAGCTTTAACCATATCTCCTGTTTGAAAACCAAAGAAATATTTTTGTCTTGCTAAATATCCTCTCGGAAAGCCGTATTTATCTAAATTTGTTCTACAATGACTCCCTCTACCTTTTGCTTTTATATACAAAACATCTTTTGTCTTAAAATATAATTTATCTGGTGTGCTTTGACCTACACAACAAGCATCAAAGTAATGTTCTTTTGACAATCCTAATTTGATTCTATTCATTTTTGTTAGAGCACCTGTACCACATTCAACTTCTAAACCACTATTACAAAGTACATCATAAACTTTCCATCTTGTAGAATTAACTACAGAAGTATCCTTCAATGTTTGTTTAACTTGTTTTTGTATATCAGGATAACCAAATTCTTCTGCTGTCATATTACCTTTCTTCTGGTTACACTCATGGCAAGCTAAACAAAGATTATCAATCCTGTCTGTACCACCTCTTGATTTTGGTATTATATGTTCTATTTCTAAAGGAATATTTTCTTTTCCACAATAGCAACATTTTCTACCAAACTTTTCAAGTAAATATTCTCTAATTTCATACCCTTGAAGTGTACCTTGTTGATACTCAATGTCACTTATTTCAGGATTTTGCATTAATTGAGTATCAAACTTAACATTTTCATAAGATATGTGAGTTAATGGAATTAATTTTTGTAACCTATTAACCCATGTTTTTATATTATTAACTCTACTTTCAAGTGAAGGTGGTATCCATTCTCCTTTTCTTCGTCTATTTAAAAATTTTGGTTGTCTATAACGCAAATTCTTATTTCTTCTTCTTCGTCTATAAGAACGTCTTTCATCAAGTTTCTTTTTAATATCTGTTCTATGGTCTATTTGTCCTAACCATATTACATTATTATTTTGTAATATGGCTAATCCTGTATGTTTACTACCATAGTCAATTTTTAATCTATATTCTTGTTTATTATCAGTGTCATCTACTGCTTTTTTAAGGATTATTGTAAATGGGTATCTTCTAAATATTGCAGCCTTACCTTGTTTAAGCAATTTTCTTGCAACTGCTTCATGACAAGGTGATAATGGTTTTTTATTTGCATCTAAAACAAATACCATAGGAATTTCTCCTTTCTCTGCTTACGCAGGTAATATCCTTCTCGGCAATGTTATCTATGCTTACACGTACAACACACTGGCTTAACCCACTACGCCTGTTTAATGCTGTACGACAGTGTTTAGGACTGAAGGAGTATCCTAAAGTGTCATAACATAGATAACGTAGGTTCTGTTGCAAACCTTAGCCTGGTCAACATAGGGCTATCAAGCCCACGACTTTAGTCGTTGGGTAGTTGACATTTTACAAAATATCCTGGTTTACATTGGGAAAAATCAGATCCGCAAGGAATAAGTTCTTCCAAAGAACATCCACATTCCTCACAATAAAGACCGTCATAGCCACCTGCTATCAAGAAATTTCTTACAATTTCTTTAACAGTTTTCATTTTTGCCTCTTTAAAATTATTTATTTGTATTTTCTTCAAAATCTTCTGTATCACTTTTTAAAAAATGAGTAGGTCTACAGCAAGAAAAATCAACTTTGCACGGAATAAGTTCTTCAACAGAACAATGGCAATTTCCACTGCAAAGCCCGTCATAGCCACCTGCTATCAAGAAATTTCTTATAATTTCTTTAACTTCTTTCATTTTTTTCCTTTTATAATAAAGTACTTCTTTTATTTAATTTATAAATTTTTCTTTTACAAAAATCGCCAGGACAATTTGTTTCTCTTTCATTTTTTTTTCTTAAAAAATTTTTTAAATAATTTTTTTAAGAACGAAGAATTTTCAACCTCTTCTTCAGAAAGCGACAAGCTAAAATATTTTATTGCACTTTTCAAAAAAGTGCAATAAATAAACTCAATCCATTTATTAAAATTTGTTAAAAATTCGTCTTCGGTAAAAAACACATATTCTTCTGGAATTGTAAATTCTTTAATTTTTTCAGCTTTTCCTTTTTCGTTATCGTTATAAGGAATAATAATAACGTTGGACAATAAATAATTTTTATTAACTTTATTGTTTTCTTCCATCGTTATAATTTGCTTTATTTGCCCCCTACCAATACAAATATTTGGCGTTTCGGGATAAATAAAAAAAACATTTTTATTTATCATATTATATTTTTTCCTTGTACCTTTTTAAATATCATTGTTATATATATCAAATTCCCTATTTGTAATCTCAAAGTTTTCTTTGTATTCGTGATAAAATTTTAAAAATGTTTCAACATCATCATAAAATTTTTCCAAGTAATCAGGATGTTCTGCAATATAATCTTCAAAACCTTTTAAATCGTCAACGGAAGATATTTTAAAATCAAACATTTTTTTCTGTAACAAAAAATCAAAATAATGAGAATCAAATTCTGTAAAAATAAAACCAAGCTGTTCAGCTCTTTTCTGTAAAGCCTCAATGTCTTGCACATAAGGTCTTTTTGCACCGCCCCTTATTTCGTGCAAGTCCAAATTTACAATGCAAGTATAAAAAACCTGGTCATCTTTATAGACTGCTTCAGCGTTAATAATGTACTCTTTAAAATTATACTTATCTTCTTTTATTGTAATTGTTTTACTTCCTAAATTAATTTTAGGTTTAAAAGATTTTTTTGTATTGTTTAACAAATTAAATTTATTAGAAAAAAATCCAATAACTTCATCTTTTTTCATATTTTTTCCTCTTTGTTTTTTTCTTCTTGATTATTTTTTTCAGTCTCTGCAGGATCTTTTAAAATGTTTATTTTTCTCAAATGTGGCGACAAAGTTTGAACAGAAATAAACATTGCAGAAACTAACAAAAAATATGTAATAATATTTGTTATATTAAATTTAAAATTAATTTTGTTTAAACTTATAAAGTAAAATAAAATAAGATATAATAAGCAATAAACAAACCAAAGCCAAAATATAAATTTTTTTCTGGAAAAATGTGTGACGTATTCCTCATTATTGAAGCTATCCACTTTTATAATTTTTATAAATTCTTCGTATGGAGTTAAAAGTTTATCAGCACCAATTATGCCCAAATAAATCATCGTGAGTGCAAAAAACAAAGTGTTTATTTGGTTAATATTTATTTGTGTGAAAAATAAATTTAACATCTCTTCGTTAAAAGTAAAAGTTAAAATAGCAATTAAAATTAAAAAATTAAAAATAATAAAAAAACTTATTATGTAAGCAACAAATGCAAAATCTTTTAATTTTTCAAACATTTTCATTTTTTCTCCTTTTACTTTATATTAATTAATCCTTTTCCATACTTTTTTTCCTTTGCATAATTTTTTCAATTAAATCTTCGGAAAAAATTTTCTCCGCACCAAAATTAAAATCTATTATTTTTAAAATTCTTTCTAAAATTGCAGGATTTTCATTTATTATTTTTTCAAAATCTTTACGATAAAATCCTTTATCTCTTTCTAGGTCTATTTCACCAAAAAGTGGATAAGTAGCTACATCAAAATTTTCTATTTCCTTTTTTGTAATTAAATTGGGAAAATAATACATTTTCCCTTTTTTTTCAATTAAAGTTAAATCGCTACAAAGTTCAAACAATCCCGCTGTTTGAGAAATTGTTGCTTCAAAATCAAAAATGATTTTCAATTCCGAATATTGTGTTCCAAAGCGAGATTTTGAAACTTTTATGTTAATTGCTTGATTTAAAGCTCCAATAATATTTTTTTTCAAAATTTCACTGTCGCTTTTTAATGCTGTTAATTCCAAAATTAAATGTGAATATTGTTTTACTGCAAGCCCGCCACCAAGAACCTTCGGATCTTGTCCAAAGGAAGCTGTAGGATTTAAATAATATTGTGAAATTAAAATTAAATTGCTATCACAATTTTTCAATTTGTTTGCATAATTCCTTAACAAATTCTTAAACAATGTAGCTCTTCTGCCACCAGCAAAGCCTGCATTATCGTTTTTAATATTTATATCACTCAATCCGCTAACTGAGTCAACAATAATTAAAATTTTTTGCTTTTTTTGTTCCAGCCAAATTAATATTTTTTCCATTAGCTGGTTTAATTGCTCAAAATTGTTTATTGTTTGTCGGACAAATTTATTTTGGTCAATCCCTTTAAACTTATTCACAAAAGATTTTTCGGCATCTTCTCCATTCGTTTGAATGTAAAAAACTAAATCAAAATTTTTTATTGTCGCAAATTGTAATGCCAGCGCAGTTTTTCCACTGGCAGAATCACCAGCAATTGTTATTATTCGTCCTAAGGGAAATCCTGCAAAAATTTTTCTGGTAAGTAAATAATTAAGGGCATAACAATTGCAATCGGCATAATTTACCGTGTCTTCAACTTCGCTTAACAGCATTGGCATCTCTTCATCGCTAGCTACAAAATTTAAAAAATCTTTTATTTCATTTTTCATTTTTCCCGCCTTCAAAATAAAGTACTACAAAACTTTTAACTTTTTTTAAATTTTTTTATTTTTTTTTAAAAAAAAATATTTTTTACTGGTCAGTAAAATTTTCCACTTAAATTGTTTTAAGTTTGTTTTAAGTGAGCTTTAAGAGAGCTTAATATATATATAATAATATAAATATATATAAATATATAAAAAAAAAAGGGGGTTAGGGGGTGTGGGG
>JAKQTP010000170.1 GCA_029563035.1 archaeon | reverse complement strand
GGGAGAAAAAGCTGTAGTAGATATAGTAAAGGATGCAAATGCAGAACTTGAAAGAGCTGTCCAGCAAGATATAGTTGAACAAATAAAAACTGTAGATTCAGGACTTGGTGAAATAGCACAAAAGTATCTTGATAATGCTGAAGTAATAACTGGTGTGGAGAAAGATAAGATAAATGCATTTAAGAATACTGCTGATGCAATGAAAAGAGCTAGTGATAATTATAAAAATGCAGTAACAAGTGCTAATACTGATTTTGAAAATACTACAAAAGGTATGGAAGAAACATCTGCTTCATATACGGCTGCACAAATAAAAAGAGATACTGCTATAAAAAATGCTACTTTAGATTATGCAAATGCTTTATCAAAATTAGAAGGAACAGATACTGAAGTTAATAATATTCTTATTGAAAATAGAAATAAATTAGTAGCTAAAGGTAAAGAACTCAATGAAACATTAAAACAAGAAAGTCTTAATGAAGTTTCTAGAACATATACTGAAACTTTGAAAGAGAATAGTGAAAGAATCAGTGATAATACTGAACTAACTAAAGCAAATCAAAAAGCATTAGAAACATATATATCAGATTTAGGAAAAGTAAAAGATTCTTATGGAGATATTAATGGCTCTATTAATGATCTTATTATAGCAAAATCAAAGGAATTGAATGCTCAAAAATCTGATCTTGAAATAAAAACTGAAATTAAAGACGCTAATACTAAATATAATGAAACAATAGAAAAAATAAATGCATCCAATGATACTGCTATAGAAAAAGATAAGAAAAAACTTAATGCTAATATACAATTAAGAGATTCTCTATTAAAATATGTTGGTGTATCCCAAGAAGCTTCAGATCAAGTTGAGAAATTGAATATAGAGATAAATAATCTTACTGCTGATCAGATTAAAAATACTAAAGCTAATGATAATGAACTTAAAACTTATACTACTGAATATGAAAGATTTCAGAATTTAGCTTCTGAAGCTATGAAACAGAGTAATACAGAATTAGCTAATTCTTATCAAGCTATAGCTGATGCTTATAAAAAACTGATTGAAGATATAAATAAAGATTATGCTGAATCTGTTAAAAAGATAGAAGATGATTTAACATTAAAAATAATAAATGCACAAGATACAAGAACGGCTAAATTTTATGCTTCACAAATGGAAATGGTTGAAACTATGAAGAGTACAGGAGCTTCAGTAGAAGAAATAAATAAAAAGTTAGCTGAATCTCAACGCACTTTTGATATTGCTACAGTAGTAGAAGAAGCCTATGCTAAAATAAATGCTACTGCTAGTGCTTCTATTTATGAACAGATAAACTTATTCAAATTCTT
>JAKQTP010000169.1 GCA_029563035.1 archaeon | reverse complement strand
AAAACTTACTAATGAAGCTGTTAATACTTTAGATGATACTGTACGTCATAAGATGCTGAATTTAGCTAGTGATATATTGAATATGCTTGACGAAGATGCTGATAAAGTTCAAATTATGGTAAATGAACAGGTAGCTAAATTCAATATAGATGTGATACTTGAAAAAATAAATGGAGTAAGTAAAGAAGCATATGATTCTACTGTAAAATATATTGATGACTTCCTAAATACTGGTGGTAAGTATGGTAATGAATTAGTGAAATATGTAGAATCAGTATACAAAACTGTAAATACTGATTTATCTGACTTACTTGAGGATTTGGAAGATAAAAGAAAAGATGCAAAAAGTAAATTTTTACAAGATGCAATAGGTGGAATTATTGAACTTGTAAATGAATGGAGTGAGGCAGGAAAATCTGTAGTAGATATAGTAAAAGATACATATGCAGAACTTGATAGAGCTACTCAACAAGATATAGTTGAACAAATTAAGACTATAGATACTGGATTGGGTGATATAGCTCAAAAATATCTTGATAATGCTGAAGTAATAACAGGCGTTGAGAAAGCTAAAATAGCAGAATTTAAGAATACTGCTGATGCAATGAAAAGAGCTAGTGATAATTATAAAAATGCAGTAACAAGTGCTAATACTGTTTTTGAAGATAATACAAGAGATATTAAAGAAAATTCTGCTGCTTATATTGCTGCACAAATAAAAAGAGATACTGCTATAAAAGATGCAACTTTAAGTGAGATAGAAGCATTATTGAAATTAAAGGGAACTGATACTGAAGTTAATAATATTCTTATTAAACATAGAGATGAATTGATAAAAAAAGGTATAGAACTCAATGAAACATTAAAACAGGAAAATCTTAATAAAGCTCTTGCAATATATAATGAAACTGTGGAAGAAAATAACAAAACAATTAGTGATAATATTGAATTAAATAAAGCAAATCAAAGAGCATTGGAAAAATATATATCCAGTCTAGGTGCGGTAAGAGATACTTTTGGTGATACTGATGGTACTGTTGAAAATCTTATTATATCACAATCTCAACTGCTGAATGAACAAAAAACTGAAGCTGAAATAATACAAGGAATTACGAAAGCTAATGAAAATTATAATAATACGTTAGCTGAAATAAATGCTTCAAATGATACTGATATAGAAAAGAAAAATAAAATACTTAATGCTAATATAAAATTAAGAAATTCTTTATTAGAGTTTATTGGTACATCTCAAGATGCTTCAGACCAAGTTAAAAAGTTGAATATAGATATAAATAATATGACTGCCGAGCAACTTAGGAATACTGAAGCCAATGAAAATAAACTTTCTACTTATATTTCAGAACAAATAAAGTTTCAGGGTTTAGCTAATGAAGCAACACTTGCAGGAAATGAAGCTTTAGCTAAATCATATCAAGAAATGGCAGATGCTTATGGTGAATATGTTGATAAAATAAATAAAAAGAGAGGAGAAACTATTGAACAAATAGAACTAGATTTATTAGAAAAGGTGATGAAGGCACAGGATAAAAGAACGGCTGAATTTTATTCATCACAAATAAAAATGGTTGAAGCTATGAAAACAGCAGGAGATTCAGTAGAAGAAATAAATAAAAAGTTAGCTGAATCTCAACGCACTTTTGATATTGCTACAGTAGTAGAAGAAGCCTATGCTAAAATAAATGCTACTGCTAGTGCTTCTATTTATGAACAGATAAACTTATTCAAATTCTT
>JAKQTP010000164.1 GCA_029563035.1 archaeon | reverse complement strand
AATAACACCTTTGTCTTTTATAATTCGCTTGTATTGCTTCCATAGTGGCTCAAATGGTATAATTATATCCCAAGCACAAGCAGTCGTTCCGTAAGGTAAATCGCAAATAATAGCATCAATTGATTTATCCTCAATAAAAGGGAAAACATCAAAGCAATCAGCATTCACAAAAGTACTGCCACTAACACGTGCTATACTCAATGCCTCATTCTCGGTTATTTCGTTTTTTAACATCTTTTTGTTTTTAATAATTAACATTCGTTTTCATAAATCGGCACTAAGTATAGCACCATACGTTAGCGGTCAGTGTAAAGAAGCCACTTGATACATTCTTGGAATCCAGCAATAAAAAACGCTTGTTCATGTGCAGTTAATTCTGGTTTTACCATTTCCGAAATTTCAACAGCTATTACACCAGCATCATCAATATTAGGAATTATAGCATCTAAAGCATTGTTAAATTCAACACGGTGCATTAAATTTGTTCCTGCACAATGTTGTAAATCGTTTAATTCGCCGCTAACAAATTTTGAGTATTTATCCCAAACTTTTTCTTGAATAAACACCGAACCGCTAACACCAGCTATATTTAATTGCTGGTTCTGTGGTTCATTTAAGTTCTGTTCTTTGTTCATAATTTATTGTATATTTATAGTTTAGTATTTCAAAATCAGCAACTAAACATAGCTGTAATCGTTACCAGTAATATATACATCACCTTCCTCATCTAGATTAATAAAACCTTCATCTATACTATAAATTGAATCTAAAGTTTTAATTTTTTGACCATCTTCTAGGTCTTCCCATAATATTTCTTTCATTTGAACTCCTTAATTAAAATCTTCCCAAATAATTTTACTCCCACTTTTTAAAGCAGAAGATAACGCTCCCAGTCTTTTACCTATTGGTAACTTTCCAAATACTAATTCTTTATTTGGAAAGAAATCCAAAAGATTCTCATAGTATTTAGAACCAGCATAAATCATAAAATGATAATCATCTAATGTTCTACCACTTGTTTCAAACGTTTCTTTAATCTGAGATTTAACTTTTTCTGCCCATTCTAAAGCTTCTTCTTTAGACATATCCAATAGTGTCTTATCATATGGTTTAATAACTTCATCGTATTTAATTAAACCATGTAATGCACTTAGAATATAAACTCCAGCTGGCCTATCTACTTTAACATTGTATTCCCAAGTCTTTTTAAACAAAGGACTAATATAAAGATCTTTCGCCTTGCATTCAAAAGGTGATTTCATAGATACGCAGCTAATTAAAGCTATTTTAATTTTTCCGCTATTTTCCATATTGTTCTCTTCTCCATTCAAGTGTTTTAAAATTCTCTAGCTGCTTTGTTCTTGTTTCCAAATCTTTCTGCTGTAATCATTTTTAAATATTTTTATAAATCAATAGGCGTAAAACCTAAAATTTCTTTTTTAATAATTCTTTCATCAAGTTCTTTATTAGATTTTAAATCAAGTGATATTGATTCACCAAAAGTTTCACAAGTAACTCTTTGAAATCCATAGGCACTTTCTATATAAAATGTAACAAACCCTGCACGAATAGGGTTGAAATGTTTAAATTCTTTGTGTTGCATTAATTCAGAAAAAATAATTACTCTTTCATCTTCTGTGATAATATATTTTTGTTTTAATTGCATATCTTATTTATTTAAAATGTAATATTCTTTCCTAATATCGATTTCTATTTGATTAACAGAATTAATATCGCAGTTCTCAACAATATTTGAGGTTTTGATTCTATCTTTCAAGTTTTGATATTTTTCATTAATGATTTTAATTAAATCCTCATAAATAAATTTACCTTCTTTTATTTTCCAGATAGTTTCTTTATCTTGCGCATCAACTACTAAATTATTATTATCTAAATAATATTCTAACATCATAAGCAATCTATAGCAATGAGACATATTTTTAGTATCATAACCTTTAGAAGCTAATTGGTTTTGAATATATCTTGTCTCATTTCTTTCTTTCACCCAATTCCAATATTCATGATAATCATTTAAATAATCATTGTAAGATTGTGGATTAAAAGTAAATTGTGCAATCGCCTTCTCGCCTTTAGGAACCTCAGATAATCTTAACATATTGCTTGTTTTATTTTCTAACTCAATTCCTTTATAATGCAAACCCCTATTTAGGTTGAATCTCTTTCTTATTTTTAATTCAAACTCTCCTAAAAAACTTGAATCAAAAAATAATCTTTGTTGTTTCTTATCATGAAATAAATTATAATTATCTCTTGTATTAGGTATTTTTGATATACCGCAAGCTTGTTGTTTAATGTTGTTTTTAACAAGGAAATTCTTTAGTGAGATAGTAACACTCTTATTCTTTTTTAATACAAGAAAACAAAAGTCTAGAGGTGTTTTAAGTTCTTTATCTACTGGGTTAAAACTTTTTTTATTGGAACCTGTTGCTTTTCTAATTTGAGAATCAATAAAACCTAATAAAGCATTTGCAAATTTCTTATTTAGAAACATTTGCTTATTCTCAAATATTGGTGCAAGAATTTGATTTTTAATCTTATAGAAAGTTTCTTCTAAAAAAAGTATCTCAACACAATTAGGGTTACCTTGAGATAATAATTCTAGAAAACGTTTTAATTCATAATAAACTTCATTGTTTTTTTCATCTTGAATTTGATTAAGAAAAGGAGTATTGATTAATAATCTTGAATCTTGTTTGTTATAATCTTTTTCAGGTAAAATAAATATACCTCTAAAATCTTCATCGGACTTATCATGTGCTAAACCATAGCAATGGCTTCCTACTAAACATTTAAGTAATATATTGCTTCTATATTGCTCTAATTGATTCATATTTATTTCTTTATATAATAACCCCTATGAAATCCTTCATAACTACCATTATTAGAAAGTTCTATTCCATATTGTAACTCTTTGGTATTTAATTCATAAAACAATGATACTGATTCATTTCCTTGTATATAAGAATAGTCGCCATATAATATAAAAGGACCATCTAAATAAATTTGTCTAGATATATTAAATACAATAACATCACCTATTTTTCTGCCTTCATTTAACTCAAATGTATATGGATTAAAAATATTTGAAACAATAACTTTATACCTATCCTGTTCAGATTTTATTATACTCATATTGGCATAATTGATTAAATCGCCAATGCCATCTGAGTTCACATATTGATGAGTTCCAGAATAAAAACCAATAATGGAATCTAATACTGTCCCCTTTATAGTTGGTGTAATGGGTTCAATTACACTTTCTTTTTTACAACCCTCTAAGTTTAATAATACTACCAATAATATTATTGAATAAAATAATTTTCTCATTTTTTTAATTTTTTAATTTTAATAATACACAAATATAGTTAAAATAAAAGTGCAAAACAAATTTGTAAAACTTTAGAAATCAATTATTTATGCTTATTAATTAATTTTAGGTTCTAATAATATTAATACCTTTAATTTTTTATTGGGCTTGTTATTTATTTTAAATTAAAAGTTAAGAGAAAGGGTCTTTTATAAATTTTTTACGAACTTCTAATCTTTTTAATGCCTCATAAATATCTGTTTCTATAATTCCATTTGTTTTGCCTTCAAACCCATAATTGTTTACTTGATAATCAGGCAACAAAGCAACAGGTTTCATAATTACTTCTATCCCATTCTCTTGAAGAATCTTAATTACTTCTTGTTCCGATTTCATATTAGTTTTTCAATAAAATTAAATAATTTTTCTCTACGTCAAGCAAATGGGCTTGAATTAGTGATTTTAAAGATTCTTTTGCTGTCATATAATCGAATAAAAATTCATTTTCATAATCTGAACTACTATGTAAAAACATATAATCTCTATATGTAGTTAATTTGATAGAATATATTATTTTACTTTCAACAATATTTTCAGCTTGTTTTTCTGTAATATCTTTTGTTGTGGATATTATTTGAAATTTATTATCATAACAATCTTTCAATATTATTGTATCGCTAACTAACAAAGAAGAATCTTTATAATTAACATTTAGTAAAAAATCTATTTGGGCAAAATGTAAGTTATTTGAAAAACCATAAGCATCAAAAGGAACTTCAATAAATAAGTAATCTTTATCTTTTATTTTTATTGCTTTCATAAAGCTTTATTTTTTTCAAACCATTCTTCTAAAGTAAAAACATACTCATCTACATTAATGATATATTCTAAATCACTCTCTATGTTAGGTATCAATTGATGTTCATATACGCTAATACCTATTTTATTTAATATCATAGGATTTTCTAAAACATCAAATATAAATTTTTCTTTAGATTCATATTCAAATGGTATATTCCACTCCCAACATTCTGGCTCTGAACAATAAGTATAATCGAAGACTAATTTCATAATTTCTGTTTTAAGCTAATTTAAATTTAGATAGCCAAATTTTAATCTTCTCCTCTAATTTAAGAAAAGTTTCTGGCCATTCTAATAAATCCTGATTTATCTCTAAATTATAAATCGTAGATGGAAGAATAAAATTAATTGAAGTTAGTGCATCATTCATATCCTCTTCACAAAATAAAGAATAATCAATCTTAAACTCTTTTAATATTCTAATTATATCATGCATTGAAGATTTTCTGCCGGTTGTTCCTCCATTAAGAATAATAACAGTTTTTTCTATCTCTGACCATTTTTTATAAGGCTCTAGATTTCCATGCTCTAATTGATATTCAACAACTCCATGTAAGGCTTGAATTCCTTTTTGAATATCTGAGATATTATAAGGTACAAAGCAAAACATTCTATATTTAATTTCTGTTTCCATTTCCTTAGATATTTTTTTTATTTATTTAAATAATTCCATTTGTGTTGTTAATGATTCTTGCCCGGGTGTATGTTTTAATAAGTTAGGATACAAATTTCTTCCTTTAACTAATAATAAACTCCCATCTATTTTTTGAATAGAAAATGTATGCTGATTTTTATTAGCTCCATAAGAATGTCTAATCACTTTACCTCTTATTAAATCTCCTTGGTTTATAGAATAAAATTCTACATAACAATTAGTTCTAATAGGTTTCGTTGCATTAATAATAGGTAAAGAATTTCTAACTTTCATCTTTGCCTTATATTCATCTTTTTGCGCCTTTGTTGGTTTCCATCTATATCCCATCTCTATTTTTTTTTTAGTGATTTTAACAAAAAGGTTTTAATGCTAATTCAAAAATAGGGTCAAGCTTTGTTTCAATAGAACTTGTTGTATCAATTTCTGTTACCTCTTTTAAATTAAAATCTACGGTTTGTTTACCAAATTCTGCAAACTTTACTATGCAAGTAACTCTTGTACCAACTATCTCTCTTAACTCCAACCATTGTCCGTTTAAATTTTGGTAATTGCTCTTAGTATTTACTTTCACTTTCATCTTGTTGTTTTTAATTATATACAAATATACAATAATAAGAAACGAAGAACAACTCTATAACTATTTGAGAATCAATTGGTTATTATTTATCTTAATAACTTATAAACATTTCCCCAATCTTCCTTCTTGGTACCATGATAACAACCTACATTTAAAGATGAAACCTCTACATTATAAGGATAATCTATTCCACCTTTACTTAAAACTTTTTCAAAACTATCAATAATATCTTTAATCCATTCTTTAGGCAATTCTTTATTTTCAGGCCTATAATAAGCTTTCCCATCAATAACTTCAATTTCAAATTGTCCTTTATTAGAAGAATACATTTTTACAATAGCTTTTTGAGCGTTTGCAATTTCTTTTGGTGTTGCTTTTCTTGTTATTTGATTTAATTGATAATATTCACTTTTTTCACCTACCTTAAAATCTAATTTATAAACTGAACCTAAATCATATCTGAAGTTATTTTCATTTATTTCAATAATTTTTACAGGGTTTTTTTCATAATTATATATGTCTGTCCCTAAAATGTTACCAAATATCCAATCTCCTACTTTAAACTCTTCTTCATAAACTTTTTCAAACCATAAATCTAATACTCCTGCTTCTTTTAAATTTTTTTCTATATAACAGTTTTCTTGAAAATCTACTATACCATTAAAAAACCAACTTGTATTTGCAATCTTATAGGCTGCCTCTCTATATTCTTCTTTAATTAATTTGTAGCCGATTATTTGTTTATTATTTTCCATATTATTGTTTTTTAATACATATTTTTTAAATTGTTCAAATGTGATTTCTGTATAATTATATTTTTTTTTTAAATAATTATATTTACCAGAAGATTCATCTATGCATAAATAAGCATCTTCCCATATATTACCCATTTTATGATGAAATCTTTTTGCCCCGTATTCAGTAACTTTTTTACAATCTTTTATACACCATTTTACAGGTAATACAAATTTTTCTTTTAAATACATTTCTTCAAATTCCTCAAAAGTATAAATAGAAATATCTTTTTTAGAATCAACCCAATTATAGTATTTTTCTAAACTATTCCAATTACTATAATTTTGTTTTTTATTGCAAACAATAACAGGAGAATAATCTTCAAGATATGATTTCTCATAATTCCTATTATCTACAAGAAATTTGTATACTTGTTGTCTTTCTTCTTTTGAATTATTTGTACAATCTACAATAAATTCATCATTTATTTTATCTATTTTCATCTTATAAAATTTATTTTTAAATTTTTTCTGCTCCCTATTATGGATTCGAACCATATAAACGCCTTACCGTAGGGATAACCAATAATTAACAACTATTAACCTTCAGTGCTAACAACTTCACTAAAAGCTTCTTCTTCTAATTCTTGATTTATATTATCTAACTCTATTGCTTCTTTTCTAACAATTCTTGTTCCTAATAAAGTTATATCTACTGAAACTCCTGCTGTTCCTTCTAGTTCTTCATCAAAACTATCTTTTAATTTTTCTAAAGCTTTATCGTTTTCTTCTGAAAATGCTTTGCTTGCCAACCTATTTTGGTAATCTCTTTCATCAAATTCAATTACTCCTGTTTCTTTATTTTTTGTGTAATAAAGTGGCGTTCCAACAAGACCTCCATTTCTACGATTCTTTTTAAATTTAATGTATCTTCTTCCACTAGAATTGCAATGTCTCATTTCTAATAAACCAGTTGTATTATGTTCTAATGCTTTGCTACCTACAAATTCTCCACCTTTATTAATTTGTTGAATACATAAGAAAGTTGTATTATTCTCTCTGTTTGCATCTAAGATAATTTTTAAAAGTTGTTTTTCTAATACATTTGAAGATATTTTTTCTCCACGATTTATATACCAAGCTAAAATTCTATCCATTGTATCTTTAAAAGAATCAAGAACAATAACACGATATTTCCCAGACATAACAAATTGTCTAAATAATTCTATTGGGTTAATATGCTCAAATTCTTCAGTTTCATAATCTGTGAAGAAAAACATTTTTAATTCCTTTAGGATTGGTGTTTTCTTTGCCTCATACATAAAGTCTTTTCTTGACATCTCTGAGTTCATAAACAAACAATCTGCTGTAGGGTTTTCTTGATTTCCTTCGATACACAAACAAACATCTGCAAGTAAAGTTGTCTTACCAACACCTGGGTCACCTATTACTAAATAAACACCACTCACAATACCACCTTCTTCTGTGTGGTCGCTAAAAAATTTATCAATTAATTTACCTGTTCTAAGTGGACGAAACATTTCTTCGTCAAAAATCTCATCTGCTAATTTTGAGTGAGTAATTTCAATAACACTTGATTTAGATGCTACCTCTTCAGTTGTTACTATTTTATCTACCTTAATGGTAGTATCATTTTTAATACCTCTTAAACCTGTTTGTGGTAAGATTTCATTTTTTAATGTTCTATAATAATCCCTTTCTTTTGTTGAATTTTTATCGGCTTTAATTTTATTTACTGACAATATATCAGTTAAACATTTAATAACCGAACCTTTAACATTGAAATCAAATTTAGTTGGATTTGATTTTAAATAATCTAGAGCTAATGTTTTAAACTCTTCTCTTGTTGCTAACTTTTCCATCTTTTTTGTTGTTTTTTTTGTTGTTAATTATAGTGTAAATATACAACAAAAAGAAAAGAAAAACAACTTTATAACTCTTTGAGAAACAATGATTTATTTAAATTATTTTCTTAAAGAAATCATAAACATCTGCTTCTCTATAAACAATTTCATCAGGGTTTTCACTATAAACCTCTTCGGCAATTGTTTGTATTTTAGATAAATTATCTTCAATATATTTATTTGGTTTATTAACATCTATTTGATAAGTTTTTAAAATCATCTCATCTGTAATTAAATCAATACCTGATTGCCAAGGCTCAATTTCATAACCATCTTCTAGGAATCTAAACCATTCATTTTTATGTCCTGAATCAGTAAGGTGAATTAACTCAGGCTCATCTTCAAATTGCAACTTGATATAATTCTTTGTTTGAGATAATATTTTATAATCCATATTTTTATTTCAAATTATTTTCTAAATTGTTAATTGTATATAAAAAAATAGAGGGTAGGTTATAAATAACACAAACCCTCTATTTCAAAAACAACAACTTTTATTTTATTAATTGAGGCATTAAAAATTCTGTATCAAAAGATTTTTTTGACATATACTCGCCTGCCTGTCCTTGTAACTTTATCATATCTGATTGTGATACATTAAAACCATAATCATGACTTGCAAAATCTGTTAAGTTATTTAACAAGTCCCAAGCTGTAATCTCAGATTTAATATTTGCATAGTGTTTCATTGTTAAAGATTCTAAATCATATCCTTTTTTAAAGTATAATTGTTCAATCGAATTTGTTGGAAAAAAATCCTCTAATTGAGAATTCAAAACCATTTTTTCGTCAATATCTTTATTGCTAATGTTTGATTTTTTGATAATTAAGTTTTTAAAACTTTTAATCTCTCTAAGTGAAGCTCTTGTTTTTTCCATAAATGTAACACGATTACCAAACTCACTTGCATCATAAGAATTAAAGTTTAAAGCATTAACACCTTGTATGAATTTTAAGACATCTGCCTCTTTTCTTCCCTCTAATGTTAAACTCATTGAATCAATACCTCTTTCAGCAACCATTCCATTTGTACAAACCAATCTATAAAAATATGGCATAACAGATGTTCCTCTCACAGGAGAGTTTTCAAATAACATTCCCATATTGAAAGATTCATCTGTTTTACCAGCTAATTTAAATCCCCAATTCTCAGATTTAAAAGTTACAGATTGAGTACCATCTTGACCAACACCATAATTGATAATTTCTGAATTTGCATCCAATTTAGATTCAAACAATTTTAAGAATGAATCATTCGATAAATAATCTGGTGCCTTCTCAATAATGTTCTCTACTGTTTTTGTTTCAAAATTCAAAATCAATCTAACTGATTTGTTGTTTTTTGAAAGAGCAACCTTAATTACTTGTAAAATTTTTGATGCTTGTTCTTTTCCTACTGAACCTGATAAATTAGAAAATAAATTTTCTATATTTAACATCTTTGACAAAGAACTTACTGCTTGAATTGAAGCATGAAACAATTTAGTTACATTGTTACCATCTTTGATATTAATGTAATTCATACCCTCAATACTCTCAATGTTTAATTGTGATAAATTAAAATCCTTCACGAAGATTTTAGAGTTACTGATTTTCGTTTGAAAATCTAATAATTTTTCATTTGTTGTTGTCATTGTTTTCATTTTATTTATTTGTTTAATTATAATGTAAATATAGTATTTTTTATTGAATTAAACAAAATTATAACTTTTTGTAAATCAATTAAATATAAATAAATGATTTTAGATATTTTTATTCAACTTTAATTAATTTAATGATTTATCACTTTTAGTGATTTTTTTAATCATAATTATTTGTTTTTTATTGATAATCAATGTATTTTTAATAAAAAATATACACATATTATGTAGTTATACACAATACTACATTCGTGTTTCAAATTATAGTTCTGTGTAAAAAACTTTTTAAAAATTACTTTTCAAATTTAGGTAAAAATTTAAGTAAATTATTTTGAACATCTGTTGGTAAAGAATTAAAATCGTAATCTTTATAATAATCAGCATCAGCAAAATCATCTAACGATAAAATTCTTTTTTTATCTTTAGTAGTTAGTTTATCCCAATATTCTTCTATTTTATTCCATTCTATTAACTTTCTCATTGTTTTCATTTTATTTATTTGTTTTAATTGTTTAATACGAATACCACCTCTTGCTTCTTTTTTACGCTTCATCAATTACAACTTTAAATTCATCCTTACCATTCCACATCCCACCCGCAATGTCAAAAGCAAGTTCAAAATATTTTTGTTGCATTTTAATAGGGCAAGTAAACTGTTTAATTGTGTTGCCATTTTTTAAGATTTTTACAGTTACCATTTTATTTTATTTTAATTGTTATGTCTTATTGACCATACAAATATACAACCTTATTTTGAATTTGCAAACCTTTTCAAAGATATTTTCAATTTATTTTCTAAAGTGCTGATAATCAAAGAGAAAAAAACAGCAGCTAACAGCAGATAAGCAAAAGCCCAAATTCCTTGCACAATGCCAACGCTATTTGTGCCTTCGCTTATCTGCAATCCGTTAGCAGAAATAAAAATTACTCCTTCTCTGCTACTAAGTAACCCCATTGTATGCGGATGAACGGCAGTATAAAATTGTGCGTTACTCCTTCCATTCCAATTTTCTCTTTCAAGTAAACATCTTTCCAATATCCGCATCC
>JAKQTP010000141.1 GCA_029563035.1 archaeon | reverse complement strand
TGACTTGTTAATAATGTTAATAAGTTCTCTTTGTCTCATTTCAGCATTATGTTTTTGCCTTCGTAAATAAGAAATGTTTCCCATATTATTTTTATTTTTAAAGTTATTTAAAAAATAGGTATTTTGTTTGTTTTTAAATTTCGAGTTATGTATTTATTGATCAAGCGTGCCGTTTTAATGTTTGTCTCATTTCAGTTAAGGCCCGTTAGCGGGTTGTTTTAATTCGATTTGACACACCCTTATAGGCAAGTAAGAGAAACCTCTTACCTGCCTGATAACATTCTAATCCTCCTTTGAAAAGCGACCACGTATTGCTTGAACAGTTCCATAGCTTTTCTGTTGCCCGACGTAGAGTTTGTTTATTGCTTCTTTCAAAGTATTAGCCTTAACGGTAGCAGGATACCATTTTCCGTTGATTTTTTCGTCTTTGCCTGAATATTTTGCCATGATTAATTGAATTAAATTATTTATAACTAAAATTGTTAATTGTTAATTATTAATTGTTAATTGTTAATTTCTTGAACTATATTTTTATCTAAAGTAAAATAAATTATAGGCACAGTTATTTTAGTTGAAAAATAATAAAAAAAGAGTTTAACTGCGTCATAATTATTATTTTTAGAGTAATCTAAAATAACATCTATTAATTTAAAATAAAAGCCATATTTGTCACTTTCCATTGATAAGATGTTTCCGTTTTTGTATATTTCAACGGCTTGCTCTTTAGAAAGATAGTCGTTACTTATTTGTTCAAATGTTTTTTGCATTTCATTATCATTGGTAAGGTCGAGGATTTTTTTCGATTTGATTAAAAAAGCATTAACGTTGCCAAATTTGCGGGCAAAATCATAATCTGAGGCAAAAAATAGTTCTTTCCATTTTTCAAATTCTTCAAGATTTTTATTTTTTACTCCGAATACTTTGCTAACTCTGTGCGTTTTTTGTTCTAAAATGTAACCGTTTGAAAATAATGTTTCAATAAGGTATGCTCTTGCCTTTGTTATTTTCATTAGAAAAAATGAAATTGCTTTAATGATTTTTTTCATTGTGTTTAATTGTTAATTGTTAGTTATTATCCATTGGCATTAAAAGATAAGTTATTTTATTAGTAACCTCGTTGTTTATTATAGGTTTTATAATAAAAGGTTTATTATTGTCTTCAGAGAAGTAAATCATTA
>JAKQTP010000127.1 GCA_029563035.1 archaeon | reverse complement strand
GAATAAATCTTCTATTGGAATATTATTCAATATGGCTTCAATATCGGATAAATTCCGTACTTTTGAAGATACCGATGTTTCTTATGCTAATTTTGGTGAAAATATTCATGAAAAAAGCAAAGAAGTGCTTATTATTCATCAACTTACATTTCCTGATATAAATAAAATACCACCTAACACAGAAGCATTATCGGCAGAAGAATTGCTTACTATGTATCTGGACTACAGATATATTATTACAGGTGATTGTCATATTTCATTTGTATATAGTAAGGATGATAGATTTGTTATAAATCCAGGACATATTGACATCCAGAAAAATAATGAATTAACTACTCCATGTATATACTTTGTAGATACAGAAACACAAAATATTGAAAAAATAGAATTGCAAGAAGAATACAATTTAATTACTGATGAATACATAAGAAATGAAGAAGAACGTGAAGAAAAGATACAAGCATTTGTAGAAAAATTAAGAGTTCATGATGATTTTAGTTTATCATTTGAAGATAATATTGAACAGGAAATAGAATTAAATAGAAAGCAACTTGACGATAAAGTAATTGAAATCATACAATATCTTATGAATTAGGATGGAGGAAAATAAAATGACTGCAAGTGAATTTGAACAAATAAAGAATAAAATAGCAAAAGAACAGGAAAATGCTATGAAAGCTGAGGGTGCTTTGGATAGAATACAGCAACAGTTAAAGCAGGATTTTAATATAGAAACAGATGAACAGATAGAAGAAAGAATGAATGCTTTAGAAAATAAACTCGATGAACTTAACAAAAGACTTGATGAACTTATAGAGAAACTTGAATCTTCTGTTGATTGGGATTCAATATGAGTTATAAAGACAAGATACAGCAAGCTAAAGGCAAACTAAACTTATTACAATATCAATTACAAAAACAAGAATCTGTTGTAAAAGATAAAACTGAATATCTTGCTAATCTGGAAAAAGCACAAGCATTCATACAGAATGTGGCAAAAAAGACACAGGAACAATTAAAGTATCATATAGAAGAT
>JAKQTP010000110.1 GCA_029563035.1 archaeon | reverse complement strand
TGATTGCCCTATCAGGTAACACAGGCTCTAGTACCGGCCCACACCTACATTATGAAATTTATGATTTAAGAGGAAATCCTACAGACCCAGAGAAATATTGGGCTTAATAAGTAATTGATTATTATTTTCTTATGTGATGTGATTTTTGACAGATGAGTGAGTGAAAGGAGATTCGCCGTTCAACCTCAGAAAAAATTTCTTCTATCATAAAAAAAACATAAAATTAGAAATTTTCCTTTAAATAATTTATTCTCTTTTTAATTGAGAAAATATCTTTTATCAACTCTCTTATAGGTTCTGCGGCTGTAGATATTTTATTCAATCGAGACAATTTATTCTCTTTCATTTTTAATTTTCTCTCTAATATAAATATTATATTTTTCATATTTTTATTTAGTATTTTCTTTATATTTTTCAATTATTAATAAACAACTATCTCCTATTTCCCATCTATTTTCGTATTCAAAAGGGATTTCTACCATAATGGTATTGGTTGTATTTTGCACCCAAATTTTAAGTAATGTAGTTATTCTACCTATGTGTCCTTTTGTAATAGCAGACACTTTACCATCGATTATTTCTTGTTCTATTTTTGTATATTCATTTCTTGTGCAAGAAATGAACATTAAACTAAATAATAGTGTTCTTAATATTTTCATCTTATTTATTTTTATTATACCAAATTAAAAATTTACTTATTGCTTCTACCACTGCTTCTTTTTTAGATTTACCCGTACCATAAAAAATTTCTTCATTATTTTTAAGTTCGTAAATATTAAAATAATTCACACCTCTTATACATTCATTTTTTGTATAGTAGTTTAATTTCTCAATAGCTTCAAGTACTTCATGAATCCAATTCCAATCTGAATGAAATTTTAATTGTTTAACTGTCGCTTTTAATAAACCTGTTTGGATAGTTGAATTAATTCCTGAACTACCTACAGGTATGGTTATTTCTGGTAAATCTTCAATAAAGTACAAAATTTCACCAGAAGATGTCAATAATGTTTTTAAATTTAAAAATTTAGCACATCTCTTATTATATTCTAATATCTCCTCTTGTGTCATTGTTATATAAGCATTTAATTGAATTGGTTTTTCTTGTACCATTCTTGCATATTTTTCTGCAAATTCAATAACTTCTTTTCTTATAAAAGAATCTTTTTGTTTCTTAATAATTATCTCATTCTTACTATTTATCTTTAATTTATAAGCTGGCCCATCAATAGCATCTGCCATATCTTTAAAATCTGTTCTAACTTCATATTCAATCAAACATTCAAGTATAGGTGTATCTTTATTATACATTTCTATATATTTATTTAAGAATAATTTTGAAGGCTGAGGATATTTAACAGGAATACCTGCATTTATAACATTGCCGCCCTGTGTATATTTTACTACACCTAAATTTAAGTCTGTGGTAGCTATAATTTTTTTACAATAATTAGAATAAGGTTTAGAGCTAAATTCATTTGTTCGTTCATAATTTGCTTTAATAGGTGGTCCACATTTTCCATATATATCAAAGTTTAAATACCAATCACCCTCTTTAATTTTATCATCTATAAAGAAATACAAATCTTGAAATTTATAATTATCATCATAAATATTAGTATCGAATATTTTATTACCTGAATTATTTCTAGTAACAATTTTAAGTGTATTAAAAACTACATCTAATATTAATTTATTCTCTGCTTTATGATTAGACTCAAGAATAACAACTTTTACTTTTTTAAACTTCATTTCTGTTTTTAAATTTATTTTCTATAATACAAATATAATATATTATAATAAAGAAAACAAGTTTGTAATTTGTTGTAAATCAATGTATTATCTTTAAAATTAAATTTCACTAAATGGTTTCTCATAATCAGGCTTAATAACCTTCCAAATGATATATGAGTAATCTTTCTTATCAAACATATTAAAAAGTATTGATTTATAATAAGAAGACAATTCGGGCATATCTAATAAGAGCATTGCAAAGACTTTCTTAGAATAATCTTCTTTAATTCTTAATTTATTGCCTAATTCTACAAATAATTTTCTTGAATGTAAATCAATCTTGTTATATTCTAATTTAAGATTGGCAATTTTTGTATGCACCCAATTATCAAATTCATCTGGGGTATTTTCTAATAAAACTGAAATATCTTTTCCTTCTTTTAAGTATTCCCAAATATCATAACTAGAAATATTTGTTATAATTTTATGCAATTCTATATAATCAGAAAACTTAATTTTTAACCTAAAATTATTTTCAAATTTCAAGACATAGCCTTCTTTATTTTTTAAATTAAGAGACTTTAATTCTTCGAAAGATAATTTTTTATGCGAAGGAGTTAAATTGAAATATTCTTTAAAATCAGATATATTTAATTCTATTCCTGTAGAGGTTTCACGGACAGCCAATAAAAATAAATCTTCAATATCGCCATAATCTAAAACAATCCTCTTCTCTCTAGAAATTAATTCAAAAATGTATGTATAATTTTTATCTAATTTTTCTAAAATATCCTTATATTTTGTATTTAATATTTCTTTAGCAATTAAAACATGGTCGGAATAAAATGAGCCTTTAGAATTTATTATCCATTCACCTTTATAAGAATACAATTGAATGTAAGAGCCATCCATTTTCTCAAATACTTCATAAGGTTGAGTAATATCAAAATTGTAAATACCATCTACAATATGCTCTTCTAAATTAAAAAATTTAGGCAGAGGATTAGCAATAATATTTCCTGCATCATCTAATACAAGAGAACGACATTTCAAAGTAAATTCATTCCATTTCTTATCATACTGACAAGTACGAGAATAATTATAAATTGTTAGAGGTAGAGTTTTATGCTTATGTGATATAATATTACCAAGAGCAACTTGTTCTTCTATTTGTATTAATACATCTGATTTCATGTTTTTATTATTTGATATTTTATTCCTAAATTTTTTATCCTATTAAACATATATTGATAAAGCAAATATTGCTTATCAATATAACTTAAATCTATTGTTTTATCTTTATTGAAATCTCTATTCAAAACTCTTTGTTTATTAATTTCTATTCCTCCTTCTGCCTCTATGAATATAAATTCTATATTATTGGTATCAGGCAATTTAGATGTTATAGAATTTATATCTAATTCTTTTAGATTGGTATTATCAACAAATAAATCCTTCTCTCTTAAAATTGATAACTGAATAATAGAATCTTGTATTGAAGAAACCAAATTTTCTTTATTGTTTAAATGTTTAGATTTATAATAATCATTTAAATAGAAATCATCTCCAAATAAAGTTTTGCGAATATTATCACGATTGATAAGCAAAAAGTTATGATTATCCTTTAAGAAATTATTTCGGTATGTTGATTTACCTGCGCCAGATACTCCTATTAAAAATATTACTTTCATTTTATATAAGTTTATATCTTTTTGCATCTGCTATAAAAATATCTTTTTCTATATCTCCTCCGCCTTCATTTATAGCCCATTCATTTACGCCATATTTTTCACAAAATTCTTCCCAGCATCCGCTATCTAGAATTTCTTCTAAAGTAAATGATATTTTTTCATTCGCTTTTTTTATATTACCTTCATTTAAGTTATACATTATATCTCCTAATGAGTCTTGAGATTGTAAATAATTTTTTATCTCTTCTATTGTGAATTTATTTCCCATAATTTTTAATATTTTTCCATTACAACAAAAATTTTTTCTTTAGCAGATTCTCCCGCATTATATTGTATGCCATAACTTGTTGTTGATTTTACAAGGTAATTTAACTATAAATCCACAATCGTCCCAGTCAAATCTCTCAGATTTTAGATTAGGAAAATATTCTTTAATAATTTGGTAATTTAATTTCATTTGTTTTTATTGTTAATTATAGTGTAAATATATAATAAAAAGAGTAAGAAAACAAATTTATAACTTATTAGAAATCAATATTTTATTTTAATTTCTGTTATTATTATTTGCTTTTTTGTTGTTGATAATCAATTTATTTTTAATAAAAAAAACATATATTTAATTAATTTTCCTTCGAGCAACTAAACATAGCAGCGCCTAAACAAGGTAGTTGACTTTCGTTTTCTATTGAAGTTTTGTCTATATTCATAATTTTGTGTTTTTAATTAATTTTTAAGGTATAATTTATACACCTCGTTTAGCTGAAAAATGTTATACACAATGGTTTTGAACCTCTTGCCATACAATCTTTCGTTTTCTATACCCACCTACGCATTTATGTGGGCTTTTGTGTGTAAACTTATCTCTACCACAAAGCATACATTTCCACCTGCCACTGCATATTATAGACGGTTGCAATTGTAATTTATATGCTTCTACAATCTTTTGTGCTTCTATGAACTGTTTTTCTGTTATCATACTTTTGTTATTTTTAATTATAATATAAATATATAAAAAAAAAGTAAGAAAATAAATACATTAATTGCTTTAAATCAATTAATTACAAACCTATATTTCATTTTTTTTGAATTTCGAATTTTAATGTCTTTATATTATAACCTCTTTTATCTAACTCTTCTAATAAATTAAAACTTTCAAAGTTTAACCAACCTTTTTCTTTACCATCTATACCACCCCACTGTAATTAATCTAATAAAGTACCTTCAACTTGTGATAACTTCTCACCATCTTCTGTAGAATAAAAGGTTGTTATTAATTTTGTCATAATATTTTTTTTTATATTGTTATTAATTATAGTGTAAATATACAACAACTTTCTAATTAAAACAAGTCTATAAGTCATTGATAATCAATTAAATTAAATCTTGTATTTGTGATAGATTATTCGTATTTTTGTACTAAATTTGTATTTATATGAATATGGCAATAATTGGCGGTCGAGATTTTAATGATTATAATTTAATGGTTCAAACCATTAATAATTATCTCTTATCTAAATCAATTGATTTTTCTATGGTAGATTATATTATTTCCGGAGGGGCTAAAGGTGCTGACTCTCTAGGAGAAATTTATGCGAGAGAATTTAATATAAAGACAATTATATTTTTACCTAATTGGGAGAAATATAATAAGAGTGCTGGGTTTATAAGAAATCAAGATATAATAAATAAATCTGATATTATATTTGCTTTCTGGGATGGAAAATCTAAAGGAACAAAACACTCAATAGATATTGCAACTAAACAAAATAAAAAAATAATTATCACTAAATATTTAAAATTATAATGAGAAAGAAATTAATAGAAGGAGTAAGGTATAACGATAATGAATTTATATTTGATTTTAAAAATGATTTAGATACAGATATTATCTATCTAAAAACTAAATCATTTAATAAAAGAATGTCTAAGACCGCTAATAATAAAATATTTTACTCATATAAGTATGGAGAAGATTTCAAAAATAAAGATGTTAAAAATAAATTTTTAATGGAATTAAAACATTTAAAATTTGATAATAGATATATTGATGTTTTAATTTCTAAAGCAATTGCTAATTTTAATTCTATATATCCTATATCAAATTTTGATATTATAGTTACACCTAAAAGTTCTGCACCACTTGTAAATGAAATGGCAAAGAGAATAAGAGATAAAGCAGGTAGTAATGTTATTCTTGCCACAGATACTTTTGTAAAAAATTCTATAGAGAATGTTATAATTGATTATGATAAAGTAAATAAAATTAAAGGTTCTAATAGAAAATCATTTGATAAACAATTAAAAAATGCAACATCAACAGGAATTGTCAATATGAAAGAAATAACAACTGTTTGGTGGAGAAGACTTATATCAAACTTTTTAAAATTTGATTCCGAATTACATAGAAAAGTGTTTAATGCCATTCATGATGGAAAGGTATTAATTATAGATGATATTATTACAACCAATTCTACAATTGTTGAAATGAATAGTCAAGTAAATAAAATTCTCCCAAGAGAGGTTTGTAATTTTGTTTTAATTTCTGCACTATAAAAAATAATTAGAAAATAATTGATAAAAAATTTGGAAGTACGAATTAAAGGTTATATATTTGTGGCATAATAAAAATAAACATACTATTTAAAAAATATAATTTAAAAAATGAGAACACAGAGACAGAATATTATTAATCAACCGCAAATAACACCCATGGTGGCGATAGCTAATCATATTGGTGATAGAGAGGGAGATTCTATTCCAAGTCCAAAGAGTTAACAATATAAAATATAAATTTTATAAAGCCTTTGGAAAAACACCAAAGGCTTTTTTATTATAAAAAGTTTGATTGTAACAAACTCTAAATAAAAACAAAAAAAATAGTTCTTTAAAATATATGGCGGGTGTGTTGTAATGGTTTAAGCATCCATACCTTGGACGTATGGGGTACGGTTCGAATCCGGCACTTGCCACAAAAAAATCATTTCGATAACAAGAAGTGATTGTTTATTGAAAAATTATAAACATTAGTTATTTGACATATTGGGATTTTTATTGGAGTGTAGCTCAGAGGCAGAGCAAGAATCTGTTAAATTCGAGGTCGAGATATCGTAATTCTCCACTCCAGCAATAAAAAATGTTACCGAGGGCAACAAGGTTGAGCCACTTCCCTTTCAAGGAAGAATCAAGCCGGTTCGATTCCGGTCGGTAATACAAATTGGAGCAGGCGCATAACGGTTGGTGCACCTCACTGTCTATGAGGATTTATTAGAGGGTTCGATTCCCTTCTGTTCCGCCAGGAACTCTTATAAAGGTTGCTAGCTTATAATTTATTTATAAGATACCTATTATAGACTTTTGTATAGCACTATCTTAAAATTTAGATAAGCAATGGTCAAGTAGCAATGGTTTATAACCTTTCATTAAAAATAAGATACGATGATAAATAATTAAAATGGCCCTATCGTCTAATGGTTAAGGACATTCGGTTTTCAGTCGAAAAATTTCAGTTCGAATCTGTGTAGGGCTACACAATTAGGTTTTAAAGTTTGGTTTCCTATTAAATAAAAAACCAGACAAAAATTGCAAGTGTCGTATAATGGTTAATTATATATGGCTTCCACCCATAGGATGAAGGTTCGATTCCTTTCACTTGCTCAAATAAAATGGGGGTATAGTATAAATGGCAATTACGGTCGGCTTGCGCCCGATTAATACGGATTCAAATTCTGTTATCTCCACAAAAATATTTATTAAGTGTCATGCACAGATTTAATCTCAGAATTACTGATAAATATTTTATTTAGCCCTTTAGCTTAGGTGGTAGAGCGGTGGTGTTACATACCATTGACATCGGTTCAATTCCGGTAGGGGCTACAATTATTGAAGAGTGTTGGAATGGCTTTATTGCCTCGGCAGACTCGGCCCTCTGTCTAAGGGTTGGTGATAAAGAAATAGATAATGAATATTAAGTTTTCAGAACGTTCAAACTTGAAGGGTTGACCACTTGTTTTTAAATGTTTATTATTGAATCTCACCGTGGTGGTTCGAATCCATCCTCTTCAGCTTTCGCTCTTATAGTATAAAGGTTTATTATTTTTGTTTTGTAATCAAAGGATATCAGTTCAATTCTGATTAAGAGCTCAATTTTTCTACATGGGGTTTATAGTGTAATGGTAAAGCACGATTGTTTGTGAAGCAATTAGTTTAGGTTCGAATCCTAATTTTCCCACAATAATAAAATAGTGTTATAACCAGCGTGCCTGATACGCACGACGAAGGTAATTGGTTGAGAATAAGGGTTCGAATCCCTTTAACACTACATTTTTTTAAAGCACCTATAATGTAATGGAAGCATATAACTCTTCTAAAGTGATAGTGAAAGTTCGAATCTTTCTAGGTGTTCACATTTTTATTGCCTTGTGATATAATGGCTTATTATACTTCTCTTTGACAGAAGAAATTTTGGTTCGATTCCAAACAGGGTAACAATTTTAATATACCGATATATTCAAGAGGTCAAAGAAGACTCTCTCATAAGGAGTTAACATTAGTTTTCATAGGTTCAAATCCTATTATCGGTACTCTTTTACATTTATGGTCCTGTAACGGCTTTCGCTCATAACGAATTGAAACCGTAATTGGTTACATGCAGGTTCGAATCCTGTCGGGACCACAACAACTATTTAATTTTAATGATAAAATACAAAGTTTTTAGTGAAAGAAATTGTGGCAGTAATTATCTTGAGAAATTAATAGAATTAAACTTTTCTAATTATTTAGAGAGATATAATGAGGAAGATGTTATTAGAAATCCTGATTTAAAATATATTTCTTGGAAACATTGTATTATACCTCAAGAAATATCTTTAATAGAAAATCATCTATCTGTTGTTATTTTTAAGAACCCTTATAGTTGGTTAATATCTACTTGGTTAAAACCTTATCATAATAAACAAGAAGAAAAATTTGAGGATTTTTTATATAATAAATGACCTACATTTGAATTTGAAAATTATAATCAAACATATTTTAATAACCCTATAGAGTTATGGAACATTAAAAATAATTCTTATTTAGATATACTACCGAATATATCTTCTAAAGGTACCATATATTTAAGATACGAGGACTTAATAAGAGAAACAGAACTTATTATTAGAAATAAATTTAATCAATTTAAAGTACTTAAATTTAAGAATTATGAAGAAAGAACATTAGATAATTCTAGAAATTTAAATTCTGCTAGAGATTTTTATTTAAATGATAAATGGAGAATATATTATAAGAATAAGCCAGAGATAATTAATTATATAAACTCTAATTTAGATAAAGAATTAATGAGTAAATTAAAATATAATTACCTCTAAAAGAAATGCCTTTGTAGCCAACTATGAATACGAATCATAAATATTGTAATTGGAGCTGAAAATGTGAGTTCGAATCTTGCCTGAGGCACAAACTATTTAAGAATAAGAATCCCAAATATCTTAAAATTTAAATCAAATTAATCATGGAATTAAGAGAGTTAGAATTCAGAACATTACAAGGAACATTAATACCAGATGTTATCTCATATCTTAATGAAAAGATTATAGATGATACAGAAGTATTAGTTGGTTGTGATTCACAAAATACAGGTCATTCAACCATTTATGGATTAGTTATTGCTCTTCATTATGGAAATAGAGGAGGCCATATTATTTATTCTAAATTAGAATTTCCAAAGATAAGAGACCGTTTTTCTAAATTATGGAAAGAAGTTGAATTATCTGTAGGTTTAGCCGAATCTATGAAAGAAAATAAAATTAAGAGAATCGATTATCTAGATTTAGATTTAAATCCTGACCCAATTTATAACTCAAATAAAGTTTTAGCTTCTGCGATGGGATGGTGCCAAGCACTTGGTTATAATGTTAGGTGTAAGCCCGACGCAATGGTAGCCTCTTATGTAGCTGACCGTATTTGTAGAAAGGTTAAGTATAAGTGGAGAGGAAAAAAATATAATAAGAAAGAAAAATCTCTTGTTTAATCTAAAACTTCATAGACGTCAACTCCTTCTATTAAACCTAAGTTTCTTCCGTTATCCCACTTGACATTAATAACGCCAAAACCTATATTTGTAACTATGCCCTCTGAGCCAACTTCTATTGGTTTTTGGTCATTCATCATTGATAATAATTTGATTCTTTTTCCTATTAAATCTTGCATAAGTATATTTTTTTTAAATTAACAGAATATTTCGGTAATAGAATTTGTCTTTAAACTAATCCAAGAACCTTTTTGTAAATCAAATAATGCCAAAGTATCTGTACTTACTTTTCGAGAATCGCCATTTTTATTTACTGCACCTTTTGGATGATGTTCTAATGGAATATGGTTTAAATCTCTTGTCCCAATTACCCTTCTTCTAGAAAGGTCTTTTTTCATAAACTCTAGAGTGACAATACCTCTTCCTAATTCAACTTTAAGACGTGCTATATTAGCTCTTGATTGTCTTGGTGTGTTAATTTGTTTTGGTTGCATAATGATTACTTTTAATTGTTATTATTTATATACAAATATACAATAAAAATCTGAGAATACCAATTATACAAATTGTTGATTTTATTAAAGTTATACAATTTTTAAAAAGAAAATTATTTTTAATTATATATTACATCTATTTTTCTTTATTGTTGAATACTCTATTGGTTTTCTATTTATCGACACCTTTTGCTTGTCTAATCATCATTATTAGTTAGCGAGCATAACAGATACAGCCACCTTCGCTATATCCTTCACATCGTTCACAATAAGTCCAACTATCTTTAAATTCTTGCCATTCTACCCAACTATATTCATCTTGCCAAGCAAATAACTTTTCCAAATAATATTCAGAGTTACACTCGTTAATATCAAGAAAATGCAAGTTTTCTTCCGTTATCTTCAATGTTAGTTTTTTAATTTTACTTTTAAATATATTCATACTTTTATTACTTTAATTAAGAGAAAACCTGTATTTTCTTTCGAATTGTTATATTCAATATTAAAATTTTATGAATTGTCTATTTCACCCTCACTATTACGAATGGTGAAATTATACCCATAATAAGGTTTATCCACATCATCACCAATATCTAATTGATACATCATATCTTCTAATTGTTCATTGGTCATTTCATCATAAGGTGTCTTATCAAGTGATGATATAATCGCTTGAATCGCCTCTTTTCTTGTTATTTCAATTGTTGATTTCCAACCCATAATTTTTATTTTTTACTTTATATATAAATATTCAGAAGCTCTTACAATCAGCCACTTCTGTTAGCGGCAAGCTTGAAAAACCTGTATTTTATTGCAAGCTGCACACTCTATCCAGTTACTGTGTCTATGTGTGAAAGTCATGTTGCCACATTTGCAAGCTAGACCACTAACATCGGGTATAGTTAATTTTTTAACCTTACTTTCGTGTTCTGTAATAAGCATTTCTCCGTATTTAACTATCAGTTTTTCCATTCCTTTTGGGAAGTCTTGTGCTTGTTTCATTACTCCAAGCCATTCATTTGCTGTCATATATTTTTAATTTAAGTGTTTTAAAATCGGTTAAAAAACGTAACCGTTATGTGCCATTAAGCAGACACCTCACGAATACCAACGACAACAGGGTTTTTAGGTGTGCCGTCTTCAAAATATCCATCGTGTTCTATTTCGGCAATCTTTTTATCAGACCAGTTGCCTTTGCAATAATTCCACAACTCATTAAACTTTTTTAATCCCAATCCGTTTTTTGCCCAAAAGATATTTTCATTTTGCAAAGGTTCACAGGTAAATGACTGTGAACGGCTCAACCCTGTTAATTTGAAATCTTTTTTCATTGTTCTAAATTTAATAGTACATAGCAATGGCTTTGCGTAATGCCTGCATTTGTTCTTTAGTCATGTTTTGTAGTTCTATTTTACTTTTGTTTATAAGTGAGCATTAGTTTTTTAATTACGGCACTAACGCAAAGCTGAGAACCGTTATAAAACATTTTTGTCCCACACATCATATTTAAGATTAATAGTAATCTCATTCAATTCATCGTGTTGTTCTGAAACAATTTTTAAACCTTTAAATTTACCGATACCTTCAATTTCAATCCACTCATCACTTTTTTCATTGAATGAGTTTTCATATTTAACTTGTGAGGTTTTATCAACCCAATCTTTCATCCACATAATTTTAGAAGCATCTTCTAAAGCCCTGTCATAAGAACATTGTCCACTTTTAAACTTTTCAAATACACCAAAGATTTCATTTACTACAATTTTCATTTCATTGTGTTTGTTTTTAATTATATACAAATATATAATTTTATTATAATTAAAACAATTTTATAAAATGTTGATTTTCAAGAAGGAAAAGAGATTATTTTAATCTCTTAAGTATTTCCTCAAATTTATTAATTATATCTCGGTGATTATTTTCAATTTTTCTCTCTAAATTATTTAAACGTTCTTCTACCCATTTTTCTAAATCTTTTACAGACAAATCTAATTTAGAAATAGAGTCTTTTGAGGTTTCATTTAAATTTTCATATTTACCTTTAAGAGTTAATAATTCCTTGTCACTTGTGCCTCTTTCTAAATCAAGATATTTTATTTTTTCTTCAATATCTTTTATCTTATCTGATTGATTAGTTTGCGTATTCTTTAATGTTATAAAAGAAGCAATAATAGATGCAAATATAAGAAATATTTCGATGTAATCTTTAACCCCAAAATCCATTGATTATTTTTTTTATGTTCTAAATTAAATAGTTATAATTTATTTAAAATTATAACAAAAAGTATTGTTTTCCTTTAAATTATTTAAAATTTGATTTAATAAGATGGTTTGTTTTTTAAAAATATCTAAATCTTCATTATTAAATAGAAACCATTCACTTTTTTCATATCTCTTAGAAATAAAAAACTTATGTAAAGAAGATTCTAATTTATATGGGACTTTAGTTTCTAACTTATAAATCAATTCCATCTTTTGAGGATTGCCAGTGTTTAATTCTAAAATTCTCTTTTCAGGATGTTTTGAAATTCCTATCTTATAATCATCTGTACCTATTTGTCTAAATAAATATAAAAATTTCATTTAAATCTTAGGTATTATAATTTCATACTTACCTAATAAGCTTTTTCCAGATTCATAATCTAGATATATCCAAATGAAATAAACAGGCATATTCACTTCACGTTCTGTTGCTATTGAAAAACAAAAATTATTATCAATTTGATGCTTCACAACTAAGCTAAATTTTGCCTCATATAAACATTTTTGAAAAATATTATCAAAAGAAAAATTAGTAGTTTGTCTTGTCCAAGATTTCCTGCAATCTAATTCATCTAACTTTATACTCTTACTTATTTTTTTAGCCTCCAAGAACATTTTTACATTTTTTTCTCTGTTTTTCTCGGTTAGATTTATTGTGTAACTCATATTTTTTCATATATAAAAAATTGAGAATCAAATTCATCTCCGGCATCATCTTTAACAATAAACTCTTTTGTTTGAAGTAAGAAATCATCTTCATTAAATTTAAAATAAGAGTCTCCTTTTATATTGCAATCTATAATAGTGAAGTAAATTTTATTACAAATATTAATACATTGTTTATAAATTTCTCCTCCGCCGATAATAAATAATTCTTCTTCATTATTATAATAAGCATAATTAATAGCATCTAATATAGAATTAAAATACATAGTGTTCTCATCTAATGAAATTGGATTTAAATCTCTTGTGATAATTAAATGTGTTCTATTAGGTAATAGACCCGGAAGAGATTCAAATGTTTTTCTGCCCATCAATATATGATGACCTTTAGTTAATTTTTTGAATCGTTTTAAATCACTTGGACATCTCCATGGGATAGTATTATCTAAGCCAATAACATGGTTTTTAGATGCTGCAACAATTATATTAATATTCATTTAGTTTCTTTTAAAATTTTATCAACTTCCTTTTCTGTTAATCCATATTTAGAAATAACCTTCTTAATATGCTCTTTATTTGTTTTATAAATATCTAAGTAATTAGATATTTCTCTTCTTGATAATTGATATTCTGCGACAAAGATATCTAATAATTCTTTATTATACTTTTCAGTTTTATTTTTTTTTACATAGTTATAATAAAACTTCTGTTTAGGTAGTAAATAATATAAAAACATATATATCTGCTGTGAATCTAATACTCCTATTGTATATTTTATTATAACAGAAATATAAGGAGTTAAATCCTGAGACATAGATAGCCATTTAAGTATTATAAATGGAGCGAATTGTTTCTGTTCTATTTCATCTAAAGCATCCCACTTTCTTTTCTTATCTGTCAACCAAGAAATATAATCAAGAGGAGTTATATTTTTTTTAGCCATCTCAATTTCTGGCTCTATTTTTTTTAACCCACCTGTTACCTTAAACATTTTATATTTAGTTAATTATTTTACCTTTAAAAAATAATCTATCATCTAAGGTATATGCAATAGAATATAATTCTAAAACCATTCCTCTATATGTATTTGTTTCTTTAGGATTATTTTGCATTTTTTCATCATATACAGAACAACCTATGCCTGTAACATTAATTTTAATATCTCTTAGAGAATAAGTTTCTTTAATAGCATCTAATTGTTCTTTGGTGAGTAATGTAGCCTCTACATTATTTCCAAAGGTTCCATTCTTCCTTTTTTTGAATTGTGGAATATTAGAAATAATTGTTTTTAATTTTTGTAATTCTTGCATTTTTTTAAAGTTTAAAGTATATATAAATTAAGATAAAATTAAACAACAAATATAATAATCTAAAAAATAAGAGTATTCTTTTTTTAATTTTATTTACATTTTCTGCACCAGAGCTAAATATGATTCTGTTTTTAAAATCAGTATTGTATCTAATAATATCTTGTAATATTTTTAAATACAAAAATAAAAATAATATTGTGATGATTATTGAGAATTTTATTATAAACACCATTTATATCTCATTTAAAATCTCACCAATACATTCCATAAATACAATTTCTTTCAACTCTTGGGGTATAAATTGAATATCAACCGTGCATCTAGATAAATAAATTATACAATTTAATTCTTTACCTCTTGCCCAATCCTCTACACTAAGATACATTTGTTTTAGAAGTTGTTCCCATTCTTGTACATCATTCTCATTTATCAATTTTCTTATATCTAAAAATCTGCTCTTAGATTTTGATTTTAAAATATCTATTAATTTATCATAATAATTAGATGTTGTCTTTTGTTTTGATATTTTTAATTCTCCATCAATACAATTAGTTTGTAGCTCTTGAATGCAATCTCTTATATCAGGGTAGGCAGAATCAATTACCTTATCTAAATCATCTATATTATAAATTATATTTTCTTCTCTACAAATATATTCTAATCTATTTTTTACATCTTTTTTATCAGGAGGTGTTAATTTATATTTTTGGCACCTTGATAATATTGGAGGCAATATCTTATCTAAATAATTTCCTGTTAATATAAAACGACATCTATCACTATATTCTTCCATCATTGAAAATAATATAGATTGTGCATTCTTTGTAAACCAACTAAACTCATCTAAGAAAACAATTTTATATTTTCCTTTCATAGATTGTGTTTGTGCAAAAGTTTTTATTCTGCCTCTAACAACCTCTACATTATTCTCATCTGCTGCATTTATATAAAGTGAATGAGCATCTAATTCTTTTATTAAAACTTTGCCTGTGGTTGTCTTGCCTGTTCCTGGAGTAGGACAATAAAATAATAGATTTGGTATAACCTTCTCCTCAAGATGTTTTTTCATCTTTTTCTTAAAATCATCTTGCCCAATTATATCATCTATATTTTTAGGACGGTATTTTTCTACCCAAATATCTTGTTTAGACATCTTTTATATTTTTATTAAACTCAGAAAATATATTTCTCACATCATTAGATTCTTTTTTATTTAATTTTGGTGGCAAACCAGTTAATTCAGATATAATTTTTGCCCCATCACAAGTTGTACATTTATTGAAACTTGATGAGGATACAATATTATTTATTACACCTGTACCATTACAAATTGGACATTTTTGCCACATAATTAATTGATTTTAAATGTTCTTATAATTTTTTATAATTTATTCCTCTTCTTTATTTTGTAAAATCTTTGGTATAATATAATAGCTAGATTCCCAATCACTACCTTTGAACAAAATTAATAAAATATTTTCAAAATCTTTACAGTTTGCAAATATTTGTAGAGTGGCTTCTGTGAAATCCATATTTGAATTTATAACCTCACTAAATACCTGAGTATCGAAAGCTAATTTAATATTATCACTTTCTTTTATTTTTGGCTCAAATTTAAATAAAATATGATTGTTTGTTTGTTGGTTATAATTAATTACGCACCTCGTATTTTTATTATCACTTATAATAGCAAAATGTTTTGAATCTGAAATAGCGTCTTTTGCTTTCTTAAAATTAGAAATAAACTCTGTATTTAAATTAAACTCTAAAACTAAATCACCTAAGCCTTCTTTATCTATTTCTATTTGAGGTATAACTGATTTATCAAATAAATAATATCTACTATTAAATATCCCATCCGACATTAATATCTTAGAACTATTATTATCTTCGCCCTCTATCTTAAATTTAATTTCTTCGCCGAAAGGTTTTAATATATTTAAGAATGATTGAGTTGAACCTAAACCAAGAACACTATCTTGCAAATCAAAATCTTTTACCTTAATTGTACCTACACATTGTTCTGAATTATCAAAGAAATGTGATTCTAATATTTTATCCTTTATTTTAAGAACAGCTTTATCACATTGTCCATTCATAAAATATCTCCCGATTGTCTTTAATAATTTGTCTTTTTGCATATTCTTATTTTTTATTCAGTTATAATTTTAAACATAGAATTATTTGTTGTTATCTTTTGTTGTTCAACATCAAGTAAATCCAATTTATTAGCTATTTGTTTTATTCTCATCTCATTTTTCAAGAAAACTTTTTCTGGATTCTCATCTTTGATAATTTTATCTATCACATCACATAACCATAATATATCTTTATCAAATATTTGCTCTTTAAGATATTGTGGAGCATCCATATAATAATTTATCTTATCTATAGATTCTAAGAATACATATAGATTATTATGTGTCATTGCGAGGTAACCATCATTTCCAAATTCACATACCTCATTAAGAGTCATTCCTTTCTCATTTAATATATTACTAAATTCTGAAGTATAAGGCATTGGTATTATTTCTTTGTAATCAGAAAACATATCTCTCTTGAAATGTTTAGAAATATAAGACATCTTTTTTAAATCATACCCAAAATACATATTACCAAATACCGTAGCACGGCTTGGTGTTGAACTATCAGTTGTAACTTGAATATTTACACCCATTTCTTCTAAAGATTTTTGTGTTTGGTTTAATAAAATAAAATCAACAATTCTTGTAGTCCCTAAAATATGCAAATATTTATTATTTTTTTTTGAAAATTCTTTATATTTTGATAAAACAACAATTGAAATTATTAATTTAAAAGTATTATTAATTACTCCACCTATACTCCACCCTTGAAATTCAAAACTTTTTATTTGGTTATACCAATTTTCAAAACTTTTTAAATTATTACCTTGTAAGACATTTAAAAAATTAGTTTTTCTACTTTGATTTTCATAAAAATATTTAAAATTCTCTGTAGATATTTTTAAACACTCTTCATATCTTCCTTCGTATTTCATTCTTGGTGGTATATCTAAATTCATAGCAATATCAGAATTATGCTCTAACCACTCAAATATTTGTTGTCTTATAGATAAATCCCACTTAATAGCACCAGAAGCAATTTGATAACCACCAGAGTCGCCAAATACTAAACTACCATTATTTAAACCAAACCTTTCTCTTGTATCCATTTTTTTATAATCATGCCCTGCTGTTAACAAGAAATTTTTATAAGGTCTAAAAGGATAATCACTTTGCCAAAATCTCGCAGGAATATCATTGCAAAAATAACCATTTTTTTTTGCGTAATTACCTTGAACACCTGCAGAAAAAGAAGGTATGTATATAATTTTTTTCATATTTATTTTTGTATATTTATTTTTATATTCATATATTGTGCTATTCTTAATAAATGGTCTTCAATGTCTGATTCATCTTTTTTCTCCCAAGGAAAAACAAACCATTTTTTATCTCCTTTTCTTTTATCAAATAAAGAAAAAAATGGTTTATTATATTTTAAATATTTTTCTTCTGTTTTACCACTATCAATTAAATCATCAACTATATAATCAGCTTCTTCAGGTGTATCAACCGGATTTAATAATGCTGCAATATACATTCCTCCTCTTGGTACACCATAATACTTTCCTTTTGGAAAATCTTTTATTTTTAATTTGATTTCTTTCCAAGAAATGTATTTTTTTTCAATATTTTCCATTTATGTTTGTATAATAATTTATTTATTAAGAATTTTTTTTGCATTATTTGAAACAATCTCCCAACTCTCAACATATTCAATCGGGTCTTTTCTATTAATATTTAAAAATGCTTCAATTCTTTCAATATCAGCACCTGATTTTCCTGATGCTCGACCTTTTGAATCTGGGTTATAAGAAGTATTTGTATTTTTTAGAACTACATCAAAATCAAGTCCTAAACTATGACAATTTATAAGACAGTCTTCAAGAATAGAGGTTTTATTTCCTTCTAAGTAAGGTACATAGTAAGAGACTTTTTCAGAATCCCAATTGCCGATTTTAAAAGCATATTCTAAAGCATCTCTAAATTCTGGACGACAATCTGGGTACACTGCATGGTCTCCAGAATGAATACCTAATGAAATATTTACATTAGTATCAAATTTAGTAGCTAAAGATAAGGCATATCCATAAATGATAGCAGAAAATATAGCATTACGATTTGGAACAACTGTAAGCTTCATGTTATCTTGTTCATAATGTCCTTCTGGTACATCAATTTCAGGAGTTGTAAGTGCTGATTCGAAAAGACCCATAATTGAAGAAAGGCCTACAATTTGTTGTTGCACTTTAAACTCCTGAGATTTAAGATAAAGAATATTTTCTTTTGCTTTCTCTAACTCAATCTTATGTTTTTGCCCATAATCAAATGAGATACAATGAACTTCAAAACCACGTTGAAGTAAATGAATTAATAAACAGGTAGAGTCCATTCCTCCCGATAAAGATAAAACTGCTAATTTTTTCATAATTTTAAAATAAGAATTTGTGTTTGTTTTTTATATTATTTTCTTTTATATAATTTATTTCATTGAGTATTTTATTATTAAATTTTACAATTTTTTCTTTTAATAAGATACTATTGTATAAAGATAATAAAAAATCATTTAAGTCTTTATTAATATAACCATTTTTTAGCCATTTTATATTTCTTTTGTATAAATCTTTATAAATTTCAATTTTTTTTGAATCTGAAATTAAAATAAAATTATTTTCTTCTATTTGTATTATTGGGTTTGTTTTTTTATAAAATTTTAATTTTTCATTTAAAATGTTATTATATTTTTTTGTTATAATTAAACCTTTAATCCAATTTATTATTCTGGTTTTATTTTGTAAATTAAAATTTTTGTTATAAAATTCTTCTAAAATTAAAAATTTTTCTTCAATATTTTTAATTTTTTTTAAATTTGTTCTTGTTAATTGCCATTGAATATTATATTTATTTACAAACATAAATTTATTTTAATTTTTTTATTATTATATTCTGTCATCATATTCTAAAATACCTTTTTCTTTTGCATATTCTAAGACTTTTTTCTCATTTAAATTCTTCCAATTTGTTTTTTCAAATTCTGAAATTGATTTTTTAATACATTTTGTCGAACAGTTTGGAGTTTCATGAATTACAATTTTATGTATTTTTAAATTATCATAATTCGAAAATAATATTTCCATTGCTAAGAAAATTTCTTTTGCAATATTTTCTACCGAAGGATTGCAATATTCTCCTTCTCCGTTTAAAGACATATACCAAATTTTTGTTTTTAATTTAGTAATAGATTCTATAAATATTTCATCTTTTGGATTAACAATTGCGCCATGGTCTAACAAATCATCAATCCATTGACAAGCTACTCTTTTTATTTCTTTAAAATCAATAGCATATCCAATTTCATCCATTTCATTAAACTCAAATTCTAGTTTATATAAATAGGTGTGACCGTGTATATGAAAACATTTAAATTTCTCATTCATTACTCTGTGAGCAGAGTCAAAATTTCCTTTACGAGTTATGTATTGTTTTTTCATGTTGTAATATAAGTTTATTGGTGTAATTCATAAAGAAAAACATATTTATTTTTTTTAAAATGTTTTCCTCATTATAAATAGATTCAAAAAAAGTATCATATTTTATATAACATTCTTTTATTTTTCTTGTAATTAAATGTTTAGGATAAGTTAAAATCAAAATAGGATTTTCTGTAGAATTTCTTAAAATTTTCATTTTATCTATAAAATCATCTTGCCATTTTTTATAAGCAAAACCTGTAACTTCAACAAAAATATAATCATTTAATACAAAATCTATTATTTTATATCTTCCATTCATCATTAAAAAACGTTTTTCATATTCATAAGGTATTTTATTTTTAATTAAAAACTCTGAAAATATTACCTCTAATGAAGACCTATATTTTTCCCCTATTGAATTCTTATATTTGCATCCTACAAATTTATTTCTTGTAAAATTAGCATTTTCTAATCCTTTTTTAAATCCACATTTAGGGATTTTATCTCCATATATTTCCTTATAGGTTTTACCTCGAAATTTACAACCTAAGGAAATTTTTTTACCTTTGTTTTTTACTTTCTTTCCACAACCACATAAACAATCTATTTTTTTATTTTGTTCTTCTTTACAATCATTACAAATTTTTGAATTATGTACTTTTGCTAAAAAATTTTTATTACAAAAAATACATAATTTATTTAATCTATATGTTAATTCTGAGCCTTTTATCATTTTGTTCTATGCTGTCTTATAGCACAAGAAAAATTATCAAA
>JAKQTP010000095.1 GCA_029563035.1 archaeon | reverse complement strand
CTATTTTATCCTGCGTTATATTAATAGTTGTAATGCCAGAATTATCAATAGCAAATTTAAACTTATTTTCACCAGTTCGTATAGGTGTGATTTTTTTGTTAATTTTAAATTCAAAATTTTTCATATTACCTCCTTTTTTTTAAATTTTTACTTTAATTTTTGTGAAATGTACACGTTCCTTATTGCTATCAGTAACTATAGGAGTTTGCTTTTTTGCTTGAACAGGTGGTTTTACCTGTGTAAAAGCAGCTATTTTAGATTCTAAATCTTCTAATCTCCTTTTAATAGCAGCCATTTCGGTTTCCATTTCGGTTTCCATTTCATTTTCACTTGGTTCATTCGTAACTTCATTAACAGAAGTAATAGTGCCATTTTCGTCTACAACGACTTCATACACTACATTTTCATAATTAATTAGATACGTTCCTGACTCAAGAATCACTTCTGTACCATCTTCAGCCACTGCATAAATTAGCTGTCCAACTTCAAGGGTGTCAAATCTTACATTTACCCCTTGGTCAGTAACAGCCTCCGCAAATTTTTCATTTTTTTTCATAAATTTTCCCATCTTGTTATTATTTTTTTTGTTTGTTCTCATATTTAAATTTAATTTTTTAACATCAGCTATAACTTCTATGCTAAAACCACGCAACTTCCTATCTTTTATTAATTTCCATATTTCGTTATCCATTATTTTGTAACTAATAACCCAACTTCCATTAGGTATTTTACCAAATTTTTCAGGAACACCCTTCACACTATCAACAAAATAACTTTCTAACATTACAACAGCATTATTAATTTCATTACCATTGTGGTTCAGACTAATTTTATTGAAACCCTCTTTGCTAAAATAATTATATGCCATCTTTTGTATAGCTTCAGGCGTAAATAATATTTCATATTCACGACCATCATCATTCCTATATATCGGCGTATTAGCTAACATTACTACACTGGTAACAACGTGCTTCTCATCATCATAAAAATTCATTTGATTCTTATTCTTGTTAAAAAACAGCCATTCCTTTTCAGTAGCAGGCTCGGACACAAACGAGTTCACAACCATCTCTATATCCTTCGTTTCGTCTATTTTATAAACGTCCATATAATAAAATTTTTACAAATATACGTAATTTTTCTATTAATTAATCATTTTTATCAATTTTTTCACGTTGTAACGTGAAAATCTGCACAAAACTATCTTTAACTATCATTTTTAAATCATCTATATCATTAATTTCTAATCTATCCCAGTAATGTTGCAGTAAATTTTTACGAAATTGCTCTCTAAAATGCTCACTATTTGTGTATAAATTAATCGTGCAGTGCAGATTTTTACTATTATCTTTATAGTATATATCTGCGATTTCATTATTAAAATATATATATATACTTTTCATAACACTTGATTTACACTAATTCTACGAATTCTATTTTGAGTAGATGTAAT
>JAKQTP010000091.1 GCA_029563035.1 archaeon | reverse complement strand
AGATGCTTAATTATCATATTAAGGATTATGGGGGTTCGAATCCCCCTCCCAGCAATATAAGGTGAAATGATGAAATATTTTTTATTGATGCCAACATTGATATTCTTTTTATTATTTACATTATGGCCAATAATAAAAGTTATAGAAATGAGTTTTTACCAAACAAATTTCATTGTAACAAGATTTGTTGGGTTACAGAATTATGTTGATTTATTTAATAATGAAGCATTCATTCAATCCATTAAAAATTCGTTATTATATATTACAATTTTACCTTTATTAAATGTTATTGTATCAGTATCTATAACTTTCTTAATAGCTGATTTATCAAAAAAATGGCAGGATATTTCTAAAATACTTATTTATATACCCGTTTTGGGAGGAGGTATTATATTAGCACAAGTATGGAGATGGGTATTTGCTATAGATGGCCTAATGAACTGGATATTATCATTGTTTCATATAGCTCCAGTATATTGGTTTGGAAATAGTGTTACCTCTATTGTTGTTATATGTGTTATTGTTGTCATTGCTTCTTTTGGTGGATATATTATAATGCTATTAGCAGCATTGACAAGTATTGATAAAAGTATTTATGAAGCAGCTAAAATAGATGGAGCTTCAGATTTTCAGATAAAAATTAAGATTATTTTACCTTTGATAAAATCTACTATAGCACTTATATATTTATTATCAATGATAGCAAGTCTACAGATATTTGAGTATATTTATGCTTTAGTTCCGCAACAATATGCTGCTACTATTACTTATAATATTTATGTTACAGGATTCAAAAATTCTAAGTGGGGATTAGCTTCTGCTCAAGCTGTAATACTTATGGTTATTACTTTTATACTGTCATATTTTCAAAGGAAGATAGGTAATGAAAGTAATAAATAAGATAATATTAGTAATAATTTTTATATTACTATTTATTCCCATTTATTTTATGCTAATAGGTTCATTTCAGGATATTTATGGTGTTTCTGCAATGCCACCAAGAATCATTCCTAAAAATATTATTATTGACAATTATGAGTATATATTAAAATATAATTTTGGAATATGGTCTATCAATACTATAATAGTAACTGTTTCTACTATTTTACTTTCTATACTAATAGCCACTACTTCTGGATATGTGTTTAGTGTCTATAATTTTAGATTCAAGAATATATTATGGAGTTTATTGCTTATACAAATGATGATACCAAGAATATCTATGCTTATTCCATTATTTGTCATTATAAAAGATTTGAAGTTGTCTGGTTCTTTGATTGCTACAATACTTCCAAATTCGATATCACCAATGGAAATGTATCTTGCTAGAAATTACTTTGAATCAATACCTAAATCTATAATAGAATCTGCCCGTATAGATGGAGCTAATGAATGGCAAATACTAAAAATGATTATTATTCCAGTGAGTAAACCAATTATTTCAGTAATAGCTTTATTTTCTGGTGTTTTTGCATTACAGGATTATATATGGCAAATGCTTGTATTGGTTGATGAAAGTAAACAGACTCTTCTTGTTGGGATAATGAAATTAGTAATGAAGAGAGGTGGTGATGCTAATTTAGGTGTTAATCCAGTAGGAAGAAGTTTTGCAGCAGGTATATTATTATTGTTTCCATTAGTTGTGTTGTTTCTAATAGGTAATAAATATTTTATAGAAGGTTTACAAGGAGCAGTAAAGGAGTAAATATATGGAATCATCTATATATGATTTGTTAGATATATACAAGAAAAGTTTATATGAAGACTGGAATGAAAAGTATGCTGATAAATTTGAATTTGAAGATTATTTAATAGCAAAAATATATATTTATGATGTACCATCTTGCTTTAATGTAAAAGATGAGATAGAATTAAATACTTTACTTAATAAGGAAAATATTGTATGAACAAGGAAGTTATAGATTTATTTCAATTCATTGCAAAGGATAATGTAGTTTGTAAACAAGGAATGGAATGGGTGTCAGACTGTAAAGAATTAAAAGATGTGTGGGATTTATGTCCAAGAGCTGATTGGATGCTTCTGAATATAGGTAGGATGGGATACAATAATAATAAAACTTTACGAATACTTATTTATAGAATTTTAACAGAAATAAAGGTAAAGGATAATAAAACTGTGTTTGAATTGGCTTCTCCAAGAATGCAGGATTATATTTTTAAGTTAAATTCTTTCATAAAGGGCGAAATTCCTTTGGAAGAATTTGAAAAGATTGCGGCTATAGTATGGGCATATGAAAATAATGAAAGGGAAGAAGATATCAATATTATAGTAGCTACAGCATGTTCGTGGCCTAAAGGAAATGGTACTATGAGAGCAGCTAAATCAATATTAGGAAGACTGAATGCTATAGCTAATGATGAAAACAGAATAGAATTAGAATGTGCTAATCTAATAAGAAATTGTATTAGTTATGATGAAATTTATAATTGTTATAAAAATTATATAAGGATTGCAAATTTATGAATATATTAGATGGTTTTGATGTTTTAGATAGTGAAACTATGAAAATTCCACAATGGATTGATTTAATACACGAGGATTGGACAATAGGATTATATCCTAATAGAATTGGTACTTTTGCTATAGATAGTGATGGTGATTTGATGTTATGTGATACGTGTGGCAATTATAAATATTGCCCTAAAGGCAAATTCAAAATAAAAATAAGGAGCAAAGAATGAATGAAGTAAAAACAGCAGCAATTATTCCAGTACGTGGTGGAAGTAAAAGATTACCTAGAAAGAATGTAAAGATGTTTTGTGGGCATCCTTTGATGGCTTGGGCTATTACACAAGCAAAATGTTCAAAGAATATAGATGAAATATATGTTACTACAGATGATGACGAAATGGAAGAAGTAGCATTGAAATACGGTGCTAAAGTCATACGGAGACCATATTGGGAAGATGCTGATGCTGCAAGTGCAACACGACCTGTTTATCATGCTGTAAAAAAGATAAGAGAAGAACATCCTGAATTAAAAACAATAATTAGTATATTGGCAACAAATCCATTAAATAAACCTGATGATTTTGATAAAGCTATAGAACTATTTTATAAATATGGTGCAGATGCTATATCACCGTTTATAAAACATAGAGAAACTTATATATATAGAGCAACAAGTAATAATATTGTAAGATTA
>JAKQTP010000076.1 GCA_029563035.1 archaeon | reverse complement strand
GAACCATCTATACCACTAGTTCCTGATGATCCTGAACTACCACTAGTGCCAGATGATCCGTCAGAACCACTAGAACCAGATGTACCAGAAGACCCATCGGAGCCACTAGAACCCGATGTTCCCGATGATCCACTACTACCACTAGTGCCAGATGATCCGTCAGAACCACTAGAACCTGATGTTCCAGATGAACCAGAGCTGCCGCTAGTTCCAGACGATCCACTTGAACCAGAAGTTCCCGACGACCCAGAACTTCCTGATGTTCCACTACTACCACTTATACCCGAACTACCAGAACTTCCAGATGTTCCGCTCGTTCCAGAAGATCCTGATGTACCCGAACTACCCGATATACCTGATGTCCCCGATGTTCCAGATGAACCACTTGATCCGTCAGCACCTTGAGCACCAGCTAAATTTATATCCCATTCATTATATGTGCCAGATCCTTCAATAGTTTGAATATCTCCAACCATTAATCCAGTTGTTGGATCATAAAATGAAACAATACCAGTCATATAATTAGTACCATCATGACCAATAACCAATGATTGTCCAGCACTATATGAGTATCCGGTTCCTATATTTAAAGTTTGTGTTCCACCGCTAATCGTTAATGTATCAGTTGATGTGGCCAAATATCTATCACCAGAAAAACCTGACGAGCCACTACTACCACTAGAACCAGAAGTACCAGAACTACCATCCGAACCACTTGATCCTGAAGTACCAGATGAACCAGAACTACCGGATGTTCCAGACGAACCACTTGTTCCAGAACTACCATCCGAACCACTTGATCCTGAAGTACCAGATGAACCAGAACTACCGGATGTTCCAGACGAACCTGAACTTCCTGATGTACCACTAGTACCCGAAGTACCAGAACTACCATCTGAACCACTTGATCCTGAAGTACCGGAACTACCACTAGATCCTGATGAACCACTTGTTCCAGAACTACCACTAGAACCAGATGTACCAGAGCTTCCAGAACTCCCCGATGTTCCACTAGTTCCAGAACTACCCGATGATCCTGACGTGCCACTACTACCAGATAAACCAGAACTACCACTAGAACCACTAGTACCCGATGATCCTGATGAACCACTTGTACCAGATGAACCAGAACTACCACTAGTTCCAGACAAACCACTAGTACCCGATGATCCTGATGAACCACTTGTACCAGATGAGCCACTAGAACCACTAGTACCTGAAGTTCCTGACGATCCGGCCGTTCCACTTGATCCTGATGTGCCCGAACTTCCAGAACTACCACTAGTTCCAGACGAGCCACTTGATCCAGACGTACCGGATGATCCACTACTGCCACTAGTTCCAGACGAACCATTTGTACCTGAACTTCCAGAACTACCTGATGTTCCGCTCGTTCCAGAAGTTCCAGAAGTTCCAGATGAACCTGACACACCTGATGTGCCTGATGAACCAGATGAACCACTTGAACCATCAGCCCCCTGTGCTCCAGCTAAATTTATATCCCACTCACTATATGTACCAGATCCTTCGACAGTTTGAATGTCTCCAACCATTAATCCTGTTATCGGATCGTATGACGAAACTATTCCTGTCATATAATTTGTGCCGTCATGTCCAATAACCAAAGACTGTCCGGCACTGTATGAATAACCAGTACCAATATTTAATGTTTGTGTTCCACCACTAATTGTTAACGTATCCGTTGATGTGGCTAAATATCTGTCACCAGAAAATCCCGACGAGCCACTACTACCACTAGAACCTGAAGTGCCTGAAGTGCCAGATGACCCATTCGATCCTGATGTACCCGAACTCCCTGAACTACCACTAGTTCCAGACGAGCCGCTTGTTCCTGAACTACCACTTGATCCAGAGGTACCGGAACTACCTGACGAACCACTTGTTCCTGATGAACCAGAACTCCCTGAAGTTCCACTAGTACCAGACGAACCCGAACTACCAGATGTCCCACTATTTCCTGATGTTCCAGAACTGCCACTTGTTCCTGATGAACCAGAACTCCCACTTGTGCCCGAACTGCCAGAACTACCGCTTGTTCCTGATGAACCACCTGATCCTGATGTACCACTACTACCAGAACTACCCGATGTGCCATCAACACCAGATATACCAGAACTACCGCTTGTTCCAGATGTGCCACCACTACCAGATGAACCACTTGTTCCTGATGAACCATCAATACCACTACTACCAGACGATCCACTTGTTCCAGATGAACCATCTGATCCACTCGATCCCGATGTACCTGATGAACCATTTGTTCCTGAACTACCACTAGTACCAGACGTACCCGAAGAACCATCTTCACCCGTTATGCCAGAACTACCGCTCGTTCCGGATGATCCACTTAAACCAGATGTTCCACTACTACCAGAACTACCTGAAGTACCAGAACTACCTGATATACCAGACGTTCCTGATGTGCCAGATGTACCCGAAGAGCCATCAGCGCCTTGAGCGCCAGCTAAATTTATATCCCATTCACTATATGTGCCAGATCCTGTAACATCTATAATATCACCAACTAATTCGCCTGTCATTGGATCATATGACGATACCATACCCGTCATATAATTTGTGCTATCATAACCAATAACTAATGATTGACCCGCACTATATGAATATCCAGTACCTATATTTAATGTTTGTGTTCCACCACTAATTGTTAACGTGTCTGTTGATGTTGCCAAATATCTATCGCCAGATAATCCAGATGAACCACTTGATCCCGAACTACCAGATGTACCAGAACTACCACTTAATCCTGACGTACCACTAGTTCCTGATGTTCCAGATGAACCAGAACTTCCAGATGTTCCATCAAAACCAGATCCACCACTAGTGCCTGAAGAACCACTCGTCCCAGATGAACCCGAGCTTCCCGAAGTACCGTCAACTCCAGACAAACCAGAACTACCAGACGTGCCTGATGATCCGTCAATACCAGAACTACCACTAGTACCTGAAGTACCAGACACACCACTAGTACCCGATGATCCGTCTATACCAGAAATACCTGAAGATCCTGAACTACCACTTGTTCCTGAAGTACCACCACTTCCAGAAGTTCCAGAAGAACCTGATAAACCTGATGTTCCAGATGTACCCGAACTACCACTGGAACCATCAGCACCTTGAGCACCCGCTAAATTTATATCCCATTCACTATATGTGCCAGATCCTGTTACATCTACAATATTCCCAACCAAAATACCGGTTACCGGATCATATGATGAAACCATACCCGTCATATAGTTCGAACTATCATAACCAATCACCAATGATTGTCCAGCACTATATGAATAACCACTACCAATATTTAAAGTTTGTGTACCACCACTAATCGTTAACGTGTCTGTTGATGTCGCCATATATCTATCACCAGATATCCCCGACGAACCACTCGAACCCGAACTACCTGATGTTCCAGAACTACCATCAGTTCCAGAAAATCCAGAAGAACCACTAGTTCCAGAACTACCACTAGATCCCGAACTGCCAGATGTACCTGATGAACCATCTATACCTGATATACCCGAACTACCACTTGTCCCTGATGTACCAGATGAGCCATCAATACCAGATGTTCCTGAACTACCAGATTCGCCACTACTTCCACTTGTTCCAGACGTTCCAGATGTACCATCAATACCAGATGTTCCCGAACTACCAGATTCACCACTACTTCCACTTGTTCCAGACGTTCCAGATGTACCAGATGAACCGTCAATACCAGAAATACCCGAAGAACCTGAACTACCACTAGTGCCCGAAGTTCCAGATTCACCACTAGTGCCTGATGTACCAGATGTACCAGCTTCGCCTGAGCCGCCACCAATAGTTTTTAATATTAAATCAGAATCAGTTATTCCAGCATAATACCAATATTCGTTAATACCAGTACCAGACAATATACCAACAGTTAACCCTCGTTGTCTTTGTTCTAATGATATACTTGTATTTGCCTCTAAAACACTAACCCAAGGACCGTATCTCCAATCTAAAATTTTTGGAGCCTTTAAATTAATATTGTCGTTAAGATTTATAGCCATCTATATATTAAGTATTTCTATATTCTATTGGCGAATCCAATTGTGTTGGATATACACTCCAATGCATTTTAAAGTTTATGCCATTCCAATAATTATCAGGACTATTGACTAATTGTGTCGTTGCTATTGTTATAAAACTACCATCTATATCACCATTATTTAATGCCGTGATATACCACTTAGTTTTTGTTGTATAATTTGATTGATATGCAACCCATATATATAACCACGAGCTCGGTATGTTATAATTAATACTCAACGTACCCGATGCTTGTGATAATACTTTATTTGCAGTACCACCAGATATGATTGACGCAATCATTTCTGCTGTTGGTAATTCGGAAGATACACCCCAGAAATATGGATATATACCAGTTATTGTATATGTGGATGTGACAAAAAGATTCGCTGCTGACTGTGGCGCCGATGTTGTTCGAACAGCAAATGGTCTTGTATCAATATTACCTTTATTATCTTGCTTAGATAACCCCGCATTATAATTACCATCACCACGATATGTTGTTGAACCTAATGGGATTACATATGATTCTGAATGTATATCACTATCATAACGATAGTTTGGATTGTTTGGATCGGGATAACCAAATTGACTTGGTATTGCTGTTGCTGGTGACTGTGTTAGTGTTGTGTCAGTTAATAATGGTGAACCATTTCTTAACACTCTCATTTGTGTATATGGACCTGCATCATTTTTAATACCATATGTTCTCAAATCAGATGTAAGTGTCCACCCAACTTCTCGAATACCACTCGTAACACCATTTAATGCTATTGTAGGAATCGTATATGTCGGTAAAACAGCCGGGAATAATAAATCATCAACAATTTCAACCAAAGTTTTGCCGGTTAATTGACTAACAGTAGTACCTACTGGTATTCCACCAACAGATTCTGGTGTCGCTAAAAGAGGATCAAGTCTAGAATTATATAACGTACATATTGAATAACCATCAGGTGTTTCTTCTAATACTATACCACCATTATCACATTCAGTGAGTTCGCACGATGTGTCACCAGTATAAGTACCGTCACCAGCACCACTAATAACAGTAATTGTGAATTCATCGTCTTGTAAAGGATTATCACCAGTCCCAGCAATTTGTATAACATTAAATCGTTCATACCCATTTTCATATACCGGATTTCCAACTACTTGAAGATATTTTAAAACCGTCCCATCTTGTACCTTTATAATCTTTATAATAGATCCATTAGATATTGTGTCTATATATGTTTCAAAAGATAAATTTGGTGTATAACCAGTATCACTAATTGCTATCGTTGTTGGACTCATACCCCAGTTTGGCGCGTCCAGAGTGAAATACCCCAAACCTGGATTTATTGCTGTATTTAAAACATTAGAATATCTCCAAATAGCCAGATGTCCTTCAATGCCACTTGAACCAGATGTACCACTACTACCACTAACACCACTTGATCCTGATGTACCAGAAGAACCAGACGTTCCCGGTAGTCCTGGTAAACCTCTGACACCCGAAGTTCCTGACGTACCAGATGAACCCGGTATACCAGGTAAACCTCTAACTCCCGACGTTCCCGACGTACCAGATGTACCATCCGCACCTCTTATACCAGAAGTACCACTAGTACCATCTTGGCCACTCGAACCTGACGTTCCTGATGTTCCCGAAATTCCTGTAGCACCCCTCATTCCTGTCATTAACACCAGAAATTCATCACCATTCATCGGATCTGCACCCGTACCAGCAATTTGTGTTACACCATATCTTTCAAATCCAAGTTCATATGGTTCTAAAGATATTATTTCAAGATATTTTAAAACAGTAGCATCATTCTTCTTAATAAGTTTTATAATCGTTCCTGTTTGTAAAGAATCAAGATATGTTATAAAATCTAAATTTGGCGTAAAACCAGTATCACTTATTGCAATATAATTTGGTGACACACCCCAGTCAGGAGCATCCAATGTAAAAAAACCCACACCAGGATTTATGGATGTATTCATAACTTCAGAATATCTCCATATAGCCAAATGTCCCTCAACGCCCTCTAATCCACTTGTACCTGACGTGCCACTAGATCCAGGTGTACCATCAACACCAGATAAACCTGACGTACCACTAGAACCGGATGTTCCCGCAATACCAGAAGTACCCGAACTTCCAGAACTACCCGAAGAACCACCACTACCAGATGTACCACTTGTTCCTGAAGTACCATCTTCACCTGATATACCAGCTAAACCGACTGACCATTCATTATATGTACCTGATCCATTAATTAATTGTGAATTAACCACTAAAAGTCCTGTTTGTGGATCATATGAATCAACAATACCTAACATATAATTGGTACTATCATAAGCAACAACTACTCTTTGTCCTGTCACATATGATAATCCACGTTCAACTATAAGAAACTGAATACCAGTACCTAAAGTTAACGAAGAATTGGAAACAGTACTAAATAAATCACCACTTAATCCCGATGTTCCGCTCGTACCCGACGAACCGTCAACACCAGAAATACCAGAACTACCAGAAGTACCACTTGTACCTGAAGATCCACTAGAACCGGGTGTTCCATCAACACCAGACAATCCGGACGTACCACTAGAACCGGACGTACCATCAACACCACTTATACCAGAAGAACCAGATGTGCCAGATGTTCCAGAACTTCCATCAACACCACTTATACCAGAAGAACCTGATGTGCCATCTACACCAGATAATCCAGAACTACCAGAAGTACCGCTTGTACCTGAAGAACCAGAAGGTCCCGGTACACTAGTTAAACCAACACCCCATGTATTGTAAGTTCCAGACCCAACAACAGTTGAAATAATAGCAATAAGTTGTCCTGTAGTACTATTATATGAACTAACAATACCTCTCATATAATTTGATGCTGAATGACCAATGACTATTGTGTGCCCCGGAACATAAGATAAATCCGGTTCAACTATAAGTGTTTTAGATCCGGCAGATATTGTTAATATTGAATTTGATGTGGTTGTATACAAATCACCACTCACACCCGAAGTTCCAGATGTTCCACTAGATCCAGTCTCCCCAGTACATGGTGTTAAACCACTTAAATACCAATGAAAATTATGTAATATGTCAGGATTCTCATATTCACCAATATATAATGTTTTTACAAACGTATTATCAATTGGTGTTTGTGTCGAACCTAAATCAACAGTAGTACCAGACGGAACATTGGCGGAATCAATTTGTGTCCAGTTTATTTTTTGCAAAGCCATTTATCTGAAGTTACTTTCAGATAAATACTTTTATAAAAGTTATGTTAACAAAAATGAATGATTTTTTTGGGTTATTTGTACTAATAATTGTTCTTTATTATATCCACTATTTGTTGTGTTTCATTAAAATGGACATTCATGGAATAAAAATCACCATCATCACTTTCCGACGATTTAATAAAAATTGCCGGTAAAAAATCAGAAACGCCTTGATTACGAATATAATTCCACAAATCTTTATTTATTGTTATGTCAACATCAATAAACGATACATTTTCACGATTCAACGAAGATTTAAGTATTGTACATGCCAAACAACCAGGTAATGTAAAAACATATATTGTAATCACGAAAAATTAATTTAAACAGATCATATCAAAATTACCGATCTTTAAAAAAATCGCATCAGTCAGTAATTCTCGACCATCATCAGATCTTTTTATTTGTATAGGATTTGCGATTTTATGTCTTAATGTTTCAAGTTGAAATATTGATAGTTCCGGTTCACCTGTTTCATCAAAATTTTTTTGTGAAATATTTGCTAATTGTTCATAAAATTCATCAAAATTATCATCAATATCAAAATACTCCAAGGCACTTTTATTATTACTAAAAAACTGTTTTAGATTTTGAATATAAATTAAAACTTCTGGTGATATTTTTTTTGAAGTATCCATCTACTATAAATAGATTAATAATTCATAATAAGCAATTCCATTCCTATGTTTTGTGGAACACCTTCTTTTGCTGCCGCCGCTTTCATAAATCCTTTAGATTCCCATCTATATTGGTCTTTCGGATACCAATTAAGTAATTGTGGAAATTCATAATACGATAAACTAAATTTTCCTTCTATTTTTTTCAATCTTTCAGCTAATCTACGATGATCATCACTATCAAAATCATGTGCCGAATAATAATTTTCTGTTTTCCAATATGGTGGATCGAGATAAAAATACGTGCTTGGCGAATCATATCTTTTAAGTATGTCTTCAAAGTCCACGTCTTCAATAAATGTTATTTTATCAAGATGTTCCCTATATTTGGGGTGTCGAAGTTTATCTTCAAAAATATCAACTTTACATCTATATTTCCCTTTATAATCTGTATATTTTGATGTTTCGGGCTTTGATCCGGAAAATATTTGTGTTAATACATAAACATATTTACCTGCAATATCAAAATTAGGTTCATCACCAATTACCAAACTTGGATCGAATACTTCTTTTTGACATCTTCTAAATATCTGCGCATATTCTGGTGGTGTGTTTACTACGTTGCGTTGTTGCCGTGGATATTTTGATAGTTCCTCTAATAATCTATCATAATATTTTGAACAACGAAAAAGATTAGCATTTAATTTATTAAAATCATTATAAACTACCGTTTCCAATTTCGGATATTTGTTTAAATCCATATTAAAAAACACCCAGAACATACCCGAAAATGGTTCAACATAGGTTTTAATATCCGTCGGAATAAATGGGACAATCCATTTTCCAATACGCGCCTTTCCGCCAATATAACTTATCATATTTTAATTAATTCAATATACAAACTAAAATGTAACGAAAATAATGGAAAAAAACAAATTAATTGTTTATCTTTTATATTATGAAACAGCCAAAATATTTAATTGTCTTATTTTGTAATAAAAAAAAGCAAAGAATATTAGCCAGTGCTATGACCAAAAACACAATATATAATCATTGGCGAGAATTAAAAACGCAAAGACCACCACCATTCGTTAAACTACAAGGCGGTGGACGTAAAAGAAAACTCAATTTTGAATTAGGTCTTTTATTTCCAAGAAATCCGTGGTCAAAACCAACATATATTAAAGACGAATTAGGAAGAAATGTTGAAGCACAAATAAATAATGAAAAATATAGAATAAAAGACTTAATTCCATACTGGGACGAAGAATTAATATATGATTTTGAAACAAAAAAAAGAATTCATTATCATGAAATGATGGACATTATTTTACGTGTTACTGATATTGCACAAATATTCACATTAAATAACAAATTATTTCTTCAAGTTGAAAATGATGTTCGATTGTTTGGTAATAAAAATATTGCGGATGCAAATAGATTATTTGATATAGTTAAAGAAGATTTAATAAAACGAAAAAAAGGAAATTTTATTTTTGTAAGAGATATTACAAGAACACAACGTAGTTTATTATATGATTTTCTAGAAAAAAGAGGGTTTAAAAAAAGTGAATTATTTAGGCATTATTCCTATTAAAAAGATAATCTACTTTACCAATTTTCAAAATAAAAACATCATCATTTGTTGTTTTTGTTGCAATACCACTTCTTTGTGCAATTTTTGCAAAAAAATTGGTGAAATCTTTATTTTTAAGATTAAACGTTACAGTAATAATTGACGAATCGATTTCAATCTTTTCAAGTAAATCAGCTATAACTGCTAGTTGATTTAAAATATTATTACTTTTTGCCATTACCAAATATTAATAAAAGTTTTTGAAAAAATGATTTTTTTTGTGGGTGTGATAACTTATCTCTATTTTTAATTACCTCAAGAATTTCAGTTCTGTTGTATGACTTAATTTCTTCAATCGTCTTTTTTTTATTCTGATTCGTTTGATCCTGATCCTTCTTCATTTCCCACTTTAGCCTCTCTAGTGCTCTTTCTATTTCGTACCCCATGTTTTTCGTTAGTAAATGAAATATCTTTTAATTTTTCAATAGGTGCTTCTAAAAAGAATTTTTTTAATTCTTCAACTTTTTCATTAAATAATCTATTTTTTTCTTCAATTTCTTGATTATATGTGATAATTTGTTTTGCAGACGAAAACACAGCATCGTAACCTGTTTTTGTCGCAAGACCAATTATTGAAATTAATCTGTTCCTTTCATTTTCATCCTGAACTTTTATTGAAACATCTTTATCAACCCCATTAACATCAGGATTAATATTCCAACTTAATGGAATTTTAATATCAAGACTGACATTCTCTTTTATTTCTCTAAGTGAGAAAAAAAACGGCCTTATAGAAAATATTGTGTCAAACATTATTTTTTTTCCCATTATCAAAGCATTGTTACTATTCCAGTAAGGATATATGCCATTGACAAATATAACAATATCTTTTCTAGTTTAGTGTTTATTATTGGTGGTGGATTGTCTTGTTTAAGAAGAATAAAAAATTTTACAACAAAAACAAAAACATACAATCCCGATAAAATAAAAAAATATAAAAAAATTTTCTCTAACATTATTTCTTTACAACATCAATTATTTCTTTACGGAAATCACCTAGTAAATTCCTTATTTCTTGTGCGTATTTTCTCGCTCTCGTTGCTGCACTGCGATTACCTTTATTATAAACCTTTTCAGCCTCATTTTCCATTAATACAATTAACTCGTAAATTTTTGCTATTTTTTCCATATTAAATTATTTTTAAAAAATATACATATTTAATTCATCTTTTTCAAGTTTTTATCCATTATTTTATAAACATCGGTGAAAATTTCAATTTCTGACGGTGTCTTAATTTTCCCAAAATTAAATAACAAATCAAAATATTCTAACAATATATCACACTTCTCAACCATTTCAGACATATAATACCATTTATTAAACAAATCCCAAAGATATTCATGATGAGAGCCTTTTGACACAAAATAAATTCGTTCTTTTTCAAAATTAGATATAACTTTATTAAAACACCAATTAAAATGATTTAATATATCACTTTCTAATTTTAATATATCAGGCCCTAGATATGTTTCATCAATCAATAATAATAAAGAAGAAAAAAAATCACAATATAATTCAGAACGTTCTCTTATTATATTGTGAGTTTTATACCAAATTTCAGTTTGGTCTTGATATTTTTCAAGTATGTCAGTCCTCTTACCCATATAATTAAATATATGGATAAAATTCCATAAAAAAAAGGTTATTGTGTCCTCTTGTTATAAGAAGACAACACTTTCATTCTTTTAATTTCTTCCTTAATAATTTTATTTTCATTAACAGTTCTTTTAGGTACAACACCATCATCCTTGTCTTTAACTTCAACCGGAACTGCTTCTTTCGGATAAAGTGGTTCTTCTTTCCTGGCTTTTAATCTTTTTTCTCTGTTTTTCCACATTTTTTCACCAGTATCAGTTTTAATTGCATTACCAGCATCTGGATCATTACCCATTGTTGAATCACCCTCTAACGCTTTTCGTATTCTTTCTTTAAATGGTTCTGGTGGTTCACCATTCTCACCAACAGAATCAGTATCGTAATCCAAATCCTGTGACCCTCGACCTCTATTAAGATCAATCATATCCTCTTCTTCATCTGTTGCTACTCGTGCAACTTTATCTTCTCCTTGACCAACCTGGTTTGGAAATTTTGGATTATCATTACCCGTAAATGATAAATATTTTTTTATTTTTTTCTCAACATCCGCCAGATAATCACTATTTAATTTACTACTATCAGTAATCGCTTTCTCTGTTGTTGCGTCCATTGTCGGTTCTGACGCCTCTTTAATTATACGCCTTATTAACTGTTTCATTTCATTCTCATTAAGTCTCAATATCCTTTTTTTGGTATTTTCATTAACATCACCACCTAGAATGATATTTTTTTTCTTGTCAATCGTTGGGTTAGTATCCATAGTATTTTCTTTCATTTCATCACTACCAGATAACTCATCATTATTGGTTGTTATTTTTATTTTTAAATTTAATGTGTTTTCATCACCATCTGATTCAATATCAATATCAAAACTATTTCCAACACCATTTTCCTCCAAATCATGATGTAATCCCTGCATTAGATTTTGTTGTGCCTCATCAAATGATGAACCACCACAATTGTTAATCAAATCTTCTTCGGTAATCCCCTCGATATTAATCACTACACCAAAATCTACATCCCCAATATTCTCAATACTTGATATTCGATCAATTAATCCAGATAATGTTTGGAATTTTTTGACATCTGTTTCAGTATCATCATTTTCCGTTGATTGTTTACCATACAACTGTTCCATAATTAATTTCTTAGCCTCTTGTTCTAAGATTTCTGACGTTAATTTATTTAAATCTCTTATATTCATATCTAATAAATATCACTAAATTTCTTCCGTATCAAATTTAATATCATTTTTATAGAAAAATAACTTTACGGCCGAAAATAAATCATTATCTGGAACAACAATATCAAAACCATCAGGTACTGTTATTCTGTACTTCCGTACTTTTTTTGGTGCACCCCAAGTAGCAAGAGCATCCAAATTGGATTTATCAAACATATGTGATGGTACACCTTCAGATAGTATTTGATTTACCACCATTTCAGCAACAATCTCAGCAGGGATTTGATATTCCTGTGATACTTCTTGTATTGATTTTTGTAATTCTCTTATTTCTTTTAATTTAATTGGATTTGGTCTTCCTTTAAATGCCCGATCTGAACTAGCACCTTGATCACAATATGGGAATGTTTTACATTTATTATCGATTTCAACAAATTTGGCACCTGGCCCCCCAAATCTTGGAAAACCCTTTTTTGTGGCAATCATATCTTTTGTTGAAGCACCAGTTATACTTGCTCCACCCATTGTGGACTCGGCATTATCAATCTTTAACGGATCTTTTCTACTTTTCTTTGTTTTATCCATTGGACTTGATGGTCCAGCAGTCCCTATAGGACCATCGTACATAGCACCAGCAGAAATACCACTACCCATTTGTTCAGTAAATTCTTTTTTCGTCATTTCATGAACTCTACTTATTGGTCTGGTAATAGGATTACTAAGCGGTGCTTCATATGAACCAGACGCACTAGCATCCATCTGTTCTTTTGTGTCTTTTTTCTTCAACGATTTTTCACCAGATTTTTCCATTTTATTTAATCGAGTGTAATAATCTGGTAATTCGGTCAAATGATCCATAGCTATTTCCCTCGCTTTCTTCTCGTCATGGGTATGTTCTTTTTCAATTTTAATACCCATTTCTATCTGTTTTTTTATTGTACCCACAAAAACATTGTGTTTTCTTGCTATATCTTCTACACTCATTCCATCGGCTTTTCCGCCACGTATTTTATTTGTTTTATCCATTTCCATATTATCTTACGTTTTTTATTGCACCCTCCCAAAATGATTTTCTTTGCCAGAATGTTTTAAACAATTCAACAACGACTTTAGTTGCCAAATCAACCATTCTTTCGTCTATTCTTCTCCCACCAAGCTCTTTCTGTATTATTCTCATCACAATATTATGTGCCTGAGTACTATCCATAAACGATTTTATTTCTTTTCTAGCAATCGTTTCAATTTGACTTTTATCACTACTTGTTAATGCCATGTTATGTTGATTTTCTATGTACTAACAAATTATTAATTGTATTAATAAATTTCGGATGGAATGTTTTTAATTTATTAATCATATCCATAGTATCTTCATCAATTTTCATCATAGATGTATTTGAAAGATATATTCCGGTATCATTGCCCGTTGATAATGTAAACCCTAAATTTACATCACTAATTTTCCCCTCTAATTTTGCATTATCCTCATATATGTGCAATTTATCAAATTCAACAATTTCCGAAACTTCAGTTCTAAATTCATCTATTAATTGTGATATATTGTTTTTTTCATCATCTTTTAATTCTAAATCTTCTGGATCTTCTGAATGAATCACAACTTCTACATCATTAATAACAGCAATATCTTCTTGTTCTTCACCACTTTCATAGTCCATATTATCATTATCTATTGGTGGTGGTGGAATACCATCACCCTTTCTTATAACAGTTTCCTTATCATTGGTTACTTGTTCTCTAAGTAACACAAATTTATTTGAATCCACACTAGCCTGTATTTCTCGTATTGTATTTAACATTTTTTTTGTTAAATCATACTCATTTATCGGTTGTTTCTGTGTCATTTTTATAAAATATATTAAAATTAAAAGAAGGGTTTATATCTGTATAAATACTTAGAAAATTTGATTTACATACAATTCCATCAAACTTTCTTACATTAGATAAATATCCTTGTGATGGTACTGTTTGATATGGTATATTATGTTTTTTACAAATTTCTTTTGTTATTTTAACCAATGCATTCATTTGCTCTTCAGAATATGGATCCCAGAAATAATAATTTCTCCATCTTTTTACATATGGCTCAGACCTATATGGATCACCTATCCAATTATATAACGCACCGGTAATCGTATTTTTAATTAACCAACCCAAATTTTCCAACGCAATCTTTACTTGTCTATTATCAATATTCTTCACACCAAACGTTTTTGAACTATAATCAGTATCAAATACCTTAAAAATATCACCTGACTTACTTATTATAAAATGTGGTATTTCTTCATATTTTTCATTATTTCTATACCTTAATTTCATAATAAAATCATCAAATCTTCTTTGTGTGTCATATAAAAAAATTTGAGTCTTTTTAGTTTTTCTCTTACTAACATTTAATTTAACTCCCTCTAGGTCTTCTACGCTTTGAACTTGCAACATCTCTCAAAAAACTTTTTACTGAATTATATGTTATTTTTTTATTTTCTTTTTCTGCTGGCATAAAAAATTCCCGAGCCGACGGTGTTAGTTCGGGAATATTATCTGGTAGAATATTACCAGATGTAGACGTTTCTTCTATCTCCTCTTCTACCTCTGTTATTTTTTTTTTAAATTCTCTCTAGCAATTTGTCTAATTCTATCAAGTTGTTCTTGTGTTATTGGATTTGTTGGTAATGGTTGTGGTTTTTCCTCAATAGATGGTGGAGATTCCTGTTCTTTAGAAATTGTTGATTCTATAACTTCTTGCGCTATTGGTGTTACAACTTTTTCTAATTCTATTGTCGGAACATCATCCGGTTTTTCATTTGTTAAATTAACTGACCCGAAATCTCCTTCAATTTCTTCTTTAATTATATCAGAATTAAAATTTGGTTCTTCAAAAGGTACATCCGACACTACAACTGGTTTGTCTTTTATTTCCTCATTTTCTTTTTCTGTTTCAATTTCTTCAACCGGTGGTTTTTCAATCGGACTTTTCTTACTTAAAAATTTTTCCATTTTTTCGAGTTCTTCCTCTGTTGGACGGATTTTCGACACCTCACCTACAATAACACTTGCCGGTATGGGTTCAGTGTCATCTAGATTATTAACATCATTTATTGGTGATGTTTTACTTTCAAGTTCCTTTCTTTTTTTAGCTCGTAAATCTATATTCTGGGCAACAAGTGCCGTCATTGATAATGCTATAACAGGAAGAAGAGCACCTGAAATCCATGCAACAATTATTCTGAACATTTCAGGGTCATCAGTTTGTACTGCAAATAAAATGGATCTTTTAAAATTTTCTAAACCAGCATCGTTATGTGTTACAATCCAATCAAAAGAACTAACAACGTTACCAATAACTTGTAATGATGTTAGAATTATCATTATAACCCAAGGTAGAAATTTATTCCGGTTATCTGTAAGAAGTATACTAAATAATACAGAAGCTTGACCAATTTCGGCAACAAAACTCAATATTATTGACAACCAAATAGCATTTGCAATGTGAAAAAATGTTATTGCATGATAAAATGAAACAAATGCTGTTGCCACATACAAAATGGCAAATGTCACTATAAGTCCAAGGTGTAATAAATCCTCTCTATCGTAATTTTTTTTAAATAATTTCATTTTCTTTTTGTAGTATCAACTTCGGCACCGCGAACATTTACTGTCGTATTTGCCCTTATTTTTTCAGCAACAGACTGGACAGCTTCCGCGCGTCTATTAGCCTCACCAGCCTTTTCTTTTTCAAGTTTTAACTCAAATTCAAGCTGTCTAATAATTGTTGTTGTTTCCTTTTCAAAAATATCGTATTTTTTTGTCAAAGAGTCAATAGTATGTTTATATTGTTTTTCTATAATTCTATTACCCATATTCCGATTACAACTTTGAACTGATTTGAACAGAAAAAGGATAAAAAACACAAGAGTAAACCATTTCATATTCTTAGAAAAAAATTGTTGTGGTGTTCGTTCCATAATTTTTAAATTTTACCATTGTAGGAGATTGTAATTTACATTCACCCCTATACCTAAATATATCTTAGTTGATAAAATATCATAACCAAATGATGGCCCAACACCAATAGATAATGTATTAGGTAACCATTTTTTCTTCTTAATCAAACTCTTTATATATGAATTAGTATTTGGATCAATCAACACACCTTGTAACGATTGTGGTGTAAATCCTGGGTAATTTGTTTTCACAAAAATCCTTAATTGACCATTTTCTACTACTTGCCCAAACATTAAATCAACTTGAGATATTCTATATGTTATATCACTATCATAATGTCTCAACCCGAACTTACCCAATCCAACAATTGTTTCACCTCTATATATATCATAATTCAATTTATCCCAATCGTACCTCTTCTCCCATGTTATTCTATATGTGGTATCGTTTATTTGTACTGGCTGACTTATAATCGATTCCATATGATTTATTTGTTTTTTAAAATAATCAGCCTCTTGTTCTAAACGATATATCACCTTATTTAATGATATTACTTCACCACGTTGTGCAATCACCTCATTATAAAGTTCTTTATTAAGAATTTCAAGATTATTAACATCTGTAACATAACTAGCAATCACAAATTGTTGCTCTTTATTTTTATTTTTTTCAACATGTATCGTATCAAGTAAAGCTAAGATATTCTGTATTTGAATATCATTTATTCTCCGAATTTCCCTATTATTAACACAAGATCTAGTTAATAAAACAGTAATAACAAGAACTATTAAAATTAAAAATGTTTTGCTTGTTAAAAATTTAAATACCCCATAAATTTTCAAATATGGAGACAAAAAACTAATAATTTTATTCCATAATTCCTTTAATTTATTCATTTTTACAGATATTTCAATAATGAATAACTCTCATTACGTAATTTCTTAATTGCTTTGTCTTTCAACTGACGAATTCGTTCTTTTGTACAATGAAATTCCTCACCAAGATCATCAAGATTTGACTCAACACCATTTAATCCAAAATATTTTTCAATAATTATTTTTTCTCTATCATCTAACACACTTAATATTGCTGACACTCTTTTTCTAATTTCATCTGCAGATTGAAAAATATTTTCCGGATTTTGTTCATTGGGATCACGTATAATATCAATTAATTCGTCACCATCCTCATTTATTTCAGTACTTAAAGCAACACAAAAAGGTAAACAATATGTTATTTCATTAACACAACTATTTGGATAACCATAATAATCGTCAAATTCATCTTGTTTTGATTTTTGGGCGTCTTGTATTAAATTAGAAGGTATTCGAATTGTTCTTGAGTTCTCGTTCAATGATGCCATAATTGATTGTTTCACCCACCACACAGCATATGATATAAATTTTAAACCACTTGACGGATCAAATCTATCTACAGCCTTTAACAGTCCCATATTTCCCTCAGAAATAAGATCTAAAAAATCCATACCCTGGTTTTGGTATTGTTTTGCTACCGAAACAACAAATCGTAAATTTCCAACAACTAACTCATTATGTAATTTTTCTTTTTCTTGTTTTGTGATATTTTTATCTTTTAATTTTTTAAATATTTCATCTTGTCTTTCATGTGTTATTACCGGTATTTTCTTTAAATCCTTTAAATAATTTTGTAATTCATTTGTATTGATGATTCTTGTTTTTTTCATAAAATAACCAATTAAAATATCTTATTTTTTACGTAATCTATTGATGATACGTTCTCGTCTTTTCTTATCATAATTAAATTATCTGACCAGTTACGAATTAATGGGTTATGTGAAATAACAAAAATGTGTTCAAAATAATTCTTTATTTTCTTAAAAAATTCACCAACCAATTCAAGATTATCATTCGCCACCGCATTAAAAGCTTCATCCATTACAATTATGTTTGGCTTGGGTAATGAAGATACTTTTGTTAATATACTTCTTAACGCCAATGATGATATTGTTTTTTCGTAACCAGACCCCGAATTAAGAGATTTAACGACACGTGTTTCATTATCAATCATCAGGAACTCCAGTTCATTTCGATCGTTTATATTCATCTCCAGGGTGAAATAACAACTATCTTGAAGTATCCTATATAACTCCTGATTTAATAACGGTATCATATTTCTCATAATAACCTTCGAAATTCCATTTTTACCATAAATCAACAAATAAACTTTAAATGTTGTAGATATTTCTTCTTCCGTTTTAATTTTCGCAATTAATTCATGATTTATTTTTATTTTCTCACGCAAATTGGTGACATTATTATTGTTTTTTTCAATATTAACCTTACTTGTACTAATATCAGCTATTGCGGTATCAATTTTTGTCTTTAAAATAATAATTTCACTTTCAATTCTTTGATTCTCTTCAAGTTTACTCTTATTACTTTCATAGTTATTTAAACGACTTTGACATTTATCAATATCCATTTGCATTTGTTCAACCTCCAAGTCATATTTGGCTTTACGAAGTTTATTCCTTTCATATTCTTCATATTCTTTTTTTAATGTCGCATATTTGACCTCCTTTTTTACAAGATTATCTTTCTGTTTCTCATTTTCAGTCTGGGTATTAATTAACGACACAATAGTCTCTTTTGTTTCATGAATCTTATTCTTATGATCAACCCCCTCTAATGGTCTTCTACAGTATGGACACATACTACTATTTTCCAATTTTTTGATATATTCTTCATTACTCTTAATATTATTTTTCAGCACACCAATTGTAACTTGAATATCACTAATTTGACGATTTAAAATATTGTGTTCTTCTTCTGAATAATATTGTGTGGGTTCTTTAACTATAACAACAGATGACATTTCTTTTGTTTTTATCTGCTTCTCAATTAAATCACCAATTTCCTTTTTTAATAAAATCGGATTTGTACGAATCAATTCTTGATCTATATCATTATTCTTAGATTGTAATAATTTATCTCTTTTTTCTGACAATGAAACTAATTCCGTTTCAAATTCAGATAAATTTATTTGAAGTTTTTTCGTACTTTCTTCAGTTTCTTTAATGATAGATTCATACTGTACATTATCACTCTCTAACTGAACAATATTATATGTGTTTGAAACTAGTTTTTTACTCCATTCATTAAAAATTTCTTTACATTTTTCTTCTTTGATTTTAAGTGTTTCTAATCCAAGAAATTTTGTTAATATTTGTCCTCTTGCAGTTGGTTTTGAGTTAATTAAATCTTCAAGATTATGTCCGGTGGTTAATATTGTTGATAAAAAATCTTCTTCAGTTCCAATAGCTGAAGTAATAAACTTTTCCGTTTCTCTTCGTTGCTCACCAGATAAATTCACAACACCATCATCATGTGAAATTTTATAAAATTCCAACTCATTTTTGGTTGAATATTCCCCAGACCTACTTTTTTTACGAATAATTTTTCTTTCAATAATATAATCATCACCATCAATAGTCACATATCCCTTTACCTTTACTTCATCACAATCCCTAAATTTGTTGAATATATCAATAGCAACCCTTGTTTTCGATGTTGAATTAAAAAATAAAAACATTAACAAATCAACTGTGGCAGTTGATTTTCCGCCAAAATTTTTTGGTTCAGATTCAACTGCTGTTATACCATCAAGTTCGGTAAAATCAATAACATTATCATCACCAAAAGAAAGAAAATTGGAAAATTCTATCCTTTTTATATACCATTTATTATATCTAGCCTTATTTTGTTCAATCTTATCTATTTCATTATTAATCCGGTTATCTAACCGATTAATTAAATCCCATTTAATGTTAATTTTATTCTCTTTAATAAAATCTTTTACCAATTTTTTTTGATATTCATAATCTAAAATGTTGTCCGTCGCTTCTAAAGATTTTAATTTTACATTTGCTGCCGTATTAGATATTATTGTATTAACCTTTACGTTAGTGGCATTGTATTTTTTCTTAAAATACTCTTTTACACGTTTAATTCTTTCTTGAGTCAAATTTTCGGGTGTGTCTTCCCACTCAACTTTAATAAATGGATTTTTATTTGTCATGTTTCTTCGAATTTTTATAAACTTCCGTTGCTCTTTTTAATTTTTCCTCATTTTCTTTTTTCTTTGCTTCTGCTTTTATTCTTATTTTTTCTTTTTTCAAAAATTTTAATTTCTCATCAGAAATAGATGGTAAATGTGTGGACGGATCATCTGTTTCCCTCACCATTTTACCATCTATATAATTGAATGTAATTGTGTCTTCTTTCTTCCACGAAGCCCAATGTTCTTCCCTATTAGAAAAATTGTTTTTTACCTTTTTCCAACATAAAAGCGTTTTTTCTGGATTTCTAATAACATCGTTTGGTACTAAAATTCCTTGATGAAAATGAAAAGATATCCTAAAAAACATATTTTTATTGTAACTAGGATTATAAACCATAGGATTCCATTCGGCCGGTAATTCTTCAGGATATTTTAAATGATATTCCTGAAAAAAATGACCTTTTCGATCTATTTCCATATTAATATGTTTAAAATCATAATCCATCTTATATTGATAACCCTCATGATCATCCCAAAAACTATAAATCGAACCGGCTCTTTCTAATTCAATCCCAATTGTTGGATCATGCACAGCAACCAAATCAATTCCATATTCAGGATCTTCATAATTAAGTCTTACATCGAAACCAAATATTTCTTTTCCGTGTCTTATACAAAATTCTTTTAATTCTTTATCATTATAACTTTCATTTTTTAATTTTCTTTTTTTAGACATAAATAATTATTTTATTCTACTCTCCTCAAAAAATTCTATTAGAGAGTTTATGGCCCATACGGCACCCGCAGTGAACATCCCATCAAAGAACCATCCAACATACGGACTAACGCCAAAACATTCGGTAGTGAGCCCACCTAACACAAATGACAGAAAAAACCCCACCCACGTTGGGATACACAACATACAAGTAATAAAATCACCCCAGAAATCTGATTTCTTTATTATCCACATACGCGGTTTTTCAAAAATCGCACCTGCAGTAATAATTGTTGATATCCCATAAGCAATTATTACCCACAAAATTATTTTTATCATAGTTTAATTTATTTTATTCATCATAAAGATTAATATTATCCTTCATCACATTTGTTCTGACAACCTTAGATGGTGTTACCACTTTATTTTCTTTAATTTGTGGTTTTTCCCCATATTTCAAAATAGTAAATCCGCGATTGAATATTTCTCTGGCAAATTTTTCAATATCTTCAATGTTATTTAACTCACAATATTGAATAAACTCATCATCCAAGATTAATGAGACGCTCACTTTCGGTTTCAATATCTTTAATGTCATTTAACTTAAAATGTAAAAATGGTTGTTCATTTGGTAAATCATGGAAAGTATATTCTTTTGTTTCCATATCAAATATTCCATATCCATGATGGTTTACAGTTTCACCAAAATCTTGCTGTATAAAACTACCAATCATTATAGCATCACCACCATCAGGTAATTTAAATTTTTGTCTTTTGTGTATATCTCCACATAGTAAAAGATCTAAATCAACAAAATTTAACGTATCATAACCATCATCAAACTTATAACCTAGATCAGTTGATAAACCCTGTATTGGGCCGTGAAATAACCCCACATGATAAACACCAACTTCCTTTTCAAATTTTGGTCTTTGATTATTTTGATATAATGAATAAACAACCCAATATATCCCATCATCTTTATACACATCACTTTCGTTATAATAGTATATTTTATCTGGTTTATCTAATAATTCCACAATTGGAGTTATACTATCAAGTCGTTCGGTATTATTAACTAAAAAATCGTGATTACCTGGAATAATAACAACATGACCCAAATCCGTCAACTTGTCAATAAACCAAGAAACCAACATTATCAATTCATTCGATATGTTTATTTTTTGATGAAATAAATCACCAGTAATTACTATTCTATAATCACACACTTGAAATTTATTATCCACATCTGTGTATAATTTTTTTTGTAAATCATTAAAAAACAATTCAAATTGTCTTTTATATAAATCGTGTAATTGATTTGTTCTGATATGAATATCCGAAATATGTACTATTTTTTTAACCATATTATAAAAATTGTTTAAGATTTAAATTCATCATTGTTGTTATTATTGACTGCGGTACTTTATATTCAACAAAATTCCCATCATCTTTCAATAATACAATAACACCACCAAGAAATTTGTTGTTTTCAAATCTACTTCCTTCCAACATTTTCATTAATAATTTCCCATACAATGGTATCTGTAAATAATAATGACCAAGAGCATTGTCCGGATAATCCTGAAATGGTGGATACAATTTTTCAGTATAAGGCATTACCTCAAAATTTTTTGGTTGATTACTTTTATAATCAGTAATAACAAAACCAAAATCATTCATATCTTTATTCATCATTATCCAAGTGTTATCAGACTGACCAACATAACCCAATTCCGGATCTCCCATCACCATTTCAGTATCAACCAAAACAGCACCCCTTTCATGCATAAGATTAATAAAATTTTTCCCCGCCTCAATCATTTTATCACTTCTAATAATCTGTTCATCCGTACAATAAAATTTTGGGCGTCTTACTTCTTTAAAATCATTATATTGTTCGACAACAAATTTTTCCATTTCATAATGTGCCCGACTACCCAAATTAACTGAATCCTCCCCAGCTTTTTTCCATTCGGCTAATAATCTTTTTTGTTCTTCAAGGTCACCTTTAGACATTCTAAGCGATATTCCTTGAGCATCAAAAGGTTTATAAAAATTCTTAATTATTTTAGAAACAGACGGAAATTTAGTGGTGAAATTTCCGTTAATATCACGCATATAATATATGTGTTTATTTTCAACAAAAGATAAACCAATATTATTTCTTCTTTCTTTTAATGCCTCTCTAATTTCTATTGCCAATTCTTTTAAATCCATAATTTTATTAATTGTTTACCATATTTTCTAAAAAAATTTTCTAAAAACTTTTCTCCTTCTTCAGAATTATTCCAAAACATGAAACCGGGAGTTTTTTCAATATTATCAATCTCCTCAAATGTTTTTTTCATATCATCATGAAATGATATAAATAAACTTCCACCACTAACTCGAATCATACCATTTTCATCTTCAAATGTATATCCCAGACAAGCACATGGGTTATCATCCGCCAAATATTTCACCTTAAAATATAATTCCCTAGTAGTCATAATTCAATCTATTTGAAATGGCTTATATTCATTTAAATTTCCACACAATTCTGCAATATCTTTATCAATTGGTAATTTAACAACCCATATCTTTCCAAATAACTTTCCACCATTTAATTTATAATAAAGTTTCTCGGCATCAGCCCATGCATCACCATCAAGTATTATTGTTATCTTATTTGCGTTATTATAAAGTCTATCAAATAGCAAATCACTCATTTTTTTTCCTAACATTGGAATTGAATTATCAACAAAAATATGATCAAACGGACCTTCAACTAAATTAATTGGTTTATTCCAATCAATTAGATACTCATTGAAAATAATTGCATCTTTTTCAGCTTCAGGATTCATATATTTACGTTTCGGTTTTTTTTCATACGATCTAGCTGTAAAATAATTTACACATCCATCAATATCATATGACGGTATTATTATTCTATTTGCATAATCACCGTTATAACAAAAACCAATATTGTATTTATTAATTATTTTTTCCGTGACATTTCTCTCTGTGAGATAGTTAATTGCCGATTTATAATAATGAGTTAGTTTAATACCACCACTAACATCTTTTAACGAAATAAATTCTTTTGGGAGTCTCACTCTACTATATATTTTTTTTCCTACACTAGGTTTTGTGTCGGGTATAAGTAATTGATATTTTTTTAATTGCTTATAATTCCCATACTTTCGTATTAATTTTCTTAATGTTCCATGTGTATCGTGACTTTCGGAACAGGCCCAACATTTATATACACCCTCAATATAATTAACTTCCAAATTTCCTTTGCCGTCCAAATGATCCAAACCTTTAATTTCATAACTACATACTGGACAAGAAAATGCAATTTGTCCTGCCCGCTCATTATGATACTTATAATCACCCAAAATATCAATTAAGAGATCAACGATCATGTCATATTTAACGTCCGTTTCGACCATAATATTAAATTATAAGTAAAAAAAATGAGAAAAAAAAATTAAAACTAAAAAAGTGGGTGGAAAATCGTTTTTTTCACCCACTTCACACAAAAAAATATATAAAAAGACATGAAGAGCTCATTGTTGTTTTATCATGTTAATATAACCAATAACACACGTCACACTATCACTAATATCATAACTTTCTTTTTTTAATTTTCCGTTTTTATCCCTAATCCAGTTAATTTCGGGACAAACAGCATTAACATGTTCCCATATAATATGTTTTTTGTCAATATCTTTTGGAAACCCACCGAATAATACATTTTTTCCTTTACCATTATCACGTACCAGATCCGGAAATGCGAATTTTCTGGCATTATATGTTGATATAAATGTTGGGACTACTTTAAAAATATCATAACAAATTTTAAGTATCATTGAATTATAACGTATAAGTGTTCCCACAGTATATATATTATTTGAATTCAATAATGGTTCTTCGATAATAATTTTTATAATACCATAATCCTTATACTTCTCAAGATGTTTTTTAAATGCCTCGGCTTTTAATAATAATTCTTCAATTTTATCTTCTGGCTGGGGTTTTATCTTTGGTGTAAAATGAGAAGCCTCTAATAATGTTGATGTTGTCATGTCAAATAAAGCCCACCCAATGGTTTTACTTGATATGTCAAGACCTAAAATTTTTGGTTTGTTTTTTAATTTTAATTCATTCTCCATTTAGTAAATAATATTTTAAACCACAACCAAGGTGATAAATTTTATCACAGATTAATCATAAAACATTAAATATTATAAAATATTTTTTGTTTTGTAAAGCTTAAATATCTAATTGAACTGCTAAAACTATTGTACCAACCTTTTCTATTGGACTTGACGCTTTAGCAATAACAAGTACGTCTTTATTTTCATCTAATAAAGCCACTTCTGTAATTCTTTTTGGTATTGCGGGTATTGCTGTGGTATCATATGATGGATTCTGTGTTGTTTCAAAATAACCGGAAGGTAAATTCACCAAAAATCTCATAACTTCCATATCTGTTACCCTCGCAACTTTAATGCTACCCGGAAATGATTGAAAATCACCAAAATGTGTTTCTGGTATAACATATAATCCAGCATTTTCATAATCATAACTAGTGATAATAAATCGTGTATCACGAAGAGTTGTCGGATTTATTAATGTTCCGGGAGTATGGTTAGGTATCTGATCTGTAAAATCAATTATTTTCCATAATGTTGGATCTGGCTGCTCACCCGTATTGACAACCTGTACAAGTATTTGGAAAGTGTCTGCAATATATCCATTTGTTACATCAGAAAAAGTTGACCTCATGAATTGAAAATCATCAGTATCAAATTTAATTGAAACATCACTATCAACGATACTATTTGAAATTTTAGAATAATAATTACAACACATACCAGATAATTGTGAATCACCCGACGCTTGATGTTGTAAAAGATATGTGACAAATACAGTTTGACCAGTAGTACCACCACTTAATAATGGAATTAATGAGTTTCCATAATCATCACATTTTGAATCAATTGGAATAGTTGAAATTTGTGGTATTGGTAATGTATAATTCCTATTCGATTTATAATCCAATGCCGCAACAATTTCTTGATCATCAAAAATAATTACTTTATGATTTACAAAAACTTTACCAACTTTCACACCCTGTTCGTCAATTAAATATCTAAACTTCATTTGATTTGGTCTGGTATCTATTGCTGTTGAATTTATATAAAAATCTTCAGTATCCATAAAAAATCTTGCACCAATAGTTGTAGTTGTATTTCTATCATATAATATGAAAGGAATATAAATTTCAAAATATTCTGTTTCATCCTCATTATGCCCGATGTAATCTTCATATTTATATGGTAAATCAGGGTCTAACGATGCTACACCCACTTTAGAATAGTGTAAAATACTAATAGAATGTTGTTCCTCTGGCTGGACAATAATTTTATTCCCAAAAGTATTTGTAATTGTTGTTAACGTGTTATCTGTTTGTCCTGATGAAGTATTATATCCAAAATATTCTTTTGCTGATACAAAAACATTACTATCGAATGTTGTTAATGGAACTATTGCTGGATCCAACCCAGCTGGTGTTTTACTCCAAACAGTATTCAAATCCCATGAATATTCTTGATCTATACACGGATTAAATGAAGATAAAGCGTTAGATACTATAGTTACATCACCAGACAAAAATGATAAATTCGGCATCGGTCTATCCAAATGTAAATTGTCATTTACAATATCAATAATCTTATATGTTAATGATGAATGTACATTCTCAGATATTGTTCCACCAATTCCTAAATCACCAAATAATATTGTAATAAATTCAACATTATAATATAATGTACCGTTTGAAACAGACAAAATATTACTTCCATTTATTCTAGAAATATTTATAGGCTCATATGTCGAATTAATCGTTGATTCATTATAATCCGAAACAAAACCAACAGCACTTAAATAATTTGTAATTCTATCCATTTGGACTGACTGTACTGGTGTTCCATATGTTGTCCCACTTATTGACGATTCACTATACTTGTAAGGATATTTAACTTGAGAATCTTTATCAAATGGCATCAACACTTTTTGACCCGGATTTTCATCTCCATTAAATTCATAAAACGGTAGTGTATAGTCATATTCAGAATCGCCCACTTGAAAATAAGTAATATTAAAATTGCCCTGTGCAATTTTCTTTCTTCCTTTATTCGTTATTCGACCAGCTAAATTTTCTGAAACATTTGCAACTAAAAACCCCATTTCTTTTTACGTTATTCCTATTATTCTTATAAATATAAACATTTATTTTTTCATCATTATTCACATGATCCCATAGCATAAGTTATTGTAACCGGACCTGTAGTAGTATCAACACCAATAAAAGTAAAAGTACCTTCTCCTTGACTTTCTACACAACTATTATTTACCGAAACACTTTCACCAATTGAACCTTGATTTAACATAACGTCAACTACCGTGTTGGTGCTATATACTGTTGTATGTCCCATAGCCCAAGTTGAAGGAACAATTGGAAAATTAATTCCCGAAACTGTTATTGTACCTATTGTTACCTCGTTAATATTATATGTTCCCATATTATATATAATAACTGTTGGTCCAAATGGTGATGGTGTTGGTGTTGGTGTTACTGTTCGTGATGGAGTAGTACTAGCACCAAAACTTGGACTTGGTGTACGTGTAACTGTTCTTGTAACACTCGGTGTGACGCTTGGTGAGGGTGGTGTACCGTCTTCCAATGAAAGTCTGACCGGTCTGGATAAAGAAATATAAATACTAGGAATTATATGTGTTATTTCACCACCTGGCGTTTCTCCTATCAAACTACTATAATATGTGACATTATTACTATCAGTTAACTTAATATAATTAGAACCACCTTCCCAATATGTAATATAAATATCAATATTTTGTGAACCCAAATCTGATGTAGATCCAGTTAATATTCCTAAATATGTCAATGGGAACCCACCAGAAGATATTGGCCCATCATTTACCATAACATTACTAATTGAAGGTATAGCAGCGTTATTCTCAACAACAATTAACGCCCTTGTCGGTGTTGAACTTGGTGATGGTGGCGGTGGTGACGGCATTGGTGATGGTGGTAATCCACCGCACAATATCTTAACCGGCTCGTTTGGATTATCACATGTGGCAGAAAATTCATCATTACATATTACTACAGCATTACCACCACCATTAACAACAATTGCTGAGGATATGGTTACATATCCAGTACCCCTACTAATATCTTGTGTTTGATAACAATCATACTCTATTCGTACTCTAACTTGAGATACGTTTGTTATATTTGTAATAGTCGTATATCCAAATTTTTCCTGATAATCATCCTGACAATCGCCACCAGGTATTTCTGCCCTCACACTGTCCCTATTTGTCCATGTTGCACCACCATTAGTTGATACAAGAATTCTCGTTGTTGTCTGTAATGCATTTCCACTTGGTATATTAGGATTACAACTCCAATTATTATCGACTTCTGCGGTTAAATGATAATATAAATTAATATTAAAAGTTCTACCCTGAGCATTGTTTACTCCCATAACAACATCATTACCACTTAATGATGCAAAATATATTTCACTATCTACACTTGCTGATTGTGAAACCGACGGTGTTCGAGTTGGTGATAATGACATACTAATCGACGGCGTCGTAGATAACGATGGTGATGGTGTTATCGAAACACCCTGAGTTGGTGATGGTGTCGGTGATGCTTGCGGACTTAATGACGGTGTTGGTGTCATTTGTGGTGTCGATGATGGTGTGGGTGTTATTGATATTGTTGGTGTTACTGTTGGTGTGACTTGAATATCCGGACAGAAATTATCACCATGGATTTTAATGTTTTTAATAAGATATCTTTTTGAATCATTAACATCTTCAAGTTTTATCCAATAAACATAATCATTATCAAATGTGACAACTGTTTCATATAACCGAATAACTGATGTACTAGCAGGAAATATACCATCAGGATCCATTTCGTTCGGATAATTTAACCAACTTGGTCCTGTTATTGGATATGGTCCATAACCCGTATCGTCGCGTTTGTAATATACTCGAAAATCATTCGATGTGCTTATTCCTGTTAATATGACTCTAATTTGTCCCATTTATTTTATTTTTTTCATCATTATTGACATGACCCTGTCATATAACCAATTGTTATTGTACCTACAGTTGTATTAACACCTATAAAGGAATAATCACCACCACCATCAGTACCTTGACAATCATTATTTACTGTTATACTTTCCCCAAATGAACCCTGACTTAATGTGACTGTAATTGATGTACTAGTACTATAAACTGTTGTGTGCCCAATGGCTGACTGTGATGATAAAATTGGAAAATTAATATCTGGTATTGTTATATTATTTACTTGTATATTAGTAATACTGTATGTTCCGGCATTAACAACATTAATTGTCGGGCCAAATGGACTTGGTGTTGGTGTTGGTGTTACTGTTCGTGATGGTGTTGGGCTAGCACCACTACTAGAACTTGGTGTGCGTGTAATAGTTCTTGTGACACTTGGTGTAGAACTAGGTGCCGGCGGTGTTCCATCTTCCAACGAAAGTATAATCGGCCTAGATAATGAAATATAAACACTAGAAAGTGTGTGTGTTATTTCTCCATATGGTGAACTACCAACTAGTGAACTATAATGTGTAATATTATTGCTATCAATAAATTTAATATAATTAGAACCACCATCCCAATATGAAATATAAACATCAATATTCTGTGAACCCAAATTTGATGTAGTTCCTGTTAAAGTATCTAAATAACTCAACGGAAAACCACTAGAAGAAATTGATCCATCATTTACCATAACATTCTCAATCAATGGTATGCTAGCATTATTTGTTACAGCAACAATAGCCTTTGTTGGTGTCGTACTAGGTGTTCTAGAAAATGATATCGTAGGTGATGGTGTTGGTGTTATAGATCGTGACGGAAACGGTGTTTTACTTAAAGATATGGTAGGTGATGGTGTTGGTAATGTTGTACTACAATTAACCACATCATTTATATAACCATCAATCATTATTTGTACTGCATATTCAATAGTATTACTTTTTGTGTAATACCAGCGTTGATCACCTTGGAAAGGAAACGACAATGCCGCATCACTATATGCATAATATCCAATAATGGGTGAAGATGTTGCCATATAAATTGTATCATCAGGAAGATTCATAGACGCACAAGCACCATCACTAGAAGCGTGTGTGGTGTGTGTCACAATATCATATTGATATACACCAGCCCCACTTGGTGTTGGTGTTGATGCACTCGGAGTTATACTTGGTGATGGTGTTGAACCCGATGCACAATACACAGTTTCCCAATTACTTTCACCAAAATCATTACAATTATCTGTTCGTAATCCCTTAGCCCTATCGAGACACCATGTATTCATTCGTGTTTCATGTGTGGAAACATCACCAAATCTAATTCTATCATAAAATTTATACATCACCCAAGCTGTCGGATAACCAGTGTCAATACCCTTACAAAAACCATAATTTGACAAATCACATAAACCATTTACAAACACATCTTCTATTGTTGTTATTCTATAACGGCGTGCTGTTGGATTTGTTTGTGATGTAATTTTAGTAAGACGATATGCTATTAAAAGCCCTTCATACCTACAAGATGTAACATTTAATCCGGTAGGTATAACTCTATTTTTTGTCTGTGTTAACATAGTTATTACAGAATTAACCATCTGATAACTATTATCACATTGTGTTGGTGTTATATTGTTTGTTGGAATTACAAACACAATATTCATTGTTTTATTAACTGAATTAAACACTACAGGTGCTGTTCTAAAGAAACACCAATCAATATCAACATAGTCATCACCACATGACGAAGCTATTCTCGACATTATTCTATAATAACCATAATAACTCACATTCGTATCGGGATATGAAGCCCATGTTGCCCATTCTGTAGAACCAGTTATTTGTGAATAATCACTTTGTGCATCATTAAAATCAGCAATATCACTAAATGTAAATGTTATTGATGTTGTGTCTTTTGTGATTGTAATTGTTTGCCCCGCAGCCATATTCATACAGGTATTATATCCTGTGTTATATATTACTAAAGAATAGGCAGATGATATTTTCCAAGGACATAATATTCCAATTTGTGTATTTTCAAATCCACCAATAGAATTTCCAGATGAAAGAATATTAGATGTTATGTATCTATGCATCCATGGAGTATTTGGATTCGTTCTGTCTGGTAGTGTATAACCTGATAACGTGTTATAATAAACAATATAATTACATTCAGGATCTCCCGAATAAACCATTATCGGTGTTGAATTTATTTTATTTACATCACTACTAAGATTATAATCACATGACAACACATCAAGTTCGTCAACACAATCAAGTCTAAGTCTCCAGTTCGTGTTTATTTTGTCTGGTTCAAATACACTACCAATAATTTCAAATTTTAAATAATCACCGTTAGTCCACGTAAAATCTGTCATTTTAAAAACAAATCTTAATGGATTACAATTTGAATAATTTATATATGCAATTCGAGGATTTGTTGGATAATTAACTGGATACAAACCACCACCATTCCAAGACATACCACTATAAATTGATGTTCTTAAATACACATAAGTAGTTAAATGAGTACTACCCGTATAATATAAACCATGAACCCAATTTTCAATTAAAGTTCCATTTGGATTGTTTGTTGTACAATAATATATTTTTAATTGTTCAGAAACTTCAAAACCAAAAAATTCAACCGCCATATATTTGGTATCATTATATAATTGATATGTGAATATTCTTGATTTATTTAATCCACCATCATTTTTGTTTTCATAAATTAAATTAAACGGATAAACATTATCTGGATCAACACCATATGTACTATCACATGTTATTGGTGTAATAACCACTGACGGTAAGCAAGTTAATAAATCCGAACTTAATCTATTTCCGGATTCATAAGTTGGTGTATAGGTGTATCCACCAATTAATATCTTTCTTATCACCGGATATAACGTTCCTGACTCGACAATTTCATCAACAAATGGATGTTCTCTTTGAATTGCAACATCATACTCATAACGTGAACCCGTCGTAAAGACTACAGTTCCTGAAGTCGAATTCAATCTCCATTCAACCATATAATCTGTTGGTGTTGTTGTTCCTGTTAAAACACCAGCACTTAAAAAAGAACCACCACTAACACCATTTAACCCTAAACTATATGTACCACAAGCAGTGTACATCGGTATTGTCGCACTCGGTGTTCTACTAATTGTTATACTTGGTGTCCTTGTTGGTGTTCTACTAATTGAAATACTAGGCGTGACAGATGGTACTTGCGATAATGAAACACTAATAGTAGGTGTTGGTGTTCTACTAACTGAAATACTAGGTGTTCTGGTTGGTGTTCTACTAACTGAAATACTAGGACTAACACTTATTGATGGTGTTATAGATACACCAGGAGTATTCGATACTGATATAGTTGGCGTTCTACTAACCGAAATACTAGGTGTTATAGTTGGCGTTCTACTAACCGAAATACTTGGCGTGACGGATGGAACACCACTAAACGTAACACTAGGTGTTATTGTTGGCGTTCTACTAACCGAAATACTTGGCGTGACGGATGGAACACCACTAAACGTAACACTAGGTGTTACCGTTGGTGTTGCTGAAAGAACTAGTGATGCACTTGGTGTGCTCGTTACTGATAAAGTAGATGAAACTATTACGGGTGTTGTAGTTGGTGTTCTAGTCACCATCGGTGTATTTGACGGACTTATTACTGGAGTTGCTGAAGGTGTTGGTGGAATGCCATTATAACACCACCCAGTAAACGTTGATGGTCTATTTGTTAAACTATTTAATGGATGGTCCTCATCAACACCACGAGCAGAATCTATACAGTACTGACGTAATTGAAAATCAAAAATGGTGATATCTTCTTTAACATACGATACAATTATTTTATCATCACCAGTTAACATACCATCAAATAACACAACATTACTCGTATCTTCGTGTGTATTTAATTGATAATAAATGTCATGAACATCACAATTAGTAAATTCAACTGATGTTACTTTAATTGGAAAGCCTGTTTCAGTAATCAAATATTCTGCGCTTGTTGAACCACTTACTTCTACGTACAAATCTTCGGGATATTTAAAAAGAAACGATGGACGAACACATTCGATTACACTATAAACCAAAACTTTACTTGTTGGTAAAACCTTAAATTTATTATTAATTAAATACGTTTTAATTGAGCTAAAACATACAATATTTTCAATACTAACAAAACGATAGTCAAAAGCAAATTGATAACCATTAACAGGGGCTAGTTGAAACTGTGACGCGGTAAGTTCTGACGCGGATTTTAATGTCATTGATAATAATGTATCACCGCTCACAATATTTTCAACTAACTCTTCGATAATATTACCATTACTTATCGCTACTTCAAGTTCTTGGTATGTAGTAGGTACACCACCACCATTCACCTTTAACACATATGTACCTTTTTTTAGTCCGTAATCATAACTTGGCCGATATTCAACTTTTGGCCATGCCGTAAATCCACTCAAAGTATCCGTCCAGTCTGTAACAACGTATTGTAATCCGTTAATTTTCAAGTGAACTTCGGTGTTTGCCGCATCTGATAAAATTAATTCATGTGAACTTGTCTCACTAAAACCACTAATCGAATAACTACATTCAGATTGCATCGGAAGAACATTAATGGGTTCATCACAATTAAATTGTATATATGCCGGCATACTATTGCCACTTTCATCACCCACAATTGTTGGTATATAGCCATATATGTTTGTTAATATGTTAATATCAGTATATAACTCACAATTACTATCACCACTAAAAATTAATGTGTTAATAGGTTCAACTCTTGCCTCCATATTGGTTTCATCATGATATAAGCCATATGATGGTGTAAAGTAATAATCAAACGATTCGATTATACGAGTGTTATCTTTTGGTGTGACAGTAAATGCGACGTATTCTACATTATCCGGTGTATTGCAATACACTGCAGTTACCGTATATTCACTATTTTCATCGGTACTTATTTCTTCGACTAACGTATTAACTATATCTTTCCACTCATCTCGCATATTTTCAATTGCGTTAATCTCACTAAATAAAGTACTTCCCACATAATCACATATAAGAGGTATTGATTCTGTTGTTGGTGTTAACCTTGTACACGGACTTGTTGGTGTAAATCCGGTGAATGTTCTTAAATTACCTGTTTGTCTACTATAAACAGTTCCATTAATCTCTAATGTAATTGTATATGAAACACCATAAAACGATGTTAAACCCCTAAAATAACTTTCATAACTAGTATTATCTACAGTTCCACCGCCTATAAATGTTCTTAGATCTTCAACGATTACTGTTTCAAAATCAGGATATAAAACTTCAATATATGCTGTCGACCCCACTGGTCTTTTATGTTTGTATTTTGATCTATTGAATATACTATTTTCAATTAAATTTCCACCCAGCCATAATGTTGTTGCAGGAATAAATTGTTCGATAATATCAACCCAATATGGACTTAATCTGTTAATAAATTCATTTACCGAAATATAGTTATATGGTGTAAATAATTTTTGGTTCTGATAAGCCCAATATACTCTCAATAGACTATCATATGTATTCTGATATTTAACAACATGGGAATTACTTATAATGTCATTTGTTACATTACTCAAAAATTCAGCAAATGTTACCCCTGTTTGTGGTGTTAACACACCAAAATTCAACATTAAATCTCTGGATTTTCGATATATGTCATAATCAATTGCTCTATCGGCAGACAAAAACACATTAACATTTTTTCTATTTAATGTTAACCTTGATATTGCCTCATCATCTACTAACTCAATTTTTTTATTATCAACATTGGAAACTAACGAATACCCATAATTTAATCCTGGAAGTTGTCTATAAACATCGAAATAATCTTCCCCATATGTAAATGGGGTGGGTTTGGTTTTAATTACTTTGGTTCGTCCAGTTAAATTGGAATTATCATAATCAATCACCTCTGATGATCTGTGATGTAGTGTTCGTTTATACCACCCCGCACCTTTTTGAAAAAACATCGAGCCATCAGGATATTCAATACCTCTTGGAAATCCAGTGTCTTCATCAACCGGATATTTGTCTCTCGTTAATCTCGTCTCACCCGAAAACCGCGTTAATGTATAACCAGAAAGATTTTCATCCCATGTCATCACACTAGACGACACCTGACTCTGAATTACATTTCTAATATCGTCTTCGATTGTTTGCGATGGAAGTGATCCATCAACTTTATAAACATATTCATCCAATCTAATCATTGGCTCCGGTGCACCAATAAATTTTAAGAAAAATTCAATTGCTGTTCTAGTTCCTTTTGATTTATAAAGAAACGCCAGATTAACTAATATTCTTCTATAAAATTCATATTCGGCCTCAATCAAATTAGTTCCTAATGAAACACCATCATATTGAGTGTCGTGTCGCGTATAAAGTGACTCTTCAAGTGTTTTTTCAGTGAATAAATTTATTGTTGATAATCCTAATGTTTCAGCTAGGTTTTTTAATAAAATATCAGGAACATTATTGATACCATCGTAGCTTACATTTCTCATATACGCAATGTTATCAATAAATTTTTTCACATTATCAAATGCCCGACCATAAATTTGGAAAACGGCTTCGATTTTTTTATCATCCGTATCAAATTCATATAATTGAGGTGATGTTAAAAATCTAACAATTAAATTAGATTTATAATTATCGACTTCATCAGCCAAAGAACTTATCTTATCTATATAATAATCAAATAATAAACCAACAATTGATATGTTCCAACCGTCATTAGATATTGGCCAATTTACATTTATAGTAACAGTTTCAGTTGATGAACCATCACTACTATCCCTTGGTACATTAAACGCAGCAGTAAATTTTGGATTTGTTTCTCTATTAATTAAAACCCGCTCAAGATCATCTAATTGTTCATAAAAATTTTCAACAATTCCATCTGTTGGCCTAATAAGATAGTTTTTGGTAAATGCAGAATATCCATTAAAACAATTACCATCAACCCTTAATGTTATTCTATTATTTGAATCGGGTTCAGAATACGATATAATATTAAAAGTTTCACCAGTTAAATCAATAACATACTTTGTAAAGGAAGAATAAAAATTACGTATATTGTTATCTGTTTCTGGTAAAATACCACTTTTTGGTGTTTTTAATATAATTTCTAAAGGATTATATATTAATTTATATGGAACATCAAATTCGGTTGTGTTTGTTTGACTTGAATATACTATATTCTCTGCAGTATAATTAACACCACCAATAAATGTTGAATTAACCTGTATTGCTGCCGGATACTTAGAAATAATATTATTAATAGCGACCCTAATTCTCTGTTTTAATGAACCATAAAGTGAACGATCTGCATTCTTTTTGTCATTATTAAATTTGATTTCTTTTTTTGTGTTATCAAAATCCTCAATAACATGCTTTTCGTCAACAATATCATCAAGTGTTAAAAAATCAGAAAATGGTTGTGTTCGAAATTCTTTAGTATTACGTTCAGGTATGGTTTTTTCAATAGTAAAATTAGTACCTGTCATTAGGCTTGAACCTTCGGTAATTTGACGACCAACTAAATCGTCACTAAATGAATCCGCGCCGCTTGCGGCTTGACTAGGTACTTTGTAACGTGCCATTATTCTGTAATTGTATCAAAATTTAATGATTCATCAATATCATCTCTTTTTTCTCTAATTTCGTATAATGTTTCATTAAATTCGTCTTTAATTTCGTATAAATTAAATTGTTTATAAATATTATTATTCTTATCATAAATGGTATAAATACCACTTGACATAGCCTTGCTCTGATTACCATAAAGAGCATACGCCAACGTTGAAATATCATGTTCAACCATCTCAATTTCAATCGTTGTCGGATTAAAATATGTATTAGATATAATAATCGTTTGATTTGGTTGGCCAATATACGGTACTGTTGTCGGTCTTGTTGATGGGGCTGCACTTGGTGTTATTGTTAAAAACATCAGATTCGTTGCATTATCAGAATACCTATACCGAATAGCTTTTTGACTTGTATTTACCAAATTAGTTGTAATTGGTTCACAATAAAAATTCGATGTTATCATTCGATAAAAATTAGGAATTTTTTTATTATCTGTTGGATTAATATATTCTATACGATAACCAACAAGATTTTGTGGTGAAAATTTATTTCTATCTGACGTAACAACATTAGACAAATCAATTATAAGACCCCTAACCGATGGTAATGATGCTAACACACCACAATCGCTAATAATAGTTCTGATTTGTTTTGGTCTTAAATGTAATGTATAGTATCCCAAATCAGAAAAATCTTCGGACTCTAATTTTAAATTATACATACCACCTAGAATTTCCACATCTGCAACAGGTGGCCGATCGGATTCAGATGATAATGCCGTTTCTGCATTATGAAAAACAGGTGTTAAAATTGACGTTGCGTTCAATGTTCTTAATGTAACAGGTGAACTAGTTTTTCTATCGGGTGTAAAATGATATAAAATTTCTACATCTTCTGGCGATACGTCAGCCGCCCTTATTGTCCCATAAGATCCAATTGCCATTTCTATCTCTTTTATTTATATAAATATGAAATTATTGATTTTTCACTTTAAAAAAGCCACCCCCATATATTTCTAATTCACCAACGTTATCAATTTCACCAAGTCTAAGATTCCGCTCCATAACACCAAGTTTACCCCTTTCCACAAAAATATCAGAATATATCGCTGGCTGATCAAGAAAACCAATTAAATGTTCATTTCTAGTTATCATTCCATTGTATACCTCTTCATGATTATAATCCGATGTGTTTCCCGTTATATATGTGTACCCATCAGGATAATCCATATAATATAATCCATCAATGGTATATCCCGTATATTCAGAAGTAATTGTTATACCACTATAAGCAGATAAGCCATATAATTTAAATTCATCAATTCGACTTTTTCCTATTGCAATAAAAGATATTATTGTATCATTTGTGTTACCAGTTAACGTAGTGTAATCCTGTAAATAATCTTGAGTTTCAATGATTAATGGATTAGAATAGGGTATTTCGAATTGTAATGTACCTAGATCTGTAGGCATTATTGCTCCGTTAAATGGTACCTCAATTGTTCGTTTTAATTTCTCTATTTTCCATGGTGAGTCAATGGTAATTTCAATAACATAATTACCAGGAACATCATATGTGTGTGTAACATTTGGTAATACTGTATCATAAATTGTTGGTGATAATAAATTACTATCAGGTTCACCATCTCCCCACGAAATCGTATATATGGAATCAACTAGTGTATTTAATTTATTTGTGTTAACCGTATTGTAAATGGTAATTGTTTGATTATTTATGGTATATGTAAAATTAGAAAATTGTTCAACCTGTTCAATTTCTCCATCAAAACCAACCATAATACCCATTTCATCAATTGTATCTACTAAAAATATTGGTATTTGATAACTATCATATGCTTGTGATTTATTAATTGTTATCCATGTATTTCCAGACCACATATACCAACCAATCTGTACAGTACCCTTTATATTATAAATGACATCACCATTTTGAGGTGCCAAATTTGTACCACCAGACCACGGAATTAAATTGTGATTTGAATCATACCAATTTTGACTATCCAGTGACACCAATTCAACTTCGGGTATTGTCTTTCTTAATATTTGATATACTTCTTTTTTCATTTTTATATTAAAGATTTTGTGTAATATCCGTAGGCATAAAATGATACTGGTTGATTGTCTAAACCTATTCTTTCTTCACTAGTATTTCCAGAATAAATAATATACGAATAATCATTTTTATCTACCACCATTCTATGATAAATGTCTGTAGATTCGTTTACAATATCATAATATGATTTAGGTGAATTCAAAAAACTTAATATCGTACCATCTATAGCATTATAATATTTTGCTGTTACGTAAAAAGTATCACCTTTATAAATTGAACCCTTCAAAACTGTATCATCTTGAAACCAGAATAAAAACATATTTTCTTTATTTCTATAATTGTTTCCTGTAAAAATTGGTAAATAAATCTCCCGGCCTATTGGTGTATAAAACACTTTTTCACCTAATGGAATTGGTAGATGTTTTGTGAAAACTAATTTCCTATTATTGCTATCAATAATCTCACCACTCGGTGCTTTATAAAATTCAAGGCTAAAAAAACTAGTGTTTTCCGACTTTGTTATTACTGAGTTTTGTTCAGGAGATAACCCGACATACTCATAATTTAAACCACCAAAATATGTTGGTGGATTATCACTATTAAAAAAATAAAAATGATACCAAATATCATTTTGAGATATTCCATTTATACCAATATATTCATTATGAATATAACGAACAGTTTCAAAATTATCTATTGGGTTTATAATAGATCTTAATGTTTCACGTTCAAATTCTTGAAAATTCTCTTCCCATCCAAGGTCTATCCCAAACCTCGTTTCCTCACTAATAAGGATATTTCTATTCGATTTACTTTTTAATATATCCATTTAATTAATTTAATTATCCACTCCAACCACCCAATCTAGCCCATAACCACCATGCTGCATATGCTTTCATATTCGCATTAAGTGGATATGAATGTGATGAATTACAATTATACCAATCAACATTCACCTGATGTGTGTTTTGCCAGTCTAACGCCCAGTTTCTATCTCCATTTGTTGGTAATCCAGGATCACCACCATCAGTACTAACAATACCATCTCCATTATAATCATAATTACAACAATCTGTTACTCGCTTATCTGCATAATAATTACCATCAGGATCATAACTTTCAATATCTGCAAAATCAAATAATATTTTATTATTATTAATACAATAATTTCTTATAATTGTATTATTAGTAAATAATGTACCTGATAATGGTTGTCCATCAACATGACCTGTCATATATACAAACTTAATTGATGGATAATCAATCTCCAATTGATTCATTAATGTCAAATAAGTGTTAATATTAGCTTGTGTTGCATAACTTACTTGCCCACACCAAGACCATATAACAACGTTAACACCAGGATTAGTCTCTAAATATGTACGAGTGTTTTCCGCCCACAAATGATATTGTTCATTATTTGGACATCTTGTATTACCAAGGTCCATTCCCCAACAACTAAACATTTGGGCAATTGCGTGATCTCTTAAATCTAACGCACCACCAGACCCACCATTATTAAATGAATATGTCGAACCTCTCCAATTAACCAGTCCGGTCATACCCTGAACCAATTGTTCACCGTGCGATGTGTGTTCATATGCTATGTGAAGATTTGACTTCGCATTGGTTATCGCGCTACTTGGAATTGCTAATAAATTAGAAAGTTTTGCTATATTATGATCTGCAATAATCGAATTTGATGTTGGTGTTGATAATGAAACTGATGGTGTCCTACTTATTGAAACACTTGGTGTTCTAGTTGGTGTCCTACTAAACGATAAACTAGGTGTTCTTGTCGGTGTTCTAGTAATAGACACACTAGTTGTTCTAGTTGGAGTTGGTGTGCTACTAATTGTTGGTGATGTCTCCAGTGTTACGGTTCCTGGCCCGAGAAGAACTAATCCCGACCATGGAGATAGTGTGATAATACCCGAATATGTTGTATTTGCAACATCTTTCATCGGTGCTGACAATGAATAATATTTATTTTCATCCGTTTCATTATAAATAAAATGAATATCATCCAAATTTGACACCGATCCTGCAAGTGAATTGTTTGAATTAGCATCCTGATTTGAATACGAACGCCATTCAGATAATGTACGATTAACCCAATTACTGTTTTGTCCTGTTCTAATTATAACATCATTCGACCCTTGATTTATAGGTCTCGCATAATAGTTATAATTTGATATACCATAATTTGAAATATTATCTGCAATTGTTAAATAAACTTTTAATGTATAATGATTTATTTCTTTTCCAATAAACTGATTATATCTTATTGTGTTATTATATAATGTCGCATATTCTGACCAAAAACCACTTGAGAATAACTGTGCTTCTTTATTATCAAAACACAAATTATATTGTAAAATATTATCATGACTGGAACTAAGTTTAATACCATTACCTGCGTTATGTGCACATATATTATATTGTACTGTATGACCAGTACAATAACTATCAAGATATATACCCTCAGCTAGATAGGTACTTGAACTTGTTGTTCCATTATAATTCCCGTAACCATTAAGACATATATTGTTTTCTATTGTATAATCAGATGGCATTGAGCGATTACTAGGCCCGTGATAAATTCCACCACCATCTGTAAGTGTTAAACAATAGTTATTAATAAAATTATGTTTAACAATGCCACTTGTTCCACTACCAGCAGTTATACCATTTAATCCGATATTATTTATAATATTATGATCAATTAATGAATTTGTTCCACCGTTATATATTCCATTTGCAGACAATCTCTTTGATTGACCAAGCAGTAATCCAATATTTGTTATTGTGTTTCCAGTAACAATCGTATTACTACCAGATACAATATGTATGGCATTATCATTACATTGTTCAATAATATTATCTACAATAAAACCATTACTACCGTATATATCAATACCACGAGATCCGCCAAATTTTAAAATACAGTTTCGTATTATTGTATTGGCCGCGTTATACCAATTACCACCATCAAATGAAATAATATCACCAATTGATCCTTGTAATGAAAGATTCTCAAGTGTTATATAATCATAACCACCATGATTTTGAATTATATTTGTTTTTGTTGCAATTTGAATTGTTTTACCTGCGGGATTACCATATATATAAAACTTACCGGCAGCATGATCATGATACCATTCATTTTCAACATCAAGTGTTCTTATATCATTCTGTATAAAATATCCGAAATTGTTATATAAATAATCAATTGTATTACCACTATATGATATTGTATTACCAGTATGACCAGTTATAGTAAACCTACCCAATATCCAGTAAGTCATTCTAATCACGACCTCAGCACCAACCCAATTGTATGGCGTTTCTTCTGATAACGTATTATCTGTTATTGAACTAGCACCATTAAACGACTCATAAGTTCTATATGTTGTTCCGTTTGGCCATCTACCCATTGGTACTTGAACACCATTAACAAGAACCATATTAGTTTGCTCATCAGCAATTATATCATGTGAATAAACATTATTACCAACATGTGTCCATCCATCAGTTATTGTAGTAAAACCATGTATAATGGGATCATTACCATCACCGTAAGTACCAAACACAAACGGACTATTAGATCCACTTGTACCACTTTTAGTTATTACAAGTGTACCATAAAACGAATCACCCTTTTTTAATAATATTTCTGTACCAGGATTTAAATTCGAAAACTCAGCATTAACTTTATCTAACGTTCTCCATGGTGTGGATTCTGTTAATCCATTATTTGTGTCACTTCCACTACTTGAGACGTATCGAGCAGTTAAAACTGAACTACTAGGTGTTATACTAGGCGTTCTGGACGGTGTTCTACTAATTGATAAACTAGGCGTTCTAGTTGGTGTTCTAGTAACCGACGGAGTTCTTGTTAATGACAATGATGGTGACGGTGTCGACGACGTACCTTGAGATGATGACATCGATATTGATGGTGTTATAGATATGCTAACAGATAATGTTGGCGTAGGTGTAATAGATGGCATTACACTTAACGACACTGATGGGGAAACCGATATAGATGGTTCGGGTATTTCGGCGTCTCCACGTTTAATAATTACCGAATCGTCAACACATTCATCAACATCCTTTCTCCTATAAAAATTAATAACCCCATCTTTTTTATTTTTATAAATTTTTTCGTTTCTTATATAAAAATTAATATCTTTATGTACAAAATGAATATTATTTAAATATGGATGATCTACACCATAACCATCTGGATCAATATATCCGTCTTCATATACATCTCGCCACCTCCAAAGTTTTTCATTAGGAAAATACTTTGCGTTTTCTGGAAGATTATATATTGGTGTACTATCATCGGCTGTTTCAATATAAGGTGATAATTCCTTTAACTTAAATCTATGATGTGGTTGATATAGAAGTCCAATTTGATTCGTTTCACTTGCACCAGAAAATACCTCATCAAGATCTTGGCCATGATTAAAAATATTTTTATTACTAACAATTTTATGGTAAGATTCTGATATTATTCTTTCTTTTAATTCCTTCGGATTATATTCAACAAACGCCCCATATAATTCTGAACCTTTAGATAATGAATTTCCGGAAAAAAATGGATATACAAAACCTTCTCTTGTAAATGACGTTGACGTTAACCCAGTTTCAATTGAATTTGAACCATCAAAATGTTCATCTATCCATGAATCATGCATATGAAACGAATAACCAACTTTTGGTGGATATTCGAAATATCCGTTTCCATTTCTAAAAATAATTGTAGTATAAAGTTCTATCGGTGTGTGGCCTAAATTATTTGTTATTCCAGTTAAAATAAACGGTTCCAATGAATCAAATAACACGGCTTCCATCCTATTTCGAACAACAAGAACATCATTATCCCCCACACTATTTTCATATAAAACTTTTTTCTCGTCTTCCCAAATTGGTGATTCAAATCCTACTTTATCAATAATACAATCACCCAATGATGTTAATATTGTATGTTTATGTACATAATATTTTGACGTGGAATTTTCAGTATCTTTAATGTCTATACAACGTTTTCCAATAACTAACGGATTAAAAGTAACACCACTTAACTGTGATTTTAATATATTAATAACATAATATTCAGAATCAAATATGTTGTCACCAACTGAATTCACATAATAATACCTTCCATCAATCAAGATGTATTCACCCCGACTAATTCCATGTCGTACCGGACTTGTTAAAACATAATGTATTTCAGTCTCTTCAACCCTAAATGGTATACCATCACCACTAGTAAATGTTATAACATTTTCACCCTCAATTTTTGTTCGGCCAGACAATGTATATTTCATTGGAAAATTATCAACTTGACCCGAAATATAACTCGTATAAAGATTCCAGTTGTGATATGGTGCTGTAACTGATGTGATTGTTTGATGTTCAGTTGGACCACTTGTAACCATGGTAAATCCTGTAAATCCACTCAATGAAGTAACCGACAATGATTCGGTGGTTTCATAATATATATCATCTCTTAAAAACGCAAATTCGTTATATGGTAGATAACCACAGAAATTATTATCCGACCCATCACTAACTAAGGATAATCTTTCACGTAAATAATCATATGATGTTGCACCAGCATATAGGTTTCTAAAAACCATTCTCATCTTACCATATAACTTATATCGTTTACAATTTGCACGTTCTTCTGTAAATTGTTCAGATAAGTTTAAAACAACATCCCTATCATCCCCTCTCAAAAGAGATTTATCAGACTCGAATCCAATCGAAATTTGACTATCTGTTTCAGGTGCGTTTTCATACCTTAGCTTTGGTAATATGATCTTCTTTTTCTTCATTTACATAATTTAATCAGGTAATTCTTGACAAGCCCCATTACACGATGAATATCCAAATCCAGAAATATGTGTAACTTTAGGATTTAAAAAACCACTTTCTTCTTTTATTATATAATAAACTTTTTGTTCAATACCGTCTTTATAATACATTCCTTCATCTAAAGGATTTTCATTTATAATATATTCTGTTTCCATTGATGGTGGATCACAATTAGTACCATCATAACAACCATAAGATATAACCTCATATATATACCCACTAATAGGTGTCGGAGTCGGTGTTACTGTTGGTGTCGGCGAGGGTGGTGGCGCGCCAGATGAGCGTGATACTGTTATTGATGGTGTTCGTGTTGGTGATGGTACTGGTTGATAACCATCATTAAGTGATATTGTGACAGGTGCAGAACTAACTACTAATCTACCATAATGAACAATACTATATGGGAAAGATGCTTCATTAGTTATAGTCGTATTAATGACATCACCACTACTATCGACTAATGACAAATATGATGGTATTGTATATACCCCATTTATAACCACCACAATTGTGTATCTCCCACCACCATAATACATTAACACACCACTATCACCAGGATAATATGGGAAATCTGGTGATGGTGGATCCGGATGCTGTTGTTCTCCACCAATCCATAATTCAGATATTGATAGTGATGATGACGCATTATTTAATATATTAACTGTAACATAATCAGGTGGCAGTGATGATGGTGTAGGAAGTGAAGCTGAAGGTATTGGAATCGAAATTGATGGTATAGGTGTCGAAATTGATGGTGTTGGTGGTGGTGTAGGTGTTATTATATCAGAAATAATGCATTCATCAAATTCATCCGAAATAAACGCATCACTATCACCAAATGATTTTATTAGAAGATCGAGTGCTGTTTTGCCCGGCCTTAAACCAAAATAAAATAAAAATGGTGTTGAAAGAACTTGTTTTTCACCACTATAATTCAATGCTGTTTGAGGTATAAAATTCTCTCTGTAATTATCTTCATAAATGTTATTGAATTGTGGTACCCACATTTTATTAACAACGACATATATTATACCAGTTATCGGATCTTTTCGATAATCACTTCCGCTATAAGTTAAAACTTGTAACCACAAATCACCCTCAATAAATCCAATAGTATTATTCAAATCGCTTGGTGGTTCTAAACTAATTACCTCAAATCTTTCTAACATATCTTCTGTGGCACCTGTCATACTAAATGTGTTATGGGTTATAGTCATCGGTTTAAGAAGATATTCTTCTTCTCCGTCCGCCATAAGATAATTTGTTGTAGTACCAGATACATCACTTATAGAAAATATTCGTTGTAATGGCATTGAGGCTATTTGTGTCCTATCCCATGTTTGTTTATCAGAATCATTCCCATATTGACCAAACCCCTCACCTTTTTTATTCCACAAATAAAACGGTACAATTTGAGTAAAATCACCCAGCCTATAATTCAAACATAATCTTATACGTTTTCCATTAAAATCAAATTTAAAATCTATCGGTGTGGGCCCGAACAATGAACCAAAACAAAAATAATTATCAAATTCTGGTGATTCTGGATCCATATACTCACCATTGTACATTGAATAATGTGGACTATCTGTATCAAAAGCTTCTATTCCCGTTTCACAATTAATTGATAATAATTGTGTAACATCACCATCAAAAACTTTTATATTTGAACCATAATGAGTGTTACTAAAAAAATCATCAACTTTAAATTTCGCACCAGTAGTATCTAATCGGTAATTAATTGCATGTTCAACAATACCCCCCGGATCTTGATATGATGTTGATGTTATATCTCTTACCACAGAACATGTCGGATCAAATATTGCTTCAGTACATATTTCAGATAAAAATTCATCTCGAACACCAAGATCAAAAAATGTTGTTGGGTGTAATATTTCCTGTACATTATGTCCATCATGAATATATGTTTGTCCTGTAAAAATTCCTTGTTCGTTTACATAAACATAAGGACAACATCTATAATAAAACTCTTTTTCTCTAATATTATAAAAAACAAGCTCTTTTGGATATTTTGATCCTCGTTGATTTAAATCATAATTATTTTCATCATCCCACCTAATTCTTTTATGGAATTTAAAGAAATAAAGTAAACCATGAATCCAATTATCAATAAATGAATAATTAATAACACCACCACAAAACGTTAAACCGACTCTTTTTCTTCTATACCATTCTTGAATAGCCTTTAAATTGTAACTCTTACCCTGAATGACGGGTATTATTGTAAATAATCCGTCTCTAAATTCACTTAAGCCAGATTTGGTTTTTCTATCATAGTATTGAATACCAATATTTCGTCTTTTTGAATACCTCGTAAAATCATGCATAAATGGTAATCGTCTAGTACTATTTGTACCTATTATCGTTGAAACTAAATACGGATGTGTTGACGGCATATTACGATTTTCATTAAATCCGGTATCATCTGAATAATTAGGTGGTAAAATTGGTAATGAAGGATTATAACCTAAAGCCGGATCATTTGTCCACAAATATTGAAACATTATATTTTCATTATATAATTTATCATATTTTTGACATCCAACTTCAACATTTATTGTTTCGCCAGTAATCGGAAATTCCTCAGAAACTAAAGCCCTATCATATATTCTAATAACAGCATATAAATCATATATTTCATCTTCAAGTTCTGGATTATGGATAAAATCCATCCCAGTTAACTCATTCCATACTTCTTTACTAAAATAAACATACATAGCAGCCATGGGTAGTGAAAGTATCACAATATTTTCGGGCTCATTACTATTTATCGGTTTAAAATATCCACTAAACGAACTAAAACTTGTCATTCCAGTTATTGTTGTTCCAGTAACATTTGACGACCACGAATATACTTCAGCGCCATACCTCGGTTCATTTGATGATGGTAGTGTTATATTATGTAAATCACTTAATTGTGTGTAATGCATTTCTGTTGTTCCCGAGCACAAATCCGTATTTTGCCGAGCAGAATCACCATAAAACGAATCATATACATTCACACTCAATAAACTAGAAAACACATTAGGTGATACCGAATAAAAATTGGCACCAGGTTCCGTAGAACCACTTGTTTGTAATTGATCTACCGTTGCTGATAATTCTACCATAATAGGAGTTACGTTAACTTTAAACTTAACCTCCGCTATTCGACAATATCTATCGCTAAATGATGTCCATTCTTGAATTAATGTTTCATCATCAGCCGTACATTCCTCACAATCAGGATAAATTGTTAATGGTAATTGTTGTGTATATTTATCTTGTGTTCTATAAGAAAAATCAATAAGTCGTTGACCAACTTTTGGAAAAACTTTAGCACCCATAATATTGATACTTAAAAATGTTCTTCCAATACTATAAGCTATTCTTCCAATAATTTCGGCAAATTTTACTGTTATTACAGAAAAAATAAATTGTATGAATAATAAAACTTGTGATAATAATAATGTAAATTTCGTTCGATTCTTAAACGCAAAATTCGTTGGAAAATAATTCGTGTTTGATGCACAATCATCTTCAACATTCGGTTGTATTTCTTTAATCCCTAAAAATGCGTCTCGTATTTTTGCCGTTTCATAATGAGTACCTTGAAATGACGAAACAGTATATACTTTATTTGAAATGAACTTATAAAAATAATCTTCAGGAGATCCGGGACTAAGTGTGTTGTTCGTGCCCAGCATTAAATCTTTTTTGTGTTCCTTTACATCCGTATCATAGTTTAAATCACTTAATGTCATTCCTGATATTGGTGGAACGACATTTATATAATCTTCAAACACATCCGAAAAGGTGTATGTTGCCAGCATCCCTTCACTATACTGAACACCATATCTTAATGCACTGTCACTTAAAACACCATTAGACGTTCCATTATTATTTGGATTAAATTCTCGAATATTTGGAACAAGATATTTTGCCGTTGCATGTTTATATGTATTAAAATCCAAGTCAAATCTAAATCTTGCAATAGACGATGTTGGTATTCCTTTACTTGAATCGTTTGTTATTTCTTGTTCACCGAATTCATTCGTGTATATATAATCTAAATTCATTGGTAATGCTATCATTACCACGCCATCATCATTAATTGTGTCCGTTATGTTTAAATATTCGAGTTCCGGATACTCTGTTATTCCATCTGATCCTATTACAGACTTACCAGTAAAACGAACACACTCAACAGTACCCGGTATTGTTTGTAAATTACACTTATATCCGGATTTCTTTTTAATTCTCCCATTTCTCTTAACAGCGTCATTAGTATCGTCCGTTATAGTTGAAACGAGTATTAAAGCAACTGGATCTATTTTTATATTTCTTTCAGATAAATCAAAATCCGTCCTAGTAATACCAATCTCACACAATTCCTCATTCCCCCAAAATGGATAAACATCTATTGTTTTATCAAATGTTATAATTTGTGGTAAACTATCTATATCAGAACTTGATTTAAATGCATATACTCTGTCAAAATCATCAGTAGCATATCCTTTTTTTATAAAGTCATATGGTCTCAAGGAAAAACAACCCATATCGGACAAATCAATGTCAATATGTAAAACCTGTGTCCCGATCGGAACACCCCATATCATAAAATCACCAGAATCATTTGTTTTTACCGTATAATTGTAATATTTTTCAAAAACTTCAAGACATTCTTCTCGTGTTAAAATATCTTGTTGATCCATAAAGGTACCTGTTGGTGCATGTCCCCCATGTTGTTTTCTTTGTGGTAATAAATTATATCGATACCCATTAACATCTTTATCATTAATATCTTTATATGGATAAAGAGCAGAAATTACTGGATCATTTTCATCCATTTCAGATAAAGGCACAAAAATTGAAACTTTAGCATTTGGTATTCCAAAACCACTATTAGCTGTGACTCGACCCACAACAACACCATAATCTGAACATTTTCCAGAGGCATATATGTCTTTTTGAGAAAATTTAAGAGATAATATCTCCATTAAATCATACGTGCTAGAAATCTGTACAGTTATTTTATGATCTCGGCCAATATCTGTATGTATTCTATGTTTTTGCATTACCTTTTACTAATATAAATAGGAAACTAAACAATTTTCTAAAAGATAAACAAAAAACAAATTAATATGTAGCTGAAGTGAGATTTTTAGTACGAATTTTTATATCTGTATTAGGAAATCTAATCTGAAATATTTGATTGGACTTCATATAAATTGTACTATCTGATTGTTGTATTTCTTTAGTTTCATTATCAACATAAGCTTGAACAACCTCACTTGATGAATATTTACCACCCACTTTATTAAATACCCTAATATCCACCACGTTAACAACGCCCGTAACATTACCAATTTCCCTCATTAAATCTCCAACAAATAACGGATCTCCCATTTTTCTTTTTGATATCGAAAAGAATGATATTGTTTGTTCTATTATCGATTTTAATATTTCTGTAGAAATTTCATTTTTATTAATAACTAAATCAATTTCTAACCCCAAATCAATGACCTCACCACTTTGAATGTCAATATAATCATTTAACATCCTATAATTAGAAAGATAATTTAAAATATTATGTTTTAATGTGTTAGAAACTGTCTCAATTAACGCCCCGTTTTCATCATAAGATAACAACGTTATTTTCACTTTATTATCCTCTTCCATAACACTCACCTTTGCTGGTGCACCATATGTACTTGGCATATTTTCAATTAACGATTTATAATCATTTAACGTAACTGCCCTATTTTGTGCTGAAAAGTTATATGCTATCATATTTCTTATTTCCTCTATTGTGGGAATGTCTGACCCACCAATAGCTGGTGTTATATTTGTTACACGAATTGACTGACTTACTTGGGTATTTATTGACGAATTTGGACCGTTTACAATTAATTCATAAGTATCCATTACAGTAAGAACATTGACTCCAATATTCGTCTCTTTACCACCACCAACACGATACTTAACAAATAATGTTGTGTTTGATTTTGGTATTTCACCTAATGATGTATTATTTAAAAATGTCGCAAGATTAACTCTTAAATTTCTTGTCATGTAATTATCCAAATTTGTCATAGGATCCACATTCCCCGAACCAAATGTTAATGAAAAATATCCCTCTGGAGTGTATTCCGTATAAAACTTTTTAGTAACATTTACCCAATCACCGGCTTTAAAATTATCTCTATCTGAAGCAGCTGTTGGATTTTGAATAAATACTTTGTCCTCAATTAACGACTTCACCTCATACCATTTATTTTTTGATAACATAAATTCATCTGATGTTGGATTTGCACCATATCCAGTACCGTCTTTGTGAATAACAGCAGTAACGCCCAAAACATTTCGCTCAGGAAGATATAGTTTTAAAAATGGTTTTTGATCCAAATCTGTAATTACTTTTCTATATATTCTTGAAACACCATTAATAACAGCTTCCCGTTTTACTATTGTATATGAAATTAATTTATTATTATTATCAAAATTTGGTAATTTAAGCCTATTTGATTCTCCTCTACTATTAAATGGACTTGAAAAATCAACATCTTCAACAATTTCAAAAACTTGACCACCACCAGATATTTGAGAGCCAGCTTTTAAAACACCTTCATATCTTTCATCATCTTTATCGCCTCTTACCGGTACATTTATACTAAAATCACATAAAGCAACAGACGGTCTAGGACCGGGTATTTTTAGACCATACGTTTTGGCTATATGAAATAATGATTGTCTTTGTTGTGCAAAATCCAACATAGTCTCTTGCCAAACTCTATCTATGTGAAAATGTAAATTATCTGCAACCGCAGCATTTAAATCCATCAATACAGAATAAATCGAAGCATCATTGAAATTTGAAATTAAATCAGGATAATATTGCTTCGTTAATTTAACCAGCTCATCTCGAAGTCCGGCAAAATCTCTTGTTGCGTATGTTATTTGTTTTGACATTTTATTTATTTTTAATGATAATATGTATCATAAACCTCATTTGTTAGCCCAAAATCAATTAAAACCAAATGATCTTTTCCGTTTCTTTTTACAATTCCCCATGAACTTATTCGTCCCAAATCATTTGCTGGTGAATCTGAATCCAACATAAATGAAATTAATAATTGTACATTATCATTTTCATCTAATTTCTTCTGTATTGGTTCATCCAAATAAAATGGAGAACGACGTCCCCGATTTTCAACGTCTTTGTTTAATAGATATAAATCCAAATATTGTTGTTCCACACCCCACAATCTTCTAAAATCTGTTGGTTTAGCTCTAATTGCCAACTCCATTTCAACCCATAAATGATCATAACGATCAAAATCAAAAATATTTGCAACAATACTTTCATAATAACCATCACCCGCCCAATCAATTTCAACTTCATTTTGTGCAACACCTCGTCGATTCTTTGCCAATTTAAGAACTTTATTCTCGTCAACACGATAAACTACTCGTGACGAACCCCTCCCTATTGGTTTCCCCAAATGTTCTTCAGCATATCTCAATTTAGCCGCATATGATGGTAAAATTTTAAATTTAGAGATATCAAAATCAGTTGGATACTCTTCAGTTAATTCAGTTTCATCGAATCCCTCAAACATATCCCTCGATTCACACACAATATCATATAATTTAAGTCTGCTCATTATATATTAATAATTACAAAATCGGACGATGAAAATGTTCCGTTATTAACTGTATAATCTATTTTTACCCTAGCCGTATATGGTTTTGCAGCATTATCTGCAATTCGAAATAATCTTTTATCCTCATCTTCAGCCGGCATTGATGGAGTTTCAGGATCTTCTTCAGCTGGCATTATATTTATTGAATTTATATCCAAATTCGGAATATATTTTCGCACGCCCTCTCGTATTTCATCCTCAATATTATTAAATGTCACAATATCATTTTGATCAAAAATATATTCATATAATCTTGTACCAAAATCAGGAAGAAAATATCTACTACCTTTTCTTGTCAATAATAAATGTATAAGATTTGCCCGTACTTCCCTTTCAGGAGTTGAAGTCATCTTTACATAATTTCCGATCGCACTATCCCTAAATGGATAATCTATACCATAAGTAGTTGCCATATTTCATAAATATTAAGAAAAAAAAAATCGCGAAATTATCGCGATTCAAAATGAACGTAATATATATGAATTATTCTTATTGTTTCAACCAATTTTCCCAAGAATCAGCAACATCATAATAAATTCCATTTCTTTTAAACCAATATTTCTTTCCTGATGTTACTACTGTTCTAGAAAAAACTTCTTTAGATATTGGAATAGCATAGCCAATTTTAATAAATAAATTTTTTAAATGTGGTATTAAGTCCTTAAACTCATCATTATCTTCTATAGTATCCATAGCATCCTCAAACGCATTAACTATATCATAATCCAAGTTTTTACCCTCATCTTGTCCATGATCAACATTTTCAAGATGATACATAATTTCTTCTTTAAGTTTTGGATGAGCAGTTTCTATAGCACGAATTAATTTGTTTCTATTAGACATTCCAATATCCTCATTCAATTTTATTATTTTTCAACCATTGTTCAATATATGTTTCATCATTACTAACAAAACTATTTACGCAATCTATCTGAAAATCTCTGACTAATTTTTTTAACAATTCCAATGTTAAAAAATAGCCCGCCCTATATTCATAGTGATTAATATCGTTTATTTTGACTATTTTATTTTCTAAAACAATCATATAAACCACAAAACCCTAACATAATTTATTCCAATTATGACACCACAAATTGAAAGAATCACTGTGAATATTTTCCCAAAATCAACCGCGCCCTCTTTAACAATGGCGGATAATTTAACATACACATTTCCCTTGTATATTGTATATCTTGCAATTACTGAATACAAAATAACACATACAAAATAAGAGACGAAAAAATAAACTATTAAATTCATAATTTTAATATTTAAGTTATTCATTGCAAATATACAAATGTTTTTCAAATAAACAAATAAAAACCCAAAAATTTTGACTAAAAACAAAAAAAGTTGTTCGGTAATAGTAAACAACTTTTTTATTCTTTTTCAAATGACATTCAATTTAGCCACATTTTGAATTTCCACATCCCATGCAAGTTAAACACCCCTCTTTAAATTCAAGATGATTGCTACCACAATTAGGGCATTTTTTATTCACCTCAACACCATCTTTTATATATTTTTTAATCACACGCGCAACCCCATTTTTCCATGTGTTGATATGATCTTCCCTGAAATTAAGAGAATCCACCAAATTCCAAACATAATAAATCGGCATACGTTGTCTTAAAACACCAGATACTAACTTGGCATAATTCCAAAATTCAGGATTGAAAGCTTGATTTAAACCCGTATGAACTTGTCTTTCACTATTACTATCAATATATTCAATATCATAACGTTTTTTCGTGACCTTTATAGTTTTTCCTTCTTCATTGATCTCTTCAACTTCAAATTTATTTTTTACAACTTCACATTCCTTTATATTACTAGGTAAATAACTAAGTCCATTTTCAAGTTTACCGGTAAATATTTCATATGGTCTTCCATCCATCAATCCTACTACAGCAATCCATTTCTCCAGATTATTTTGAAAACGATGAATGTGTGCTTTCAATCTCTTTGGACGTTTGGGAACGTGAATTTCATATGGTGTTTCTGTCTTTTTTTCTGAACTTATCAAAACACCACTACGACTACCATCACGATAAACTGTAAGCCCCTTGCAGCCACTCTTCCATCCTGTTTCATAAACCTTTGCAACCATTTCTTCAGTTATATCTTTTGGAAGATTAACTGTCACGGAAATAGAATGATCCACATGCTGCTGTATTCGTCCTTGCATTTCAACTTTTTTAACCCAATCAACATCATTTGCTGTTGCTTTATAATATGGTGATTTTTTTAGTATTTCATTAAGTTCATTATCAGACATATTTTTCACTTGTTCAATATCATAACCATTCAATTCAAGCCAAGTTTCAAATTTATGATGAAAAACCGGATACTCCTGCCAGGCAACACCCTCATCATCAACAAAATCAATTCGAATGTCTTTTTCTTGAGCATTAATTTTACGCCTACGTTTATAAAACACCTCAAAAGCCGGTTCAATACCCGATGTTGTCTGAGACATAATTGAAACACTTCCAGTTGGTGCAATCGTTAAAAGTGCAATGTTTCTACGACCATGAGCAATCATATCATCATATAACTGTTTATCTTCTTCTCTTATCCTATTAATGAAAGGATTGTTCATTTCGTTCTTTTTATTATAAATTGGAAATGACCCACGTTCTAACGACATTACAGTACTTGAACGATATGCCATGAGTTTTAATAACCTATGAACATTTTCACTAAACTCAATCGCTTTATCTGTTCCATAAGTTAGTCCTAATGCGGCCAACATGTCACCTTCTGCGGTTATACCAAGACCAGTCCTACGACCCTTTGATGCCATATCTTTTATATTTTCCCATAATCTTCTTTCATAAATTTTTATAAAATCATCCTCTGGATCGGAATCAATTTTTCTTAAAATTGCATCAATTTTTTCAAGTTCAAGATCAACTATGTCATCCATATACCTTTGAGCTATTTGAACATCGGATTTAAATAATTCCCAATTAAAATGAGCATCTTTTGTAAATGGATTTACCACATAACCATAAAGATTAATAGCAAATAACCTGCAACTATCATAGGGACAAAGGGGTAACTCGGCACACGGATTTGTACTAACAGTTGTAAACCCTTCATCAGCATAGCAATCAGGAATACTTTCACCAATAATTTTATCCCAAAAAAGAATACCGGGTTCAGCCGACTTCCACGCATTATGAATAATCTTTTTCCATAATTTTTTTGCATTAATTTTTTTCAAATATCCTACATCCGGTAGATATATTAAATCACCTTCTTTTGCATTAATAATTAATTTATCATATTCTTCACCCAATGGAATTTTTAAATCAATAGGATATGTTTGCCAAAACTCATTATCTTCAAGTTGCGTAGCACGTCGCATAAATTCATCAGTAAGCTTAACCGAAATATTCGCCCCCGTAACTTTACCTTGTTCAAGCTTAGCATCAATAAATTTTTCAGCATCAGGATGTTCAATAGATATACTCAACATAAGTGCCCCACGCCTACCATCCTGAGCAACCTCTTTTGTACTGTTTGAATACCGTTCCATGAAAGGAACAATACCCGTACTCGTTATTGCAGAATTTTTAACAGGACTTCCTGCAGGACGAATATGAGATAAATCATGACCAACACCACCCCTACGTTTCATTAATTGAATTTGCTCTTGGTCAATTTTAAGAATACCACCATAACTATCACTTGTTCCTTTATTGCCGATCACATAACAGTTTGATAATGAAATAACTTGAAAATCATTACCAATACCTGACATTGGTGATCCTTGTGGTATGATTCTTTTAAATTCTTTAAGTGTTTCATAAATTTCATCTTCTGAAATTGGATTTGGATATTTTTTTTCGATTCTCGCAAGTTCTTTTGCGATTCTTCGATGCATGTCATCCGGTGTTAATTCATAATAATTATTTTCATCTTTTAAACAATACTTCTTAATCCAAACATCTGTTGCTAATTCATCACCCTTAAAATATTCTAAGGTTGCTTTTTGGACTTCTTCTTTAGTGTAGATTTTTAACGTTTTATCCGCCATATTATATCATTAATTTTTAATTATTTATTCATTTTTTTTAATGCTCTTAGTCTTCGATTTATATCTTCTTGAGTAAAAACAGTTTTGGTTGGTGTAAGTTTTGTTTCTATTTTAGCTTCAACCATAGTATCTGTTATTGTGTTATCAAAAGACTCATAAACAGTTTCATGTATATCATTAGATTCATCTATTATATCAATAATATCTTCTTTTATTTCATTCGCAGGATTAAATTTTACATCACCAACTGTCATATCATCTAGATTTTGTAATTCATTTAAAAGATTTTCTACTACAATAGGTGAATTACTAATTGCAGCTTCAATTCTAGATCTACCCCCATCTTGAACTTTACCAATATCCTCTTCTTCTTTCTCCTTCTTTCCTTGTTTATAAACTGTTGAGGCTCGTAATTTTCTGGCCTCAGCTCTATCTTCCTGATGTCCAAGTATTGTGTTTTGTGTATCAGTATCGAATTCCAAATATTCATTATTAAATTTACAATTTTGAAAAACGATACCATCTTTACCAATACGAGATTTTAATAATGTCACATTGGCAAGATTATTTTCTTTCTGTTCCAATGTTTTTGCTGCAGATATAACTATATGACCAACTTGGCCTTTTTTAATCGATCCCCCCATTTGATCGGTTGTAACAACATCAGAGCTAATACTAAATCTATTCCCCTGTGTTGCTGTCCAAATAGCAATATTAAACTCACCTGTCATTGATTCTAAAGCTCTCATAATTGCGCCTTCGCCCTTCCATTCCTCGCCACTTATTATCCCATCACCGGCAATACAATCAATATAATCAAGAACTAAAAAATCAAGTTTTAAACCCTCAGATTCTAACTTTCTAATCTTATTTCTTATGTCATTTATTGTTATTTTACCTGACGGATATTTAATAAGTTTTAAAAAATTAGTGCGTTTGGAAATTACGTTTTCGACTTTTTCTTTCACCTCATACTTTCGTTCCGGTTGTTCATGCGATGGAATACCCGTCCATATTGTATAATGTTTTCGACGAATTTCACTCATACCATCTTCAAAGAATATTTGTAAAACATTAGCACCATTTTCATATGCCGAATTTGCCATTTTCGTTAACCATGTTGTTTTGCCAATACCTGTTGGTGCAAGAAACACGGCTAGTTCCCCACGAGCAACACCACCTCTCAATGCATCGTCAATACCTTTAATACCAGTACTAAACGGTATCCTCGAATCCTCTTCTAATGAACTTAAAATATTTTCGGTAATATCTTCTATATCATCAACAAATGTACCTACTTGTAATGCGTCCTGAATCTTACTTTCAATTTTATCATAATTTTCAAAATCACCACTACTCATAATTTCTTCAGCTTCTTTTAAAGACGCTTTCAAAACTTGTTGACGACAAAAATTTAATGCAATCTTTTTAACATAACCACCATCATTGTCTAACTCTTTATCCTTGATAGCATTTATTGTATCAATATGTACCTTTGACGATACATTATTGTTTTCTGCCAGTATTTTTTGTGTTAACGTTTCATAATTAGGTATACTACCAAAGGTTTCATATAATTCTTTGATATTTTCCATTATATACCTAAAATATGGCCCATCAAAATACTTGCTTTCAATAACATCAATTATCGTTATGGCAAATCTTTTATCTTCAATTATGGTTTTTAATAGTGATTGTTGAAAACCAGACCCCAAATATCCAAAATTCTTTTCGTTCATTTTTAATTAAATCATTTTTCACAACTCAGTTTCCAAATATTCGGTAGTCACCTCACTAGACGATAATACATTCGTCAAATCGGTTAAAAATTTTCTAACTTTAGGTCTGATGTCAACAGCATATCTTACCTTTGGATGGTAAACATGAGCCGGAAATATTCTAGTTATAAATACCTTCTCACCTAGTTTTATACTTAATGAAAACCACTCTTCTTTTTCTTTTATTGCCTCACTTGGTTCCATGTCAAAAAAATAATCCGCATTATCATTCAGATAGTCTAACGTCTTCCATTTCAAGTCCATAGCAATTTCATTACATATATCTCTAACACACTCATACAATTCCAGCCCCACTAAAGATTTAGAACCATAATTAGGTACGTTAAAAAACCTCTGTATAACAATATTATTCTCTAATGTTAAGAGAAATTCAAACCTATTTACATCTTGAATTTGCATATTCATTTATTTTTAAATTTTATAAATTTTTTATTTTTTTCCTTTCTTGTAAGCCTAAGAAAAGGATTGAGAAATCTAATCCATGCGTCATCTGATTTTGGTAAAACATGAAATAAACCATCTTCCATCATCATTCTCATCGTATTTTTATATGACCTTCCTTCACTGTCCAAATTTTCATTTATCAACGCAATTATCCCAACTTTAGCTTCTTCCGTTAAAATTGGATTTTCCAAATTCACAATACTATTATTTATCTGAAAAAACTCTTCACCAAAAACCCCGTATTTTGTAACCCCAGTCAATAAATTTTGAATAAGTTTGTCCTCTTTATCTTGTTCAAAAAGATAATTTGCTTTATTTTTCACATAATCCAGAGTAAGTGGTTGACTAGAGATTTCTGGAAATAAAGACAAAAGTCGTTTAATACCTAGACTTCTTATACCCGCAATATTATCTGAAGGATCACCACATAACATTTTAACTATCTTAATGTTTTCAATCAGCAATTTTTCCTGATTATAAACAAATGTATCTTTTGGCTTATATAATTTCCTGTGTGATGGGTTATAAAGTTGTGTGTCTTTCGAAACTAACTGTGTAAGATCACCATCTGATGAATATATAATTTTTTTCTCTTCGGGTGAATTTTGAACATAATATGCAACACAATCATCAGTTTCACAATTAGAAAATTCACCCTGTCTCACATAAACTTCTTCTAGATATTGTTTTACACGATTTCTCTGGTATTCATAAGAATTATTTTCTTCTTCTGTTTTAAACCTATTTTGACGATTTTCTTTATAATGATGATATATCCGTTTTCTAGATCTGGCAGCATCTTCTCCATCCCAAAACACCACTATTTTATCAAGACGATATGTTTCAAACGACAATCTAAGTGTGTTTAGAAAATGAAATATCCCCCCAATATGTGAACCTTTATAAAAATAATTCTTAAGTCCGTAAAATCCAATGGTTAATAAATTATCACCATCAACAATTAAAGTTGGCATTCACCATTAATTTAAATTATCCCTCTACATCTTCTTCATAAATTTCGACATCTGATAAACCCGAAACATTAACCCCCAATAACTCGCTTATATATGTTCCATAATTTTTTACATATTCTTCACGAGATTTCTTTTCCTCTTCCTTTGTTTTACATCTCATAAAATCATGAGCAGTAATCATAATTTTACCATCCTCATATCCCGACCCACTTATATGATTTTTTAAAATTCCAACTTTTGTTCTGGTTGCAATTTTAATTGTTCTTCCACCTTTAGTTATAGAAATTTTTGTAATACCACCATTTTTTTGGTTACCAAATAAAAAAACCAAACTTGAATTAAGCCAAACTGCTTCACCACCTTTAGCCTTAATTCTCGGCTGACCAAATGGGTTGTCTGGTAATTCTACCCAAGGCTGATTACACACAACCATAGTGTTAGTGTGCTTTTTATCAATTCTACGTGAACCAGTTATCCTCTGGTTTAATCCCATGCCTATTTTGTCTGACAAAACAGACGCATTATGTTGTTTTCCACCTTTACCTTCCCAAGTCATTTTACATGGAACAGAGCCAATAGAATCCCATAAAAAACAAAGATCATATGGTATTTTACCTTTATCTTGTGCGTCCAGTAAGTCATTAATGTAATCCGTAATTTGTTCGATATATTCAAAATGGTTGTTGAATAGAAAAAACCCATCCCATGTTGTTTCATTTGTTTCTGAATTAATGGTTTTTTCACACTCAAGACCCATAAGTTTAGCGTGTTCAAAACCCCATTTCTGTTCTGTAATAACAAAAACAGGTAATATCCCTTTTCTCTGAGCATCAATTGCTGTTTTTATCAATGCTGTAGTTTTACCTGTATCAGTATGTCCAAGAAACATATTTAAATGTCCCATTGCCGGTCCGGGAAGACCACAAGCATCCGTAAAAGCATCCCCTAAATCAAAATATCTTTCAGGTTTATAAGCCGCAACCTGTGAAAACTCTTTTTTTATTGCAGAAAAATCAACTTTTTTAATCGCCATGTTTTTTTAGTTAAAAAAATCTTCCCGCCCCAATATTGAAACGGGAAGATTCTACAAATGTTAATTAAAATGGTAGATCGTCAACGTCGGATGGTTCTTCATCTATTTGAGGATCATCAATTTCTTCATCATCACTAATTGTTGATTCGGAATGTACTGAAGATATCCACTTATTAAGAGTACTATCCCATTTTGGTGTTTCTCCATTAGCAACCATTTCAAGATATTCCTCTGGTTTCTTTGAATAAACATCCGACCACACAAGTGTATCCGTAACCCACGCATTAAGCTGTTCCGCATCCGTACTTAACGGACTCGGATCTTCAGGAAGAATTGAACTAACTTGAGTATATTCTCTTCCTGTTGCAGACTTCGTGAGTGATAACGAGAGAGTTATATCCCTACCCTTTGTTATGTCGGTAATATCACCCCTATTTTTAAAAATAGGAAAAATCTTATCAAAAATACCTTCACCTTTGGAGTTGTGTTTAAATCTCCAAAACTTAGGTCCGTCTTGTTCATTTTCTCGATCAATAACTTTAACGATATAAAACTTACGTGCACGATAAGTTTTTGATAACTCTTTGTCAGAATCTAATCCTGTCGCTTCGAGACTTTCTTTTACTTCATTTAATGGTGATCGTTTACCTTCTTGTCTGGGGTCATAGAGTTTAACCCATTTTCCATCCACCTGAACTTCGTGGAAATAAACTTCTACAAACGGTGATGAACCATCACTAGTAGGTAGAATCCTGATACGTTTTTCCTGACTAGAAGACCCTTTGGGTATTACTGTCGTGAAATACTTTTTCATCCGTTCCTCCTGCGAGGCAAATTTGCTGCCGCTTGCGGCTCTACTTCTTTCGTACTGTGCTTGTACTGCTTCAATAACACTCATAAATCTTAAATTAATTTGTTTGTAAATAATGTTAATTATGTAAAATATAAATAATAATTTTCAATTTTCAAAATATAAAGCGTATTCATCTCAAAATAAAATATACAAAAAAAAAGCCTGATTTCAAAGTCAGGCTTTAATTCGTTCGAAAATATATATTTTAAATCCCATATGTATCTTCATAAGACTTTGGATTGAACGATTTCATTATCTCATTTTTCCCATAATTTTCAACATCACCTTTTGTTAAAACATATTCGTTTTTTCCTGATGTTTTCATTTCATATTGTTTTTCATCAAAAAATTGATCCGGTTTAACATTAAATGGATAAGAATCTAAAGACCTCATTTCCAATTTTTCAACTGGCGTTTTTGGCCTCATTTCTTCAATTTTTGAACCCAATTGATCTATTTTTGAAATAATATTATCCATCTCAGCTAATTTTCCTTCAAGTTCACCAAGTTTTGTGAATACATCACCCATTTTTTGCGTGACCTCGGTATTTTCTTGACTTTGAGTGTTATCAAGCTGTTTTTTTATACTTTTTGTCATATTAACCAGATCAGTAATATCTATTTCTTCTGTTGTATCATCACTCTCTGTTTCAGGATTAATCTCCGCACCAGCTTCCGGATCAAATTCTTCAGCATCAGCCGGTGGTTCCGTTTCAGGACTTAATCCCGCTGCACCAGGATCTGTCGCCATTGGATCCGCCGGTGCCGCATCTGCACCTGCAGGTGGTGGAGTTGGTGTACCACCAGCTTGAGGTAATGGTGGTTCTTGTTCAGTAATGAAAGTTTTACCATATTTATATATGGCGTTAAATCTTTTTAATTCTTCTTGTAAAGCATCCATTTTATTTTATATTTAATCCATTAATAATTGTCTACCATCTTCGGTAATAAATTTTTTATTTATTCTTTCAACTATACCATCTCGCGTTCTGATAATATAACACTCACCAGTCTCTAAATCACAAACTTCTTCCTCTTTTCCGTCTAATGATGTCTTTTTCACAACCGTTGGTCCTGCCAGGAAATCATCCAAAAGTTTAGTTGTATCTTCCATAGTTTTAATTTCTATATAAATATCAGTTATTTTGGTAATTTCTATCTCATTCTAAAATATACAACGTCACCATCCCACAAATCTAGTTTTTTCATTAATGACCACGACATTCCAATACCATACCCCCCCTTCAATTTGGGTGGACCAACACTAACAGGTCCATTATAAACACCATTTCCTGATTCCATAATTATATTAGTTATAAGTGTGAATGTCTTATCCGATGTTAAATTTCTTTGTTTTGGACGTAAAAACTCGGTGTTTTTAAATTTTGAAACAATTGTGTTGTCAGATATTAAATTACGATCAAATCTAGTCACATAAAAATCGTCCACTTTTGTTCGTTCTTTAAGCTCATTCCATTTAACAATTCGAGGAGTATTAACTATGGGTGTGGTAAGACTTGAAATAATACTCATATCTATATTATCATCAATAGGATAATTTTTTCCTCCCATTTCAACAACCCTAACCCTTAACCATTCACTACCACCATATACAACTAATTGTATATCTTCATCAATTTCTTTTTTATATCCATTATATGGTATTCCATATGACGTATATCCAACACGAATTACTTGTTTTTCACCTTGTATTATTATATTATCAACCGAGCTTGTAAACGTACCTTCGGCAGTCGTAATATTCTTAGTAATTCCAGGTTCACTCAATCGTTCATCATCTTTAATTTTAACCAAAGCCTTATTTACTAACCTATCAAACAAAGATCTATAACTGGCCATAAATGAGTCCTTCGGATCTGGAAGTGATTCTTGTGGAATTCTCGTACCAGTAAACGATGTTTCAATCCCAGATGTCTTAATTTCATGATTTACTTCGGTAATCCAATACGAACCTCTAAATAATGGAACATTCTTTAAATAAAAAAACATTGTTGGTTGTATCATAACATTTCCCATACAAGTCACAGTGCATTGATATGAAGACTGTCTATAAATGTCCCATAACCCAATATCAACTTGTGCTGCACTAGCACCACTCTCACTTTTCCCTAATCTATCCAATACTTCAAATGATTCTGATGTGTTTTTAATACTCGATTGATCAACCTCCACAGTCTTAAATATAGATTGATTTTGATCTCCAAAACTAACTTCAAATGCCACACATTTATTTGATTTTCCGAAATCTGTTCTATTAAATACCTCAGATGCAACAACAATAGGATTATTATGTGTATCTGCAATATAAAATCCATCATTCTTATATTCGCTTTTGTATTTATAAAGATCAGATAATTCTAAATGTTTGGAATTTGGACCTATATATTGTAAAATTATTCTTGGTGATGAATCTTGATAATCTATATCAGTAAAAATACCAAACATATTTTGTGCTACTGTCTTTGATGGTAATAATTTAGAATTATTATTGAAATTTGTACCATAAAAATTTACATAAGCCGGCAACGCTCTTATGTCAAAACCCGTATCTTGAAATAACAAACTTATTGCACCATACAAATTAATTTTTTTATTTTCTGGACGATTGAGTCTTAGTAATTTTGACATGTCAAGGAATACTTGACTACCTATATCCCGATTGGCTTTATCAAGGAAAAGAAACTCTTCCATTAATGTTCTCTGCCCAATTGAATTTCCAGATGTCCATTTATCATTAAATGATTTAAATAAATTATATAATTCTAATTTAAGTGTCGGATCATCATTATATCCCCTCACAATTGAAGAGTCTTCAACTTCTATTCTAGTACCAAAATCACTAGATTGTATCTTTCGAATAATATATTCCAAAAACATAACCATTCTTTCAGTTGGTCCTTGAAAACGATCAACACCAATTGTTACCGGTGGTGGATCTACAATATTATCTTTTACATACGTCACAAAATCAGAATTAGTAAGACCTGTCATACCATTTGATCTTAATCCCGCATATAGATAAATTAACGGCCTAAATCTTTTTATGTTCTCTTCATTGAGTTCTATGTCATTAACAGAAAAGAAATCCAAATAATAATCATCATTTTCTTCTCCAGTAATTCCATTCAAACCCAAATATAATCGAATATAATTTAAATTTTCCGAAGTAACTTGATTCACATTAAAAGAACCAGAATCAAATCTCATAACATCAGTATTTGTAAATCCACCAAATATATGTGGATCAATTTCTCTTGGATTTGATAATGCCAGTTTAATTAGACAATCATTACCTAATAACGTATTCGTTAAATTATTAAGTTTTTCATTTTGTTTTATTTTCATAAAACCCATAAACTTATTATTATTTGTGGTTGTTGTTTGTTCAAATTCTGACGGTAAAATATTATCAATCGTTACAATTTCTTTTAATAAATCTTGAAATTTTGAATATGGTGTTTTATATGGATTAAATGGAATTTCTTCATTTAATTTTTCACTCGCAAAATCCAAAAACGCCAATTCAAACTGTTCCAAAATATTCGGCTTAAATACAGCAATAAGATCCAACACCTTTTTATAATTTGTCGATAATGAATACGAACTATCACCAGTTAAATTAAAATATTCATATGGTGAAGGAAATGTAAATTGTGTATAATCAACCAATGATCTTTCTGAGTCATTAACATTCCATATAATTCTAAAATTATCTTGTTCTGACATATTAAAATCACTGGCATTAACATTTATATAACCATTCGTTGGTAATAACGTATATCCGCTTAATGACGGATAAAGTTTTTGATTATCAATCACTGATGTCCAAGCATTCCCACCATGAACTTCTCTATATGATAATCTAGTAACGCCAGACGTTATCATTCTATAATAATCATCAACAATATCATCAATATTAAGAAATGACTGTCCATTTACAATTTGATAAAAGATGGTTTCATATAGAGGATGACACCCAACATCACTTTGTGTTGTTCTATTTATCATGGGCTTTTCAGAAATTCCCGTATTAAATGTGTAACCATTATTTTGATCAAAAAAATTTCCACCATCAATGCTATCTGTTACATTACCAATAATATCAACACTATCAATAATCCATTTTTTATATCTATGATATATTGAGCCCCATTTTAATATCATATGATATGGTATATAATGTGTTGCTGGTAATTCTTTTATTAATGTTGACACTAAAGTACTTGTACCCCCACCAGCATATGTAATTCTATCATCAAGATCTTTAAACGGTAAAGAATTTAATAACAAATAAGCAGAACCAACATATTTCCCTGATGATTCATTATTGATAAATTCTTTATATAACTGATTATGAAAATATGGTGTATTTAATATATGTTTTTCAATTGTTATTGTGTCAGATACCCTTAAATCTATTGTATTTAAAAATAAATTTTTTCCACATTCGGGCTTATTGTCCTTAACCCACATATGACCACTACTATATGATGTAATAAAATCTGTTGGTTCGTTAATGGTTAATAACATATTTAAATCCAAATTATTTGATTCATAAGTGGTTTGCCCAAGATATGATAAATAAAGTGGTGAATTAAAAGGATATATTGATTTTCTATAATTTTCAGCTTTATAGTTTTCAAGAAAATTTTTAACTTCCGGATATGTCTTAGTCTTACTAAACGCACCACTTTTTCCAGTATGTTTCTGAATAGTATAATCTTTTTCTGTTGCGTTTTTTATATATTCTACTGATGGTATTTGATCTTCATAATAAGGATAACGATATGATAATGTTTCTAATTCTTGTATTAATTTCGAGAAACTCGTTATATTTCTTTTTAATACATCAACCACATCTATATCCTCACCAAGCTGGTTTTTAAGATTTTGATATTCAATTTCGGCTAGTTCAAGTACGGCTTTATCATTATATGGTGTAAATAATGTTGTATATTTTGCTCTCTCATATAACTCATAAATGATTGAACCAATAGATTTATCAGTATACGGCATCATATTTATAATATCAGTCAAAACACTTAAGTTATAGTTCTTCATGTTTAGGCTGGTATCAAAAATATAATTAATATTATCCGGACTATTTTCTTTACCTCCAAGATTATCTTTTTGACTTGTTGCTATTGCATAAAAATTTTCAATAAAATCTACTTCAGGCCATAATGTTGCATCATATGACTGTAATTTATTTGATATAGACTTATCACCCGGATATAAAAGTACCATACTTTTATTACCATAATTTTGTACCTTTACCTCGGGCCACGGATAAATCGCATTATTTCTATTGTCTGTATCAGTTAAAACTGAATTTAATATTTTTTTTCTATCTTCCGCTCGTTCAAACGCTTTAAAATGAACATCTTTCATTAATCTTAAAAAGGTTTCAGCATTTGCAAGTAAAACACCAGTAATATTTCTAACTGTTGGGACAAAACCAATACCGATTTTTGGATCTCGTTTACTTGAAACAAAATCATTCATCTTTCTTTCTATTTCAATTTCAATTTGATTTCTTTGTTCAACATAATCTTTTCGAATATCATCTATTCTCATCATTAAACCATCAAAATCAAACCCAACGATTCCATTTGAAATAATATAAAAATCACTTAATCGCTTTATTGATGAACATGAAATAATTTTAGGTTGAATTTCCTCTCCTTTTAAAATAGTTTCATCTCTATAAATTCCAAACGCTAGATTCTGCTCAAGTTCATCAATTGCTCTACTTAATATTAAAGCAATCGATCCAACTTGATCTCCGGTGATGTTTGTTAATGACCCTTTGTCGGTACTATTCAATGTGTAATATGGAATAAATTCTGATTCACCTGTAAACACATTTTCTCTTGTCTTAGTTGTTGTTATTGGTGATGCTGTCACCAAATTCATTTTCCTCCACGTATCACACCCCTCAACCAAAAATCTTAATTTGTCTTCATAATCTTTTATTGCCCCCAAAACACGATGATGGATTACTTTAGGAAATATTTCTCTTTCTAAAATTTTTTCTAACTCACCTGCAACAGAAATAATCTCCCTTAACGTTTTAACGGGAAAATCGGGTGGTAATAAGCCCTTGCTAATATATTCTTGATACACTGACTTTAATACTCGATAACCTTTTGTTGTCTTACTTATTAAAACATCCGTTTGTTTGGTTTTTTCATTATATGTTTCAGAAATTTTATTCTCTGTTGCATAAAAATATGGTGCGTTTAATACAGCATCCATCGGAATATCAGCAAGATATGCATACGTTGATCCAACAAAATTACATTCAATATCAAAATTACCGGTTGATGAATTATATCTAGCATTAAATTTAATCATATGTAATCTATACCGTATCGCCTTTCCATAATAACCTTTTACTGTAAGATAAAACAATGGCCATGGTAAATGAAAAAACGCTGAATATGGTGAATGCTCGGGCGATTCAAATAATGTTTTTCCCCTAACATCAACAAATCTCATAACAACTCTTGGAATAAAGTTCGCACCACGTACTTGTATTGAAACACTATCTATTCCAAAACTTTGTGTTGTTTCATCATTGGTATAATACGTTGCGTCATTAGATAACGATGTCGCCTTTCGTTCGAAATATGCATCTGTCCAAGTTGTATCATAGTCGCGACCATTAGCGTTACGCATAAAATTTAATGTTCCTTTAGCAACCGATATTAACGTACTTTTAGTGTCATTATTTATTAAAACAGATCTCGGAACTAAATCAGCTTCCAAATTAACAAACATTATATAATTTTCCGGTTCAACGCCTCGTGGTTTGACTTCACCATTATCCAATATGCTATTAGGATCGATATAAATTAAATTATTTTGATCGACCTTTACTAGTATTTCATTTGTTGTTTTTAAATTGTTATTCGCCATAATATAATCTATACAAATCTATACTTTTCCTATAATCTTGTAAAGACGGAATAAGTGGATATGGTATTCTCAATATAAAATGATCCGGTATTGTAAATTCAATCCCACCACATGTTGGATTTGCCAACAGTATCAACCAGCCGAATAAAGGTGAATTATAATATTCTTGAGATAATTTATCTAATCTATCCTTGTTACGTTTAAATTCAATATATTTATCTGTCGGTTTAATGGGAATTTCAATACCCGGCACAATCTTATGTTTTCCGTCATCAAAAAAATACTGATATCTATCAAAATATTGGTTATTCATTATTTTTACTATTTTATCCCGATAATCCAAAAGATGGACGATAATAATTTAATATACTCTCCACATCATTTTTTCTTGTTTTATTAACTAATATTAGCTCTTGTTGTATTGAAGTATCATTAATTTCAACCTCATCATTAATTTTATATAATATGTTATTCCCATTTACCCTAATTGGATATTCTGGAATTTTGAAATTCTTTTCTTTCGGCATTTTTAAGAAAAACTTATCTAATCGTTTATCAATGTTTTCTTTTATTTTATCTGTGAAAACCGAATTTGAGTCGAACAATTTCATTATTTCATTTTTTCTTTCTCTCAAAAAGATTGAAAGAAAATATGAAACATCATTTGTTGTCATAGTCTTACTTCTAAAATCATAACTAATATCTAAATCTTCAGTAAACTTATGTTGTTGATTTTGTATGAAATATATTAAATTTTGATATTCATAGTAAATCTCAGAAACATCACCAACATTCAGAATTGCCCCCATAAATTTATTATCAACTTTTTTCGCATCCTGTTGATGTTTTAAAATAAAATTTAATTTATCTAACAACATAATTATTCTATTCCTACTTTCTTCAAGCGATAAGATGGATTTCGTATCTGAAACCATCGTTTCAACAAAATTTTTAATGTTATTTATAATGTATGGTTTGATAATCATTTCAGTTCTTTCTAATAATGAACCCGGCATGTCTTTATGTAAACCCAAAATATTACTAATATTTTCTCCACTAATTTGATTATCAAATGTTGTTATAAAATCCAGTGTTATTACGTCTAACTCCTTATTTTTAGGATAATTACCTAACATTTCAAATGAATCTATCCCGTTGCCGGTTTGTACTTCATACTGAAATATTTGTCTATATGTTGGTGACAAAAATATTGACGATAATTTATGTCCATATTTTGTTGTTATAATATTATAGACATTTTGATATCGATTAAAATAATTAGTTATAGCATCATAAAGTCCATCAATTATTTCAGTATAGTCAAGTGACATATCAGATAATGTCCCAATATATTGTCCTTCCGTTAATAAATTAGTATCTGTAATTTTATCTAACGGATCCGGTTTAACCGAAATCCCCGCATTTCTACTAAGTTCATCCAAAAATTCTTTAGAAAATTCTTGTTTATAAAATTCAGTTCTATCTTCTGTCGATATTGACCGTGGGTCATACATTTCAGTATTTGCATAGAAATTAGATGAAAGTGCATTTTGTAATCTTTCAACAGGTCTTTCTAATCCCTGTCCACCAATAAAACTAATCATTAATGTAACATCAGCTATCATTGGTTGCACCCCAATACCTTCCGGATTTAAATCCCAAATATTTTCTTCAAATGAAATATTAACGTCTCGAATTATAATTTTGGAATGATAAAAATCTCCGATTCGTAATATACATACTGGTGGAGGACCAAATGTGGTATTCCTAGCATTTAAATCACTTTCATCAGATATCCCCCTAATTGGTAACGTATCACCAGGCCTCACACATTGTTGTAAAAATGTTAATCTGGCATTTAATCCTTCTGGTGTCATTGAATGAAAAGTAGGATGGAAATATCTTAATTTTTCTCTCAATGATGAAAATTGTAACGGTGACTCCTCTTCTAATTGTTTAAAATAATAACATTCTGATAACGATTTCATTATCAATGATTTTATAGCATCAATTGGTGGTCTTTGTTTATTACCTGTTGGGACATCATGTTCAACCTCAACGAGTTTACGTTCTGTCATTAATGTTGTTGGTTGTGATATTGCCAAATCTTGTGATTTTATTTCATCAACAGACGTGGTCAACTGTTCTCTCTTAACATATCCCATAGCAACATGTGTTTGCCTACACCAGAATGTCGATGGCGCCGTTTCTTTTAATTGTGACGATGTTAATAATAATTTAGCATCAGAACAGTCAAGTGTGTTATCATCAATATTTTGTTCTCCTTGATTAATAATAAGTGAAAAAACTAATCTTCCATCATTAGGATAACCAAGGTGTTCTTTAAAACTGAGTATAATATCTCGTTCTGTTTCAATCACCTGATTTGTCACATTAATTTTCCATTGAACTGCATCGATGGCAACATTCACATCAGCCCCATCGTTAATTAATTTTTTTATAATATCCTTAATTATACTATAACTTCTTCGATACGCAAGCCGCAAATTATAATCTGAATTTGCAATAGGTGATGTCCTTGATTTTAGTAAAATCTCAAAACTATCTATCGTATTATCTAATAATTGTGTCTTAACATTGTCTAAATACTGACAATACGACGAATAATTATCTTGTAACACACTAAAACCTTTTTCAATGTCATTATTAACTTCTAAAACCAATTCATTTAAAACATCATCTGTTGGTTTTTGTGTTACTTCAATACCTCTAGATAAAACACTAAAATCGTGCTTTTCATTCATTCCCCATGTTGTTTTGCCAGTTAAAAATCTTAAACCATCATTTAAATCTTTTATATATTTGTCTTTACTTCCAATATAGTTATCATATAACTCATTATATGTGCTTGGTGTATATAACAATCCAGGTAGCACATTCGCATTTGGTTTTGGAAAATCATTTTTATAATATAAAACGAAATTACCCATAATATTCTCTTTGGGTTTAATCTCGGCTTCTTTTACGGGCGTCGGTACATCAGTCACAATTTCATTAAATACCGATTTATTACGTAAAACTGTCTTCGGATCTTTATTTTGATTCAAATATGCCATGATTGTTTCAAGTTCATCAGGTGTCAATGTTGGATAATTTCTTACCAAATCATATAAATCAAAATCTTTACAACCAGCAAAAAAAGCATTGATATAATTATCAGCTTCATCATTTGACATATTTTTAAAATGTTTTTGTGTTAAAAGATTTAATATACTTGGATGATCAACAACAACTTTAAACTGAACTTGTCCCGATCTCTGTGTGTTTGAATATGTGTAAACTGGTTCTGGCCTTCCCAGAAAAACATTATCCGTCCAGTTTGCTGAATTTTGCTCATTAACTGTTAAACCATAAGGTGGAAACCACATAATTCTTCCACCATTTGGTCCTCTTTCACAATATGGTAAATCACTATATGTAAAACCCGGTGTATCCGACATTTTCCACGCAAGATTTTCAATAGAAAACATATATTTTTTCGCATAAAAACCCTGTGCCCCAATACTTTTACCCCATTGTTCTGATGTGGTATCAAATGAACCATTTCCATTTGAATTTGGATATATATTTAAATTCCATGGTCTCGTTAAAACACTGCTTTTTAATTTTCTATAATTACCAGTCCGTTTCATGGTGTCAGAATAATTCATATATGATCTATCTTTTGTCCAGACCCTACAATATTCAATACCACTTTCAGAATTAGTAAACTGGTCAATATATCTAATTGCCGAACCTTTTGACATTTTAACATCACCATCCATAAACACACGACTTGTTTGATCAATAACATTTGCAATGTGAGATCTTGCGGGTCCACCTTCTAACGGCATTGTTTCAAGTATTTCTTGTGTTATACCTAAAATTGATCCATCCTTAAATTTATAATTTGTTGATAACGAATCTTCAAATTGTGATCCCTGTGTGTTATATTCATCATTACCAACACCCAATCTATTTCGTGATTTCGTTGTATACCATGTTAAATTTCCACTAATACTACCACCCTCACCAATATTTTTTGTTCTTTGAAATAATCTTGCTTGAATAGGGTCAAACATTAATGACAGATAATAACCACTTCTTACTGGTCTATCATTAAAATCGTTCATCGCAAATTTTACATCATTACCTCTATCATCACCAATATAAGCGATACCAGCGGGTGCTTCAACACCCAATGCGTTTTTAATATTTTGTCCAACATTATCAATAAAATTAAAAAGTTTTGATGTATTTTGAGACCTGGCAGTTGTGGTGTAATTCGGTGCATATTTTGAATATGATAAATTATCATATAAAATAGATAATTGTCTACTTCCAGTATATTCAATAAGTAAATCTGATGGCTTTCTAGATGAAATTGGCCGTCTTTGAATACCAATTAACGAGCCTAACACTCCGGTCGCATCTTGATATATTGAAACAGCTTCACTTCTAGTTGATGGTCTTGGATTAATCGGATTCTGTGGGTTCGTCAAATAATCCCCAGGAATTTCAGCCCACGGAAATTCAACACCACTAACTGTTTGTAAAAAATCAATGGTTTTACCAGGTAATGTTTTTGCGACGGTTATTTTTGAATTAAATTCAATTAAAGGTTCTCTTCCTGTAACAAGATTTGTTGCTGTCGCTATATTACCATCCAACGCATCTATTAATCTTACACGTCCAACAGTTGCGCTATATAAATTTTGTGCAATTCTTGAAAAAACCGGTCCTTCGGGGTTATCTTTAATATTCCATGCCGCAAATTTCATTAATTCAGATTCAGTTTCATAATTTTTTGACGACATAATACTAACAAAACTATGATGTTGTCCTTTAACAAAATACGGATATAACTCTAAATTTGCTTTTCGTGGAATAGTATTAATATTTTCATTTATGAAATATTCGGTAGGTTTAAAAATATTGGAATTCTGTGTTCGTAATAAATCATTTTGCCTATTAGTGTCAACTGCACCCGGATCAACATTTGACATTGTACTCAAATTATGAATAGCATAATTTTCACTACTGAATGTTTGTGGTCCATTTGGTGATGGTAAAGTTTTTGCTAATATAAAATCTCTAAATTTTTTACTTGCATTAAAGTCAACATAACTTGGCATATCATTATTTTAATAATAAATATGAGCCAATGAAATTATTTTATACTTAAAAAACTTTTACTGAAATCTCTCATATATTCAGGATCACTAAATAACATTCTTCGTAATGGATCGGTTAATGGTGAATTTGAATTAAGATTCACATCAACTATAACTCTCTTTGTTATTAGTTCTTCTACACCTTCATTTACTTTAGTAACTGGCGTTGTGCTAGTTGTGGTTACAGGTAATGGTCGTTGTTCTTCAACACTACTAACCCCCCTATTTTTTGGTAATTTCAACCAATCGGGTAGATTACTATTTTTTATAGCACCCTCCAAAAAATCAGTTTTATTTTCAATCCATTCACCACCTTTCATCGCAAATCTATCACTAACACCACTAACTGTTTGTGAATTAACACCCAAATATCTTTCAATAGCAGCGTGAATAGTTTCACCAACACCAACCCTTGCAACTGCAACAAGATAAGAAAGATCCCGACTAATATTTTCAATCATTGTGACTTGTTGTCTTGCAATGTCTTTCATATCCATTTCTTTGAATCGTTCTTGCTCCTGTAATAAGATATCTTTTTGAAGTTCATTCATTTTAGACAATTCCAATGTGGTTTCTCCCATGTCTAGTCCCATCTGTTCTCTCATATCTTTTGGAACTTCAATAACCATTCTACCACCCTTCATTTGAGCAAGGTTGGTTATGAATTCTTTTTCATCATCTTCCATAACTAATCCGGCTAATGCTAAATCTGTAGATGCTTGCAACCTTTCCATACCAGCAATTCCAGTACTTGTCAATTCTTCCATCGACATACCAAAAAGTTCGGCCATTTCTTTTGCTCTTCTTAAATTAGCACCAGTAACTTCAAATCGTCCTTGCTCTGCATTATACGTAACTAATGATCTTGCAGCACCAATAATTGCTGTTTGTAATCCCTCAACATCATTTGTTGCCATATACATCATTCGAATTGGATCATTTAAATCACCATAAGCACCACCAATCATTTGTAAATTAGCAACAATTTCCAACGCACCATCTGGATCCCAAACCTTTTCTGCCAGATTAAAGACATTTTCCATATTCATCCTAAATTCAATGGAACGTTGAACCATTCTATTTAATCCTTCAACACCATTTCTAAAACCATATTGATTTAATTTTTCCAAATATTTGTCAATACCCGCAGTTGTTTCTCTGGCATTTAATCCTAATGTTAATGAATTTAAACCCATTCTTTCAATCATCTTAGACATATCTAAAACACCATAACCAACCCTTTCAAAATCTTTCGCCATACCAGCAAATTCCTTCATATCTCTTGTGAATTTACTAGCTAATGCCATTTCTGCTATTGTGTCTTTACTAAGTAGTTTAAATTTTCCTGATTGTGCTACAGTTTCAGTTACTAAATCTGATAATTCTTCAAAACTTATACCCAATTTTATCGCTTCGGGAGAAGCAGCCATGATCTCTTCACGAAATGAACGTGATAAAGTACCCGTCATACCGGCTTCTTCATTTATTTTCCGTAAAAGACTAGCCTGCTCTTCTAAATAAACATTTACCTGATCAAGTATCAATCTTCGACCAAGTTCTGCGCCAGCACCACGTATTCCACGAAATCTTCCACTTTCGTCAAAAAATGTTTGAAGAGCGTCTTGAACATCAATAAATTCACCTTTTTCACCCGGCCTTTCTCGTAATTGTGTCGAAACAAATCTTTCAATCCATCCTTCCACAGTTGTTGGTCTTCCTCCACTACTACCACCACCACTTCTACTTGGAAATCTTTGTTTATTTAAACCAGAATATAACCGTGATAAACTTTTAGCAGTATCCTCCGTGATCATATCGTCAGGATGTGCAGTATTCCATAACTTCATCAATCTAATATAATCACCCTTTGAGTCGAGTATTGCTTGTTCTATTGTGAGACCAATTGCCATATCCTATAAATAGATAATTATTTATTTTTACTTTCTATTTCTTGAATATGCTGAATTAAATATCTTCTTATGTATATCGGCATACCAATAACATCAGAATATGAAAAACCTCGATAAACTAAAAATAAAATTTCATTTAATTGACCTTTTCTATAATCCGTAGAAAGGGCGAAAAAATTCTACCCCAAATCCAATATCAACTTGGATTTCATCTCCTGACGGGGTCGTTACTTTTTGTGATAAATCTAAACCTGGCTTATTTTCTGAAACATATTTTCGAAAATCCTGAGAATCTTTAATCGGCATCTTATATTCGATGAAATTATGAATTTCCATTTGACTTCTATTACCATTTATAGATTTAATCATAAATTCAAGACGCTTTGTCATTATTGGGGCAACGCCCTCACCATTCCAAGTTTCCTCAATTTTTTGAAGTTCGTCTTCCTGTTTTTGTGTCAAAAACTTGAAAGTGATATTAACACCACTTTTTTTCATAAAATAAGGATATTCACCATTCTGGTCTGGAATTAATGTAAATTCTTTTACTTTTAACCGGGAAAGATCTACCATAACTGTAAATTTCTCTTCTGTTTTTGGATCCATTAAATTCATATTATATTCTGAACCAAAAGCAGTATTTCTTAAAAATATTAAAATTGCCTGTTTATCTTCCTGAACAATTTCTTCAACTGGGAGATCTTTATCCAAAACTTTTCTTTTTAGAAGTTCATTGATAATTTTATTCGAAGCAATTAAATTTGGTGATGATAAAATATTTTCATCGGCCGCAGTTAAATATGCAACTCTAACAGATTTTTTTCCATTACTATAATGTATACCTCCACTTGGTAATTCCACAACATCGTATGCTATCGATGGATCAATCTTAAATTCACTCATTTACTTTATTTTTTTTATAAATATTATACAAAAAATTTTTATTAAAGTACATTAAATTCCCATTTAATGTGTCCACAATCATAAATTCTATATATTTTCCTATCAAACATAATTTCCCTTTCTGTTTTATTTTTATCATAACCTTCTTTAACTAGTATTGATTTTCTAAAATTAAATCTATGATATCTTTGATTATTTATTACATACCAATAATTTGGTTTTGATTGAGATTTTCTTTTGAAACCCAATTTTTCATATAAATTACCATCAAATAATCTAATATCAGAATAAGAAATAATTTTTGTGGGAGAATATGTTTTAAGAAAATAATTAAATAATTTACTAGCACCACCAATAACATTAACATTAATTTTGTTACAAAATCTCGTTAATTCCCATTCATTATTTTTACCACCAACAACAATTCTGCCTTTTGAAAAAGTCATAACAGAAACCAAATCATTTTTATAATATAAACCAATTTTAATTTTGGAATTAACATTTCCTTGAATATGATTATTAATAAGAAAATCCTTACATGTGTTTGAATCGATTTCTTTAATTTCACATTTCCTAGCAAAAATATTGATATCCGTTTTACCTAATCTATTCTTGATTATTGATTCGACAATCTCTCTTTTGAATAACCATTCATCTTCAAATATATGAATCAATTCAATATCTTTTTTTTGACACCCAATAGTTTTATTTAAATGATATTCTGATGTGACAAATAATTCATTATGCCAATATAATCCATCAAATTCAATTGCTAATTTATGACTTGGAATAAAAATATCTAACTCTTTTCTTTTTAATACCTTTTTGGTTGTCTTTTCATGTTCAATAGATATTGAATTTAAAAATTCACATATTTCATCTTCATATCCACTTCTATTCGATTGTCCAATTGGGTTACAATGTAAACATACAGAATATCCACGTTTATATCTTTCATATAATAATTGTTTAGTTAATTCACTTTCTTTACCGCATTCATGACATTTTATAATAACCATCAATTTACCAACATGAACAAAATTTATATCCGGATAAAGTGATTTATATTTTTTCACGATCTGATTTCGATAATTACTTGACTTAGAATAATTATCAACACCATATTTCTTAATACAAGTTATTTTATATTTCTCAGTATTAATATATTTTTCATTCCCATATCGTTCATACTTTGTTTTTTTTGCTTTTTCTAAATTATTGTAATATTCATTATTATATCTTTCTAATTTGGTTTTTCTTTGTTTTATTAAAAAATCTTTATGTTCAGGATAAAAATCAACATTATATTTTCGTTGGAATGTTGCCTTTTGCCTTTTAATCATTTCATCTTTATTATTATTAATACAATTTAATGAACAAAAATCACCATATGGTTTATCAAACCTTTCCCTAAATTTAATTTCTTTTCCACATGTTTTACATTTTGGACGCTCTGTTAATTTGTTAAAATAAAACCATATTTTTTCTTTAAAACTTAAATCATAGTTAAATTTTTTTGAATAATTAATAATTTGATTATATAAATCAATGTGGTTTTCTTTTAACCATTTTTCTCTTGTTTTATAGCCAGATTTGTTATTTGTAGTAAAAAAAGAAAAATCCATATATTTAATTTTTCAATAAATATACGGATTTTATTTGAGGTTGTCAAGGATATGTAAAAAAATTACATATTAATATACTTGTATACAACGATCCATACGTAAACTACATTCAATAGTTGCAATATCATCTCTTGAATAATCAAGATCACCAAAATTTATATTAGTTAAAAATGTTCCTTGAAGTATCCATTTTTCAACTACAACGCCAGTAGGATCGAGCATATCTAATTCGATGTCTTTCTTATACCCAGCAGCGTAACCCATTCTCCCCGTAACAGATTCTGCATGTAAACGTACCCATTCCATTAACGCCTGTGAAGCTGAAGGGCCAATCGGATCTCTAAATTGAACACGTAATTCATCCCATACAAATCTACCTGCAACATAAGTTGATGTATTTAAAAATTGAATTTCAGTAGAGTTAATTTTCATACTAGGTCTATTGGCAGAAAATACATACCATTCATTAATTCCTAAACTTGAAGGAAATCTTAAAATAAATCTATTTTTTCTTTTAGGCTCGTAAGGTACGGGCATCTTCATTAATAAGTCAGCCATTGTGCATTTTTATATTAATTTGTTTATTGTTTTCTTATAAATATATTCAAACTAAAAAAAATTTTTCATTTATTATATTATTACTATAAATAGTATATATTCAATAATTTTTAATTTTTTCAGAAAAACTTGACTTTCTCAAAAAAAAATTGTATTTTTTCGGCCCAGCAACTAGGTTCCAGTAATAATACTAGTATACTAGAATATAAAAAACTGGAACCCAGGTACTGGAACCCAGGTACTGGAACATAGATACTAGATTTTATATATTTTAATTATTTTTTCTGGAACTAGTATTCTAGAACTAGTATTCTGGAACTAGTATTCTGGGGATTTTTAAATAAAAAAAAAGAGGTGTTTAAATCACCTCTTTTCTCATTAATTAAAAAAATGAATATTAGATATTCTCAAATGAAGCTCCTGTTGGTGTTATGATAAATTCAATATCAATATATTCTAATGATCTTGTTGGTTTAATGTAAATTTTACCTCTAAGAGTATTTGCATCAATATCTTCAGGATCATTAGATACTACTAATCTGAAATCATAAAGTCCTCTTTCTTTTTTAATAGCCTCAAGAATTGGGTTAACAAGTCTAGTAAATTCGTTTCTAACTTGTTCGTCATTTTGTTCAAATAGTAATCGGACAGCGACCGCTGCTATGAGTTTTCTTGCTCTTAATAATAATCTTCTAACATTAATTCTATCAAGAGCAGATTCTCGTATTTGAAGTGTTTTATTACCCCAAATAATAGGGCCAGTATCAGAAAAAGTTGCTATTGGATTAATTCTCATTTTATAAAGTTCATCTCTTTCATCAAGTGTTAATTTTTTAAGAGCTTTGATTGCGTTAACAATACCTCTTGAATATCCTGCAGTTGCAAACCAAGGATACGAAACATTATCTGTTAATGCCATATTCCTGAGAACTTCACCAGTTGGTGGAATATATAATTGTGTTGAATTTTCATTGTCTCTAACTTGTATCCATGGCCAGTATGTGGCGGAATAATTAGAATCCAAATCAATTGTATCCATCATATCAATAATTTCATCAGCTGTTGTTACGTTTGGTGTTGATATAATATAAAGTGAGTCAGCTCTCTCGTTTTCAACCATATCAATAGCTTCTTCAGTTAATGATGCGTGTTCATAAAAGTTAATACCAGGTGTTGCAAAGAGATTTATATCAATTGCTTCCGGGTTGTTAAACGTGTCAATACCTGCCTTATATGCATAATAGTCAGAATTACCGACAGTAGAATTAAACACACCACCATTATTAGTGTTATTATCATCATATGTTGTTTTTCCAAATTTATATGCATCACCAAATGTTCTAACATCTCTGTATATATCCCAGCCATCAAATCCACCTGCCAATGCTAGAGTAAATTTGCGTTTTGATACCGATTCGAGTTCGCCTTTATTTATTCCTTCAAGGTCATATGGTGTACAATCAAATTCAAAACCAGTATTTGTATTACCAGTTAAAGTTGATGCTTGTGATGAAAGGTGGAATCCTGTTGTGGTTGTTGTTGGGTTTACACCTTTAAAATTAAACATACTGTTATCATATCCAAATTGTGTTGATAATCCTAACATAACCCTTTTGATTCTATCACCTGATTGATCTTCTGGTACACCAGTTGCATCATATGTGACAATATCACCTGCAATGTAATATTGTGTTTTATAAAGCACACCACCCAAAATTGCATCGCCAGATAGTTGATCAGTGGCATAACCTCTAAATCCTGATGGAACAGCATCTATTGGGAAATCTTCCGCTAATTCTAACATCACATATTTGGATTTAAGTTCATATTCAGTATCATACGTTCCAATTTTTAAACCGATAAAGCCAGGAAGATCTGGGTTCATTGAACATCTTGAAAATCTTTCAAGAACAACCATATTATCATCGGTATCATTAAAATCGCGAATAAGAACGTCAAATTCTGCAGTATCAAGGTCAATATTTAATATTGAAATTTTTACTTGTACGTTTGATGCATTACCATCAGATATTGCAATAAATTTAAACAAATCATTAACAACACCACCACGCACTTCTGATACAATAAATGGTGATTCTGCTGTTTTCCATTCTGTCATGAAATCATTACCAACCGGATGATAAACCACATCAAGGCTTAATCCCCTAATTAAACCACGTTTATATAGTGATTCAACTAATATTGGATAAGATTCAAACACATAAATAGGATAATCCATATAATTTCTATCAAATACACCAGTACCCAATACTTTTGTCACATATTTACTAGATGTTCTATCCATTGAACAAGTAAATGTTTTTGCTGGCATATTTGCGTCATCAGGATTAATAGTTAAAATAAATTCACCTAACGGATTCGTTTCAATGTCATTTGAAGACATTGTAAATCCTGTATTATTAGTAACTGTTAAAGTTAATGTTGATGTAACATAACGGCCTCTTGGTCTAAATTCAGCGACAGCTATATTATCATATTCGTTTGTTGTTGATGGATATTCAAATTGGCTTACAATAAATCTATCCATACCATCATCATAAACAAACAAGTAAGAAAAAACACCATCACCAGTTGGATTGAGAAAATTATTTGCCCATGCGAAATTAGTTACATTACCAATAGGACCATTTACTTGTTCACCGGTTAATGTTTCAATTGATGCTGTAGGAACTAGTCCAATTGTGAACCATGATTCATTTACAAAAGTTTGTTCGCTAATCCAGTCAATAATTGAACTACCGTCATTTGCTGTTTTTCCGCTTAAAACATTATAAAACTCGAATGATTCAACATTAAGTAAATCAAGTGTACCGTTGGTTTGTGTTGGTGTTGATTCTGTATTTACAATTACACCACCAATAGTTTTTAGAGCAAATGTTTTATTTGGTAAGTATCCAGTTAAACCAAGTATTCTTGTTACAAATAATTGATTTGATTCCCGTAGATATGATTTTGCAAAATATGGGAGTTCATAGGCAGGATTACCATTACCGTCTTTTAAAGGTGAAGTTGATCCAAAAAATGTTCTGAATTCGTCATATGTTTTTATTAAAACTGGCTCAAAAGCTGGACCTTTTAGTGTTTCACCAACTAAACCCAGTGTTGTCACACCAACGCTTTGAGCAACGAATGTTAAATCTTTCTCAGAGGTATAAACACCTGGAGAAACGAAAACTCTTTTTGATGTAGCCATTGATTTTTATTTAGTTAAATTATTTATTACTGTTATTACAGATAAATATCTTTGTTTTTATCAAAGGGTCAAATGAAAAAAAATTAAAAGATAGTAATTTATCTTTTTTTACTATTATTTATCTATAATATGGGAACACCAAGTAAAAATATTAAAATCAGTAAGAAACATCATGAAATATTGAAAGCTTATTGTGAAAAAACTGGTTTAAAAATGTATCGAGTAATTGAAAAGTGGATTGAGACGCTTGATAAGACGCCAAACAGAAGTAAAAAAAAGGATTTGTATGACGAATAATTTTTTAATACAAATAACAAATACTAATTCGCGATCCTACTATTGGGGTATCTAATAGTGTTACTGTATTTACATCTGAAACCTCATATCCAATTTCAATTTCATCAACAAGACCGTTAATTTCAATATAAACAACACTTTTTATATCATTGGTAACTGTGAAAGAGAGTGAATCGGTATAAACAAAATTTTGATGTGTTAATCGTAAAATTTCACCATAATTATCATAAAATACACCACTTCTTCCAGCATAATACATTACCATTATTCGGCTACCCTCGACTGGTGGTGTAACAAAAGAAATTCGTGATGTTTGTCCTATCCAATAATAATCAATATCTTTTTGTTGTACCAATCCATTTATTGAAACAAAGAATAAATAACCAATAAGTTCACCAACACTATATGATGTAGTAACACCATCACTAATAAATGTTGCGGTTTTTACTTCAATACCTCTTTGGTGTATATCTTTTTGTATTGATTTACCACCCATAAATTCATGTAATAACAATACTCTATTAATTGCTGGTTTCACTTCGAATTCATCGGGATCAATTAAAAATCCAAGCATTGTAAATTCATATGTTTGCAAATAAAACCTACGACCTTCTAGTGCTTCAATTGGTGAATTATCACTAATTCTTTCTAATATAATTGGAATATAATGTCCTTTGACTTTTGTGTATGATTGTCTTGATGCAAATTTTTGAAGAACAATTCTATTAAATCTGTTTAAATCTCTAAATTTTTGACAAACAATGGTGACTTCGTATCCTATATCAACAGCGACAGGCTGTGGTATTTTATAAACATCAGCACCGTTTTGTTGTCCATCCCATGTTTTAACTGTAGCATAAAAAACTTGTCTTCTATCAGGAATAGTTCGTTGTATGACGGGATTTGTACCGGGTTGAACGTCTGGTTTACGGATAACACCAACAAAAGGGACTTTCATATTACCATCTTCATCTGTGAATGTCCAAGTGTTTGATATTTCACCCCATCTTTGTACTGTTAAAATTTTTGGAATAATTGGAATTTGAACGCCATCTGAAACTACTTTTAAATTATCGTTAATATATTCTAACATTCCTTTATCCAAATCGTCATGTAAAATCGGATCTGGTAAATATGTGTCAGATTTTGTTATTCTATCGAGTAGTTCTTGCCTTCTCGGAATAAGTTCTTTTTCTGTTGGCTCAGTTCCAATTTGTCGATATACATTAATATTTGTTTTTCTTGGCAATGTCATTTTATCCGTTTTTTATAAAATTATATAATATTTCAGTAATTTCATTTTTATCATTATATCCTTTTTGTTCTATTATTTTAATGAATTTTTCAATAAGTTTTTCAAAATATTCAATAGGAGTATCTTGGTATACTTTAGATTCTTGATTTGTGATTTTTAGTTTATCACCAAAATATTTTTTTAATTCTCTTAATTTTCTCATTGCAAATTCATCAGCAATATTTTCACAATATTTCATAAATAACGCCCCCTCTCTCAATGATAAATCCCTAGTATAACAACCATACATTTTATCGATACCATATTTTTTATATTGATATTGATGTGCAATTTCATGAAATAAAACATAAAGAAAATATGATAATTCTAATGAAAATACCTTTATATTGAGGACAATTCCGTTTATTGTTGATAAGCCTAGCGCAGGATATTTAAACGAATCAACTTTAATAGATTTACAACCAGATTTGGTTATAAAATCTTTTATAAATTGCATAATATAAACTGAATCAGGGAATGTTTCAGACATCATTTCAAAAAAATCATCAATTCCTTGTTGTTCCAATAAAAAGTTTAATTGTTGTTCATTTATAATGATTTTTTTCATATTAAATTCCTCTAAATTCGTTTTCTTGTACTGGTGCACAAATTATTGTTCTATAAGAAGGTTTATAACCGAAGTGGTGGTGTTTATTATCAGCATTAACCTTTCCATCATTCACAACATTATAAAATCTTATTCTTTTTTCACTATCGGCATAACCAATATAATCACCAAATCTTACATCAATTTGAAGATCTTCTAATGTTTTAGTATAAACAGATATTACCATATTACCAGGTTCAAGATATCTTAATAACCCTAATTTGTAAGACTTATTTTCTGCAGCAAGAACATGAACCAAAGCATTAAATTCAATTGGTGGTTTAAATTTTATATCATCTTTTCCGGCTTCACCATAAACATCGTCGTTGCCTGTTATTGTTCGGTCAACCTGATAAAGAACAACTTTCATGTTCAAATCTCCATGAAGATATTCCATCCCCATTTCGATATGTAAATTATAGTCGTCTTCAGAAAAAAATTTGTTTAATCTTGTTATTGGTAATTTATTTTCCATGTTTTATATTCAATATCATACGTCAATAAATACTTTACAAAATAGTTCTATTTATGTATATTATTATTTATTAAATTTTATGAATATACCTGAAATTGATGCAAAAAATATACTTTTAGTCTACGAAGGAGCCAATAATCAGCTACTTGAATGGAAATTAAAATTTTTAAGAAACAAAAATTTCAAATTAACACGATCACAAGCTGAATATGTGTTAAAATTTCATGAAATAGTACCAAAAGTAGCTAGAAAACATATAATGATTGTTTCTTCTTTTGGTGAAAAATTACAAGAAGATAAACAATTACCAAATCCTGTTGAAAAAATATGGTGTGAGAAATTATTATGTGAAACTGAAAAGGCGTATCATATTTGGGGAAAATATTTTGATAATGAATCATTAAAAGCAATATGGTTACCTAAAGGGGCTGTTTTACAACCTGAAAAAAAATTAAAAAGAGAAATCGATTATTCAAAATATAGTCATAGACCACCAAAACCATGGCAACCTAAAGCAATTGAGTCACTTTTGGCTAATAATAGGTTCATTTTGGCTGATGATATGGGGTTAGGTAAAGGTCTAAGTATTAATGAATTAGTAATAACGCCTAAAGGAAAAGTTGAAATAGGAAAACTAAAAGCTGGTGATGAAGTAATTGGTTCGAATGGTAAAAAATGTAAGATAATAGGCGTATTCCCACAGGGTGTTATGGATTTATATAGAATAACATTTAATGATGGTTATTCAATATTAGCAGATAAAAGTCATTTATTTAAAGTATATTCGAGTAATTTTGGTAAAAACACAAAAAATAATAGGGAAGAAAAAGATATTATTTTAAGTGTTGAACAAATGATGGATAAAGATCTTGTTTTGGAGATAAACGGATCAGGATATAATAAAGATAAAAAATATAAATTTTCAACATATTATAAAGTTAAAAATGGAGATTCAAAGTGGCAAATTCCTATGGTTGATCCTATAGAATTTGATAACACTAATCCGCTTCCTATTGATCCATATCTTTTTGGTTTATTTCTCGGTGACGGGTATTTAGATGAAAAAAAAATAAGATTTTCAGTTCATAAGGACGATTATAACGAGTTATTTGAGTCATATAACTTACATCCGATTGAATGTCGTACAAGGCCACACATAAAAACAGGATATATTAATGTTGGAGATATACTGGAAAAGTTAAACATACAAAATTGTCGTTCAAATAATAAATTTATTCCTGACATTTACAAATATTCATCGATTGAGAATCGGATATCGCTACTACAGGGGTTAATGGATACTGATGGATACTGTGCTTTTAGTAAAACTGGATCGTTTTTATCAACGGAATACTCAACAATCTCTGAAAGATTATGTGATGATTTAATTGAGATAGTACATTCTTTGGGTGGTGTCGCTAGGAAACGAACTCGTAGGTCGTTTTATGTTAAAAATGGGACTCGTAAAGAATGTAACATATCATATAGGGTAAATATGAAATTGGCTAAAGGAATGAATCCTTTTAGATTAAAACGAAAAGCTGAAAGATACCATGAACCCGAAAAATACCAGGTCGGAAGATACATAAAAGACATAAAATTTGAAAAACAGGGCGAATCGGTGTGTATTGCGGTGGATTCTCCCGATAAATTATATGTTGTTAATCATGGCATCGTGACTCATAACACAACATCAGCAATAATTGCTGCATTAGAGTCGGAAGCAAAGAAAATTTTGATAGTTTGTCCGGCAAGTGTTAAAATTAATTGGAAAAGAGAGATAAAAAATTATACTGATCGTCCGGTGTTAATAGTCGAAGGTAGAAAATGGGGTTCTACATTTGATTTTTATATTATAAATTATGATATTCTTAAAAATTATCATACAACCAAGAAAAATGATGAAGAAAATGATATTAATTTAATACAAAAAGAAAATTTTGAACTTGTAATTGTAGACGAAGCACATTATCTTAGTAATCCATCAAGCCAACGGACAAAACTGATGAATGATATTCTTAAAAAAATACCAAAAGTATGGTTGTTAACTGGGACACCAATGACAAACAGGCCAATAAATTATTATAATCTTTTAAAAATTGTTAATTCTCCAGTTGCATTGAATTGGCAACATTACGTGAAGAGATATTGTAAAGGATTTCGTTTTAAGGCTCATGGTAGAACAATCTGGAATACTAGTGGTCATAGCAATTTGGATGAATTACGAGAAAGAACCAAAAATATTGTATTAAGAAGATTAAAAACTGAAATACCCGGATTACCAGAAAAAACAATTTCTCCTATTTTTCTAGAATTACAAAGTACTTTCTATAATGAAGAATTAGAGGAATTTATGAGGATAGCTGAAGATGAGAGAAAAAAAGAAAGCATTGCAATTACGATTAATCGTCTCGTCAAAGTTAGGCAAATAATTGCAAACGAAAAAATTCCATATACGTGTGAATTGATCGATAAATGTCTTGAATTAAATAAAAAGGTTATTGTTTTTACTAATTTTACATTACCTTTAGATATGTTGCATGAAAAATATCCTAGAAATTCAGTAATATACGATGGTAGGATGTCACCATCAAAACGTGATGTTGCTATAGATAAATTTCAAAATGATCCTAAGATTAAAATTTTAATTGGTAATATCATTGCGGCTGGTATTGGTATAAATTTAACAGCAGCAGAAGTTGTTATTATGAATGATTTATCTTTTGTACCATCACATCACAGTCAGGCTGAGGATAGAGCTTGTCGTCAGGGTCAGCAAAACAATGTTTTAATATATTATCCAATTTTTGAAAACACAATTGAACAAATTATCTATAACATTTTAATGAGAAAAAAAGATGTGATTGATCAAGTAATGGGTGACGGTGAATATTCTGAAAGTTTCGGAAAGGAACTCATGAAGGAATTGTTTTAATTTTTTCTAAACAATTCATTAAAATATTTGGGAGATTTTCATTATCAAAGTCAGGGATATTTAAGTAAACACTATTAGGGTCACCTTCCACATATTTTACATTAATTTCATCTTCTTCTTGAGATATAGTAAAATCGATACGTCTTTTGTTACATTCAATTAGAATCTCTTTTAAAATCTCTGAGTTTGTCATATAAACAAATATACGATTATTAAATAAAAATATCAAATATTTATAATAAAGAAATTAATAGCATGGCAACCACAGTAATTAATGCAGACGAACGGGAAAAACTTTTTACACAAGTTCTTCATCTTTTAGGTGTACCAGTTAGGGGTGTAGAACTAACTGAAGAGCAAATGGATTCACTTCTAGAGTTATCAATTGCAGAATATGAACAATATGTGAATGATTGGCTTATTGAATCACAATGGGCATCATTAGCTGGACTTGATATTGATTCACAATCACTAGCCAGGGCATTCACAACAAGAAGTTTAGATTATATGACACAATACACATATGCATATTCGAAAATTGTTGGTTTACAAGCCGGTGGTCCATATGTTTTACATAAAGATTATTTCGCACTATCTGCTAACACTCAAACATATGTAATACCAGCAGGAAGAGAAATTAATGAATTATTATGGTTTACCAGAGCCGAATTAACTGATTCAATTGTCGACCCATTCTTGGGTGGTTTTGGTGGTCTTGGTGGTGTTGGTTTCGGTGGCGTTGGTGGTTTTGCTCAAGTTGGTACGTCTGGTTCATATTTTATGTTACCAGCCTATGACCTTTTATTAAGAATGCAAGATAGAAACCTTAAAAACAGATTAATTGGTGGTGAATTAACATATAGAATAACAGCTCTTCCAACTGGCGAAAAACTAGTTCATTTATATAATACGCCAGGTGGACGGTTTGATTTTGGTTCGTTACGAAGTAACAATTACCATGTTTGGTATTGGTATTATGATACGACTGAAATGGATACATGTTTGGACAGAAATAATATGGATGATATTGTTAAATTACCATCAGATATTATGACAGATCGTCTTGTGTGGCATAAGTTAAATGGTCCATCACAAAACTGGGTGAGGAAGTATTTTATTGCTTATTGTAAAGAAACACTTGGTAGAATATGGGGTAAGTTTTCTGGTGAATTACAAGTTCCTGATAGTCAAGTTAGATTAGATTATCAATCATTATTGACTGAAGCAAGAGATGATAAAACCAAAGCGGTGGATGAATTAAAGTTAAGACTTGAAAGATTGCGTCCGGACAAAATGCTTGAAAGAAAGGCAAAAGAAGCTGAAAATTTGAATACAAGTCTTAAATATAGAGCAATGCCATATCCAATTCAAGTTATTTAAAAATTAGATAGACTTTTTTTGTTTTTTTTATTTTTTTTCTGTATATTTTTATAGACAAGACAAACTACGAACGTAAAATTCGTAAGATAATATGTCAAACTTAACATAATATACAATGGGTAAAGCAATTACACAGGAAGTTATCGAAAACTTTCTTCATGGAGAAGATTCCGAAAAATATATCGTAGCGATTGAATACGATTACAGATCAAACAGAATTTATAAAATAATACAAGACCCTGTAAAGGGAAAAATTGTTAAAACAGATACTTTTGTACCGTTTTTATGGGTTGGCGATCTAACTGGACTAGATTTTTATAAAAACAGTAAATCTTTACAAAAAAGAAAAATGGTTGAATATAGTATTATGATTAGTCCATTAGATACACATGGAAATGTTAGACTTGAAGCTGGTCTTCGTTATCTTGTTAAGTCATATAAAGGATATTCTGCTCTCATTAATTTTTTTAAACAAGGTGGTATTGATCCTTGGGGTGAAAAGTACAAACATTTATTTCAAATTCTTTCTGTGGAAGAACAATATCTTGTACAGAAAAAAAAGCGCTTATTTAAAGGTATTGAAGAGTATTCTGAGGTACATAAGATGGTGTTTGATATTGAAACAGAAGGTCTTGATCCTGAAATACATAAAATAAATCTAATTGGTGTTAAAGACAATCGTGGATTTCGTTTATTGATTAATGCTCATGGTGAAGATGGTGAAAAAAGATGTATAGAAACCTTTTTTAATGTTATTAGAGAAATAAATCCAACTATTATTGGTGGTCACAATTCAGCATCTTTCGACTTTCCATTCATTAAACGACGAATGGAAATAAACAAAATGAATGTTGATGAAATCACAAAAATTATATCAAATAATGGTTTAAGAATTAAAAAAGGTATATTAAAATTAGCGAGTGAAATTGAACCTTATGATCAATACAAATTGTGGGGTTTTAATGTTATAGATACATCACATTCTGTTCGTAGAGCACAGGCAATTAATTCCGAAATAAAATCATGGGGATTAAAGTATATAACCAAATATCTTGAAAAAGAAAAACCAAATCGAATTTATATTGATGGTGCCCATATTTCACGAATTTATTTAGGTAAGGATAGTTATTACGTAAATCCAAAATCTGGCGGTTGGAGAAAAATTGGAGATCCGGGTACTGAAAGATTACAAGAAAGATTTCCTGGTAAATATGAAATATGGTCGGGAAGAAAACTTGTTGAACAATATCTTGATGATGACTTATATGAAACAATGGTAGCCGACGACTCATTTAGCCAGTCAACATTTTTACTATCAAAATTAGTTCCTACGACATATGAAAGAGTAGCTACAATGGGTACGGCAACATTATGGAAAATCATTATGCTTGCTTGGTCTTATGATCATAATTTAGCATTACCAGAAAAAGGTGAAAAACGAAGTATTACTGGGGGGTTATCTCGATTATTAAAAGTCGGTTATTCAAAAAATATTGTAAAATTTGACTATAAATCTCTTTATCCTTCAATTCATATTGTATTTGATAATTTTCCTGATTGTGATGTTACTGGAGTACAAAAAGCATTGTTAGAATATTTTCTTAGAATACGTTTTCATTATAGACAACTCAATATTGAATATGAAAAAACAAATACAGAATTATCAGAATTTTATGATAGAAAACAATTACCTTTAAAAATTTTTATTAATGCATATTTTGGTTCTGTTTCAGCACCACTAGTTTTCTTATGGGGTGATATGGATAATGGTGAATTTACCACATGTACTGGTCGTCAGTTTCTTCGTATGATGATTATGTGGTTTATGAAGAAAAAATATGTACCGTTAGTTATGGATAGTGTTGAATTTGACACCCCTGTCTATCTGAAAGATTGTAATAATAATTTAGTTATTTTACCTATTTGTGATTTATTCAATGAAAACTCATATAATTCGAAATATACGAGTCCAGATAATTTAAGAGATTTTTCAAAAAAGGATTATGAAATTTTAACTAAAAATGGATGGAAAGAAATTAAGTATGTTTATCGTCATATGACAGATAAACCAATACATAAATTAGTTACAAAAGATAGATTAGTATGTTGTACATCAGATCATTCTGTATTTCAAAATGGAGAACAGATTAAACCCACGGAACTTTTAAGGGGTGATAAGATAGACATTATTGAAATACCCGTTTTAAAGTCTGAAAATTATATTACGGATAAGAACGCCAAATTAATTGGGTATTTTATTGGTGATGATACAATTGTTTATAGGGAAGGTAATTTTGCTCTTAATGATAATGACAAAGAAATTTTAAAAAAATATAAAGATTTCACAAAAGAAGAATATATTGAATTGTGTAAATGGTTTAATAAAAATTGCTACACATCATATAAACAAAAAATGATACCTAAAGAAATTTTAAATGGTACTGAAAAAATATTAAAAGCATTTATATCTGGGTATCACAATAATGACGTTTGGTATGACAATTTTAATATAACCCAAAAATCAAAAGTATGTATTGCAGCATTATCATATATTTTAAAACGACTACAGATTGAATATAATATCACTATACGAAAGAATAATTCGAACACACAGTCTTTAATTATTGGAAAAGATAAAAACAACACAATTAAAAGTCAAAAAACCAAAAGAAGGCCAAGCGAAATATGGTTTAATGAAATTTTACATAATGAAGAAAGATATGTTTATGATATATCAACTGAAGACGGAACTTTTGTTGGTGGAATTGGTGGTATCTTATTAAAAAATACTGATGGTGTAAACTTTTCGACACCTGATGATGTTAATTCACATGTTTATATCGGAAAAGGGTTAAATAGCTCCGTTGAAAAAGGAAAAGAGTATGTCGGCATCAATGCTGATATGGCCGAGTTTAATGATACATTTATGAGAGGTGTTATGGGGCTTGATATTGATTATTTATCACCTGCATGTATAAACATTGCAAGAAAAAATTATGCAATTAAATTAATAAAAAAAGGAAAAGAAAAAATAAAACTTACCGGCAATACAATTAAATCAAAAAAATTACCACAATATATTGAAGAATTTATAGATGAAGGATTTAGACTTTTATTAAATGGTGATGGTAAAGGTTTTATTAACTATTATTATGAATATTTTGAAAAAATCTATAATCAACAAATACCACTTTCAAAAATAGCAAACAAAGCTCGTGTAAAACAAAGTGTTGATGATTATAAAAAATATATAAAGAAAAAAACGAAATCTGGTTCATTAATGGCTCGACAAGCGCATATGGAACTTATAATGAAAGATGAATATCCGGCAACCCTTGGTGAAACAATTTACTATGTTAATAACGGACGAACAAAATCTTCTGGTGATGTTCAAAGGAAAACAAGATATGAAAAAAAATACACAAGAAAAGAATTAGAAGAATATTATCAGAAGCATAAGAAAAAACCATCAACAATAACTGAAATTGAAATTAATTGTTATAGAATATCTGAATCTGACATTGCACTTTTTCCAGATAAAACTGGTGAATATAACGTTGCTCGTTATGTATCAACATTTAATAAACGTATACAACCATTACTTGTTGTATTTAAACCAGAAATACGAGATAGTATATTAATTGAAAAACCTGAAGACAGACAATATTTTACAGATCTTCAATGTGAACTTGACAGTGGTACACCTTTGAAAGAAAGCGGACAGGACAAGTTAGATGATGTCATGACATTATCTGATACTGAGGTGATATTCTGGAATAAAATAAATATGGATCCATTCTTTATGTATCCAGAAGGAACATTAGAATTGGTTGACGAATATTGGGTTAATTATAATAAAAAAGTATTAAAGTCTGAAGCTAATAGTAAAAAACTTAATGAAGATGAAATTATTGAAACCGATGGTAATGATTATGCTTATCATACCGAACCGACATAAACTTAAATAACATGAATAAAAAGTTTCTCGCGAATTGGAACAATTAATTTGTTAGTATTATTGCCTTCTTCATCGGTAAATTGAATAGTAAACTTTCCTTCAAATTTACCAGTAATAGATGTTTCTTCTTCAGAAAATTGATAGATTATATATAACTCATCGGTTGTTTGTTGATATTTTTTGGTTCTCAATGCCAATGAACATTGACCATTAAGAATAACCGGAAAACCATTTTTAACATCTGACATTTCAAATGTTATTTGTGAATTTACCAATAAATCATTGAATTGTGATTTGTCATTTTTACCATCATCAATTAATCTCATTTTGATTATCGGTTCACT
>JAKQTP010000075.1 GCA_029563035.1 archaeon | reverse complement strand
TGTTAAGATATTACGCAAACGTAAAATATTGCTATAAAGCTTAATGAACTCTTTCTGAGCTTGTTCGCTGTCAATCCTAACACCAACTGGAAATTTCTCCATTAACTCATCAACTAAGCTGACATATCCACGAACTTCTTTGTTACCATCTTTGTAACCATTATAATATTCAGCATAAGATTTAAGTAAAACAATGCCACTAGCCTCTTTATCGCCAAATAATGAAATTGATTCGTTGGTTGCTTTCTCTAAGTTACGAAAGCAAACAATATTACCAAAAGTTTTAACACTATTTAAAATACGATTAGTGCGAGAATAGGCTTGCAGTAATCCATGCAATCTTAAATTTTTATCAACCCATAAAGTATTTAAAGTGGTGGCATCAAAACCAGTTAAAAACATATTAACTACAATCAAAATATCAATCTCTCTATCCTTTACTCTTTGACTCACATCTTTATAATAATTTTGAAATTTATCGGATGAAGTGTCGTAAGAAGTCCCAAACATCACATTGTAATCAGTAATTGCATTTTCTAAAAAATCTCTCGAACTAAGATCTAGTCCGCTAGTGTCTTCTGAATTTTCATCAACTAAACCATCAGCATCTTCATCGTTAACCCCAAAACTATAAATTATAGCGATTTTAAGACGTTTATCACTTGGTAAATTTAAAAGTTGTTTTTTAAATTCAGCATAATACTTTTTTGCAACATCAATGGAAGAAACAGCAAAAATAGAATTAAATCCAGCCAACCTTCTCTCTTTTATTTTATAAAAACTATTGCGTTTAGTTTTTTGATCAAAGTGTTCACAAATATAGCGAACAATATTTTCTAAGCGCTCAGGAGCAGCTAAAATTGCTTCTCGATCAATATCACTAACCTTTTTATCCTCAATATTTTCCGCCTCTTTAACGGTGGAAATATAGTCAACCTTAAATGGTAAAACATTTTTATCAGCAATAGCGTTAACAATAGTATAAGTATGTAATTTTTCGCCAAAAGCTTGCTCGGTAGTCTTAAAATCAATCCGCCCACCAGAAGAAGAATTAATCGCAAAAATAGGAGTACCAGTAAAACCAAAAAGATGGTAATTATTAAAAGCTTTAGTAATAGCCGCATG
>JAKQTP010000071.1 GCA_029563035.1 archaeon | reverse complement strand
CTTTTATTTGTCTAATAATTTCAGTACAAGCAGAAAAACAACCAGATAACCAATCCGATTCCCTTTCATTTTTATTTAATTTCATATTATTCAAATAAATCCTTTGCTGCTTCTCAATTAATTTAATGATTCTTTTTCTCTCTAAACCAATTCCTCTATTTTCAAAATTATCGAGTTCCTTAATCCATTCTTCCTCATTATCAAGATTAACCACACGATATTTACTCATAAAACAATCACTTCCATTCTTTTAATTCCTTCAACAAGCCCATATCTTCTTGTGGCTGTTAGCTTACCTGCAAAAGCGCCACCTTTTACGCCCAATAAATCTGACAAAGTATCTTTCTTAAGAGAACCGCCATTTTCTGCTATTTTCTGGGCTACTTCCACAGACACATCAATTGGTGAGAACGGATGTTCAATTTTAGTCTTTCTTAAGAACCTCTTTTTTTCTGCTTCTGCTTCTACCATGACAATACCTCTTCTTAATAAGTATCCTAATACCCAGTAGTCTTTTTAAACCTACTCTTTTTAGGATTAGTGGGATTAGTCTGGCACGTGTTACTAAATTGTTGCAAATATGTTGCAAATGGGGTTGTGATGAATAAGTAAAAGATGACTTAAAATTTCTTTAATGCTTCAATTAGTTTAGTTTCTTCTTTTAATACAGCTATAAAGTTCGGACCGACAAAATCTTCATCATTGTAAGTATATTTTCTAAAGTATACTCCTTCGGGGTATAGCTTCCCAACTACGTACCCCTTTGATTCCAAAAGATTGTAGAAATCAAAGAGCAGGAAATGCGTCATTATGTTCCCTTGTCCGTATTCAAATTGTATCATTTTTACTTTTTTATGTTCAATCATTTCTTTGAACCCATCTAAAACCTTGTCTTCACTACCTTCTACATCAAGTTTTAGAAAGTCTATTTGATTTATCTTATTCTTTTTACAATAATCGTCCCCAATTATTACATTTGCTTGTTTTTTAACTCCGCCCTTGTGAAATTCTCCAATCAAAGTATTTACTTCGTCAAATGTGGGATAGTAAAAGTACTCAATTTTTTGGTTTTTATTAAATAACCCAAAATTATTCACTTTAATATTTGGGTGTTGTTTTAGTATGTAATCAGGAGCTTTGTCAATGGTTTCCTGACTTAGTTCAAATGCGTGTATTTCTGAGTTTGGGAATAACTCGGATGCACGTTCAGACCATTTCAGATGATTTGCTCCAACATCAAATATAATCCTGCTTTGCTCACCAGAAATACTTAATTTTTTCAGTAAGTTAAACTCCCCGTTTGTCTCGTTGTTGTAAGCAGGGTTATTATAAGCATGGTCTATCTTTCCAGCGAGACGATATATATTTTTTAGAACAGGTGTGTTCCGAGTGTTTTGTATAAAATCATGAATGCCTGTTAAAATTTCATTTTTCATAAAAATATCCTTCTTTGTTCCATGCTACTAATTTGTGGCATTTCAGTATATAAAACTTGCCACAAATTCATATCATGAGTAGAAAGGCTGGTTTAGAAATCAAAAAATCAATACTTCAAGAACTCAAGAAGAAGGATTGCTCATTGCGTGAACTTGAAACAAAGGTCAACACAAATTACTTAACAATAAGAACACATTGTAAAGAATTAGAATATTTTGGGTTCATAAAATTGGAACAAATGCCAGTCAATAAAAGAAATGGCAAACCTTTTACAAAGGTTACAATTACCCCCACTGGCAGAAAGTTTTAATTATTGACTTTTTTGAGGAATTTTTAAACAGAAGCCTATGTTTTTGAATTTTTAAACAAAGCCTATGGAAAAGATAAGTTTAAATAATAAAACATGCATAATATAAACAAAGGAAGTGATGTTATGAAAAAACAAAAATCAGTATTACAACTAATGCAAGAAGGAAAAAACAAACAAGTAGATAAACTATTTGATGACGCACAAAAAAAAGGAAAAATAATACAACTGTGGTAAATATGAAAGACTTAAATAAAATATGGAAAATTTCAACAATACCCCAAAGAGAATTACTAATAAAAGAACTAGGGTATCATAAAAGCTTTGCAGTAGTAAATGATATAGAAGATCTACCAAAAAGAAGTGGTGGAATGTTATATGTTGATTTAAAAAACCTAGAAAAAAGGTGGAACAAAAAATGATACCAAAATATCCAAAAAAATTCTACGGCTACGACTCAATGGGATTCCCCAACACAAGAAAAACAGACAAAGACGGATTCACATGGCAAAATTGAATAGTGGAACAAGCGGTATTTAAATATAAGATTGAATATTATATTAACAGCTTCTAATTTAAGATAAGAAAAGAAGCAGGAGAAAAGATAAGATGTATTTAATAACAATAAAAACACTAGAAAACAATTTACTAACCTTCAAAGTTAGCAAATATGAAATAGAAAACAACATGATTTCTTTTATAGATCGTGCTGGATTCGAAAAACACTTTCCAACAGAAAGATGTCAAATAGAAGAAATAGACGAGAAAAGAAAAGAGAGTGATTATTAATGTGGCAATGTTATGACAAGATTGAAACACCAAAAATATTATCAGCATTTTTAATTGAAAGATTACCAAAAGAAGAAATAATAAAACTAAGTTTTGTTTGTCCAAAATGTAAAGAACAATTATCTTTTATAAACAAATACGCAAAAAGCAACACAACAGTAAGATCACACTTTGCACACAAATCAAATTCTAATTGTAATTGGTTACCAGAAGGAGAAAGCGAAAAACATTACAACCTAAAGTTTTCTTTGTTAGATGAACTAACAAATGATTCAATACAAATACAAATAGGGAACTTAATATTTGATACAAAAACAAATGATTACAATATAATATTTGCTGACAAAGAAATAAAAGAAATAGTAGAAAGACGAGCAGACATTATACTTAGACTAAAAAACCCAAATCCTTTATTTGGATTAGGAATAGTAATTGAAGTAATGGTATCAGAAAAAATTGATAGCATAAAATCAAAAGCAAAAGATTATGCACTACGAGGATATTCTTTAGCAACAACCCAAGACGGAATAACCATTGAAGTACACCAAGTATATCCTAAAATATTATCAGAAATATTTAAAGACAATATGGAAAGATTCAAACAACAAGAAGAACTAATAAAACAAATTGACTCAAGCTTTTTAATTAGAGCCATAAAAAACAAATGGGATTGCACAACTTGTTCAAGAGCTTTAAAATCAAAAAGACATGACGGCTTCATTGCTTGTTTTAAAGACTATGATTATAAAACTAAAAATGGTCATGTTGAAGAAAAGGCAGATATAGTTCCATGTTCAAAATATTATCCTTCAAGTAAACCTCCAATTAAACTAACTGACTTTGAGGATATTCAAGTTAAATGTACAAGAGGCGATGAAGAATGAAATGTTTTCATTGTAACGAAGAAATAGGAAATGTTAGAATGTGGAAAGAAGGGGGTTTCTGTCCTAATTGTAAACAACTTTTAATTCCCCAAGAAGAAGAAGATGATCTTGATGAAGAATTTATTGTTTCAGAAGGAAAAGTTGATTTCTCTAAAGTTAAAGAAGCTTTGAAAGAACAGCACCAACATTTGAGGTTGTTTAAAACTATTGATGGAATGCTCGGTCTTGATGGAGAAAGATATTACCCCATGAAAAAATGGTTAACCTATTTTTATGAATCTACAATTCAACAACCTTTACAAATAAAAGT
>JAKQTP010000069.1 GCA_029563035.1 archaeon | reverse complement strand
TCTTTATTGTCTTTGTTATAATCCTATATTGTAAAACATCTATTAGAATTTATTTATAAACAATACCAGCCATAAATTTCTACACTAACTGATTGTAAATCTTTCTGCTCAACGTATTTGTTTCTTTACCAAATAAACATTCACTTTCCAAAACGCAACTTTTGCTTGTGTTAATGAATCACAAAGATCATCCAAATTAATGTCGTTTTTTTTATACGCAAAACCAGAATCTTTTTGATTATATTCACTCACAATAAAATCCGGACGGTAATATTTTATAATATCTCGGTCCCCTAAGAAATTTGCCCAAATTGGATATGAAAAGCACTTTGTTTCCCACGTAAAAGAAGGAGCCCAAGGCCCTATAACAACATCCTTCTCACTTGTTAACTTTTGAAAATAACTATTCATTTTTTGCACAGTATAACTACGTGAAAAAAAAGCCTGTTTATAAAAATAACTATTCATTAGAAACATCGCAAGCAAGCATGAAATAGCTATTGATCTATGTATAAATTTAGCCTGAGATAAATAATATCCCATAACTACTGACATTAAAAAACCCATTGAAAGATAAAAACTAATTAAATAGCGTATAGGTAAATAGGTAAAACCAAGTTTGTGCAATTCTACAATTATCCAAGAAACACTTACCACTAATAATGTAAGGTATTCTTTCGGGTGTTGTTTACTCACTATATGTTTGATCGCTATAAAAAATGAAAAAACAAAAAAGACTGTAAACATCAAGTATCTTTTGGATAGAAAATTTAGTTTCAAATTTTCCCAAATTAAATCAACCGTAATGGTCTCTAATGAAAAAGTTCCTGACTGTTGTTTTGCTATTTGCAACCACGCTTCCTTAAATGGCATATACAAAATAAATACAATGCCGAAAACTACACAAATTAAAATTATGCATGCCGCGATTAATTGATTCCTATTCGCAATAGACCTGTCAAGGATATAGTCAGCCATTTTAATTAGTAATGGGATTGCAAGAACGTAAATAAACTGTATTTTGAATAAAACGGATAAAGACAACAGCGCAAATAATAGAACAAGAGGTAAATATCTATTCTCTCTAAAGTAAAAGGAATAAACTAATGCCGAAACAACAATTAAAATAGAAGAATACATTTCAGCCAAACATAAATGGCTGTATTGATGGATTGGAAATAACATCATCGTGGTTACAACAAATACTACCCCTATGAATAACGTTATTTTTCTAATAAAAAACATCAACAATAGAATAGCACAAAACAAAACAGTAATTAACCTTGCTCTCAACATGCTTATTCCAAACAGCTTAAAAAAAGGAAACAAAAACAAAGAGAAAAAAGGTGTTTTTAAAAAGTTATCTGAATCCAACAAATTGAAATGACCGTGGTTAACGAAATTTCTTATTTGACATGTATTCAATCCCTCATCTGTCCAAGACCCCCTGCTACCAGTTGCCATAATTAAATCTGCATCGGCATTTAAAAAAGGCAATTGAGATATAATATACCCAATTAAAATTATCGCATAAAGTGATCCGAGCAAGCCTTTTTTATTTTTAAAATAACTCATCATTTCTCTAATCATTTTTCATTTGTTTTTAAAATTCCGAATAACGGTTTGGGGCTTTGCGTTCAAGCGGGTTTCGGAGCACAAAACTGTCAGCCAGCACTACACTTGATACGAAGCACAAAGCTCCAATTTTGCACGTCACCCCGCCTGACGCAAAACCCGTGTTAGTGGCTCGGCTTTCTTTTCTGTCTCCTATTGTTGTCTTAATTTTCATATTCAATTCCGGGATAAAGGTCATTAAAAACTTTATCAAAGTCGTATTTCTGTCTTGGCATATTAGAGTAAAACTTCTCAACTTTTTTTTGGAATGTTCCTTTTATGTCAAGTTGTATTAGCTTGTCCCAAAGTCCAAATCTTTTGAATGACAACTCTAAATACTCCCAATATTCACTGTAATATTGGATAGCATTGTTTGCAAATGAAATCCATATATTGCCTGTAAAGTTGTAGTAAATCAATTTCCCTTGTCTAGCTGATTCGATAATGAAGAGTAGTTTATAAAAATTGAAAACATCATCAACCAAACTTCGGTCTGTAAGACTATTGCACAGTTTATAAATGTATGCATCAGCCACAAATTCTTTTTGTTTATCTTGAAGTTCCTCTAAAAATTCACGGTCATTGTCTGTCAATTTATACCCTGCTTTGAAAAGCGATTTAATTAGTAATGACTTTTGAAACTTTTGAATACTACTATTTAAAAGAACCGCCTGTAACGCTGTTCTGTCAGAGTCATCAGGTTTGTTTATATCAAGTTCTATTTTGTTTGTCCCTAAAATAAACTCAAGAAATGGAACATCTTCTTGTATTGCTTCGTCTATCCATTTAATTAGAGGTGGTTTGCCCTCAACAATTTTACCTTTTAGATTTAGAATATCATTTAGAATTTTTGTTTCAAAATCGTCAAAATCATCAAGTTCATTAATAATTGACCTGAAATTTTGAACTTCACTTTTTCTTATATCGGCAATTAATTTTATTAAATATTTAGCTCGATTAGTTGCATAATCAAGTTTTAGTTTTTCATGTCTTTTTCTTTCTGTTTCTTTTATTTCTTCCGCCTTCTTCTTTTGAATTATTTCGGTCTTTGTTTTATTGTCTCCAAAATTGTAATAATAGGTTTGAAAAACTTCATTGTCATATTTTAACTCATTTAATGATACTGATTTTTTGAGCCATTTAGTTCGTAGTTTGTTGTCATCTGTAAGAAAGGGATACTTGTATTCACATTCTAACTTAAACGTTTCAGATTGCTCGTCAAGTTTGAAAAAGTTGTGGTACTTAGTAAGATATTTTATATCTCGCTCTAATGTGCCTTGATTATGAATATCAAAGTTGTCGAGAATCCAAATGAGGTAAATTCCGTGTTCTTTGTAAAATTCATAACGACTTAAAATATAACCAAGTGATAGGTCGGATAGTTGTATCTCAAAAACAATTTCTTTGTCTTGAAACTTGCAATAAACATCAGGTCGTCTTTTACCATTTTCTTTTATTATAAACTTGTTGTCAATTGCAATTGAATCCAAGTCAACACCTTTAACTGATTTTAGTAGTTCACCAATTTTGTTTTTGAGTTCTTTGTGTCTGTCGCTTTCTTTTGCTTTAAGTATATCAGTAAACCGTTCGTGTTCTTGTGGTGATAATTTGCCATCTGTTAAAATACAGTAACCGTGTCCAGGTTTATGTTTGAAATGCAGTCTGTTATACTTACTGCCTGAAACCATCAAATCTTGCTCGCACTCACAACAAGAAAGAATTAAATTTTTCTCGTGATACTTTCTTCTAATCTCAAAAGCGTCTGTCTTTATATCAAATACTTCATCTGCTTTGAGAATTTCTCCCGAAGTTTTGTCAAACGCTATCTTTATTGAACGGTCGTATCGTCCCATTGTATAATGTTAGTTGTCTTGTGGTGTCGTCTTTTAAGCTGACCGCCAACGGTTTGGAGCTTTGCGTTCGGGCAAGGCGACGGGACGAAGTCCTGTCAACACGCAGCGAATACACGAGCGGACGACTTTCATACCCAATGCACTGCAGCCCGTCTGCCGTAAAGTCCCTGTTAGCAGTAGTGCTTAAGTTGTTGTCCATTGTTTAGGTAATCCAACTTTTCTAAGCACTTCGTTTGCTTTTTCCAATTTGTCTGGGAACAGAATTTTGTCGTCGAACTTATTTAACACTTTGTCCACCCGAACAATCGGAATTTTACGTTTCTTTATTTCATCTGTCACTTTCATATCAAGTAAAATTTGATTCTACAAAGTTAATTATTTTTTCCTTACGCACTAAAAACCCGTCATATTCAACATTTTTCTTGAACGGAAACCAATCCTCGTCTTTTTCTCCCAAAACTTTAAAGTCTTCTGTTACTTCCGAAAGAAATTTTGTTATTCTCATTCGATAAAGCCTTGTTCGGGATTTTGTGCTACCTGTAGCATAAACCCAAGCATTCGGATATTTATCGGTAAAAGCGTAAAGCGTTGCGACAACTGTCGCAAAGACTTTTTCGCTGTCCCCATTGTTTGAAATTACTTTATCGTCTATGTCGCCTATTGTTTGATCTTTGTCACCAAACGCAAGGTTGTAAACGTTTTTCACGTTGGTTTCTTGGAAACGCACAAGTTTTTCAATCAAACCTTGCTGTCCTTCGCTTGTAAATTCAAAGGTCATTAACTGCCGCTTTATGCCAACGGATACCTTGGTAGTTTCATCTCCTACTTCTTTCTTTCAGTTCAATTTTTTGTTAAAGACACGTTTTTTTCGTCACGCATTGCTGCTAACGGCTGAGGCTAAAAGCTGGCGGGCATTTCGGAGTACGTTACTATCAATCTGAGATGAAGTTTGATAGTTGCAATGCCTTTCAAACTAGCACTATCCGCCCGCTTGATTTTAGCCTATGTTAGCGTTTCGTTGTTCATTTTTCTTGTTATTTTTTTTTTGCTGCATCTTTTCTGTCTGCCGTGCGTTTGGGTAGTAAAGCTCTTTTGTGGGTTTTGGATTAAGCATTGGCAAGTGCGACTTGCAAATGTGCTTGACTACTAAGTGTGGTTTATATTTTTAAACTTATACTTTCAATTTGTTTTTTTGATTCTTGTCTCAACTCAAAAGCATGTTTCATTTTATTACTTATTTCAGCAACGATCTTTTGGTCAGGCACATAAATTACAATGTTTAATAAATCATTATCAGAAACATTTGGTATTGCAGCACCAGTCCTATACATGAACATTTGCTTCAAGAATATTTCAGATTTTAAAAAATAGAGTAAATAATAAATATCAATTTTGAAATTTCTAAGAACTCGAAAACCATTAGTGCAGATACTCCCTTCAAAATCTTGTGTTACTATAGCAGTTGCATGTTTTCTTGTTCCAACAGAATTACCTGCTATTGCAGTAATTATATCCCCTTCACGCAATTCATAACTTGCTCTACTAGGCAATTTATGAACTTGATAAGTTGTTGAATTAATAATTTCGTATGAATGAGTATTAATGTCTGAAAGTTCAACATATTCAACTGTCGAATTTTGGTTTTTGAGTTTAATACTTTTAATTTTTACAATATCACATACATCTCCCAAAAGAACAGTTTTAACATTATTCAAATTTGAAAACAATTTCCTGTTTTCAGGTGAATAAAAATCGAAGTCAAATCTGCCGTTTAATTCATTATAATTAATTGAAAATACATTATCTTTTTCAATTACATTTCCATTTTGAAATTTTTTGTATTCTTCAATAATTGCAGAGAAATCTTCTTCTAATATTGGTTGACCTGATGTGTCTTTTAATATTTGACCATATTTGTCCTTTTGATACAACGGTGTCCCATTTTTATTGCCCTGATATCCTAACTTAGTTACTCTGCCAAAAAAAATTGGATATTGTTTATTAATATTCAAAGTGTCTTTTTCTAAAAATAAAAGTGATGTTTTTACGCCTGTACCAAAAGGAATGAAGGTTTCTTGCGGGAGGTTTACAATTGCTAAGATTTTTGCTTTTAGCTTTATGTAGTATCTCAAATATTCTAAAGAAGGATTTTCAAAATTACCATTTGGTAATACAATTGCCATTCTACCACCTTCTTTTAAAAGTTGAATACATCTTTCAATAAACAATATCTCAGCATTTTGATTAGGATATACGACTTTTGTTTTGTGATATTCTTTATCAAAATTAGACCATTTATGTCCCAAATCGAATCTTGAAAGTATTGAAGTATTAGTGATTTTCGCTCCAAATGGTGGATTAGTAAGCACAATATCAAAACCGTCCTTTTGAGAAATGGAAAGTTTAATACCGTCCAAGTCCTCCAATGAATTTGTGCACAAAACATTTGTTTTGCCATTGGATTCCAATAGTAACTTCATTTTAGCAATTCTTGCAATACTTTTGTTAATGTCCAAGCCAAAAAGATGATTTGAAACATATACAGAAGTATTAAGGTCATTATTATTCCTTTGTAGATACTTTAAGGTTGATATTAAAAAGCCACCACTACCGCAAGCTGGGTCAATTATTGTTTCATTAGGTTTTGGCTGTATCATTTCAATACAAAAATCAATAACAGGTTCAGGAGTAAAAAACTGCCCCCTACCATCTTTTTCGTGATGTGAAAGAAATTTTTGAAAAGCTAACCCTTTTGCATCTTGCGATGAATTTAGCAAGGATATGCTTTGAAGTTTATTTACCGTAAAACCTAATGCATTCGGTGTTAGTTTGATCCTATCATCACTATCAAAAACGTCAGTATAGGCATGCTTTGTATGCTCAAACAGATTAGAAATTCTTTCGGTTAATGATTGATTTGTTTTACCGGCTTTAATAAGATTCCACTCTTCAGCAGAAATTGTAAACTTGTTGCTATTCTCGTTTTCATCAAATACTTTGATGAACAATATTTTTATAAACTCTTCTAAGGTTTGCTGTGGAGACAAACCATCATTTGCATAAATATAGTCGTGAATTTCTTCAAATCTTTTTAGAAGATTATCTTCTTTTGAAAGTTGGATATCAAATAATGAATTCATAGACTTACACGTTTGTGGCAAAAGTAACACACATTTGTGTAATAACCAAAATTATCTTTCGTCTAGTTGACTTTTATCAAGTTTTCTTGGTTTTGGTTTAGTTTCATTTATGCATTTTTCAAGATTATCATACCATGGTTCGAGTAGTTTATGCCTTATGTAGCCGTCTTTCTTGGTCAAAATGTCAATTGTATAGTTTTGTTGTAAATGATTAGGGGACTTTCCTTGCGGATTTAATTGCTTGCTATTAACAAAAACGAATTCATGCTTACCTGTTTTAAGAAATAGGTCAACACATAATATATTAAACTCTGAAACTAAAGGTCCTGTACTTTTAATATTTGTAATAGGGTCAATTCTTGTGGAAGGCATGTGTGTTTGAAGCAATCTTATTGGAGCAGTTAAATTCCAATAGGCATTTTCAGTAAAATCATTATTTGAAAAACTATCCAACCATTTTTTTATCTCATCTTTATTTTTCCAAAGACCTGTTAAATCAGGCACTCCAGCACCAGGATTTTTTTTACTCCAAGTGAATTTGGGGAAAGTTCCTTTATTTTTCTTTTCCCAGTCTTCTTTTGCTTTATTATAAGCATTTAAACCAGATTTGTAAATACTCTTAACATGTTCATCCCTATCTAAAACGTGCTTTGTAAGTAAAGTAAGGCAGGATGATGGTTTAGTCAAACCACTTCTTTTTTCAGAATTTGATTTTACACCTTTGCATTCAACCACAAACCATTCGTCTTTTTTATTGCCTTTTTTTCTTATATAAAAGTCTCCACGTGCATCTTCACTTTTAGCATTATTTCCGCCTTCTGGTTTTTCTTTAATTCGTAAAGCTTCATATCCTAATGATTCAGCATATTCTTTAAATAGAAGTTCTCCTAAAGAACCTAATAAGTAGCCTTCTGCACCAGGACTCATTTTTAAAACTTCTAAAAATTTTGATTCATCAATTCCAAATTTGCTTTCGATGTAATTTCTTAAAACGTCCATATTCGTTAGTCTTTAAAGAATTCCGAAATGCTGACATTAAGAGCATTTGCTAACTTTTCAACAACAACAATTGATACATTCCTTTCACCTTTTTCGATGCTTGGAATATATGTTCTGTCTAAATCTGCTGATAATGCAAGTGATTCTTGAGAAATCCCTTTTTCTAACCTTAGACGTTTTAAATTCTTGCCAAATTTTTTCTTAATATCCATGTTGCAAAACTATGATTATGTGGATAGTTATGCAACGGACTACTGTCAACATTGGATATTTATTACATTTTATTTTGATGTTTTTATATATGGGAGGAGGGTGGGTTTGGTTGTCTCGATAAAATGAAGGTTCTTTTGGTTTTGTGAATGGTAAGTTTGTGTGTAGAGCAAAGCCAAATGTGTCTGAATGTGTACAGGACTTCCTTTTTCTTTATCTCTATGTAGCAAAAACTCCTTTGTCATTCTGCCGGCTGTTTGTCTTTTTTTCAATGAACGCTAACGGTTTGCGTGCAGGCGATCGTAGCCCTGTGTTGCGCCTGCGGCAGGGCTATGGCGCTTGCACGCTGTTATGTGCTTTCTTTTTTAGATTTATTTAATAGATATTTAATTGTTTTAGGTATTATTATTAACAATCCTCCTAAAATCCAAAGCCATTTATTAACGTGGTCTAATTGATGATAATCAATTATTTTTAGCTCTATTGCCTCATGAGAAGTTGCACCAATACCAAACATTGTAGCACCAATTGTTTCTATTTTATTAACATTTAATCTTCCAATAAAAGGTTCTTTTGATTTAGTAATCTTTTTAATAACCATTTTGTAAGGGTCTTCTCCATAAATGTTATCTCCAATATGTCCTTTTTTAGCGAAGAGATATATATTGTAGAGGGGTATTAAGGCAAGCCAGCCTGAAAAATTTAAATCATGAAGTCTTCTTATGCATAAACTAATAGAAGGTATAATTATAATTAAAGGATATAGTAATCCAAACAAACCTAAAAAAATCAAATTATTTTCGCTCTTTCCAAAATCTTCACCTTGAATACCAATTATAGTAAAAAGTGTAAATAGGATAATGAAATTAAAAAATATAAAATTCCAAAATTCAGATCTGCTTGCGCGTCCGTTAAAATTTGAATATTTTTTTAATGCTTGTAAATAACTATCAACGAGACCATATTTTGGTTTGATCTCAATTAACTCATAATCTTCTTTTGTTTTTTCTTTGTTAATATCTAACAAAACAGCTGACAAAACCATTTCAACTTCTACGGGATCGTCGCCAAACTCGACCGCCTTCCTTTTTATTAAATCAATTTCTTGCTCAGTTATTTTGCCATCTGCAAGAGCTACCTCGATGTAATTCTGCGTTTCAGTCGATAAGTTTAAGTACTTCTTTTTCATTTATTATTTTTTAGATTGCACATAACGTTTTGGCGGTATGTTTTTGTTGCCGATTTCGGAGCACGTCACTGTCAAGTTACACAAAAGTTTATTAGATGCAGAAACACTGAAACCCGCAATATCTCGGCAATAAAATATACCGCCTGTTATGCAAAGTTGCTATTTCTTCTCAACATTTACTATTGAGAACCATCCTTTTCCTTCTTGATTTTCAATAATTTTCACACATTGCGTTACATCAAATGTAACCATTGTAGAATGAAATATTGAGAGGACAATATCTTGTAATTTCTGATCAGATTCTAATGGAATTACTTTCAAACCTTTTTCAACAGCTTTGTCTATAGATATGGGTCTGCCATGAGTTTTGTGTTCTCCTGAATTACAAAGCCATTCAGCAATAGTCTCTCCTTTCTTTTCGTCAGAATTGGCAAACATATATGTATTTAGCCAATTTCCAACAAGTCTTATTGATAAGTCAATAGTGTCTTCACATTTTTTAAAAAATCCATGTGGATATGAATTAATTCGATTTACCCATAAGGTTGCTAATTCCGGATTTTTTATAATTTCTTGCTTTGCTTGCTCAAATTCATCAAGAATAGATTGAGCTGGTATCATATATCTACTTCCATTATTTGCGATAACTCCCATTTGTGGATCAATAGGTCCAATTGCAGAATGTTTTGCCATTATTAACTCATCGCATGCACATGAAAGCATTGTCGCAGCGGACATTGCATTTTGAGGAATGATTGCTCTTATGTGGGAGAATTTTTGTCTTAAATATAGTACAATTTGTTCCGTAGCTTCGGCACTTCCACCAGGATTGTGAATTATAATATCCAGTTTATCACCCTTTAATTCATGAACAGCAGACATAAACCCCTGAATATCTTCTTGAGTAATTGATATTAAAAAATCGGGGATTTGTTGGATTGCCAATTTTTTCGATCCATAAGCTGTTGCAAAAAGGATTAAATTCCTTCCCGTATGTTCATAATACTCCTTTAAATACTTCCTTCTAACAGCATCTTGTCTGTTACCAACTATTTCATTTGTAATTTCGTGTCTACTTGGCATAATCTAAAATTTAAATCGTTGTACTGTAACAAGATGTACTTAATTCGTATTTAATTTGAACATTTGAGTTGTTAATCTTTTCTATCAACTCAATGGTTTTTTGAATCCTAGGATCAACTTCTTTCATAGCATTGTCAAAGAGTTCTTTTCTCTCT
>JAKQTP010000063.1 GCA_029563035.1 archaeon | reverse complement strand
AAATGACCATCAAAACTTTTTTCATATATAGGTTCTATTAATGTAGTATTATTAGGTTTTCCCAAAAATACACATTCACGATCATCATTTGCAAGAATGAAATCGTAATATTCTGATGAGTCTAATGTTATATCAATATTTGTCCCACCACGATATAAAATATCCTGAGTATTCATATTTAAATAAATATGTTCAAACATCTTTTAACTGATTGGATATTTATATAAAAACTATAATAATGGATAATTTTGTAAAACAAATTATTGAAGAAACATTCGCTTCAAAAAAACAGCAACGATATTTTTATGCGAAGGCAAATGATCCTAAATTACCATCTAAAGAACGCAAAAAATGGAAACGATGGGCTAAAGAATATTCAGATAAGACTGATTTTGATAAGTTACCAGAAAAGGCTGATGAAGAATTAGATATAGATGAAGTTGTTGATGAAAATGGTGACATAAAACGTGGTGATATTCCAGGCAATCCAAATGCATATGTAAGATCTAAAAAAACATCAGATGAGGTTACAACGGCAACAATGGGACAGATGGGGTCTTTTGGTATTTTGGGTGGTGTTACTAACGCCAATAAAACACTTAAATATTGGGCAGAATCTGATATGAGTAAAGCGTTAGGTGCATCTGAGACAATTGCAGACCCAGAAACCGATTATGATGATGCTGTTGAAGTATTTAAAGATGAATTAGAAGTTCCTGAAGATGAAGCAAAAGACAGAGCAAAAAAAATGGGATATGACCCACAATTACCAGATGGAAAAATAAGATTAATTGAACATCCATTAGACTATATTAACGAATATCTCACAAAAAAAACAAAAAATAGAGATTTTGTAAAAAAACATCAAAACGAAACTGAAAAAAAAACAATATCACCAATAATAAAAAGACAATTACAATCCGTAAAACAATCGATGAAAAGTAATGGCTTAAAACTTAGTGATATTACAGAATATCTCGAAGACGATGAATAGTGAATTAAAAGATAGAATATTTAAATTACCGGATAATATTATACATTTCCTTAAGCAACAACCACAAATTGAAGGGTTACATAGGAATGAAAATCTTCTAAATACTGGCACAGTAACATATGGACAGTTAAAGAGGATATTACATGATATGAAAAAAATAAATAAATTTTTAGAACCTGAAAAATATAATTATTATGGTGGTGATTTATTGAGAAATTGGGGTATAACAACATTAACAAATGAAAGAAATTTAATACGTGACAGAGAATCTGCGACAAGAATTGCTAATGATATTGCTGGATTAACGGGAGAAAGGTCTAATCCATCAATAAAACGACACACAAAGAACACATTATCACCAAGAATACCAGTTAATGATGTTGTTAAACCAAAATCCAATTCAGAAAAATTTGCAAATTCTTCTATTTTTTCTGCTAAATCGATGAAATTATTTGAAGAAATAAAACGAATAAAAAAGTTAATGTAAAATGATAACGAAATTAGAAAAAATAGCCAATGAACAACGAGCAGAACATCTTGCTCGCAATGAGTACAAATATACAAATTCATATGG
>JAKQTP010000052.1 GCA_029563035.1 archaeon | reverse complement strand
TGGTATTGTGGTTAGTATTGATGTCCCTGTCCACCAATAATAGCCATTGATTTTAGATAATTGATATACTTTCATTTTTTGTCAATTTTATTATGATACAATTCATTATTATTTAAAAATACGTGGATGAACCAATGTGTTGTTGTGTATACCCAGATTTTTGTTATCATCCCCAACATACCGATGAATAAACACGTGATTTTGTGGCTGTTGTTCGAAAATTTTTAAATAAAAAAAGGGTACTTAGTGAGTGGTTATATGTGTCTTTGTTCGATTTTAATTTCTTAGGACACTCCCTCAACTTTATGGACGCACAACCGCCCCAATTACCTATTAAAAAGGTAATTTCCAATATATCAAAGAACTTTTGTACAAATATAAGAAAAAATATCATAAAAACCAAATTTTTATAGTGATATTTTAGCAATATTTTTGGCGGCATTAACATCGGCATTAATTGGTTCATTGAATGCTTTACATGTGGGATTGGTACATAAAAATGTGTCTTGTTTTGGCCTGTTTCCGATTTGACCACATTGATGGCATTTTTGTGAGGTATAACTGGGATTAATCAAATTAACAATTATACCTTCTCGTTTAGCTTTATATATAATTTTTTGTATTAAGTCATAATATGACCAAAATCTAAGTATTCTGTTATTTTTTTCTTTTAATGGAATAGAAGATAGATCTTCAATATTAATTTGTCCAGCCCCATGTTTTATTGCAATTTCAATAACATCTTTCGATATTTTATGATTAAATGTTGAACGAAAATTACGTTCATAATTTCTGTATTCGTTTAATTTCTGTAATTTTCTATTTCTTCCATGTCCACCTCTAGAATACTTTGAATTTCTTTGTATAGATCTTTTTTGTTTTTCAATTTGTAATTTAGTTCTCATCAAAACAAACTCACCTTCGCCAATTATTTCTATGTGATCAGAGAAATTTGTTGCTATTGTAGCCACATTTTTTACACCCAAATCAACTCCAATTACTTTTCTAACATCAAGACCTAATTCTCGTTTTGTTACAAATTGTTTAAACACTAGTAACAGAAAAATTTCTGTTCCAACGACTTGGATTTTTGAATCACAAATTTTATAATTTGGATCGTTATTATAAATTCTATCGACAATTATTCGATTATTTGATCTGTCTTTTCCAAAATTAAGTTGTAATTCAATTTCGTGTTTTTTAATTGATTTAAATTTGAATGTATAAATGTCATCATATTTGTTAAACCATTCTTTTCCGGTGTTTTTATATAACTCACCTTTTTCATTTTTTTTGACATGTCCTATAATGTTAATTGGTATCGGTTGTGTATTTTTATACGTAGCAATAGTTTTTACACCTCTAAACACATCGAACTGATCGTTAGTGTATTTGTCGACAACATTTTTTGAAATGGATCCATAAGTATATGATGCCATGAATTGTTGTTCTTCTGGAAGGGATTTAATATAATTTTTCAAATAGGTATAAATGTACCCATGTAGATTTTTTCCACCAAATTCTTTAATCAATTCATCTTTTTTCATTCTGATATAATCAAAAAACTCCCGTTGATTTTTTTTATCTTTTCTATCTGAGTAATAACGGTTGCGAATTTCGATGAAATTATCGTCTTCGGTAAGCCGTCCTTCGAGAACGGAATCAAGTTCAATAAGTTTCTTTACCAATAGGTTATGAAATTCATAGTTTTGTTGATTTACCTTTCTCAAAAGTTGCCACACAAATGTTTTGTATTCGTGTCTTTCTTTTTCTTCTGTAATGGTATTTGGAACGTATACCGATAATTTGATTTTACGAGTAAGAGGTATGCTCATTTTTTATATTATTTAAAATTACATTTTATCCCAATAATGGTATTGCCTTTATAATAAGTTCTCTAATCTTAGGATAGGAAATGAATTTATCTCTGAGTTCGGGAGATTTAAAGGCAAGAGTGTGTCTTATAGAAAATATAACAACAGTATCTATATTATTTCCATATAATATCCTTCAATACTTTTCAAATCCTCCCAGCATTCTGGAAGATTTTGCTCAATAGCCTTAAATACTATTTTTTCGAAAGTCGACTTTTCTTTGTCAATTTCATAACCATCTGGTACATTAATTTCAACTGTTTTTTCCATTATTTTTAAATTTTTTAAACATTGTTTGTGTTTAATATATTTTTTTTAATTCATAGTTGCTTTTCTCAATTCAAAAAAATTTGAAAATTTTCCACCACATTGAACGTTGGTAAATGATGTTTTTCCCAAAATAGTTTTGGTTTCAGAATTAACATAATATGTAATTGCTTCTTCATTACTTGGTGTTGAAAAAATTAACATGATTATATCTTGTGTATCTTCAAAATCATTTTTTTGTGTCTCATCATTTTTTTCATTCTTTAATATTTTCGCACTACCATTAACAATCATTCCTGCAGCAATGATTTTTGGGTCTTTACACATATCTAATATTGTATATTTTAATGCTGTTTTACCTTCAGGTGTTTCAAGTCCAATGCTGGGAATCAATATAAATTCCGGATATAAGTCACTAGTGACGAAAAACACCATTGAAGGTAATGGACCATGTTTTTTAAAGAATGACGTGATGGTGCAAATTAGTTTCTTTTTCAAATAATTCAACGCATCTTCTGTTGTTGGAAAAGTAAGTAATTCTTGTCTTAAATTTTCGAGATCTGGAATTTCATTCATGTCTTATATATTTTTCAATTATCACTATTCAAATAAACTTGAAAACATTTTATTAATTGTAGTATCATTGAGTGTGTTACCCAAGGTGGTTTTGGTTGCAGTCGAAAATATTGATATAATAACAGGTTGTTTATTTTTATTTTTCTTGTTATAATTTAAAAAATCATTTATTCCGCCGGCGATGACATTTTGATAAGAACAAATTATTTTTATTTTTTTTCTTATTTCTTCTTTACCTTCAGGTGTGGAAAGTTGTTGAGGTGGTATAATTTCAAGATGTATTTGTAATTTATCGTTGATAAAGAACAAGAAATAATCCAATTGTCCTTGTTGTTCATAAATTTTATTCATTGTAATGGTCATCCATTTTTTTATGTATTCCAGACCTTTTTCTTGAGACAGATATACATGTGATGACAAACCAATGTCTTTGAATTTAAGTGGATATTTCATTATTCAAAATATTGATTAATTGTTATTGTAACATATCTAACACTATCATCTTGATAATAATTGAGGAATGTGACAATTGTTTTCCAAAGAGCTTCAAGTCTGTTTCCAAAATCAACTCTTTCTATTCGAAAAGACCGGACACCTCTATTGGGTTCGTTAATTTGTCCTGATATTTGAGTATAAAAATCACTGTCCATTTCATAACCAATATCTACCTTTTCTAACATAATTTCACCATCGTGATTATTGTTTGTTGTGGTAACGCTAAATCCCATATTTTCAATTTTTTCCACAGCTCGAAATATATAATGCCAGTCTCTATGAAATGGTAAATCATGAGTTGGTGATGATAAAATATCAAACACACATTTTTTTGTTGTGTCTGTTTTTTGAAAATATAAATTTATACTTTCTGATTCGTCTTGATACCACCCCAAGAAATTGGCTATTTTTTCATTACCTATTTTTATTTCTTCTTTATTCATTAATATCTTTAATATATTTTATTCGATTGTTACATTAATTAAATTAAGATATTTTTTTAAAACAAAATAGAAAAAATCTATATAATTCCAGTTAAAGATTAATAAAAATATTGGTGATAAAATTGTCCACAAAAAATAAAACACAACAAATACGGGTATTAATAAAACGAATAATATTTTTCTCCACATTTTAAATCCATTTAATTGTTAATTCGTTTTTTAACCAGTTTTGAAATGTTAAAGCATCGACCCGGCAAGTTCTTTCGATTGACTGTAAGTCACGATTTTCGAATGGATTTGTAAAATCGATACCATCGACAATACATTTAACCAGATAATGACTATTTATTTCCTCACTACTTTCACCAAAACCAATTAGTTTCATATCTATAACAGAGACAAGATCTGGTGTTGATTTTTTAATAAATTCAAACATTTTTGACTTGGTTATATCGGATGTGTTACTAGTTGGATCGGGTATATATGTATATTTTTTCCAGATTTTATTTATACATTCTGTAATTCCGTATTCTAGGGCTTCTTCATATGTGTCGAATTTTGGCTGGTCATATAATTCCTTCCACATATATTGTTTGATATATTCAATACCATATAATTTTAAGTCACTTGAATGTGCGTCCCATTTTTTTAATTTTAATGAAAATCCAACAATCACTGTGATTTGATATTCATTTCTGAGCCAAGTAGCAACTTGTTCCCATAATGGGGCTAATAAATTTGGGCTATCTTTAGACCAATCAAGTGATAATAAACCCTCGGAATAAAATAGATTATGTCTCGGTTGTTTATCTTTGTCATAACTGAAAATGCATGATTCGTTAAAACCAATAACTTTTAATTTTTCCGCCAATTCATAAGTAACAAAAATTTTTCTCATGATTTTAATTTTTATTAATACTATCTATAAAATTCTTTTGACGTTTTTTTCTTTTTAATTTATATAGTAAAGGAAAGTAAATTTTAGCACCAAAGAATCCGGCACCAAAACCCAAGAAAAATAGAGCGACAAAAGATTTAATTTCACTTATTATAGGATAAAGTATTAATATAATACCTGATATTAGTACAATAAAAGATAACCAAATTAACAAACTTCTCGTGTTTCTTTTGTTCTGAAAAAAAAATTTATTCATCGATTTCATTTTGTATTTTTTGAAGTTCTTCATCAATATATTTTTGTGTTTGTTTTTCTACAAGATCATATAAAATATTAAGGTTAGAATTTTCATGTTTGGCTTTTATTACATCTATAAGTTTTTCAGGCTTATAATTGTTATTATATATTTCTAACTTAATTTGTACTATTTCAATTTGTAATATATGATTGAATTTTGTGTTTTCTAACGAATCAATTAAACGAGAAGACATATATAATATACCATTTTTCAAAGAGAGTCGAAATTTCTTTTCACAAGGAATATAATACCAAATGTATTGATTATTTCTTGTTTTTTCTATGAGTTTGTCGATTATTTTTTCAGTAATCATATTATTATTTTTTGTTTTTAATCACGACTCAATAAATCCAATTTCATTTAATGTTTCTTGAATAACATCTTCTATGAAATTGTTATAGTCTGCAACCACAAGTGTATATAATTTACTGAGATTGTTTTTATTATCATCGTCTTCTTTTACAATACTGGCATATTTTATATCAATGTTAAGACGATCACGTAAGACTAAAGATATAACATTGTTGACTAAACCTTGTTTTGGTGTGTATTTTAAAGATATTACGACGTGTTTGAGTGTTAAATTATAATCGCCGCATGAATCACGTTCCCATTTACACTGGCCAAGTTTTGTGGTATGTATAAGACTATCAATTAATTTGTTAAGTTTTACTTCCATTTTGTAATTTTTTTGTTCACAACAAAGATATTACAAAAAAATGAAAAAAACAAATTTTTCGAAAAGATTTTAATTTAATATTTTAATAAGATTTCCTTCAGTATCAATCAATACTTTTTTACCGTCAAGTGATTTTCCGACTAGTGTTTTTTTGGTATCGTCATAAAAACTAATTCCGGAATAAAGATTTCCGACGACTATACCATTAAAATACGCCGCACCATATCCGGCATCGACTAGTTTTTCTATAGTTTTTAAATCAAAAGATGATGTTTCTTTTAATCCCGTTTTTAAATCAACAATAACTGAATAAAATTCATCCTCGCCTTTAGGAATCGCACTAGCGTGATGGGGTAAAATATTTTTTGGGATTAATGTCGCAACACCATACTTAATATAGTCATATCTTGTCCAGTTCAATGTATTTACATATGCTGCGACGATATATTGTAAATTTGGAATATAACCACCATAAAATTTATTGATATCTAATCCTTTGACACTTACTTCACCCTTTTTATTTATAATATAACCGGTATAAAATTCCATTTCATCATAATCATACGCCAATGCGTGATGTTTTGAAATCACATTAAATGGTAAAATCATATCAAAAAACAAACCACTTATTTTATTAATGTATCTTGTTCTTAAATCTATACACGTATCTTTATCACTATAAAATAAACAATTCCAAATATCATCATTAATCATTTCAGGAAATAACATGAATATTGTAATATCTGGTATATTTCTACTTTCTTTTTTTTCAAGAAACCTAAAAAAGTTTTTTATATGTTGATTATTAGTTTTCAATTTTTAATTTTAAATCATTTTAAAACGTATCATAACATTTATTGTATTTTCATATGCGTCAGGCTGAATATCTTCTATTTGTTTTTTTATTTTTTTGGTAACACCACTTGTAGTCGGCATTCCGTTCTCATTAACAATTATCATTAGATTTAATGATAAACTTACTGTTATAAGAAATAAATTTTCCGGAAGAAAGGATAAAGATTTACGATCCAAATTATAATACAAAAATCTTTCCTGTACTGAATTTAAATAACCCTCTAAATATCCAATAGGAATTTCATCATTAATAACATTTTGTCTAAGTTTTTTTAAATCAATTCCGGTCACATTCGGTTCACCATATTGATTTATAAGTAAAAATTTATCCAGTTGTGTGGCTAAAGCTAAAGATGGTGCTACAATATCAAAAGGTAAAACATAACTATACCAAATTTTTTTAAATATACCATTGAATAATCCCGCCCTTTTTTCCGGTGAAATATGATGTTTAAAAACATCCATTTCTTTTTCAGATATGTCTTCGGGCATAATGCGATATTTAATAACAAATTTTGTTTTTCTATTTTCTTTTTTTTCAAGAAACCTAAAAAAGTTTTTTATATGTTGGTTTTTTAAATTCATACATAAATAACTTCTCCTGACATATAAATACGAATATTCTCGTTATATATTGTAGTAGCATCGAAATAATCACCAATTTCGTCTGTATGCTTTTTTTTGTAAACATACCATATATCATCACGCCCGATTAATGTGTTAAAATAAGCTGCAAGGTCTTTTTCTGAAGCGTTACGTTTTAATATATCATAAAGATCAACTTGTGAAACATCAGCTATTCCATTATGATTAATTAAAATTCGTCCGCCATAATTGTTTTTGTTATATCCATTCGGATTATATAATATTGCCACGGCCACATTTGGTCCGAAAAAACCATCCATTTTGAAAATATATTTAAATATATTTTTTTCAAATAAGGCATTAAAATAAGCGGCTCTCGCTTCTCCTCCACGTAGGATTGCTGGGTAATAATATTCGGTATGAAATAACTTATATTTATCAATTCCGGTAACATCTTGCTCACCGGATAAATTAATAAAATAAACGTTATTGTTTTTACTAATGGCAAGGGTGGTTGTTGGTGAAAAAGAACCAAAAGGTGCAATAAAATCCCATCTATTTGTTTTATTAATATAATTTATATATCGTGCTCGTTTTTCAAATGAAATTTTTTCTGATGTTAAAATATAGTCTTTTTCTTCATCATCTAGATATTCAGGAAATAAATCCAATTTAATTTGTATTGGTATTTTTCGTTCATCATTATCATTAATAAATTTGAAAAAGTTTTTTATATGTTGGTGTTTTTTCACTTTATGCTACCGGCGTATCATTTTTATCCATAAACTGGTCCGAAGCATAATGAAATTGATATGGTGATTTGGGATCTTTCATATTGAAAAACACATAAAAATCATCATCCTTTAAATACGAATCAAAGGTTCCCATATCTGCCATTGTGCAAATTGAAATTTTTGCCCCCTTATCTCGTCCCTGACATTGGGCTAGAATATTTTTATATGCTGTAAAAGCTTTTTCATTTCCTTGAACTCCCATTGGGACCTTAAAACATTGATATCCATCTGGGGTTAATCCGAGAAATTTTATTCCAACATTCTCCAATGTTTGGATTTGTTGTGGTGAAACAAGATTTTTTTCATTATCCTCCAGTTCTTCACCTTGGAAACCAATTAACTTTTCGTGGGCTGCGGTAGCTTCACGATTGAATTGTTCTGGATTTTTATATTTAAGAATATCATTATAGGTAAAATACCCCAATTTTCTACCCTGTTCGAAATATTTGAAGAAATTCATATATTTGTAAATGTCTTCTTCTTTTAATGATTTATCTTTCATTCTAAGAATTAACCATCGGGCATATCCCTTTCCGAACATTTTTCCAATTTTTTCAAGGTATTCTTCACT
>JAKQTP010000035.1 GCA_029563035.1 archaeon | reverse complement strand
TTGTTGAGGGTATAGACTTAATCCAATAAAAATTGCAAATGCACTTAAAAACAACTTTTTCATTTTGTCAGATTTAATTTGTTAATAATATTACTATTTATAAAAATCAACTTTATTTTACTTGTCATTCATTTTATGGGCATTAACGCTTGGTAGTATGAAAAGTTGCCGGTTGTGGGGGATTTCCTTTCGAGCCTAAACCAAAGTTTAAACAGGGCAGAAAGCTTGAATACTCGCTGAACCCCTTTTTAAATATAACCTTTGTTACAAGCTGTTCATTATTCATTCGTAAAGGATTCTATTGTTAATTTTAAATTCAATTTTTCATTGATTTCATTGAGGACAGCAATTTTTTCCTTTGTTGAAGCATGAACCATAATCCAATATTTTCCAATTTTGTGCTGGTTGTAAAAGTCATCTTTAATTTCAGATACAATTGCAACTCCTGAACGATATAAGTTTAACGGCAAAACTTTTTCTGGTCCAATTTTTTTAATTGTCTCAACGAATGTGACAACAACTTTTTTGTTCTTTATTACTGTTTTGTCAGGGAATGTTACTGATATTTTTTCTCTTATTTTATTCTTTTGATGTCTTTTAAAAATCACATCTTCACCTTCAGCGAATCCAGTTTCCGTTTGGGTAGAGCCATTTTCATTGGCTTTTTCTCCTTCTTCGATTTCAGTTAATTCAAAAAGTTCTTCAATTTTGCCCTTTGTAAAGGTTTTTAAGTCGTCAGGGGTAATTTCGAATAACGGTTCTGTGGATTTTATTTTCTCCAAAAGTTTTTGTGATATTATTGCAACTATGCTATCAGTTGATTCAATCAATGCTTTCCAACCATTATTAAGCAACTTGCTCTTTTTTAGTAATATATCTAAAGTATCAATATTTGAATAAGCAAATGACGATAAACTTCTTGCTACATATTCAATTTTATCAGTTTCGATGTCAACCTGCCAAACAATTCTATCTTTTGGGTTCTTCTCAAAAGTTTTGAATAGTAACCATTTTACTCCATTTGTCAGAAGCCCAAAGTCAATTCCTGATTTGAAACAATAGTTTGCAAGTTGGTCTATAATTTTTTTGTCCTGCAAGTCAATTGATAAATTCTTTGCTTCAACAATCAAAGTCGTTTTACCATTTTTCAAAAGAGTATAATCAGGTATCTTACCGTTTTCGTCTGTTGCATTTGGTCTTAAAAATTTTGGATTACAAGTTATCCAGCCAAGCACATTTAAAATCGGCTCAATTAATTGAGTTCTTACCGCTTGTTCATTTGAAATATAGTCTGTCCGAAATTCAACTATTTGACGAATAGTCTCTTTTAATTGTTTTTCAATTTCTTTCATTGTCTGTCTTATTTATAATTGTTGACATCTTATTTAAAGAGCTTGTAACTTACTTAGATGTTTCATTTTATGTTTCCAGTCTCTCTTTTTGTGGCGGGTTGGTATTATAAAGTTGTTCTTATTCAACAAAGGTAAAATTATTTGTTGCAAACCATCAAATGGCTTTTAATATTTTGCAAACTTTTGGTTCTATCGTTTTGGCGGTATGTTTTAGTTGCCGGTTTCGAAGCACTTTCCTATCAAGTTACAATTACTTTTAATGCGGGTTGTGT
>JAKQTP010000009.1 GCA_029563035.1 archaeon | reverse complement strand
CAATCGTTTCACCGCGTAGCAACTCCATTACAACATTTGTCTTGAAGTTGGCTGATTTTCGTTTCTGTTTTTCCATTTGAGTACAAATTTAACGTTTTATACCGCCTTATTTTGTACTCGGTTCTTTTAGACACTAATATATCATAATTAGCCTATAAGGATAAATTATAACAAAAATCAATTTTACCTCTAATAATCATATTGGTATTTTAGGATTAGCAGCTCTTTTTTTAATTACAAGGGCCTGAACTAAAGATACACAAATGCCAAATACCAACGAAAAAAGAATGGCTTTTATTTTTGTTATGTTATTAAAGAAAATCAAAAGTATAGTTAAAAAAATACTATAGTATGCGTAAAAATAATATATTATCTGTTTCATACTACCAAGCACCTCCTAATTCACCTGCTAATCCAACAATTGAACTACAGCATGCTGCAGTAGCTACAGTTGCTCCTGCTAAAGGAGCTCCAACTCCTGTTGCTGCCATTGCTCCAGCTTCTAGTAACACTGCAGCAGCTCCAGCTGCATCATATTTTGTTGTTTGTTTAACAGCATACCATAAATCTTTCCAGAAACCTTTTGTTCGAGTCACGTCAATTCCGTAAAATTCTAACCATTTATATACATTTTCTTCCTCTCCCCAATACTCTACTGAGTTGATATAAGTAAACCCGATAATTGATAATGCATATATATCATTTTCAGTAAGATCGTTTTTTGCGTTAATAATACTTACAACACCTTCTTCGTCAGTTATATTGTTATTTGAAATTTCCTCTATAAAACCGAGGTATAATGATGATAGTACATCTGAGACATCAGATACTCTTGTTAATGAATTAGGACTAATTATATACATTGAGTTTATGTTCTTAATTGAATTCTCCAATATAAGTTTATTGTAGTCATCATGAACATGTTGTTGAACAATAAATTCTTTGATTTTAATTAGTTTATTTCCGATGGAAATTTCAGAAAGACTCTCAGATTCAAGACCCTTGTAATATTCAGAAATTTCATCGAGAAATTGATTGTGCAATTTACCCATTTCTTTAGCCTTTAAATACTCGCTTTGCTCTAAAGATTGAATAGGACTAAGGAAGGGATCTTCAGATTTTTCATTACATGCAGTATACATCAGAGATACTAACATGATTAAAATAATTTTTTTCATACGTAAATTTTTAATAGTAGCATTACTGCTATATAATTCTTTTTCAATACATTATATTTTAAACCGTTTGGTTTATACAAAAGCTAAAAGAGCACTCATGGGTTGATGAATGCAAGGTTATTGGTCCGGCGA
>JAKQTP010000101.1 GCA_029563035.1 archaeon | reverse complement strand
ATGAACTTATAAAATTGGCTAAATTAAAAAGAAAATCAGTATCTGAGATTGTTAGATGTGCAGTTGAAGAATATTTGCAGAAGGAATATAATGCAAAGAAAGTCTGAAAGAATAAAAAAAGGGGACTTTGATATTTACCCTCTTATCAAAGTCTCCTCCTTTTGTGCTAAAAATAGTTTAATACAATCTTTCAAAGAAATCAAGAGAAACTTTTTGCTTAGTATATCAAGAGCAAAAAGTCTGAAAAAATCAGACAAATTAAAAAATCTTATATTTATCTTTATCTTTATCTTTATCTTTATCCTGGGGTGTGATTATGGTTGATAGTATAGTGGTGGCAACAAATGAATTTAAACTAAAAGATAAGATTAACTTTCACTTTGTATCAGATGTTGATTTATTTACAAATGAAGTATTTTATAAACTTTATTCTAACAAGAAAACTTATAATGTAACCATAAATAAAGAGGGCTTTAGATTGCAATGCTCTTTACCTAAATTGTTTGGTTTAAGAGATAATTTTTACCCTATTGGTTTAAATAGTTTTGAGATTGCAATAAATAACTTAAAAAATGAATTAAAAAGTGATGGCATTGTTGTTGACTTGGAAAATGCTAAAATACTAAGGCTTGATTTATTCAAGAATGTTAGAACTTCCTATAATTTCAATACTTATGCTGAAGTTTTGAAAATGTTAGGGCTTAAAAGAACCTATAAAAGGGTTTATCCTGATGGCTTTTTGAGTGGTAATACTTTAAGGGAAGTTTGCTTTTATAATAAAGTAAAAGAAATGTCTGATAGTTTAGGCTATGGTTATATAAAACAATGCTATAATTTTACAGATGAAAATATAGTTAGAGGAGAAATTAGATTATTAAGGCATATGGAAGTTAAAAAAAATAACATTAATTTACTAAAAGACTTAAAAAATGAATGGGATAATTTAAAATCTATTTACTCAAATTATATGAGTGAAGTTTTTAAATTTAATGCAGGTGATAATTTAAACTCTGAAGTTTTAAAGCCTGAAGTATTAAGAGCATTAATTTTTGAAGCATTATTTTATTTTAAGCAGTATGGTAAAAAAGCTTTTAAAAGATATGGCTTTTATCCTTTTTGTTTTCTGCCTGATGATGAACTTAAGAAGGTTTTAAGTGAAAAGTATGAGAAGGCACAAGTATATACTATTTTATCACAGATTGACAATGAAAGGAAGGAAGTGGTTTTTAATATATATGAATATAAAAAGCTTTATGATGAGCTAAAAGAAAAATTTTTAAATAATAATGATAATGAGGTGTAAAAATGGAAGGAAATAACTTTTTTAATATTGATATTAAGGGAACAGTATTTAATTTTGATGGTAGTAAACAAGTGATTTTGAAAAGAAAAAAAGGATTGGATAAAAAGCCTTTATATTATGTATTTAACTTAACTTCTAAAAAGTATTTAAGCTCTCTTTATCCAACAGGTGAACCTAATGCTTATTTGTTTGATATAAGGGGAAGCTATAATTCTTATATGATAAAGTTTTTCAATGAAGGTGGTAATATAACTTACAAGATTGAAAAGAAATAATGCTTTAATAATGCTTTAATAATTCTTTAATATTTTTTTAAAAATTTTTAGATTTAAGGGGTGTAAAAAAAAATGATAAGAGAAAAAAACAAATTGAAAGCCATAAGGCTATTAGTATTTACCTGCAAGCCTAAAAGAGAAATTGCTAAGGAGTGTGATATAACAGAGCAAACTTTATATAACTGGCTAAGAGATAGAGAATTTAATGAAGTGCTAAAATTGGAAAGTAAAATTTATTCTAACTTTGTTACTTCAAAAATATGTAAAAGGCTTAATGAAATATTAATCAAAAGTTTTTGTGTTATAGAGAAATGTTTAAGCTCTACAGATGAAAAAATAAGGCTTAAAAGTGCAATGGATTTTATAAGTGCTTATGCTGATTTTTCAAATAATTTTAATGTAAACCCTGAATTAGCCAACATTATAGAGCAATCAGATAAAATAAAAAATTCTTTTTTTGATATTAAAGACAATACTTTTATTGAAGAATTCCTAAATAGTGATTTATCAGAATTATTAGAAGAAACAGAATTATTAGAAGAAGATATGATAAAAGAGATAGAGAAAAAGAATTAGAGCAACTTTAAATTAAATGGTGATTATTTTTTTAGGTATAAAAAAGTCTTTATTATGTTAGAAAAGACTTGCATAATTTGTAAAAAAGCATATAATAAAAAAGGGGTAAAAATGGATAGAGATAAATATGTTGTTAGAAGTTACTCTACTACAAGAAAATCAGATTATGAACTTATAAAATTGGCTAAATTAAAAAGAAAATCAGTATCTGAGATTGTTAGATGTGCAGTTGAAGAATATTTGCAGAAGGAATATAATGCAAAGAAAGTCTGAAAGAATAAAAAAAGGGGACTTTGATATTTACCCT
>JAKQTP010000268.1 GCA_029563035.1 archaeon | reverse complement strand
GCTTCTTCTTGAATGCGCATCTTCTCATCCAAACTAATGCTACTTGCCAATTGATTATTGTATTCTTCCTGCAATCGTTGAAGTTCTCTAAGAACATCTAAATTCCCCCTATCTGCCATAATGTATTATGAATATTTTTATATAAATACAAAAGACCAAGATTTTTATTTTCTTGGTCTAAAGTTTTGTTTTTGTTTTGCCTGTTCCTGTAATTTTTCAATTTCTTCGTTCTCTTTTTGTAACAGGAACAAGAAATGTCGCCTTCTGTACACGGGGAGATTTTCGATATAATCAGCTTGAAACTTAGCATGCTTGGTCAATATATATATTTCTTCATTGACCATTTTTTTATACTCCCCCGCTAAGTGCTTGGGAAAAAAAAATCAAGACCGAGTGTTAAATATGCCTCAAATTTATAGCCGTCTTTGGCAGTAAACTGATATTTCATATCCACATCAGGACTAACAGCCATAATTTTTCTACGAATTGTAACCGCATCTAAGGCTGGCATTGCATCAATAAATCTGTCAATATAGCTCCTATCGGTTTTATCATTAATGGCAACAATATGTGATTTTAATTTCATTGTAGAATAATCACTAATTTCATTACCATATGCTTCCTTAATTTGTTCAGCTTTTTTATATAAAATTGCATCTTCACCTGAAGTGATGAGTCTGAAAGTAACAACTTTTTTTCGCATAGGAATTTCAACCGTAAAATGTCCAAATTCATCTGGCATTTCAGTTACTTCTTTATATTTCAATTGAAGTAAATCTACTTTTGAATTAAAAACAATACCATTACGTGGGTCAGTTACTTGTACAGAATAATCTGCACCATAACTTGAAGTACGAAGAAAAAGAATAATAGCGTTTCTATCGCCTTGAAGTAATTCTTCTACGACAATTCCCGGTGTTTTAATTTTTCTTTTTAAAAGCATGTTTAAAAGTTCACCACTATCAATTAAAGAAGGGGTTGTAAGCAAATCTTCATCCCTTGAAGTCATATATTCAACAGCAACTTCGGAAATTTTGTGTGAATAAAAAACGCCTTTTGATGGTAATTTAACAATTTCATACGATGTCATTAAATCCGGGTCGGTTTCCTTTGACATCGCTTTTTCAAATTCCTGCTGATTGAAAACAGGCGCATTTGGAATCGCATTTCCAACTGCAGTCGGTGCTTTTGTTTGAGTAGTTTGAGTTTCTTTATACTTCTTCAATACATCAGCGATTGATTCTTTCTGTGGTATTTCTCCTTCTCTTGCCATATTTTATAAAATTTTATACTTTATTATTGTTTTCGATAAATACTACAAAAAAAATTTTTTACCAAAATTCAAGATTTTTAATTGTATGTCGTATTAGTATATGTAGTTAATACATTTTTAAATGAATAATATTATCTAAAGTAAAACTTTATGAATAAAGACGAAAGAATTTTATATATGAGAGAGTATCGAAAAAATAATAAGGATAAAAGAAATTCATATATGAGAGAGTATCGAAAAAATAATAAGGATAAATATAAAGGAATTTTACGTAAATATTTTTATAAAAGAGATTACGGTATTTCAATAGAAGAATATAATAAAATGTTTGAAAATCAAAAGGGGTGTTGTAAAATATGTGGAAGGCATCAATCACAGTTCAAACAAAGATTATGTGTTGACCATAACCATAAAACAATGGAAGTGAGGGGATTATTATGTCACACTTGTAACAAATTTTTAGGATATATTAATGATGATATTAATAATATGATTTTATATTTAGAATAAAATGGAAGAAAAATTAATAATTGTAATGTATATTGGGGTTGTTGGAATTCGTTCTGAAGACATTCCAGAATATGTACAAAAGGTGACAAATAGAATTGCTCCTTCATTTGAAGGGGAATTAATTGTTATCCCGGTTCAATCAACTGATACAAAAATTGAATGTATTAATCCAAAATACATTACTGACGAAGAACTTGTTCGTCAACACACCGACATGATGAAAAAATTACAAGAAGAACTGCAATTTCAGGCAGATTTATTAAAGAAAAACAAAGATGAGTAAAAAACTGAAAGTAGGAATTGACATTAATGAGGTATTAAGAGCCAGATGGCTTCAGTTTGATAGATTTTATGCGCAGGAATTTGGCGAAGAAGGAATTCCAAGCGAAACTCCATTAGCATATACATATGATTTTTTTAAAACATATCGTTGGGAAGATACTACCGAAGTAATTAAAGAATTAAAAGAACCTGAAGATATGCCAGATGATATTAATCCAGTACATTATCAGGTAGACGAAAAAACAGGTGAAGCCGATGCTGACACATTTTTATTTAAAAAACCTGAAGAAGTTAAATTATCAGCAAAAGAAGTGTATAATCGTTTCATGTATGAAGATTATTGTCTTGAAATACATGGAAGCGCACCAATTATGTATAAGGGGATGGATTTACATGTTAAAAACTTCTCTCTGATGTATGATAAGGCGGTTGATTTTGTTGTGATGTCAGTTGAAAATCATTTCAGCATACCACCAACACTTTTCTTTTTAAGTAAAATGACCAGCAGATTCAAAGAATATAAATTTGTTGACAATTCACTTGATATGTGGAAAAATGTTGATGTACTTATCACATCCGACCCCGAAATATTAAAGCTTGGCGAACCTTGGGGTAAGAAACTTATTAAGGTGAAAAGACCATACAACGAAGACATTAAAGCAGGTTCATTAGAAATTCTCCAAATCAATGATTTGATTGAGAATCCAACATTCGAAAAAATAATTAAATATAAAAAATAAGTAAAATGGCAGACGTATTAAATGAGGCAGCACAGCAAGCTGAATTAGAAAAAATCGAAAAGATTAAAATATCATTAGATAGAATTGCAAATAAGAAATCAAAATTCTTATTCTGTGTTCCAGATGCACCAAATCCCATTGCATCAGTATATGAAATTTATTTTCACGCAACCGTTGTGAAAAGTATGGGTTATGAAGTAATAATGATGGTTGAAAGAGGCGACTATGTTGTTCCGACATGGATTGAAAAAGAACTCACCGAATTCAAACATGTTCCAATGACCGACCCAAAACTTACGGTAGGACCGGAAGATGTTATGGTAATACCCGAAGTGTATTCGAATATTATGGAACAAACAAAAAATCTTCCATGTTTAAGGGTTGGATTGCTCCAATCACTTGATTATATGGAAAGTGCTTTGATTCCGGGAACAGATTGGACTTCTTTTGGTATTCGTGATATGATTACCACTTCACTATCACTCAAAGAAACCTTTGAAACATTTTATGGTAAAAACAGACTTAACATAAAAACATATACTGTTGGTATCCCGGATTATTTTGAACCTTCAAAGAAACCACAAAAACCAATAATTTCAATTGTTGGCAGGAATCCGAATGAAATTTCAAAATTTGTGAAGCTATTCTTTGCAAAATATCCGCAATACAACTGGATGACATTTGACCCAATGCTTACCAAGAGTAAACCGCCTCAGACAATGAGAAGGGTTGACTTTGCAAAAAGATTACAGGAAAACTTTGCAGCAGTTTGGATTGACAGAATTGCATCTTTTGGTACTTTCCCGCTTGAATGTATGAAATCCGGGGTAATTCCAATCTGTTTAAGACCTGACATTATGCCTGAATATATGATTGAAAGGGATGAGGCAGGTAATGCAATTAAGGCAATTGATGATGCTGGTGCATGGACTGAAAATTTCTACGATTTACCTCTTTTGGCAGGTGAAGTTCTTGTTAAATTTTTGGATGATGCAATATCTCCTGAATTATATAGCAGAATGGCAAATATTGCTGCAAAATACAGTCAAGAAACATCACAAAAGGAATTGACTGAAATATATCAG
>JAKQTP010000090.1 GCA_029563035.1 archaeon | reverse complement strand
CATTCTAATTCAATCCAACTTTCACTTAAAATACTTCTTAGTTTTTCACTTAAATAATCAACAATTTTACTTAATTGTTCGTGCTGCAATTCTTTTGAATTACAGCTATAATTAAGACTTTTTATTTGTTCTAACCTTTTCTCACAAGCAACTAAAACAACAACCAATTCATCTTCTGATAGTTCAATCGTATGTTTCATTTATTATACCTCACTTTCCAACCTAATTTCATTCATTTTCTTTTCTCATCCCAATTTTTAGCAATCGTATAACAAATATAAATTATTACAATACCTCCAATAATTAAAAAGATTGCACCTTTCATTTTCGTTTACCTTTTATCTTTCGATATTTTTCAAAATTGCTATCAGTCATCAACTGTTCTTTCGTTTGTCGATAACTAAGATTATTTGTATGCATGAACCACATCACATAATATGCTTGATCATCTTTAATTTTCATATCTTTTTTGATAAACTGTACTACTTCAGCAGTTTTATTCTTATAACGTTTATCCTGTGTTAACATTCCCCATCTAGAATAAACAGTATCGTTTTTTACTTTGATCATCTCTTGATTATAATTACTGTACTTATTTTCAACTTTCAAAGTCTTTAATATTTGTTGATATTTCCTGTTTTTAACAATCTTCTTATCTTTGATTTTCACATCTGATACATCAAGTTTTTGATATCTTAATTTACGTGCTTCATCAACTGTATAACCTGCTTCTCGTAACATCTGATATCTAATCTTTGCTACTTCATTCCTACTTCGTTTGATTGGCTTTTGTTTCTTTGTTTTCTTACTCATAATGTTCTGCACCATTCAAAATACCATTTGAAAGTTAAACGTGTTTTGTCAATTCTATTTAATAGATTAGTTCCAATCGACACTGTTGTATTACTATTTTCAATGTATTGCTTGAGATTGTAATAAGTAACAATACTAATATCAAGTATCTTTAGAATATTATCTCTTATATACCAAAAGTTTAAATATTTCCAGAATGTGTAAATATCATCAAAAACATTCTTGCTTTCTAGTAAGGAATGAATTACAATTTGTAATGGTATAAGCTTTCGTAAAACATCATCACTAATCTTTAAATCATTTTTTAATATTTCGTCAAAGTTTTTATTGATTATTTCTTTTTCTTCATTAGTCATTTTCTTTCCTTTCATTGAAATTAAGAGAGTTACCGTTAAAACGGCAAACTCTCTTTAAACATAGAAACGATGGTATCATCAACTTTAGATTGAGAAGGCTTTGACACGAATGACTTGACTTCTTGAATCCAAAGTTTAGGGAATAAGGAGTTTTTATCGATATTCATTTTATCAGCTGCAACTGATAGAATGTATCTTCCCTCCTCTTTAGGTTGATTGGTAACTGCTTGAGTGAATGAACAATCAATCAATTTACCTCCAACCGTAATTGCCTTAAAGCCAATAAAAGATTTCCCTTTGTTAGCACCGTTCTTGATTTCCAACTTTCTTGCGATAACTTCAACTTGAAGCACTTTTTCCATAATTTACCTCTTTCTGTAATCTATTTTGATTACACCCTATTTTAGCATATATCAAATATCATGTCAAACATTATTTACAAATTATTTCAAAATATTATAATCTTGTTTGATTATAAAGAAAAATCACTAACTGTCAATACAATTAGTGATATTTAGTAAATTATGGTTATTCTATGATTTCGTTAGTGTCATAATACTTAAAATACTTCCCAAGATTAAACAAATCAGTTCTGATGTAGTTTGTAAAGTAACCATCGATCTCATGTGTTTCTACTTCAAAAATAGTGTCTTTTACTTGTTTCATTTGAAAAACTGCTAGTGCTTGTCGCCTGATTCTTACATCAAGATTAAGAATATATTGTGTACTTGCTAACATCAGAATATTCCTTTTACGTAATTGTGAAAAGAATGTTTGTATCTTACGAACATTACTTCTCATATAATCTCGACTGTCAAAATACAAGTGTATTTCATCAAGTAGCATGATAGCATTGTTAAAGAAATCACTATCTTCTTCTAACACTTCTAAAATATCAAAAGCACCTTTTTGAACTTCTTTTTTATTGCCAAAAGTTATCTTTTGATATGGAACATCAAATAAAGTATAATTAGAAAAAACAGGTCGATTTGGTGTAAAATTATCAACTAGATGTTTCGTCATGAAAAGGGTTTTTCCTGAACCTTGCCGACCTAAACATAGATAAAAACCTTTCATCTAAAAACTTCCTTTTTAGCAAATAATCCTCGTTGTTTTTCCATTATTTCTGGCTGTGCTTGATTGACAACCCTTACTAATTCACGGCGTCCAAGACCACCAATCGAAATTTGTAACTGTGCAATGTTATCAGCAAGTTTTTTCATGAATGGTACATTGAATGTTTCACTGTATAAATAAAGTTTTGTCATGATTGGTACTTGTTCTGCCTTTAATCTAGTGATAACTTTTATTTTTTCTAAGTCGGTTAGTTCTTTGATTGCAATTAAACTTACTAAATCACTTGAAGCACCATCAGTTACTGCTTGGTCTGTTTTTTCATTGATTAAATCTTCTAAGGTTAAGTGTTGTTCCTCATCTTTTACTTTTACTTTTGTCATTTAGATTGCTCCTTGTCCTTTTAAAATTAAATAAGCAAGTGCAACACCAATCAAGATGTTTACAATCAATAACAATGTTACTAAATCGAATGGACTTTTTGTAATACTTGCAAACGTATCATGAATGATTTTACTTTCAATCGCTGTTTGAAAATCATTTACGTTGTATTTACTTTGGAAATTAAGCGGATTTATCGTTTCTGCTGCTTTATCAGTGATAAGTACTGTTCTATACCCATTCGCAATGAAAACGTGGTCTGGATTGATTATAAAGGGTGCTTTGAACGTTTCTGATAGATGATATGTTATTCTACTAGACTTGTCAGTGTTGAACTTGATAACCCTTAAATATTTGTGTTTATTAAAAATTGTTCTCATAAAAACTCATCATCTCCTTTACTTGAAAATGCAACGATTACAATTTGTGCTACAATCATGATAATCGAAAAGACTACAATAAATGTATTGTCTACTAAAAAAATAGGTACGAACCAGAGTACACTACTAGCAAGCATAAGCCAACGTTGTTTGAAAATATAACTTACTATAAGTCCGATTACATA
>JAKQTP010000233.1 GCA_029563035.1 archaeon | reverse complement strand
TCTTTATGTTTAACTCTATATTCTCGATTTAATTGTTTCACAACCAATTCACTATCCAAAAAACATTTCACTTCTTTGGCTTCTAACTCTTTGGCTTTTTTTAATCCCGCTATCAAAGCTTTATATTCGGCTTGATTGTTAGTCGTTTCTCCTAAATACTTAGAAATTTCGGCTAACTTATTTTTTTCTTGATCATATAAAACAGCTCCTATACCAGCCGGGCCAGGATTGCCACGAGCACCACCATCAGAAAAAATTATTATATTTTTATTCATAAACTTATGTAAAACTTATTATTCTCAAAAAAGCAAACAATAAACAAAACTGAATGATAAAAGTTAAATATTTATTTTTTAATATCAACTATTTTTAATTGAATATCTCGATTACCATTAAAATTATTAAATTCTAAATTATAAACAACACTTACTCGATCACCAATACTTAATTCAGAATATTTTTTGGTTCCACCAAAAGATATGCCCCAAAAATTTTTCAAGCTATTTTTTTTATCATCTAAAAATCTAAACTTAATATGTTGACCTTCGTTTCCCATTTTAACAACGTCAATGATTTTAACATCAAAAGAAGCCATCTTGGGAGCCGGATTAGATTGACCAAAAGGAGCCATTTCTTCTAATCCTTCAATGAGCAAATCATTTATATCTTCAAAGTCTAGTTCTAAATCTATTTTTATCTTGGGTGTCAAAGTTTTTTCATCTAAAATTTTATCGGCTCGCTCTCTCAATCTATCAACAAAAAGAAGCATATTGTGGTCGCCAATAATAGAAAAGCCACCGGCCATTGGATGACCACCATATTTATATAAAATATCTTTATTTTCTTCCAGGGCTTCAACTAAATTAAATCCCTCTATGCTTCGACCACTACCTTTATAAATTTCCTTCTTTTGTCCGTGCTCATCTTCAAAGACCTCGCTGGTCTTGGCTATAACCACCGACGGACGATAATATTTTTCCGATAGTTTTCCAGCCACCAAGCCTATAACTCCTTCATTCCAAGCGTCCTCTTTAGAATTTTTAACAATAATAATTTTTTCTATATTTTCTGGATTTATTTGGCTTTCAGCCGAAGACATAAGTTCTTCCGTAACCTTTTGTCTTTCCGAATTTCTATTATTTAATTCTTCAGCTAAATTTTTAGCTTCCTGTTCATCCTTAACTATCAGTAAATTTAGAGCTGAATTAGCATGCTTAATTCTGCTAGCCGCATTAAGTCTTGGACCGAGTTGAAAACCAATGTTATAAGAATTTAAATTACCGCTTAAACCAGAAATTTTAATTAGTTCTTGCAAACCAAATCTTTTTGTTTCGTTAAGAGCTTCTAGTCCTTTTTTAACCATCAATCTATTCTCGCCTAGCAAAGGAACCATATCAGCCACAGTACCTAGGGCGACTAAGTCCAAACTTTTACAAATCAATTTTTCTTTATCTTTATCTTCCAGTTTTGATTTTTTAATAAGAGCTGAAGCTAATTTAAAAGCTACACCAACTCCAGCCAAATATCTAAAAGGATAAGACGATTTTTCATCGGCCGGGTTAATTATCAAACAATTAGGCAAGTCTTCTCTTTTTTCTGGAAGCGTATGATGGTCAGTAACAATAATATCCAAGCCTAAACCCTTTGCATAATCAACCTCTTCTTTATTTCTAATACCATTATCAACTGTGATAATTAATTTAAAATCTTCTTTTTTTATTTCTTCGATAGCTGTTTTGTTCAAACCATAACCTTCGCTAACCCTATCTGGCAAATAAAAATCAACTTTGGCTTTGAAAACGGAAAAAACATCATAGAGCAAGGCGGCTGAGGTAACACCATCGGCATCATAGTCGCCATAAATCATAATTTTGTTGCCAAGCTTGATATGAGAAATTATTAAATCAATAGCCTTTTCCATATCATTAAAAAGAAAAGGGTCAAAAAAATCTAAACTAGCCAAATCAAAAAACCAGGCAAAGTCCTCTTTGGTTTTAAGGCCGCGGTTATAAAGAAGTTGTAGAATGAATTGATTTTTGTCAGAGTTTTCTTCCAAAATTTTTTCTGGAAACTTAGGATAAAATTGCCATATTTTTTCCATAATGAGATTATTTTATTATTAAAAACCCATTATCAAATAATATTAATAACGGAATTTAACAACAAGAAATCTTTCAATTGGTTTAAAAAAGAGAAAAAGACATTGTCCAGGCAACTGTTGAAAAAATAATAATGGCTGACAAAATTGCCCAGATTATTTTAATTATTTTTTCTTTTCTTTTTTTGCGCATATTTTAAAATTTATTTTTTCAAAATTTTTACAAAAGTATCCGGTGGAATATCAACACTTCCTTTGCCGGCAGCCATCATTTTTTTCTTTCCTTTTTTCTGTTTCTCTAATAATTTTCTCTTACGAGAAACATCTCCACCATAAAGTTTGGCTGTTACATCTTTTCTCATGGCTGAAAGTCTTTCGGCAGCAATTACCTTACCTCCAATAGCTGCTTGAATTTTTAAAACAAACATTTGCTTTGATAACGATTCTTTTAAAATATTTACAACCTCTTTTCCTCTCCT
>JAKQTP010000284.1 GCA_029563035.1 archaeon | reverse complement strand
AAATTGTTTAAAATATTGAGATCTTCTTTTGATATGAAATTCCAACTTTTCGCCAATTGTGCTAAATCATCAATAAATAATTTATATCCCACACCTCGTGTTTTTTCCAAACTATTTGTTGGTGTTGACATCACACCATATTGGTCTTCAAGTATTTCACAAACAGTTTGTATTTCACGTTTTGAACACTTTTCTAAAAAATCATAAGGTTCAATCTCAAATTCTACTTCTTCATAAAATCTTGCCATGACTTTTTTTTTATTTAATTGTTAAACGTTATAATACAAGAAAATATAAATTAAATAATTAACTATAAAATTTATAATTTTTGTTCATTTGATTAATGTTACACCAATCAAATCTTTCTGAAACTTTCAAAGTTTCAAGTGGCGGATTATAATCACCCATAAAATGCTTATAAATGTTTATAGCTCCATTAATATCTCGATTTATGTTATTTCCACAATCACAAATGTATTGTCTATCGTTTAAATCTAAATCATAATTAATGCTATTACACTTACAACACGTTTTTGAAGTCCAGGCTTCATTAACTTTTATAACTTGATTACCTTTTAATCGGCATTTATATTCTAAAAGGTGTATAAAAGTTTGTAAATTCCAATTATTTTGCATTTGTCTATTTAAAGAACAAAAATTAGATTTTATATTTTTCTTTAAGTTAGTTAATTCTCCTATAAGAATTGTTTTATTTTGATTACTTAAATCTTTACTTACCTTCTGAAGTGCTAAATTCGTTTGTGTTTTCTTTTTAGAATAAAGTTTCTTTAACTTTTTATTAAGCTGTTTTGATTTTTTACTATTTTTCTTCTTTTTATCTCTTAAGGATTTTAATTTATCGATTCTTTTATCTAAAAATTTTTGATTTTTACTTAAATATTTTGAACTATAAATTATGCCTTTATTATTTTCGGCGTCATAAATAGAAAGCAAATTCTTTTTACCTAAGTCTATACTTAAAACTTTATTCTTGTTTACATTTTTTAAAATACTTTCTTTCTTTTCATAGACTATAGACGCATAAAATTTATTATCATATTTATAAATTTTAAGTTGTTTAATTTCTGATTCTGATGTTTTACTTCGTAAACAAATTAATCCTTTAATCGGTTTGATATATTCAAGTTTAGTGTCTAGTTTTCTATAGTTTGAATATGATATTTTTAAAATATTTTCTTTAATTATGAAATCCTGTGTAAAAGATAGCGTAAAGAAATAATCTTTACCCCTAAATTTAGGTGGCTTTGGATTTAAGTCTTTATTTTTCTTAATCAATTTAAAGAAAGATGAATAATTATAATACAAAATTCTTAAAACTTCTTTTTTAGCATCAAAAGTTAAATATTCACATTTATAATTTTTTAATTCTTTTTGTTGCTTATAGTAAGAAATAAATGTCTTATCTTTTTCATACTGTTCTTTTAATTTACCTAAGAAATAGTTATACAACATTCTACCTTCATTTGACATAGAATCAATAATAGATTGCTGTTCATCGGTTAAATTAAGCCGTATTTTAAAAGTTAATAACATTAAACTTTTCTTTTATTATATATATCAAAATTTTTTTAAAAAATAACTTTTATATGATATTATTTTAATTATAATTGTTATAAAATATTATTAATTAAATATATTATTTATTCTTCATTTTCAGTATCATCACTATCTCTTTTCCAATATGGATTATTCTTACCACAATCTTCACATAAAGTTGTAATCCAACCTGTTGTGTGTCCAATATTTTTGGTTGAACCACACATCTCACATGTATGATATGAAAGTGATTCTGCAAAAGAAATCACAGCATGTTGAACGCTTGATGCGCCTCCCACATAAAATCTCAAACCACCATATTTTTCTTTAACTTGGGAAGCAATCACCTGTGGATATTTACCAGTTTCTATAGTGGTAAGTTTTAATGATTTTTCCCAATCAAATAATTTTCCCAACAAAAATCCGCGAAAAATAACAAGTGGATTTATTTGTTTTTTTCGTTTAAGACTATATTTTCCCGGTATTTTTCTGATTAATTTTTCTAAAAATGGAATCAATTTTCTTAATGTTTTGTTTTCAATAACATTCGTTTTGTTATTATTGTCGGTATTCCATTGTAAATTTGAGCATAAACTATCAATTAGCCAGTACCACCCGTCACCACACTCAAAACCCCAACACATTGCGGTTGTTCTCATATCACCGTGTCGATCAGCAAATATTTTCGGATATTTTGCGCATAATTTTTCATCTAGTTCTTTTCTCATAATGTTTTAATTTTTTTTTTACAAATATAAAAATAATTTTTTTGATTTTAAAATTGATAGATTAAATCACCCGACCGATCATATATTGATAATAATGTATTTTTACCATGCAACCAATGAAATGTCCATCCCATATATTTTATATTTCTTCGTATTATGTTTTTATTTATTGAAATTAATGGTTTGGGTTTTTTTACTGGTAATTCTTCACCTTCGCTTTGTACAATATCTAATATAATTGAAAATATTCGCCAAGGTGTTGGACATTTTGTTGTCTCACCATTTATTGCCGCACTGATAAATTTCTGAAATAATTCACGATCTTTTTCAATGATTTTATTCATTAAATTATCAAAAGTTGCATCATCGTGATAGAGTTTCTTAACTCTATCTATATTACGTAGATTTTCTGTTAATCTTTGTTCTAAATCAGATATAACATCATCAAGTGTTATATCTTTATGTTTAAGTATGGACATATTAAAAAGAATTAAAGTGACAATTCTTTCAATTTTTTTATAGTTTCATCTGTTGTTTTATGAAGAATGCCGATTCCACCAACATCTTCCCATTTTTTTATATTTGATTCTCTATCATCTATTAAAATTTTATTTTCTCCAGCAAACTCTTTTTTGTGTTCAGATGAGCGTAAAATTAATCGAGTATTAGGAAGTTCTCTTTTCACCCAATCATATTTACCAATTCTCGACTCAATATCTTCAGATGGCGATGATAAAATTTCTGGTTCATATTTTTTTATATAATTCCATAATTTTTTTCCATCAGGTTTCCATTTAAGATTAATCCAAAAATCATATCCGGCCTTTTGAATTGGATCCCAAAAATCTTCACTATCATGATGTGTGCCAGTTATATCAATGCCAGTCAATTCACGATATCCTCTGATAAAATCAGTAATAACACCGTCCATATCACAATATATTTTATATTTCTTTTTTTCTTTCATAATCATAACATTTTTAATTGATATTTGATTTCATCTTTTCATATGGCGGATATATTTTTTTCCATACTAAATCAGAAATATCTTTTTTTTCATAAAGACATAAAAATATTTTTTGAACTTCCTTTTTTTGTGAAAATATTTTTTTATGAACCTCTTTTTTTGTTAAACCTTCAACGGGCTCTATATTGTTAATATAATTTATTTGACATCGAGCAAATGTTATTTTATACATTTCTTGGAACATGTTATATTTTTCATATATCCATTCATGATATTCAACCGGAGAATTTTCAATAAGTTCCTCTATTGGTGATTTATTTTTTAAATGTCTCCATATATCTCTTGTAGATATTGTTTTTTTCATGCTTTACAATATTCCTTATATTTATCAAGCCAGTTTTGAAATATACAAATATAACATATGACATTTTCGTTTGTACATACAGCATAATGTTTACTATCAGATTTTAAGTGGTATTTTGTCAACCAGTCAAGAAAAGTCTTCACTGGGTGATACCACTAAACCATCAATTATTTTTGAATAATACTCTGGCGATGAAAATCCTGTTCTTTCATATGGATGTGATCGAAGATATTCTTCGTTATAAACACATCCGTTAGGCTGGCACCAATTAAGCGCCCCATCAATAAATTCTTCATTTGGAATTAATTCACCATATTCATTAATGACACGACCACGCCTAATAAAATCAAAAAGTTCCTCTTTGTTGGTGTAATAACGATTGCCGTGGAAATTCCAAACAAATTTCCACCCCATACTTCGTTTCCCCAAATGAATTTTTGTGTCAGAAATAAATTCATCCCAAACTGAGCGAGAATTGAAATCTTCTTGTTTTTCTTCAAATTTATTCAAAATCATCCGGGGTGAAATTTTGATATTGGTAATTTTTTTGATGAGTTCATTTTTGCGTTCTCTCATCTCATCTTCCGTTGGAATTCTGTAATAATTTGTTCCCATGATTTAATTAATTATAATTTTGACAAACATAATATAAAAATTTGAAATTGCCAAAAAAAACCCATTGTTTTTTCAATGGGTTTATCTTGACTAGTAATATGAAAGATTTTTCCGTAAACTAATCATATAAATCAAGTTTTGATCTGAGTTTATATATTTCTTCACAATCCGGATGTCCCGGTTTATCTTTACACCAATGTAGACCCATATTTATTAGCATTGTGGCATCTTCATGTGACATTGAAATCATTTCTCTCTTATCTTTTTCGTACTTATCAAAAAAATCATCAAAATTTTCTTCTTTTACAACATGAAGTAAGTTTTGTAATTGTTCTTCGGTAATCATTATTTTTGTTTTCATTTCTTTATTTTTTTTCTTTTATTTTATTGTAATGCATCAATATCTAATGCACTTGGGACAAGGATTTTTGTTAATGTATCTATTGCGTCGTCCGGATCAAGTGTTTGTAATATTTTTTCTCCTAGTTTATCCATTAACTCAAAAAATATTCCACCACCTGCTTTTGTGCCAAAAAATTCTATATTATTTCTAATCGTAAATTGTTCGGGTTCAATATCCTCTGGTAGTGGCCTGGTAACTTCAGCAAAAATATCTGGTGTATATTTTGATGTTGTTATTGTCGTTTTATTTTCTTCTCGATGATTTAATATTGTGGTAAATTTCGCTCTAAGTTTATATTGATTACCATCAACAACATCACCATCAATATATAACTTGCTCATAACATTCACACGTTTCTCACCTTTTTGTATGTTCTTTTTTAATAATTTTAATATTGGTGTATATTCACCAGCAGCTATAAATGCATCTTTGTCCAATATTCTTTGGCTTGGTTCCCATTTACCGCCTCGATAAATATAATTAGAATATTCACGTGGTTTGGGTACTGAAATTGTTCTTTCTCTCTCTATCTCATCTTCAACATTTGCACGAACATCAAATATACGATCAATGGCATGCTCTAATGTTTCTTGGTCCATAACAGAATGAAATTCAATATTTATTGTCGGACTATTTCCACCAAATTCCATTCTTTTTTCAACATTTGTTGTTCTTTCAGTTCTTAATGTAGTTCCCCTGACTTCAGGAACTAAACACATATCCAACCTATTTAATATATCAGGTCTGGTAAATAATTCGTTAATACCTCTAAAAATAACATGTCTTTTTACATAACCTTCATTTTGTGTTTTAATATACTTTTCTCTTTTTTCTCTTTCAAGTTCAGTTTCATTCGGTTTTTCAACACCCTTGTCTGTTTTCACATATCCGGTCCCATATTCTTTTTTTCTCGGAAAATTTGGGTAATGTATGTTCTCTGGTATTTTTACAAAATGAGCCATCACGTTTTTTCTGTCAAGATTGCCAGTTACACCCCAATTGTGAAACTTAAGTATTTGACCCCCTATTGGTAATGTAAAAACTTCATTTCCAATAACTACGTCTTCAACAAATTCTCCGGTTTCGGGATCTTTTGATATTATCTTGGGAATTGGTTTACCTCCACCATTAATTAAATCTTGAACAGGAATTCGTATAGGTTCGGTTAAGATTTCTTTATTTTGCATTCTTGCCTCCCTAGAAATATTAGCCATTTCACCCATTTCTTGGCTGAATTCATTATTGTCCAAATTATCAAGATCATAATAATTTACAACATCTTGAAAATTACGGAAAAATATTGGTGAGGCGGAACTCGTTATCTCTTCCATTATTAGGTTTACGAGATTATCGATAGTAATTTTTGCCATGTTAAATGTTTATATAATAAATATATCCTTTTTTCATTTACGACCATATTTTTCAGACATTACTTCGTTATCAGAAAAACGAAAATCAAACCGATAATCAGAATAATCCCAGTCATCAGTAATTTCTTTTGGATTTGGTAAAACTTTATTATCAATATCGTCACCCAAATATTTTACTTTAGACTTTATTATTCTACGAATTGTTCTCCAGTAATATGATGATTTTTTATAATTTCTTGGTCTTTCTTTTATTATTGGTTTTCTTTTGCTTCTACTCATTTCGGATTATTTTACGTTGTTCTTTTTTCCATTTCATACTTTTATATTTAATCATACGAGACGATAAAATTTCAATTGCCTTACCAAATATTTCATCCGGAACAGGTGAATTTGCCTTTCCAAATGCCACATTTAAACACCCTCTTTGGTATTGTAAATTTATTCTTTTTTTTTCACATGTCATTGACATAAAAATCTGGATAACACCGTGGTTAAATTGCCTTCCCATACAATTTTTCATGATTCTTCCTTCAATACAAAAATCTTCATTTGATGATAAAATTTTTGGAAAAAATATTTTATTATCAACAATTATTGGTGTTTCTATTTCACATAAAAAATCAGAAGGAAACAAATATTTTTCCACAACACCAGATGTGGCTTGTTTTTTTAATAATATCCAATAATCGAGAAGATATTCAACATCATCAATTTTTTTGATGTCTAATTTTAAATTTTGAAAACCATTTTTTTCGAGAAATTCTCTTATATTAAAAAGTTGGTGAATATATGTTAATATTGTAATTATCGGTACTGTTAGCTTACTTTTATTCATATCTTTAAAAATTCGTAAAATGACTTTTTTTTCGACATCATTTTTACAGATAAATGTTTTTTTTGGTGGGTTAATAAAAGTGCTAGAACATTCTTTCCAGTTAAATTGTTTAATATAATCAACATAATTTTCACCAAACAATTTACATATGAATATCAATGTTCGTATGTTTATTAGTTTAACATCGTTTGTAGATGATGATAAAATTTTGATCAAATATTTCGACTTAATTCCATATTCATCTAGTATTGCCGGTAAAAACTTATTATCATTAATTTTTAACCATTTTTTTTGTGGATATACCTCACCAATCATTTCATACACATTATCATGTGCTTTAATATTTTTTTTATACAAATGAAAATCAACTATTAAATTAAAAAGTTCTTTAAAATCATACAATTTATTTGAAAAATACACATCAGTAAAATATTTTTGTAAATCATCCTTTATTTGGTTAAAATATATTATAATTGTTTTTTCATATTTTTTCCCCCAATATCTTTTAGTTGAACCATCAAAATAAAAACCTTCATCTACTAATGTCTTTAACAATTTGAAATTATTTTTTCTTTTAGTTAATTTATTTTTTGGTGTATTGTCAGAATTCTTATTAATAATTTGATATGTTATATTAAAATCACCATTTTTTTTATTAAGAACTATTTCGTAAATAAATGTTACCCCAAATGGAATTGTGTTTCTAGAATATATCATATAATAAACACTCCGAAATTCAATCGTGTTAGAGTGAATATTTAAATCTAAGTCACACGTAGATACTAATTCATTTTTTTTGTATTTTTCTTGATAATAATGCATGAAAATTCACCTATAAATAAATATAGGTGAATTTTATGACATGGTCAATGTTCAATACAAGTTATAAATGGTTTTTGTTCTTGTTTAAACCGAATAATATGTGGATAGTTTTTAATTCTTTGTGAAA
>JAKQTP010000282.1 GCA_029563035.1 archaeon | reverse complement strand
TTTATATTGTTAAAATTTTGAACACAAAAATTAATTATTAAATTTTCTAAATCTTTTTCTACCATTAACCCTCACCTCAAAAGTTCTCTTTAAAATAAAGTACTCTTTTTTTTAAACTGTTTTAAAATTATTTTATAAGAATTGAACCTCACACGACTAAAGTCGCGTGATTCCCCTTCAATATTCCTAACGGAACAAGTTTACAGGGGCTAAAGGGTAGTCCCTACCCAAGTAATCTTAATCCTTCATTTTTAATATTTATAGCAGCGTTTTCATCTCTATTATGATGTTCTCCACAATTAGGACAAGTCCATTCCCTTAATCCTAAATTTTTAACATCTTTGTTTTGATAACCACAATCTGAACATAACTGAGAAGAAGGAAAATATTTGTCTATAATAGAAATTATTCTACCATACCAATTAGCTTTATATTCTAACATTGTTCTAAATTCAGACCATGATACTTCACTAATTGCTTTTGCTAGATTATGATTTTTTAACATATTACTAACTTGCAAATCTTCCAAACAAATCACTTGGTTTTCGTTAATTAGTTGAGAAGATAATTTTTGTAAAAAATCTTTTCTGGCATTTGTTATTTTCTCATGTATTCTAGCAACTTTTAGTTTTTGTTTATACCATTTACCACTACCTAATTTCATCCTTGACAATTTTCTTTGTTGGAACTTTAATTTATATTCTAGTTTTCTAAGAAATTTAGGATTTTCAAATACAATTCCATCAGAAGTAATAGCAAAATCTTTTAATCCTAAGTCAATACCAATTGATTTATTTATTTTAGGTAATTGATTAATTTCCGTTTCTACTAATATAGAAATATAATATTTATTTGTAGGTGTTTTAGATATTGTAGCAGATTTAATTTTGCCATTAAATTTTCTACTATTAACGTATTTAATTAATCCAAGTTTAGGAAATTTTATTTTGTTATCTTTAATACAAATATTATTATTTACACATTGACTTCTAAAACTTTGTTTTTTATTTTTCTTTGATTTAAATTTAGGAAATCCTGGTGTTTCTCCTTGTTTAACTCTTCTAAAGAAATTTTTATATGCTTGATCTAAATCTTTTAATGTTTGTTGTAAAGATATTGAATCTACTTCTTTTAACCATTCAAATTCTTGTTTAAGAGATTTTAAATCATTTGCATTATCAATATAACTTAAAGATTTTTTCTCTGCTTTATATAATTCAATTCTTTTTGCTAAATAATGATTAAATACAAAACGGCAGCATCCAATTGTTTTATTTATTAATTCTATTTGTTGTTTATTAGGATAAATACGATATTTATATGCTTTTAACAAATATTTCACCTCCTTTATATTTATATTTTAGTATCATATTGTAATTTAGTCAAGTGTGGTTTTCATCCCATGACTAAAGTCACGGGTGTTCAACCACACCAAATATAAAAAAAAACTTATCTCCTTTAAGGAGATAAGTTTTTTATAAATTAAATTAAAAATTATTATTAGCCCTCACTGCCACCCGTACCACCACCAGAAGGAATTCTAGAAATACCTGAAATACCTGTAACGTGCAAAGCGCCGTACAAAAATTCGCCAAAAGGTACTTTCTCTAAACCATAATCCATCATAAGCAATCTTGTCTTATCAGCTGTATCACCGTCATAAATTTCAGGTGATAAGTAAGAAAAATACGGAGCAAAAACAATACCAGCACCAAAAGGTGAAGCTTCATAATTGTAAGCTAAAAGAATCGTGTCATCTTGAGCTTGTGGGTCAACATAAATTTCATACTTGTTTGCAATTGTTCCAGCTTTGTAAATTCCACCAGCAGGATGTGAAACTTCATCACTAAAAAGCTTGTATGTACTTAAAGTATTTAAGAAGGCAGAAATAGCAGGGGAAACAAGAAGTTTATTAGGTCTACCCATCTTGTTCATTCTTTCCATTTTAGC
>JAKQTP010000269.1 GCA_029563035.1 archaeon | reverse complement strand
AAAAAGGAGCTTTTTTATTTGCTTGAAAAAAAAATAATTTAGTGTTATAAAATTCTTATATAAATTATTCGGGGATCGTCTAATGGTAGGACAACAGGTTCTGGTCCTGTTTATCTGGGTTCGAATCCTAGTCCCCGAGCCAAGAGAGACGGAGCTCATTTAGAGCTCTGTTTTTTGTATAATCTAAGCCAATTTTTGTTGGTTCTAACCTTGCTAATTTGGCATTGTAAATTTCAGCGTTCTCATAGATAGGTAAAAGCCATTTAAACAAGTAAATATGGACTTTTTTGTCATTTATTTGTTGGTTCGAACCTAAATCAGTTAGTATCTCTTTTTTAGTTAATTTATCACCTTTGATAAATTTCTTTTTTGCATAAGCTGAAAATATAAATTTATCTTTGGTTAATTCTATTATATCGCTTTCTTTTGTTTTTTGGTCTAAAACTTTGCCTAGTTTTTCTATTTCTTTTTTAAGGGACAATTTTTCCTTTAAATATTCATCATCATCAATCAAATTTTTTACCCTCATCATAGTTAAGCTGGACAATTGAGTTTTTAGTTCATTGATCCGCTTATCTTTATTTATTTCTATTTCCTTGTTTTCTATTTTTTCAACATTTTTCTGACTATCTAAATAATTTAAAGCCCATTCTAAGAATATTGGGTGCATTTCCAATTTTTCTAATTTTTGAACTATTTCTTCGGTTATTTCTTTTTCTTCAACTGAACCTTGGCGACAATTCATTTCCTTTTTCTTATGGGTGCAGTGATAATAATTATAGCCTTTAACTTCTTGAGTGCTTCTAATATATTTAGTTTTATGTTCGGCAGTTATACCGCAACCACAAGAACCACATTTAAACATGCCCGAATATGTAAATTCGTGCTTTTGTGGTCGTCTTTTGCAACCCCTAAGCCCTAAAATTTCTTGTATTCGGTTAAATTCATCTAAATTAATCAATGGCTTATGTTTTCCTTTGCTTTCTTTGTTATTATAAACGATTATGCCCGCATAAAAGGGATTAGAAAGCATTTTATACCAAACAGAACGGGAAAGTTTATTTCCGCCTGTTTTAGCCTTTTTCCTTGTCTTATAATTCCACTCATCATTTATCTTATTTAATACTTCTTGGGCTGTATAAGTGCCAGTTAGCATTAAATCAAAAGCCTTGCGAAGCAGTATAAATCGCTTTTTGTCGTGCATTATAGTTCGTTGCCCCTTCTCCAGTCTCATATCGTTTAAATAGCCTTCAGGAGCCACGCCAGGAAGCCAACCAAGGGAAACCTTCTTCTCTAAACCTCTTTTTACATCCTTGCCTAATTTTGACGAAAAATATTGAGATTGGCTTAATGCCAACTGCAACATCATGATCCCTTCGGGACTGTTATCAAAATTATATGAGCCAAATTTTAAATCTTGTATTACTCCAGTTCGGACTAAATAAGTGATAGTTGAGGCGTCAATTTCATTTCTTGATAATCTGTCCGGGTGCCAAGCAATAATACCGGAAGCCTCGCCAAGTTTTATTCTTCTTATCATTTCCTCGAATGAAGGGCGGTTATATGGCTTAAAAGCTGAATGTCTTTCTTCTAGTACTTCTACAATATCCAAATGAGGATGAATTTCTTTCACCTTGTCTTTTTGGCTTTCAATAGATAAAGCCTGCCGTTCCTCACCTTCGGTTGACTTGCGGACATAAGCAAAATATTTAATTTTATTTTTTACTTCTTCCATATCTATTTTTTATTACACAATTTTTTTGTAAGGCTTTTAGATCTCTAATTATTTCCGTTAAAAGCTCGTCTTTATCAAAGATAAAGGTTTTTTCTTGATAATCTTTTTTAAGTAAAAGTAAAACTTTTGCTAAAGCACCAAAATAATTTTCAATGTTAGCATTAATTGTTATTGTCTCTCTGTTGCTTGTTTCCATATTATTATTTTTATATACAAAAAGGGGTAGTCGTGGAGACCCAACAAAACATCGCCAAAGGCAATATTCATCGGCACAACTACCCCTTTCTGGGGACGAATATTAAAAAAGCCTTAGCGATTATTATTTTG
>JAKQTP010000266.1 GCA_029563035.1 archaeon | reverse complement strand
CTATATTTAAAAATGTATTTATAAAAATTAAATAAATATTTTAGACGACAAATCCCCTTTTCTTTGCCCAAAGATAAAACTTTAACATTCTCAGGCAAGCCACATTCTCCTTTATAAAGACAAATAACTGTGATTTTTTCGCAGTTTTTAGCAAATTCTTCTATCCAACGATGAAAAAAACCGAGATTACTATCATTTTTATCTACTTTTTGAGTTAGTATTAATAAATTCATATTTATTTGTTTAAAAAATTATTCCAAATATTTTTTAATTCTTCTAAATAATTAATTCTTAATAAATTTTGATAAGCCTGACGAGCGTTGCTATTCATTTTTTCTTTCTCCTCCTTGTTATTAATCAAAAATTTCAAGGATTCCAATATTTTTTGATTATCACCAACTGGACATATCAGCCCGTTGTAATTATTTTTTATAAATTCACCAGCACAACCAACATCAGTCATGACAACTGGCAGTCCATAAGAATTGGCCTCAACCACTGTCATTCCCCAGCCCTCATAGTTGGATGTTAAAAGAAAAATATCGGAACTAATATAATAATCTGATAAATTATTTGCCCAAGGTTCAAAAATTATATTCTTATTATTTTTGGCTAATTCCTTCAACATCATCCCCTCTTGACCTGAGCCAACTATAACAAGTCCCAAACTATCAAACTCTTTATTTAACTCATTAAAAACATTTATGGCTAAATTTATATTTTTTTCCTTAACTAACCTAGAGGCCATCAAAATTATAAAATTAAATTGTGGGTACTTTTCTTTTAAATAATTTTTGCTCAGATTTTCTTGCTCTTTTTGACTAACAAAAAGTATTGGTAAATTAACCACTTTATGCTCGGCAATTTTTAATATATTTATTATATTATCCTTTATTTTCAAAGAAACAACTCGTATTTGATCAGATCTTTTTAAGATTATTTTTGCTAAAAATATTTGAAAAACAGCTCGCCAAGATTGTTTTCTATAATATTTATTTAAAAAGTCGGTATGAATTTGTATTTCCAATTTGAGATTAAATAATTTAGATAAAACCCAAGAAAACAATCCAATCTCAAAGGGATCTTGAGCAGTAATAAAAGAATTTTTATTGCTTAAATCGTTCTCTTTAATTATTTTTTTAAAAATGGAATAGAGACTAAAAAAGGAAAATAATTTACTGGAATAATTTACGGGACAAATATGTAAATTATTTATTTTTTTATAAGTAAAATCTTCTTGCTTATTAACAAAGACAAAAATAAAAAAATTATTAACCAGCTCTGAATATTTTAACATACGACTAAAAACAGAAGATTCTTCTTGTAAAATTTTCTTATCACTAGAGATGGCCAAAATATTCATACTACAAACTCCTTAAAAAATTATTTAAACTATCTAACATTTTATACTCCGTAAAGTCCTCAATTCTTTTTTTAGAGTTTTCTGAAAGCTTGTAGCGCAAAACTGAATCGCTAAAAAACTCAAACATCAACTCTGTTATTTTATCTAAATCATTAAAATCAAAAAATAATCCATTTTCTCTGTCAGTTACTAGTTCAACATTACCACCCACTCTGGTTGTTAAAAGTGGTAAACCTAAGGCCATTACTTCCAGCAATTGGTGAGAAAATCCCTCATAAGACGTGT
>JAKQTP010000263.1 GCA_029563035.1 archaeon | reverse complement strand
TTTGGTGGTGTATCATCTTGAATATAGCTTGTACGATTATTGCGTCTTAAATCTACTTTCCAGTCAATGTCATTGTTTCCTTCAAGATTAATACCAACATTTATATTCATGCCAAATGTTTGTCTGAAGTAATAAGCAATAGTTGACTTCAATAACTCACCAGATTTTTGATTAAGATAAATATAATCCACCACAGCAGCACCATTAAACGAATCAAACTTTTCAATAAACTCACATGTCAATTCAATTATTTCTATTTTGTGCTTGTATTTCTTTGGTATTACTTTACGCTTTGCATTCTTTAATGCTTTAGCATACTCTCTTTCCACTTTTAATTTGAGTGTCTTAAAATGGCTTAAAAGTGCATTAAAATCAATTTCTGGTTTTTCTGCATATTCCAGTGGTTTCACATATTCATCATATTCATCAATGTAAACAAACCTCTTTTCAATTTGCTTAACCCATGTTGGTTGCGCTACCAATACTTCATACAGATAATGTTTGATAATCATGCTGCAAAATGAGTATGCACCATTCTTATTCTTTACTTTATCTGGATGATACAAGTGGAGTTTTAAAAATAATTCCTGTATTGCATCTTTCTTTAATTCAGTTTGCCTTTGTGAAGTTGGTACAGCAAAATACCTATTCATTATCATTTCAGACATTTGATTTAATGCTGGTAATAATCCCTTGTATATCTGAAATTGCTGTTTGGTATCTGCTGATAGCCACTGCTGGCATAGTCTTTCTTGCTTCTCACCCCAATACTGTTTACCTCTTACATAAGTACTCATTTTGTTTATACTATCTTTACAAATATAAACAAAAATTATAAAAAATCATAGTTTTTTATAAAATGAAAAAACCCCTGTGGGCATCTGGTTAATGCGCTACACAGGGGCGTCCTTCTATGAAAACAAAAAACGAGTAAAAAAACAATCTTTATAGCTTGTAGTATATTTCTGGATGAAGTGGCAGCACATCTCTAAATATACTGTCTTTCCACCAAATGTAGTATGCTTCTTTTGCATCCTTGTCATTGAAGTCAAGACATTTCATAAGCATCTTTGCTTCTTCAAAAGATAACATTGTGCCATGTTGTCTTGCTTTTTCCACAGCATTCATAACCTGTGCAGGTATTGGGCGAATAAACTTCTTGTCAGTTTTCGCATTCATAATCTCTTCTGTAATTTTCATTGTCTTATTTGTTTTTAATTAATAATTCATTGATGTCGTATAGTCCATGTGTTTCGCCCTTATCGTCAATAATTACCATGTCAATATAAGAATAGCCAATTATCTCTCTACCCCCATTTTCATACCAACTAATCTTTCTAATTCTAAAATTTTCTGCCCTATTTTTCTCAATTCTTTTCTACTTAATTTACTGGCATCGTCCAATAAATCTTCTCGTGAATAGTTTTCCATAGTTTATTTGTTTTTATAATCTTCATCAAAAATAGACGATAATGCTAAATTTTTTATAAG
>JAKQTP010000249.1 GCA_029563035.1 archaeon | reverse complement strand
TTTCAACTGGCACAAAGCATTCCCTTTGCCAAATTGAAAGAGTGGCACAAAGAAGGGCTGAAAAGTGATGAAATGATCAGTATTTTTCTTGGTTCTTCCGGTTTATTACTGAAAAGTCGGAATCGTTTAAACGGTGAACTTTATGCAACTCTTTCCCACTCTTTTGAAAGCCAGAGATTTTATGCGCGTAAAATTAATGTGGACTGGCAACTTTTTCGTATCCGTCCGGGAAATCATCCTGTTTTTCGTCTTATTCTATTAAGTGAATTTCTTTATAACTGTTTACAGGAAGGGGTTTTGCATTTCTTTCTCAAGACAGTAGAGTTAGCCAAACCCAATCCCCAAAAAAGATATCAGACCTTTTGTAAACAATTTAAACCAGAGCAGGAAGGACTGTTGCAAAATAATCCAGGTTTGGGTATTACGGTTATCAACAATATTTACATTAATATTTATCTGCCCATTATCTATCTTTACTATCAAAAACTGGCAAATACGGAAATGACTGAATCCGTTTTAGAATCCTATCTATCTTTTAAAGCATTACCCGAAAATTATATTACCCGCTTTATGTGTAATCATATCAATTCCAGCCAAGTTAGCATTGTTAATAAGAAGACCCTTTACCAGCAAGGACTGATAGATATTTATTACCGCTTTTGTCGTTATCATCTCTGTGAAGAATGTGTAAAGAATCTCTGATGAAAGAAGAAAATATGGAAGAAGTGAAGAATTTTAAGTTATCCGCAATATACGATAGTTCAATTCAAATATTTTGTTAATAATTGTGTTTGACATAAGGGCAATGTTGATTATAATTGCTTTTAGGAAGCTGGAAAAGCTCGGCACTGAGAAAAAGAAAGCAATAAAGACCGATAAGCAAAGAAATAGTTTAGAAATTGTTTTTAAGAATACAACAATTGGAAGGTGTCCCAAATATGTTTCATATTTTATATGGAGCAAGATGTCAACCTTTAATAGGAAAGGAAGCAGAAAAAATATGCATTGAAATTAGTTCAGCCCATTTTTTATTCCACAAACAAACCTCCTTCTCTCAACGCAGAGGGAAAGCTCAAAACAAACAAAGTAACTGAAATTGTTATTGAGAAGATAATAAATTATCTTTAAACAAGGAGGATAAAATAGCAAGAAGTGAATATAGCTACAATCCTGATTATTTAATGCCTTCCGGGTACAGCTTTGAAGGAAGCAATAGATTTTTTGAATATAAAGATAAAAGGTCTGTTCTTCAGAAGGGAGATTATGTACCAAATTTCTATACAAGCACAAAAAGTAGGTGGAAACAAAATTTATTTGACAAAAAAGCTATAAATAAGTTCATATCATACGAAGTAAAAAAGCAGTAAATAAAAAATTTATCTGCAAAGGAGGTAAAATGTTACAAGGATCAGAATCACCATATTTCCAAACAGTAAAAGATTTACTGAGATATGTCGATCAGGGATTATTTGTAATTCCTAATTTCCAGAGAGGTTTTGAATGGGAACCAAGTATGGTCTGCGATTTGATTGAGTCAATCATTCAAAATTATTATACTGGTCTGATAATGGGTTGGAATTTAAATCATTCATTTTCAAGTGATAAACAGTGGGATTTGCTTTGGGGAGTTAAGAATAATAATAACAAAACAAATCCATCTGTGGCAATACTAGATGGTCAACAACGTCTATCTTCTCTTTATTATGCTATTTACAATCCTGATATATATTTTCCCAATAGGAATTCATTTTATACCTTTTATATCAATTTAATTAAGATATTAAACTCTGAATTTGAAGATTGTGTTTTTTATAAATATGGTAAATCTTATAAAAATTGGGATATATTGAGGGAGGAATTCAAAAATGAAGTGAAATCAGGAGTGATACCATTAGCGGTATTGTCAGCTAAAGATATAAAACTAACAAATCAAGAATATATATATTCTACTGAGTTTGATGAATGGGTAAATGAATTTTTGGAACAAAATAAGGATAAATTACCTAATGGACTTTCATCATTAAGTATAGGAAATAAAGTTCAAAGTATTTTAAATTATAATTTCGTATATTATTCATTAAGTAGCGAAAGAGATTTACCGGATATTTGTAATATATTTACAAGGGTTAATGAAAAGGGGATGAGATTAAGTATATTTGATTTAATGAATGCCTTCTTATATCCCTATGATGTAAAGCTTAGAACTGATCTTTGGGAAAATCTTGAATATGACAAACTTAAGGAACTTAGTATAAGTAATATGCCAGAATATATTTTAAAAACGATGTCTTTATATAAACAAAACTATTGTTCTTCCAAATATATATATTGGCTAGTTCCAGAGCAAAAAAAAGTAAAATTGGAACAAGGAGAAATATTTATAGTTAAAAATGGACAAGAGTTTAATCAACTTTGGAAAAAAGCTGCAAAATGGATGGATAAGGCAAGAGAGATAATGATGAATACAGGAACTTTAGATATTGGAGCTATAAAACCGGATTTTATTCCTAATATTACTGTTCTTTCAGTTATAGCAGCTTTATTATGGAATATTGAGGATGGAACATTAGATAATGAATTTAAAACCTACCTACAAAAATTTGTTATAGCTGCAGCACTCTCTGAAGATTATAGTGGTTCTTCTGATACAGTAATGTCTAAAGATTATAGGGAATGTAAAGAATGGAAACCTGGTTCTCTTCCTTCCAGATTGGCAAATATGCATGATGAAGATATAGACAATATTGATTTTTCATCAGTAAAGAAGGGCTCATCACAGTATAAGATAATTTTATGCTTATTAGCGTTGAATGGTGCTGATGATTTCTTTACACAAAGAACAGTTGGAACGATTGATTACAGCAAAGAATGTATTAATGATCATCATATATTCCCAGTTAAAGTAAAAATAGATAAAGTTAGTATTAAGTTTGAATCAACGAAGGATTCTATCTTGAATAGAACGCTTTTACTTGATGAAACAAATAAAAAAATACTTAATAAAAAGCCATCGGAATATTTATCCGAAATGCAAAAAAGGAATGAATTCAACAATGATATTCAGAAAGTAAAAGCAGTTTTACATAATCACTTTATTAATGATAAAGCATTTGAATACCTGCAGAATGATGACTATGATAACTTTATTAAAGAAAGAGAATCAGCAATCAAGGAGCACATTATAAAACTATTATTTGACTAATATACTTTTAGCTTAAAGCCACATAATATAACCAAATAGAAATGAGTGAAAAATTTCTTTGTCCAAAAAATCTAATTAGAGAAGCTAAAAAAATGCTTAATTACATTTTTTTAATCCGAATTAGGATGGGTAGTCAATAAATATAATTGCTAATTGCTTCTAATGAATTTATGGATTGTATTATGGTGAGAAATTCTTATTCCAAATTTTGGATGTATGTTATTTATATTATTTGTTAAATCCGAATCAAGCATAAAACATACAAACCGCCCTTTTTGTGCACTTTTCATAATATAATTTGACAAATAACCAAAATGCATAATTATGTTATTATTAGCTATAAGGGGATTTGCTTAAATCCGATATGGTAAAACCTGTAATCTTTGTGCAAAGGGGAATTTATCTTCCCATTTTACCTTAATTGCATTATTTTGAGCTAAGTTATTATAAAAAAGGAGAACAAAATGGAATACACCTTAGCAGCGATAAACTTTTTTCAAAGCCGGATTGAGGCATATCTAAATATTTGGGAAAATTCTTCTTTAGAGGATATGCGAAGGGATCAAAAGGAAAAACAGCATTCACCTTTAAATGTGCGGAAAGCATTATTTCGTCAAGCTATTGGAGGTCATTTAACTGACGGACAGGAATATCGGATCCTCAATCAAGACCTAAAGTGGTATCTGCATCCGGAGTTTGAGAGTTTTAACAAAGAGATTAAGGATTATATTGAAAAAAATTTAGACGACAAAGAACTTCTTCATTACTGGGATAAAAGGGATTATGAAGAAATCAAACCGGAAGATTTACAAGGACCTTTTGAGAGAGAGTTTAATTGCTGGAAATATGTAGATCTGGATTGTGACGATCCTTTTTTAGGACAGGATGAAGTTATAAGTTCTTTACAGGCGCGTTGGGTTTTGCATTGTGCCTATCAAGCCAATAAACTTAATGAAGAAGAAATCAAACA
>JAKQTP010000237.1 GCA_029563035.1 archaeon | reverse complement strand
ATTCAAGAATGTCAAGGTTTATTGAAAAAATATCTGAGCACTTCCAAACGGCCAATAAATTTTAGGTTATTCTGGCTTTTGCTGTAAATGAAAAGAACAAGTTGCAACAAATTTTTGATTTCTCAACGACTTGGGTAGTCTCATTTTGGTCTAGAACAATTTTTCCAAAGTGGCTCACTAGCAACTGTCGATATAAACAAAGCTTATAGTAAAAATTCATTTGAGGTCTACCCCAAAAAATATACTGCCAGCGATACTCATAAAAGTATCTTGTCAAAATTAACACACAAGGAGCAAAAAATTATAGCCAATCCCCTATTTTATTCGATTTTTTGAAAAAATATCTCACAACATATAAATATGGTAAAGAAATGTATCCAAAATTCCTTAATACTTTTTCCAAAATTGTTGACCTAAAAATATAAACTTAATATACTAATAATATTAAAGCTCTAGATACAATCACCCAATGTTTAAATATAAATGTCAATAATTTATTAAAAATATGAAAAATTTTGAAAAAATTGAACATAGTCAGGAACAAAGAATGCAAATTTCTCGTTTTGAAGATTTAAGAAATAAAGATTTATCCGACCAAAATCTTTCAAAAATACCCATTGAAGTCTTACAAACCGTAGATTTTGACACAGAAACTATATGGCCAGAAAAAGATAAATTGCCAAATGGCTTTAACCCAAAAAAACTTTTAAAGAAAAGCAAAAACCCTGGACTTGGAATTAAAAAATTACATGAGCAGGGAATCACTGGGCAAGGGATTGTTGTGGCTATTATTGATCAGAAACTGGATATAAATCATCCAGAATATAAAGATTCTATTTCTGATTATCAAGAATACGACGAAGCAAAAAATGAACCAATAAGTATGCATGGACCAGCCGTAACAAGTTTGCTGGTTGGGAAAGATTGCGGTGTAGCACCTGGAGCTAAATTAGTTTATAAGGCCGTGCCATCGGACCATTATTTTTATGGTTGGTCTAAGGCCCTAAATGACATCATCGAAAACAATAAACATATTCCACAAAACGAACAAGTTAGAATTGTTAGCTGTTCCATTGGCTATATGACAGACAACCCAGAACCAGGGCTGGATAAATGGATTAAGACAATACAAAAAGCACAAGAGGCGGGAATTTTTGTTATAGATGTTGGGGGCGATAAAATTGATATTAATTTTACTGGTGGGGGGAGCCCAGAAAATAAAGACGACTTCGAAAGTTATCGTCCTTGGTTACATCACAATGATGACGAAGAAGAACTAGATAAACTTATTACTGAAGACAATATTGATGAGATATTAAAAAGTATCAAAGAAACTAAAATAATTGTTCCATCTGATTACCGTACTATGGCATCTTCATGGAGTAAAAAAGGTCAATATATGTATAGTTGAATTATTAAATTAATAATGTTTTAAATTTATAAATTATTTTTTAGGACTAGATAATTATATAAAATATATAAGTCTTTATATAGATGGTAATATTGTTATAATGATATATTTTTATATGGACAAAAATACTAAAAATAATTATGCCTTTATTGATAGTCAAAATTTAAATCTTGGCATTAACAAATTAAATTGGAAACTTGATTTTAAAAGGTTTCGTATTTATTTAAAAGAGAAATATGAAGTTTCTCGAGCATTTTTGTTTATTGGATTTATTCCAGAAAATCAAGATTTATATTCTTCTTTACAAAAAGATGGTTATATATTAATTTTTAAACCGGTTTTACTCAATGGCGAAGGGCAACCAAAAGGAAATGTTGATGCTGATTTAGTGTTACAAACAATGATAGAATTAAATAATTTTGATCAAGCAGTTATTGTGTCTAGTGATGGTGATTTTTATTGTTTAGTTAAATATCTATATGAACAAGGAAAATTATCCAGAGTTATTAGTCCGGATGTAAAAAACTGTTCAAAATTATTAAAGAAGACTGCTAAAGAGAAAATAGTGTTTATGGATAACTTAAGAAATAAGCTTGAATATATAGCCAAAGAAAAAAGCACCACTTAAAGACAAAACTTTAAGAGGTGCTTTTTAATAGAAATTCTATTATTAATATAACATAGGTAAGTTAAAAAAGCAAGGGTTTATAAATTTGGCTAATATTTACTCAATTTTTTTATAGTGCTATAATATCAGCAAAGGTCGAATTATTAAACTAATAGCGTTTTTAAATAATAAATTAAAATTTATGAATAATAATAAAATCTTTAAAAAAATTAATTTTTTAGTAATTCTGATCGGATTAGCTTTTATTTTTGTGGGTGCTAATTCAGTAAATGCTCAAAATTTAACAGCAGGTGGAGATAGTTTTGAAACTGCTACAGCAATTCAACCTGGAACTTATCAAGTTGGATCATTTGGAGAGGGAGAGACCTCTTTTTATTCTTTTTCTGGAAAAGCTGGTCAATTAGTAAAAATTAGATGGAGTGGTTATATTGGTATAACTCTTTATAATGCTGATCAAGAAGTTTTAGGTGATGAAAATGGATATTCAGTTGGTGCAAAATATGAAAATATTTGGCTTCCTAACTCAACAAAAGATAATTATACATATTATCTTAAAATATATAATGATATTTTTTCGGAATTAGATCCTTTTGCTTTAGAAGTTTCTTTGTCTGATTATTATGATGCCGATTCTAAAACAGATGCCGGTGATACATTTAATAATGCCTTAGATGTTACTTTAGGAGATTATCAGGGTCATTTAGCAGCCGAATATATGAATAGTTATGGAACTGATAATGTTGATTATTATAAAATTTCAGTTAAAAAAGGAGTAACTTATGAATTTAAAGTTTCGCCACCCACTGATGGTGTAGCGGATGTGGAATTATTAAATCAAAAAAGAGAATTATTAGATTCAGCCTATTCTTCAAACGATGGGGCTGTTGTTTCCATGTTTTTAACCCCAGTAACCAATACTAATGTTTTTTTAACAATAAAAGGAAATAATTATGATAATTCTGCTATAGCTTTTGATTATGATTTAAGTATAAAAACATCAGATTCTTTAAATAAATTTTATGCTTGTCAAGATGATTATTGTCAATTTGTTGGAGAATACTCTACTTTAGAAGATTGTCAAAAAGAGAATGCTAAAACTTGTTATGAAAATTCAGATTGTGATGAAAATTGTGAAGGTATTATTGGTGGAGATCTAGACGAGTTTGATGAGGAAGATACAGGATTAGAAGTAGGTTCAATTGTTCCAGGATTAATGGATAAATTTCCTTATCAATCAGATTCCTTTTCTTTTTTTAAATCATTTTGGAAGTGGGCAGCTCTATATTTAATATTAGCATTGGTTTTCTATATCTATTTAGCTATTTGTCTTCAAGCACTAGCCAAAAAGACAAATATACCTAATGGTTGGTTAGCTTGGATTCCTGTAGCTAATATTTTTCTTCTTCTTCAAATTGCTCAAAAACCTTTATGGTGGTTTATTTTACTTCTTATCCCAATAGTTAATATTATTATTGGCATTATTCTTTGGATGAAAATAGCTGAAAGAGTAAATAAACCAAATTGGTTAGGAATTTTAATTATTGTACCAGTAGTTGGAATAGTTATACCTGGTTATTTGGCTTTCTCAGTAAAAAAAAAATAGAAAACGCTGGTTTTCAATCAGGAACAGGGACTAAAGAAGCTAATAAACCGATTGTTGGCTATAAACATTCTTGTAAATATTGCGAAAAATTAATTCCACCTAATTCAATCACTTGTCCGTTTTGTGAAAAAACAAATCCTTTAGGTCCTGAGCGTTGTCCTCGATGTCATGAACCAATAGAAAAAGATTGGAAGGTTTGCGCTAAATGTAATCAAAGTTTGAGAATTGTTTGTCCCTATTGTGAAAAGATAACTTTTTTTGGTGATCATTGCGAGGATTGCGGTGAACGACTTTTAGTTAAATGTCCTTCCTGTGGTCAAGAACAGCCTCCAATTGGTGATAATTGTATTAAATGTAATAAACCTTTAAAAAAGGAAAAATAATTAATATTTAATTTAAAATCTATGAACGAAGAAAAATTGCCAAATCAAAACCAAGATAATTCATCGTCAAATCAAAATCAAAAAGATTCCTTAAAAGATAAGAATCAAAAAAATACTGGCATGGCCATTGTTGCTTATATTATTTTTTTCATTCCTCTTTTGACAGAATCAAAAAATGATCCTTTTGTAAAATATCATGTTAAACAAGGATTACTTATTTTTATTGGTTGGATATTGATTAGTATTATTAGTTGGATTCTTCCTTGGCAATTAGGTATAATTGTAACCATTTTAAATCTTGGTGTTTTTGTTTTAATGATTATTGGAATTATGAGTGCCGCTAAAGGAGAACAAAAACCATTACCAATTATTGGAAAATTTGGGGAACAATTTAAATTTTAATTAAAGGTCGTGATTAATAAAATTTAATTTAATAAAAAATATATGGCGCTTCAACCATTTACTGATAATTATATTGATAACAGCACTGAGGCTGGATTTCAATTTACTTTTAATTGTGCTGTTTGCGGTGAAGGTTATAAAACAAAATTTATTCCTTCTAAAACCTACAAAAAGAAAGGAGTATTTAAAACTATCGGAGGAATTATAGGGGCAGCTTCACAAATAGCCGGTAAGTATAGTGTGGGCTATGGAGTAGAAAGAGGAGCTGATGTAATTAGTGAAAGTTTCGGTGAAATGTCTCCAGCTTGGCGCAAAGAACATGATATTGCTTTTGAAGAAGCTCAAGTTGAAACTAAAGCTCATTTTCATCGTTGTCCAAAATGTACCCAATGGGTTTGTGAAAATTGTTGGAATGAGCAAGAAAATTTATGTGTTAGTTGTGCTCCAAGGGAAGCAATTGAAATAGCAGCTGCTCGAGCTAAAAAAAGATCAGCTGATATTACAGCTAAAACTAGTATGACTTCGGTTTTTACTGGAGAAATAGAAGGCAAACAAACTATTTGTCCTTCTTGTGGTAAGCCAGCCGGAACTGGTAAATTCTGTGTTAATTGTGGTACTTCTTTAAAATTTATCACATGTAAAAAATGTGGTGCGAAAAATTTAACTGGAATAAAATTTTGTGGTAATTGCGGAGACAATTTAAAAAAATAAATATAAAAATATATGCAAGGGGTTTTTGTACCAAAAACCATATTTAAGGTTATGAATAAAGGATTGGTTATTTTTGGTTGTCTTAAAAGTGGAGTTTTAAAATCGGGAATGACATTAAAAATAGACAAAACCAATATTCCTTTATTAGGTTTGGAAATTCTTAATAAAAAAATAGAAGAAATTAAAGAAGGAGAAAAATTTGCCGAGCAATTAGGAATAATTTTACCAGAAATGGCTGAAAAAATTATAGCCAAAAATATTAATAAAGAGATAATTTTTAAAGAATAAATTAATTATGAAACAAAAAAATAATCAACAAATAAATCAAGAATCTTCAAATGAAGTTGTTAATAAAGCGAGTAATATTGATTTTAAGAAGGATGTTAATAAGAAAAAAAAGAAACCAGATATTATTTTTAAAACTAATGGAAAATTTGTTTTAATTGATAAACATGAAATAGAGATTGAATCTAATCAAGCTAGATTTATTTTAGATGAAGAAAAATTATCTGTTTTAGCGGAAAGTGGTAAGGCCACACTAATTTTTTTAAGAGATATTATTGATTTTTGGGATCAAGATTACAAAATCAATTTATTATTTTCTGAAGGTAAATTAATTATTTCTGAACTTGGTTATGAAAATGATGATTTTATTAAAGCTTTTACAAAAATTCGTCATGAAATAATTCAACAAGATCTGTTAATGAAAGAAAAAGTTATAAAAACTGGATTTAAAGGTAATTATAATTATCAAGAATTAAATAAAGAATGTTCAGGAGAGGCTATGGTTGAAATTTGTGATACTGGAATAGTAATAAAACCAGAACGAGGTGATCTTGTTAGAATACCCTATAGTGAAATTAATCAATTTTCTGAAAAAGATTATAAAATTTCTATTATTACTGATAATGCTTCAATATCATTATTTTCTTTTGGAGAAAAATTTGATAGCTTAAATAAAATTATTAAGGAAACTTTAGCCGAATTGTCATTAAAAACTCAAGAACTTTTAAAAGAATTTTTACCAGATTTTAATCCTTTAACTATTAAAAAAGTTAGCGAACTTTTAAAAGATGGACGAGCAATAAGTAAAAATAAACTTGATGAAATTTCATCACAAATTTGGTTAAATTTGGAACAAAAATTGAATAAAATAGGTATTTTAGAATCTTATCAATATTTAAAAACATTATCTACTATTGATAATTTTTTTATTGGTATCAAAAGAGATTTAATGGGAGATATGACTGGAGAATATTTGTGGTTACTTATTCCTATTAGTTCTAAATCCGGTCATAAATTTTTAGTTATGGAAACAGGATCTACTATTGAAGGCGGAGGCAAAGCCACTTATTTATTTAAAATGATGAAAGATAAAAATATTGATGATTTAATTAAAAAATTTAATCATTGTATGTTAGCTATAAATTTTAGAAGAGAACCAATATATATTAAAGATGAAGAATTAGAAAAACCAGAATATTTAAAGTATAAAATAGCCATAACTAAGATTCCAGAATTAAAATTACTTCGTCAACTTTTTATTGGTCGGGTTTTCCATACTTCATTAGAGGATTGGAAGGAAGATTTCAATAGTTTAATTAATGGTAATAATTAAGATAAGCGTCTGTCGCGCCCATGTGATAATGTCATAGTCTAGCCAAGTAGAAATGTCATACTTTAACAATTTGTGATATAAAGTTTAATTCAATTAATTAATAATTAATTATTAAATTTATGTCACAAAAAATGATAAGTATGACTCGAGAGGAATTATCAAGATATGATATTATCCAAAATTTAATCAATCGGGCAATTAAAGCCGATGACGCTGCCAAGCAAACAAATTTAAGTATTAGACAAGTTCAGAGAATCAAGAAAGAGGTAATAATCAGAGGCGTTGAAGGAGTAATTCATAAGAATAGGGGTAGAGAAAGTAATAACAAAATAAACCGTCAAGAAATTAAAAAAATAAAAGATCTTTTAAAAAACAAGTATAGTTTTTGTGGACCAAGTTTTGCCCAGGAAAAACTAGAAGAAATTCACCAAATAAAAGTCGGAAAAGAAACAATTAGACAAATAATGATAACTATAGGTATCTGGACTCCGAAGCCAAGAAAGCAATGTAAAAATAAGTATAAATATAGGGCCAGAAAAGATAGTTATGGAGAAATGCAACAATTTGATGGTTGTTATCATATTTGGTTCGGAGATAAAGAATATTGCCTACTGTTATCAGTTGATGATGCCACCGGTAAAATTACTTACGCTATTTTTGACGTTAACGAGGGCGTCATAGCTGTATTTAATTTTTGGCTAGATTATTTCAAAAAACACGGATTACCCCTAGCAATATATCTAGATAAATTTAGCACTTACAAAATTAATCATAAAAATAATGACTCAGTTTCAAAGAGCCATGAAGCAATTAGGGGTTCAGGTAATTAACGCGAATAGCCCCCAGGCTAAAGGCAGAGTAGAGAGAATGAATAGAACATTACAGGATAGACTGGTTAATGAATTAAGATTGGCCAATATCTCAGATATTGATAGTGCTAATATTTTTTTAAAAGAATATGCGGTTGATAACAAGGATTTACGGAAAGGGCGGAATGAGTTGGTCAGTCCCCTATCTTGCTGGGCTTTTTGCCCTGGCCTTACAGATAAACCCAAACCTTCAAAAAGAAGAAATTGCAGAAATTATAAAAAAAAGTGCAGTAGTAAATAACAAGGGGTTGAAAATTGTAAATCCAGAAGGTATTATTGAATTAGTAAAAGAAAAAACGAAAAATTAATGAAACAACCCACCCCAAGAATTGAACAACCAATCAATACAATAGAGACTGAAAGACAAGAATGTCTTGACTTCATTATAACTGTCAAAAAATCAGTGCTAGAAACCTTCCCCTTTACAACCGACGATGAGAAAACGATGCTGGAAGATAAATTTGATGCATTACTCAATGATGATAATTATTCGGCCACTGATATTATAAACAATATTAAATTAATTTTAGCTAGCCTAGAAAACACCCACACATTATTAAAAGAAGAAAAGAAAGACGCCTATTACCCAGAAAAACCTATTTTTTATAAAGCTGGTAAATATTGGGTAGAAAATGATAACCAGATATTAGAGATTATCAACATCAATGGTCTAGATATTAACGACTTAATCCATCAAAAAATAAAAGAATTCGGTGGCGGAACAATAGACTATAAAATCAATGGAGCCTTACATGTATTAATGTCTGACTTTGCCCATACGGCAGTTCTGAAAGTTAAAAATGAAGAAAACCAAACTTTTAATTTAAAAATTAATTATGTCAATACAAAAGAAATCGCTCCATCTTTAGCAAAAGAAGAATTCGTTGATAGTAAAATGTTAGATGAAGACACTGGCTATTTAAAAATTGACAGTTGGTCTAACCGCGTTAATATTGATGGTAAAAATATTTCCGACCTAGTAGAAGATAATTTAAGACTTCTTACTTCTGCTAAGTCTTTAATCATAGATGTTAGAAACAATGGTGGCGGAGATAGTCAACTAGCTGAAAAACTAGCTGGCCATTTCATAACTCAACCAGTGGCCTATGGAACGGCTTTTATAAGAGAACCGGGACATAATACCCTGATAAGTGAAAATTTCTATCTTCAACCTCGGGGCGATTATCTAGATAAAAAACTAGTTATCTTAACCGGGCCAAAATGTTTAAGTTCTAATGAAATGTTTATTATGATGTTGAAAGATACAAACCGAGCTATTACTGTCGGTCAAACCACTGGCGGAGGTTCGGGTAATCCTAAATCTTTTAACATACATCTAGGAAAAAGAAACTTTACCTTAAATGTAGCTACCTGGAGAATGCAACGCAATAACGGCAGTCCTCTAGAAAATATCGGGATTGAACCAGACTTACCGGTGATAACCACGCCCCATGATGTAGTGCAACATCAAGATCCTGATCTTAAAAGGGCT
>JAKQTP010000222.1 GCA_029563035.1 archaeon | reverse complement strand
CAATGGATGCCTATAATCCTATTCATACAACTTCTTTATTGGATAATAATGTTGTTCCTTTAGAATGGGTAAATGAATTTATGCAAAAAGCTGATACCGATATAAAAAAAATCCGGATCAATGAGCAACAAATGGAAAGGGATATGAGAATAAATATTCCCAATTCCGCACTTATTATGGGGAAAGAAAATAAAGTGGTTACTCTTTCTATTAAGACCATACATCAATTCTATGATTCAAAAGAAGATATCCTAAAAGAAGTAGAATTTGATATGGAGAAGCAGGAATCGGAAGGAACCAAAAAATTCTACTGTCTTGCAGTTTTATTATATGCTACTTTACAACAGGGTGGAAGATTATTTATAGATGAAATAGAAAACAGTTTGCATCCTTTCTTAACCAGAATCATTATCAGGTTATTTCAGGATAAAGAGGCAAATCCCAAAGGAGCACAATTAATTTTTACAACCCAAAATACTCTCTTTCTGAATAAAGATAATTTTAGAAGAGATGAGATCTGGTTTGTGGAAAAAGCACCGGATCATTCTTCCGATCTTTATTCCTTGGTAGAATATAAATTACCGAAAGGTTCTGCGCGCAAAGATGCATCTTATGCAAAGGATTATATTCGCGGAAAATATGGAGCTGTCCCTTATGTAGAATATTCAGATTTTGCAGAGTTATTTAAAAAAAGCAGAGAGCGGACTAAAAATGGGCAGAACTAAAAGACCTGTTAACTTTGTGATAAAATGGAATCTGTCCATCCATTTTTTCTCAATTGCCTTATTTTGGGTTAACTTACTATAAAAAAAGGAGATAAAAAATGGAATACACTTTTGAAGCGATTAAATTTTTTCAGACGCGGATTGAGGCATATCTTAATATTTGGGAAAATGCTACTGTGGAAGATATGAAAAGTGATCAAAGGGAAAAACAGCATTCACCTTTAAATGTGAGGAAAGCATTATTTCGTCAAGCTATAGGAGGTCATTTAACTGAAGGGCAGGAATATCGCTTAATAAGTCAAGACCTAAAGTGGTATT
>JAKQTP010000210.1 GCA_029563035.1 archaeon | reverse complement strand
TATCTTTTCGTTATTAATTTTTTCTATTAAATTTTTACTATCCGCCCTTTCGGGAATCGACCTATAAAAACCTTTTTTATTTTTTTCGATGTCCTCTTCCGATATAAATGGGTCAATATTTACAATCTGTTTAGGGTTTATTTGATTGTCCTGCAGTAAGTCATTCACTGATTTGCCCCCACCTAAAAGGTATATAACTTTTCCGTCTAATTTATTCTTTAAATATTCTCTAGCTTCAGGCGAGTTAGAGTGGACATTAAAAAGACTGCCGGAATAGTAAATGTTATCTTTTTTGTAACGAGACGGAAAGAAAGATCTCTCTTGATTTGTTTCAGAAAAAAAATTAATCCTATCTTCATGTTTAGACTTTTCATTTAAATCCCAGCTCATATTTCTAGAACTGATTGAAATATCTATGTCATTTAAACATCTTTCATTTTCCTTATTATTTAATAATTCACTATTGCCTAAAGATTTCGTTGCTTCAATAAATGAAAGCCTAATAAGCTTTTCATTATCTTTATCTTGATAAACCTCATTTATTTGATCTTCTTTTTTCTTTAAAAGTTTAATTATTTTATCATTTCCGTCAGGATTATTTTTAATATTTTGTATTTCTTGTTTATCAACTAAAAATTTAGATAAGCGTCCCAAAAAATCAAAATCAGTTTCACCTTCTTTTATTGTTAAATCAAAAACTCTTTCTGATTCTTTGTCGTTATCTAAATTACCACTAATAGACTCCCTAATTTTAGCTAGCTCAAAATTTGTCTTTTCTTCATCTTTCTTTTTTAAATCAATTAACTCCTGCTCCGAAATAATAGAATCATTATTAGATACTTCTCTAGAAGAAGGGTCGCTTATCTCATTTGGTTCCAATGATTCATTCTTCAAATTATTATTTTGTTCAAAATTCATATGTATAAGTTATAAGTTATATCTTATTTTTTTCCATTAGTAAATCTGGGTAACCACAACCGGATATGATCTGACTTTCTTTAAGGTTAAGATAATTAATTAACTCTTGAAATTTTTGACCGTTAATTTTCGTCATTTTACCAACATACTCAATTTCCATAAAGTATCCAAGACCAACAAC
>JAKQTP010000209.1 GCA_029563035.1 archaeon | reverse complement strand
AATTAGAAATAGAAAAAACAACTGCATTAATATCGGAAATGAAAAAAATACCTGAAACTTTAAAAACAACAACTACATCAGGGATACCAAGTACTCCAACGGCAAAAACAGAAAAACTTTCTACATATGAAATGAACGAATCAGACCTAAACAAACAAGTAGAAGACTATGTTAACCAATTTGAAGAATTTAAAAAACAACAGAAAGAATGGTCAAAAGAAACTTTTAAAGGTGTAGTAAGTGAACAATATGAAGTTTTATCTGGTTTATTAACTCCTGTATTGCAAAAAGAAAAAAAATTAATACAAGAAAGAATTATGGGGAATATAAGTAAAGATTTAGATCCTAAACAAACTGATTGGGATAGACTTGCAAAATTGACAAGTTATGAGCAAACATATCTTTTTAAAGGAACAACTGGTATAAATACAAAAGAACAAGATATAATATCTGACAATATAGAAAAGATTGAACTATATAAAAAATATTTAGACACAATAACCGGAGATAGCTTAGAAGAATTAGAAGAAACCAAAAATATTTTATCTAAAATATCTTCAATGTATGAAAATATAAAACAAGTTTATATTGAAAAAGGAGATACTACAAACGCTCGTTTAACAGAAGGAACAATTTCAAGTTATTCAAAACAAATAGAAGGTGTATCAGGAACGATACAGGATGTGTTGAAACAGATAGATAAAGAAGAACTTAAAAAACAGATAATGAATTTTCCGAAAGAAACAGTTTTACAACTTGAAGCATATAAAGGACTTTTAGGTGATTTAAAAGCATTTTATAACATAGAAACTGATGAATTACAAATTTCAGATTTAAATACACAAATACAACAAGCTGAAAAAGAAATACAAAGGCTTACAAAAGAACAAAACATAAAAGGTTTAACAGAAGCAATAACTAAATTTTCGTCTGAACCTTTAATGCAGGAAGAAGTTTTAAAACTTTATACTCAAAGATCAGACATATTATGGGAATTAGTAGTAGATTATTTAAACAGTGGGATGAACGAAGAATATAAAAAAGTTGTAACTGAGTTTG
>JAKQTP010000208.1 GCA_029563035.1 archaeon | reverse complement strand
ACAGACCTTTTGGAGAGTGCGACAAAATCGGAAGCCAAACTAATTAAAGCAGAAATAAAAAGAAAAGAAGAAGCTAAAATAAATGCAGAGATTTATAAGAAGTCTGTTATCGATGCTGAATATACGCTATTACAACAACGTATCGATTTGCAAGAGGCTGGAGTTAAAAAACAACAGATGGTTGAATATTTAAGATACGTAAAAGAATTAGCAACACTAAAAACAAATATTAAAGATGAAATACAATTATATGAAGCATTAGAAAACGCTAAAAAAATACATGAAAAAAATCTAACAAAAATTAGTGAAGATGCGGTAGAAGAAGCAACGAAAAAAGATGAAGAACAAACAAAAGCCGATTTAAAAGCATTAGAAGAAAAATATAAACAATCGTATGAATTAGAGAAAGCGTTAATAGAATATCAATTTGCAGGAACAGAGGAAGAAATAAAAGAACAGAAAAAAGAACTTTTAAAAATAGAACTGCAATATATTAGAGATTTATATACCGCTAAAATAATATCACAGGAAGAATATGAAGTATTATTTTTAAATCTTACAAAATCAAAAGCAGATAAAGAAAAAGATATAGAAGAAAAAAATGCTGAAAAAATAAAGGAATTAAAATTAGAATTTTTACAAGAAACATTTGAAGCCTCTTTTAAGATGTTAGAGAATTTCAGTGAAAGGCAATTAAATAAAGAGCAATCAGATTTAGATAAGAAATATAGTCGTGAGGAAGAACTATTAAAAAAGAGATTAGACAGCGGTAAGATTACACAAGAGAAATACGATGCCGAATTAAAACGTATGAAAGAGGCTAAAGACAAAGCTGATTTTGAGTTAGAGATGAAAAAATATAAACGTAATAAGGCGGTGAGTATTTCCGAAATAATTATTAATACAGCAGTACAAGCATCGAAGATTGAGGGAATAGCGGCGGTATTAACAGCAAACCCCCTTACAGCACCAATTTCGCCTCTTGCATGGACTCAATTAGCTTTATTGCTTGCTTCATCAGCTATGCAGACAGCAGTCGTTATGAGTGCTCCTCCGCCTACATTTGCGGAGGGTGGTAAATTAGGAGGTCGTCCACATAGTCAAGGAGGTACATTGGTGGAAGCAGAAAAAGACGAATGGTTTATAAATAAAATTTCATCAAAAAAATATGATAGTGTTTTAAACAACATTAATAAAGATAATAGTTTTGAAGCATTAAGAGAGTTGGCTAAACTAAACGGAATATCAATAGACCACAATATGACAAATGATATAAAAGAAAAAGAAAGATTAGCATCTGCAATGAATGTAAGCATTAATGAGATTAAAGAAATAAAAGAGATTAGAGATATATTAAAATCGCAGAGTAAAGAGATAATACAAGGTAAAGGCTATTATATTGAAAAAATCGGAAACATAAAAAGAAAAATATATGAAGCCTAACAATAACGAATATAAATACTATATTGGAGAAGGAGAAAGAGGATTAAATTTTAAATATACCGAAGTATTTCCTATAAATACTGATTCATTAAGTATTACATCTTCGAGAGAGCAAGACCGGATATTTTTCAGAAGAAAATTGAACGGAAGTCCTATATTGATTAATAATGATAAAATTTCAGATTATACTTTATTAAAAGGAATAGAAGTAAAATCACTGCAATTCCCAATACGCCAATTTGTTTTTAAAATAACAAGGAGAGGCAATGATTTTTGGAAAGGGTTTTTTAATGCTTTGACTTGTAAATTCGATGATGACAGATGTACTTGTGAAATAAATAATATAGAAGTTTGGGATAAATATTCGTGTATATTGGATAATATCGAACAGAAATATAACCTTTGTGATATTGATGAAATATATGAATGTTATTGTGCTAACCCAAAACAGAATAGAGAAACGCTTGTAATAAATGAAACATTAAATAATTGTAGCGGTATCTTTGCTGGTGGGTCTGTAATTGCCGGATATAATTTTATTCCTAATGTTATCGGTGGCAAACCTGATTGGAATTATTCACCAAAAGATACAAAAAAGAAATATTCGCATTTAATTGCTAAGGGATATGCTTGTTATTATTGGCAGTGGAAGTTAGTAGATAGAGCGACAAAAACATTTAATGTGTTAAGCAAATGGGCAAGGCGTATAATGGTTACTATTGATAAGAATGGAGCAATAACATACCCCGATGAGTTTGGCTGGGAGTTATTAGAAGCTACTACATTAGCAGGGTTGCCAGCACATCGGTTTTATAATATAGATTTTATTACAGATTTAGGAAAAGAAAAACCTATTGAGGGAGTAAACGGAACGCAAGACATAACTATTAATCAAAACGGAGTAACAACTAAATATCCTTTGCCTATTAGGTTTTGGCGGTGGAATGTTAATTTTGGGAATCAACTTTATAAACAAAATAGGTCTTTTGTATCAATGATTGAAAACATAGTATCGGGATGTAATTTAAAAGTTAAGTCAGATTTTATATTTAATACACAAAATTATGTAACCGGAGAAAGTTTAAATCCTTTGAATAATTTATTGGTTTCATCAAAACACGATATAAAAAGATATGAAGCAACAGAGCCAGCATTGACGGAATATTATACGTTTAAAGATATTGAAACATGGTTAAGGAATATGTTTAATTGTTATTGGTGGATTGAAGAAGATACGTTTAGAATTGAACATATATCTTTTTTTAAAAAGACAAAAGGAATAAATTTAAAAACATTATCAAACGGAAAATATATAATTGGAACGAATAAATATGAATATGATAAAAACAATATAGCAGTACGGGAGCGGTGGAAATTCGCAGAGGCAAAGCATATTGATTTCATTGGGGAAGATTTAGTTTATTATAATAATGGTGTAAAGTTAGAGGATGACGCAAGAAGTATAATAAATTATGATATATCAAATATGACTACTGATATAGATTATATAAAATTAGAGCCATCGGCAATAGCAGAAAGCGGTTTTGTAATGTTTGCGTGTAGAATTAATGAAAATGGCGAATTTGAAGTATTAAACGAAGAGGGTTTGTTGAGTAAGGAAATTACAAATAATGGTCATCTTTCATTGGCTAATTTAATGTACAAATACCACAGATACGATAGGAATTTAAAGTATGGATATTTAAATAAAGAATATACAGAATTTTTTTCAACGAAGAAAATAAAAAAACAAATAGATATTCAATTTCCTTTTTGCGA
>JAKQTP010000191.1 GCA_029563035.1 archaeon | reverse complement strand
AGAAGTACAATACCCCCTTAAATAATTTTTAGGGGGCATTTTATCAATAGGGTGAATGCTATACATTAAAAACAATAATTCCAACGAAAAACTATCTATGTTCAAAAACGGCTAACTGATTAAAGCCTAATTGAAATTTTTTAAACCTTTTTATAACAAAGCCTGTTTCATTGGCAAGCTGGTATATCTCTTTTTTACTCCAATAATGTTTATGTTCTACGATACTTCCCCGATCTATAACACCTAGAAAGGCCCAAAATTCCAAAACAGGTTTTGCCATTTTAGTTGGGGTTGTTAAAAAAATTCTTCCTTCTCTATTTAATATTTTTTTGAATTTATAAAATATCTTGAACACTTCATCAAATTCTATATGCTCTATTACTGCTAAACATACGATTGTATCAAAATGAGTATTTTCCATTACAGAATGATCATAATTAACATTAAGATATCTACCTTCTACAAATCTTTTTAATTCTCCCTTGTTTCCTCCAAAATCCATTACATCACCAATTAAATATGGCCTGACCATTTTAAAGCGGTAACTTTGTAGAAGTTTATCCAAAAACATTGGATTGTCAATCATATTCTTATTATAAAATAAATTATTTAAGGATTAATTCATTATATCCGTTAAACTTCCTAAAGGCAATCTATAGACAAATTGTGCAATGTTGCAAATATTCAAAATCACAGACGAGCTAGGCGGATTTAGGCAAAGGCACAGCATCGGGGGAGAGTCAGCAGATACTTATTGTTGCTAAATATCATTCAAAAGTTTTTACTCTGCAAAATAAATCAATATCCTAGCTATCTTTTATCTTTTTACCAACTAAAATAATTCTTTTGCTATTAATATCTAAGCTATTTTTCTGGTAATCACCATAAATTGACATTACCTTAAATCCATGATCTTGGAATAACGTTTTAAGCTCGGGAACAACATAATACCTGCTTCCTTGATCATCTTTTCGTTTTTCCCTAAGCTCCATATCAACAAAGTCAAATTTATATGGAGATCTGGGGTGTTTTATTAAATATTGGATTAAACGAAATACATTATCACCATCCAATAAAAATAACCCATTAGTTTTTAATATTTTTGAAACATTTTCTAATACTTTATTGGCATCAAACAACCCAAATTCAGAAAAAAACAAAAAAATCTTATCATACTTAAGTTCAAGGCTGATATTATGAATATCTTGTTTATAAAAATTGATCTGTAAGTTTTTTTGTTTTGCTTCCTGTTTCGCTACCTTAAGCAAAAAATTAGAAAAATCTAGTCCATCTATATCAAAACCTCTGTTCTTTAATTCAAGAGTGTGCCTGCCTTGTCCACAAGCAAGATCTAAAATTTTATCTTGCTTTTTTAGACTTAAAACATCAATTAAAAAATTAACATCTTTCTGAAGCTGTTCTTCAGAAAAATAATTCCTATGTTCTTGGAGATATTTACCTTGAGAACTGTAGTATTTTTTTATTTCCATATTTAGATCTTAGTTTAATTTTATTAAATTTATGACAAAAATAAAAGAGGGCTTGTTATCTTCTAGAAACAACAAGCCCTTGTGGATGTGGTGAGGCTAAGGACAAATCTTTTGGTATAGATTTTTTACTTTATCTTGAAAGAAGGTTGGTTCTTCGGTGAGCATCCACATTATTTTAAATATGGTTCTTCTAATTTCTTTACAGTTGAAATGTGGAGATCGAAGTTCCTTAGTAATGTGATAGTTTTCTCCGCGACATCCTCCACTACAAAAGTACCGGATGTCACATTTTGCGCAAATTGAATTCATAGAATCAACCTCTAACTGGCGTAATTCACGTAAAAGTAAAAAATATTGCCAAATGTTCCAAAACTATTTATTTCTTACATTACCCAGCCGGCATCTTAAAAAAAACAGTATTTTTAGACACAGGTAAAAATTACCACAACTTACACAAGACTTGATGTTAAATGTTAAAAAACTAATATAGTTTTATCACTTACCATCTATTTTGTTAAGAATTATCTAGATAACCAATAAAGGCCTCCAAAAAATGATACTTAATCATTAGCGGGATAAAAATTTTTTATTATTTGCAATAGCGTTGGCAGACAAAAGTCGCCCAACGGTAATTTAACGAATTATAATGTTGAAGCCTCTATATGCCCATTATATGCCTATGATCAAGATGGGAAACGAAACGACGAAGAGTCTACCAAGGGAATACTTAAATCATTTTCTTTTACGCATAAAAGATTCGTAAAATTATTTCTCCTGGGAGTATATATCTTAAGTAGTTTAGGAATATCAACTGATTTTATTTTCTTTTCTCGCTCAGATACCTCGTATAACTTGAAGCCGAATTTTATAAGTAATTTCAGATATTCTTCAGAATCTATACCAAATCTTTTGAGCCCGCCAGGACAAAATTCACTAACAATTTTTACATTATTGTTTTTCAAAATATTAGACATTCCTTGAATTGCCCCCCCCTCTGCCCCCTCTATATCCATCTTAATAAAATCAATCTTCCCGTTGTAATTCTCAAAATAATCATCTAACCGTATAGCTTCAACTTCAACGGATTGACGACTATTATGTGGGTTGCATATTGTGTGACCTCCCATATTGTCCTTGCTTAGATACAACTTAAGTCTCTCAGATTTATTTGAAACCGCTTTCTGTATTAATATCACATTTTTATAGCCATTTATTTCTACATTTTTCTTTAGTAAAGAAAAGTTGGTTGGATCCGGTTCAAAAGCAAAAACTTTACCATTTTCACCTACAAGTCTTGCAAAAATCAATGTATAGTATCCAATATTGGCTCCAATATCTAAAACAGTGTCACCTTTTTTAATTTCTTTTTTTATAAGCTCTGTCTCAAGCGGTTCATAGGCTTCTCTCACTGAAAGATGAAGAGAATCTTTTGAATCTAAAAACATCTTGTGTCCATCAACTTCAGCAAAATCTGTTTTTAACAAAGGAATTATAAAACGACGATAGGCAACTTTAGCAGGGTAAATTCTGTTAATCCCACAACTTGAAAAGATTTTAATCATCGCCTTATTTATTGAGAGTAATTTTTTACGTATTTCCATAACCTTATAATACTATTTATTAAACTTTATAAGACAGCAACACGCTATAGGCAGATTATATAAGCTCGTTTCTATACAACTTAAATATATAATATCAACCCCTGGCTAGATATTATACAGAATTAATATATAACTATTAAAAAATTATTAATTCAATAATTATTTATTGGCTTTATTTTATCAATTTTTATAAGATCATACAAGAACATTCAAAAAACAGGCGTTCAGATTTTAGTTATTTAAAAGGTATTTTAATTTTAAAAAATTTGGCTGGAAAATTAGGATAAAGATAGAACAGCTTCTGTTAGACACATAACTCTATAGGATAAAAACTATTATCTCAAGATGTAAAAAGTAAAAAGATAAGGTCATTATTTTTCTAGAGAAAATAAAAACGCAAAATTAGCCGAGCTGACAACTCAAAAATTTTT
>JAKQTP010000189.1 GCA_029563035.1 archaeon | reverse complement strand
AAGGACATGGGTTCTTTAACCGTGTGCCCGCAAATAAGAAAGTTCTCTGTATACCAGGCGTCAACATGATGAGCTGACATAAATTATGTGTTTAACAGAAAATGATGAACTCTTATAGCTTGATATTCTGCATTAGATTGAAAAACTCCATATTACTACTTCAAATGAACAACTGGATCCACATGGAGCTCTCCTGTTTGAATAGTAGATCTAACAGAGTTGTTTGAACCATCTCTAGCAGAGTTCTTATGAAAAATATTCATGGTGTGATACGACTATGACGTTTGAGATTTTGCAGCTAATAGAGAGGACTGGTCTACCTGAACTGACAACTTGAAATGAATGCCAAAATGAAAATATTTATATGTATACAAAAATAAATTATATGTATGCAATACAGAGAATTGAAATAGCTACATAGAATGGAACAACGATCCAGTAGCCTGAGTAATATCTTGGGATACAAACGTTAATTTTAGAGAATTTAATCAGTGAGATTGAGACGAAATAACAGGTGTGACCGAAGTGGCCTGAAAGATGATAATATTTAAAAGGAATTCGATGTGGTATTGGGACGAATATGAAAGTAAAAAAATAACAGATATATGATGTATAGCTCCATATTCATTGGTTAATATTTTTTGAGTAGCATACTGGTTGTCTGAATCATGAATATTTATGTATGATTGAAGTGCTCCAGTATTAATTTCAAGAAAAGTTGATAAATTTATCAAACAAATTCCATGAGAAATGAAAATAACAAGAACATACGCTTGAGAAGATAGAGCGATATGAGTTAAGGACGATTTTTATTATAGATTATATATATGAACAGTTACAGTTGATTGAGTAGAATACAAAAATGCTTGGATATGTTATGACACATTAAAACGGTCATTTCACATAAGAACAAGTGCTAATAAATGCTTTTTTGCTACTGAACATAAAGCATCTCAAGATACAACTGTTGCGTGAGTTTTGTATAAAAAAGAGTGAGATTCTAGAGCTGTTTTTTGAACAACAGCTTGATATGTTGTAGAGTTTTCAGATTATTGAGACATGGATTCGTATTGATCGAAGCTAGATCCAGTATATTACTGGGTAGATACAAACGAACTAACATTTGACAATCCATCAATAGTTAAAAATTCACCAAAAATGGTTATTTATACAAAAAACCCAAAGTGAATGAGATGCGATATTGAAGTTAATTCATCATGAACTTATGTAAAGTGAGAGACAAGAATATTAAATTCTAATGTAGAAGATCAACAGCTAAATGTTGCATGAAATATTTTAAAAATCAGATTTTATTGAGCATCTATATGAGAACCTTCTACATTAAAGTGATATACACTTGATGTAAAAGAATTAGAAGAAAGAAATAAATAATATGTTTGACACAAGAACACATACTCATGACTGATTGAATTCTGAGAAGATAAGAAGCTTCAATGTTATACAGTCTTTAGTACTAACATGAGATGAATTAACTGCATTCCTTGCAAAAAAATGAACCGAGTGAGAAGATGTAAATATATATAATAGCACTACAGATGAATTTGTTAAATATGTGTATATAAACAATGAGTGGAGACAGTTATGATGAGATTCTGTTGACCTATTGAAGAGCACGGCATCTGATACAACTGTACTAGAAATGGATACAGAAAGATCTGTCAAATGAGATAAAGAAAGATTGCTAAAGTCATTCAAATCATCAAGAACATGAACAATGAGAATAGTATTTGATGCTAAAAATACACCGTCTTTTACTTGACAAACATGACTTATATATGTTGATTGAGTTCTTGTTCATACACAAACAACAACAACAGAATATAAGACATATACTAAAGATATAACAGTTGGTATAGACAGTATAGTTGAGCTAAAAGCATACGCCAGTAGTATTAACGCATACTACTATGTTAAGAATTTTAAAGTAAAATACGACGTGTCTGAGTTAACAGATACGATTATACAAGATTAAAAATATGGCCATGAATGAGTCTATCAAAAGCCTAATAGACAGTAATAGAAAACTCAGCGATAGAGATGTTGACAATCTATTTTACTATTTCTATTGAAGACAGGCGAACAATGAAGAGAAAAAATATTGGAGCACAAAAGCTTCATGAGATTTGTACAAAGCATTAGAGCCTAATGCAAAACAATTTAAAACTGCCTGATATTACAAGGATGTTATATGAACAGACGTGCAACCTACTGGTAGCGAATCTAGAGTTTATATAGCTAATGAGCAAAAGTTGCAAGAAATAAGATCGCAATTAGCTGCTAGATGAATACCTCAGTCTGAGTGGTCTAAGTATATAACAAAAGATAACGACTGAAGATTGTATTATCAAGAACCAACATCTAAATGATTTTGAACATGAGCAATGTCTTGATCTCAGACTGACGCACTAAATGTACTATATTCTGAAATAGACTCTAACCCAGATTATAGCGACGCAGAAAAATCAGTTTTAAAATATGCAATATCTCAAGATTATTGATCGTGAGAAAAAATATGGTCAAAAGAAGAGTTGTGAAGAGTTTTAGATGATGCCGTTAAGAATGCAGAAACAGATATATCTCCATATTATGAAAAGGTAAAATATAGAGACTTAGAAGATTTAAAGACGGCAATGCAAGATCTTCGTAGTGAATCATCAAGATATGTACAACAAGAAGCAAAGTCGTACAAAGACTTACTTGAAAAGACAAAAAAATCAATAAGAGAAAGATGATGAATGCTTTCATGAGAATCAAGAGCTGAATTATGAAAAGAATGAGCGCTATGATGGAAATGAGTTGAATGAAATCTACCAACACAGAGAAGATATGATTGGGAAGACAAGTCTACAGAAATGGTTAATAAAGCAAGAGACTTATGAACTGCTGCAGAAAGAATGTACTGAAGCGCAGTTGTATCTGACGTTCAAAAAGACTTTTGATGAATAGCAGATCCTTATGGCTATTTTCAAAATAGATTCTGAGAATGAAATATAGACTATCATTCTTGAAATTATAGACCGTCATATTTAGCTAGACAAGTATGACAAGAGTGATACGTAAGAAGTTGATCTGACAAGGCGGAGTGAGCAATGAAGTGAACATACCTATGAGACTACTGGTTGAATAGAGCTAAGGATCTAGAACAGGCAAAGTGGAAAAACGTAGAAAGATATTGATTATAATTTATTAAATATAATATGGCAGATACAACATGAATAAAAGCAGCCGTAGATAGGTTGTCAGATCCAAGAACTGATTGGACAAAATATAATAAACAAACAGATCAGGCAAATGTTAACGAAGCTCAAAAAAGATGACTAATTAAGAGGGACGCTGATTGATTTATTATATATTCAGATCCAACAAAAGTATGATCTTGAATAGACGTAGAGTGAACAATTTTATGATCGAATGCTTGAGACTGGTCTTCTTGAAACAGATTAATGACAGATCTTGAAAAACTTATTAAAAGAAAACAAGAGATACTTCAACCTACGACTCAAGAAGAAGCATACTGGAAATCTAAGATAAAGGATACTACACCGTTTTGATCTGTTAGAGATAGAGTTTTTTATGAAACATCTCCTAGTTGAAATTTCATGGATCAAAATTTAAGAGAATTATCTCCATCAGAACAATCTTCTGTAAGAGCTTCTAGAGACGCTGCTGCTCAAGCACATTTATGAAGAATAGCAGCTGAAAGAGAATATATTGGAGAAAATGCAGCAAGCGCTATAAAGAGTTTATCTACAATGATAAATAAAAAAATGGAATTAGAGGCACAAAGATTGAAGGCCGCAGCAAGTGCTAATAAGAGAGAGAGTATCTATACAAATACAGATAAAAAGAATATACTAAAAACATTCCCATCATTAACTCCTTTTATAAATGATTATGATGATTCACTTTTGTCTGATCTAATGTCAGTACATACATCTATTTCTCCATACTTCAAATGAACATGAGCATCTCCACAAGAAATAGAAGGTTATGCATTACAGTTTTTAGAAGCACAGGACAATCCAGAATCTCCAGTTTGATGAATAGAGTTATTAGAACAAGCAATAAGAAAAGGCAACTGAGAAGAAGCTGCAAGGATTTTTAAAAGCAATGTGATGAAAGACTTAACATCATCAGCAGCAGAACCATTTTGAACAACTAATATAGAACAATAATAATTATGTCTATTATAAAAAATGTCTTGGATGTGTTTAAAAAAGCAAATCCTGAACAAAATAAAAAAAGTAATCTTACATACACTCCAATGACTCAAAGTAAATTTTGAGTAAGACTTAGTGGTAATGAATGAAAGAAAGCGTACGAAGTATGAGAACAGGTAATGAGAGATGCATATATTAGTAAGTATAATGAAGACAAAAAAGTTGACGAAGTTAATGCGATGAGGGATCGCTTATATTGAAGTGCTTTATGAAGGCGGATTGAAGATGTGGCAACAAAAATACCAGAAGCACAAAAACAATCAATTGTACAGCCTCAAGTTAGACAAGATTTTGTTTTACCCAAAAGCGAAATATCACAATCTACAACACCAATATTATGAGAAGATAAACCATGAACATTGACATGGAGAGACAAGGCTGATGAATTGACATTAAAAAACTTCGCAACCAATATACTCCCTTGAGTTTGACATGCTAATGATATTGCTAATGCAGCTAAACTTGTAACATCTGCAGCTAGATTTGAAAAAGGTATAGCGGATGAAGATGACTTGATATATTTAAAAAACTGGCTTGACAAAAATAACGCAGACAAAACCATATGATATCAAGCACTTTCAATAATAACAGAAATTCCTAAATTCATATCAGAAATATTAGCTACTGGAGGTATTGCTACAGCTTGAAAAAAGACAGCTAAAGAGGTTGCTAAAAAAATGCTAACAAAGTCTTTTCAGGAAAAGTTAGTAAAAGAAATGGCAGAAAAAGGAATTAAGTGAACAGCGCTTAGAACTGCTACTAGAGTATGAACTGGCTTAGCATGAGAGGCTTTAAGAACGCCAGTAGCGTGAGCACCAAGAATATTGGCTAGCACAATGGATAAGCAGGCATTAGAAAGCATAAGAGCTGGTTCAGAACCAGATTATAGGAAAGAATCAGTATTAAAGTCTGCGTGAAAAGCTACATTTGAAACTTTTGTTGAATACGCCTCAGAAAGAGCTTGAGGTGTTCTTTGAGATTGAGCGAAGGCTTTATGAAAAGTCCTTTGATCTACTAAGGCCTGAAATGCTGTTGTATCTAAATTGTGAATATTTAATGCAATAAAGAAAGCGAATCCACTTAAAACAGATTGACAAATAACTTCATTTTTAAATAGAATAGGTTGGAATAATCCAATTTTTGAAATGGCAGAAGAAAGAGTCGCGGATGTATGACATTGAGCTGGCTATGTAATGTGAATAGACGATCAAGAGTTCAAGATACCAGACAAGGAGCAATTATTGACAGAAGTTTTAGCATTTTCTGTTATGTCATGAGTCTTTTCTGCTGCTAACTTGATGGAACAATACCAGTCTAAGAAGTTAGATAAAGTTGGTGATACTCCAATAGATATAAATAATCTTAATATCTGAACTGGTGTTGACAGCTCAATAGGAGAAAGAGTGTCTGCTTCGATACAAAAAGCACAGGAAGCTAAAGAGCCAACAGTAAAGCCAAAAGAAGAAACTCCAACTACGATTGCAAAGAACGTTTTAACGATAATTAGTCAGGCGAAAGATCCGAATAGAAAGGTATCTCTTAAGAAATCAATTATACCAACAATTCATGAATCTGCTAGAGAAGATATAGAATGAATGAAGCCTAGACCTTGAGAGCTTTTATACATACCAGAAGCCCCAAAGACATCTACTGTGGAGCCACAGAAGCCTCGTAGAGAGGTTTTAGCTCCAAAGACGACTAAAGTATCATCTGAAGTAAAGCCAGCCTTGAAATCGGCAAAATTAGACACACTTAACCCAACTGGAAGTGTATTTGCTGATTATACTCCAGCTAAAAGAGCAACAGCCGAATTAGCAGATAATATCACCACGCTAGATAAGACAATGAAAAAACCAGCAGATGAGATGATTACTATATATCGTGGAACTGGTAAAGGTGGCGATATAGTTGCTGGTGATTTCGTTACAACTAATAAGCAGTTAGCAAAAGATTATGCTGGAACTGGAAGAGTGATAGAAAAGAAAGTTAAATTGTCTGATATTTTAGATGACTTGGATGAACCTTTGGGTGAAGAATATATTTATAGACCGCAAGCCAGATTGAAACCAAGCGTTGTAGAGCCTTTAATTGAAGAAGCAAAAAAATATAAAACGGCTGATGAGTTTATAAAGGCACAAGGGACTCCTGTTTATCACGGAGGAACAGAAGAATTCGATAAATTTGATGCTAGTAAGGCATGAACAAACACGGGATGGGATAACGCCAATAAACCTGACATGACTATTAGGAAGAAAGACACGGTTAAACCGAAAGGAGTCGATACAAAGATAAAAAAGGTAGTTGAAAAACCTAAGGAGACAAAGAAGAAGTCAATAACAGCTACTGAAAAAATAGATAAAAAGAAGATTGTTGAGACAGTGGTAAAATGACAAAAAGAAAAAGCCGAAGAAGAGAGAGATCCAGTATTAGAAAAACTAAAGTTAGAGATCAGTAAGGGTAAGACACTAAGAGAGATATTTGAACAAAAATCTAAAGAAAATCAAAGGAGGCTAGCGGAAAAAGCTAAGGAGGAACCTAAAAAAGAGACAAGAAAGGAAAAAGTAAAAGCTTCAGAAGAAGTAAAAAAAGAGGGTCAAAGATCTAAAAAAGAGATTATAAATGATTATACAAGAATAACAGAAAAACTAGATAATCCAAAAACAAGTGATTCTGATCGAATGTTTCTAGAAGAAGAAAGAATAGAGTTGACTAGGGAGTATGCTGAGATAACATGAGAATCAATAAGCGAAGCGTTAGAGAATAAAGGTGAAGAATTAATGGAAACAGATGACTTTGATACAGACTTGCTAATAGATGATTTGGCATGATTAGAATACTCAGCAGACATCTCTGGTAAAAGATTGTATAGAAAATCTAAGGCGGAACAAGAGTCAGCAGCATTAGATTTATTAGAAGTAGAGCAACGGTTAAGCGAAAAAGAGAGTGAAGTTAATCAGGAAATAAAAGATATAGAATCTTGAGCTAAATCATTTGTTGTTTCTGAGCAATTAATTGAAATAGCCAATAATAGATGAGTAAGAGTTTCTGAGCAAATATGAAAAAGTCCTTCATGGAAACCTTGAATTATTAGTGTATCAAACAGACATGACGTTGCAAGTTTCACACATGAACTTTGACATGAGCTGTTTTATAATGAAATAAACTCAAATCTAAAAAAATGAGACTTAGATGTCCCAGCATCTTTTGTTGTTGAGGCAACATCAATATTAAAGAAAGATTTAAAAAAATCTGAATTACAAGAACTAACAAGATGACTAACATCTGAGGACCAAAACATAAGAGAAGCTTCAATGAGACGATTTTTGAGTGAGGTATATTCAGGTTTTTGGACTAAATATGTTGTTAACCCAAGTAGTGCTTCTAAAAAATATCCAGCTTTATACAGTAACTTTGTTGTTGATAAAAATTCAGTGTTTTATAGCGAAAGCATGATCGCTGATATTTCAAGATTAAATAGAATAAATTATATATTTAGTAAGCTAAGTGCCAAAAGAAGAACACAAGCCACAACATTAAGTACAAAATCTAGGGCTAAAAAGATAGTTTCAAAATTAATGTGAAGAAAGGATATCTTCATTAATAGAGCAAGATATTCTGGACATTCTGTAAGGATGTTAGACAGGGCAATAGCCGAAGAACAGGGCCTAAAGATTAAAAAAGGAGAGACTTGGATACTCGACAATAAATGAAAGTCATTAGAAAGACTATACCAAAGTTTTATGCCATCAAGCCAAAGAGCTGTTAATAATTTAATGTGAGAAGATTGAGTTTATGTTATAGACTGAGAAAATTTAGAGAAAATGTCTGACGTTAATTATTCTGAGATGCTTACTGAATTAAAGAAGAGATGATTAATAGATGAATTCTGATCATGGTTAGTGGCAAGAGATAATTATTTTTCTTATAAATTCTATAAAAAAGAATTACCAAATAGAATTAAAATATTAGAAAAATCAAAATCAAACATAGATGCAAGAATAAAATCAGAGACAAAAGGAACTGAACAGAAAAAAGAACTACAAGACGAATCAAAGAGAGTTTGAGAATTGATCAAGAAGTATAAGTCAGATATGAACAGAATAAGAAAAAATCTTAGTACTATGCCATGAGTAGCTCTTAAAGATGTTTTAATTAAAGGCTGAAAATGAAAGACGAGAAAGGTTATAGACATATCATGAACCGAGAAACATTACAAGTCAGAAGAATCAAAATGGAGAAAATATACAAATGTCTTTGATGAAATAACTAGAGTGAACTTAGAGTTGATGCATAGAGTCTGAAAAATATCAGACCAAGAATATGAAGATTTAAAATGAAACAAATGATATGCTCCGTTAATTAGAGACACGATCAAAGAATTATCTTCATATAGTAAGATGGGCAAAATAAGCGCAAACATGGTCAATCTAAATAAAAGAGATTCTGTAGGATGAGATGTATTAAACCCATTGTTAACATTACCATATATCCATATAAGGGCAATGCAAACATTTAATAAGCAGTCTTTTCTTAATGAGCTATATAAATCAGCTGATATAGTACCAGAATTTATATCTAAAGCCTGAAAAAATGCCACATGATTGGTGGCCAATATTAATGGAGAAAGACATGTGTTTAATGTTTTAGATTCTGTATTACAAGAGTCAATAGATGTTTTATATAAATGAATAGAGAACAACACATTTTGATTGGATTGGGCAACAGGATGGCTTAAATGATCTGCTAGGGCGTTTACTTCTTTAACTACTGGAAAAAATCCATTTTTCGCATTAAAGAACACGATGATAGATATACCAACTTCTTATATTTTTTCTAAAACATGACTGATACCATTTTGATCTCAGGCCAAGATACTTGCTAGAATATCAACGAGTAAAGCTGAGAAAAAAAGGTTCTTTGACTGGCTTAAAGAATATAATTCATTATGAGGCTTCAAGTCACATTGGTGAGACATAAACTTTGATAAAGTTGATCCGCAAGATATCACAGCATATATTACATGAACTAAGGCTCAAAAGAAGAAGATACTAGAAAAATGATGAAAGGTATTAGAATTCCTTCCAGCCCTTACGGAATCTTTCAGTAGATTCACTGAATACTACAGATCTAGATATAAATGATTGTGAGTAATGACTTCGTATGAAAATGCAAGAAACGTATCGGGATCATTTCACAAAAGAGGTTCCTGATCTACAATGAGATATTTTACGCAAATAACTCCATATCTTAATTCTTCAGTACAAATTTCTTTCGAAATGATGAATAGAATTGCAAGTAAAGAATGAGCAGAAAGAGTATGAAAACTTATTATGTTCTATTCTGTTATACAAGTAATACAGGCAATGAGATTGAAGAGAGACTACGATCTTGCGGTTACAGACGAAGAGAGAGACAGTGCCTTGATTGAAATATATAAGTATTTAGATAAGAACGCATATCAAAAAACAAATTTTGTTTATTTCAAAAATGCGAATATAAAATTACCTTCGAATCCATTGTTTACATGAATTTGAACAATGGCATGAGTTGCAATACTATCTCAGATCGCTCCATGATACGACCCTAGATACTCAGAATTGATTTCTGAAATGCCATCATGAATTGCTGGGCCAAGGATTATAGATGCATGAGCAAGCGCAGCTGCTACATTAATAGACACGATTGTTAAGGTAAGTAAATGAAAAGATATTGATAGCGATGTAATGTGAGATATGATGGCTTGATTTTTATGAGGAACATTATGATTAATACCAATTCTTAATGTTTGACTTGCATTATTCTGAATGAGAACATTCCCAGAGTTATGAGACATTACATGAGATCCTACAAAAGATACTAATAAAATAGCTATATGGTTATCTAAATTCACTAAATGAGATCCGAAGAGAATAGAGAGTGCTATAAGGGCTCAATGAGGAACGATGTGATCTATAACGACTGACTTTATTTGAAAGTTATTATTGACAGATGAAGAAGAAAAAGATTTAAACATAGAATCTTCAATGAGAAATATATTGTTTGATAAACCCATGAGTGCGTTTATAAATAAAGATGAGTTTTTATCTGGCTCATGAGACATATCTACATCATTATACGACCTTAAGCAAACGTTAGACTTCAAGGACGCTGCAATGTCTAGTCTATATGAATCATTAAAAACTAAGTATGAAAAATGAGAGTTAACTTTTGATGAAAGAGTTGAGTGAAATAAGTTATCGGACGAACTACAGGCAGTAAGAGAATGAAAAACTAGCGTTGAAAATACAATAAAGATTATGAGATTCTATATTGATGCAGCCAAGTGAAAAAAAGAAATTTGATTATATTACGATGATGTTATATGAAAAGAGTATATGTGAGATATTAAGAATTTCATGGAAGATAACTATAAAAAATCTGATCTTAATAGAATATACAAGATAATGAATTTCTATAGTAGATGAGAATTCAGTAAAGTATCGGAAGAGGACAGAGACTTTATTTCTTCCCAACTTGAAAAAGTTAAAAACTTTGAATCTTGGGAAAAAAGAACCTTAAAGTTCAAGAAGAAATAGAATACAAAAAACCCCAGATGAAAAGTCTGGGGTTTTAAGTTTTAATTAAACTGTTTCAATTACATTATGTCAATATAAAGCTATTAAAGCGCTGTCTGTTAGTCAATCTGACGGTACTGAACTTCTACTTGTTTTTAAAAACTTAAATCACTTAAACTTTTCTAAAGCTATCTTAATTGATAGTTTTTTTGTTTCATCCTTTTTCCTTTCTTTTGGGAAGAAGTGATCCTGCCATTGCCTTGGCTCAATCTCAACATAACTTATTCATAATACTGTTAACATTCACTTTATTATTCAAGATCATAATCACAAACTAAATCATGTTTGAGAGAACTGTCATGGCATAGCTCTTAACCTTTCCATGCACACTGTTGTGTTATTAGGATCAATCTTTTTTATTATATTGTGTATTCATTCTATGTCAAATATATTTCTTTCCTTTTTTCAAACTTTTTTCTTTGTGACTGGAGTGGGCAGACAAAAAACTATTTTTCAATCCTTTAACAAAGTAAATCATCAGTTTAATCATAAGTCTATTCATAGATAGTATTTACTCTTCATATTTTTCTCAACACACGCATATTCAATGATTTGTATACGCAGAACATGGACATTGTAATACAAGGTTGCATAGACAATGTCCTATTTCTTTAGCTTTTTCTTGTGCTTTTTTTGTTTTCTCTTCTTTTGTCATGTTTGATATTTATTAATACTCTTGAGTATTTCCTGTGTAAAGAAGTCTTGTAGATATAAAAAGTGTTCTCAGGAAGAGTCCATTGGATCTATTCATGCTCTTTCCAACATAAAAAATACAGCGTGTCAAGCCTCATGATATGCTGTTGATATTGTTTCTGCGACAGATTTGAACGCTACATTGTTTATGTATATAACAATCGCTTTCCTTGCTCAGTTTCATAACAATAGAGTTTGTCACATAGAATCATCTGAGAAATGGCTTTTTATTTTGAATTTTTTGTCAATAAATTTATTGACTTTCTTAGCTGTACACGAATGTATTATAGATACATTTTCCATGTATTCGGTTCTTGCTTTTGCTATTATCATATTATACTTGCTCTCAGAGGCTTTAAATTGACTTCTAAGAGCTTTTTATAGCTAGTATGGCTAAATAGACGTTTGCTGGGAATCCTGTTCATACAAACGAAAATAAAGCCCTATTTTGCATTTCTAATCTTAGTTATTTTACTAGCACTACTTCTTCTTATATATGCTCAGCAATCCTGACACTTTCAACATTCAAATACCGTAGTATTTGATCTATACTTATATTTCCACTTAATATCTTCAGATCAACAATTTGAACATCTTTCTCACTCTCAATATAGATTCAAGTTTGGGTGTCATTTAATGTATGGCCTTAGCTTTATATATAAATTTTCTAATATTACAACATCATTCATGCAATATATTACCATTTTTCATAAAGCTCACATATCTCATTCTACTGCCTTTTTCCACAACTCAAATCAACCTGTATCAATTTTTCATCAGACTCATAGGAATCTACATAGATAGTCTAGTTTGTTTGATGTCATCCTAAATCATCTCTTGGCGACCTTTAATGTGTCTATTGTTTGATACGGAGATGGAACTCATAGTCAATGCTTTATAAATCTTGCATTCATTTTCTTTATGTCGAAAGCATCTCAGTTATGAGCAATTACTATGTCTGCTTCATCCATTAATTTCCATAGATCTTTACTTATTCTTCTGTCATCCTTTTTTGTAAGCTCTTTTTTGTTAAGTACTCACTTTTCTATTGTGTTTCAGAATAACCATTTAGCAGACCAACACAACATAAACCAATCTTCTTTTATCTGGTCTGTTCACATTGTTTGATTCCACAATCACCATGTATAGACCTCCATAGGTGCTGTCTCAATATCTACTATTAATATTTTTGGAGGTAAATATTCTTCGATAATTCACGCCTCTCACTTTCTTAATATCTCTTTAGCTAGATATTCAGATACTTTAAGTTCTTTCATGATAGTTTCGTATCATGAATTAGACTTAAGTAATTTATTTATTTTTTTGACTTCTTTTGGTCAATACTTCTTAGCCATATTTTATTTTTTTATTTTGAATGATTTTCTCCTTTTAAATTCTTCCAATTTTCAATCGTTAAAAGAAGATGTTGGAGCTAACCATCACACAACTCTTGAGTAAATCAATGTTGGGTATTTTTTAATCTTTTCAGCTAAACTTAGCTCTTGTTTTTCTTTGTTCATATATTATATGATTTAATAAAATGTTTTAATGCTATTTGTTTCTTTCTAATTAGATTTGTCTTAGCTTGACGTACGTATATATCTCATGGATATACCACATACGAAGTTCGTATATTTCCATCAACTAGCTCCATAAAACTTGTATAAGATTCTATATTTGCTGTTGTATACGTGGATGATCCTGTACGATCCTTTATAATCATTCTCGCAATTATAACAATAATAGTAACGATCACTGCTTTTAGTGTTACTTCTATTAACATATTTTTATTTGTCTTCTGCCTCACATTTTGGACAGTATTGTTGTTCTCATTGAAGATATCAATGTTTCGGACATATACTAAATGTTGGTGTAATGCTTAAATATGGTAATTTATATTTTGAGAATATTGTCTTTATTAATTTTTTTATGTTTTCTATGTCATCGACCCTTTCTCATAGAAAAGCATGAACAACTGTTCATCAGCTATATAAGCTCTGTATGTCATTCTGTTTGTCAAGCAATGTAAACAGGTCGTCAGTATAATCAACTGGAACGTGAGTACTATTTGTGTAGAATGGTTTAGCTCATTGTCTGTATGCAGGTTCATTAGCACATATTATTTTTGGATACTGATCCTTATCAGATAATGCGAATCTATATCATGCTCATTCTGCTGGAGAAGCCTCTAAGTTATACAGGTTTCAAGTTTCCTCTTGATACATCCTTAGTCTATCGTTCATTAAATTCATTATTTTTATTGTAAATTCAATTCATTCCTCAGAAGCTATATCTTTTCAGAAAAAGTTTACTAACGATTCATTCATACCGTTTATTCAGATTGTGCTAAAATGATTAGACCAGTATTTTCCGAATCTTCTTTTAGTTCAATCCAAATAATGTTTTGAATATGGATATAGTCATCATTCCATATACTTTTCCAACAAGTCCCTCTTTATTTCAAGACTATCCTTCGCTAAGTCCATTAGCCTATATAACTTGTTGATATAATCTTCTTCGTTCTTTGCTATATAACCAAGCCTGGCCATGTTTATTGTTACTACTCATATCGAACCAGTTAAAGCATCAGCTCAAAATAATCAACCACCTCTTTTTTTAATTTCTGTCAAGTCTAATGATAGTCTGCAATTATGTGTTAGTAGTCATCAGAATAACATGAATTTAGGATTGTCTCATTGAACCTCAACACAATATGCCTTACTAACGAACTCTCACTCACTTATAGATGCTATTTTTGAATATACAATCTCATTTCATGTATAATATGGAAGTTCATCTCATTCTTTTAAGTCAGTTGCTACTACAATCTTTTCTCAGTTAGATTCTTTTACATAGTTTAGATGATTCTTTGTCATAGAATAAACAAATCAATTTTCGCACTTAACATCTAATAATCTATCATTATAGTCAACTACAACAGACTTTGCATCTTTCCACTCAACTCAATTCCAAATCTTAAATGGACTTATTCTTCTGCTTAGTTTTTCTAGCGTTATTTGGATTTCGTCTCATCTTACATTTACAACTGTTTTTGTGTTTCAACTAAAACAGCACATACTCCTTGTTTCGTCTTTACTTCTTCATGTAGAAACAAAATTGGCAAAATACGGTATTCAATATTTTGCTGTTGCCTTAAATATTGGCTCCAAACACTCCTTATCCCATGGAAAGTCTTTATCTACATTATATGTCGGTATCGGGAATGAGAATGGTTTTCATGTTGAATCTCATTCTAGCATTACTTGTCCAAACGCCTTGTTAATCATATCCATTTCCTTTTGAAAGTCTCAATATTTTTCGTTCTTTATCTCTCAGCCAATTATTATATTCTGTTCTGCTATCTCGCTAGATGGCGTAACATCAAGAGTTATGTTTGAAAAAACTGTCTGGAATCCAACTCTGGTTGGAACGTTCATATTAAATACAAATTCTTGTATTGCCTGTTTAACTCATTTATAATCTAGTCAATCGTATCTTACGAACGGAGCTAAGAATGTATCGAATGAAGCTACTGCTTGAGCTCAGTTTGCCTCTCATTGTAGAGTGTATAAGAAGTTCACTATTTGTCATAATGCGCTTCTTAAATGTTTCGGTGGTGAGCTCTGTGGTTTCTCAGATACTCATCAGAATCATCTAATCAATAAATCTTTCAAGTCCCATCAGCAACAATAATTACCAAGCATGGCTAGATCGTGTAGATGTAAATCTCAATTTCTATGCGCTTCACTTATACTTTCTGGATACAGACTCAACCAGTATTTTGCAGAAACTTTAGACGCTATAAAATTATTCAGTCATTGAACTGCATAACTCATGTTAGCGTTTTCTTTTACTCTCCAATTACTTTGATTTAAATATTCTTCAACAACTTTCTTGCTATCTACTAAGTTTTTATCTTTTTTTTCATCTTTAACAATTGCGGGATTGTTAATGGTTCTTTTCTTAAAGAATCTCATAAGTTATTTTTTAATCTTAACTTTAATTTGCTTCGCCCGTGCCAGTCCACCTTTTACTGCTTTTTCTGGGTGTTTTTTATTATGGTTTCCAATACCATTCACCTTTTCGAAATTGCTTTTTGAGTTATTGCTTTTGTCGTGATCTTTATGGTGGACAATTTCTCACTTCTTAGCATTTGTTATTCTTCTTCTGTAATCACTACTGACACCTCATTTGAAACGTCAGTTATCAGCTCACATTCTTTGTTTTGATTTCATTTTTGCCATATTTCATTTATTCTTTTGATTGATATGTTACAATAATCTCTGTCCATATCACATCAAATGAAATTTCTATTTAATCTAGTTGCTGCTACGCACGTACTTCAGCTTCATACATATGGGTCAAGTATAATATCTCATTCGTTGCTATGAACTGTTATAAGTTTTTCTAGCAACGGAGTTGGCTTAATACTTGGATGCGCTCATTTTTCTTTATCATCATCTATGTAATACTTTTCTCAATATTGGTATGCCTTTTTCTCTCTTATAACATTTCTTCCTGCTGGCTTATTAAATGTGTATCTAGGAGTTGAATACCATACAATATATTCTACACATGGATGATATGTTTTTGTTAATGATGGAACACATGTTATATGTTCCCAGTGTATTACTTGCTGAACTTTCTTACCATATTCTAAGTATTTTCATAGTAAATGGTAAGAACAAAATACTAATATAGATCCTCAATCTTTGATCAATCTGAATGACTCGTCTAGAAATGGGTATGGATCAAATTTCTTGTCCCATTTTTCATTTATTAATTTGTAGTCTCAGATTGATAGATTTGAATTGCTTGCATTATACGGAGGGTCACTCAGTACAAGATCAATACTCTTGTCAGGCAAGCTCTTCATAAGGGTTATCGCGTCTCAACAAACTATTTTGTTTGTAATATCTGTCATATTTTTTTAAGAACTCTAAATCTTCTTTGTTTGGCTTATAGCCAATTAATTCTAAATGTTTTCTTGTTTTAACTAAATACTTACTTCTAACATCAAATGAATGTATTGCTTCCAATCACTTTCTTCATTCTGGCTGATGATCATACATATTATTTAATGGTGCAGCATTATATGGGCTTTTTGACACTCTTCACAATATATGATGAAGACAGTCTGCGTTGTTTCTTCATGTTTCCCATGAAATACTATATCATCAAAAATCAAATAAGTCTCTTGTCTTTTTTGAAAATTCATTTAACATTATACCCATTTGAATATTATCTTTTCTCAAGCACCAATTTTTGCCATCTTTTTTCATCATTTATTCATCTTTTCTCTTACATATCTTATTGCTGCTATCCTAAAAGAATTTTTAAGTTTATAGAAATCTTTACGTACTTTTCATCACATTACTTGTATAGTCCTGCTAAGTGGTTTTGTCATATTATTTACAGAACTTACACTTGAGCAGTTTATTTCAACTTCATCAGCTCAGAGCTCTAATGCCTTTTCCATTCACAATATAGCTCATATAATATTATAATCCATTCATCTCTTTCTTTCTACCTCTTTTGATATTCAAAAAAGATATTCAGAACATGGTGTTGTTCAGTATACTCATAGTCAAAACGTTTTTTTATTTTCATCCTTTGGTTTGTAGACAAAAACAAATACTATTATTTTCATAACTACATTACTGTTATCATTTTTCACTCTTCATCAGAATAAGATATAGAACACTTGTATCATTTTTCTGTTAACTCTGAAGCTTTATCTATAGCTGATTCAAGTCAGAATCTCACACAAAAATCATGATTTCATCATTTTTCATAGTGAACTATTATATTTATCTCTTTTGGTCATGGTCTTAATTTCTTTTTAGCCATATTTTTGTTCTCATTGCAATAGCTTTACTCTCTGTGCGACTGCTACAAGTATGTCGTCAACAGCATTCAATTTTATCTTATATTTAAGATACAGATTCTCATATTCAAGTTGAGTTGCTGTTAATTCTGATGTTTGTTCTACTAATATATTTTCAATTTGTTCTTTGTTTGACACTTTTCAATTCTTCTCTATTACTGACTTTATGGCGCTCTGCCATTCTTTTGCCTTGTATTCTTTTATTTTTAATTTAAAAACTTCAGACAATCTATTAAGCTCAGATACAAAATCAGAGAGAAAAAACTTATATCAGGCAAGCTTATACTGCCTCTCAGACAGTTCTCATGCATTGTATGTTGTGAAGTTAGATCATAGATCATACACTATGTCTCATATTTTTTTAAACGTAGAAACTTCTGCTTTATAGTTCTTCAATATTTCATCTCTTTGTTCCTTCATACTCTTGTTGACAATTATTAGTTCAATTCTTTCAAGGTCAAAATGGACAATACCAGCAATGGCTTCATGGATTTGCATTGAATTCAGCCTTTTTAAGCTCTCACACAAACCATTTTAGTTTTTCTTTAGCCTTTTCTATGTCGTCCAATGTTATTTTACATTTTATTATTTGAGGTTTGTATCATTTTTTTGTGTACTTTTTCTTGTTTATAACATAGAACAATACATCTTTTATTATATTTGATGATACAAACTCTCAATATGGATATAGAAGTGTTTGTATTCAGTTTTTTACATCCTCTTCTTTATAATCAGTTGATGTAGTTTTCCAATCTATAACCTTGTCGTCGTCTACTCTGTCTATTTTTCATGTAAAAACAAATCAGTCATCTAGGTCTATGTTAAATATTTTTTCATTACACAACCTTATTCAATCTACTGGATTATTTTTATATACTTCAAACATTTTATATTCATCGCTTCAGTCATCTATGACTTCTTTTCAGTTGTCAAAGTCCTCTATAAATTTATGAACCTTTATTCATGTATCTAGCGCACTGCTATAAGGTTGTAATAATTCTATTACGTACTTAAAGTAATACTGCATTGGACATGTTATATAGGTTGACATACTTGTAGCCGATATTGTTTTTTTCATTATTTTCTTTTTTTGCTTTTTTTCTTAAGTTCTATTCTAGCGCTAGTAGCTGGTATGTTTTCTACTTCAACTCACATTTCATTAAGAATTAAAGACACAACTCTTTCTAATTTTGACAATCTTTCTGATGACATCTCGTACAATGCTTGAAACGAATCAAGTCATTCAGCTAAAATCATTGTAGCCCTTCTTAATGCGTTGATATCTTCTGGACTAACTTCTTGTTCACATTTTTGAATATATTTCATACTATTTTAATTTTAATTTTTTATCATTAAATATTCAGAATACTCTTGCTTGAGCTTCTTTTGATACATTTTTAACTTCATCTAACAGTTTAATTAATTCTTCTGACGTATTAGCGTTCTGTATCTTCTCTTCTAATTCCTTATACGGAAATAGTGCTTCAAGTTCTTCTTGAATATCTTGTTCAATTTTTGGTGATAGCGAATAAAACCAGTTTGCTAAATCTTCAACCCTTGCCTTTAGTTCGCTTTCAGTTATTTGTTCGACCTTTAAATTTCATGATACTAGCAATGAAGCGTTATTTAGCGCATTCATCCATCGTATTGATTGTTCTTTATTCATACTTTTTAAAATGGAGAATCTCCGTCATCTATAACCTCATCTCATCAGAAAGCATCTGTTATCTGTTCAATTATAGGATCTGGAAGAGTTCAATTTAATACATATTTAACCCATCTATCTATGTTATCTGCTAGGCTTTTGTCTAGTTCAAGTCATAGTTTGTATGCTTCTAACGCGAATCAATGCCTAACCTTTCATTCTGCGTTGTCGTCATTTTTTGACTGTTTTTGCATTCAGTTTGGTGCAAATGTTTGCATTTGTTGTGCAGGCGGTGAACTTACTGATGCGTTGCCAGCTGGTTCAATAATTATTATTGTTCTGGCAATATATGGTCTGTTCATATATGTTTTATTTTCTTCCTTAAACGATACTGCAAACTTTTGTCACATACCGAATCAAGGAACAGACTTTAATGCAGACCATGATTTTGTTTCAGTCATGTCTTGCTTTACCTTCCATATTGTATATGCAAGGTTGTTTGAATCTTTTATCTTCAATGCTTTGTCGTCATTAGACGTTATTGAAGCGATTTCAATTACTGCTTTTTTGATTTGTTCCATAAAAACATTTTAATTAATTATTATATTTATATTATATATCATTCTTTTGTATTTGTCAAATTTGACAAAATGACAATAATATTATCTAAATTTCTTATAAAAATACATTTTAAGTTCAAAGACTTTTTCAATGTTTATTCATTTTTCAATTAAATCCTCAATATCTATTATGCTATTTCTTATTCATTTTACCTTATCTGAATAACACGAGTTGCATAAACAAAACATATGTCATTTAATAGTCATAGATCTTGGCTCGTCCAAGTTAAAAAATCTTCTTCAGCATCTATTACAAAAATGTCAATTATATTCTAATTGCTTATTATAATCAACTGTGTCTGATTTTGCTTTGTTAGCGTTCTTAAACCTCACATATTCTGGCCTTATTAGCGGCGATAATGGAGTTAAGGATCTGAAATACTTTTGTATCTGTGTTTTTGTCATATTATTTTTTCTTATAAAATTCATCATGTACAAATCTTCAGTTTATTAAAGTAAACCATCACTGAACAGATTGTCATGTTTTTCTATTTTTTTCTAATTTAATTTTTGAATGATTTGTGTAGTAGTTGGTAGAATCTGGATCATTATTTTTTTCACGTATTATAATAAAAACCTCATCTGCCTCTTGTCATATTCAAGATGAATCTTTTAAATCATTTACTGAAGGTTCATCTATTGTTTTTCTCATGTGCACTGGTAATATAATTATGATTCTCTCTCTTACAGCTATTTGCTTCAACTCTCTTACCATTTGCGTAATATAAGTTGCATAGTTTCATCAGCTCATATCACTCATCTTTACCTTTGGCATTAAAAATCACAGGTGATCTACAACAACAACTTTTATTCAATATTTTTCTTTAGATTCCAATATTTTCTTCTCCACCCAGCTTATATTTCACGTTATTATTTTTTGTGGGCAATATATTGGCATGTCTTCACTTGCTCACATCTTTTTAAACTTCTCAAGAAGGTATCATATCAATACTTCGTATGAGAAATATAATACTGGTATTCATTGTTCTGCAAAGTTATATGTTAGTGTTAGTGTAGTTTCAGTTTTTCAATGTCATGTTGATCAAGATATAACTACCAAGTCTCATTCAGCCATTCATCAATCTAGTGCAGAATCAAATATGCCAAATCATGTACTATACTTTTCTAATTTAGCAGATTCGTCATTTTCAGCTGCAGAAAAGAATGGCATCACGTCACTATCTTCTGGTACTTCCTCCTGTTTTTTATACCACCTATCGTTGTCTGCAGACTTTTCTATTGATGTTATAGAGTCGAATATTGCTTTTACTTCGTGATCTGGTAGTGGTGGATCATTTTTTTGATTTGCCTCCATTAATAATGGAAGGGCTATTTTTTCCCACTCAGTAGGATGTATTTTTGCTACGAGATGTCATGCGTACCTTGCAATTGCATCATTTCTTCATCATTCATTTACTCATTCATATTCAGAATCAAACGTTTGTGAGTATTTCTTTTCCTCTTTCTCATCTTCAAAAAGCCAGTAAGGAAACATCTGTAAGGCAACCTTTTTAATCCATTTATATTCTCATTTTTCAGAAACACTCGGCGGCATTATTACATATCAACCATTTCACCTTATGTCTGTCAACTCCTTTATTCTAGTTTTATTTTTAAATGGTTTACTAAATTTATAGAAAAAATGATATCATCCTCATCATGTTTTAGAAGTAGCTGTCTCTGGTATCCATGATATATCTCATCATTTCTCAACATCTATCACCACTATTCATGAAATTTTTCAAGTTACAGCTCATATTTGAGCATCAGGAAACTCATCAAACCATTTATCTATCTCTTCTTCTGTCGGAAATCTTTCTTGATACTCTTTCCAGTTAATCAATGGAATTTTATTTTTTCAAACTGGAATAACAGAAAATCATTTTTGTAAATAATATTTAGCTTCTTTCCTTAGATCCATATTTTTCTTCTAATTCTATCATCATTTCTAAAATGTGAATTGACTTTTTTAAATCTTCTACTCAATTCTTATCTTTCCATCTAGTAACGTATTTTATAACAGCTCACTCTCAAAATCACAATTTATTTGCCACTATATACTCGAATGGTTGTATCTTTAATTTTTTATAATGGTCTCATCCTATTTGCGTCTTTAGTGGGCTAACATCTTTTTCTTTTTTCATATTTTGTTTCATAAAATCATGCTTCGCTTTTTCAAAGCGATATTTAAATTCATAATAAGTCATATCTTTATTCTCTGTCTATATCGTCCAAATGATCTTGAAAAGTTCATTCATCGTGATTATATTTATATAAAGCTCTCTTAGCGTCTTTGATTGCGTCATTATAACCTTCTCTATATTCTTTTGTAAAGCTTTCTAGATCAGATAGTTCTAAATATTCTATTATGTATTTTCATTCCATATTAAATATCCTTAATTATTATTTATCTTATAAAATTCTAAATGCTTTATCGTAATGCCAAGGGTCTATAACATCGTGGTTTTTAAATATGGGATACATTTGAATTTCCCCTTCACAATATTTTTGACCGTCTTTTGATACTTTAATTGTTGGGTCGCCTACTACAGATTTTCTACAAATAGTCCACCCTTGAAATCCACCAGCTTCAGCACACATTTCACACTTAAATCTCACTAAATAAAACATATCCTTAATTATTAAATCTCTTATAATAGTTTAATTATTTCACAACCAACTCTTTCTTTTATTACTTCACAATATTCTTTTGAAATTTCTATGCCGATATAGTTTCTATTATTTTTCTTTGCCATCTTTAATGTCGTTCCACTACCTGCCATTGGGTCTAATACCGTATCACCTTCGTTGCTCCAAGATAGAATGTGGTCTTCTGCTAATTTTTCTGGGAATATTGCTGGGTGTTCTTTATTTTTACTTCCTACACCAATTTCCCAAGTATTTGATAGTCTTTTTGTTTCTTTTGTAATAGTTATCACATCTCTTGGTCGGTCTGCGGATTGTTCAGAAAATGCTGACTTTGTATTCCGATTTATACTTTTACCTGCTGTTTTTGTTTTTGTTGTTAAGCAATTAAATGTCTTAATCTTTCCCTTTGATAAAATAAACATATATTCAAAATCGTTTGTGTATCTTGGTATTGTAGGAAACTGTGGAACTGGATTTGTTTTTCTCCATATCATCGTATCGTGAAGATTAAATCCTATCTCTTTAAAATATAATGCTTGTTTAAAACTTGTTCCTGTTTCACTTCCTTTAATTGTGGCATCTCCGACCACCCAAACAACTACTCCACCATCTTTGGTAATTCTATAAAGCTCTTTAGCTATTTCTTCAAAATTAAAAGTATAACCATTATAAGTTCTTAAATTATCATAAGGAGGAGAAGTGACTGTTAAGTTAATACTCTTATCTTCTATTCCTTTCATTACCTCTAAACAATCTCCTAAATAACATACATTAGTTTTCATATTTATTTATTATTTAATTCCTAAAAAATCTTCTACTGTATTACCTTCACACCACCAATCACTATCCATATAACCTCTTTTTTCTAAATACTTACTATACTCTGTTAATACTTTTTCAAGGCTTTCTATTTTAGTTATTTCTTTTTGTGTCATATCCTTAATTATAAATGTCAGAGTGCTAGGAATCGAACCTAGGATTGAGGGATCCAAGCCCCCAGTGATTCCATTTCACTACACTCTGTGGGAGGTACTAAGAGAATCAAACTCTCCCTTCTGGAACCACAACCCAGCGTGCTAATCGCTACACTAAGTACCCCAGCTCTAGGGGTTGGATTCGAACCAACAATCTCTTGATTCAAAGTCAAGTATCCTTCCAGTTAGACTACCCTAGAAAATGAGAGCTTAATTTTCGCTCTCTATGTCAAGTATTCATTTATCAAGCATTTCTGTTTCTAATTCATAAAATCTAAACGACTTAAGTTTAAATGCTTTAAATGAAAATAAATCTTCTTTTCTAATAACTATTCACTCTTCTGGTACTTTGTTTTTGCACATGAAGCAATCCTTTTCTGTGAAATCCTTTTTAAGTTGTTCATAGAATTCTCTTCTCCAGCTATCATCTCCAGACATTTCCATGTTTGAAATATAATCAGATATTTTTCCATAGTATAATACTGGGACATAATTTAGTCCAAACCTATAACAAAAGTCCATTATCTGCTCTGTAGATAGTTCGTAAGAAATACCGTCATTATTTGTAAATGTAATTCTATATACGAATATCTTTTGCTTATTGAATGCATCACATCCATAATCATAATTAGATTGTATGTATGCCATTAAGTCTGTATAACCTACGCACTCTCCATATAGTGTAAAGCCTTTTGGTATTTTGTCTGCAAGTTCATTTTTAATTTTACTCCATAAATCACCATCATAGAAGTCATTACATTTTTTATCTGCATAGCTATTCTTCACAACTTTTCTGCTACCATATACATGGTCATATTCTACATCGTTTATTTTTATACCAATTTTTCTTAATAACTTTTCAATTATATTCAATCGTCTTTTAACAGGAACGTTTGCACACCACCAAGATGTTCCGTGAAGTTTATATGTGATAGATATATAGTCCTCGTAATTTAATTGGTGCAAATTCTTGTCTAGCCTTTCTGTATCTACATGTAGTTTTACTTGACCATCTATTAGTCTAGTTTCTTTTGGCTTCTTTCCAACTTTTACACCAAGACCTTCCTTAACAGGAATCTGGTATTTCTTACAACATAATACATCGTTGATCGTATCAAACTCTTCATTTTCTTCTGCATCTAGTTTGCCAAAGAAATCTTCAACTGTTTTTAGTGGCATCAATATTCCATTACTACCAACCCCCCTGAGTTTTACAGCTCTTACTCTACCATTTTTGTCAAAATAACCTTTCTTTGTAGAATCTTTGTTTAATAGTTCGCTAGAAAACTGATTAGAGTCTTTTAAGAATTCAACATTGATTTGCGACTCAAGTGGGAAGTAAACCATCATGTCGCCAGTTTTTATATCATCTCCAATTATAACGTCAGCAAAATTAATTACAGTTAGCTTTAGTCTGTCAGCGTTTGGATGATCTTTTATTTCTTTGATCTTAACTAGCTTGGCTAGATAGTTTGGATTGTGTTCTTTTGATTTCGATATCATATTAAAAATCTATTCTAGGGTCTTGACGATTAACATCGAAGACCATAAGTTTTTGTTCTTTCCACATTCTTATTACTCTTGGCCTATCATCAAACACAGCTAAAACATTATATTTATCTTTTATGTGCTTTTCATACATTTCTTTCTTTACTATTTCGTCGCTTCTCTTATCACCTGTATTTCTCATAACTAATTTAAAGTTATTTATATCGTGTTTATTTAACCACTCTTTTGTTTCTTCAATGCAACTATCGTCCCTACCAGAAAAAATGAACAACTCAGTATCACAGACAAATCTCATTGATCTTATAACGTGTATAAGATGCTTGTTTGGTAGATCATCAATTACTTTTGTATAGTCATACGGACTTCTATGTGGACTATATGCAAGTGTTCAGTCAACATCACATATTATACAAGATTGTATTTTGAAGTTAATGTCTAATGGTCTTTCTTCTTCCCTATACAAACCAATATATTTTTTATACATGTCCATTATAATCTTCTTTCCAACAGGATTATCTCTTCTCGCATCTCTCTCTAGACACTCATATAGTGGCGTGTCTATAAATTTTATTTCTACGTCAATATCTTTTGAGATAAATACTGATGCATTTTTTGCTATTGCTTTTAACTGATCTATATTGCTTGTAGCAAAATTAGTATCATCAACAACAACGTTATTGCCGTTTACTAGATAATACTCTACTATCTTATCTCTTATTTTTTTTATATGGTTTTCATTTTCCTCGCTCCATTCAGAGTTGTCAATCATTGATCTAAGATCGTCTTTATTTACTCTCTTATATCAGTGTTTATCAACTAACTCTTTCGCATACGTTGTCTTGCCAGAGGCTGGCAATCATTGTAATATCAATAATTTTATCATAATACTTTTTCTATTATTTTATTTCTCTCGTCTTCACTATTGTGAAATTGTATAGATTCTCCACAAATTATTGCTGGAATAAAAAATGGTTGATTTATAAAGAAATTTGCGCTACCAAATATATACGGCATGTCTTTCCATGAAGATGTTTTTTTGAATGATAAGAATGCTTTGACTAGTTCATATTTATATTTTTTTGAAATTTTTTCGCAAATCTTTTCTATGCATTCATCACATAAATTGTTTTCAGAGTATACATCTTCAAAATCTTCATCGCACATTATACATTGTTTTTTTATTGTGTCCATATCTATTTAGTTAATAATTTTGTTTTCTTACAATATTTTCTATTTTATCCCAATTATCTCTAATACCACAACTTTTATCTGAGAACAGTCTATAAACATTACCATTATCATCTAAGGCATACAATGTTTCGCTTATTCCAATTATTTGAATTATTTTTCCTTCCATATATCTATTTAATTAAATTATAGAGCTGGGACTAAATGGCTACACTCTGGACAATTATAATCATCTATTAAACAAGCTTCACAAATATATTGATTACAACATTTAGTTTTTATTACTTTAAAACTAAATCCAGCTTTTTTATGAGATTGTTCTGTTTCTCCACACAATATACATTTTTTCTTCATATTATTTAATTAAATTATAAATTATTTTTACTCCAACTTATATCAATTTTACCGCATTTTTTACACTCGCACACATACACTTTACAATTTTCGTGTTTTTCTATCTCTACAAAATCGTGTCCACTTATGGATACTGAACTTGTTATTGTTCTCCAAAATTCTTTTAACCAACAAATTATAATCATATTATTCTTTATAATAATCTTTAATAATTTGTTTAATCTCGTATAAATCTCCAATACCACCATATAAGCCACTATCTATTTCAATCTTCTTAATCAACTCTTCCTCATCTTTCTTTCTTAGTTCTTTTATGAGCTCATAAATTAATCTTCTTGTTTCGCTTTTACTTCTAAATTCAACTGAACATAAATCTCTTATTAACTTATCTTTTAATTCTTTTTCCCAGCTCATATTATTTATTGTAAATTATATTAGACAAATCTTTTAATAATTTATTATCACAACCAATTAAAATTTCTTCTACATAAGCATAAATCCTTTCCTGTTCTAATCTAATCGTTTCTTCTCTTGTTTGGGCTATGGCTTTACTTATAAAATCTTTTATATCATTTAAATTACAGCTATGACCACTATTACCTATTGTTTCGCATAAAATACCATCACTAAAAAAAATCTTTCTTCAAACTCTTTTAATATGTCTTTCATATCTATTATAAATTAATTATAACATTCTCCTTATTCCCAAATGAAACCATTTCCAAAATGCCCCCATTCAGCAGTTTTTTCGTATTTTTGATTTTCAAGTTTTAAAAATTCTTTAATTCCATTCGGTGTTAAATCATAACCCAATATTTCTCTTCTGAATTTTTTGTTTTCTTTTGTTATAATTTCAGCTGTTGCCATAACTGGTTTCGCCAATCCTATTGAATAAGCTAATTTTACAAAAACCTCTTTTGCATTGTATTTTTTTAAAAAATCAACTGCTATTCTTCTTGCCATATAAGCACCACTGCGGTCAACTTTTGTAAAATCTTTGCCAGAAAAACATCCTCCACCGATTGGAATTTGTGGACCGTAGTTATCAACAGCCAATTTTCTTCCAGTCAATCCTGTGTCAGCGTCAAAACCTCCAATATTCCAATCGCCTGCTGGATTTGTGTATATATTTTTAGGTTCTTCCGTATTTATGCTATTTTCAATCATCCAATCCCTTATTAATTCTTCTAAACGACCACCGCTAACATTTTGAAAACTGGCGATAATAGTTTCAATATTTCCTTTATAATCTAATGTTATCTGTGTTTTTCCGTCAAATGGATATTCTTCAAAAATATACCTTGCCAAACTTCTTGCTAGGTGAAGTTCTTGCGGTATCATAGCCTCATTTTCGTCACAAGCATAACCAACCATAACGCCTTGGTCACCTGCACCACCATTATCTACCCCTTTTGCGATTTCATGGCTTTGCCTTACTATGTTTGTTTGTATTCCATATTTTTCACCAACAATCTTTCTTGCTATTTCGGGAACATTGATATTGGCTTTTGTTGTCAATTCGCCAGTTATTGTTATTAAATTGTGACCACCCATTGTTTCTATGGCAACCCTGCTTGAATTATCTTGTTCTAAACAAGCGTCAAGAATTGCGTCACTAATCCTGTCGCAAATTTTGTCTGGGTGATTTGGCGTAACACATTCTGCTGTTTTTAACATAAATTTATAATTATTAATTAAAATCCCACAAATCTAAACTAGGGATAGGCACATTTGTTTCCATATATATTTTACTTATATAATCCGAAAACTCTGA
>JAKQTP010000188.1 GCA_029563035.1 archaeon | reverse complement strand
CGAACCTTTGTATATCGTATGCGTAAATATCCATTAATGTTAGACTACTTACGCTGTATGCTTGAAGGTAAAAGCTTAAGAGCTTGTGCTGATGAAGTAGGTATTTGCTTAAAAACAAGTTTTCGATGGAGACATAGAATATTAGCAGCACTGAGATCTTTTGAAGGAGGTATTAGTTTCTCAGGTATAGTAGAAGCAGATGAATTGCTAATGCAATATTCAGAAAAAGGAAGGAAATACAAAAGCAGAGAAGAATATGAAAAAGCAAAGAAGAAGCGACATCCCAAAGTAGCAGTATTGGTAGTTACAGACAGAGAGGGTAATTTACTTTTCAAACATGTAGGCGATAAAAAAGTTAAGAATGAGCAATTGAAAAAAGAGCTAAATAAAAGGATAACAGAGAGTAATGTATTATGTGTAAAACCTAAAAAGGAATTTAAGAAGGCGGTTAAAGATATTAATAGTAAAAAAGTAATAGTAAACAAAAAGCAATTAAAGAGAGGTTTATACAGTGTAGAGATAGTAGAGAGCAAGATAGATAATTTTAAGAAATGGTTGATAAGATTCCACGGAGTAGCTACGAAGTACTTACAGAGCTATTTGATGTGGTTCGTAGTGATGAATAAGTACCTAAAAGATATGATAGACCCTGACATTGGTAGGTTGCTAAACTTGTCATCGCACGACAGATGGGCGTGGAACAAGTATTGGAAATTGATGAAATTAAAATATTAATAATAGCAATTAAGTCTAACAGAATATTAATTTCACAAACCCCTATCCTCTTTCCCTCAAACACATTTTATAAAAAAGATCAATTGAATTAGGCGTTTAGATAATAAACCCAAAATAGCTCTCTCTGTTCTCTTTGTATGTAGAACTTTATGCCCTTTGTGTTAAAAAATATAAAAAGAAATTATATATAGAATATAAACCACTGAGAACACAAAGAAGTCACAGAGTTCACAAAAAAAGCCAATTATTACTTAAACGCCTAATTCAAAAGATCAATATGAAATTTATAACTTGTT
>JAKQTP010000163.1 GCA_029563035.1 archaeon | reverse complement strand
CAGCCGTTATCGGCAATACGAAATAAAGTAGTTCAGAAAAAATATTATATTTGCAACATAAATAAAAAGTAAGCAGAAAATGTAAAAATTAATTTCTTAGACAATCTAACAATCAGCTCAAAAAATTGGGCTCCCACTTTTGTTAAACTCAAAAAGAAATTAATTATGCTTACGATTCAAAATTTATCCTATTCACATCCCAATAAAAATACGCTGTTTACTAATTTAAGTATGACAGTAAATCATTCCGATAAAATTGCATTAATTGGCAATAATGGTGTTGGAAAATCTACTTTACTCAAACTTATAGCCAAGGAATTAGAACCTGATGACGGACAAATTTCCTCCGAAACCAAACCCTATTATATTCCTCAAGTTTTCGGTCAGTTTAATGATTTGACAATTGCCCAAGCCTTACAAGTTGAAACCAAACTCAATGCTTTACACGAAATTTTAAACGGAAGTGTAGATGAAAAGAATTATAGCCTTTTAAATGACGATTGGACGATAGAAGAAAAATGTCAAGAAGCCCTAAGCTATTGGGATGTTTCTGATTTATCACTATCTCAAAAATTAAGCGAATTAAGTGGAGGACAAAAAACAAAAGTCTTTCTCGCAGGTATATTTATTCATCAACCATCATTTGTTTTATTAGATGAACCCAGTAATCATCTTGACAAATCCAGTAGAGACTTACTATACGATTTTATTCAAACCTCAAGAGCAACTTTTATAATCGTTAGCCACGACCGAGAGTTACTTCAGTTATTAAATCCTATTTGTGAGCTCAACAGAAATGAAATTAAAGTTTATGGCGGAAACTATGAATTTTATAAAGAGCAAAAAGAAATTGAACAAAACGCCTTAAGTCAAGATATTCAGAGCAAAGAAAAAGCACTTAGAAAGGCGAAAGAAAAGGAGCGAAAAACAATTGAACGACAACAAAAATTAGATGTTCGAGCAAAAAAGAATTTAGGAAAAGCTGGACTTCCCAAGATAGTATCAGATGCTTGGAAGAATAATGCTGAAAGAAGCTCAGCAAAAATTGCCGGAGTTCATTCAGATAAAATTAATGGTATAAAAGAAGAACTTCAAGATTTGAGGCTTTCTGTTTCTGATATAGAACAAATGAAATTTGAATTTGATTCTTCCAATCTTCATAAAGGTAAAAATCTGTTTATAGCAGAAAATATCAATTTCGCATATAGAACAGGAGGTTTATTATGGGAGAAACCTCTAAACATTCAAATTGTCAGCGGTGAACGAATTGCTATCAACGGAAAAAATGGAACAGGAAAAACCACACTTATCCAAATAATACTCGGAAAACTTAAACCAACGGAAGGAAAAATATTTATTGCTGAAAGTCATTCTGTTTATATTGACCAAGATTATTCTTTAATCAATAATCATTTACAGATTTATGAACAAGCTCAAGAATTTAATCAAACCGGCCTTCAGGAACACGAAGTAAAAATCAGATTAGACCGTTTTTTATTTTCAAAAGATGATTGGGATAAGCCTTGTCATACATTGAGTGGCGGAGAAAGAATGCGGTTAATGTTGTGTTGTTTAAACATTGCTAATCAATCTCCCGACATTATTATCTTAGATGAACCTACCAATAATTTAGACCTTCAAAACATCGAAATTTTAACCAATGCAATCAATGAATATGAAGGAACTTTAATTGTAATTTCCCACGATAAAACGTTCTTACAAGAAATAAATATTGAACGAACTATTGAATTAATGAAGTAAAGCCGATAACATCGGTTTTGCAAGAGAGCGGGTTATTGTTTCCGTTCAAAGATTTTCGTTATATTTAAAGTTCCGTCTTCGCTTGGAAGTCTTATGCTAAAATCCGCTCCCTCGCAAAGCCGCGGCCCGTTGTATGCAAGTTTGCAGACAGTGCACCGCTAATATAGTAGGCAGAATAAAAAAATAAAGATATGGCTAAAATAACATTCATTAAATCATTGGTAATATGCAGTTTATTCGCTTTCTGCATATCGTGTTCAAACAATT
>JAKQTP010000156.1 GCA_029563035.1 archaeon | reverse complement strand
TTTTAAATGACAGAGGAGCATTTGATCCAGAAATAATTTATTATGAAAATGCAATAAATTATTTAAGAGACAATGATCCATCGTTTGTAGACAGTCTAAATATAGCCAATGAATTTGGATATAAATTAACAGATTTAGATTGTGAAAAATTAGCAAGTTTACATGCTTCTAACAAAGCCAGAGAAGATTTTCTTGAGTTAGAAAATGAAATAAACAAACTTTTAAAAAAACAAAAATCTAAATAAAATGAAAACAGAAAGCAAAGAAACACTATTTCTGATTTGTGTATTTTTTACACTAATCGCCTTATTGATCTTAGGCATCAATTTACTAATTTAATGTAAGTAAATTAGAAAGCAAATTCTTGAATCATTTTCTCACTAATATCAGGTGCATGTTTGGTGGGTGGTTAATGTGTCATGTCTTATTTTAATTTCAAGATTCAAGAAGAACTTTACTGTACGGGAGTATCGTAGAGGCTTTCTAATTTACATAGAACAAGTAAAACAAAAATAAAATCGTACAAACTTTATAATAAACCTTTAAAACAAACAACTATGGATAAAACCAACAAAATAGACAATGTTCTATATGACTTTGTCTACGATCCAAAAGGGTTAGTTAATCCAACGGATCAAACGTTAGAATTTATTGACAAAATGTGTTCTGGAATATTAGTTCAGAACTCAGGAGATCGTGAATTAGGTATAGAGCCTAATGATTATTTCATTACTGCGGTAAAGATAAACCCAGGATTTAAGATGTGGAAAACATCAAAAAAATGGGTATTTATCTGGTTAGATAGAGTATCAGAGATATCTTTAAAAGGTAACAATAGAATAAAGTATATGCACAAGTTCTATAGTTACTTTTTAATAGATAAAGATGTCAAAATTGAAATAGAACCGTCAAAGAATAGATTTGATTTTGGCATACACAGAGTACAAAAATCTTTGAATGAGCACAATGCAGTAAAATATCTTGAAGTACAAATTCAAGATTTTACTGGAATACAAGATCCTGCTGGAGTATTAGCCATAACAGAAAGAGATATAAAAAGAGCAGTTGATGCCTTATTTGAAGAAAAAGAAAAGCTAGAAGAAAGGCTAAATCTAGAATCAATAGAAACAAATAAAGAAGAGGAGGGATAAATGAATACTTCAGAAAAAGCGAATCTATATAGAAATATGCATCGACCTTTAGTTGATGCCTTATTTGAAGAAAAAGAAAAGCTAGAAGAAAGGCTAAATTTAGCCATAAAAGAAAGAGATATAAAAAGAGCAAAAGTATTAAAAGAAAAAATTAGAAAGATAGATTCCGAGGCGAGAGAATTATGGAAAAAAATCCAGAAAGAAGCCGAGGAACTTTAATATTAAAAAACTCCTAAAATTTCAAAAAAAAATGGGAAAAATTAGAGTACAACCTGCGATCACAGAAGACAACATTGCAGGTATCATCAATGTAAATCAAAGATTACTTGATGAAGAAAATCAACCAAAGTTCGGATCGATTGGGTTAAGACAAGAAGTTTTGTTATTTAGAGGAAACTTCGTTACTGTTGAAAAAAGAGTAGGATATTTAAATGGTACTTTAAGCGATTTAGAAAGAGTCGTAGATGAGTATAATTTAAGACCAGATGAAGGAGTACCTGATTCATTTAACATGAAGTTAGTGATTCAGGAATCATTGGAAAAATCTTGGGAGACACAAAATCCTAAAATTAATCCTACCACGGGTGAAGTATTAACTTATATGGGTCATCCGATCTATAGACGTTGTCTGGTTGTTGATAAAGATTCTCCAGAAGAAGATGTTTATATAATTGCAGACAATACTGTAGCTGGAAGGTCTTTACATCAGAATGAGTTAAATCAGAATGAGATAGATCAACAGTTTGGATCAAGGGAAACCAAAACTGTATTAAACAGCTTATAACATTAGATAATAAATTTACCATAAAATAAATTGAGAGGATTAGATAGAAATATCTAGTCTTCTCAATTTTTTGTATCTTTGCAAAAATGATCTTTTAGATAATAAATTTACCAATAGAAATATCTAGTCTTCTCAATTTTTTGTATCTTTGCAAAAATGATCTTATGGTAAATTTATTATCTAATGAAAAAATAGTTTCTGATAGTATTCAAGTCACAGACGAAGAAAGCATATTAGATTATTTAAAAGACAAAGAAGAGATATGCTTAGATACAGAAACAGAAGGCTTAGTACCTTTTAATGATAAACTATTATTATTAACACTAGGAGATAGTGATAATCAATTTGTAATAGATATAGAAACAAAAAAAGAAAGTTGTAAATATATATTAAGTAATTTACAAGACAAATTATTTATAATGCATAATGCAAAATTTGATTATATATTTATAAAATATCATTTAGGCATATCATTAAACAATTTATATTGTACATATATAGCAAGTCAAGTAAATTATAACGGATTTAATATAAAACATAACTTAAAAGATTTATTATTTAGACATTTCAATATAATTTTGGATAAGACTGAAAGAGAAACATTTGTAAGAAACAATTTATTAAATGAATCGCAAATAATTTATGCAGCTAATGATATAAAATATTTAAAAAAGCTGAAAAAAAGACAAGAAGAAATGTCTTTAAAATTAAATTTAACAGAAACTATAAGATTAGAAATGGAGTTAATACCATACTTAGGAGATATGGAATTAACAGGATTATTGGTAGATGAGGATAAATGGAACAAATATATAGAAATAAATAAAAATAACTTAAAAGAAATAAGTGATAAAATTAAAGATGAATTGTACAAATTACAAAGCAATTTTAAGATTATAGATAAAAATACAATAAATTCGAAGCATGATATAAATCAATTAGAATTATTTTCAGATGAAGATCATGACAGAAATTTAGTAAACAAAGTGGATATATCTTCTCCTAATCAAATGTTAAAAATATTAAACAAGTTAGGAGTTTATATAGAATCCACAAAAAGTGAATTGTTACAAAAATTTATATTAGACAATCCACAACATAAAACAAAGGATTTAATTGAATTATTACTAAAATACAGAAAATATAGTAAATTTGTATCTACATATGGTGATTCATTTTTAAATAGTATAAATAAAACAACAAAAAGATTACACAGCAATATATCGCAGTGTAGCACAGATACAGGAAGAATATCTTCAAAAAGTTATAGTAAAAATGAAGGAGTAAATTTACAAAATATACCGGCAGATAATGATTTAAGACATTGTTTTATATCAAGACCGGGTTATAAAATAATAACTATAGATTATTCTCAACAAGAAATAACTTTAGCTGCATCGCAATCACAAGATCCATTATTATTAGCAGCATGTAATAATAATATAGATTTACACACAGAGTTAGCTACCATAAGTTACAGGATAATAACCAAAGATCCAAGTTTTGTAATAAATAAAGAAATAAGAACAAAACATAAAAGAGTGGTTTTTGGATTATTTTATGGAGCAGGAGCAAAAAGAATAAGTGAAGTTCTCAGTATAGATAATAAAACCGCTTTAGAAGTATATAATGCCTTAATGGAGAAATTAAGTGAATTTAATAAATATCAAGAAAATATAAAGAAAGCATTAAAAGAAGATTACACGGTAAGAGATCATTCTTATACAAATAGAATGAAATTTTTTCATCAATTACTAAATAAAGAAATGGAATTATATGAAGCTGAGAAACAAGCTTGTAATTTTCCTATTCAATCTTCAGGAGCAAGTATGATAAAGAAAGCTATTATAGAATGTGGAAAATATATAAAAAATAATAACTTAGACTGTCGCATATTATTTACTGTACATGATGAACTATTATTTGAAGGCAAAGAAGAAATATCTAATGATGTAGCTAATGATTTAAAAAATATTATGGAAAAAGTTGGATTATTATTTTTAAATAATGTAGCAATAAAAGCCAGTGTTACGATAGATGAATTTTGGACAAAGTGAGAAGAAATAAAATAAATTTAAAATGTGGAATATACAAAATAAGATTATTAAAGCTAAAGAAGTAGCAGATAGATATCCAGATAATTTTTATTGTATTGATATTACTGATAAAATACGATTACAAGGATGCTTAGAAAATTTCCCCAAAAGATTCGTAATAGAATTAATTAAAAAAGAAAATTTTCAGCTTGAAATAGATGATAATTATTTTATAGTATTAAAAAAAGTAGAAGATGATATACCTTTAGAAATTGTATTAACTTGAAAAAAAATAAAATCATGAAAGAATTATTTGATGAATTAGAAGGAGCTATTGCTATAGATTATAGTAAAGCATTATATAGTTGTGAACAGATCGTAGATTCACTAGATTTAGAATACACATTTTTAAACGATAAATTCAGAGTTAAATTTAATAACATGTTAGACGACTGGTTTAAACTAACCAATAAAAAATTCTTAATTACAAACTTTTATAAAATACTAACAACAGAAAACGCATGTTACTATTTATTAACAAAAAGTTGTGAATTACACATTGGAAAAAGTGATGAAGACTTATTTATAGAAAAAATTTCAGCAGATATTATTTCAACTGAAGATAAAATAAATATAATGGAAAATTTTGAAAATGTATTAGAGAAATTTAAAAATGATGTAATTTTAGAATA
>JAKQTP010000149.1 GCA_029563035.1 archaeon | reverse complement strand
TTCGCTTCCAAAATCAACAAAGAAAAACCTTTTGCCATCAGATTCTTTGACATCAACATAAATCTTTCTCATTTTATCCTCCAAAATATTTTTTAAGGATGCTTTGCATCCTTAACTAATCCTCCTTCAGCTGGCTCAAATCCCAGCCAGAGCTTATATAAATCTATCTTCTTTATCGAAGATAGATAATATTGTTCTATTCATTTTATAGTGAATATTTTTATATATATTAAACATTTTTGTTTTGATCTTTTGGAATATATTGAAAGCAATTGCTTTCAATATCGCAGCATAAGAGGATATATATATTTTCTTTTCTATATTTCCTCTTATATCATCAAAGCATAAAGTATGCTTTGAAAATGGGATTTCCTTATATCCCATTTTTTTTAGCATTATCCCTAAATCATCAGGGACAACAAAGGCAACTGCAGTTTTTTGCAGTTCCCTAATCAATTCTGCACCTTCTCTAATACCCGCAGGTGCAAAATGTGTTGGAACAAATACATTGTTTTGTATTGTTCCAAAAATATATGATTTTCCTAGACATACGGAATGTATGTCTAGTCTTTGAGTATACATTTCGAAACGTTCATACTCAAGAACGTATGAACGCCTACGAAGCATTGCTGCTTCGTAGTTATGATGAATTTCTTGAATTTCTAAAGATAATTCATCATATTTTAGATATTTTAGCATTTTTCCCCCTTATCTACTGCCAATATAACACATATTTTAAGGTTTGTCAATAGTTTTTTTGAAAAATTTTAAAATTTTTTTTAAGATTTTTTTAAGATTGTTTTGAATATTTAAGATAGTATTGTTCGAACCTACGAGTCCTGAAAATCTCCGAATGATCCACACCGACAAAATGTATCCTGTCTTGGTTATTGAACCATATTTGATACATTCTTTTTACCCACATTGTTTTATTTATTTTGTAATGCTCCGCACAATGTACGTCAGCTCCGCCCAGATCAAAACCAACTAGATAACAATCAAAGCCATCAATAAGTGCTTGTCTAACTGCGGTGCTTCCTGAATCTAACAAATAATCGTGTGTATGTTCTGTGTGTTTTATTTTTGTTTGTGTGTTTGTATAGATTTCAAATTTAGCTTTTTTCATTTTTTTATATTTATTTACTTCTTCCAATAATTCAACATGCCCGCCCCATCTTGTGGCTACTTGTCCGAACTCTTTGTAAGCATAGTTAAATATCCAGATTTCGCCAGTGTTATTGTCAATCCAATCTTGTATATATTTTTGAACCTCTGGCTTTAATCTGCTTACTCC
>JAKQTP010000105.1 GCA_029563035.1 archaeon | reverse complement strand
AAAAAAAAAGCTCCCCTATACTCCGTACGGCAAAGTTACTAAATTTTTTTGAATTACGCAAGTAGTTTATTCACTATTTATGCTCTATTTATTCACACATATTTAGTATAACTAATATATTATTATGGTTTACAGCAGTTTATGTCTTTATTTTTACAATATTAACACAATTGTTAAAAAAGAGATAAAAATAAAAGAAATATATACACAATTTAAATTATTAATGTATCTTTGCAAAATATAAAAATATAATAATTATGAAAATAGATGAAGAAGAACTTTTAAATGGAAAATGGATACCTAGAGATCAGAATGTTGTAGTAGCTATTAGACAAACAAAGTCTAATGTTATAATTCCAGAAACTGCAAATACATCTGATTATTTACATGATATTATCGTTGTAGCTGTTGATCCTGATATTAAAGATTTAAATATAGGTGATAAAGTTATAGTATCTTATGCAAGTTTAGTTGAATTGCCAGTTGTTAATGTTAAAGATAAAAATACTATGTACGCTTATACTAAACAATCATTTATAAAGCTAAAATATGGCAGCTAAATTTACAATTAAATGTAATTCAAGAGATTACTTTAGATATTTATTAGAATTATTAAGAGTATTTAATCCTTTTAAAAAATTAGATAATAGAACTTTAGAAGTATTTGCTGAAATGCTTTATTATTATAATGAATGTCCTTCAGATGATGATGAAGAAAAAATAAAGTATATTAGTCAGAATGTTACAAATATTTGTAAAAGATTAAATATATCAAAAAGTTCATTTTATAATAAAATTAACATACTAAGAAAAGCTGGTCTTATAAATTATAAAAATCCAGCCAAACAATATAGATTTAAGTTAGAACCTTTAGTTGTTTTTGAATTTACATTCAACAATGATACAGTTAGATCTTAAATTTTTTGAACATATTATAGATACTATTGTACTTTTGTACAATTCTTGTGATAAGCTTTCAGTAAAAGATGCCGAATATATAGATGTATTACTAATTCAATGTCAGCATATTATATTATCAGAAAAAGAAAATGCAAAAGAAAAAGCTGTAATTGAAAGGTTTCCGATACAAAACTTTATATTAGGATTAAATGATAATAAAAATTCAGTAGAAGAAATATTAAATATATTAGATGATGTGGAACACACCGAGCCATAAAGAAAAAATAAGAATAATTGCAGATAAATATAATGTTAAAGAAAGTGAAGTAAATGATATAATAATTTATACACTAAGATTTGTACGTGATACTATAAAATGTGGATTTAAGAAATATAATGGAAGTTTTTTATCTATTAAGATAACTCCTTTGGGGACATTTGCAGTTAGTTCATTAAAACTAAAAAATTATTTTAAAAAATATGAGGACTATTCTAAGTGGTTTCATGATGACAGAGAACTTTTGGGACGTAAACCCAAACGTACTAAGTATAACAGACTTTAAAAAGTTCTATGATTCAGATACTTCTAAAAATAAAAATAAAAGTTCTAAAATAATGTGGGCAATAGCAGCATTAGAAGATTTACATTCTGAAAATCCATATAGACATTTAATATATGAAGATAAGTTAAAAGTAATACAAGAAGATATCTTAAAGAAGGAATATAAATTAGAAGATTATCAAGAACTTATAGCAGTATACAAAAAGTTTTGTATGTCTGAAATAGATTTAATGATTTCTACATATAAAAAAAGATTAGAAGATAGAATATCTTTGTTACAAAGTTATGAATATACTATAGAAAATGCAAAATTATTAGATGAATTATTAATAAAAACTAATCAGCTTTATATAGAATATAATAAATTAATAGAAATTGCTGAAAAAGAAAGAGTTATAGAAACAAAGAATAAAGGAGGTGGTTTAGAATCTATAAGTGAAGAAGGAATAATATGATAGATCCAGAAAAAATAGAAAGTATATTTCCAGTTATAAAAAATAGAAATAATTTTTTAATTGGAGAATTTCCTACATATCATCCAGAATCTTTAGATTATCTTGAGTTTTGGAAAAGTATAAAAAAAAGATGCATAGAAGGTATGTGGGCTAAAGATGGAGAATATTATAGATATTGTCCAGGTAATTTATTTTTTTATGCAAATCTAGGAACGATCTTACATAGACCAAAACATCTTTCTAAGACTGCTCCTAAGATTAAGATACGTCCAGATTTAAGAGATTTTGAATGGGCTTTTGCATATAACTGGATATGTGCTAGAGGATTTTCTGGATTTGAGTTAGATGATGAATACACATGTTGTGAAGATGTTAATTTACATACAGGAAAATATGATGCAAGTTGTTTTAATAGTAAAGGAGAATTAAAAAAATATATTCCTCAATTACAATATATACGTAAATTATGGGAAGGACCTAAAGGAAAACCATTATATAAGAATGAGGCTAAAAATTTAATGTTATTAGGTGCTCGTGGTGGTGGTAAATCTTGGTTTACTGCAGTAGCTATAATATTACATGAATTCTTATTTGATGGAGCTAGAGAATATACTGATGAAACTATAAAATATCCTGGATCTGCTGAAATATTTGTAGGTAGTGGTTTAGCTGGTAAATCTTCTGAGTTATTAGCTAAAGTACAATTAGCTTTTGAAAATCTTCCAGGACAATATATATATTCGGATGGAAAAATAAAACCTTCTCCATTATATAAACATACAAGTGGATCACTGAAACCAAATAATCTTAATTCTCCTTTTAGACATGAATATAAGAAAAAAATTGGTAATGATTGGAAGTTGTATGGTACAAAAAGTAAGATATTACATGGTGTATTTACTATGGAAAATCCAGAAGTTGCTGCTGGTAATAGACCTGGAACTATTGTAATAGAAGAAGTAGCATTAACTCCAAATATAACAGCTATACATGGTAGTAATACAGCAGCTCAATTAGTAGATAGTACTAAATTTGGAAGTTCTTTATATATAGGTACAGCAGGAAATATTTATAAAATAATAGAATCTGAGATTATATTTAAAGATCCACATAGTTTTGATATGTTATCTTTTACAAATGATGATAATACCGAAACTTGTTGGTACGTACCAGCTTATTTTACTAATAATGATTTTAAAGATGAAAATGGAAATACAAAACAAGAAGAAGCTTATAATTATTATGTAGAAAGAAGAAATAAGCTTAAAAAAGATAAAATCAATAAATCAGCTTTAGACTATGAGATGTTAAATTATCCATTAATATATACTGAGATGTTTGTACGTTCTGGTGATAATAGATTTCCTATATCAGAATTAAGACATACTTACAGTATATTAAGTACACGAAAAGATATATTAGATAGTTCAATAAAAGGGTTTTTTGAAATAGATGAAAAAGGAAATGTATATTATAAACAAGAAGATATAGAACCTGTAAGAGAATTTCCCTTTAGAGGAAATGAAAATATAAATGGATGTGGTGAAATGTTTGAACCGGTAGTTAAAAATGCTAACGGTGATGTTCCTTTATATACTTATATAGGTGGATTTGACCCAGTAGATGATGATGGTAATTATAATTATAAAAACTCTTTGCAATCTTTTTTTGTATTTAACACAATAACACGAAGAATAGTATTCGAATATACAGGACGTACAAGATTAGTAGAAGAATTTTATGAACAAGTTAGAAGAGCTGCTTTATACTACAATGCAGTTGTATGTTATGAAAATCAGAAAAAAGGTTTTTATGGATATATGACAAAAATGAATTCTTTACATTTATTAGCAGATACTCCAGAAATATTAAAAGATAATGGTTTAATATCTTCTATTGGTATGATAGGTAATAAATCTAAAGGAATACATTCTAATATAAGAACTAATAGTTGGGGTATTGATTTACAAATATCCTGGATGTTAGAACAAGCTTATAATAAGGAAGAAGGTATAAGAAATGTAGATTTAATAAGAAGTGTTGGGTATATTAAAGAATGTTTATTATATGCACCTCCGAATTCTGGTAAACGGGTAAATACAGATAGAATAAGTTCTATGAATATGTTAATGATTTTTGCAGAAGAAATAAATAAAATAACTACTAATCTTAGAAATCCAGATAAAAAATCTGAAATAGATATATTTAAACAACATTATGATAAAGCTTTTGGTAAAAAAAGATCTAAAATAAATTTATATAGATTATGACAACATTTCCACGACAAAAAATTAGTGCATCTTTAAAGAATAAAAAGTTTTTTAAAGATTGTGCGGATGCAGCTATAGAGTTATGTCAATTTGATTATGATGGAACTCCACGTATGTCTTTAAACGATAAATTGATAATAGCAAAATTATATCATGGTGAGATAGACCAAGAAGATCTTAGAAATTTTGCTGAATTTAATAATTACGAAACAGATATAAAAGATGTTAGAATACAGCATTTTCCAATAATAAAACCACGTATAAATTTATTAATAGGAGAATCTATAAAACGTAAAAAGAAATTCTTAGTACGTGCTATAAATGAGTCTGCTATAACTAAAAAAGAAGACACAATACATAAAATGTTTAATAAGGCTATGGAGGAATTTGTAGATTTAAGTAAACCTCTTCCAGATAAACGAGATGTAGATAATTTTGTAGCTAAATTTATGAAGTTTAAAAATTATGAATCACAAGATATATTAGAAGTTGTGATGTATCATTTATTAAATTTCTATATTAAACAACTAAATGTATATGAACAAGCTTCACTTGGTTTTGCAGATGTTTTAAAATATGGTGAAGAAATATATTGTATAGAAAGTATAGGTAATAAGCCTGTGTATAGAAAATGTAATCCATTTTCAATAAAAGTGTTTGGATTAGGAGGTAGTAATCGTATAGAAGATGCTAGTATAATTGTAGAAGATAATTATATGCCTTTATCACAAGTTATAGATAGATATTATGAATATCTTACTCCAGCACAAATAGATAAATTGGAAAAAGATAATAATATGAATTTACAAGGACAATCTGCAGGAGATTTTCAAAGAACTTATCCTAATTTTCGATTTGATGAACTTTTTGATGTAGGTAATGGTTTTTGGGGAGCATTTAATGGTAATTATAATAATAATGGAGAAGTACGTGTTACACGTGTAGTATTTAAAGGATTTGAAAAACTTGGTAAAAGATATTATATAAATGAAGATGGTGTAAGAAAATTTGAAGTTGTAAGTGAATTTTACAAACCAAATAAAGATATAGGAGAAAAAGTAGATTATTATTGGGTAAATAGATGGTATGAAGTAACAAGAATAAGAGATGATATATATGTAAAAATGGAAGCTAGAGATGTTCCTATGATAAAAAGTAATGGTTATATAACTAATGGTTCTGGATATGTAGGTACAATATATACGGATAATAATGAAAAAGCTACTTCTATGTATAGTGAATTAAAAAATTATGAATATCTTTATTCTATATTATTAAGAGATTTAAAAAAAGCCATTAAAAAGTTTAAAGCTCCTATGATAGAAGTAGATTTAGCCAAAGTTCCTGATTCTTTTACACTAGATGAATGGTTTGATTATGCTGATGAAGAAGGTTATATTATAGTAGATAGTTTTAAAGAAAGTAATAAAGGTTTATCACAAGGTAAATTAGCTGGTAGTTTTAATACTACTGGTAAAATATATAATCCAGATATAGGAAATTATATACAACATATAATATTATTTTTAAATTTTATAGAAAGACAAGTAGCTTATTCTTCTGGTGTAAGTGACCAAAGATTAGGTCAAATAACTCATACTGAAACTGTTGGAGGTATAGAAAGATCTGTTACTCAAAGTTCACATATTACTGAACCATTATTTAATACTCATATGCAGACTATATTAAGAACGATACAAGTATTATTAGATACTACTGTTCAGTGTGCTAGAAATGATCCTTCTATATTACAATATATAAGTGATGAAGCTGCTAATTATATAATAAATTTAAATGATGAACAATTATCTGTATCAGATTTTGGGATATTTGTTACCGATGAAGATGAAGATAAAGAAGATTTAAACTCGTTAAAAAGATTAACTTTAGAATTTGGTTCTAAAATAAACATGAATGTTAAAAACATGATGCAGATATTAACCTCAAAATCTTTTGCAGAAATTAGAAATATAGCTATTGAAGAAGATATTAATATGAGAGAACAAACTGCTGCTATGGCACAACAGCAACAGGATCAAGTATTACAAGCTTTAGAACAACAGCTAGCTATAAAAGATAAAGAATTAGCTCTTAAAGAAAAAAGCATAGAACTTGATTATCAAATGAATATTTTAAAAGAACAAATGCAAAATGATACAGATATTTCTATTAACGAACGTAATGCTAAATTAAAAGAATATGTTGAAAATCTTCAAAAAGAAGTGGATATGTTGAATTTAGAATTAGAAAAAGATAAATTAAAATTGATGAAAAATAACGAAAATAACAAAAATACTAAAAATAACAAATGACAATAAATAATTTATCTTTATTTGAGGTACTAAATATAATATTTTACAAAATATTTAAACCAAAGCTTCATCTAAAAAATGAACCATATATAAGTATAAATGGTAAGAATTTATGGGAATATGGTTTTGATTATAGAGAACCTTGGAGTGGAGAATCTGATACAAGAAAATGTGATTTAATATGGAGAAAACAAAATATAGAAATTAAAGATGATGAGATATTTTTAAAAGCAGATAAAGAAAATGATATAATAAATACAGGAGGATTGATATCATCTCATAAATGTATTAATATTAATAAAGGATACATAGAAGTAGAAGCTAAAATGCCACCACGTGGATTTAAATATTTTCCAGCTATATGGATGTATAACATAGACACTTGGTTACCTGAAATAGATATTGTAGAATTAATGGGTAAAGACTCAAGATATTTTACATTTACTTATCATTATTTTAAAAATGAAAAACATTGTAGTAAACGTAGTGGTTTTAAACATAATACAGATTTATCTTTAAATTACCATCGTTTTGGAGTATTAATAACTAAAAAATATATTACATGGTATTTAGATAGATATCCTTATTTTAAAACTAAAAATTTATATCCTGATAAAAAATTATTCTTAATATGCAATATACAAGCTGAGCTTGATGATGATAATTGTTATATTCCGTTTAAAGAAGATGAAATCCCAGAATATATGATAATCAAAAATATAAATATTACATAATTTATTATATACGAATACAAATTTGTGATATATTTTTATAATTTTATTGAAACTTATTATTATATTTGCGTAATGTAAAAAATATTTAATTTATGAATGAAGAATTAGATTTTAGTGGAGTTGAGGATTTTGTGTTAGAAGATCTTAATGAAGATATAAAAACAAAAAATGAAGAACAAAGTAATACACAAGAAACTGAATCTCCAGAAAAAAAGAATGTTTCAAAGAAAGAAACCGATGATGATATATTTGAAATAGATTTTGAACCATCCAGAGAAACTCCTTCTGGTTCTAAGAAAGATTCTTCGGTTTTTGGGGTTATGGCACAAACTTTATTAGAGGAAGGAGTTATCTCTGAAATTGACAAAAATAGAAAAATAGAATCTGCTAAAGATTTAATAGATATTATAGATGAAGAAGTACAAAGAAAAGTAAAAGAAAGTATACCAGAATCTTTTAAGGATTTAATAGATTTAAAACAGAATGTTTCTAATATTGATGAAATAGTTGAACATAGAAAAACTATTGAATATCTTAAATCTATAAACGAAGAAGATTTAACTGAAGATTTATCAGAAACTTTATATAAAGAATTTTTAAAATTAAAAGGATTTGATAATGAAGAAATAAATGATGAGTTAGAAGAATTAAAAACTTTGAAAAAATTAGAAGATAAAACTAAAAAAGCTTTACCAAAACTAATAAAATATTACGAAGATTATGAACAACAACTTATAGAAAAACAAAAACAAGAGAAAGAATTATTAAAAAAACAAGAAGAAGAATATATTAATTCTTTCAGACAAAGTTTAGAAGAATTAAAAGATTTTGATGGTGTACCTATTACTAAAGAGCTAAAAATAAAAGCATTAGATTCTCTTTTTAAACAAAATCATACATTACCTTCTGGTGAAAAAGTAAGTGATATTATAAAAGCTAGAATGGAAGATCCTATAAGATTTGATGTTGGTTTTGCACTTACATTTATAATGACAAAAGGATTTAAAGATTTTAGTGCATTTAAATCTATAGGAAAACAAAAACTTTCTAAAGATATAGAAGATGCAGTAAAAATAAATGATATGAAACGAATGGGTTCTAAGCCAGCTATTGATGAGCTTGGAGCTGAGATACTTAATTATATTAAACTTTAATTTTTAAAAATTACAAATCAATGAAACTATTACTTCAAGAATACCAACCGAAAGAATGGGGAGGTTTAACAACTAAGAATCACTTATCTGCGGCTTTTGGTAACTTAACGCAAAAAGCATCTACCTTAACATCTATGGTATTTGCTAGTAACTATAACTTGATAGATTTTGGAGCTTACTTAAAAAGTATTTCTACTCCAATCTATCTTGATTCTGATGATGATTTTATCTGGGATCTGATGAACTCAGAAGAAAAAAATGTTCCTTTAATAGAAGCTCGTATAGATAATACAGCTATCGTACCTACTGATAAAACTGGATTTAATTATAGTAGATTTCAACTAGTATTTCCAGAAGCTTATTTTTTCGATGTAAATATTATAGAAGGTCATAAACATGAATATCAAATAAGAATACTTGATGATGCAAGACCTGAAGGATCTTATTGGGTATATGATTGTGAATTAGTAACAGGTGATGCTTTATTGTTTATTCCTTATGAAGAACTTTTACCTGGTACAAAGTTTAGTAAACTTTATTCTGGTGTAGAAAGTACTTTATCTAAAAAGGGTGGTAAAGTAAGATATAGCACTCCATTTAAGATGAAGAATTTATTTACAAGATTACGTATGGAAGATACTGTTCCTGGAAATATGATTAGTCGTCCTATGGGATTTACTATTCAAGTACGTGATCCAAGAACTAATTCTATTATAAAAACTAATTTATGGCAACAGTATAGAGATTGGGAGTTTGACCGTCAATATGTACAAGAAAAGAATTATATGTTATATTATTCTCGTATAAATAGAGCTCCTGATGGTACATTTAAAAATAAAGGAAAATCTGGTTATGAATATTCTCAAGGTGCAGGTTTAAGACAACAGATTGAGACTTCAAGTACAGCATTTTATCCTGTTAGAAATTTTACAATAAAAGGATTTTTGAATGTTGTATTAGACTTAGCTACTAATAGATTACCTTTTGATAAACGTCAGTTTCTTGTACGTACTGGTGAACGTGGTTTAATACAAGCCAGTGAACAAATTGCAAAATATGGTGAACAATTCTTTGAACCTATTAGAAGTGTTAATCAGTTTATATCTATGTCTAGTAGTGGTGATGCTGAGTTTAAAGGTCAGTTTAAGAGTTTTAGAGGTCCTAATGGAGTAGTATTTGATTTTATGCTAGATCCAATAAAAGATGATCCTATTATAAATAAAATTCCTCATCCTGATGGTGGAACTGCTGAATCTTATACTTATGATATATTAGATATTGGTACTACAAATGGTGAACGTAATATTAGTATGGTTTATCAAAGAGGTATGGAAGATATCAAAGGTTATGAACCAGGATTACGTAATCCTTTTGTAGCAGATTATTCTATGATACAAAACAATATAATGTCTAATCCTATTGATGGATACGTACATCATAGATTTTTCATGGGTGGAGTTAAGGTAACTGATCCCACTAAATGTTTAGTTTATAAATGTGCAATTTAATAATATAATAATATGAAAACAAAAACCGAAGAAAATATTGTGGAATCCCCTTTAAAAAACAAGAAGATTGTTGTATATCCCGTGCTAAGAGAAGGATCAAGCTTTTTACAAGATATACATCCTAATCATGTAGGAGCTTTCTTATTTGAAGGTTCTAAAATACGACTGCATGGTACACCTTATGATACAAAACTTGGACATATTATAGATCCTCTAACACCAGAAGAAAAAGAATTTTTTTATAATTCTGATCTACGTATAGAAGAAGGTGCATTATCTATATTTGATAAAAACTGTTATTGGAACACATTTATAGTAGATTTAACACGTGAACCTGTAATATTGGATTTATCTAATCCTTTAGATTATTTAAAATATAAATTTATATTATGTTATTCTGATTTAATAGCTCCTAGTTGGGAAGAAAGGTTTAATAAGGGAACTTATAAATTCGCTATACGAGATAAAGAATATGAAGAACAATCTAAGATAGATAAAATAACAAAACAGTTATTAGTAATGAAGAAGTTTATAGATATAAAAGATTCTCCTTCAAAACTAAAAGGACTTTTATCTATGTATTATCTAAAAGCTGGTAAAACTAAAAACATGAATACTATAAATGATGTAGATGCATTATTAGAACTTACAGAAGCTATTGATAAAGAAACAGATACATTTTATGATATATTCACTGATCCACGTTTTGAAGAAAAAGTTTTTGTATATCAATGTTTAATAAAAGGAAAGATAAAACGTAAAGGTGCGTCATATCTTATAGATGGTGTTGAAGAAACTATGAGTATGAATTTATTACTTGATTTTCTTAAAAATCCTAAAAATCAAGATATAAAATTAAAACTTTTAAGTTCTGATGAAAGCAAGTGAAGCTATAGAAAAGTTCTTGGTATATTATGATAGGATATATTCATTATCTGCTAAAGGATATGAAGATGAAGAAATATTAACATTTATTTCAGATGCTTCAAGATCAATAGTAGATACTGCATTTAGAAATAAAGCTTATAATTTATGTCCAGTAATAGATCTTAATACAGAAACTATCGATGTATTAGATAATACTAATGTAGTTGAGGTTAATTTAAGTACTCCAATTAGACATATTATTAGTGTATATACTGATGTATCTAGAACGAATTATCCTAAAGTAGAACTTACTAAAGTAGAAGCTTATCCTGTTAATTTGGAGGTTTTATTTAAAATTGGTGATAAATCTGAAATATCTATTTTTAATAATATATTATATTCTTATATAGGTAACAAGTTATATTTTGTAGGGGATTCATTTACAAGTATTCTTAATGTTTATATAAAAGCTGTAAGAGCTATTCCAGATTTAGTTTATATACCTGAGATACAAGATGATACATTAATAATAAGTGATGTATTAATTGATTCTGTAATAAGTTATGCAGCAAATTTAGCTAAAGCTGCATCAGATAATATACGAATACAACCAGTAACAACAGATGATACAAAGTCTTGATTTATATCATATTCTAATATCTAAGTTAAACTTAGAAACTTCAAGAATACCAATTTCATCTCAGATAGAAACTTGGTTAAATGAAGCTGTTCATTTATTATGGTTAAGGATGTATCCAAAACTTGATAGAGATGAGGAAGGTAGAAAATTCTTTTCTTATTATATTAGAAGTTATGAAACAAACATATTTGCAAGTCCTATAGTACCTTTAGGAGATAACTCAGTATATATAAATATACCAGTAGGTTGTATAAAAGTATTACAAGAATCTTGCATATTAACTAAACAATCTCCTAATAAGGAAATACATGATATACATGCTCCTGAAGCTCCAGGATACGAAGATGGATTTTTACCACCTGAACCGAGTGAAGATCCAAATTATAAGAATATTGTAGTAATAGATAATGAACAACCTCCAGAAGTAGAACAAGTTGTAGCTAAAGTAAAACCAATAACTTATGATGAATATAACATAAATAAAAATAATCCATTTAAAAAACCTTATTTATGGAATGATGATGGATTAGCTTGGAGAATAGATAATGGTAGTAGACATGAAATAATATTTCCTAAAGATACATTTATATTAAAGTATAAATGTATTTATTTAAATGAGATAGAAAAAATTGATTTATTAAATAATTCTGTGATAAATATACCAGCGGAATATTCTGGTATAATTATAAACTTGGCTTTAGAATTTGCTTTTGGTAGAAGAAATGCTGAAGAACAATCAGAAGAACAACCAAAAGAAAAACAAGTTCAGCAAGAAGAACAAGTGAAAAATGAAAAACAAACTGAAGAATAAAAAACATAAAAATTTGATACCGCAAAGGTTAAATATTTATTTATTTTAAAATACATTTAAAAATGAGATTACAAAATAATGTTGAACAATTATTAATCGCAAGTTCTGTATCGAATACTGATAACAGAACAGGTAAATATCTTACAGATCTTGCAATTGGTGAAATAGCTGCTATATCTACCAGTGGTAAAGTATTAAGTGCTTATACTGGATCAGCTCTAAAATTTGGATATCGTGATAGTACTAGTACTGTAAAATTATCAGATACTTTGTATACTAATGCTATATCTTCATTGTCCAAGAAAGCTTATAAAGCTCATTCTAATAAAGTTAGTAGCTTAGCATTTACTTTAGAACCTACTTTAGAACCTACTGATGCACCTTTTATAAGATTACATTTTATAGACAGGGTAAGTCAAGATAAAGTTATATTTGCTACTATGCAATCGTATTTTAGAACCTTCGTAATGTATGATTTCTTAAAAGATGCTGTACATAACTTACAAATTAATTCTTTATTTAAAGATAGAGGAGA
>JAKQTP010000104.1 GCA_029563035.1 archaeon | reverse complement strand
TAAAGCGATGAATGAGTTTTACTGAGTTTTACGGCACTTTTTAATAAATGTAGGTGAGGACTTAATATATATACATACCCCCACCCTCATTGCCTGTGAAGTCAAAAAGTGCGAAGGGTGGGGGTGTGTTTAACACACATTATCGCCAGAGTAGTCAATGTAAAAAGCAAAGTGTTTCTTTTCGCATGGTCAAAATAAAAATGTAAAAAAGTATTTCAATACTTAATTATTCATATACTAAAATAGTGTAATCAATAGTGAAGTGTCATTTTTCTTTCTGCAGATTTAAATTAAAATCATTCTAAAATAAAATGTAACTCATTGATAATCATTCGGAGTTAGACAAACTAAAGTTGTGATTTGCTTTCAAAATTTTCGATCTTTGATGTCGTGAACAACTAAAATAATGACCACACCTTATTATATATAGTTGTGATTTGCTTTCAAAATTTTCGATCTTTGATGTCGTGAACGTTGACGGTATAAAATCGGTTGGGCTGCGATGCTAAAACCTGTCAAAATACCACAACGTTTGCAACTGGTTAAAAACTTGCGTAACTCACTAAAGCCCAACTGTTTTATACCGTGTGTTACCGCCCGTTTTTATTTAGAATCAAATTAAATTAGAAATATCTTGAAAATAATTACAAAAATACTTGCATAATAGAAAAATGCGTTGTATCTTTGCATCGTCAAATAACAATAAAACATACAACGATGAAAGTAACATTTGAAAAACAAAACTTTAACGAAAACGCAATAAGCGAAGCCGATTATATTAAAATGTTTGCAGCGCTTGGTTTTGAAGCAAAAAGAGTAGAAATTTCTTTTACAAATGGTTGCTCTGCTTATGTTACTTTAAATGTTAATGTTTTAAATGAAGGCAAAATGTGGGCAGAAACCTTCGTATATGAAGGTAAAGCAACAATACAAGTAAGAGTAAGCGACCACGCTTCGAATTTAGAAAGAATTTGCGGTGGTGTAAGTGGCAACAAAATGTCAATGGCTGCATTTAAAAAATTAATTGAAAACAATGTAATTGAAAACGCATGAACCGCCAAAACGTAATAGTAGTAATTGCCCCGATTTTAGAAGTTTGGGGCAATTTTAAAAAGTTGTGTGAGGCTAAAGGATTTGATATTTTGCCTTATCACTCGCTAAAATCTAAGCCTTTCCCAATTATTCACAACGATTATATTATCCACAAAGTACCGTTTCTTTAAATGGGCGGTAAC
>JAKQTP010000081.1 GCA_029563035.1 archaeon | reverse complement strand
GCTATCTTTTTTCTTTGTTTTACCCATTGAAATATTTTTTCTTGAAACTCATAAAACTTTGTATCGCAAAGTTTATTAGCTTTTTCTTCTTTCAGCATAGTTGTTGTTTCTAACATCTTTCTTTCTTCTTTTAAAAAAGATTCATCGTACTTTGCTTCTGTTCCGTATATTTTCCTTACTCCTTGTATTGTGCTTCTGTTTGCAGGCATTTTAAACATTCCTTCAGAAACACTAAAAGATATTCCTTCTAGCTTTTGCAGCTGGTTATATCTTTCGTTTCTTTGTAGAAATGCCTCCGTATCTTTTACAAAAATTTTATAGCTGTATATAAAAATCTCCGTCATGTTTTTTCCTCCCTATTGTGATATTCCACATCGTTTAATCTAATAAGCTTTGTAGGTGTTACCATTTTGTAAGCAGTTTTTATCCAAAGCTTTTCGTTATGATAGATCACTTCAAGTATTTCTTTCTTACTAATTTTATATTTTTCTTGTACAAAAGATTTCATGTCTAAAGCGTTTACTACATTTAAAAAAAAAATGTTAAGCGTTTTTCCCTGTTTTGTTTTAAAACTTAATTCATTTTTTGCAGTTAATATAACTTTACTTTTAGGCAATATGTTTTCGGGGGGCAAATACATTTTCATCTGCGGGCTAAATATATACTCCTGCGGCGGTTTTATTTTGCATATCTTGCATACCTCTTCTACTCTTGTTTGTATCTGTTTAACCTTTTTTGAGTAAAGCGGATATGCTTCAACGAAATAATTTACATACCTTGAACTCATTTTAGATCGCCCTTAATATCTAAAAGCTCAATATCTATCCATCGAGCTTTAAACTCTTTTTCTAATAGCCTTGCTAGCATAAGTCTTTCGGCGTTGTTTGACCTTGCTAACATCCATGCAGAGGTAAGGATTTTACCTTTACATTTTTCATAAAGTTCTTTTAGGTCGTAGTTTGCCCTGACATGTTTCCAATAGTATTCTTGCATCTCCGTATCGTTTATAAACCCTTTTTTAAAGGCTTCATTTAAGTCTTTTGGAATAGGTACTTTCCAAAAGTAATTCTCTTTTCCTTCGATGAACTGTCTCCAATCTCTAACTACTATTATATATTTTTCATCATAGTTTCCTCTTCCTACAAACCTTGATGTCAAAAAATCATATTCTTTACCTCTGTATCTTATTACGTCCATAAACCACTCTCCTATATTATATTATCAATAAGTTAAATAAACTTTTTTTTCATGTTACTATATGCCTTTAATTCACTTTAGATAATTAGTTGCTTGTTCATAACCTACCTAAGTGTTAAAAATAAACACCAGTGTAAGTGGACAGTTTATAACCTACCTAGAAAACTATATGCCTTTAACTTGCTTTAGATACTTAGTCACTTCCTCTTGCAAATCAGTGACAATTTTATTCTTTTCGGGAAGTATAATAGGATCTTCAAAAAATGCTTGTACTTTATATCCGTTTATCTCTGTTACATAGCAGTACTTACCGTTTCCTCCTTTATATTTTTCCCTAATTATCCTATATGTTTCTGTTTCTGTTTCGTTTCTGTTTTCAATTCTTATACTATTAAATGTCCTCAAAAAATAAAAAAAGCATTCTGGTGTTACTGTTATCTCCAGCCCTCTTATGCTTAAGATACCGTTTCGGTATCCTAAGGCCCCTCTGTCTGCACAATAATTCTTAAATCTATTGAGTGATTGTGTTAAATTTTTTAGCTGCAGTCGGGGCATATTGTTCACTCTCCTTTAATATAAATTTTCTGTAATCTTCATTACCGTTGATTTTTACAAAAACTTCTTTCTTTATCCAAATAAATTCTTCTAACACTTTTATACGGTTCTTGATTTTAAAAACGTATGCTGGCGTGACGTCTTCATAAAACGTATGTACCAATTCCATAAGGTTAAAATCTGCAGGAACAACGTAATAGTTCTTTTTAGTCTCTAGCTTTTCTATCTTTTGTGTAAGCTCCCTCTTAAAACTCCTTCCTATGTTTTTCTTTGTTTCGTTGTCAAATATCGTGAAAAATATTCTAAATTCATCTTTGATAATAAACAGCATATTAGTATCCCTCCTTCATTCTAATTGGTATAAATTTTAAATTTCGGTTTTGATTGTATACTTCTTTCACGGATACTTTAGTAATATCTATAAAATGTTTTTCAAGCTTTTTACAAGGTTTCTTTGTCAGAATAAAAAATCTTTCGGGCCTTTCACTCTGTATTGCTTCTGAAGGATCTATAAAGTTTTCTAATTCAGAAAAATAAGCAAATCCTATTTTTTCCATTAGTTATCCTCCTCAACAATTATTCTTATTAAAACTACTATTATAAAAACCGTTAATATAAGTTTTAGAAATATCATTTTATCGCCTCCTCTAACATTTTTTCAAACATCGGAGCTGTATAATCATCTCCAAACTCATCCCATACGTCAAATTCGTCGTATCCTCCAGTAGCTTCATAAATCAATTGCATATATTTTTTGTTCTCAGTGTTTAAAAGATCAGGCTTAAATAAGCCTTCTGTCCAATCAGCACTTATAAAACATATGAGTTCTTCTTTTGCCTTTGGTTTTTTGTTTATTATTTCTATTTTTTCTCTCGTGAATCTTATTGTTCCTTG
>JAKQTP010000072.1 GCA_029563035.1 archaeon | reverse complement strand
CTTCACCCCTTTTATACATAAATACGTATATACATAAATACATATATACATAAATACATATATACATAAATACGTATATACATAAATACGTAAAAAGTTCTTGACTAGTTTAATTTTTTGTGATAGAATAAGGATGTATAGGAGTGAAAAGGCATACATGATCATGATTCTTCTAACGCCTATCAATCTATCAATGAAAGGAGAAATGGAAAGTATGAGATGGGTTAAAACTGCTATCGGTGCAGTCATTGCGATTTCGGTTATTCCAATGATTGTTACAACTGTTTCTGATTTAACAGGTACAGGTAAGGTATTGGACGGAAAATTAGCAGGAACATTGCTTGACTTATCACCAGTTGTATTTGTCGCAGGTGTTCTTGGATATTTATTCTTACGTACTGGCACAGCAAAAAACGACTAATTAAAGGAGGTTTGGTTCTATGATATTTGAAATGTTCGAACCTTACTTACCTTTTATATCGTTCTTTATTGCCATTGTTGCCAATGTATTTCTAATCATTAAAAAGGTTAATTGGGTGTTATTAGTTGTCGGCAATATAATCATTGCACTTGTGATGGGATTTTTAGGATTAGGAGAGTATAACATCTTAACGACTATGTTTAATGAAATCTTAGGATTTGTAAAAGAATTATTTAAGGCTATCGGAGATTTTATATTCTAACAATCAAAAAGGAGTATTGATTTAGTTCAACACTCCTTTTTCTAATTTCACTGCATGAGTTTTTGTGTATTCTTTATTTAAATTAACATTTAAGTTTTCAACAATTCGTTTTCCACCGACATTAAACGGGTTGATATCATAGTCATCTTCAATAATATGTCCTAATTGTTCAAACGAATATTTGTTTGTTGTTGCTTTAAACATCGTAACAAAAGTATTATTTTTTATAGTAATTCCTTTCCTTAAGTTCATTGTACTATAAAAACTTTTATCTTTGATATTGACTGAAAATCCACGATTTTTGATAGTATATTTGTCCTTGAATACATCTTTGTATTCATATCTTCCTGTTCCTAAAATTAAGATATCTTTTATCTCAGATGGATTTTCAAACTTTCCAAGTACTTTTTTATCACTAAAAATATCAAGTGTAATTTCACCATCATAAATAATACTATCAGTCATATTCAAATACACTTCACCACCGTTTTTCACAATATGATAACTTACATCTGATAGATAAGTTCTAATTGTTCCTGTGATATAACTTGCTAAAATAGGATTGAAATAATCACCAGCACGATAACCTTTCCAAACAATTTTCTCATTTATTTCTTCATAAACATCAGTTAGTTCAAACGTAATTCCATATAAACTGTTGATGATAGTTTTAAATAAATCGGCTATGCTAGGGTTGTTTTCTTTATTTTCCATTCTGGATTGAAACAATAAATCAACAAGTTCTTTATAAGGATAAACTCCTTCATGTTCTACACCTATATAATCATGAATGACTACTTTACAACCGTTCTGAATCAAATAATCGTATTCAATCTTTGTAATTACAACATCGTCTAAATAACCAATCGCTGAAATATTTGTGTTATTTATCGGATTTGCAACAACTACGGGGTGGATTAGATTTGGATCATCAATCTCAATATCACAATGAATGAAAGCATAGAAGAATAAATCTAAGTATTCATCGCTTTCAAAGTACCAAACATTATTTGTTATTTTTGGTAACTTAGAAAATGCATAAGGGTATGCAGAAGTGATATCAATGATTTTTGCTTTTTTAATATAACCTAAAACGTAACTTTCAATCTTTCCACCATGATAACTTCTCATTGAATAATCAAGTAATTTATCAAAGTATTCATTGTCTTTAAAGATTGTTTTAAATTGTAAATCAATCACTTTTAATTTATCGTAACTAAGTAAATAACTTCTCGCTAAACTTCCAGCGGTGTAAATACTTTTTGGGTAAACCCCTGTGATAGTTTTAAAGTTTTCTAACATCTTATTCGCAATATCAATAATAACCCTATTATCAAGTTCATTCGATAACAGTACATTCTTTTTAAACTCTACATCAGAAGAATAACGTTTCTTATCTATCACATGATATTCTTCTCCCATTTTTGAATAGTAATTTACTTTGTAACTTTTAGCAACTTTTAATAAATCATCATTAAACAAGTTCTTTAGATTATAAATAATACATCTTCTTGCTTTGTGTTTTCCATCATTGACTGAGAAAATCATATTGTCCTTGATGATGTTTTCAATCGTAACAGTAAAGTTTTGATAAGTGTAAGTATAAATCGGACTTACTTTCCCAATCCTAAGTAGTATTTTATTAACTTGTTTCTTCGGTACTTTTCTTAATAACATCTTTAAAATATGTGTATTGTCGTATCTAGTCCATGTTAAAATATCATACTTAAACCTAATTGATTCAATCAATAATTGATGAAAAGTTTCATAGAAATCATCTTCAACATAATGATATTTACCAAATAACATATAACCAAAGATAAACATTTCATTATCTATCGTTTCAATATCAATAGAATTAAACTGATATTCTTTATCAAAATAGGGCTTTACAAAGCCCCATTTCACGATATCACTTGCAAACTTCATAATTGTAAATCATACAATCTTTATCATCAATAGATGATGGGTAAACTGAAACAATGTTTATTTTTCCTTTTTTGTGTTGTTCTAATATCTTATTTCTAATTTTATTTATTTTAGTTTGGATTTTTAGATTATTCCGTTCGTATACGTATAATATAACTTGTCCTTTGCACATCAATAATAATACTCCTTTACTTTTTTATTATGGATTTTATCTGAAACATTCTTATAATATCTAATAGGTCTTAGAATTGCACCTGTAATCATCAAAATAGGAAGTACTAAGATGAATAACAATAAAAACAATAAATAATCAAAGATAGCAACTAGTTTATTCATTTGATTTTTCCAATTTTTCTAAAATAATTAAAGGATCATTTTTTGTTGATAATGTTTTAGCCCAATCCGATTTTAGAAAATTAGTTACTTCGATAATAACTTCTTCACAATATATTATAATCTTGTTTGATTTATTTATAATTTCTTTGGCTAGCCGATAATCTTCTTCAGCTTGATTTATAATTGCTTCACCTAAATTATGATAGTTTTTTAATGGTATTGTTATATCTTTCTCTTTCATTCTAATTCAATCCAACTTTCACTTAAAATACTTCTTAGTTTTTCACTTAAATAATCAACAATTTTACTTAATTGTTCGTACTGCAATTCTTTTGAATTACAGCTATAATTAAGACTTTTTATTTGTTCTAACCTTTTCTCACAAGCAACTAAAACAACAACCAATTCATCTTCTGATAGTTCAATCGT
>JAKQTP010000012.1 GCA_029563035.1 archaeon | reverse complement strand
TTTGACACTAATTGACAAAGCAATTGAAAAAGACATTGATGTCGACAAGTTTGCAAAATTAGTAGACATTGTAAAAATGTTGGAAAATGAAAAAGCAAAGCGTGATTTTTATGAAGCTTTGAGTAATTTTCAAGGCGAAGTGCCACCTATTAAAAAACTTTCGAGAGCTGATATGGGGTATGGAAAGCCGAAATACAATTACGCAGAATTTGGCGAGATTGTTACTACTATCCAGGAGCCACTAAAAAGACACGGCTTGAGCTATCATTTTGAGATAGGCAATGAGCCTGTCGTCACAAAAGGGGAAAAAGGCGAAGATATAATAGTAGAATTCGTAGCTGTAACCTGCACCGTAGCTCACAAAAGTGGTTATGAAAAAAACACTACGATGAGCGTTCAAAAAGACGCAGGTGCAGGGAAAAGTAATGTTCAAGCAGTCGGCTCTACGATTACCTATCTAAAAAGATATACATTGTTAGCACTTTTAGGCATCGGCACTGCTGACCCAGATGACGATGCGGTTAGCACCATACCTGATAATCAAAAAAACGTAGATAAAAAAGAGGATAAAAGCGTTCTATTAGCTGAAATTAAAGATAAATTAGACCACTGTGAAGATGAAGAAACTGTTAAAAAAATATGGAGTAAATATCAGAAATACAGCAACGATGCTGATGTTTTAAATTTATTCACAGAATGGAGGAAAAAGCAAGCTAAAAAGGTAGAGGATGCTAAAAAAGTAGAGCAAAAAGTTAGAACCCCTAAAACGATAGAAAGAAAGGAGGATGACAGCGATGAGTTACAGTTATAACATTAGCAATAGTATGTTGCAATCCTTTTTAGATTGTTTAAACAATAAAGCGTGTTTTTATGAATTTTATCATAGATACGTAGTTAAAGATTTTGCCCCTGCACCGTCACCTGCGATGCAGTTAGGTATTTGGTTTGAATATATGTGTACAGGTGCTTTACCACGAAGCGGTGTTGTTCCTGAACTTGTAACACTAAAAAATGGCAATCTATCAGCAGATTATGAACGTATGTTATATCATATCGACAAATTTAAAAAAATTGTAGATAGTTATAACATAGAAATTTTAGAGGTTTCTAAAGAGATTATATATAAACGCATCAAAGGAATATTAGATATTTACTGTAAAATTGACGGTCTTGAAAGTATAATAGACCTCAAGACCACCGCACAAATAGGAAATAGGTGGGACGATTTTGGTTGGGATGATAGGAATTTTCAGTACTCTACACACGTGCTGCAGCCTGCTATCTATAAGTATTTAATCTATAAAGAAACGGGCTTTGAGGATATACCGTTTTACTATTTAGTCTTTAGCACGAAGAATACTGACATCCTATTTTGGGAGGTAAAATACCTGGACTTTGATGAAATGTGTTTACAGATAGAAGATTTAGCGAATAGATTAGATGAATTTATACAAAATTCTGATGAAAGTAGTTATACACCTATTTGCGACTATAAGGTGTGCCAGAAGTGCGAAATGAACTGTTTTTACAGACAAGAGATACCGAAGATTGAAACGAAGTTTTTGAAGTTTAATTTTTAAAAAATTAAAGTTGATGAGTTTAAAATAGTTAAAAACAAATATTTAAATTTTGAGAATTATGAAGATAAATGATAACATAGTAGCCGTTTTTGAAATTTTAGACGGCAAAATTAAATTTTTAGGTCTATCTAAAAATTTTGAGGAAGAGTATAAAATCACTACAGTAACTACGAATAGAGAGATTTACTATAAAAAATTAGATGATTGTAATGAAAATGAACTAAAATTAATACCTGATAGCATACGTGGAATTTGGCTGTATAAATATGATAGATTGTTAAATGATAGTTTATATTATTTTTTTACAATTACAAAAGATTATGATATAAACTATGAAAAAAGTGTATATTACGTTACTGATTATATTAATTTGATTTTTAAT
>JAKQTP010000010.1 GCA_029563035.1 archaeon | reverse complement strand
TTTGTTAATCTACCACTCTCCTTCATAGCCTCTCTTGGTTTCATATCTTTATCAACAATTAAGTACGAAACAAAATAGTATTTTAGAGCATATAAAATTCCTGGGATTATAAAGAGAATTAAGCCAACTATTATGTTTAATGTAACAAGAAAATTCGCTATCAAAAATCTCCATGCTTTTTTTAAACTCATCTGATTCAATATTGTTTTGTAATAAACCTGTTTATTTCTGGCAGAATCCAAAGTTAGATTTACATAACCCATTCTAAGTGCTGTTGATACTAATATTCCTATAACACCAACAGCTACAAACCCGACGACTGTAATGATTACAAAAGGAATTAATATAAACATCGAGTTTGAAGATTGTCCTTTATCTGACATAGGTAATTTTTGGACAGCGGTACTAGCTCCAAGTACCTTATCATAAATAATCGGTTCCTTTGGGTAAGGTAAATCCCGACCTACCGTTTTAGTAATAGAAGAAGTCTGTGTAGAACTTGATCTATTTAAATTACCGACACCTGGTAAACTTGAGGACCCGGTGGCCATACCGGTTATCAAAGATGCAACAATCCAAAACTTCCAATTTGACTTGAAAGTTCTCCAACCGAACGAAATGGCTTCTGATATTGAGAATGTTTTTTTCATACATAAATGATAAAACTAAAAATCTATATTTACAAACAAACACATTAACTTATCTTAAATAAGTAAAAATAAATCTGATACAATTCAACTATGGAATTTATAAAAAATATGAACCCTGCTTTGTTTACTTTACTAACGCTTATACTTGTTGGTTTGAAAGGCTACACCCTTTGGAGAGCATCAAAAAATAATCATAAAATATTTTTTGCAGTTATTTTGTTCTTCAACACCTTGGGTATAGTTGAGATTGTTTATTTAATACTGGATAAGTACAAATTTAATGTTCCGGTATTAAAAAAATTAAAAAATGGAACCAAAGAAAAATAAAATATCGTTGATTCAAATAGACCGGGCCTCGGCGTGGGTCTTGTTGTTTTCAATTATTGCCTATATGTTGAGTGG
>JAKQTP010000193.1 GCA_029563035.1 archaeon | reverse complement strand
GAGTGATAGAGAATGGGATTGCCCTATTTGTAAAGCTCATCACCATAGAGATGTTAATGCTGGTATTAACTTAATGAATTTAGCAGTAAATACGGTAGGAACTACCGAAATTAACGCTCATGGAGATAATGTAAATCTTTCAATTTCGGTTGAAAGTAGTTGTCAATGAAGTGAGAATCCAGCTCCTTTAGGGGCTGGTAGTTCAAAGTAAAGAGAAAATATGGAACTAATAAAAGATGAAATAGAATTTGTAGCAAGTTATGCAGCTAAATTATGGTATAAACACTTACATATGAGATATATGTACGAGAAAGAAGATTGGATACAAGAAGCACTATTACTTTTATGTATAGAATCGCAAAGATTTAATGAAGAAAGATATCCCCAGTATTCTAATAACTTTCGAAAGTATATTATACATAGATTACATCAGAGTATATCCAATAGGTTATCTAACCATAAACATAAATTAAATATAGTAGCACAATCGGAAGAAATATTACCTTTTATAGAATCATTAGAATGCATAGAAAAAGAAGAAGATAAAATATATCTTGAAGAAGTATTACTAAATTCTAATTTAACTAATAGAGAAAAAAAATATATAGATTTATTACTCTTAGGGTATTCTATAGAAGAGATTATAGAAAAAGATACCTATAAGCAATCTTCTGTATATTTGTATATACAGAAAGCTAAAGAAAAAATGCAGTATTATCATCAAAAAAATACTACATAATATTTTACTATTAGAAGAAACTATTATGCAAGAAGTAACACCAGAATTAATTCTTAAAACTACAGATTATGCTACTAATTTATATAGAAAGTTATCACAATTAAGGGTTCAATACGAGAAAGAAGATTGGATACAAGAAGCATTACTTTTATTATGTGAGGTAGCAGATATTTTTGATTCATCTCTTTTTTCTGGTAAAGATTTCTGGCATTATTATGTTATTCAATTAAAATGGAAATGTCATAATCAAAAATACAAATGCACACGAGATCAAAAACTATATGAAAAAGAATGTAATTATTTACAGAATATACTCCTTTATCTTCCAGAACACGAAGATTTAATTTGTACAATTATACAAATTGAAGATATCTGTAAGGATTCTGCATTAACTCTTATAGAACAATCTACTATTAATAGATTAATTCAAGGTTATAGACAAATAGATATAGCACAAGAAGATCATGTTTCTTCCTGCGCAGTATACTGTAGAATACAGAATATACAAAGAAAACTATATAAAAAATACAAAGAGGTATAGATATAGTATGAATTTTTCTATTGTTTTAATAGCAAAAAATGAAGAAAAAACTTTACCAAGAATGTTAGAATCTCTAAAAAATTATAGAGATAAGGGCGGTGAAATTATTATAGTAGATACAGGATCTACTGATAATACTGTTAAAATAGCTAAAGACTATAATTGTATCGTAGATACAGTAGGAGATAAATTTCGTATATATTTATCAGATTTACAAGTTCATGAAATCAACTCAAAATTTTGTATGGATGAATCTCCTATTGTTTCATCAGGTGATTCTTTATTTGCTTTTGCAGATGCAAGAAATTATGCTGCTTCTCTTGCATCTAATGATATGATTTCAAATCAAGACTGTGATGAAGTATATTCTTATTTAGATATATCTACTATTTGTAATATGATAGACTCCGGTGTAGAGCAATTTGTTTATAATTTTATTTTCTCACATACACCCTTTGGAAAACCAGCAATACAATTTGATCAAAGTAAATTCTATAATAGAAAAAAATTATACTGGAAAGGAATAGTACATGAGGTATTACAACCACTTCCTGGTATTTCTTTTGTATCTACTAAAAGAGTAGATAATAATATTATAACTCTTGAGCATTGGCAGAATCCAGAAACACCCAGAGGTAACTACTTAAAAGGTCTTGCTTTGGATTGTTTTTTAAATCCAGATAATGATAGAAATTCCCATTATCTTGGTCGTGAATTATTATGGACAGGTAGACCAAAAAGTGCCATTAAAGAATTAACTCGTCATGTTTCCATGAATAAATGGAATACTGAAGCAGCTCAATCTATGATCTTTATTGGAGATTGTTATGGTAAATTAGGAGATATAGATTCTCAAATTTATTGGTACTGGAAAGGATGGAATCATGAACCTCTTAGAAACGAAGCTCTTCTTAGATTAGGATCTGTTTATAGATCTTTAAACCAACCACAGAAATGCTTATGTGTAGCAAAAGCTGCTATGGAAATTCCATGGGGTAGTTTTTATGCAAATCAACGAGAACACTATGAAAATATACCACATGAATTAGCCTATTGGTCTTATGGATGGCTTGGTAATATAAATAAAGCACAAGAACATATTTTAAAAGCATTAGAATATCAACCAAGAAATACTACATATTTAAGAGATACTAAATACTATTTTGAATATCCAGATAATAATATAGAAGGATGGATGTCTTTTTCAGAATTACAATTTTTATATAATTACTCTAAATATTTTAACTATATTGCAGAAATAGGTAGTTGGAAAGGTAGAAGCACACACGCATTGTGTTCAGGATGTAAAGGAGTTGTAACTGCAATTGATCACTTTTTAGGATCTAAAAACGAAGATGATCGACATCAAGAAGCTAAGAAAGATTTAGTATATCCTGCCTTTTTAAAAAATATGAAAAACTTCACTAATCTACAAATAAATAAACAAGATAGTTTACATGCGTCATTAGAATATATGGATAATTCTTTTGATATGATCTTTATAGATGGTGAACATACATACGAAGGTGTAAAGTCAGATATACAAGCTTGGAAAAATAAAGCACGTATTTTACTTTGTGGTCACGATTATTGTGATGCTTGGCCAGATGTTAAAAAAGCAGTAGATGAAGAATTAGGTGTTGTTAATACGTGCGATAGTATCTGGTATAAATGGATGATAGAGTTTCCTAAAGTATCCATAGTTATACCAACACTCGGTCGAGAAGATAAACTACGCAGATGTATCTCAGCAATACGAGAACATGCAAATTATACAAATTATGAAATAATTGTGGAACACGATTCTTTTAAAAATCGTCAAGGTGTTGCTAAAACTTTAAGAAAAGGTATTGATAAAAGCAAAGGAGACTATATCCTATTTTTAGGAAATGATACAATACCACAGAAAGATTTTTTATTTTTAGCAGTAATGAAAATGTTAGTTAATTTTACAGATAAAATAGGTCTTATTGGTTTAAATGATATGTACTGGCATGGAGAATTTGCTACACATTTTCTTATACACAGAACACTTTTAGATAGTCTTTGGGATGGATTAGAAGATTATAAACACTGTGGTATAGACAATGAAATAACAGAAAGATGCAGATTGTTAAATAAATATATTTGGTGCGAAGAATCAAAAGTATTTCATGAACATCCTTTCACTTGTAATTACCCAGTTGAATATGATGAAGTATATACTATAGCATATAATAAAGAAAATTTAGAACATGATAGAAAACTATTAAAAGAAAGATCTATAAAATATGGTTTTCAATTACAAGAAAATTTTATAAAACCTAATTAATATTTATGTGAAAAATATACTTAAAAAGATTTAATTCTTTCTTATTTATTAATATATATTATACCAAAAATAAGATAAATGGACCGCTCTGCTTCGGCAGACGGCCATGCCCCGCAAGGTGAGCAACGGAGAAAGATGGCCAACTAATAATAGATAAAACCACAGGTGGTATTTTAGGTCAGAGAGAAGACGGTGAACCTGTAGGGATAGCTACAGCAGAAGCAATAGAATTTAAAGACAAGGATGTAAAAACTCTACGTCAAGAAATTATAGATGCTATTCCTGATATAAGATATATGTGGTATGACAAGGTTAATAGCAAATGGTGCGAAATAGGAGAATTTCCAACATACAGAACCAAATATGCTGATGGAAAAATTACACATAATTTTGGTGATGCTGTAAATATAAAAGCAGTAAATGAAGCAGTTTCCGCTGTAGAAGAAAAGGTGATATGACCTTTATTGGATCAGTAGCAGCATCAGGAACAACTGATACACTGGATTCTTCTTCAACATTAACTGTAACAGTAGGAACAAATAATGACAAAACAAATTATTCTCTCAGTGCTACTCAAACCTTTACTCATATTGGTAATGTCAGTGGTAATATTACTGGCAGTGTTGGTTCTGTTACCGCAGTAAATGATAAGACAGGATATAGTTTAGCTTCTGAACAAACCTATACTCTAATTGGTAATGTTTCTGGGAATGTTAATGGTAGTGTTGGTTCTGTAGTTGGTGCTGTTGGTAGCGTAGCTGGTAACGTAAGTGGTAGTGTAGCTTCAGTTACCGGTAATGTAGCTGGTAGTGTTGCAAGCGTAGTTGGTGCTGTTGGTAGTGTAACAGGAGCAGTTGGATCAGTAACAACCATAACTGATAAAACAGGTTATAGTTTATCCTCTGCAGCTATTACTTCTGTACAATCAGGATTAGCAACTTCATCTGCATTATCTACTGTAGATTCTAATATAGATACGTTAGTTAGTCAGATATCTACATTGTATTACGAATGTACAGGTAAATGGGATATAATTAATAACCAATTAATAATTTATAGAGCAGACGGTGTAACAGAAGTAATGCGTTTCGATTTAACAGTAGATGATGATGGGAATTATACAACAAGGACGCCCGTATGATTATAACCAAAGGTTTTGCATCTACTAAAATTATTACTAAAGGATTTATTAGTAGAATACAGGCTTTACTATATGGTAGTATTACACTAACATCTACCATTCTTATGACGTATTCTTTAACATCTGAAATAGATTCTACTATATCTTTAAATTCAGAAATAGATTCTACTATATCTTTAAATTCAGAGTTAATTCTACAAGAGGATTAGTATATAATGAGCAAAATCTATAAAGACGATTATAATCATGTATTAACTATAGATTGTGTTAATACTATAACATCAGGTACAACCTTTGAAATTTTAGTAATTAAACCAGATGAAACAGAAGAAACATGGTCAGGAGCATTATCTGGAACACATAGTATAGTATATACTACTATAGATGGAGATTTTGATCAAGCAGGAATATATCAATTTAATGCAAGAGTATCCACTGCTACTGGTCAATGGACAGGAGATAGTGTTACATTAGAAGTTTATGACAGAGAGGAGGAAAAATGAAATATTGTAAATGCAATACTAATTGTATTTATCCTCTTGCCAAAGAAGACCCTTCCCTTTAGGGGAGGGATGAATTTGGCTAAATAAAAGTAATTTTTGTAACTTTTTCTTGACTTTTGTAAAAATATACTATATATTTTAAAGAGGTTATTGTAAATAAAATTACTAATATAATATGAAAACGATTTACAAAACATATAAATTTAGGATATACCCTAATAATACCCAAGAAGTTCTTTTGAATAAGACTTTTGGTTGTACTCGTTTTGTATTCAATCATATGCTTGCTGAAAGAAAAGAAACTTATGAAAGGTTAAAAGATGATAAAGTTGCGTTAAAGGCATATAAGTACACTACTGAAAAACAATATAAACAGGATTTTGAATGGCTTTCAGAAGTTGACTCAATCGCAGTTCAACAGGCAAGGGTTGATCTGGAAACTGCTTATAAAAACTTCTTTGATTCTATATCCGGGAAGAGAAAAGGTAGAAAAGTTTCTTATCCTAAATTCAAATCAAAGAAAGAAACAAGACAATCATTTAGAACAATAAATGTTAATAATAATATTGATATCGTTTTTGAAAATAAGAGATTAAAATTACCTAAATTAAAATGGTTGAGGTATTCAGATGATAGAACATTCAACGGCATAATTAAAAACGTAACAGTAGAAAAGACTTCTACTGGAAAATATTTTGCGTGCATCTTGGTAGAAGAAAAAATTGAAACTAAAATTCATCAAGTTTCTTCTCAGTCGAGGTGCATTGGTTTAGACTACGATTCAAAGAATCTTTTCACAGATAACGAAAACAAAGTATCTGGGTATCCAAGATTCTATAGAAAGTATGAAAAGAAGTTAGCAAAAGAGCAAAGAAGATTATCAAGAAAAGTTAAAGGTTCAAATAATAGAAACAAGCAAAGAATTAAAGTTGCTAAAGTGCATGAGAAGATAGTAAATTCAAGAAAGGATTTTCATCAAAAACTGTCCACTTATCTGATAGAAACTTATGATGTAATCGGAATTGAAACTCTTAACATGCAAGCAATGGGTCAATGTTTAAATCTTGCTAAATCTACTCTTGATAATGCTTGGGGTTCATTTACGAGTATGTTAGAGTATAAGTGTGACTGGTACGGTAAGCACCTTGTGTTTGCTGACAAATATTATGCTTCTTCAAAGATGTGTAATGTTTGTGGATACAAGAATGTTGAGCTTACTCTTTCTGATCGTGAATGGGATTGCCCTATTTGTGGGACTCATCATCATAGAGATCAGAACGCTGGAATTAACCTTATGAATTTTGCTAAAGAAAAATTAGAAATTAGTACCGTAGGAACTACGGGAATTAACGCTTCTGGAGAGTGTTTGGCACAAGCAACCTCGTTGAAAGAAGAATCCTCTGCCTTTAGGCAGAGGTAGTTCAAATGTTAAGAAATAAATACAGTAGTAAGAAGAATGCACCAGAATCTATGAAATGGATATTTAGTGAAGATTGGTCAAAAATAGTAAAGCATGCACCTAAAAAGAGTAAGAAAAAATAAAGAGTAACATAATGAATAGAGAACAACGAAGAAAAGCAAAAAAGAATATTAGAGTATTAACTTCAGAAGGAAATACTAAAAGATATAAAAATGATAGAACACAAAAAAGATCTATATTAAGAAAAGAACAAGAGTTAAAAATATTACAATATTATTACAGTAAAATAAATTCAGTAAAATAAATTCGTTTGCGAGTAGGATAGTATGGGAACAAGAGGTCCAAAACCAGGAACACATCATGCAGGAACTTTCAAACCTGGAAATAAATTAGCTTGTAGAAAAAAAGTTCCAGAAGATGTAAAGATAGCAAGAGAAGAATCTTATGCATCCTTATTAAGAGCAATTGCAGCAGTAGAAGCTCTTACTGATTCTGATATATCTAAAGTAGATAAAAGTAAATTAACTATGAGAGAATTACTTATTCTTGAAGCATATGAAAATAAGGATTATAAAGCAATTCTTGCTTTTCAAGATAGATTATATGGTAAACCTACTGAATCATCTAAAATAGATTTAGATGTAAAGGGTGAAAGAGGAGTATATATACTTTCTGTTCCAGAATTTGATTCTATTAAAACTACTTCAGATAAAGAATAATGACTTTAGATCCAAGAAAGTATTTTAATCCTAATCATTCACATTTTTTTCAGAGTATAGCAAGAGAACTACTCTTTTATGGTAGTAGAGGATCTGGAAAAAGTTATAGTGTAGCAGATAAACTAATATATCAGTCTTTAAAACATGGATCTATAAATAGACCTACAAAGACTCTTGTTTTACGCACATCAGGACCTGCATTAAAAAGAACATGTATAGATACACTAATCAATAGATTAGAACTTTTTGAAGTACCTTATACCTATAATAAAAATGATAATATTTTATCTTTACCAGGTGGTTCATCTTTTATCTTTATTTCTATATCAGATGATAGCGAAGTTACCAAAGTAAAATCCATTACTGATGCAGATTTTCTTCATGTAGAAGAAGCAAACGAATTAAAAGAAGATTGGGTATTAACAGCAATGGGTAATCTTCGTGGTGGTAAAGGTTTATATAAACAAGCTATACTAACACTTAATCCTACAAATAAAGGATGTTGGTGTTATAAAAGATATATTGAAGATCCTGTAGAAGGATCAGAAGTTATATTTAGTAGAACAGAAGATAATCCTTGGATATCCCAAGATTACATAGATTTTTTAAAAGGTTTTAAAGATTATAATCCTATAAAATATCAGACAGATTATTTAGGAGAATGGGTTTCTACAGAAGGATTAATTTATACAAATTGGACAGTAGTAGATAAGCTACCTTTTATACCGGATGAAATATTTTATGGATTAGATTTTGGTTTTTCACAACATACCGGTTTAGTTCAAATATCTATATGCGATGGTAAACTTTATATTGAAGAAAAATTATATAAAACAGAATTAACAATATCTAATCTTATTAAAGAATTATCTCTTATTGTACCAAAAAAAGCTTTTATTTATGCAGATTGTGCAAGACCTGAAGCAATAGAAGAAATATTTTCTGCAGGATGGAGAAATATTAGAAAATCTAAAAAAGGAGTTAACTCAGTAGAGGAAGGTATTAACTCAGTAAGAAATTATACACTACATATTCTTAGAAATTCACTTAATCTAAAGAATGAAATAGAATCATATGCTTATAGAAAGGATAAGAATGGTAACTATTCTGAAATTCCCATAAAAGCAAATGACCACTTAATGGATGCAATGAGATATGCAATTCATGATCATCTATTTGGATTTAAACCGGAAGCATATACTGCAGAACAAAGGAAAAAACCAGTAATAGATCCTTGGGGTGGTATTGTAAAAAATAATATATATTGGCCAGCAGAAACTATTAATGGAGAAATATATGGCAGATCCTAAATATAAAGTATTATTTGAAAGAAGAAATCAAATGCTTAAAAAAAACGAAGAGTTATATAATCTAACTCGAGATTCATATATTGGTGGTTCTGCTTATAATCCATCTAAATATTTAATAAAAAATAATACAGAATTAGAACCACAAGCTGTTTATAACTTTAGATGTGAATTAGCTTCTTATTCTAATCATGTAGAACCCTTATTAAATATTATCATTGGAGCAGTATATAAGCAACCACCTGATAGATCTAATGTACCAGAATTTTTAAGTTATGTTGAAAAAGATATCTATAAAGGTAAAGGTATAGATCTTTTTATGCTAAATATAGCATTACAATCACAGCTATATCCAGTAGCTATTCTAATAGATAGTCCTAAATTATCTTCTCCGCTTACAAGAGCAGAAAGAATATTATATAATCTTAATCCTTATGCAGTAGTATATAAATATAATGAGATTAGAGATTTTTCTATAGATACTAAAGGTGAATTACTTTGGATATTATTAGATAATACATATATAGATAATTCTGATCCAATGAAAGAAGAAACAGAAATAGTAACATATACTCTATGGACTAAAACACAGGCTATTTCGTTTACTAAAGTAATGAATGGAACAGATAAAGAATATACTGTTAGAGTAGATACAGTAGATCATAATCTTGGAATTGTCCCAATAGTATTATCTGGATTTAATAACTTAGATAATGATTCTCTTCAATCCAGCCCCTTTCAAAATATTGCATTATCTTCTAAAAAGATTTATAATGTAGGATCCATGATAGATTGTTCATTATTTAATGGAACATTTCAATTATTAGTATATCCAGGAAAAGCACCTGATGCTTTAGTAGGATCTTATGGCTCAGTTGCTATTATAGAATTTCAAGCAGATTCTTCTATAACACCACAGTTTATTAAATCTGGTTTAGATGAAATAGAACCATATATTACAGAAATTAAAAGACAAGAAAAATCTATTTATCATCAACTTGGATTTAAGGATCCAGAATCAGAAGCAGTACAATATGATTCTGGTAAAATGAAAACAGTAGAATTTGCATTAAAAACACAAAATATCTTACATAATATTGCAATAAATCTTCAATTTATAGAAAATAGTATCTATAAGATCTGTGCAAAATATGATCAAGAAGATATAGATCCTAAGATTATCTATGATACAAAATTTACTGAAGAAAATATTACTGAAATTAAAACGGACCTCGACGAATTATTCAAAATTTACCCATACGAGAATCTAAGAAAAGAAACAGCAAAAGTTAGATCTAAATTAACTTTAGCAGATAAAATAGATGATAATACATTAGATACTATTTATAAAGATATAGATTCTACAGAAATACAGGAAGCAACAACAGTTACTACTATACAGGAATAAATTTCTATAAATTATTACTTAATTTATATGTAATATTTTATATATAATTTATAAATATACCACCGCTAATCTATTGCGATAATATAGATAAATTCGTCCACTATGACGAAAAACTGGAGATATCCAAAAGGATAAAAAAGGAGAATTTTTAAATGGCTGATGAACATATTGAAACTACTACTCAAGAAGAATTAGTAACTATTAAGTATAAGGATCAAGAATTTACTGTACCAAAACAGGTACAAGAAGCTTTTAATTCCAAAGCAAATGCAGAAGTTGCAAGAAAGGTTGGTTCTTTCCAGCTGGAGAACCAAACACTGAAAGAGCAACTACAAGCATTACAATTGGAAAAAGAAGAAGCAATTAAAGCATCTATGACAGAAGCACAACTTCGTAAATATGAGAATGAAAAAGAACTTAATGAACTTAAGGCAGCTAAAGCTGAATTAGATTCATATAGATCTCAGATTAAAAAAGAGAAGATTGAAAATTCATTATATCAAGAACTTGGTAAATATAATGATATGTATAATCCTACTCAAGTTTTTAATCTATTAAAATCTCAATATGATTTTGATCTCGTAACTACAAACGGTACTCATACCGTTGTAGCAAAAAAAGGAGATAATGTTCTACCATTACAAGATGCTGTAACTGCTCTTAGAAATGATCCGTTAAATTCTAATCTATGGGTAGATTCTTTACTTTCTGGAAATCAGACAAATAAAACAGGAAAAAATAGTAATAGATTAACAAAAGAAGATCTTAAAAAAATGACACCTTCTGAAATAGTAAAAGCACAAGATGATGGTTTATTAGATCATCTTCTAAAACAATAATTGGAGAAAAAATATTATGAGTCTAAACAATTTTATCCCAGATTTGTGGTCAGCACGTTTTCTTGAAACACTACATAAATCTTTAGTTTTTGCAAACGTATGTAATAGAAATTATGAAGGAGAAATTACAGGATATGGCGATTCTGTTAGAATAAATGGTATAGATGCAATAACTGTTGCTCCTTATACTAAAAATAGTACTACTGTAACACCAGAGGTATTAACAGATAATACAAGACAATTACTTATAGATCAAGCTAACTTTTTTGCTTTTCTTGTAGATGATGTAGATAAAGCACAACAATTACCAAAAATTATGATACCTGCAATGAATGAAGCTGCTTATAATATTCGAAATACAGCAGATTCATATATTGCTGATCTTTGTGCTACATCCACTGGTATGATAGTAACAGGTCTTGGCACAGTAGCTGCACCTATTGGAATTAATTCTGATAATGTAGTAGAATATATTGGTCTAATGGCACAGAGAATGGATGAAGCAAATGTTCCTTCTGAAGGACGTTGGCTTGTAATTCCTCCTTTTCTACATCAGAAATTAGTTCTTTCTAAAGTTCTAACTATATTAGATACTACTACTTTTGAAAATGGTCGTGTAGGTAGATCTATGGGTTTTGAAATTTATACTTCTAATAACTGCTATCAACCTGTAGCATATACTGGAGTATATAAAGCAGTTGCTGGATATTCAGAATCTATTACTTATGCTGATCAATTAATATCTATAGAAGCTCTACGTCATGGAACTGCTTTTGCAGATATAGTACGAGGTTTACATATCTTTGGTGCAAAAGTTGTAAGACCTGATTCAGTAGCAGTTCTAACTTGTCAGTCTGCTGCAGAAACATAATAACAATAAAGAGTAGCATGTTGAAATATACATGCTACTCTATCTATAAGGTATAACTAATGCTTTATACATCGATACTATCTAAAGTTACAAAATTATTACAGGATTACTCATCTTATAACTACTCATCTAATTTGGAAATGATTGAAAATCTCCGTACTGCATCTATAGATGCAGAATATTGGATTACACAGTATATAGGAGAAGTATATTATAATTCAATCAAAGCAAAAAATAATGTTGCATTAACCCAAATAGAAGATTTAATTGTAAGAGCAGAAATTTATGCTATAGCAGCAGAATTTTTATGGTTAGTAAAAAATGTAGATAATTCCTCTAATCAATATTCCAATGCTTCTGTAGCAGATGTTAGTATAGCAAATTCAAATACTAATAATACTGGTATTGATTCTTCTGCTATTAGTTATAAAGAAAAAGCAAAATACTATTTAAATCTTGCTGGATATAATACAGTTAAAAGAGTTACTCATGGTTTACCAACTACTACTTATGCACAATTTGAGGTAGTAAATGCTTATGAAGGTATACAATTAGATTGGCCAGATAAATACAAATGAGTATAGTAGATATTAATAAAATTCCAGATCTTGAAAAATCACTAAAAGAATTAACCTCTAAAAGAATAGAAGTTGGATGGTTTGCAGAAGATAATTCACACTTAGCAATGATTGCAAGATCACAGGAATATGGTGCTACTATACCAGTATCTGAACAGCTAAGAAATTGGATGGCAGCTTCTGGTTATTATCTAAAAAAATCTACTACTGTATTACATATTCCAGAAAGAGCACCTTTAAGAAAAAGCTTAGAAAAACTATCAGATATTCATTTTATAGTATCTACTGCAGTAGATAAATCTATGGGTAATTACGATAGTAGAAAAGCTCTAAACTATATAGGTGTTCATTTGGTAAGATTAGTACAGAAAACCATAAATAGTAATATTGGACCAAAAAATCATCCCTTTACTCTACAACATAAAAAAGGAGATAAAACACTTGTTAATAAAGGTAATCTCGTTAGTGGAGTACAGTATAAAATTAAATGAGTATAACTTCAGTATATAAATCTATAATACCTTTTTTAAGAGATGTATCCTATTATACAGTTTCTCAAAGTACATCAGAAGGTGATTTAACAGAAACACTAAATACTGCAGTGACTATTCAATTAGCATGTTTTCCTATTACATTTAAAGATCTTAAATATCTACCAGAAGGTGCATACGATTTACAAGATTATAAATTCTATAAAGTAGGATCTGATTTATTAGCTTTAAATTCTATAGTAGAATTTAATAGTATGCAATATAGAATTACTTCTTTAGAAGATAGATCATTTGATGGAAACTTTAGTAGATATTTTGGAAAGAGTATTAGATGATACCTTATAATTCTTTAAAAAGTATATTTTCTGCTCTTTCTACAGATTTAGGTGTAACTATAGTACGTGCAGATCAAAGAGGATTAGCATCTAATGGTACATTACCTTATCCTTTTGGATCATACAAGATATTATCAGATACTAATGAAGCATCTCAATGCCATATAACAAGTACTGGAGTCAGTCCGGAAGACCCTACTACAAAGTTACATGCCACATATAAGACAGCTAATATCTTAGTATCTGTTACCTTTTATTCTAAAGAAGATATTGCTACAATATGGTCTTATGCTCAGGATTGTATTGATTGGTTTCAAGGATTAGATGGTTTTGACACATTGCAACAATATAGAATGGTTTTAACTTCTCAACCTCTTATTGTAGAAGATAGAACTATTTTCTTGGATACATTCTATGAAACTAAGGTTGGATTTGATATTCACTTTATTTATACATATAAGAAGATAGAAGATATTCATAGAATAGAAACGATTAGATTAACACCAGAAATAGATGATGTAATAGATACAGAAATTATCTATACAGCAACAAATTATTAATTAAGGAGATAACATTGTGAGCTTCATACAGGACATAACGATCAACGTAAGTACTGCTATAGTAACACTTACAGGTGAAACTTTTATTCCACTTATACTTGGTGGAGGTGCTGGTGCTATATCAGTTGAAACTGTTACAGCAACCAGTGAAATGGCTGATTTAGGATATTTAACTACAGATGATGAATATTTAATGCTTTCAGCTATGTTAGCACAAGATGTAAGTCCATCTACTGTCAAGGTAGCAAGATGTACACCAGCAACTTCTACAGGCTATGTAGCTGCTCTTAATTCATTAGAAGAATTAGGTGAAGAATTTTATGTTGTTTGTATTGATGAATACGAAGATGCAACAATACAATCTGCAGTTGCTACATGGTGTGCAGCTAATGATAAGCTATTCATTGCATTAAATAATGATGTAACTTGTGCAGATGTAACTGCAATAGGTTCACAAGATAGAACTGCTGTGATAGTTCATGACAGTGCAACCGGTCGTCCAGATGCTGCTCTTGTTGGTTTATGTATGCCGATTAAACCTTGGGCAACTAACTGGAAATGGAAAAAACTTAATGGTGTAGCAGAAAGTGCATATACTCGTACTCAACTTGGTACTATAAGAACCGCTAAAGCCATTGGTTTACAGGGTAATAATGGATCTGGTATCTATAGTAACTATGGTAGAACTACTTCTGGTAAATCTATTATGTTACAAATAGGTCAGGATTGGATTACAAATCAGCTTAATATAGAACTTTACAGCTTATTACTAAGAAATAGTAATATTCCTATTGATGATAGCGGTATTGCTCAAGTAGAAGCTGTTATTAGATCTGTTCTTAAGAGAGCTGGTGATGAAGGTATTATAGGAAAAGCCATTACTCAGAATGATAGAGATCTTTATTCTGATGATAAGCAATATCTTTATAAAGTTACTGTTCCTCTTAGATCTGAACTAAGTACTAATGATAGAGCTAATGGTAATTTAAGTGGTGTTAAATTTATTGCTTATTCAGCTGGATCTGTTGATAGTATCGTTGTTACTGGTACTGTTACTATATAATTAAGGATATAAGGAGATAACATATAATGGCCAATTTATTGGGATCATATAACCCTAAGGAAGTTACATTTTCATTTAATGGCATTAACTTCTCAGGATTTGCAGATGGTACGTTTATTGTAGCTGCAAGAGTAGATAAAGAATTATATAAGATGCATGTTGGTGCTCATGGAGAACCTTCTCGTACAAAGAATAATAATACTACAGGTACTGTAAAAGTTACTCTTAAACAAACTTCTCCATCTAATCAATTTTGTGATGGTATAAAAAATAGCACAGCAACTGGTGCTCTTATGATTAAGAATAATAGTTCTGGTACTGAAATTATATTAGCATCAGAAGCTTGGATTAATGAAGAACCAGATAGATCTTTTGCTGATACTGAGCAAATGGTAGAATGGACATTTATGTGTTCAGATCTTAACGCAGTAAGTATATAAATAGATAATGGAGTAAATAAATGGAAAGGACATTAGTACAAAATCCAATTACAGTAGTAGGTGATCTTAATACAACTATAACTGTATATGATAAAAAATATAGATTGCAACACCCTGGTACAAGAGCATGGTTGAGATTACAAAATGAATTAAGAGTAATCTCAACCAACAGTTCTAAAGGTGTTGATATTAAATTAGATACTGAAAAAGTATTAGATTATTTCTTTGAACATTGCTGCTTTCCAGAAGTAGGTAATAAATTATCTATAGATACTATACTTCCTAATGAATTGGAGGTGTGGACCCAAGTGTCCACTACGTTTCTTGCAGGGAATCTTGGACACAACGGTTCCTATCCAGAATAATGTATCTATTAAACCTTATTTAACTAAAAGAATTATTCAAGAAAGAGCTACTGATTTTTATGCATGGTGGAGACCAATTGTATATGGTGTTCTAACATATACAGAAGCCTCAAATCTTCCAATAGAAGAAATATTAGAAGCAAATGCAGCTTTAGATATTAAACTTCAACATGAAAATGAACAACTACAAACTATTTTAGGTAAGAAGAATGGCTAATTCTATAAGAGATATTACAGGTAGTATATCACTTAAAGATAGGTTTTCTAATGTTTTAAATAAATTTAAAACTGGAACAGATAGTGCAATATCCTCTATACAAGGTATGGATTCTGCTTTAAAAGCAGCAGGTATTACATATTTTGGTTCAAAAATAACTGCACAAACTTGGGATCTATTTAAATTAGGAGCAGCAGCAGAATTAACAGGTGCTCGTTTCGATCAATTAGCTGGTTCTAATTTAAAATTATACAATGACGCAATTCGTGAAACTCTAAGGATATCTGAAGGATTAGCAGAAGATGATAGTCTTAGAAAAGCTATTATTACTTTAGAAGATTATAAAGTATCAGCAGATATAGCAGCTAAATCCTTAAAATATTTACAACAAATTGCAGTTATAATGGGTAGAGATGTTGAAGAAGTAAGTATTATCTTTGGTGGGTATATTTCAAAAGGCGTATTACCTAAATCTTTTAGATTAGCTGAAATAGATAGAAAGCTATTATTAGAGCAGAAAACAAAACTTGGAAGAGAACAAGCATTAATAAATATGCTTTATTCTCAAGAAAATAGTTTATTAATAAAATATATAGATTTAGCTAATAAATCTGCTAATCAAACTAATGCATTAGTAATGCAGTGGAATGAATTAAAACAAACACTCGGTGAAACTCTTCTTCCTATATTTACACCGTTTATATCTTTACTATTAAAAGCAATTCAAGGTATAAAAAGATTTATAGATGAATTAGGACCATCAGAAAAAAGATTGATTGGTTATGGAATTGCTTTTGCTGGTATAGCAGCAGGATTAATAGCTATTATATCTGCAACTGCAGGTTTAAAAATGTTTATAGGTTCAATTGCTGCATTAGGTTTTGCAGCACCACATGTATTAACTATTGCAGCAGCATTAACAGTACTACTCCTTTTACTCGATGATATTAAAATATGGATACAAGGTGGAGATTCTTTAATGGGAGATTGGTTAGGATCTTGGAAAGAGTTTGAAAAAGAATTAAAACCTATAGTAGAACTTTTAAAAGAATTTAAACAATTAGCAATTTGGTTGTTTGGTGAAAAAAGACCAAAGGGATTTACATTATATGATATGCTGCAACAAGGTAATATAGAAAGATCAGATAGATTAGCAAAAAATGAATTTTTAGATTATAGTAATAATACCAAAAGAGAATCCCCACCTATTCTATCTAATCCTTGGATTATAGAAAAATTAAGTGGTATTCCACAAGGTAAAGTACTAAATCAAACAATAAATGTTACTATAACGGGTGGTCTTGGAAAAGATACAGAAATGCAATTTAGAGATATTGCTTTAGATTATTTTAAACAAACAAAACAGCAGTTAGGATTATAAGATGCTATTTACAGAACCTATAATGGATTTTGTTACTGGTAAAGTAACAAGAGCATATCTTGAAAATTATGGTGGAGATAGAGTTGTATTTGACGTTGTAACTACATTTACAGAAGAAGATAATAATGAAGTTACTGAATTTGCTATACAAGCATCTAACTCAGAAGATATAGAAACTCTTAACGATGATTATGTAAATACAATTAATACTATTACTGATAATGCTATATCTAAGCCAAAGATAGTTAATATTAAAGCTATACTAACTGATGACGCATTTATACTTCAACAAGCTCTTGGTGCTGCTTCATCGATGGCAACTGGTGGATCTGCAAATAATATGTTTCAGTATATACCAGATAGAATGGAAAGATTACAAGATTGGTTAATACGTAAAGAAATATTAACATATAATGGTCAAGATGGAGAAATAACATCATTAGTATTATCAAGAGTAGTACGCACCAAAGATCAATCAACCGGTAATGGGATGGCAATAGAAGTACAATTAAAACAAATACTTGTAGCAGATACATCTATGGTAGCACCAGCTACACCGCAATTACCTACAAAAGCAGGAAAAACCATCAAGAAAACTGGTGGTGTAATAAAACAAGAACTAAATAACCAATCTGTATTAAAAGGTTTATGGTAATGATATCATTAAATTATATAGATATAAAAGATTCTGAGTTACCCATAATAACAGATATAACTTTATCTGATGTTAAATATAACTTTGAATTTAGATATAATACAAGAGGAGATTTTTATACTGCGATAATATCTGATATAAATACAGATGAAATATTATATTCTGGTAAATTTGTATATGCAAATAGTTTTATAACTGCTATATCAGATAATCTTCCAATGACTGATTTATTAATACCATTTGATTTTAATGATATTTTTAGATCTACAGTACCCATAAGCGAATTAAATCAAGATACATTTAATAATCCAGTAGAAATTTATATTATACCAGATGGACAAATAGTAGATGCCTAATATAAAAAATTCTATAACTGGTGATATCGTTTCCTATGAATCAACATATGATTATAATTATATAGGTAAGCTATATAATCATTATGCAGAAGTAACACTCGGATCACACATATTTCAATGCCCTCCATTTAATATGGAGTTTGAACAAACATATTCAATAAAAGTGCCTTGGTTAGTTAAATTAAAATTATATAATCCATCCAAAACTACCATAGATAATTGTATTAAAAATAAAGAAATACAAATAGATGCTGGTTATTTACCTTTTAAATATGAAAATACGGGTTATGGTACATGTGTTAAGGGTAAAATAGATTATTCTGAAATAAACAAACCAAAATTTGAACAGAGTAAAACAGATACAGTACTCGAAATTTCTATATTAGATTCTATTACAACTACATTATATAAACCTTTAAAAAATTCTTATAGAAATCAACTCTTAAGCAGTATATTAGATCAAATATTAGAAGAAGTTGGTATAACACTACCAATAGGACAAATGCAGTTAGGTAAGGATCTATTATTAAAAACATTCGTTCCAGGTATATTTAAAAATGCATTAGATAGATTATGTATATTATCTGAATCTTCCTGGAGTTTTAATAATGGACAAATAGAAATAAAACCAGCAAATAAGACAGTAGTTAATAAGATTATAGAATTATCACCAAAATCTGGTCTAATAGAAACTGTAAAAAAATATTATGATAAAGATCTTGCAGCTAAATATACTGGTAAAGATCTTATTAAATTTAAATCTTTATTCTTTCCATCATTAAAGTTATATTCTAATGTAATGATTAAAGATGGTTCTGGCAATAAGAAACAATATATGATAGTTGGCGGTAGAAAGTATTTTGCTACTCATAAATCATCTTATTGTGAATGGGAAGCGGTATCTATATAATGTACGATTTAGCATCATTATTAAAAGATTCATTTAATTCTTTTGTAAAGCAAATACAAATAGGTTTGCCATGCAAAATTACTAAATTTGATAAAGAGAAAATGCGAGCAGATGTTCAACCGTATCTTAAGCAATCATATACAGATGATACAGGTGTAACAACTGAGACACAATATCCAATTATACCAGATGTTCCTGTAATGTTTATCTTATCAGGTAATTATTATATAAGACCAGAATATAAACCTAATGATATGGTTTGGGTTGGTTTTTCTTCAAGAAATATAGATACTTCATTAGATGAATATTCGAGAGCAGAAACAGAAGCATTATTCTCAATGGAAAATGCTTGTGTATTGGGTTCTATAGTATCAAATAAGTTTACTCCTCCTGCAGAATTTTCTACAGAAGAAGGTTTAATTATTGGTGAAAAGAACGGAAATTCCTATATTGTATTTGAAGCAGATAATGTAACATTTAAATTTGTTGGTGGAACTATAGAAACTAAATTTGATTCACAAGGTATGTCGTATGGAACAGGTGGTTCTACATTGCATACCTTACAATTACATACACATCCAACAACAGGTGGTCCAGGTCAACCAACATCACCGCCAACTATAGGAACATAACAATGGCAACTCTTACAACTCAAGCTTTAGATTCTAATGGTGATTTAATTATTACTAATGGTATATTAGAAGAATTAACAGATGCAGATGCATTGGCACAAATATTACAGAATAAGATAAAACTACGCAAGGGTGAATTTACATTAGAACCAAATGAAGGTGTTGAATGGAATACAATACTTGGTTCTGCAGTAGATATAGAAGATATTATTAAAACTAAGATAAGAAAGATACTATTAGGTGATATTTATGTATCCAGTATATTGGCTCTTGAAGTAGTATTTGATAGAGAAGATTCTGAATTAACTTGTACATTTCGTGTACAATCAGATTTTGGTGTAGTAACAGGGAGTGTATAGCATGGCATACGGCGTCACTGATCAGGGATTTATCCTTAAAACATACGATATCATCTTGGCAGAAATGCAAGAAGAAGCAAGATCTTTATTTGGTGATGATATAGATTTATCTATTTATTCTCCTTTTGGTCAAATGCTTGAAGTTAATGCTAAGATATTATCTGATCTTTGGGAAGGATTAGAGGATAGTTATTATAGTAATTATGTAGATACAGCAACTGGTACATCTCTTGATAGAGTATGTGCATTACGTGGTATAACACGAAATGCAGCTCAATATGCTACTGGTAATGTTACAATAACTGCAACTGGTATAGATGTAAGTGTACTTGCCGGTGATATTCGTGTACAAACTGCTACAGGTATTGTATTTACAAATACTGGTACTGCAACAATAACTTCTACAGGAACAACAATACCAGTTATAGCAGAAGTTGCAGGTCCAACTGGTATAGTAGCTGCAAGTTCAATAATAGAATTTACTTCACCAATTGCAGGATTAGATTCTGTTACTAATGCATCTCCAACATCTGGTGGTTCTGATATTGAAACAGATCCTGAATTAAGAGTAAGATATAAATTAAGAACATCATCCTCAGGAGCCTCAGTACCAGCACTATTATCAGCATTATTGGATGTTGATGGTGTTTATAATGCATATGTTGTTGAAAACAGTGCAAATAGTGATGATGTAAATGGTTTACCTCCTCATTCAATTCAATGTTTAGTAGATAGTGATGGTACTCATAACACAGAGATAGCAACAGCTATATTTAATAATAAAGCTGCTGGTATTGAGCCTTATTGTACATCTTCTGGTACGGTTGTAATAGTATATGATGATAATGGTGATGATCATATTATGAAATGGGATGTACCAACATCTAATAATATTAATGTATTGGTAACAATAACATCAACTGGAGATTCAACTTGGGATGATGCACAGAAATTAACTATAAGGCAACGTATTGTAGAGGTTATAGGTGGAGTTAATATCTTAGAAGGTGAAACACAAGGAACTGAATATGACGGTTTAGCTATAGGAGCTGATGTAAAGGTTTGGATGCTTGAATCAGAAATGGATGATTTAGTCGGTGTTGATGATATAGTAATTACAATTGATGAGTATCCAACAGATCCTCCTACAAGCAGAAAAGTTACTATAGATTATGACAAATACGCTGTATGTAACTCTGACGGAACTGATACATATAGTACTGGAAATAATATTAAAATTGTTGTGAGTTAAATATGATTCTTGATGGACAGGCCCTGTTTACTCAATCTTTTCTATATACATCAACTGGAACAAATATAGAGAAATTATATAGAGTATTTGAAAATCAATGTACTGAAGTAGATACTCAATTAGGATTAATTTCTTTATTGAATTCAGTTAATGATAACTCTGGTGAACAACTTGATGCTTTAGGACAGAATTTGTGTTTAGCAAGAGATCCTGGTCAAACTGATGAAGAATACAGGGTATATTTATCAATAGCAATAGCATCTCAAGAATCATCTGGAACCATACCAGAATTAGTTGCTATAGGTAAAACAATATCTGGTGCTGCTGATGAATCTGCATTTAGACCATACGAATTATGGAGATTAACTGGTGAAGTATATCTTGATAATACATGGCCATTAGATGCTACATTAGTTATGTCACCAGCAAATAAAGATCCCGGTAATGTAGAAGGAAGATTAGAAGGTAATGTTGATACAATGGGTGTTCCGTTATCAGTAGGAGATATTATATCTGAGGTAAAAGCTGCTGGTATAGGTGCAAACTTTCAAATAGGATTTGTTATATTAGCATCAAAAGCTACATTAGGAACTGGTGATATAGATAGATTATCAACTATTAAATTATACGATGGTGCATCTGAATTAAGATCCGGTACTGTTACAGCTAAAGAGTTATCAAATGGTAACTGGGATTATAGAATAACTATTCCAACTACAGATATGAATACAGATGTAGTTAATAAGATAGCTGCTTTTGATCCAACTGGAACACAGATATTAGAATATACATTTGAAGATAAACCAAAGAATGATTCACTTGAATATCAGTGGATCATAATTGATGATCTCATATGATAATCTATAAAGCAACAAATATTCTTACTGGAGATTTATATATAGGTAAAACTATTAAATCTCTTAAAGATAGAAAAAAAGATCATAATTATGAAAGTAATAATCCAAAAACATATTTTCATAGAGCATTTAAGAAGTACAAACCAGAAAACTTTACTTGGGAAGTAATTTTTGAATGTTTGGATAAAGAAGAGATGAATCAAATGGAAAAATTCTTTATTGCAAACTATAGAGCTACTAATAATCTTTATAATTTAACTAAAGGTGGTGATGGTTGTGTAGGATATACCTGGACAGATAAACAAAAGAAAGAACAGAGTATTAGATTACAAGGTAATAAATGTGCTAAAGGTTCTATTCGTTCTGAAGAACAAAGAAAGAATCAAAGCGAAAAAATGAAAGGAAGACCATCTAATAAAAAAGGAAAAACTTTTATAGAATTATATGGAGAAGATAAAGCTAAAGAATTAAAAGATTCTCATAGTAAAAAATTAACTGGTAAAAAATATCCATTACATTCTAATGAATGGAAAGAATATATGAGTGAAAAAATGAAAGGAAATAAACATAAATTAGGATATAAATTCACAGAAGAAGAGAAAGAAAGAATATATAGACATAAGAAAGAGGTTAAGTAATATATGAGTTATTCAGCAACAAAATTAACTGGTTGGGATAGAGCTACATTAGCTGATGGTAATCTATTCGCAGCTGAATTTGATCAGATATATGATAATATAGAGAACAGTATTATTGGTAATAGTGCAGCTGCACCAACATTTACAATGAAACAGTTGTATGAAGCACTTTGTCCAATAGGTAGTGTTATAGCATTTCTACCCGGATATTTTACAGATGGTTCAAATGGTGGATGGACTTATGTATCTGCTGTTGGAACATTAACTGATTATTTTAAAATATGCGATGGTTCTGCTTTATCTGCAGTTGCATCTCCTTTATTGGGTGGAACTGGTCGTTATCTTCCTAATATATCAGATGATAGATTTCTTATGGGATCAACTGCTTATGGTAATATTGGTGGTAGTTCTACAATGACTCATACCCATAGCACACCTGCTCACTATCATGGAATGGGTACTGGTGCAACATTGAATATTACAGCTTCTGGTGCTCACACACATACTACAAATATAACATCTTCGCAAGTTGGTTTTACATATAATACACCAAGTTTACTGTGGCCAACGGGTGTATCTTCTGTTGTTGTTCAAGAATATTCCTCATCTTCTGATACACATACACATGCTGCATCATCTTTTTCAGGTGTTATTGGTTTAGTTACTGGTGGTGTAAACGGTAACGCCGCAATGACTTCTGGAGCAGCTTCTAACTCAGAGAATAGACCATTATATCTTTCTTGTAGATATATAATGAGAGTTAAATAAATATATAAATGGAGTAAATAAATGTATACAGTGACTTATAAGAGATCAGGATCTTTATTTAGTACTAAACTAAAAAGAGTAAAAGGTGATGGAATAGTGGAAACTAATCTATCAAGATATTTTATTTTAGAGGATGAATCGAGAATAGAAATTCCTATAAATAATTATATTTTCAAATTTTCCAGTGGTAGATTTGTTGATATTAAGAAGAATATAGAACAAGAGATTGGACAACCAATAGTAACAAGGTAATAAATGGCAGTTCCTGATAAAGTATACGACGCTTTTAATGTATCTGGTTATACTGGTGGTAATTGGACAAATACTGCTGATAAGGTAATATCAGCAATACTCGAAGGTGGTGTAACAGGACCAACTGGTTATACAGGTCCATCTGGTGGTCCAATAGGTCCTACTGGTTATACAGGTTATACTGGACCAAGGGGCAATACAGGACCAACTGGTTATACAGGATACACAGGATACACTGGTTATACTGGTGCAGCATCTACTGTTACAGGACCAACTGGTTATACGGGTTATACTGGTCCTACCGATATATATTCATATAGTTATATTTATTCTACAAATACCACAGATGCTAATCCTGGATCTGGTTTTATAAGAATGAATAATACAACTGCGTCAGCAGTTACTATGATATATATTAATAATACTTCATCCTATCCATCTATAAATACCTCAACATATATGGATACATGGGATGATGGTGGATCACCAGAAGAATGCGGTATTCTTACATTAGTATCTAATGTATCTCGTGTAAATATATATAAAGTTACTGCTGTAACAGATGCTACAACATATAGAAAGATAGCTGTTACTTATATAACAGGATCTGGTAATTTTACTAATTATTCAGGTATTTATCTTCAATTTGCAAGATCTGGTAATATAGGTTATACAGGACCAACCGGTTATACAGGAATGGACGGTTCTGCTACAAATACTGGAGCAACTGGTTATACTGGTTATACAGGACCAACTGGTCCTACCGGTCCAACTGGTTATACAGGACCAACCGGAGCAACTGGTTATACTGGACCAACTGGTTATACAGGAGCACCTGGAACAGATTCTGATATAACTGGACCAACTGGATATACTGGTTATACTGGACCAACTGGTTATACAGGAGCAGCAGGTGAAGCATCTGCTACTGGAGCAACTGGTTATACAGGACCGACTGGACCAACTGGATATACTGGTTATACTGGTGCAGATTCAAATGTAACTGGTCCAACAGGACCAACTGGTTATACAGGTCCACAAGGAACAGATGGAGCATCTTGGATTCAAGCAACTGAAGTTAAATCTGTTCCAGTTATAAATGATCAGGTAATGATAAGTGATTCTGAAGTTACAGAAGAATATAATACTTTATTATTAGCAAAGTTTGAAGGAACAAACGGTGATGATATTTATACAGATGATACTAATAATATTTGGAGTTTTGGAATATCATCTAATATAAGTAATACCATTTCTATTCATGGTAATACTGTTGTATATACATCAAGTGGTCTAAATTATGCAGAAACAAGTACTATATTAGGTGATATATCTAATATAGATTTTACTTTAGAATTTTATACTTATTTGGAATCTTCTCCTGGAGAAGGTAGTAATGATTATCCTTCACAATTACCTCTATTATTAAGTATTTATAGTACACAAGATTCATATATATACATAGGTACTTCTTCTTATACATCTACTGGTACAGTTATCTGTTATATTAAATCTTCAGGTGACACATCTACTATTACTGGATCATCTTCAATACCTTTTTATACTGTTCATCATATAGCTCTAACAAGAGAGAACGATATTTATAGACTTTATTTAGATGGTAGTTTAGAAGCTCAACAGACAATTAGCGGAGAATTTGATTTTAGTACAACTTCTTTAACAGATACTGTTGGATTTAATACATATAATGATGGACCATATATAGATGGAGCAAGATATTACGATGATTTAAGAATAATAAGCGGAAAAGCATTATATACATCATCTGGATTTGTAGTACCAACATCTGAATTAGAAAATATATCACAGACTACATCTAAGAAGATACCTATATCGTCTCTTGTAGATCTTATTAGTTCTGTTACAGGACCAACTGGTTATACTGGACCAACTGGATATACTGGTTATACAGGAGCAGATTCAACAGTAACTGGTCCAACTGGGTATACTGGTGCAACAGGATATACTGGTCCTACCGGTCCAATTGGTGCTGATTCTACCATAACTGGACCAACTGGTTATACAGGTTATACTGGACCAATTGGTGCTGATTCTACCATAACTGGTCCAACAGGACCAACTGGTTATACAGGACCAACTGGTTATACAGGTTATACGGGAGCTAATTCTACTGTTACAGGACCAACAGGTCCTACCGGTTATACTGGTGCAGCATCTACTGTTACAGGACCAACAGGTCCTACCGGATATACTGGTTATACAGGATACACAGGATACACTGGATATACTGGTGCAGATTCAAATGTAACTGGACCAACTGGTTACACTGGATATACTGGTGCAGATTCAAATGTAACTGGACCAACTGGTTATACTGGTTATACTGGTGCAGATTCAAATGTAACTGGACCAACTGGTTATACAGGTCCTACTGGTCCATCTATAACAGTTGGTTTACCTCCAATAGGTTCTATTATAGCATATGCACCGGGATATTATACAAATAGTTCTAATAGTACTTTTACATCAACTGGTTTAACATTACCAGATGAATGGAAAGTTTGTGATGGTTCTGAGTGTAATGATGCAGAATCACCAATTTGGGTAGGAGCTGGAAGATATCTTCCAAATATAACAGATAGTAGATTTTTAATGGGTTCAACTGCTGTTGGTTCTATCGGTGGTGCAACATCAAACACTCTTACAGTAGATCATATACCGCAACATTTACATAGCATAAATCATGACCATGCTTCTGTCACATCAGGCGATAACAGTGTAACACATACACACACAGGACCGAGCCATAAACATATATCGCCGTATTTGACTAATACAACAACGGCGGGAAGCTATATACGGTCTGGCCATACTGGAGCAAGCAACGGAACAAAAGACAAAATTCTTCAACAAACAGCCGGTAGTTATGATCAATATTATCTTGAAACAACAGCTTCTGGAACAGGAAATACAGGCAATAACAGTGCTTCGCATACTCACTCTGTAGATGTTGCCGCTTATACCGGTGATTCTGGAAACTATGGCACTGCTTCACCCACATCTTTAGAAAATAGACCATTATATTTATCATGTTTGTATATAATAAGGATAAAATAAAATGAAATATGCAGTTATTATAGATTCAAATAATAATATAACAGCTACTGCTGTTTTACCAGATGATTTTAATATACCAGATAATTATCATATTTTTAGAGAAAATGATAGAAATGATTATATATTATTACCAATTTTAAAAGAAGATAAATCTTTTAATTATAAATTGAAAGATAATTCAATAGTTGAAGTAGACACAAATAAGATATTGACTGATAAAGATATTGATGATTTATCTAATACAATAAAACAAAGAAATGCTAATAACTGGGAAATAGAAAGATTATGTATTAGCTCATTAATAGATGTAATTGAATATTTAGGTAGTTTTGATACTGCTCCTGTTAAATTAAAGGAAGCAGTAAATAAAATAAAAGAGATTAAATTACAATTATAATTATAATGAAAACTATAGAAACTAAATATATATTATCTAAAGGAGTTAAACGAGAACCAGAAGCACTTATTGGTCCTACTGGACCTACTGGTTTACAAGGAGAAATAGGTCCAATTGGACCCACTGGTCCTAAAGGAGATACTGGTCCAACCGGTCCTAAAGGAGATAAAGGAGATCCCGGTAAAGATGGTATTAACGGTATTGATGGAATAAATGGTAAAGATGGACTTAATGGAATAGATGGTAAAGATGGACAGAAAGGAGAAACAGGAGAAAAAGGCAAAGACGGATCTCCTGGAAAAGATGGAACAAATGGAACAACAGGAGCTCAGGGAGCAGATGGAAAAACTGGGCCAACTGGACCACAAGGTGAAGCGGGGATCTCAATAGTAGGTCCTAAAGGAGATAAAGGTGACACAGGGCCAACCGGTCCTTCTGGAAAAGATGGTAAAAACGGAGTAAATGGGTCAGGTGGAGGTAGGGGTCTTAAAGGAGCAACAGGACCCACGGGACCAGCAGGAAATGATGGTGTTGCAGGTTCCTTGGGATCAACAGGACCAACAGGTTATACAGGATACACAGGGTATACTGGTCCAACTGGAGCAGACTCAATGGTTACAGGACCTACAGGATACACCGGATGGACAGGACCTGCACCAGATACATCTATATATGCTACAAAAATTTATGCAATAGCAATGGCAATAGCTTTAGGATAATGGAATGAAGAAACTAATAACTAATTATGTATTTGATGCATCTGCAAAAACTATTACATTTAGTGATTACACTTCTATATTATTAGATGGTATATTATTAATAACAAATGCAGTAAATATTACTATAGTATATGAATAGATATTAAATGAAGGTCGCATATTATGTTTGAAAAGGATATGGATATTATGGGGAATACCGAATCTCCGTTCTTACAACTTTTAGAAGAAAACTTTAGAGAATTAAAAGAAAGTAATAAATGTATTGCATTAAAACTTGATGATATAAAAAGTAGATTAGTAGTTTTAGAAACTACTCAAAAACATAATGTTACACATGAAGATTGTGGCAGAAGAAAAGAAGATTTGCCTAATCTTATACAAAAGGAAGCACAACCTTTAATAGATAATTCAATTAATAAAACACTTTTAAAAGTTGGTATTCCTTTATGTACTATTTTAATAGCTATGCTTGGATTTTTAATAAAAGTAGTATTTTTTTAAAACTTTATTGTAATAACTTAAAAGTAGAATATAGGTTCTAATACCGCAGCACTATTAAGCACTAAGCTGATCTAACGAGTTAAAAATGAATACTATAAGATATATTATCAAATCATTCTTCTTTTCAAAAAATAAGTTTCAGCCGGTATACTGTTGGACAACAATATTAATGATCTTAATAGTTACATCCTTTATACAATTATTATTAGGATACTCACATATAAAAGAATCTACATTAATTGCATTAATGGGATTTGTAACTGGTTTATTGGGATTATATAATCTATATCAACTAAAAAAACAATAGCTTTCATTTATTTACTCCCTTCTTCATACTTTAGAGATATAAGAAATTATATCTCTTCTTTTTAATTCTTACAAACTTGAAATCCAGCTACTATACCATAACCTAATTTAGCATCTCTTTCCATAACTACTACTCTTCTTTTAATTAAATGTGTCCAACAATGTATATTAGTAGAATTAAAAATAATATTTTGTTCTGATCCATATGTATCTTCTGAAAGACCATGTAATTTATTTGTAATTTTACTTTTACAAGAGAAATCCAGAGTGCACATTAATTCTTTTCCACCAGGAGTATATTCTTCTATAGTAGCATATAAATCTCCAAAATTAGATTCTAATATTTTTCCAAGCTCTTTTCCTGAATTAGTTTTTAAGCCCCATGCAAATCCATCCCATTTAATAAATTTGGAAAATAATCTAATATCATCTCTATAGATAGTATATTTATATCTAATTAACTGTTGTTTCTTTTTTTTCTTTATATTTTTGGAATTAATCATAATTATTTACCTATTCCATTTGAACTACCACGCCCTAAAGGGCATGGATTCCTGTTTCAACGAGTCTGTCAACTACCATATTCTCTCCACAGGCGTTTGAGTTTCCGTAGTCCCTACGGTACTTTTCTATTCCAAAATTTTTAATATTGTTTGAAGCAAGCAAATCTCTATCGTGTTTAACTCCACAATCACAAGTCCACTCTCTATTAGCTAAAGTCAATTTTTGATTTATTTGACCACACTCAGGACAGAGTTTTGAAGAAGGTGCAAATCTTGAAATTACAATTAAATTCTTTCCATACCATTTACATTTATAATCTAATTGCCTTCTAAACTCTCTCCACCCTACATCTGAAATTGCTTGAGCTAACTTATGATTTTTAATCATATTAGATACTGCTAAATCTTCAATACATATAGAACTCACTTGGTTATCGTGAGTTAGTTTGTGAGTCAGTTTATGTAAAAAATCTTGTCTTTGATTTTTAACTTTTAAATGTTGTTTTGCTACTTTTATTCTATGGTTCTTCCTATTACTACTTCCCTTCTGTTTTCTTGAATGTCTTTGTTGAATCTTTTTTAATCTTTTTAATTTCTTTCTAAGATGTCTTGGATTTTCAATTCTTCTACCATCGGATATAACAGCAAATTCTTTTATGCCGAGATCAATCCCTATAGTTGTATCAATATTAAATTCTTCTGGCTCTTTTATATTTTCATTTGATTCAATTAAAAAAGTTACAAAATATTGACCTGATGGATTTTTTGATATAGTAGTAGTTTTTATTTTTCCATCAAAATCTCTACTTAACTTTATCTTAATCCCTTCTTTAACTTTCGGAATATATAATTTATTTTCTGCAATTTTAGCTCCTTGAGGTATTTGAAAACTAAAATCATTTTTATGTTTACTTTTAAAATTTGGGTATTTTCCTTGTTTTTTAAAAAATCGAGTAAAAGCATTATCAAGATTTCTCAAAGATGCTTGTATAGTTTGAGAATATATTTCAGTCAACCAATCATATTGGTTTTTTAATTCGGGTAATTTTTTATTAAGTTCATAATAATTAGATGATTTCTTAGTGTTAGTATATTCATGATTTTTTAAGGCTAATGCCCAATTATAAACAAACCTCACACAGCCGAAAGATTTCATTAAAAAAATCTCTTGTTCTCTGTTTGGGTAAATTCTGTATTTATAACCTTTTTGTATCATGTTTTATAATAATCTCTTGATTCTTATAATATTAACTTAAATATAATATAACTCTCCCAAAAAGTAAAATCCAATTACAAGTGATTATATACTATTAAAGCCGATTACAAGTATTTATACTAAAATATGGATTAAAATCATAGTTTTTTAGCCCCTTATATCCACGCCCTGAAGGGCGTGGTTTTACGGGGATGGTGATAATTTTCAATTACGCTCCGTTTACATTGAGGGCAGACACTGGAATATGCATTTAGTGGTGATCCACAAAAACTACAGTAATCAGTTTCTGGTTGAATTACTGGTTTTGGTTTGGTGTCGGTAGCAGGTGGCGAAGAAACAAGCGATAAGTGTTTATTCGCCGTAGGCGAAGAAGTACTAAGTGAATTCTTTTCTTTTTCTTTAGAAGGAGTTGAAGAAGAATTATTTTCTAAATAGGTGCATTTAGCACCTACCTCAACAGTACTCAATATTCCTCCACAAGCCTCTATAGCCTCTATATCCTCAATATCATATCCGGTTTTCGCCATGTCTGATTCTGTTTTTCCGCATTCTGGAATCGATTTTCGCGATTCATAAATGGCTTTTTGCCATTCCTGATTCTCGTTTTCCGCGTTATGAATCGTATTTTCCGTTTGCTGGGGATATAATTTAGTTCTTATTTCTTTAGCAATTTTTAATATAACATCACGGTCTAATCTTTCAGGAATATCATTACCTTGTTTATAAACCTCATTGATAAATTGCTGTGCGAATTCTTTATTAACATCCCACATCATACCATAGCGTGTATTGAAATATGAAACGAAAGGCATTGGATGTTTATATTCTTCACCTTTCTTACAGGAGATAAGATTAAGAATTCTTTTAGCTTTATCTTTCTTCCAGCAAAACTCTTCACAGAACGTTTTTAATGTCCTTGAACTATCCTCAGCAACATCGCGATGTTTTTCTTCACTGGTTATTGATCTTTTAAATTTAGTAAATTCTTTATGACCACCAAATTGCTTCTGCCAGCTATAGAAGATTGATTGTAAAGCTAATGACGCTTCAGTATTTCCAATAATATAAGCTAATGTTGGACTAAATGCTATTACAGGGTAACCATCACTATTCTCTTCTAATAAGAAGGGTATTAGTTGCTCACTGTGTTGTTTTTCTGTTTTTCCCATAATTTTAACTCCTAAAAAAATAGGCGGTAGATAAGAGCAACCATTTCTGGTTTCATCCCGCCCTTACCTATCGCCTTGTTGAGTTTCATGAAACTATTAAAGGGATGAGTTTTAATAGTCCCACGTTTTCATTTAATTATATCTTTTCATTCATTTCCTCTTACTATTTTTAAAAAAATCTTTAACTTAAAACATTTTTTTTAAAATATTCTTCCATATAATCCCTTATCTGAATTTGTTTTTCTATATATTTATCTATCTCTATATTCATTTTTCTTTTCATATCTTTTATTTCTCTTTTTAATTGTTTTTCAGAATAGCTATTAGAATATTTTTCTATCATCTCTTTTTCTAATATTTCTATAACTAATTTTTTTCTTTTTTTAATTTCTTGTTCATCATGACTATCAACTGCTGATCTTATCATACTTAATAATATACCTTCTTGTAACATTATATATTCTCCTTGAGATTATTGTCCTCCGACTTATTTTATACATTTCTAATTATAGAATATATTTTATATTTTTATGGATGTTTTTAATTTTTTTTATAAAAATAAGAAAAAAATTGATTTTTTATATACTTTATAATATAAAATTTTATTATTTATCACCAGCCCCGTAAAACCACGTCTCTTCAGGGCGTGGATACAAGGGGCTAAAAAATGTAACTTTTTGACTTGACTTTTTACTAATTATCATTATATTTTAAATAACTTATTCGGTATAAAATTACTAATAAAAGAAATGAGACATATATTAAAAACATATAAATTTCGTTTGTATCCAAATAAAGAGCAAGAGATTCTTTTACATAAGACTTTTGGGTGTACTCGCTTTGTTTACAATAAAATGCTTGCTGAAAGACAAGAGGTATATTTTAATTTAAAAGATGATAAAGAAAAATTATATTCTCATAAATATACAACAGAGAAAGAGTACAAACAGGAATTTGAATGGCTTAAAGAAGTGGATAGTGTTGCTCTTCAACAATCAAGAGTAGATTTAGAGATGGCATATAGAAACTTTTTTAAGTCTATTTCTGGTAAAAGGAAGGGTAAAAGGATAGGTTTCCCCAAATTCAAAAGTAAGAAAACAAATAAGCATACCTACAGAACAGTTAATGTGAATAATAATATCGATATTGTATTTGAAAATAAAAGACTAAAATTACCGAAACTGAAATGGGTAAAATATTCAGATGATAGAACATTTGAAGGAATTATAAAAAACGTAACAGTAGAGAAAACTCCAACAGGTAAATACTTTGCTTGTATTCTTGTTGAAGAATATATAGACACAAAAATTCATCAAGTTAATTATAATTCAAAACCTGTAGGTTTAGACTATGATTCTAAGAATTTGTTCACCAGTAATGAAAATCAAATTTCTGGTTATCCGAAATTCTATAGATTGTATGAAAAGAAATTAACTAAAGAACAAAGAATCTTATCAAGAAAAGAGAAAGGAAGTAATAGAAGGAATAAGCAAAGAATCAAAGTTGCCAGAGTTCATGAAAAAATATCTAATTCAAGAAAGGATTTTCAACAAAAACTTTCAACTAAGTTAGTTAAGGAATATGATATTATCGGAATTGAAACTTTAAATATGCAAGCTATGAGTCAATGTTTAAATCTTGGTAAATCTACTCTTGATAATGCTTGGGGTTCTTTTGTAAATATGTTAGAATACAAGTGTGACTGGTATGGGAAGCATTTAGTATTTGCTGATAAATGGTACGCCAGTACAAAAACTTGTTCTAACTGTGGTTACAAAAATACAGAATTAACATTGAGTGATAGAGAATGGGATTGCCCTATTTGTAAAGCTCATCACCATAGAGATGTTAATGCTGGTATTAACTTAATGAATTTAGCAGTAAATACGGTAGGAACTACCGAAATTAACGCTCATGGAGATAATGTAAATCTTTC
>JAKQTP010000247.1 GCA_029563035.1 archaeon | reverse complement strand
ATTATATAATATTTTAAATATCTTTACACAGAATTAATTCACACATCCCACATATGCCTATTCTTCAGTGGGTACTTTTTGTTTTAATATTTTCTCAAGTAATTTTCTAAAATTAGGAAATAAATTTATATTATTTAAATCTTCTAAACTGAAAAATCTAATATCAGATGATTCTTTAGGGTTATAATGTAGCTCACTGTTTTCTTCATTCTCTATTTTACATAAATAAATCAAATCAAGATGATAATGTTGGTTATCTCCATTTATTTTTTCACATAGTATAACATAAGGATGGTGCAGCACGGAAACATCTGCTTCTAGATCAGACAAGGTACTGTCCCGGTCACTGATTATTTCCACATTCAAACCAGTTTCTTCTTTAACTTCCCGCACAACTGTTTCATCTGGAGTTTCATTCCATTCAACATGTCCTCCGGGATAAAGCCAGACACCTAACTTTCGGTGATTAACTAATAATACCTTCTTTTCTTTATTAATAATTAAGGCAGAGGCGGTAAAATGTTTTTCTACGTTATTCTTATTAAATACCATATTTAATACCTGAAATTATTTATTGTGGAAATTATGTAGTCAATTTCATGTCTCTTAAGCCCCGGATGGACCGGAATTGTAGTGATACTTTGTAAAAGCTTCTCGGAATTTGGACAAACTCTTTTAAATTTACTTAGTATGGGATATTTATACAATACCTTGCAATTGTATCTAATTATATCTGAAGGAATTCCTTTGTCAGATAGATAATCAATAAATTTATGAGTATCCTCCAAATTTAGTTTTAATAACAAGGTATAATAATTAGGTTCTCCCTTCTCAATTATAGCTAATTCACTTATTTGAGGATGCTCCAGACCATCTTTTATATACTGGGCATTGCTTTTTCTTATTTTTAATTGTTTGGAAATATAGTCAATTCTATTTAACCCTAATGCTGCCTGTAAAGCTCCGAGTTTAAAGTTAAGCCCATAATCAATGGTATTCATATTTCCAAAAGCAATGAAACTTTTTGATTTGTTATAATAGTTTTCATTATTTGTCAGGAGGAAACCACCTTCGCCGGTTGCAAGAATTTTTCTATCATGCGTACTAAAGCAAGAAATATCTCCGTAATATGATAAATAGTGATTATTCAGTTTCGTTCCGTGTGCTTGGGCTAAATCCAATATTAATGGAATATTTTTAGATTTAAGAACCCGCTGCAACTCTTTTACATTAGTAGGATAGCCCCACATAGGCACCTCAATTACCGCTTTTGTTTTAGATGTTATTAATGTTTCTATTTCATTAACACTTAATCCAAAATTATCTTTTACAGTATCGCAGAAGATTATATTGGCACCTGATTGTATTATTGGAAAAACAGACATTACTGGGCATGTAGAAGATACTATTACATCATCTCCTTGATTAACACCAGCAGCGAAAAGAGCAGTTTGTATCGCTGAAGTACCAGAAGAAGTGGCGACAGCAAATTTTGAATTAAAAAAATTAGCCAGTTTTAGTTCATATTCATTAACAATATCCGCCGTACCAGAAAGTTTCTTATTTAACAAAACCTTTTTGATATACTCAAAATCATGCACATTTGAAAATAAATATTTATCTTTAATCTCCATAATAAATTATCAAATTATATAAATTAATATTTTTTAACTACTTTACCCCCATTTTTCTTCCAATAACATGTTACTAGTTCGCCCTTGCTATTAACCATAAAAATATTTTTTTGATCTAAACAATCTTTATTTGTGCAAAATGTTTTAAAGCCAACAAGGGTAACCTCGGGATTATTTTTATATTTTTCATAAAACTTTTTTGACATTAACTTGTAATCTTTTATTGTATTTAAATTCGTATATATTTTATCATAATGATAAATTGAACTTATGACCACTTCTGGCGCAAGACCTTTACAAAATTTAATAGTATCTTTCATTGCATCAACATTTTCTGGATGGAGTGCGATATGAATAGATATGTTTTTGTTTTTTGATTTAAGCTTTTTTATAAAACCAAGTGTTTTTTGTAATGCCCCTTTCTTCCCTCTAATTTTATCATGGATTTTATCAATATGAGAATCTATGCTAATAGTATAAGTTGAGAAATTTAAATTAACCACTTTATTTTCTAAACTCTTATTCAAGATAACGCCATTAGTACAAAGAGAAACTTTTGGAATTTTTGAAATTGCGTATTTAGAAATATCAATGAAGTCAGGGTGTAACGTTGGCTCCCCTCCCGTTAAAACAAGTTTGTATATCTTCTTTTTGGAAATTTTATCAATCAGACTATATGCCTCTTTTCTTGAAAGAAAATTAGAAGAATAGGGTTTATTTGAAATACTATAAATACAGTGGCGGCAATCTAAATTACAATATGTTGTTAATTCAAATACAACCTTTTTACTATTTTTATCAACATTCATTTTACAAGGTCTATACATAATTATATTTGTAAGTAGATTCAATTTATAAAAATATCTATTGGCACCCGAAAATCAATTTTGTCTAACGCTT
>JAKQTP010000232.1 GCA_029563035.1 archaeon | reverse complement strand
ACTCCTTCAGCAATTCCCATGCCTTTTCTTTAGTCATATTCATATTCATATTCATATATCCCTTCCTTATTGTAATAACATAATTTTAACTTATTTGGGTTGACATGTCTATAATAAAATTTCTAAAACATTTTCAACTTTGAATTAATTTCGATGTCCGAAACTTAGCAACATCAATGGATATAAAATATTAACAAAATAAAACGCCAGAAAAACAGACAAAAATAACGTTTTCACAAGGAAGAATAAGAAAAAGCGTAAAAAATGCGACTAAAAGACAAAAAAACAGGTAAAACCCTTGAAATACCAATGAAATTGGTATATAATTGAAGTATCCAAACAAATCAATTAAAGGAGTTTTACCTATGAGAATTTTACCACAATTTACGATGTTTGAAAAGACACAAAATGAAGAAATTTTAGGAGACTTGGAAAGATTAAAAAATGTAATAGATAATATACCGGATGGCAAATTAATATATAAGTTAAATTCAATACGAGAAAAAGGTAGAAATGATTGGCCGGTAGTAAGTATGTGGCATGCATTTATTTCAGGAATTGTATTTAAACATAAAAATGACGCAGACATGTTGAGAGAATTAAACAGAAATAGTCAATTAAGAGATTTGTGCGGATTTAAACCTAAAACAGAAAAACAAAAAGATGGAACATATAAAGTATTCGTTGCACCATCGGCAAGTGCATATAGTAAATTTTTGAAAAACCTAAAAACATATTGTGTAGAAGAATTAAAAGAAGTGTTTGAAATCTTAGTAAAATACATGTATGACAATTTAGAGGATTTTGGGGAATATTTAGCAATAGACGGGAAAGCAGTACAGTCATATGCAACGAATTACAGTAAAGAAACCAAAGAAGACGGAAGAAGAGATACAGACGCAAATTGGGGGACTAAAAAATATACAACATCTGTAAATTCAAAAGGGGAAATAGTAACAAATAAGGTGACATGGTTTGGCTACACGGTACATTTAGTTGTAGATACAAAATACGAACTTCCCGTAGCATTCAAAGTAACACCGGCATCAAACAGTGAACAAACGGAAGCAAAAGAAATATTAAAGGCAATGCATGAAGAACAACTTGAAAAATGCAAATATTTTATGGCTGATAAAGGATATGATGATACAAAAATAATTGAATATTTAAAAGAAAAAGATATTGCGGCAATAATAGATATCCGTAATATGTGGAAAGATGGGGAAGGAACAAAACAATATAAAGATACAGATGTAGTATATACATATGATGGTAAAGTATATTATATAGATGAAAATGGGAACCAAATCAAATTAAGGTATTTAGGATATGATAAAAGCAGTGACAGTTTAAGATATGGATTTAAACCGCAATATAAAGATAACAGAGTGTTTAGAATAAAATGCGATACCGATAAAAGGATATTTGTAACCGTAGCAAGGGATTCAAAAAAATGGGCAAGAGAATATAAAAAGAGAACAAGCGTTGAGCGAGTTAACGGCAGAATTGACAGGGATTATGAATTTGAAGATCATACAATACGAGGCATTAAAAAAATGGATTTGTATGTAACGGCTTCATTTATAGTAATGTTGTCAATGGCTAAAAGTAAAATCGAGGCAAATAATTATAATCATCTTGCTGCATTAATATCTTAAATAGAAATAAAAAATACAATTATTGAGATTATTTTTGTTGTACACAAATTTGAAAATTACAAGTTAAGTTTTCAACATATTTAAAATGATATGTTGAAAAGTTCATGTATAAAAAGAAAAAAGTCACCAAGCAGGCCTTATATACTGATATTTACAATAAAT
>JAKQTP010000218.1 GCA_029563035.1 archaeon | reverse complement strand
CATTATACCAAGCTATATTATCTACTTTTGAAAATTTATCAAAGTCGCTTGTATTGTAGTAATAGAAGTAATAGTCTAAAAAGTTTGGTAGAAAAGAATTATAAATACGTGGATACACGTCCAGCTGCACACTTGCACCACTCGAATAAATGTCGTCGTTATATTCTAAAATTTCTATGTTTAATGAATAATTGTTTAAATTAGATAAATATCGCAATAGTGTAGATATGTATGTAGTTACAGTCGTTGAACCAATTTTGGGATACAGTTTTAGGTTGTAATATTGATTAGTAGTTTGATTTGTTAACTTTACTCTAAAGTTCAATCCAGCTCCTACATTATCACTTTCGATATATAAAAAAATATCAGAGTATATCGGCAATTCAGCACCAAAACTGCTATTACCGTTTTTATCTAAAAAATAAACTCCTTCTATCATATTATCTCTATTTTATCTAATTCTTTCTCAAACTCCTCTACGAATTTTCTACCTCGAATTCCTTTTATTTTAGTTGCAGTAGCTACTTTGTAAGCATCTGCCAACGTTGTAAATTCAGTTGCCAAGCCTCTGAATTCAAGCCACTTTGCGATTGATAAAGCATGTTTTTTCGACGCAGGCACAAACTTAAAACTAAACTCACTATTCCTGCTCTGCATTAAACCGTTCACCCCTTTGTCGATAAATTTCCAATAATAATCCGCATAGATAACTATTTCACCGTTTTTGCTCTCGGGTTCAAGACTTTGTATCAAATTACTCGAGGCCTCAACGTCTTTTTCACGCATAACATCAATAAGTGTATCTATTATTTTTTGTGCAATAGTGTCATAGTCGAGCTCTTCCTGAATCCATTGTTCTTTTCCGAGACCGCTTAAATCTACCTCAAATGTAAGTGCTTTATACTGCTTCATTTTTGTCTTAATTTTTTATTTATCTCTTTTTGTTCGTCTATTAAAAAATTATAGAACACTAAAAATCTGTCAAAATTCCATTTTAGCACTTCGTCGAAACTTGTATTATAGCCAGTCGCAACGTATTTTATTGAGC
>JAKQTP010000205.1 GCA_029563035.1 archaeon | reverse complement strand
ACCGACCCGCCACTATTTCCGCACATATGTAATAATCCTGAATGCGGTTATGGCGAAACTTTCAGAAACATAAAATATCCATACGTTGAATATGAAGCAATATCCTGAAATATCATACTATGGTGATTATGGAGCTATCGTCAAGAAAGACGAAAAGTTCGGACTATATATCGAAGATAACGATAATTACTTCGAAGGTTGTAGGGATTTTTATGTAATGAGAAACGGTAAAGTTGTAGAATAATGACACTAATAAAAACTCAGGTTAGAACCTATCGGATTGATAAAGTTTGTAATAAGTGCAAAGAAGGTTTGCTTATTGCAAATGGAACTGCATTTCATTACAATTTTTATTCAGTATATGTTCACACATGTAACAAATGCGGTGAACAGGTTTATCTTCAAAACGAAAGTTATCCACATGAAATTACCGAAGACATTGGTAAACCGAAAAGGATTAAAGAAACTCAGGATTTACTTGCTGAACAACAGAATATAGTCAATGAAATCAATTACAATAATCTTTGTGCGAAAGCAACTCTTGGTGAAATGCCACTAATGACCGTAGAAGGATTATCGGTATCAAATCCCGGTGGTGACAATACGATAACATTGGAAGGTGGCTGTACCACACTTACAACAGAAAACAATAGTAACACTTAATATTTTTTATATGACAACACGTGAAGTTTATTTTAAGGCTTATATGTTTTCAACAAAACCAACAGGTATTTTGTACTACACATACGAAGATGAAAAAGGCGTGATTCAATTGGGTGAATCTCTTTGGCTTTCATTCAGTAAACATTGTCATAATGACAATGTTGCTGCTATGGAAAAGATTGAAAAACGTAAAGGCTTCATGTTCTGGAATCTTTCGGACGATGCTGACGAATTTTTTGAGAAAAATAAGAAAAAATTAGCGAAACACTTCGCAAACATGTTAATGATGCAAAGATGAAAAAGACAATTGAAGAACTGAACAGAAATTTTGCAAAGTATCGTGGACTTTCAATTGACCACAAGAAAGCAATGGACTCTTTAGCAACATTGGAAATTGAAAATAAATCCAGTGTGATTGATGAACTTCGAAAAAAAGCAAAAGCTGCTGAAGATAAGGCAATGGAATTTATGCATGCTGTTGCTGCGTTACAGAAGGTTTGTACTCATAATAACCCGGATGGAACATCTGCATTCAGAAGTAGTGGTAATGACAGCCATTATAGCTACGAAAAATGCGAAATTTGTGGATATGAAATAAAAGTTTAAACCATGAAAGACGAAATAAGAAAAATACTGCTGGAAACTCTCACATCTGCTTACGATGATGGCAACATCGAAAATGGTGGAATTTTTGGCGGTGAAGAAGCGATTGAAAGACTCAATACGCTATATACAGATAAAATGTTTGAAGCAGCACGAAACGGATTGACCTGTGCTCAAATTTCAAGTAGGGGAGAATGTGCAACTCGCCCAGAAACAACTTGCATACCAACAATTAGTGAAAGTAAGGAATAAAGTATTTATAATAAAATATCAATGAAAAAGGGTACAGTTAAAATCGAATTTAACACTCCTGAATCACAAACAATATTAAACTTTAAAAACTTGTTTGATGCTGTTGAATATCTGCTTGGAGAATTTACTGCAGATGAACGCATTGACTTGTTTTCTGATTATTGTAAATATTGCGGAACAGATAAACTACCTTGTTATTGTAACCGTGACGAATAAAAATAATAGTAAATTTTCTATCAAAGTATCATAAAACGATAATAATGTCGAAAAATTACTCGGTTCGTAACTTCCAGCTTGATGTGGAAGACGATGAAATGGAGCGTCCATATCGCTCAAAAAAAGAAAAAAATCAAAACAAAGTTTTAAAGTTCAAAAGAAAAGCTGAGAAAAAAAGAGGTAAACCTTATCGAAACGAAGAGTGATTTTTTGCAATAAGTACCACAAAACGATACTTTGCGCAAAATAAAACTCTCGTGAATACAATTTCAATGTATCTATTCAACATTGCATATTGTTCAAGTATTTATAAAAAATACTTATAAGATGAAGAAGAAACTTAGCCTTAATGAATCGAAAGAAAGAACATTCAATTTAATGCATACTCTTAATGAAGACTTTGTGAGTCCAGCAATTGAACAAGCACCAAATACACAAAAACTCGAACGATTTCTTTCAGATTTAGGATATAATCAAATGTTTTATCAATATAAGAAAGACCCAAGACAACTCGAAAGGGTTTTTTCAAGAATATTAAAAGGTAGAAACCTTGCAACATTTCAGAAATTAATGCAGGACTTAAAATCTCCTGAAGATAAAACAAAAAATATTCAGCAGCAAAAAGACGATAAGGCTAATCAGGATTTTTCTACAAAGAAAATGCAATACGATGATATGGTTTCACAACTTCAAAAACTTCAACCAATGCAACTCATTGATAAGTATATTGAAGCATTTAACCTTCCCTCTGAAAAGAAAATGGAATTGTATTATGAACTTTTAGAACCAAAACAATATTCAGACCCGGAATTCCCGGAAATCGGAAGTACTGACTTGGATATGTTTGACGAAAAATCTGAAGAATGGATTGAAAAAATCGCAACCAAGTTAATCTATGATGGCGATGAAAAACCTTTTTAATTAATGCTGTCAATAAAGAATATAATATTTGAAGAAATTCAAAATTTTCGTGAAAATAAAAATCATGGGAAATTAAAAGCAGGTGGCAAACGATTTTGGATTGGAATTGCCAGTGTTTATGATGGTGAAATTGAAGAAGTGCATACTTACGAAGAAGCAAAAAGAAACGATTTTCACCACAGTTTTTATTTTTCACCAAATGCGCTTGAAAAAATCGATAACGAAGAATCAATGGTATTCTGGGTGGATGAATTTGGTGTTGAAGGCGAATGGACACACGGTAAAATACCCCAAAATATTGTTGATTTAATTGGTCAACAAATCGATATCATCTAAGAAATAGTCTTGCATCTATCAAAAATTTTCAATATTTTTGAGCAAAATAACATTTATATTATTGCACATGAATTAACATGATTGATATTAATAATGCTTTAAATCACTATTATATTGAAGATTGCATTTATACTTTAGAAAATCGAATTCCTAACAACACCATTGATTTAGTCTTAACTTCTCCCCCTTACGATGACATTCGAAGTTATAATAATAATTATTGTTTTGATTTCGAAACAATTGCACAGCTTTTAGCAAAAAAATTAAAACCGGGCGGTGTGATTGTATGGGTTGTTGGTGATGCAACTATTAAAGGTTCTGAAACTGGAACTTCTTTTAAACAAGCACTGTATTTTAAAGATGAATGTGGATTACGTTTACACGATACTATGATATTCCAGAAAAATACCACAACATTTCCAGCAAGACATAATGGTAAACGTTATACACAAATATTTGAATATATGTTCGTGTTTTCAAAAGGCGCACCTGCAATAGCAAACCTTATTTGTGATAAACCTAATCGCTGGGCAGGTACAACTAATTTTGCTAAAGTAAAAACGGATAGAAATAAATCAGACAATCTTGTTGAAAAGAAAAAATTCAAACCCATCCCAGATTTCAGTCCAAGATTAAATATCTGGACATATGTGACGGGAAAGGGATTTAGTGGTAATGACGATATTGCATATGAACATCCCGCAATATTTCCAGAAAAACTTGCTGAAGACCACATAAAAACATGGACAAATGAAGGCGGTTTAGTTTACGACCCGTTTCTGGGATGTTATGATGATAAAACTGAAGTTCTTACAAATAATGGATGGAAATATTTCAAAGATTTATTATCAACAGATTTCATGATGACAAAAAATGAAAAATCATTTCTTGAATATCAAAAACCCACAAAATATTATAATTATGAATATAATGGTGATATGATTAGAATTAAATCACGAAGTACTGATTTATTAGTGACCCCTAATCATAATATGTATGTTTTAACACATAACAATTTCTTGAAAAAAAGAAAACCTGAATTTATTATAGCAGAAAATTTAAAAAATGCTTTATATCGAATACCTATAGGTGGTAATTGGGTTGGCGGTGAACCGTTTGATAACTCGATTAGTTCTTATATTGATGAATCATTTATGTTTTTATTAGGCATGTATTTGTCTGATGGATATATTGAAAAAAAATTTCGTGGAAAAAGTTATGGCGAATATAGTAATAATGTGATGATATGTCAAAATCAAGGTACGAAATGGAATGAAATCATTCAAAGACTAAATGGATATAAAATATCTAAGTGCGGTGAAAGAAAAATGAGGGTTAAATTTAATCCTATGGTTATTAATTGGATATTGGAAAACTGTGGCTCGTCAAAATATAATAAATTCATTAGTTCTGAATTGCTTAATTATTCTCCAAATTTATTGCATGCATTATTTGATGGTTTGATTTTGGGGGATGGAACAGTTCGTGGTAATGCTATAGTATATTATACGGTATCAAAACAATTATGTGCGGGATTTGAAGAATTATGTTTGAAATTAGGATATGAAACCAGTACGAGAATAAGACAAAAAAATAGTGTGATTCGTGATAGACCAATTATTACGACAACACCCATTTTTGAAATAAATGTGCGGAAATCAAAAAACAAAGAAATTCAACCTTCAAAACATATTAGTAAAACACAATATTCTGGTAATGTTTATTGTGTAGAAGTACCAAACCACACATTATATGTTAAACGTAATGGATTTTGTAGTTGGTGTGGAAATTCGGGTACTGTGGCTAAAGCAGCAAAATCATTAAAAAGAAATTTTATTGGTACAGAAATTAATCCAGAATATGAACACATCATCGAAAAACGATTGTTAATCCAATAAATTTAGCCATTCGCCAATTTGACATAAAAATTCTTGCACTTTTTTTTTGTAATATAAAAAATCGTTTTATATTTGCACAAGAAATCGAAAATCGATTTTATGAAAGAGTTCTTTCATTTATTATTAATCTTACAAAAAAATAAAAAATGAGTAAAAATTTGAGTTCTATTGGAAATGAGACACCCATTGTAAACGGTCAAGAAGAAACGAACAAGAAAAAGTCTACTCGTGGAATTAGAACAACCACAGAAACAAATTTTTTATTGACAAATAAGTTCGATAAAAAAGATTACTCTCACATCACTAAAAAAGTGAAGGTTGTCGGGTTTGTTAGCGATAAACTCCATTACACCGAAGATATGAGCATCTTTAAAAAATATGATGCTAATCGTGGTGTTCTTAGTGCTGGTGTCAAAAAAATTCTTAACTCCGTAGAAAAAAGCGGAAAATGGGTCCCTGAAATAGTAAAGGTGAATTCGAATCTTGAAGTTATTTCGGGGCAGCATACGATTAATGCTGCAAGAATTCTGGGTCTTGGTGTTTATTATGCTATTAGTGAGGATAGAACACCGTTTGATTTAATCACATCAGAAACCGTAACTAAATGGTCAGATATTTCTGCCCTCACAACCGTTGCCGGTTCAGATAAGTTATCTGCAAAATTCCTTAAATTCTATTTGGATGTAAATAAATCCTTGAGAAAAAATAAGGATTATAAGGCAATTACAATATCACAGTTAATGGCGATTGTCTATAAAACACCCCGTTATGTGTACGGTCTTAAAGCAAATGGCGGTGCATATTTGCTTGGAACACTCAAGGATTTTAATCCTAATGATGCTGATACGAGAAAAATAATTGAAATCGTGTCTTATGCACAGAAAAGATGCATTAAACCCGGTATCAAACGTTATCCGTTTCTTATTGGATTATTGGATTTTATTTTTAAAAACAACGTTGATTTGGATAGGTTGAGAGTTAAAATGCCACATGTTCGACCAGATGCGGGTAAATCTGAGGATTATTATAATCACATTAAGGAAGTTTATTCGTAATTCATCTGAAAACATCCCACTCTTCTCTGGGTGGGATGTTTTTATATTAAAAATTTTTACTAATGAAAAATGTTAAATCGACAAAATCTGGTTTTGATTTTGAATCTCATATTGAAACCCAACTATTTTCAATCAATAGATTTTCTGATGATGTTTTAAATCAGGGTTTTTGTAATGTTCATAATTATTGTGATTTAAAAAACACTGTACCCAATGGAGACATTAATAAATTTCTGTTGTCACAGGGAAATAACATATATCTTTTAAAAAACCATCCCCTTTATAACTATCTTCAAGAAAGCATTGAATACTGTATAAAAATAGTAAGGTTTGGTGTTGTCTATGATTGTTACATCGAATGTAAATTTGCTGATGTAAATGGAACTACCTATCAAAAAATGGGACATTATATTACCGAACATCAAATAACACATCATAAAAACCCGAATTCATATTTGGTGTTGGTATATGATGGTCAGCAATTTCAAGGCAATACAAAATCAGTTTTACAGGTTGAGAATATAAAAGAAAACTATATTAAATATAATTTTAAACAACTGATTTTGGATGTTAGTGAGTTTGAAAATGTGTTTCTGGAAAAATTACGTGTCTATAATGGCGATTTTTCGAAAATATTTGTGGAAATGAAAAAAGAGGGTTATTAACCCTTTTTTTTTATGATTAATGCAATCTCTAAATGATAAAGTATTTATCAATATGAAAGGTATTAAAAAAATAATAAACGAAGAATTAGAAAACTTCTACCCACTTTCACCAACCATTTCTCTGGTTAATGAAAATGAACAAATTCTTAATCTCAGAGACCTTGCTGAAATAGGTGGACGTACTGGCAATGATGAACAAACCCTATATGAAATTCTTGTTGACCAGTTTCGTCAGGGTGGTGATGAAGCAGTGGTAAAATTTGCTGAAGGAATGACAGGACAGAAAGTATATGTCGTAAGCAAAGGTAAATATTCTTTCAGTCCAGTATATGACCCAGAAAAATATATTCAGGAAGATATCACCGATAAAAGAACTCCAAAAGAAAGATTCGTGGCAATGCTCACTTCAATCCTTAATGTCGGCTATCAACCATATATGCT
>JAKQTP010000203.1 GCA_029563035.1 archaeon | reverse complement strand
GGAATATAAAGAGGAAACCCCTTCAGAAGACCTGTCTGTAACCCAAAGTTCATCTCTTCTGAAGGTGTTTTGATCCATTAACATCACATCATGAGTTGTAAAAATCAGCTGACTTCTACTGTTTTCATTGCAGGAATTAAGATAGTATTTTAATAAGGTCTTACTTAGTTTTGTATGTAAACTTCTATCCAGTTCATCAATTACATAGACCTTGCCGGTTTGATTTGTTAGTTCAATAAAAGCGGGAAGCAAATCCAATAAGCGATTAGTTCCATCCGATTCATCTGCAAAAGAAAAAACAACCGGTTTTCCATCTACATTTTTATGCGCAGAAACAATTCTATATACTTCAATAAGATCTTTGGAAATACGATAAACAGATCTATCTTTACTACCATAGTTGGGCATAAAAAATTCTTCTTCATTTTTTATTCTATCTTGAAAAATAGTAGTCAACATTTTTTGGTCAGTATCGGATATATCACATTTTTGTAGTAAAAGATCAATTATTCCTGTATCAAATGCATTTAAAAGTTTTGAATATTGATCCTTATTTTTCTTACTTGCTAAACTTAATATAGGAACAAACTTGGACTCAGGTCCTATTATAACTATAGTATTTTTGAACCAGTTGTATAAAGGTCTAAAACAATCACTATTCTGATAAATCGTTCCGGTAAGGAATAGCTGGTTATTTCGGGTTGTATTATTGCCAATCAAATTCAATATACTAAGATACTCTTTAGGAACAGAATTGATTTGTACTTTAGGTTTTTCCCCGTTATCCAAGCGCTCAAATATGTTCTTAACCGATTTTTTTAGGATTAAATCCAATTTTTCGTAAATAACTTTCTCTCGGGAAAGAGTAAAACTATATTCATAAATAAGTTCATCTACCAGAATAGTAAAACTAAAGGAGCTATTCCTATTTCTATGCTTTTTATCCAGCAAAAAAGGTTTTAAAGGTATTTTTTGCTCGGGTTCCGTGCCTTTTATGATAAAATATTGGGCAAAAGCAAGAGCAGATACCAGAGCAGATTTACCGGAAGCATTAGCTCCATAAATTGCAGATATGGGTAATGTTTTAAGTTTATATTTACTTACCCTGGGTAATCTTTCTGTAAAGTGTTTTTCTCTGCCAGCTACAAGAGAAAAAGTAACTTTGTCTCTAAAGCATTTCCAATTGGAAATAGAAAAGGATATAAGCATTTTAGCTCCTTTAAGAGATTTTCTCTCTAATAACTAATAATAAATTCTCTATATTAAATTATCATCTTATTGTCAAGAGAAATTTTCTCTTATATATGATATCTCATCCTTTCAGGTTTCCTTTTTAATGAGATATTTAACTTCTTAAATAAAAGCCACTTGCCATTTCTTAGAAAGCAAAAATTCATATATGATTAGCAAGGTATTTATGTCTTTTCAATATGCAAATAATATTATATTATTTCTATATGAAAAGTCAGTTATAGTATTTGAGTATTTCTGGATTTTGCTTTCGCAGGATGGACAAATGAATTTTCAAAAGGGAAAGGATATTACTATATATTTTTTTATCCAGCTTTAACTTTTTAATTTATACCTTTCAGGCAAGGAAAATATTCGCTGTTGGTTCAAACTATTTTTATACCGGAAGATGGGGCGGTTTTAACTCACAATTTTCACCTGCCTTTAATGTCCTTACACCTATGATCTTTTTCACTTACAACCGCTTTTTAACTGGTCTACAAACTTGAAAATTGTGAGTAAAAACAAAATGCAGCCACAAATTCATAGAAAAACGGTTCAGCACTTTCTTTATTTGTCAAGTAATCTGCTATCTCAATACACGGCAAACAGTAGCAAAATTGAATAAATATCATTCCCAAAGAAAATCCGAAATTATTTCAATTAAATTCTGATATGACTCCCATATCATTCCCTTATCGCGATATGGGAATGATATGGGAATCTCATCCGCCGTATAGCGCAAAAAAGCAGGAACTATTAAACAACAATTTTGGGAGAGAAATAGCGTAAATATTCTGGATGGCTTTCTGTTTTGACTCACGATTTTTCGGTTTGGAAACCAGTCGTAGAGCGGTTGTAAGTGAAAATAAATGCGGAGGAGTGGTTACCTTGAAGGCAGGTGAAAATAGTAAGTTAAAACCTACTAATATCAGTGAAATATGTTAGAAAAACTAATTCATCACGAGTCCTCACTGCCATAACTCAGCATAAATATGAAAAAGAGTTTTTGGCAGTGAGTACTCCTGATTTCTTCCTTTTAAATTGTCCGATAAATAACTAATTATTTGCTAAATAATCGTTAACTTGCTTTTGGCTTTTCCGGTTATCAATTTCCTTAGCCACAGATACGGGAACACATTTCTTATTAACAGGATTAAAATAGGTTCCCAAACTTTTTGCTAATACCACTGCTACCGGAATACCGATAATTGTAATACATAAACCGGCAATTTGAAAAATCGTTAAAACGCAAAGTGCCAATCCAAAAGGAATATAAATAATTGTAGCAATTATTCCAAAGGTCTTCCAAGCTTTGTTCTGCTCAATATTCAGGTCTTTTTTGCTGACCATTGAATAACTGAAAGGAGCTAACAGAAATTTGCCAAATTGGAAAAGACCTAAGCCAATAGGTGCACCAATTACAGAAATAAAAAAAAGTCCGCCAACAATATAAGCGGTTAAGGCGGTCATAAAACCGCAGAATGGGAAGTGCCACAGAATGTTTGCCAAAACTCGCATAACATTTCTCCTTTTTTTGAATTTGTTTCATATTTTTGATTTTAATCTTGTTGTCAAGCACAAAAATAACAATATGAATTTTTTAGCCTTCTGTTATTGCAGGGATAAATAGTTAACATTATCTAAGAAATAGAGGATAGAAGGATGGATTGATAATAAAGTTTTTCTATGGAATATGCGATTACTTTTGTGATTTTGAATGGATTCCTGCCTGCACAGGAATGACAATGAAATTATTATTTACTATGCTTGTATTTGTCATTCCGCACTTATTAAGAATTCATTTTATGGATGAATATAGTTTTGCCAACCTATAATCCTCCATTGTATCTTATGTATTTTCCATTATGATAATACATATATAAAAAGAGAAGTGACTGTCTGATAAATTTTAGCTTGTAAATTTAAAAGCCCGCAGGGC
>JAKQTP010000192.1 GCA_029563035.1 archaeon | reverse complement strand
CATACACACTATCTATTTTTTGTTTATATTTTGTTATAATTACAGTGTCTATATTTTTTTTAGCTAATAATACAGCATTCAAGCTATCTATCTTTATATTATAACTTTTTATATCATTTTTGTATCTGTTTATAAGATTATTATTAAAGTCAATTGTATAATTCTTTTTACGAAAGCTGTTAGACATAAACATTATTACAGCTAACAAAATTAATATTACAAAAAATAACTTTTTTTCTCGTTTATTCATAATAATTTTTATCAAATTCGTTGTACAGCTCACGTATTTTCTTATATAATCTAAAACGCTCCTCCAACCCATTGTAGCCGCCATTAATTTTTTTAGTTATAACCTTGCAAATAGTGTAATCGTCTACATTTTCTACTATATAGTCGTTTAATTTGTGTGTATCCCAATAAAAAAAAGCTGACAAAACAGCAAATTGCGGTTGCAATAGCAAATCTGGGTTATCGACAAAAATACTACTATCATTATACCACTTACTAAATTTTAAATAATTATTTTTCCCTGTTAATTGTATCAACCCACGCCCCCTGTATTTCCAACCATCACCAGAAAGCTCGCTGCCATTACCCATCCTATTTGCATATACTTTATTAGCTATCTTCTCTCCTTTATATTCATATTCTTTCGCTTCGTCCAACGTTTTAAAATATTTTGGGAATACCTTCAATAGCTGTTTAGCACTGTAATTCAAATTCTCTTCAACATAATTCATATAACCACTTTCGTAGTTCACCTGTGCTAAAAAGTGGCTAATGCGTTTAGGCGTGTTTATCTTATATTTTTCACAATACTGCTCAATGTAGCTGTAATACTTGTCTTTTACAAACATTCTTGCTGTTTTTAATAAATCTTTTGTATCCATATTTTTTTTTAAGAAAAACTATCTATAAAATATATATTTAATTCATATTCAAACTCCTCTACAGAGCTTATAAATTCTAATTTATACTCCTTTTCCCTTTTTTTATCAGTAATATAATAAGAATTTATATCATCCCAATTTATTTTTTCAACTAATTTAAAAGCTATGCCATCCCAATAGTCATTTTCGAACTCGAACAAAAAATCGAACTCTTTGTCTTTGAAATTAGTATCTTCATAGCTTCTAAAGATAAAGTATCTTTTGTATTCTTTATAATTTTTGTTTATAAAGTCAATACACTCCTGCTTTAATTTTTCTATTTCCATATTTTTTTAGCAAAATTAAACAAAAAATTCCATATATCCGTTTACAAACGACTACAAATATTTGTAAATACACATCTCTTAACACCAATAAACAAGGGGGCTTGCGCCCCCTATTTAACTCAAAAACATAAATATTATGAAAACAACAGTAAAGTAGTAGTATTTCAATTCCTTATGGTGCGATTAAAAGTTTGTAAAGACAATAACTTTAAAATTTATTTAATTAATTTCAATTCCTTATGGTGCGATTAAGTTCCATAATTTTTTTACAAATATACAACAAATTTTTATATTAACCAAATTTTTTTTCACTTTTTTTGCAAATATTTTTTTACTGCATAAATACTACGTTTTAGCATACCTCTAAATCCTACTGTTAATCACTATTACAAGCCTTTTGTTTTAAAACACTATTTTT
>JAKQTP010000187.1 GCA_029563035.1 archaeon | reverse complement strand
CGTGTCAAGTAATTTAACTACGACACCGAAATGGTAGTCTTTTTTCCTTTCCAAAATGACACCGTAGCTGGTCTTAATTTCTTCATCATGTCGACCATTTCGGTGTTGTTTTTCTTGCGATAAATTTTAATCAAAGCATCTATCTTTTTGTTGATAATTCTTTTCAATTCAAAAGGATTTAAATTATCAATTAAGTATTGAAGTTGCTCTTTTGATTTTGAATCTACATATTCGGATTCCAAAAGATATTGAGCTGCAGTTTTTGGCTTTGCATATTGTCTTTTTACATGACCGTCAATTCTTATCTTTGAAATTAATTTAGTATGAGGGATAAAAAAGTTTTGCCACAATCTTAATTCATTACGATACAGATCGTTGATAAGATGAATTTCTAATTCAGTGTCATAACGTTGATAGCCAATAACTTTTCTTACATTAGTAAAGTTCTTTTGTTCAACCAAACAATTGTGATTCTTTTTATTGGGCTTTGATCTAGTATATTCAATATTATGGGCTTTCATATATCTAAAGATCTGCCAATTAAGAATTTCTGTACCATTATCCGGATGAGCTCCTAGTGCCAAGAAAGGTAACTCTTTTAAACATATTTTTAATCCTTTAAAGATTCCATCTTGACCTCTGCCTAAAACACAATAATTTTCATGCCATTGGCTAAAGCAGTCAGTTATTGATAGGGTATATCCATAATGGCCACTAGCAGAGGCCCCACCGTGTTCTACGGTGTCAATTTGAAGATATCCTGGCTTATCCCTGTTGAGCTCATCAAATGATTTTATTGGCACTTGGCTTTGTAAATTTTTCTCATTCTTTATATATTGATATTTAAAACGATGACTCTTGTTCTTTCTAACATCTTTGAGCAAGTTATCAATTGTCTTAGGACTAATTTCTTTGAGCTTAGTTACAACATCATTATCAAGATTTAATTCTTTTTGTATCGTTGAAATATTTGTTAGAATATTTTCTTTTAAACTAGAGCTATTCTGGTAGTCAAATATCTCTCATAATTTTTCCAGTGCTTTTTTTACTAGTACACCATATTTCTTAACCCTATATTTTACCTCTTTTTCTTGTCCAGATAGTTTTATCTTTTTTACAATGCGTTTCCTGTCTAGGTTAACAGTATCGACTAAGAGATCTAGAACCTTGCTTTTTTCCGCTTTGTTTAGTTTGCAGTAATTGGTTTTGATTATTGTATCAGCAATTACTTCATTTCTACTTTTCATAGATAACATTTTAAGCAATTTAATGGATTATTTAATACCATTATATTACCATATTTATTAAAGATTTGGGTGTCATTTTTAATTACGCAACGGGATGTCTTTCGGTGTCATTTTACATTACGCAATGCGA
>JAKQTP010000184.1 GCA_029563035.1 archaeon | reverse complement strand
AAGCAATTGGCCTTGAGAAATCCGAAACAAAGAAATTGCTTGAAGATTTGCCAAACAAAATTAGAAGTAAATTGGGAATAACTCCTTTCGTTCGAGAAGAAATCCAGAATGGAAAAAGTATGTTGAATATTGAGATTCTCTGTTCCTCTTTTCCCGTCTCGTACGATGGAAAATTTTACATCCGAGTAGGCAGCACTACCCAAGAGCTTTCTGGATTAGAACTATCCTCGTTTCTCCTCGAGAAAACAGGAGATTCGTGGGACGAACTACCGACAATTGTCAGCATAGATCAACTTGATGAAGTACTCGATAACGAAAGCATAGAAAAATTCAAGGCGCTCGCCCACCAGAGACTTCCACTCATCGAGCAGGATAGCGCAAGAAGTATTCTTCAAAAACTTAACCTTGTAACCAAGGATGATCGCCTTACAAGGGCCTGTATTTTACTCTTTGGCAAAAATCCACAGAAATATTTTATTTCGGCCTATTCAAAGGTAGGAAGATTTAAGAACAACACAATCATTCTGGATACGGTAGAAGTAAAGGGGAATTTATTCCAGCAACTCGACGGTATTCTTGATGCCATAAAAAAGAATATAAATGTGATGTTCGATACCTCTGTTAGAGAGCTTTCTCTTGAAGGCGTGGCAAGAAGGGAAATATGGGATTACCCGCTGGATGCTTTGCGAGAAGCTGTAATCAATGCATTGATTCATAGAGATTACCTGGATACTTCCGCTCCCATTGAAGTACGCATATATGACGATGAACTCATTCTATCGAACCCGGGGAAATTAATGCCTCCATTGACTATTGAACAGCTAAAGGAAAAGCATTCGGGAAGGCAGAGAAATCCGCTCATTGCAGCAGTATTCTATTATGCAAATCTTATTGAATCCTGGGGCTCGGGAATATTAAAGATGATTACACTGTGTAAAGAACAGAACCTTCCTGAGCCTGAATTTGTAGAAAGAAAGGGAGGTCTGGGAGAATTTGCCGTCGTATTTCATAAAGACATTTTTAATGAGGAAGAGTTAAGAAAAAGAGGATTAAACGAAAGACAGATCAAGGCAGTAATTTATGTGAAAGAAAATGGCAAGATTACCAATAAAGAATATCAACAACTTGCAAATATATCCAGACAAATGGCAACGATTGATCTATCTCATCTTGTAGAAAAAGAAATTTTGACTATGAAAGGAAAATCAGGGAAAGGAATTGCTTATCAATTGACTAAATTGCCTAATAATTGACTAATAATTGCCTAATAAAGAGCGAATTTGGCGAATAATAGTTGGCGATTATAAACAAAAGAGTAAAGTTAAAAGAGTGAAAAATGAAATTTCAGCAATAAAATTATGAACGAACAGCATAACATAGAATTCAAATCGCAATTATGTAAATTCCAAAAAGAAGAGATCATCAAGCGCATAGGTCCTGCTAAAGGTGGATACTGGGAGGTGAATGAATGAAGGCAACTGAAGCTAACTTATTGGAATTCATTAAAAAGTGCAACCAGTTTTCAATTCCTATTTATCAAAGGCTTTATAGCTGGACAGAAAATGAATGTGAACGATTATGGAATGATATAATTACTACAGGGAGCAAGAAGGATATTCCCAGTCATTTCATAGGCTCTATTATGTATATAGAAAAAGGCTTATACCAAATTTCAAAACCAGAACCTTTACTTATTATCGATGGGCAACAACGTTTAACTACAGTTAGTTTACTGCTTGAGGCATTGGCACGTAAAATTGGTGATAATGAAATAGAAGGATTTTCAGCAAAAAAAATTAGAAATTATTATCTTATCAATCCCCTTGAAGAGGGAGATCGAAAATATAAATTGCTTCTTTCTCAGAACGATAGAAGCACTTACATTTCTATTCTTGATCAGAAGGAATATCCAAAAGAATTCTCAGTAAGAATTAAAGATATATTCGAATATTTTACAAATAAAATTGATGAGTTATCTGAAAATGATATTCAAAATTTATGTCTCGGATTATTAAAACTGTTTATTGTGGATATTTCCCTAAATCGCGATCATGACAATCCTCAATTGATATTTGAGAGCATGAATTCTACTGGCAAAGACCTTTCACAGGCAGATCTCATTAGAAATTTTATGCTTATGAGATTAGAAGGGGACATACAAAAACATCTATATGAAGATTACTGGCGACCGATGGAAGTTGAATTTGGACAAGAAGCATACAGCAGCTATTTCGATAGTTTTATGCGGCATTATTTGACAATGAAAACAGGAAATATCCCTAATATTGATGAAGTTTATGAAGAGTTTAAAAAATATTTTTATACCTCGCAAAGAGATAATGAAGAAGAATTGAAAGAACTTAAAAAATATACAGCGTATTTTTGTGCAATGGCTTTAGACAAAGAACAAGACAAAGAACTGAAAGAAGCATTTTCTGATTTAAGCGAGTTAAAGGTTGACGTGTCTTATCCGCTATTACTTGAACTATACAATGACTATAAGATGAATATCCTTTCTAAAGATGATTTTATCGAAATAATCAGATTGATAGAATCTTATGTCTTTAGAAGAGCAGTATGTGGCATCCCTACCAATTCGTTAAATAAGACCTTTGCAGGCTTCGGTAAATCAATCATAAAAGAAAATTATCTTGAAAGTGTAAAAGCCCATTTTAACAAAATGACTTCCTATCGAAGATTTCCAAATGATGAAGAGTTTGTAACAGAATTAAAATATAGAGACTTATACAATTTTCGCAGTAGAAGTTATTGGTTAAGACGTCTGGAAAATCACGAGCGTAAAGAACGAGTGAATGTAAGCGAATATACCATCGAACATATTCTGCCTCAAAATAATAATTTGAACCTTGATTGGAGACGAGCTCTTGGACCGGATTGGGAAAAAATCCAGCAAAAATATGTCCATACCATTGGGAATTTGACCCTTACCGGATACAATAGCGAATATAGTGACAAGTTTTTTACTGATAAAAGGGATATGAAAGGCGGTTTTAGAGAAAGCCCACTAAAATTGAATAGAGGATTAGCAAACCTTGAAACATGGAATGAAGAAACAATAGTACAACGTGCGGAAAATTTAGCGAAGGAGGCTTTAGAGGTATGGCAATATCCGCAACTTGACCAAACTATTTTGGATCAATATAGCAAAAAGGAAGAACCCTTAACTGAGTATTCTATAGACTCTTATGAATATCTTAAGGAAGGCAAAGCAAAAAATCTGTTTGAAAAACTCCGTAAAGAACTCCTATCATTGGATCCTGAGATTAGTGAGGAGTATTTAAAACTCTATATCGCTTACAAACTAGAAACAAATGTAGTAGATGTAGTTCCACAAAAAGATAAGCTAAAGCTATTTATAAACATAAAATTTAATGAACTTAATGATCCTAAAGAATTATGTAGGGATGTTTCTCAAACGGGTCACTTGGGAAATGGTGATGTTGAATTAATTTTGTCATCAGAAGAAGATATTGCGTATGTGATTAATCTTGTGGAACAGGCAATTGAAAAACAATGTGAAAATGGTGAAAGTATATGAAACTCCACACCTCCGACACACTCCCACAAGACTACAAAATGACCGAACTCGGAATACTGCCCGAAGAATGGGAAGTAGTAAAACTAGGGATGTGGTGGGAATAATAAATATATAACTTAATTAGCTTTGAAGAAATTATCAGCTAAAATTTTAGATTAAGGAATAGTTCTATAAGCTATGGTATGAGCAATTATTGAGAACATAGTATTATATTATCTTGTGAATCAAAATATAGCAGGAATTTCACCAAAATATATATATATCTTTGTTTTACAATCTATAAAGTTACAAAAAAATTCAATAATTAAAAATTACGCAATAGTAAAAGTAGTTTAAAGTAGTTAAATTTTTTTGTTCAAACCTTTAAACTCTTAGCCCTTTAAACCCTTAAACCATTAAACCCATTACCCATCTACCTTTTTAACTTTATGAACTTTATAAACTCCTCAACTCCTCAACTTCTCCACTCATCCAATCTTAAACCTTTCACTCTTTCCCCAATTAAAAAATTAATGTATATTGGTAAATAAATTAAATAAAAAAAATGGCTTTTGATGAAAAAAATATGTACAAACACCTATAATTGATTATGTAAAAGAAGCAACTGCCCAGTATTCTACCACAGATGGCAAAAATATAATCATTAAACTCGGCTGGGAGTATGTGAGTCCTGATGAAGCCAATAAACTGAGAAATTCTACAAGTAATATAATTTTCAGAGATGTATTTATAGAACAATTAAAAAAACTCAATCCATTGCTTATAGATGACCACCAAGATGTGAATGAGCTAATAAAAGCAATAGAAAATGTACCAGCTAATATCAATGGCAATCAGCAAGCATGGGAATACCTAAAAGGATTAAGAACTGTTTTTGTACAAAATGAAAAAAGATTTAGAAATGTGAAGTTAATAGATGAAATAACTCTGGATAACAATAAATATCAGATTACAGATGAATTCACATACGAAAATGGGAAAAATAAAATAAGAGCTGATTTAGTTTTTTTAATAAATGGCATACCAATACTCTTGATAGAAACCAAGGCACCTATCAAGCAGAATGCTATGAATGAAGCTCTAGAACAGATAAATAGATATCATACTGAATGTCCTAAACTAATGTCAGTATTACAACTGTATGCATTGACAAATTATTCACAATATTATTTTAGTGCTACATAGAATATTTCTAACAAATCAATTTTCTTATAGAAAAATGATTTCCAAAATGATTTTGAAGCACAAGTAAAAACATTTTTTAGTAGAGAAAATATTGTACGTTTACTCATAGACTATATATTATTTGCTAAAGAAGATGATGAACTAAAAAAATCTTATTGAGGCCACATCAGATAAGAGCAGTAAATAAAATATTAGAGAGAGCCAAAGATGAAAATAAAAATAGAGGATTTGTATGACACACACAGGGCTCTGGCAAAACATATACAATGATAATTGCAGCACAAAAGATCATTGAAAATCCAATTTTTGATAATCCAACTGTTATACTATTAGTTGATAGAAATGAACTGGAGAGCCAACTTTTTTTTAACATTAAAGCCATAGGCATTGAGAATGTAACATTAGCCGAAAGTATAAATAATCTAGAAACTTTATTAAAATCAGACAAGAGGGGATTGATAGTGTCTATGATACATAAGTTTGAAGGAATAGAACTTGATAGTAGATTTTATTGGAATTTTTGATAATTTACAAAGAGCATTAGCTTTTGATTCTACTGACATAGATGGTATTTACGAAAATATTGATGCTTTAAGAGATGAATTTAAAAAATTAATAGAAAGGGGTCAAAATGATTATTTATCAATTTTTACAAATATTCCTGATGATCAACAAATCGCAAAAATACTTGATTATTATTGATACTCAGAGGAACGTAAGCGTTATTATGAATTTTTTAAGTCTTTAAGCCTTATTTACGATATATTATCACCAGATTCCTTTTTAGGTCCATATTTAGAAATATATGATGATCTTACTAAAATATATCTACTATTAATTTACTATTTTAATTCAAAAATTGAAATTAATAATGAATTAAACAAAAAGACTATTGAATTAGTAAAAAATAATACAAAAAATACGAATATAGGGAAAATAAAGAAAGTTTATAAAATAGATGGTAATTCATTAAAAAAATAGACCAAAGTTATGAAGATGAATCTGATATAGAGAAAATTTATAATTTAAATAAGACCATTCAATTTTTTGCTTTAAACCTTAAAAATGAGATGCCCTTTATATTATCAATTGGTGAAAAGGCACAAAATATTGTAGACTCATATAATCAAAGACAAATAGTTACACTGGAAGCCATTGAAGAACTTAAAAAAATATACAATGAAAAGGAAAATTTAAACAACGAACAAAAAAAAATGAACATGTCTAATGATATTTATACTATTTATAATGTATTAAACGAATTTGGTGTGCAAAACGCTAAAAACAAAGCTAAAAAAATTGAGGATTTTTTTTCTACTAATCCTTATTGGCGCAATAGTAAAACTAATTTAATGAAATTTAGACAAGAACTTTATAAAATTTTAGACCAAATAGAACTAGAAAAACAAGCCGATATAGTTAATAAAATTATTGATTTACTAAAAAATAATACAAATTAAAATATTCATAAATGTTAATGATTTCATGACGTTATAGAGCTAATGATTTAAATCGTTAGCTCTGTTTGATAAATAATATATGAATTGTATCACCAATCATCAGCATTATTGTAAAAAACAATTCACGAAGTGCTCAAATATCTTGCAAATATGTAACCACAGAGAGCCGATTGTATAGTTTTTTTTAAAATAAAGGTTAAATTTGAAATTAATTATTTATAAATTGATTTTTTTATTATAAAATTTGTTTTATAACGTTTAATGAGGGTAAAATTAAAGATGTTAATTTAATAAAACACAACAAGTCAGTTTTGTTTGGATTTTTTTTTGAAAATTTATAAAGATATGCGTTTAGTTAATGCTAATGGTGTAAGTGGAAGTGTGATTTTATGAATAATGATATTGGATGAAACAGGGTTTTATCAGAGCGTGAGCGATGGCTTATGAAACATAAATTGTGTTAGACTTATTGATTATATACTATTTAAAAATATTTTATTATCTTTGTCAAAAATTTTTTATTATGGAAAAATTATTAAAAAATTCAAAAGAATACCTCGCTCTACCTAAAGACCACAAACGTGATTTCCTCGATCAGCTTTATCAATTTCTAATTGATGACCATGCTACAGTGGTAGATTATCAAAAACTAAAAATCAAATCTACTGCAGCCATCTGTCCAAACTGTAAAAGTGAAAACATTATC
>JAKQTP010000175.1 GCA_029563035.1 archaeon | reverse complement strand
CCAGATTCTTTCATTTCTCTGATAAGTTGTTTAGCGTCAGCATAAGATAACTTGGTGTTATTCTCCATTGCGTCAGCCATTGCTTTCCACAATTTTGCAGTTTTTTTCATTTCAATTGTTTTCATTTCAGTAATTGTTTTTATAATCTTCATCAAAAATAGACGATAATGCTAAATTTTTTATAAGAATACCATCATCACCATTAGTATAATACCACTTGGTTTCTATGCCAGTGTATACTTCACCATCAACTAAAAATGCTCCACACCCATTCATTAATTTTTCTTTAACTTCGTTAAAGCTTAATCCAGTTTTCTTCCAGTCTTGTGAGTATTCAAACTCTTTTTTCATTGTCTTATTTGTTTTTAAATTATAATACTTATACGATACTATTTTGAAAATGTTACATAAAATACCCATTATTGTTTCTTAAAATGATTTATTATTCTCTCTGTATCAGTGTCAGTCCAATCATAATAATCATCTGGATTGATTTCTCTATCGTTTTCTTCATCCAACTGCTTATAACTATCTATTAAATTGGTAACAGCACACTCCAATTCTTTAACTGCATCTTCAAGTTTATCAAATACACCATATACTTCATAGTGTCCAAAGTGAATTTGGAATGTGTAAACCAGATAAAGATTATCTGCTTTCACAATATATGCATCTGCACAACCACCATCATGATTTGAATTTCTCATTATATCATCCATTACAGCAATGTATCTGTAACTTCTGATTTCATTTTCACTGAAGTATTCAAGCACATCAGCATCTTTCATGTTTATTAATTCTGAATAAGTTTTCATTGTCTTTTGAGTTAAATTGTTTTCTACTTATACGAAGATAATTTGAAAATGTTACAAAATTCACTGATTATTTTCTTTAATCTTTATTACGAATAACACTATAACCAGATTTTTTTTCATGAATGATATAAGTACCTTTTAATACTCCAAATGAACTGTATTCTTTATAAATATAAGTTTTTGGTATATCATTACTATTCATGTCAGTAGTTAATACCCATAAATTATCTTTTTTCCAAGACGCATTAATTAATTTTTTATTTTCATCTAAAATTATTGTGGCTTTACCACCAACATG
>JAKQTP010000116.1 GCA_029563035.1 archaeon | reverse complement strand
CTGAACGCAACAAGCCCAATACTGAAAGCGAGAATGTTTAAAATGGATTTGGCACTTAGCAAGTGAAGCAAAAATAATAATAAAAAAAAGGAATAAATTAAGATGAGCGGGTTAGCTTTCTTCTGTACATTTATATGTTGTGGTTTTTACGCATAAAGGCAAACACGCCGGTTTTTAAACCAGGGTGTTCACTGAAAATGTAGATCATTAAATATCTCTGTAAAAATCTTTCAAGTAAAACTTCATTCCATCAAGATCAAATTTCGTTTTTTCTTTATTTAAGGGATATGTTCCCAAGTATTTAAATTTACCATCGTCATTTCTAAATAGTTCTATATAATCCCCAAGTAAATCAACAGGTGTAGCTGCACATAATTTTTCGTCATGCATGAAGAAAAACTTTGGCACATCATAAACCATGATTTTTTCTTCCAAAAAGCCTCTGATATCATCAGCTGTCATTATCAATGTGAATAATTTTGTTTCTTTTTCATCTTTAAAATTTGGATTATATTTCATATCTATGCAAAAAGCGTCTGGTGTATCTTCTGCTCTTCCTGTTATTTCTAGTTGATAATAACCATCGTTATCAAAGAAATATTTTATAAGCTCGTCGTTCAATGCTTCTTTTGGAATATCTTCAAAAAGCTCATCCGTTAGTTCAAGTGCTTCTTTAAACAGCCTTGATACATTGTTTGTAAATTCATCGTTGCCGCTAAAATCAAAAACATCTTCAGGGCCAAGATACTCTAATAAACTCCTGCTTAACATTTTAAACTTCATACCTGTTCTAATATCAAGTTTTTCCATAATTAAACTCCTCCTTTTAAATGTTTTCAATTTTTAAAGCTAGGTATTCAGGCTTAGTCATTTACCATAAAAAGTTTAGCAGCCAATTGCCTAAAAAAATTGATATATCTTCTGCCGCATATAACGTTACGATATTATCTTTATAGCCAAATCTTTTGCAAACTTTAATATTTTTGGTTTCAGAACTGATTGTTTTTTAGGAATCTTTGAAAACATTTT
>JAKQTP010000111.1 GCA_029563035.1 archaeon | reverse complement strand
CCGCCAGTTTCTCCTCCAACATCAAATTCTGTTTGAGTCGAATCAATGCCAACTAAAACACGACCAGCGGCAAATGCCTCCCAAGTTCCAAAACCTAACAATTCAGATGGATTTTTAGATAGAGTGCTTATATATATCCCTCCGACAGGATAAATTTTTTGTAAAACAGATTCTCCTTTTCTTGCTTTTCTTATTTCATCATTTAATATCGATATATTTACATCATCATAAGACGAAATGACCTCTTGGGAGTATGAAACTCCAACTATTAAAAGAAAAATAATGATTAATTTAAATAGTCTTTTTATCATACTAATGGCTCCAAAGTAAACACAACAAACATTGATTTTATTCTTATTGGGTTAAGACTTGTTTCTGAAATCGTATATCTAAATGCCTCTCCTGTTAATCCTCCTCCTGTAAAATATTCAAAATAATTTTTAGGATATTTTTTTAAATCTATTGGAAATGTATCTGAATCTCCTTCATAATTTTCCCACTTTATATTAAGAGTTCCTGTTTTTTCAGCATCCCAATCATAATAAACATATATTTTCCTTAAAGTGACTTTATATCCTGGTTTTATATTCATCCATCCAGATACCCATTTAAAATCTATTGATGTTTCGTCGGTTGACTTTGACCTCGAATATGTAATCCTAACATTATAATTATCAGACATATAAATATTAGGAGAATATTCTATATTATTAGTTGACATATTAATCTTATATTGAAAAACACTATTTATAGGAACTGAAGATATATTAGACCCTGTTGGGTTTGAAAATGGTCCTGACCAAGCCGCTGAATTACAATTTGCGATATCTGAGCCTGTTCTTAAATAAAAATCAATATTACCACCAACTGTCGGAATATATTCATTCCAATAAAGTTTATCAAAAGAATTAGCAACTAAAGATAAATGTTGAGAAGTATAAGATCCGTTTGTATCAGGTCTATCTATAATCCCAACAGCTCCATTTATTGTCCCAGATGAGTCATTAATACTTTTTGTCCAAGCAATCTCTAAAACAGGACTATTTTCATTTCCTCCAACCTCAATTGGGATATATCTCATGTCATCCCATGTTCCTGCGAAATCTGAATGTTTATTATGAACAATTTCATTAAGAGAATCTGAATATGCATAAATATTGCCATTTGCAGAACCACCAGCATATAAAGCCTCGACGTCGTTTCCAGATTTAAATACTGTTAAAGCGTTAATATTTACAGTATCAATATTAAATGATTTAGATATAGAGTCATATTCAAGTATCCTATTATTAACAAAAGATCCTGTCTGAGATGATGTGTAAGCCATATAATAAATATTTTTATAAAAAGTAGCCCATACAGATGAAAAATTAAAAGGAGAAATATTTTTAATCTCTGGAGTAACTGCATCTGAAATTAATTCTGAGTATTGACCATTAAATAGATATATTCCATTCTTTCCTAAATACATTAATCCGTATTGTGTATTGACAACAGAATATGGTGCAGGACTCCCTATTGGAGTGAATGGATCTGATATAATCCATCTATCAGGATTATCATCTTCATTATATATTTTTTGAATTGAATTATTTTTTCCAATAGTTAATAGTCCTAAAACATTAGCAAGAAATGTCACTCCGTCGCCATCCGAAGGTCTTATATCAAGATAAGAGTCATCATAAAATATTTCATAGCTGTTTAAATCAGAATAATAAACTCTTGATGGATATGTCGGATTATTGCCAATCCATAAACGACCATTATGAACTATTGAAAATCTACCTTTTGGAGGAGTTATTATTTCATTTCCTGTTGGGTATGTTGCACCAAGACTTCCATCAGCATCATTATCTAATAATGTTGTTGTTGAATTATCAGCAATCGTTCCATTTGAAAGAAGCTTCCAAGTAGAAGGATTAGCAACGGTGTTTCTGTAAACTTTTCTTCCTATTGTATCCTCTGCAAATATCGTGTCTGGACATAAAGGAATCATCGTTAAATTGACTTTTTTGCTCGATGTTGTGACTGAGTTAGATGGAGTGACAAATGTTGCTGTTTTTGTCGATGAATAACACGCAACCTTATAAGTATATGTTCCGTTAGGATTTCCTGCAGTTGATGAAGCAATAGCTAATGGAGCACCGAGATTTGTTGCAGAAGCACTGGAACCATCATATTTAACAGGATAATTATATCCATCCATGCCAATGGCTATATTCTTCCAAGTTAACCATTGCCATTTTCTGTCAGAATCTGTAACAGTATAAATAGAAGTAAAAACACCTGACTGATCATTTCCTTTCGATATTGTGTTCCCATAATTAACTAAAAGTATTTTATCTCCACTGTCGAGATAAAATCTATGCATTCCTGTTATTGGACTTGTTGCATGAGCAGTTCCGTATAATAAAAGCGGTTGTCTTTTTACAAGAGCTCCTTTTTTATCGTCAAATCTTATGTTTTGAACAACTGTTCCTTGATTTAATGGTAAAGAAAAACTATTTTGTTTTGAATTCAATCCTCCAGAGAAATCAGAAAAGACAGCCACATTTTCTATTTCGTTCTGTGCATAAGAATTAAAACAAAAATTACCTATTATAAGGACTGATATAAGAATCAGGCGACCTAAAGCTGACCTTGCCAATTTTGCCTCCTTGTAATGTTTTTTTACACCATTCAACATAAGATTGATACTCTATCATAGCCATAGACTTATCTTGATCTTTTCCTATCTTCATTTTAGCCCTGCCCTGAAGATATAACACTAACCCATAATGAAATGGAGTTAAATAAGATAACTGATTAAACGGTTCTTTATTATCATCATCAAAAGAATCAGGAATGAGAACACAATCAATGTCTATGTTAAGACCAGATTTTGAACACGGTCTATTAAATATTATGTTTTTTCCTCTCCTGAAATATTTATTCGGAACTCCAGAAGAATTATTCCTCCACCCTTTATTATCATTGTCTAATTGAGATTTTGAAACCATATCTAATCTTTTATTGTCATAAGATACTCCGCCACCAGGAAATTCGTCAATATCAACGAATTTAGGTTCGGCTAAAGTAACATCATAAACTTTAACATTTAATACAGAAGGAATTGTCACTGTTGAAACAATCATTCTCGCTTGGACGGCGAAGTTAATATTACCTTCTATTAACATTGAATTTATTTGAGCATCAGTCAAAACTCTTTCAGTAATCTCTGGATTTTCAATCCTAAATCTTGTCCTTAAATCAAGTCTATTCATATCTCTCCTTCATTTCTTTTTCTTTTGTTATAATAGGGAAAAGTCTTTCTTGTGAGTTATTAAGTATTTCTGTCCCTTTATATGAAACCTTATTAATTAAATCATTTATTCCATCTCTTAAATCAATAGCTTTTTCATTTCCTGTAGAAGCAACTAAATCCATAGCCTTATGCTTCAATCTAATAAGGTCAATAGAAAAATCTTTAAGAATATTTAATGAATTATGAGTCTCTTTTTTCATGATGTCTTTCGTGACATATTGTTTTTATTGATTCTATTTCTATGTTCTGATCGTGAACTTTTGTTATAACACCTTTTTTATCCATTGTCCCTAAAAGAGCTTCTTTAATTTCTTTGACATCTTTTTGTATAATTTCTATATTTGCAGTTTTTGATTCTATAGATTTAATCCATCCGACAAGAAAGAAGAAACCAGTCATGCAAGCCCCAAAAACTCCCCAAGTAAAATTAAAAGAATCCATTTATTCCTCCTCAAAGTATGCTTTAACTATTACGCCATCATCTTGACGTTGTTGTGGTTGTTGTTGAATTATAATTATTGGAGCATCAAATATGCCTTTCCTTGCTTTATCTAATTGATATTGAGTCTTTAAATAATCCAACTCTTCTTTCATTTCATCAATTGTCGGAATATTCTTTAACTTTT
>JAKQTP010000096.1 GCA_029563035.1 archaeon | reverse complement strand
GTCAAACCCAAAATTATTCATTTGAACATCAACGCCCATTTGGTGTCTTTTGCGCCTTGTCCTGCTCTTGTTACAACAGCAGTTTTTCCAACAATAGATCCTAACTTTCTTTGTTTAGCAATAGGATTTAACAAGTTGTATTGTGTTTTTTTAATAAACCAAACCTTGTCTTGGTTTTGGTTTTTGATGTTAAATACTATTGTTGCTCCAAATCTGGTTGTCATTTCTTTACCTTCAGACAAAAACACGACTTCTTCTGTTCTTGCGATTTGTCCTTCAGGTAATTTCATTTCAAAGATTGGTAGTTGTTCTTTATCTTCTCTTGGTTTATCGTATTCTTCAAACCAATTAGAATCAGTTTCTACTTCTTCTGTCACGATTTGTTTTTCTATTATTTTTGTTCCCATTTTTTATCACACTCCATTTGGATTTTTTAATGGTACTATAATTGTGAACTTTGAAGTATTTAAATATTCGCTATACAAAGTATAGCTTGGTGTGTTTGTTGTAATATTTATAAATAAGTTTGAATTAATTTTTCCATCTTGGTTTATTCCACTGCGGATTATATTCTTGAGTTGGTGGATTTGGAGTGTATCCGTATTTTTGTCGCATACTTGAGGGATCTATTATGTCTATGAATACTTTAAAAGTTTCTATTCCACTCATGGCCCCAATACAAAGTAATAATATGTTTAGCAATGGAAAGAAATTAAATAAAGTTTGGTAGTCATTGTTTTTGTATTGCATTAATTCCCCTGTTGAATCTTCCCATATTGCTTCTTGATTCAAAGCACTCATGCTTGCAGTAAAATATATTCCCCAACAAACTATTGCCATAATTAATCCAATAGCTATCCATTTACCAGTGTAAACTTTTCCTGAGTTCGCAAGATTCCAAAGTTTAATTAACCCAATTATTAATACAATTCCAAATGCTATAAATCCTATTGTTGTTTCAATCATATTATTTCACTTCCTTTTGTTGTGTAAATGCTTAGTGTCATTAAGATTAATGCTCCGAAGATTGCATATAAAGCGTAGGTTGTGTCCAATACTAAGAATCTTAATCCAATATAACTTAATGAATATAATAAAAGTGTTAGTGATAGTCCTATTTTTATTGATTTTGCAGATAAAATTAAACTTGATATTGTTATTATTAATATAATGTATATGTCTAGTGATACTCCTAGTCCTTCTAAAAGTTTGTCTATTGATGCTAGTGCTATTATTGGGTTCATGCTATGCTTCCTCCAGACCTAATGTTGGTTACAAATTGAAGTATTCCTATTGCATACCCTATACTAATTAAAGCCATAAAGAACAAAGTTACAACATGTTGTATATTTCCTGCTACTGGTAGCACTAAAAATAATATATTTAACAAAATAGAGAACATTTCAGGTATTGCGAATGCAAAATTTAATAGTAAATCAATAATAATATTTCCTGAATAAAACAACAAAGCACCCATTTCAACAATAGGAATATTAGTTTGATTAGTAACCGCAGACTCAAACGAATCACTAATAGTAGCCAAATCAGTAGTACCATTAGACATAGTAATCAAAGCAAGTTGTCCAGAATCAGAACCAGGCAAAGTATAAACCAACAAAGTAAAAACAAGAGACCAAAAAATTTGAACAGTCATCATAGTTTTAAATTGTTCTAACGAACTACCCATTTTAAGACAACCCCAAATTCTGTTCTTTCCCTATAACACCTATGAATAAACCTATTATTAAATATATGGCTTGTAAAAACAAAATATAATCATAAAGCGGAGCAAGAGATAATATACCAATACAAATTAAACTAACCGCTAACCCAAACCAACCCATAGCAAACCTATATGACACCATTGTTATCCCAAAAAACATTATAAAAAAACTAAGAACTATTGCAACAACAGGGTTTAATATTCCTTGATAAGATTCTGACTTAGTATTAAAATATTTAAAAAAACTTGTAGATTCAGAATCATTAGTAATTGTAACCATTAATTTTAACAAGTTTGAATCTGTTACATTTAAATCAGAGTAAAAGAAGTTTACTAAAAAAGAATTAGTGTCAGTAGTTTCTGTGTAAGTCCAAATTTTTGTTGAACCATTATAAATATCTATTGTTACTGTGTCATTTAGTTGTGGAGAAAAGAAATAAATAATTACCGTGTTTGAATCTGTTGTACTTGGTCTAAAAATAACATTGTCTGTATTAATCGCATAAGCATAATCTGTTTGGTTAAATGCTAAAACATCTAAGTTTATTTCTGTATTGTTTGATCCATCAAGTAATGCAAGTAATGACTTAACATTGTTTGAGTAAGTATAAAGATAATATGGTTTATTTATTGTATAAGCAACATTAGACTGATAAGTATTGTACAAGAATTTTGTTGTACTGGCTAGATTATAGCACTTTGCGAAATCATTGTAAAGAACAACAGGTTTAACATTGGTGCTTAAAAATCTGTATAAATAAAATTGTTGATATTCTGCAACACAAACTCCAATATTAGTGTCATCAATGTATCTAAAATCTATTTCTCTTGAAAGCTTTGTGGCTGCTTCATCAGGGTAAGTGAAATCAAATCTAATAATTGTGCTTGGTGAGAAAAAGTTTTTGCTTGTCAAGTTTGTGTCTTTGAAATTGTATATAAAATTCCCATCATATGAATATGCTTCTGCGTCTGTTACTTTATTTAAGTCAAATATTGTTCCTGTGTTTTCGTTTACTAGTCTGAATTGTAAAGAGTATAAATTTAAACTCGTGTAAGTTGCTGTGTTGTTTGAGTCGTCTGTGCAAGTGAATATAAATTGTGCTTGTTGTCCTACGTTCATATCATAATTTCCTGATTTTAAAGAAGCGTTTGCATCGCTTGAGTTATATATGGTTGTTGTTGTGGTTCCATTGTTTACTTTTATTGTGTATTGTATAGGTGTAAAGTTATCGTAGCAGGTCATGTTATAGTTTATGTCGAATGTGCTTGTGAATCCGTAGTTGCTGGGGGTTATGTTTGCGTCTATTGTGGGTGCTATTGTGTCCCATGTTTTTGTGGACTTGCAAGTAGTGTCTGTTGAGTTTGTTGTTAGGCATACGTTTAAGTCTAGGTTTGCTTGTGTTGAGTAGTATTTGATTCTGTCTGTTGTTCCTGTTAGGGGTGTTCCGTTTATTGTCCATAACCAACTGGTTACGTTGTAATCATTGTAGATTGTTGCTCCTGTTAATATTATTTTTGAGTTGATTTGGTCTTGTGTTGTTTGGAATTGTGGGAATTGACTTGTTTTTATGGTTTCGTTGTTGTCTGCGTTGTCTGTGCTAAAGTATTGAATGTTATGGTCGCCAACACCACTAAAAAGGAAAGAATAATTGGCTAAATTAATAATTCTTGGCTGCCTTGATAAATAAGTGTACATTTCGCTTGCTTGTGTCGGGTTTAGCACAGTTGCACTAATATTTACGTCGGTAATAATTCCTGATAAGGTGGGTGCGATTATTGTTGGGTGGTTTTCAATACTTCCTCCGTAAGCAAATGTTCCTAAAGCCACTGACCATTTTTCTACATTATTTACATATATTTTACTTGTTCCTGAAAAATCAATGCTTGCTACAACATAATAGAATACATTTGAATCTATGGTTGTTATTTCTGTGTTTAGATAACTTGTTGGACTTGCATATATTGAATAATATAATTTTCCAGATTGTATGTAAAATTGTTGTGTATGTCCTTGACTTGATGTGTTCTGAGAAATTAAGTGTTGATGTTGAGTTGGAGAACTGTTAAAAGTTTTAAATCCAAAAGACCATGTGTGGTCTACTTTTGCATTTGTTTCTGCTGAATAAGGAATTTGGTATCCTCCGTCATTATAATAAAAATTAACATCATTGGTTTTAACTATTTGATTCCACCCTGTTGAATTTATATTGTAGTTTATTGTTTTGCATCCTGAATTGTTGTCGGTGCAGGCTAGGGTAATGTTTTGGTCTGTTGTGTTAGGAACTTGAAAAGAACTAAAAGTTGTTGTAGGTGGTGTTATCCCAGCGTACACTTGTGTTGAAAACAAAACAAGCAACAAACCGATTAAAACAAATCTTAAATTCAAACGAACACCTCTCCGCTTAACTCTTGTTGAGACTGAACAAACCCTAATGGGTTTGTGAGGCACCCAAAATCTATGATTTTGGTGTGGTTTTGAATCATCTGAACAGCTTGTGAATAAACTTTGTCGAATTGACCTAAACTTCTTAAACCCAAAACTAATCACCCAATATTCTGTTCAACATCTCGTCTAGAAGCCATGAACAAAATAAAAGCAATAATAACAATAATTAAAATCCAAGAATATTGAATAAAAGCACCATAAATTTGTTGCTGTTCAGCCAACCCTGACTCTTGAGCATTTAGAGAATCAAGAACTGCTTGTCTTGAATTTTCATCTTTAATATTCAAAGCACTAACTTGTGCTTTATCAATCAAATCACTTGATACTCCTTGAATATCCACAGTGAATGTTTGAAGAAAAGGAATTGAAACACCAAACAAAAAAGAAAGCATTATTACAAGTATTACAAAAACAAACCAGTAACTGATTGAACCTTTTTGATTCATTCTTTTTTTATTTTTTTTACAAGGCATTATTTTTTCACTCTCTTACCTAATTTATATTCCTTTCCATTTATTAACACAGTGTTCGGTTTTGTTTTTTGTTTTGGTTGTGTAAATCCTAATCCACTTAGTTGTTGAAACCTTTTTCCTGCTGCTTCTAGTTCGTTATAGATTTTTGTTCTATCAACTCTTGATACTCCTCTTGCCTGTCCTAGTGGTCCGAATCCTGGTAAAAAGAATCCTTGTGGAGATATTACTGGAACTGTACTTGGTACATTGGTAAAACTTGGTACATTACTTGGTACTTCTTCTTTTTGTTCTTCTTTTTCTTGTTCTTTCTCATCTTCTTTTTCTTGAGGCGGAACATCTCCAGGTAATGGTTCTGTAGGTGGAACATCACTTGGCTTTTTAATATCAACTGCTGTTGAAGTTTTTCCACCAGGAACACTCACTCCAGGAGTTTTAATCCAAATAGATTGCCCAACACTATAATCTCTCTTGCTTTGTTTATCTTTATTATCTTGAGCAGTTATACTTGGTCCATAACTTGTTTTAACAAGACTTGAACCAACTTTAATATCAGGAACATTCAAGATCTTTTTAACTTTTTCTCCAAGAACATCTCCAAGAGGTTCTCCTGGAAAATCCATTAATTCACCAGCAATATTAACTACTCTTGATTTTGTTCCAGTTCCAAGAGTATATCCTTGTGCTGCTCCAAAACCACCAGCTATTGTTCCACCCATAATTGCAGCAGTTAATCTTTCTTGATCTGTTACTTTTCTTTGTTCAACTTTTGCTCCAAGTTCTGATGTATAAACTCCTTCTTGTATTCCAGTAGTACCACTTGCAACAGCAAACTTTATTGCTGCCTCTCCTCGTGATTTAATTGGACCTAAAGCATATAATCTTCCACCACCAGTAACTTCTCCACCGGTTTCGACTAAAACTTGTCCAACAGTTCCACCAATTTGTTGAACATTTAAATAATAATCTTTAAATTCTTTTTCATATTGTCTCTTTTCGCTAGGAGTTTTTAGTGCTTGATATTCAGGAATATCTTTAACTTTTTCTTTAACTTGAGTTTCAAACTCTGAAGCAAATCCTGTTGCAACTTTTATTCCTGGTAAGAAACTTTCAGCACCTAAATTTCCTATTGGAGTTTCTATTGACTCCCAAATAGGAGCTTTACCTTGAACTTTTTTTGTTTCAATAACTTTCCCTTCTTTATCAACAATATTTTGTGTTCCACCATAATAACTAACTCTAGTTGCAGTGTAAACTTCTTCAGCAACTTTTTGAGTTTTTTCAGTTGGTTTAAAAACTCTTCCTGGAGTTAAAGCCAAATAAGTAGCAGAAGAAACTTCAGGGGTATATAATCCTGCTTGTCGTAAAGCTTCTCCTGTAACTTCAGTTTTTAGTAAAACTTTTCCTTTATCTACAATTTCAGGGGTTACTTTACTTGAAACTTGTGTGATTCCTTTTTGAACATTTGGTGATAAAACTTTATAAATATCATCAGCAACTCCACTAATAGTTTGAGCAGTTTTTTGAACAACAGGGGTAGAAACTTTAGCAACTACTTTAGCAACAGGTTTAGTTAATGGTGCAGTAACTTTTGAAACTCCTTGTAAGACTTTTGCTCCAACAAGCATTTGTCCCATAAATAAAGGATAGGTTGCAGCAGTTTCAACAATAAATTCTCCTGCTTGACTCATTCTTGGAATATTTCTAATTTCACCAGTTAAAGTTCCACCTTGTGCTTCAATTTGTTTAATAGCAGAAGAAACAGCATCTTTTTGATTAACTCCTTGAGTTTCAACAATCTTTGAAGTAATTTTTCCTGTTTTTGTTTTATAAGTTATTTCAACATCTCCACTTTGTGGTGCTGTTATTCCTGTAAAAAAATCTGATGCTTGTCCAATGAAGTCTTTTGTTTGGGGTGTTTTTGGTAACCCTATTGTACCTGGTTGTACTCCTGTTTTTTGTCTTGTTATTTGATCTGCCATTGTTGTTGCTGTTCTTATTGCTTGTGAGTCTGTTTGAATGTCTTGTACTCCAGTTTTAAAGTATGGACTTGTTTGTCCTACTCCAACTAATCCCCCTGTTTTTGAGAATGCTTTTTGTTGTTCTTGTCTTTGTTTTGCATAATATTCTGCTTCTGCTTGTTGCATTGCTTCTTTACTTCCAAAACTTTGCTGTAAAACTTTTGATTCATAAGCAACAGGTTGAGTTGGAGTAACACTTCTTCCACCTCCACCATAAGAAGTTCCACTTTTTGTATAATATTCTACTCTTGCTTTTTGTCCTTCAGGAGTTGGAGCAAAAGGACCAACAGGCATTTTGTTTTCAACTATTTCAAACTTTACATTTTTATCAAACTTTAAATCACTCATTAATTATCACACTCGTCTAAACTTCCATCCACTAAAGCACTTGAGTTATATTTAACTGAACTCCTATCAATTAAATCAATTTTTCCACATTCATAAATTTTTTGGACATATTCTGGAGAAATTGGAGTAGGTATATCTCTTGGAGTTTGATTTACTTCAAAAATTAAATTTTGAGTATTAATTAAACCCATAAACAAAAATAAGATTAATAATTTCATAGTTTCACTCCCATCATTTCAGCAACACT
>JAKQTP010000085.1 GCA_029563035.1 archaeon | reverse complement strand
AGCAGCTTTATATTGTAATTGTCTAACAAACTCACCCCAAGAAACATCATTAATCGATTTTGCTAAGTTATGATTCTTAACCATTTTATTTATCTTTAACGTTTCCAAGCATATAACATCATAGTCTTTAATTATTTGAGTGGACAGTTTATGTAAGAAATCTTTTCTTTGATTATCTATCTTTTCATGTTGTCTAGCCACTTTTATTCTCGCCTTGTCCCTATTTGAACTACCAATTGTTTTTCTCGATAATTCTTTTTGAAGTCGGGTAAGATTTTTTTCAGCTTTTATGAGATACTTTGGATTCTGTATATGTTGACCATCGGAAAAAATGGCAAATTCTTTAATGCCTAAGTCTATTCCTACGGTTGTTCCTGTCTTGATTGATTGTGGCTTTAAAACATCTGTACAACAAATAGATACAAAATATTTGCCACTGGGTTCTTGTGAAATAGTAGCATTAAGTATTTCCCCATCTATTCTACGAGATACTTTTGCTTTAACTAACCCCAATTTAGGCAGTTTAATCTTTTTGTCTGATACTTGGATGTTTCCGTTTGTGTATTTGGTTTTATATGATTTATATGGATTCTTTTTACTCTTGAATTTTGGAAACCCTTGATCAGTATTTCCTTTTTTAATTTCACGAAAGAAATTTTGATACGCGTTTTCTAAATCCCTTAACGAAGATTGGAGAGAAATGCTGTCTGCTTCTTTAAGCCACTCTAAAGACTTCTTGATCTCCTTTAAATCAGCACTACACAAATTATATTTCATACCGGACTTGTCTTCTTTGTATAACTCAATTCTTTTAGCAAGATAGTAATTGTATACAAATCTACAACAACCAAACGTCTTTTGTATAGTTTTCTGTTGTTCTTTGTTAGGATATATTCTAAATTTGTAGGCTTTTTCCATTCTTTATTTTTCTTTTTGACCTTCTATATACTTTTTAATTTGGTCTTCTGTATTTTCTGAAACAGTAGTTATGAAATATGAGGGATTCCACAAGTGTCCATTCCATAATTTGTTTTTTAATTCAACTCCAAATTCGCGCATTAATATTCTTGCAGATACCCCTTTTAATGCTTTTAGTATATCAGGAATAAAGTGTTGGGGAGTACACTC
>JAKQTP010000038.1 GCA_029563035.1 archaeon | reverse complement strand
TTTCAAAAATAAACGTTTGAATAAAGGCTACAAACTCTGTTACCCTACAATTTTGAGTTGAAATATGTTGAACTTTTAAGTCCATTATATTTTGAGGAATTGGTAATGAATAAATTGTCGGAAGACAATCAATATTTAATTTTTCAGCCATAACAATTTCACTTTGTGGAATTATTTTATATTTCATTTTTGATTTTCTTATATTCATTTTTGTCATGTTTCCCATGCAAATATAATTATTTTTCATAATATATGCCTCCTTTTTTTATTTTGATTATCAATAAGTTATAAATTATTTTTTATTTTTCTCTTTTTGTTGGGTGTTTTTTGGAATATTTTTAGTCATCTTCGAAGAAATCATCATCAGTATCTTCAAATAAAAATCTATTTCGCTCTATTTTTACAAGGGCATATATCTGCCAACAAAGCCAAAGATAAATATCGCTATATTCATTATATCCGTTCAAATATTTAAAAAACATTCTTTTTTTTAACCCCCAACGCTTGCAAAAGACTTCAATTGTGGCTTCTTGCTTTTCTTTACTTAATTTTTCAAATTCAAATTTTAAATTATTCATTGTTCATTGTTCAATCTTTTTTTAACCATTAATGTAATTCTTGTATTTTGACCATACTGCTTCACCTGTTGTTGGTATAAAACATTTTCAGGTTTATAAAAAAGAGAAAGAGTTTTAGCTATTTTTTTACCGGATGGAGCAAATCTTAATTGAGAAAATAAATTTCTCAATGTATCAATACTTTCAATGCACACCCATTCCTCGCCCTTAAACTCAATAGTTGCATCAGAATGAGGTAAATGATGTCTATTATAATATTGTTGCCAAATCTCATAAATTTGATAATCTTCTTCCGACTTGTAAATAGCACTCATTACCATTTTTTGTTGGTCTAAAATTTTAGTTCTCTTAATCTTTTCAAGTGTATCTGGTATTGTTGCAATATTATACCAAACCCAAGAAAAGAAATTTTTATAAAATTCTTTTAATTTCTCTTGATTAAGTACAAAAAATTCAATATAATCAGACCTTTTCCAATCTTTTCTATACTCAAAATGAGAAAATAAGAAACGACCTATTATTGCATTTGGGTCATATTGTTTTCCAAAAATAACATCTCTGAAATTTGCAGTAATAACCGTATTAAATCTTTTTACTAATTGACTGACATTCTTTGATTTTCTCTCAATCCTGAAATACGGATTATTAATTGTGTCTAACTTATTTACGGCATTTGCAGCATCAATATCATCAGAAATCCAATTATAGAAAAGTTTATTCGCTTGTTTTTCGTCAATTGAACTGAATTTTGTATTTCCATACAGACTGCCTTTATATAAAACTTCTTTAGCATCATCACTCATGTAGTCTAATCCACAACAAATGCTTGGAAAAAAACTATCCTTTCCAATACCGCTATCCCCTGTTAACAACAAACAAAAATAACTTTTTACATCACCAAAAAAATGAACACGTTGAGTTGCAGCAACAAACACAATTAAGCTATCAATGTCCTCGTCTGTGCAAGTATATAATTCATGGAAAAAATTATAGACATATTGAGATGTAAATTCTTCTGGTGGACGCTCTCCAAGAACTTTTTCATAAATACCAATTCTAATATCTGAATAATCCATATCTTTTGTCATGTATAAGATTTTCAAAAATTTATCTGCAATATCAATAAGTTGAGGACGTAAAATTTTAAAATCTCTCTTTTGAATATTCATACATGAAGCGTGTAAATTTCTTATCCTCTCAACTATCTCATTTTCGATACAATAGTATTCATTACCGTACAAAGAAACAAATCTATGTTCTGTTTTGTCGTAATAATAGCCTCTAAAAATTGTTTGTGGCTTAAAATCTATAATCCATTCCTGTAATTCCTCAAACGTAAAATTAAAACTATACCTATCATTTAACACGTCTTCAAGCAATGGCACGTGTTTTAAGCAACATTGACGCTCTAATTCTTCTTTGGATAGAATATTATTCAAAAAAACCTCTCTCTTTTGGCTATCAAAAATCTTCAACTTTTTGTCGAAAACAATCTTATACTCTTCATTTAGTAATTGCATTAGCTCATCTGGCGAATACATATTTGTCAATAATTTATAGTATTCATTCTCTATTTTTTCAATTTTTGACAAAATTTCTCGTTCCTCTTTCGGTGTCTTTTTAGGTTTTTCTTTTTCTATTTTCTTTTGCTTTTGCTCTTTAATTGTAAAATCTTTTATCTCTACAATTAAATTTTGAGTTTCCTGCAGTCGCTGTCTGGATATTCCAACAAGGTCAATCCCTGCGTTTTTCGCCAATTGAAAAAAAGTCTTTATTGTAACTCCATTTCCTTTTGCGGCAATACATTTTGAATATTGCCTATCAGTAACATTATAATTGTAATCGTTATGAAATTTACTTATGCGGTGGAAATAATCTCGCCCAAACTCCCCAAAGCTATCTACGAGGGCAAACCCTAAATTTACCCAATCGCTGTAATCGGGGGCAATATCAACTGCCAATCTCTCTATTTCATATAAGGTTGCGGGAAAATCATTTGGAATATACTCATAACTTACGGGTGCAGTTTTTTTAGTCTGAACGTTATTTTCTTGTAGCCATTCATTCGGATTAAATTTTTTCTTCTTCATATACTCTTTTTTTTAGAATTTTTCGTTAATATAAGCATCTTTATCGTGGCATAAAAAACAAGAGCGACATACGTCTTTTCCGCTTTTGTCTATTTTTATACCATACATTTTATCAATATACACTTCAATTGAGTTAAACCACGTTAAGTGGTCATATTCTTCAATATCTATTGAAATTAACCATTTTAATCCGTTCCCTGATGGACTTTTAAAAATAAGTTGTGTCTCAAAATATTCATCTTCTAAAAGTTTTTCTCTCAACCAATCTAAGTCCTTTATATTGTCAAAATCAATACAAAGTAAATTGGAATGTTTTATCAATCCTTCTTTTTTCCGCACATCAAATGTTCCGGAAAAAGTACAAAAATCAAAATTATTTATCTTATATTCTTTCGCTTCATCTCCGGATAAACCTCTCAATTGAATTGTCCTAATTTCGTATTCGTCTCCTACAATTAAATTATAGGCATCTTTTAAGTTTATAGCCTTTGTTGGCCTTAACGTTCGGATAGGGGCTTTGAAAAAACTAAATTTATTTTCATTCATTGTTTTGTTTTTTTTAATTAAACTGTTATCGGCAACCTAAAAAGACAGCGTACCCTGTTTGATACTTTCTGAAATTCGTTTGATTGCCTTATCAATATATTCTTTGTCAATTTCACACGCTGTTAAGTGTAAATTCATTTTATCCAATCGGTTTGCTTTATCTACTGCAATTGCAATACTCCCGCTTCCTAAATGGGTATCTAAAATCAAATCGTTTGGATTTGCGTATCTATCTAAAATCCATTCATACAATTTTACAGGTTTTTGCGTAGGGTGGAATTTACTTTTCTTATCAAGGTATGCAGAGTATCTAAACATTCTCGGGGCATTATCAAAGGAAGTCCAAGCAAACTCACAGTCTGCAAATGATAATCCGTTAGGTATTTCTTTATCCCAAATTATGTAATGTTTGCAAGGTGGTAGATCAAAGTAATTTCCACCCCAAATAATACGGTTTTTAGATACCCGCCAAAGCTCAACAAAAAAGGCTTCTGTCGGTGTGTTCTTATCCCAATCTTTAGCAACCCACTTTCTATTTTTAGCCTTTGATGCCTTTTTTGATTTCCCGATACCCATATTCATATTAGCCAAATCCAACCCATAAGGTGGGTCAACTATTGCCAAATCAAAGTATTTATCAGGGTATTGTTTCATAATTTCCATACAGTCAGCGTGGAAAAGAGAAAGGAAAGGCAGCCGATAACACGGTATAAAACCAATATCGGCTTCAGTGGTGTTCGGGGCGTTTGTGGTATCTATATTCATTTGTTTAATTTGATAAGTTTGTACTATTTAATCCGCTTCTGGTCTTATACCAACACGTTTTAATTCTATTTTAATTGTAATATCTATAAATGGTATAACCACCAGATAACCATATATTGGCTTTTGAAAAGTTTGGAAAAATAGTGTTTTGCTTAAAATCGCTCACCCAACCAAAACCTTCAACAAAAACCTGAATATGACCGTGAATTGTACTTTTATTTTCATACCAAACAATTACATCGCCATTTATTGGTTTATATCCATCTCCGATAACTCCTTCAAAAATATTGAAGTTGTTATCAGTAAGTACCCTGCCGTAATCTTTTGCAGAAGCTGGTCTATTTCTGACAATAGCACCTGCATACTCCAATGCTTGTCTTACATATTTAGCACAATAACCTGTGCTTCGTGGTTGTGCTTGCTTTTTTGCAAATTCTGTAAATTTTTTAATGTCCATGATTTTTAATTTTTAATTTGTTAATATTAATTTTGATAATTTTCAATAAACATCCTAACTTTCATATAAGCTCTCATTACAGCTTTGTATTTGCTTTTATCTTCAATGCT
>JAKQTP010000032.1 GCA_029563035.1 archaeon | reverse complement strand
CGAAATTTTGCTCAGTCATAATTATACATTATTAAATTCATACAAATATTCGGCAGTAGCATATTTATTTATTCGATCAGCCGAATTGTTATCAAGTTTAATGCCATGGTTATCAAAACTACCAATAACTATTGGACTCATGAACTTAATAAAATACTCCTCATTTTTAATCATCTTTGAATTATCAAGAACTTTTTGGTCAGCCAGTTTTTTGATATCATTTAAAGTTTCGAAGATAGTCAATTCTCTCGCATCAACATCTTTTGCCTCCATAATCCTTTTATGGATTCTGGCAAACTTCTCATCCTTTTCATATTTCTCTTTAAGCAGTGAATTTTTTCTGTTCAAATCCTTAATAGCCTCATAGATTTTTTCTAAAGAATGAATGTTTTTATTCATCTCCTCTTGGCTTATTTCATCTAAATTTTTCTTTTCAAATAATCTTCTTAATTCTTCATATAAATCAATAAACTCTTTATCTTTCTTATCAAAATTTCTAGCCATTTCTTCTCTTGTTTTCTTCAATGTGTTTTTTAATTTATCAGCAATAACCATCTCTTCTTCAGAAACTTTTTTAAAAGTAAATAAAACATCCTCTAGGGCAACATTTAATAAGTTACTTGTTTCTGAGCTATTTTCTAATAAGTCCTTGAGATTAATTAAACTTAAATGATTATCTACTTCATTATAAAGAATGCTCAATTTCTTAAAATCTAGTCTATCTAAAACATCATAATAGCCCAGCAAGCGAATCATGTTGTAAAGATTTTTTGCTGACTCTAAAGCCTTTTTAATTTCTAGAACCTCATCCCTGTTTTTAATTTCACTGATTTGTTTAGAAAATATTTCTGCATTTATTAAATCAAAATGAAATAATTTATCTTTAATTTTTTCTATTTCGATTTCTACGTCTTCCTTTGATAAAAATAGATTAGAATAAGTTTTAATTTCGTCTCCCAATTCATCCTGCAATTCTTCAAAATAAGCCTTATTGGTTGCGTCAAACTCTTTTCTAATGTCAGCAAAGTCAACTACATA
>JAKQTP010000013.1 GCA_029563035.1 archaeon | reverse complement strand
TCGTTTTCTAATTCTTCTAAGCTTCTCATATTATACCATTTTGTTTTTTAAACTCTGCCCACTTCATTCTAAACATCAAAGCATAACCATACTTCTTATGGTATTCATCTTCCATCTGACTGACATAGTGCTGCCATTCTTCTTCACGAATCCACTCAAAATATTCTTGAATGTCTTGTTGATTAGTCTGCATGTACAACTCCTTTGACTTCCCCATATTCTTTAACGAGTTTATCTACAATAGCACCAAGTGGCAATCCAGTTTCAAATCTTATATCATCCAGTTTAACTTTTGTTTCTGGCATGACATTAATTGCAATCATCTTTTTTACTAATTTCTTCATATATAAAAATTTTATGGTACAAATATAGAGAATATATTTTGTATTTCCAAATGTTTTTATATCTTTGTACAAAAATAATTTGGTTATGGATTACAAAATCAAGATTGATAAAGCACAACTGGCAGAAAGTGACTTCACTACTTTACCAAACCATGCATTTAATTTAAAGAATAAAATCACATTCTTTCTATATGCTTGGCTGGTACATCACAGAAATGATTTAAAGATGAATGAGTATTTTATTAAAAAGGGTACAGGTATGGATTATCGTACTTTCAGAAAATACCTTGAAATCTTACAATCTTCTGGTAAAATAAGACTTAGTATGGATACTAATAGTACAGATACTAATAGTATATGCACTACAATTGAGATAGTACACATACTAACAAACAATAAGAAGAAACAAGAAGAAAGAAAACAAGAAGAAAAACAAAAAGAATAAACAAGAAGAAGCGTCCAATGCAAGTGTGCCACTTGCACAGGACACAGCAAACCATGAAACAAAATCAGATTATGCCAAAATTGACTTTAGTTGATAAATGTGTTTTAAAAGCTAATGGTAAAATTAACTTATCATTCCAACAGATTCGTAATATACCAGTTAAAGATTTGCTTTTATTACACACCAAACTTAATGAATTAGATTATGATACTTTTCTTAAAACCAACTATTGGATTACAATTTCCAGATATGTAAGAAAACTATATCCAAATTGTAATAGGTGTCAATCAAAAGAAAACTTACATGTCCATCATAAAACATATATCAATCATGGGATTGAAGCATTACATTTGGAAGACTTACAAGTATTATGCAATTCTTGTCATAGTAAAGTACATTATGAGTTAAAAATTAAGAAAAAATTAAAAAGGGAAAAGAAAGATAAAAAAAGAAAAAATAAAATTCCAATAATTTCATTAGCTGAAATGCAATTAGAAACACCAAAGTATAAACCAAGATTAATTAATCCAGATGATATTAAAACACCAACTGAAATTAATATTCAAAAAATATTAAATGAAAAAAGAATCATACAAGGTAATATAATTAAACTCCAATGACAGATAAAGACATTAACAAACTACATTACCAAGTCTATGGTAAACAATATAAAGTTGATAATCGTCAACGAATAAATGAAAATCAAAGAAGAAGAAGAAAGCTTAATCCTAAACAAACACATAGGTATTATTTAAATGCC
>JAKQTP010000011.1 GCA_029563035.1 archaeon | reverse complement strand
TTCAGTTGTTTTTATAAGTTTCATAAATTTAATTTTTTAAATTAATTAAAATTTTATTGTTTTATTCGTTTCAGCCGCAAAATATTTGCCGACGGGCAAATTATTTAATTTTTCAAGCATGGGCTTTAAATCAGCTTCTGAACTGCTATGCCATAAGACCCCGATTTTCGGTAAATACTTTTTGAACCACTCAAACGCTGCATCTGCGCTCAAGTGTGTGTTCGTTATTCTATCAATAACAGAAGTCGGCAAGTCTCTTTCAAAAAGCGAATCAGTCCAGTTCGCTTCAACAATAGCGAGATCAAGCCAGTTGGGCACATGCGGCAATTTAGCGGTGTCGGTAGCGTATAAAATAAATTTACCAAAAAAATTTATTAAATAAATAGCTACCTCAATGTCGTGAACACCTTGCACTGCTGTTATTTTTAAGCCGTATGCCTCTAAAATATTACCGATCGCTTTTGAGGGCTCAATAATTTCACAACCGAGCTTGCGAAAATCTTCAATATATTTAGCATGATCGTTGTGAAAGTGGCTCAATAACAGCACCGTAGGCCTTGCCCAATCGATTTTTAAGGCATCTGGTGAAAGCCCTGCATCGAAAATCAAATTTGTATCTCCGCCAGTTACGGCAGCAAGGTTGCCCCTGCTGCCGCTCCCGGCTATTTGTAAATAAAGCTGATTTTCAATCCATTGATATGCTTCTTCGTATGAATTAAATTTCGGTATTTTCATAGTCTTTTAATTTTATTATTCATAAACTGTAATAGTTTTTTGTATTTTAAATACTTCTTGAGCTAAAACAGGAATATAATTATTATCTTCAAAGTAAGATTCTCCATCTGTATCATCTCCATCTGTATCATCTCTCCATGTAAATTTAAAATATTTTTTATCCGCATTTCTTTGAAAAACTGTTTCATTTTCTTTGCCAAAGCTCCATGTATCTACAAATTTTGTTTCGATTGTTTGGAAATTGGGATGTTCTTCTGTAATAATTGCCCATGCATCTTCAGCATTCAAATACAATTTTTCACGTTCTTTTGTTTCCATAGTTTTTATTAATTTTTTATTTATTTATTATAAACTTTGTCGTAATCATGCCCGTTAAAAACTTCGTAGTAGTGCAGCCTCCGCCCTCTAAAACAGAAAATTTTATCGTTATTTTCTAAAACAAATTTCATAAAATCAGATTTTGGAGTTTTAGATGCTAATTTGCTAATATTATTAAAATCTGTTTGATTCATATCAATAAATCGCTGATTTTCAATCCATTGATAGGCTTCTTCATTCGAATTAAATTTCGGTATTTTCATGTTCTTCCTCTTTAATTTTTAAATAATAGCATTCAGCTATTATTAATCTAAATACCTTATAAAATTCATCGCTTTCAAATATTTTAGGATTACTTGTTTCAAAGTAATATTTTGTTAAATAATCTCCTAAAATCGTTTCTACAGCTCTCGGTATATATGTTTTATCAATACCACTTTCTTTAATGAACTCTGGATCATCTAATAATTTTACAAAAATATCCAAATGTTCTTCTACAACAACTGGATAATCTTTTTTATAAATATTCATAGCTTTAAATTTTTAAATTATTTTTTTTAATTAAAACGGTATTTCACTGTTTTTTAAATTATTTTTACTTGTAGTTTCTTGTTTTACCGCTTCTGGTTCTTTGTTTTCAACCTCGCTTTTTAAAGCTTCAGGTTCTTGTGTTTCTTCGTTATCTTGTTCTAAAACAATTACTTGATCTTCGTTTTCGTTTGTTACGACGTCATCACCAACAAAGGAGTTGATATAAGGCTTTAACGCCCTGCGTGTTACTGTCCTCTTAGCCATCTCTTCGGGCGAGTCGTTTTGAGATTTCCTGTTCGGGTCTTTCGAATGAGCCCAGCTTTTTAGTATTTGAGCGAAAGTCATCACGTCGCCAGCTCGGCGGCCGTTGGGCAGGGTGAACAGGCAGTAGGCGTGTGTTATCTTATCGCCTCCGTTGTATACGTGTTTAATAACAGGATATCCGTCTTTGAATTCGCAGTTAAATTCATCTTTATCAAAGACAACTCGAGAAACAATATCTGTTATCCCAGTACGCTCCGCCATCGCACGCTCGCCGAAATATGAAGGCATAAATTGTAGTTCGCTTCCGTAAACGATGAAATAGCCTTGCTTCTGCATCGGGTTTAAGCCTAAAAGCACCATCTTCGTTAACGAATAATTTATGCTTTTAGTTGTACAAACCTCCAGCGCAGGCCTGCCATTCTTGTCTGTAGCTTCGCTTAATAAATACATCGCTGAATTAATAGCAGATATGTAATTAAAGCCCTCGGGTACTATTATAGTACCGTTTTTCACGTGATCGTCAAGTGTCTTGATTAGCGACACGGGCGAATACTTTTCAACTTGTTTTTTAGTTTCCATGTTTGTTTGTTTTTAAAAGATTAATAAAAGGTTTATTTAAATAATTAATTAAAAGGTAAAATTTTAGATTTTTTTCTAAATTCTAATAAATTTTGTTCTTCTTCTGTTTCTTGAGTAACATAAGTTAAAATTAACTGATAGTTAACCTCAAGATTCATAAGCCCATTCACGCTCTCGGCGTTGTCTATTAAAACAGGCCAGGGCTCATCTTCTAATAGCTCGTTTAATCTATTAATTATTTTTAATCCAGCCCACACCTGCGCACCGTGATTCAACGCCTCCCAGGGTTTTTTTCCGACAAATAGCTGGCAATCAGGCGTTAAATTTCCGTTTATGTAGCGATCAAACATCTGCCACCTGCATACATTTTTAAATAAAATATTTACTTTACTTTCTACGTTATCAGCAATTTCTTGTTCACAAGCTTTTATGTTTTTTAATTCAGATTTTTTGTTTTGTAGCTTAGCACTTTGCGCCCTCCACTCAGCCCGCAAAAGTTCAATTCTTTCTTTTGATTTTTCAACCGCTTTTTCATAAGTTTCAAAAGCTGCTTTTTTCGCTTTTAGTTCATCGTATTTCAAAAACGAAGTAGGTAAAGCGTCTAATTCAGCCTCTAATTCAGCGATTCTGGGATTTGTGCTAATATTCACAGAAGGCATCGGGCTTAAGTTCTTTTGTGCAGCTTCGATTTCTAACTCTATATCAGCAAACTGCTTTTTTAAATTTTCATGATCGACGTCTAAATCTTCGATTTCTTTTTTAGCAGCTTCAATTTTTTCTTTTAATTTAATACCTAATTTTGTTA
>JAKQTP010000283.1 GCA_029563035.1 archaeon | reverse complement strand
AATGTACAGTTCATTCTTCTCTGCACCAGCAATGGGTCTACTTGTAGGTATAATTCTACACGTTCTAATTGAAAGAGAACCAGGTACCGAAAAGGGTAAGAAGAAATAAATAAATTAATTTATTTTATTTTTTTATATTTTGATTTACTAATTCTACCATAATTAAATGCCAAATATTATTTATGCAAACTCTTATAAACTTTTTAAGTATGGTATGCCTAGGGATACAATGGTTACAGTTAAAGTTTCCAAAAGAAAAAGAATGAGATCAAAAATGTTCCTTAAAAGAAGCGTACCATTTTTAATTGTATCTATGATAATTGTACTTGGAGGGCTTGTAATGATAGGACATTTTCTTAACGAAAGTCCTAACAAAGGAAAAATTCAATGGATATGGTTTATCGCTACCTTCTTGGGGTCTCAGTTTATATATTTAAAGTACATTGCGGAGAAATGATTCTATGGATTTTGCAGAAATATTTAGATATATACTCCTTTTAATAATTGGCGTATACTTGCTTAATGCCTATATAAATGGTCAAGTTTCACTTAGAAATATAATAATCTCAATTGTGATCTGTGTAATAGTATATTTCATAGTTGCAAGACCCGATAAATACTAAAGGGTGTTATCAATGAAGTTCTTATCGAAAAAAAAAATATTATCCGTACCATGGCTTGCTAAAGTAGAAGAAGGGCCTGTTTTAGACTCTTTTAATAAAGTAAAAAGTGATAATGAAGTTTTCGAAGTATATAAACCAGTTAAAATGGGCAATCACATATACTATAGTGCGTTATACTATACAAAAAAATTAATAAATCAAGAACTATCTAAACTTATCATCGTTGATGAAAAAGGCAATATATTAAAAGATAAAGAAAAAGCTTACAAAATAAGCTTAGCGTTAAATATTTTCACTAGATCAACTCCTTCAGAGAATATTAAATATATAATGAGAAATATAGAGGAGATTGATGATGTTAAAAGATTCAAGTCAAAGGCAGATTATTACATCCCTACAGCTAAATTATTTTTGTCAAAAAAGGAAGCAGAGGTACTAGAGAATTCATTTTCTAATTTTTATAAACACGAACATAAAGCTAGATTGTTGCTTGCAAATTTTGTAGATGAACTTAATTCTATTAATCAATCAGAGTACATTGATCAAAAGAAATTAATGAGTATTTTTGACGATTATATAAAAGCTGGTTTTGAACGGGTAAAGTCAAAAGAAAATATAATGAAATACATAGAGCTCATGAAACAAGTTAAAAAATCTTTTCGCCACCGTGAAGATGAGTTTTTGAACACTGAAGCTGGGTCTTATTTCATGTTAGATAGAATTGAGGTATATATCAGAAAAGAAATTAAATATCTAGAACTAAAATATGAGCCATTGAGACAATATTACTCAAGAGATATGTCCGAAGATGAGACAAAAGCTTTAATGGGATATTTCAATAAAAATATCTAATTCTTTTTTAAGTTATCAATATTTTAATTTGATTATTATTTTAGGATAATCTAAAAATTATCATATTTGATTGATTCTTTTTTTAATATTCTGATAAAACTCAAGATTTATTTTAAAAATATGCATTATCTACTTTTTTTTTAATTTTAATATATACATTATTTTATTATTATATAACAATATAAATTTATAGAAAACCTTATATATTATTTTATTCAAGATAAATTGGTTTACCTAATATAAATAGGTTAACCTAAAAATAAATGGAGGAAGATAATGTCAGGAATAGGATATTTCGGTCCAAAGAGAAAGCCCGGATACGAAGAGCAGCCTTCAATTAACCCTAGCTTCTTGAAGCTCAGGTTACCTTTCTACCACTATCCAATCGAGTATCAGGACTTTATCCAAGGAATGATTTTGGCA
>JAKQTP010000257.1 GCA_029563035.1 archaeon | reverse complement strand
TACCTGCTTTTCAATGTAATTACACCCCCAGAACATTTTTACTTTCTAAAAAACTAAAACCAGCTATTTAATTGTAAAATTGTTAGTTATAATAGAATTTATCCATAATTATTCAATGCTTTAACCTGCTTTTGTGAAATTGAAAATAAGTATAATTGATTGATATATGAACAATAATAACATAATGGGTTGAATGCTAATTGGATTTAAAAATGATAAAACGACTAAAATAATTTTAGTGGTGATAAAAGAATATTTTTTGTGGTTGACAGATTTTTTGAATCACATAAAAAAGAAAATTAACTTAAAGGAGTAAATTATGGATACCGAAACAATGACTATTGCAGAATTCCTTGCATTGCCTAATAAAAAACGAGTCGGAATTTACACCAACATTAGTGTTCAACACAAAATTGCTATGTTACCTTTACTTTGATGTAATATGAATAGTTTTTGTTGCGATTATATAATCAGGCAAAAGTTAGGGGGTACAAATATGAATTATGGTTATGTTATGCATTTTCCTGTATTAGCGGATAATCAATACTCTTCAATACTCTATAATTTCATAATTTCACGATTTATAGAACTATCGTTTACTTCATATAGTATGTTATATATTGAAGTTTCAATATATAATGTACCACTCTTTATTTGGGATGAGGAGCGTCGTTTTGAAATTCGTTGTGAGCTGGATGCGCTTTATTTTCATCTCTATTTGGGAACACAGAAGGACTGGGAAAAAAGTTATAATTCATCATTTCAACAATCTTCAACATCAGCAGTAGGTAATGCCATAAATCCTCTTCTTTCCTATTTTCAATCTCCCAGGAAAGCAGTAGAATACATAATGAAGACCTTCCCGATTGTAAAACGCAAAGATATAGATGAATTTGGAGAATATCTCACCCGGCGAAGCATTTTGGAAATTTATGATCAAATAGCTCCTCTTTTTGAGAATGGTTTGGACAATTTAACAGGTTCAACCTATATTTTGGCATTAAATCCACCTCCTGGTCCACGTTGCGCTGAAAATGGAAATTTCCTCCCCCCGGAAGAATGGGACCAAAATCACTTTCCATCTCATATTCATAAGCAAAATGATTGATATAAATGTCTTCCTGTCCTGTCCTGCCAATGATCCTGTTTTAGAAGGTTTGCCGGAAAAACTGATAAAAGTTACAAACGATTATAACAACAATGCTGTAAATAAGGAGTTTAACTTCATAGTTTCATATTGGGAAAAAAATGAATTTGTTGATGCCGACACTGGCAAAACTCCTCAACAAATCATTATGGATAAAGTTGGTGAATACGATTTATACTTTGGTATTATGGCTTCCCGCTATGGCAAGAGGATGGCAGAGGAGGACATTTCGGCTACTGAATTTGAGTTTCGGGATGCTTTAAAAAGGAAAAATGAACATAAAATTCATATCCATCCCCGTATTATATCTTTTTCTTTTCTCCAGCAATCTGAAGATTTATTTTCCAAGGATAAATCTGAAAATCAAAAAATAGAGAGCTTTTTAGGACGCGTCGGAGAATGTGCAGTCTATAAAATTTGTCACAATCAGGATGAGATAATAGAATTATTCAAGCAAAAATTGAAAGAATGTATAAAAACTTCCTGTCGTAAATACGACGAGCCCGAGGATTATGTAATAGACCTGAAAATAAGCGCTCAGAATGAAAAAGTTAAATTCTGGCAAACAAATTATCTTGATTTGGATACAGTAATTAAAGAAAAAGAAGACCTAAAACAGAATAAAAAAATTATAATAATGGATAATGGGGGCTCAGGAAAATCAACCTATCTATGCTATTATGCTTATTTATATTCTAATGATCTGGATAAGTTTAACCCGGTTTTGATAAAATTGAAAAACTTAATTTCCCCTTCAATTGAAGAAGCAGTTAAAGAAGAGCTAAAATCCTTTCCTGATAATTTAATATTGTTGTTGGATGGTTATGATGAATTAAAAGATGATAGGAAGTTAGAATTTCACCAGCAACTCAATAATTGGAATGAGAAATATCCCGATATTCCCATAGTTATAACTTCCAGACCGATAGACCTTTCTACTACGCCAATGAGAGATTATACTATATATTCTATGGCACCCTTAACTTATGAACAGATAAAGAAATATACAACCGATAGATTAAAAAATATAGATTTGACGACATCTCCTTTGTGGAACGAGATTTCTCCCCTTATTCAAAGCCCTTTCTATCTGGTAAAGATAGTAGATTATTATCAACAATCCGGAAATTTACCTGGAAGTATTTCCGAAATATTGGATTTTGCCATAAAAGAGAGTATAGAACAGGATAGAGAACATTTTGAAACAACTCATATACCGGATTGTGTGTGTAATGAACTTGTTAAAACGATGAGCAAACTTGCATTTTGTATGACGGATTGCGGGCTAACTACTATATCAAAAAAGGATATAAAGTTTATAACAGCTGATCTCAATCTGGTTGAGGAAGTTAGAAAATATCAAAAACTGATTGAATTCAACGAGATAAATGGTGACCTACAATATAGTTTTTCCCATAAGATATTTCAGGATTATTTATCTGCACAAGCTTTTAAAAATATTAAATCCAAAGACGAACTCAATTACTTATTTGCTTCAGATTTAATTCTTTATAACTGGGAGCCGGTTGTCCCATTTATAGTAGAATTACTTCCCAAGGATTATAAAAATTACCTGATTGAACAAATCAAAAACTCAAAACCGGAATCTCTTATCAACATTCTACCTGAATTTATGGTTTATGAAAAACAAAAAGAGATATTTATCTTCATCTTTGAATACTATTCTACCAACTGGAAATTTATTCCGGGGTATATAAACTTAAGAAATCTCTCCCGTATTTGGAATACCCCAGAACGGGAAAACTATCTGCTAAACTACATTCGTAAGCCCGAGAATAATAATTATATGACTATAACTGCCTTTGTAATTTTAAGCTATGCGACTAATTTTAACAAACCGGAAATAGATAAGACCCTTATAGAATGCATGATGAGGGAAGACCTGAAAAGCTATAGAAAGAATCTTAATTATATCGCAACTAATTATATTGACATAGATAATCTTCCTTTTGAAACCTTAAAAAAGCTCTATAAAGCAAGTAAAAATGATACAGTGCAATTACTTACTAAGTATGACCCTGATTTTTATTATCTGGATGATATGCTAGATCTCTATAAGGAATTATCTGAACAGAATAAACAAAATCAAGAAACATCTGAACTGTTGTGCTTTATTAAAGATTATTACCTCAATTGTTGCAAATCTTCTCACTTCAATGAATTCGTTAATGGTTTCATCAAGAAAGATATGTTAAAGTATAACTATAATTATTCCTTCGATCTTATGAAAGACATTGTTAATATCGCAATTGATGGTAGTAAAGAAGAGAAGATATACGAAAATATGTATCGTCTTTTCCTTTACTTTTGTGAATCGCAATCCCTGGTTGATGATATTGTGACTTTATCTACATACTTTCAAAGTATTGGAAAAGGTTACGAACTGGTAGAAAGAATATTTAAGGAAAACAAACAGGGATATTATGCATACCTATTAATAACCCTGTTTCAGGAAGATGATAACTTTGTGCGCAGAATTTGTAAAGAACTCTTTCCTTCCTTGGATAATGATACAAAAACAAATTTGGTAAAGCTCCTGGCAATTTACCAAGTAAATCCTTTATATGAAGAATTGCTGAATGAATATTCCGAATTGTTTATGGAAACCAGAAAAAATAACATATTGGCAAGAAAAACAGCTCGTTTTCAGCGAGATATGGAGATTATTCTGAATCTTGATTTACTTATTGAGGACTTGAATAGTATATTTGGTTTAGCAGAGGTCTTAACTAAAGAAGAATATTATAAAAAGGATATCTTAACTTTCAGTGAGCTTATTCATAACTTACTCAGTGATTATTTTCGTAAAAACTCTAAAGCAAATAGGGAAGAAATGGAACAGCAATTAAAGCACAAATATGAAGAGCTTGTTCTAAACTTTGTTGATTCTCACTTTGTTCAGAAATTACCCATAACTGAAGAAAATAAGGAGAATATTCCAAAATTGACTCCGGAACTAAAGGTCTGGCTGCAGAATTGGGCAAAGGAATCTATTGAAAAAGTAGATATTAAGAATGCTTCAAATTATATAACTGATAATGATAAGAAGATCAAAAAATTATGGAATTTCGGAAAAGCTGATTTTATTCAGATCCCAAATCAGATTTGGCTTGATTTTATAACTTTGATTAATGATTCTGATTGGGAGGTTATTGAAAAGAAAGTTGCTGATAAATCCTTACTGAAAAATAGGGTGTTGGAAAACCTGCAGAACAAGAGAGAAATGTTACCTAATATCATAATGAATCATATTTCGTTTTGTGTGCGTAACAAATGTAGTGAAGTTCTTCCGCATATTTATGAGATTATGGAAAATTGGGAAAATGATTATAATAAAAAAATGTCTTTGTTATATTCCTGTTTAAATGCACTAATTAACCTGGACATAGATGAAAACTGGTTTAATGCTTATGTATTAAAATGCCCTGAGAATATAGTATTTTATCTGGCAAATTATTTTGCTGGGTATAAAAAAACTATGCCGGGCTTGATTGAAAGAATAAAAAAAGAAATACAAGATAAGAAATGTGAGTATTATCGGAAATATATTTATTATCTCTGTTGCTTTGGCGATAAGGATGCTTTGCCATTATATATAGAGATTATTAAAGAAGAGAAGAAATTTGTTTATGATCCTGAGCACATTAATCCTCTGGAGGAATATACAAATAAAGCTTATCTTGAACCATTGTTGGACTTATTGGATTTTAGTTTTGCCAATAATATTGAACAAAGCCCTTATATCAGCTTAATAGTAAGCGTTCTTACAAATCTGGAGATAATTGCTCTAACTGATGATATGTTAAATATTGTTGTTGAGAAACTGAATTGTTATAAGGATAAGTATAAGGATCATCCCGAAATTTATCGCATTCACTTTTCAATATCCAGAATAAAGACCGAATTCCAAAGACAGTACATTAATTCAAAAAAATTGAATGATGCATTGGCAAAATACAACGAGTTGCAACAAAAATAGATTGTAATATTATTTCTTGAATGAAGATCCACTTTTCATTTCAGAGAATGCAATAATCCCTATATGATTAGCGATATATTTGTGCCTTTTCAATATAAACTCAGCTAATGTACTTAGGGGATAATGGGTTGGCAAATTCCGCTTTGCCAAAGATAACGGAGTAAGTTTAAATATATAAAGATTTTTAAACCTTTTCACACTTTTATAGAGACCCCCAAGGTCGACACTTCTATTTTAAACTTGTTTTGGTTCTTAGGAAAATTGGAGTGTAACCCTAAGGGGCTTTTTTGGACAAGGTTTTAAGAAATAAATTAATAATGATATTACTCTTTTCCCGAGGGGCTTACGCACCCATCGCTATCATTTTTTTGCCCTGCGGGCTTTTAAATTTACAAGCTAAAATTTATCAGACAGTCACTTCTCTTTTTATATATGTATTATCATAATGGAAAATACATAAGATACAATGGAGGATTATAGGTTGGCAAAACTATATTCATCCATAAAATGA
>JAKQTP010000254.1 GCA_029563035.1 archaeon | reverse complement strand
AGCTGATATTTTTCATCTTCATAAACTCCTTTTCTCTTCAGTCCTTTATCGCTTTTCCATAATTTCGGCAGAAACCTTCACATTTCATAAAGACACTAATAAATATCCTATTTATATTGTCAAGAACTTTTTGACAATTATGCCGCATCTGCTGCAGTGAGGATTTATGATACCCTTAAGCAAAAAGTTCTTAGTTTGTAGTACTGGAGTTAAAACTTGTGGTTGCGGTGGCAAAAGAAATAGGAGGCAGACAACCGGATCTATTGGATCTAATAGACAAAAAATATAATTGAGGGGATCCCGAGCAAGAAATCTGTTTTGGAGTAATAAACCCCTTGTATTAGATTGCCAGGGAAAACATTTGGAAATAAAACTATTAGGATTTGAAATTCCACTTGGTACAACAATAAAAAACCTATGTTTTATTGATCTTTTCGGAATAGCAATATCTATAATAATAGAAAACTCAATTCGGCTTGAACAATTTATGTTTTGATGAAGTGATTTAGGTTTAAAATTGGTTCTTGTTTAGATGTTTTAGGAATTAGAATTTTTCTGTCACAGAACTCTTTTTTGAAACCAGATAGTTTCCTATTATCAGGTTATCCAAGCCAGAGAACTAATAAATAATATTCTATTAGACAGCTCTCATTCGAAACTAATCATTATCTACTTGTTTCGTTTCTTGTATTGAAACTCTATACTTGTAATATTCTGATATGAATGACTGGGGAAATATCCTTTTAGCCAAAAGTAGTAAATAATCACTATATGATCTCAAATCAGATTTTAAAAGCTATGCTTGGATAATTACCGCCTCTTCATTACTCACTCAATAAGATGATTAGGCCAAATCTGTTATAAAATCCTATTGTTGAAGATATCATCTTTAGTCAGGAACTTTTCCCGTAGAAATATGAACAGCAGAAAATACTTGACATAAGCTGGGCTTTCCAGTATTATATTATAAATAGTACAAATAATAGAGGTAAAGTGATTTTAATGCCTTTAAGCATTTGCAGAGAAGGAAAATGTATTCCTGCTTTTTCAGTAAGGACAGAGGACAGCAGGAATTACAAGTATATATGGTATTAGCCAGTTTCAGGAAAGCGAGGTAGCAATGAAACATATTTTAACAGTTATTTTAGTGGGTATAACTACTTTACTTATGGCTCAGTATGAATTGCCTTTTGGGAACATTCGTCATAGTTCCAGAGATGAAAATGGCTATATTCATTTGCGTTGGGAGGACTTAAGCGAAGGGACATTAAATCCGGAGTTTTATTATAGTGCCAATGATGCGCCCTGG
>JAKQTP010000162.1 GCA_029563035.1 archaeon | reverse complement strand
CCTAATTTATTCCAAAAAGATTTTATCTTTAAATTATAATTATTTAATGTTGGCCTGGTTTTTCCTTCTACAGAACTTACACTATTTATTGATACAGGATTATCTTCAGGATTTTTATCACTTATTTTTCCAGTTAAATCTAAAACAATTTCACTCTCTTCTTCAAAATTTGTATTTAATCCACTTAAATTTAATGCAGGTTTATAATTAGGTATTGTAACATTTGTTTTCTTTTCTAAATCTCCAGATTTAAGTATAAATTCATAATCTCCTTTTGTTAATTTATCTGGGTCATATTTGAAAGTTTTTTGATAATCAGGTTCTGTTTGAGAATTATCTGTTATAGATTGCTTAAAAAACAAATTTCCATTTTTATTTACTGTAAGTTCTGCATTTGGTCTTTTCTTGAGTGTTGCAGAATAAACTATTTCATTCCCATTTGATAAAACTGCAGATTGCTCTATTCCTTCTGTTAGAGTTAATTCTAATTGACTTGCAGGAGTTTTATTACTTTGATTTTTAGAATCAATTACTTCACCATATATATCAATTTTACCCTCATTTGTGAAAGTTCTTGTTATATCAATAGGGGTGTTGCTTTTCACACTCTCATCCCCTATATATAATATATACTGCTTAATATCCTCAACTCCATCAGGGTCTTGTCCTGTAACTCTCATCCTTACATCAACAGGAATTTCCCCATAAGCAGGATTAACATTAAGTTTTGCTGTAGGCGGAGCATTATCAGGTTCACAACCTGGCAAAAAAGAAACACACACGGCCAGTATTATTCCGCTGAATTTTTGTTTTATTGGATTTAGTGTTTTCATCATAATATAGTTTTTATTTCAATGGTCTGATTCCTGGCCCGCTCAAGCTGGGGAATCCACATGATTGAAAATTATATACATACGTGTTTGTGTTTGCAATACATGTGGGTTTCATAATATTGTGACGTCTTGTATATTCTAATGGTAAATTTAGCGTTTTAATTCATAGACCCAGTATCAAGCACAGGTATTTATTTTACAATCTTACAGTGACCCTTCAAAGTGTTTTGTTGCAGGCTTCATGTAGATTTATATTCGGAATTGATAGGAACACTACCACCAGCCTGTAGTGTTAGCTGACAGACAACCATGTGAAACGACAGAAGCAACCCTTCAGTGCGACAATTGAGTATAACCGGGAGTCCAGCCAGTGTTTTTATATTTTTACCTTAATCCCAAATCTCCAGTTAACCGTATTGAAATTTATTATCCGGCTTGAATTATCAGTTTTCCAATCAAGCATGGAATATTCTATTCCACCCAAACCTAGACACAAACCAAATCTTGAAGAAATAAAATATGTCAATTCTGGTATAATTTCAACATTGAATAAATCAAAATCAGAGCTTCCTTCATATACTCTGCTGTAAGGCAATAAATAGTGATCGGCTATGATGATATGATCATTAGTGTTTAAAAAAACGCTTCCGGCAATCGTGGTGTTATAATCAGAATTAACCTTTCCTTAGCTTAATTTCAAATTCGCATTAGCGTATAGTTTATTCATAACCGGATAATAATATCCCAGATAAATGTTTGGCAGAAAAGCATTTGATTTTGTTTCCATGACTCCATGTTGAAGGAACATGTTAATC
>JAKQTP010000159.1 GCA_029563035.1 archaeon | reverse complement strand
GGTTTCATAGTTTCCTAGATTAAATTTCCTTCTAAAAGAAACCCTACTGTAATCAGGTTCACTCATTTTCCTCCTCCATAAATATTAAATTATAGTTATTCTTGATTTACTTCTAATATATTATGTAGTGGGTCTTCGTTTTCCTTCTTCATCCTCCTCCTTATATTATCTTCAATATTATTATCAGACGGATTGGAATAGAATCCGCCAATCAATAATGATACTAAATCATTAAGCATTGCTTTTCTACTGTCAAAAGCATTCTTTGCTGATTCCAATATCCCTAATTCATATTGTGCTTGTCGTACTTCTTCAGTAGCTTTAATCACATTTTCATTAAGAGTAACCGTATTTTTGATATATGATTCTGTCATTTTCCCCCAAGTATCATCCCAGTGAGCCCTATAATAAATATCAGTATCAGCTAAAACTAAATCTAATTTATCTTGTGCTTTCAAATATTTGTTTTTAGCCTCTACATATTCTTCACAAATTTCCAGATACCTACTGGAATGTTCCACACACTCATTTGATAAATTGTATCTATCAATCTTTACCAAATCCTTAAAATCATTCATCTGTTTCCTCATCCTCCTCATCGAAGTCAAAATCATCATCAAAATCTTCATCTTCCAAATCAACTTCTTCATCTATTTCTTCATTATCTTCCAATATCTCATCTAGCATTTCATCTATTTCTTCCTTTTCTTCTTCAGTAATATCGTATTTCATAAATCCTCCTATAATATTGTTTTTAAGCAGGCTAATGTAATTCCCGCTTTTCCAGTATTGAATGTATCCTGTGAAAATGCTTCCAATGCCATCATTGCTATAGCATTTTCCTTTCCAGAAAGCAATACTGTATTCATATAACTGAGTACAGTATACCTTACCTTTTCAGGGTTGTCAAGTACCCCATTTTCATTTAATTGTTTCAATATATTTGCTATAACATTCCAATGCTCCTTTTTTAACAAAGCTCTGCACAATTCTATTATTTCAGCATCATTTTCATCAGCTAAAACAACAGACTTTAGATACTTCTTCATCTCATCTTCAGTTGATAAAGATAAAACTCTTTCTAATAGTACTAAAGCAGCTCTTGGGCATCCATCTGCCTTTTCAGCTATTTCAGTTAATATACTATTATGTATATTAACATTTTCCAATTTGCATACTCTGTTTAACAAACCATATAATTGTACAGAAGTAAGTAAATTAAATTCTACTAATGTACATCTTGTCTTTATTGGTTTTATCAGTTTCTGTGCATCCGTTGTACAAAGAAAGAAGTAAACATACTCTGGGGTATCTTCTAGTGCTTTCAATATAGCCCCTTGAAAATCAGCAGTAGTTTTTTGCACTTCATCCAATATAAAAACTTTATTTTTACTAGCAATAGGTAATATTTTCATCTGTTGAATTATTTCCCTTGCTGTATCTATTCCTCTATTGTTTGAACTGTTTATTTCTACAATATCTAATTCACTTGCATCTAGCTTTGATGCCATAATTCTTGCAGCCGTTGTCTTTCCCGTTCCAGACTGCCCAACAAAAAGATAAACATGAGAATGATTCTCTTTCTTAAGAGCATTTTCTAATGCTTTTATAGTAATTTCATTCCCAACAATTTCAGAGAAATCTTTTGGTCTATACTTTTGATACAATGTCATTCTTATTTACCTTCTTCTTTGGTATATCAGGACAGTTGAGATAATAATATAATGCATTTATTGTTGTATTATATTTTTTAGCAATATCTTTCCACTTCATACCATTTGCTCTGTCTGTTTCTATATCCTTTATATTAAATGGAATTGGTTTTAATGTTGGCCCAGTTCTTCTTGTTTTTATATCATTGTCTTGTAATATTTTATGTATTCTAGATTTTTTTATATTGTATCTTTCTTCCAATTCAAGAATAGTTTTTCC
>JAKQTP010000154.1 GCA_029563035.1 archaeon | reverse complement strand
AAAAAAAATATTATTTCGTGGTGATAGACAATTTTTCTTTTGTTCCATTAGTCTTGGAGTAAACAGCAAATTTTGGTAATAATGTAAACGAACTATTTTTTAATGCATCCGTATACTTCTTGCCTTTACCGGTTTTTAAATATGCAATTGTCAAATGTGGATGATATTCAGGAAAATTAGTTGTGTGAGGAAATTTTCGTAATTCTGCATTTGCCTCATGTAAACCATCACCATCAATATCATATTTTAATACATCATATGGTGGGCCATCAAATGTCGAAACATTAGTAAGACGACAAGGTCCAAATGTAAATTTTTTTAACACGTTTTTCACGTTGTCTGTAGTAACTTCATTATGTAATCCAAATAATAAACTAACATGTGGTTCGGTTTCAAGACCATAAGAATCGTCATACGGATCTTCATATATGTCGTTGGGTTTAATAATGTTATGAATTGTTTTAATTTCAGGAAAATCAAAATAAAGCATCACACAACCATAGTCATGTTTATGATTTTCAAATATTAGATTACTTAATGTCATAGTTATAGTATAAATATTCTGTCTTTGTTTTTGGTGTAAAATTACCACTTATAGTTTTCACGTTAAAACTAACCTTTTTAAAACCATTTTCTTCTAGAATGTTATACAAATCACAATGATAACCACTTATTAATATTTTAGCATTACTTTTTATACAAGCATCAAGAAATCTAATATGTCCATCTCTATCCATATCAACATCATATCTTGTACTAGTTCTAGTAGATTGTTCATATGGTGGATCGTTGTATAAAAAAACATTCGGTTGATTATATTTTTGTATTAATTCTGTGCCATCAGTATTAGTTACAATAACCCTAGAAAGTCTTTCGTGAAGTTCTGGTAAACCATCAATTGTGGACAAAAAATCAGAAATTGATCTACTCATACCCCTTCGAATATGTGTATTTTTTGAAAATCCCCCAATACCATTATGTGATGTTCGATTAATATAAAAAAAATAAAATGCCCGATCTATTAATGATAAATCTGATTTATTCAATTCTTTTTTAAATTCTTTTCTCAAATCTTCAGAATAATAAATCAAATCACATTTTTCTTTAAAAATTTTAAACATATCAGGATCTGACAAAACTTTATATAATGAATATACATTTTTATCCAAATCATTATATATTTGAATTGTTGGTATTGGTTCAATTTTAAGTCCAAGGGAAAAACTTCCAGCAAATGGTTCTATATATGTATTATAGTCTTTAGGGTTGGGAAAATACTTAAATATTTCATTATACATAGTCCCTTTACCACCATACATCTTAATAGGTGCTTTTAATTTTTTCATAATTTTTCTTTAATTTAAAATATAAGAAAAAATAATTATTTTTCCAAATATTTATTGTACATGAGTGTAATAATTAATGGTCAACGATTTGAAGCCGAATATTTAAAACCCGAGCAATTTGCCCAGGGAATGATGGGTAGAGATAAACTTGATGGTTGTATGGTTTTTAATACCGGAATGGGTCATCATTCTTTTTGGATGAAGGATTGTAAAATTCCACTTGATATTATTTTCGTTTTAAAAAATCGAATTAATAAAATCCACTCAAATTGTCCTGTACCAGATCCTAATCAGTTAACAATTCCAAGATATACTGGTATTGGTGATCATGTAATTGAATTTCCCGGTGGAACGGCAAAAAACTGGAAAACTGGTGATAGAGTATCAATGTACCTAGGAAGTCCAACAAATCCTGTTCGTACTCCATTTATACCATAATGATATTTTAAAACAAATATTTTATTTTTGGTTCTGTTTTTTCGAAAACCCAGAAATAACAATGATGCTTACGGGCATGTTCCTGTTTTATCCATCTAGCTCCAAAACTATTAATTCTCGATTTTGCTAGAAGAATAAACAAATCTCTCGGATAGAAACCAATTTTCAACGCCATATTCATCACCATAACATGAGTAAAATGATTCTTACCACCACTCACCGTGTCTTGATTTTTCATAACAACAAAACCACCAGGCACAATTATTCGATAAAGTTCTTGTAAAGTATTATAGTAATTTGTTGTTAAACTATTATAATCATAATACCCCTCAAATCTTTTTGCAATTATTGAACTACCATCTTTATTTTCCCTATATGTTCTACCACTAATAACAAATGGTGGATCGTACATCACGGTTTTCATTGAATTATCATCAAATGGAAGATGTTCTGAATCGGCCTTAATCACGTCTTCAAATAATGGAACAATGTCTGATTTTATCTTAGGTTGTGGTAAATCTTTCCAGAATGATCCTTTTGAATATGTACAATCAAGATCAAATTGTTCTATTTTATAAAGTGACATTATATTCTTGATAACCTCATAATTACTATTGTAGACACTTTTTACTGGTACAAAAATTTCTTCCATTTACTTTACTTTTATCTGTATTTTTGTTACTATTTACAAAATGTACATAAAAATAATAATAATACCAAATATTTATAAAAAAAATTAAAGATATGGGATGTGGATGTAAGAAAAAAAGACAAGTAGTACCACCACAAGTGGCCAGGCCTGCACCACCACCACCACCTTCAAGGATACGCTTTAATGAAAATATACCACCCAGACCGCCACAAAATATTCCACCGGCGCCACAAAAAACAGTAAATGAGATTGTAGAAAAATTAAATGAAATAAAAAAACATTAACAATCACAAATTTAACGCTTTTTTAATTTCACCAATAACTTGTTCTGATGTAATTGCTTTAGAACATTCAAATTGTCTATCTGTATTTTTAAACAACGGACACCAGTTCCAATCCCCGGCGTCGAACGTGTAATTATGCCAGCAAGAATTACAGACATTCTTATTTATAATTCTTATTATATTATTTACCGGTTCATTATACACATCAGTAAATCCCGAAATTAACACAGTTTTCGTTCCACCAGCCCACGCCAACCAAGATAGACCACTACTGATACCAATAAACAATTCTGATTCTTGTAATGTCCTTAAAGTGTCTTCAATTTTAGTTGTTGTCATTTTAGTAATGCCTTTCGGATTCCTATTACCCATATATCCATCATCTTCTTGTGAAACCAATTTTACTTCATAGCCATTATCATTTAAAAAATTAACAACGTCTTGCCATCCTGTCGGATTATTCCAATACTTACATTGTGCTGTTGAATGAATGGCTATTGACACCATTTTCTTTTTATTTGTTGATAATATAGGAAGTTGTGGCCTTATTTCTTCATATTCTAAGCCCAATATATCTGTAGCAATTTTTGATAATGGTCCTTTCAACGGATCGATTGGATGTCTATAATAATCTATTTTTTTATCACTATAAAACAACCCAATTCGATACATTGCATATAAATTATTAACTGGTGTTCCGGGGGTTATAAATTCTATATTTGGATATTGTTTTTCAAACAAATTATTACGAAATGTTGAGCACACAACTCTACATTGTTTCTGAATTCTGAATTTTTCCACATATGGCATCCATGCTATTGTGTCACCCAACGCCCTCGATTCAAAAGCAATATAAACTAACTTATTTTCTGGGTTAAATTCATATACAGAATGAAAATCATTATCAATACCATCAATTTTTATAATCCAATCAATATAGTATTTCTTTGAACTTTTTGCCCAATGATTATTTTTCATATCCAATTCATATTCAACAGAATTTGTTTTTTTATTTATAAATTGAACATTATATAAACCATCCACATTGGATTTAATTTCAAAAAATGGTCCATCAACAAAATTAATATTTATTTGTTCTATATTTGTTTTCTTTATATTAGTTCTTATTAATTTATTAATTTTTCTGAAATCATTTACATCTTTATATAAAAATTCAGATAATATCTCAACACCTTCATAATATACATATACAACAGATCCTTCTTTATATTTTCCAATTTTTAAAATATCCATCATACCTTTAGCGACAACATGAAATTTTTTATATTCATTATAATTAATTTCAATCAAATAATCCTGTTCTGCGGGAGATTCGTGAAAGCCAGAAATAGTATGAAGATATAAGTCATTTGAATCGTCAACAGCAAGATATAATTGTAATTTCGCGCCATTTCTATGTGTACCATTTCTACTCCATTTGGATTGTAAATTTAATTCATTATCGTTTGCAATATATGGTGATACTATCACATTTGACGTTACTTGTCTGACTGAATTTAATAAGTTCTTTTCTAATTGCCATTTATCGTCTTTATTCCGAAAAAATTCATCTTTATTTTTTATCAAATTCATAGCAGCAACAGCAATATTAGTTCTAATTGAAAAAATAAACATTGCACAAAATGGGTTGATATTACTTATCGATGACGAATTTTTTTCATATTCATATATAACAAAATCACCCTCTCTAATTTTTTCAAGAAAAGACTGACGATATTGTACAGGATCTGGTAGATTATCATAATCAAAAAAATGTATATATTCTTTTCCTAGGTATTTACAAAAATTGAATGCGTTTTTCATTGTTGACCATACCGCATAATCGTGATGATACTCACAATGATTTTCAATACGGACATCACCAATTTGTGTCCATCGAACACTATTTATATTATATTTTTGAAAATCTTCCCTCAATAATATAGGGTTTTCCTTATCAAAAATAAAATAATCACCGAGTTTTTGTAACTCCGGTTTTAATGGATAAGAACCAGTTAAAAGAATGGGGATATTAAATGTTCTTAAAATATTAATTAAATCAATTAAATTTTTTTCTTTAGAATCATTATCAACCCAACAATTAATCACAAAAATATCATCATTAAATTCCATCATTTCCAAAAATAAAACATTTGTAACATATTATTTGAACCCAAAAATAAAATAAATGATTTAAATCCCAGTTCGATTATTCTTCGTCTGAAATTTTCTCTTAACATTTCATCGTAATTACAATGTGCGTGATGATATTCCATCGCAATCGCTTTTACTTTTGACAGATTTTCATCGCTAATTCCCTTTAATGCTTGGTGTTCGGCACCTTCAATATCAATTTTTAAAAAATCTATTCTATCAACTAAACCAGAATCAAAAAGATAGTCCAATGTATATGTTCTAACAGAATATTTGTCTATATAATCATCAAAATTTCGAATGGCCGACCCCCCAAGATGATTTGATTCATATAACGTAGTTGTACCCATCGTGTCACTAACAGCGGCATTAAATAAAATTGTACGAGGATCACTATTTAATTTCAATAATTCAAAATATCTTTTATCCGGTTCAAACGATATAACTTTTTCCGCGCCTTGGTTATAAGCCCAACGAGTAAATATTCCGATATTTGCACCTAAATCAACAACAATGTCACCGTTATGTATTCGTTTTTCATTGTTAATATAATATTCTCGTTGATTATAGATTTCATGATATATCCCATAATCCCAACCATATTTTTCTGCAACATTTATTAAAGTATCCTCGACACCTTTAATTTCTCCTAGATTTTTAAGTTCATATTTGTTTGTATAAAAAAATTCCGATTGATAAAAAGACTTATCTCTTTTTAATTTAATAAAATCAATCATTTTTTCTGAAACAATTGGATCTTTATTTCCATGAAACCAAATTATATTTGTTTTATCCGGTGGTATAAATTTATATCCATATATTCTATTAAAATTTTGTGGGCCGTTTTCATTCCAAAACTTATAAAAATCATTTAACGCTTGATTTGTGTAACCATCATCACCATCATACGATGATGTGTCATATTTAGACAACGGAAGATGTTTTTTCACCCCATATTTCCATCTCAATGCATTATCAATACCCTCATCATTCCACGGAAAATATCTTGGATAATGATCGACTGGTGTTCTTTTATATACATCAATAATTTCCTCAAACCACCATTTACAATCTTTGTTATATATAAACAAACAGATATGCATTAAAGGTCTAAATGAATTAAGATTCCATGTTTTTATAAGATTTTCATTAAACAATTGACTTTTTCGTTCACCATCAATATCAGTATAATACCCAAAAAATTCTTCCTGAACATGTATATCAGAAATAGGATAATTCTCTATTGATGGAAAATATTTCTGTATTTCATCAATATTATAACTTGCAATTCCATCACCATCAATCCAAACAAAATACTCATAATTTTCTTTCAATGATTCTATACAGGCATGCTGTTTAAAATACCATTTATCATAAATCGAATGAAATGGTGGGTCAATTCTCCGTTTAATCATATTTGGATACTCAAACGGTATATCACAATTTACACTATAAACAATAATTTTATTTTTTGAAAATTCATTTATTGACTTTACTAATTTTTCAATAATTGTTAAATATTTTTCATCACCAGCAGTAACAAAAACAAATTCTTGTTGTTTTTTTTTCAATATTTCAGATGCTTGTTTTGCTACATTATCCCAATTAAATTCTTTATGTATTAATTCAGCTTCTTCCATGCTTTTAGTTTTATATTTCGAATAATTTTCATAAACATTTTTCATTTGAATTGCTAGATCATTAAAATCCGGTTCACAATATTCACCACCAACATCTTTATCTCCAATATTTGCTGGCCTTATATGTGATATTCTAACTGGTATACCTTTATTTCTTGCAAATTGAAGCTGTGCACCCCAATTTGAATATATCGATGGTGTTCCACAACTCATTGCTTCTATTAACGGTAGATTCCAACCTTCACTTCTAGCACACGACACAAAAACATCACCTTCTTGAAGATATTTTACATATTCATCCCTATTTAAAAAATCGATAAACTTTATATTTGGATAATTAATATCATATTTTTTTATTCTATCTTTTGTTGATCTTGTTTCGTCTGTAGGAAAATTATTTTCAACTGAACACACTAATTCTACATTATCATTATCTTTAAATGTTTCGCCAAATGTTCTGAATATTTCTGTTGTAGATTTTCGATAATCCCATCTACCAAAATGAATAAATCTGAATTTATCTCGTGTATTATTTATCTGTTTTGGTTTAAAAATATTTACATCAACACCTTCAGTTACTATTTTTATTTTTTTAATAGGATATCCCTGTTCGACCAATGAATCAAACTGCCATTGTGATGGTACCCACATTTCATCAAATGTTAATAATTGTTTAAAAAAGTCTTCAGGAAATCTTGTTGATTCATACACACAAAACCCAATTTTATATCCGTCATAGTTATCGAAAAAATACGGATTATTAACATCATTTAAAACTATATGAACATCTGGTTTAAAATCATTTTTATATCCATAGATAGGGAAGTCTGTTCGTGAGCCGTCGTTATTTTTTAATGTTTGTATAATTAACATATTCCTCATTTCAGAAGTAAAATACGGCTCATCATCATGGGGTTTTAAAGTAAGACCATTCCATGTTTTACCAACAGTTAAATTTCGTATTTTGACGGTATGATATTTGTTTAACGCACAAAAAAATGACCGTGAATGATTATTATAACCAGTATCACCAATAAAAGATGTGTGTGCAAGTATATTCATTACATAAAAATACGTAAAAAAAATTAATTAGTCAAACATGTATGAAATATATGTTTACTGGGAATTTTGACATGCTGTATTACAATTGTCATAACCCAAATAATTTTGGAAATTAGTATAATAATCAGGTGTTGATGTTGTTGAATTCATAATTTCCATTATTGTGTTCGAATCATACACAAAGAAAGAACCAATACTAATCTGATATGTATTTTCAATTACAGCCATTCCTAAACTATAAGAACAGTATGGAAATTCACAATAATACATATCAACTGTGTATCTATATGTTGGTACACCTGATGGTGTTCTAGTTGGTGTTCTACTAGGTG
>JAKQTP010000153.1 GCA_029563035.1 archaeon | reverse complement strand
GGAATTAAAAACCCTTTGCCTTGTGGAATTATTGAAATGTATGAGGACGAGGATAAGATTGTGGTTCCAGTGCATTTTAATTCTCATTTTTTAATTGGACCCGAAGGGGCTCATTTAAATATTTCTGGTATTTCAGGTTTGGCTTCAAAAACATCATATGCAATGTTTTTGCTAAAAGCAATTCAAGACCAATACATAGAAAAATCAAAAGGAGAATCAGTTGCTTTTGTATTGTTAAATGTAAAAGGAAGAGATTTACTTGCTATTGATGAAATAAATGACGAATTAACTTCTGATGACAAGAGTATCTATAAAATGCTTGATTTGAGTACGATTCCATTTCAGAATGTAAAATATTTTTATCCATATTCAAAGGATATTGTATCATCAACATACGGTAGAGATGTAAAAAGTCAAATGGAACTAAATAAAGCATTTTTATATAAATACATTTTTGAAGATGATAAAGAGAGTATTGATTTGCTTTTCTCAAATGTGGATGACCCAAACCAAACGATGGAATCCATTGTTAATTACATAGCAACTGGACAAGGTGGTTTTAACGGTATCACAAATTGGAATGAATTACTTAACGAAGTTTATGAACATACAAAAGCAGGGGCTTCAGGTAAAGACAAAGAAATTACAGTTTTAAGTTGGCGTAAATTTTACAGACTATTCAGAAAAACTATTGAAAAAACTACAATATTTTCAAATTCGATAAGTAGCAAGCCCAAAGACAATGAAACAAGACTAAAGGAGGCAATCTTAAACATTAAGAAAAATGATGTTTTTGTAATTGATGTCGCCAAACTAGATGAAGAAACACAAGGTTTTGTTTTTGGAGATGTTATGCGTTCTATCTATGAGTTAAAACTTGGTCAAGCTTATGATAGGAACGAAGCAGATATTCCATCAAAGATTGTTATATTTATTGATGAATTAAATAAATATGCTTCCAAAGAAGTGCCGAAGAGTTCTCCAATTTTAAGACAATTATTAGATATAACAGAAAGAGGTCGTTCGTTGGGTATAATATTATTTTCAGCAGAACAATTCAAAAGTGATATTCATGACAGAGTAAAAGGAAATTGTGCAACACACGCATACGGCAGAACAAATGCAATTGAAATCTCAAAACCAGATTATCAATATGTGCCACCAGTTTACAAGTCTATGCTTACAAGATTGAAACAGGGCGAATATGTTGTTCAAAATCCCGTGTTCCGCTCATTATTAAATATTAAATTCCCAAGACCAATTTATAAACAGTTTAAGAATGGATAATAAGTTTACACCAGTTATTGGAAAAGATGTTATTGAATCTCTTACAATTGGAATGTATGAGGATTCCCGATTTATTTTTAGAGAATACATTCAGAATTCAGCAGATCAAATTGACAAAGCTGTAAGAGAAGGTTTATTAGAAAAAAATCAAGGTGAAATTCATATCACAATTGATGCAGAAAGAAGAAAAATTATTATTGAAGATAATGCTACAGGTATTGCTTTTGAACAAGTACAACCAATTTTACAGAATATTGCACAATCTACAAAGCAAAGAGGTGTAGATAAAGGTTTTCGTGGTATTGGGAGACTTGGCGGTTTAGCATATTGTGAGAATTTAATTTTTGAAACATCATTTTTTAATGAAGCCAAAAAATCAATTTTGAAATGGGATGCTGCCAAATTAAAAGATATTATAAATAATAGGAAAGACAAAGAAGATGCAATCTCAGTAATTAAGCAAGTTACAGAGTTTTCAACTCAAAAAGAAAATCCTGAATCACATTATTTTAAAGTTATACTAGAAAACGTAACAAATGATGATTTGCTTGATAAACGAGAAATTGAAAAGTATCTTTCAATGGTTGCACCATTACCATTCCCAACAAGATTTATTTATAAATCCAAAATATTCGATGAGTTTAAAAAGGATAGCATAACTGTAGACGAATACAAGATTTATCTTAATTCAGAACAATTATTCAAAGGATACTCAACTTATATTTACAAAGGGGATGAGAATGACAAAAAGAAAGAAGATGAAATAATAGATGTAGTTTTTTTTAAAGAATATGCTTCTGACGGTAACTTATTGTATTGGGGTTGGCATAGTGTATCTGAAAAGAATCAATCTTTAAACCAAATAAATTATACAAGAGGATTTCGTTTGAGAAAATCAAACATTCAAATTGGAGATGAATATACCTTATTAAAGCTTCAACGTGATAGAAGATTTCATTTTTACTTTTTTGGAGAGATCCACGCTTCGCATCCTGATTTAATTCCAAATTCAAGGCGTGACTATTTTACAGAAAACACAATTTATTTTGAGTTTGAGCAGAAGTTAAAGAATTTCTTTCATTCTAATATCTATAAATTGTGTTACACCGCTTCCGAAATAAATAGTTCAATTAAGAAAATCGAAGATCTAAAAGCATTTGAAGAAGAGTATAAGCAAAAGCAATCAAACGGTTTTACTGACAAAAAAGAACATCAAGAGTTTAAAGAAAGATTTGAACGAAAAAAAGAAGAAGCAATAAAAGCTCAAAAGAAAATTGAAAAAATTGAACAAGATTTTAATAACCATGAAACATCTCCAGTAAAGAAAATACTTGATAGAGTTGTACAACCCGAAAGTAAAAATGGGATAGATGAAATTTCTATTGAGAATGAAGAAGATTGTAAACCAAAATTTAGAACTGATAGACTGAGTTGTTTAAATAAAGAACAAAGAAAATTAGTAGGAAAAATCTTTTCGATAATTAGAGATGCTTTAGACCCTAATGTGGCAGAAAATGTAATTAACAAGATTGAAGACGAGTTAAAATGAGAAATGTTTTATTAATAGAACCAAATTACAAAAACAAATATCCGCCAATTGGATTAATGAAACT
>JAKQTP010000146.1 GCA_029563035.1 archaeon | reverse complement strand
AAACATTATTACGGTAAAAGGTCCAGTCCAGAAATAATTCTTACTTAACAATATAAAAATAATTGATCCAAGTAAAATAAGAAGAAGTGATCCTGCAGTAATAAAGAAAGCTACGTGTGTCATGATTTTTAAATTTTAAATTTTTCTACTATATTTTTAGCATCGTTTAAACGATAACTTTTTGAATGTGTATTATTCATTTTCTTCTTTTATAATACGAAAAACAACTTTCTTTTTCTTAGCATCATTTTTCGTTTTTATTAATAATTCTCTTCCAATTTTTTTCGCAGCCAATTGTGCATCTACACAATGTGTTAAATCTTCCTCCGTATATGGTTTTTTATTAAGCGTTGCGACACCATACCACAAATTTTCCCCTGTTTTAAATAAAGATTCTCTTTGTTTAAGTTCAACATCAAGAACCAATTCATTTTTTACGTTATCAAGACTATAAACTAATCTATATTGTCCTTTTAGTTTCATAAATTTTATTATAATTCAACATCAAAAAACGATGTATAATCAAAATCATATTGAATTGTTCCATATTTGTAAATTACTCGAATAGTATTATCACTAATAATTTCAAAACATTCATACCTATGATATGTGCCATTATCTTTCTTCAGGTCTTTAAATCTTTTATTATATGATTCTAATGCAAATTTGTTAACAGCATCATAGTGATGTTTGTTTTCAAATAATGTCTTAACAGATTCTTTAATTTTTCACCATTTTTTCATTTTTCAACGACAAAGATATAAAACATTTTTGAGACTACCAATTTATTTTAACATTATATTTATAGGAAAAGACAAAATTATGGAAAATTTTATTATTTGGATTAAAAAGATTTTTAAATCAAAGCCCAGTAAAAACGCTAAATTGGGTTGGAAGAGAGACTTGCCCGATGCCAGAGACTATAAATTTAAAGTTTCGGCCCCTATTACATTACCAGAAAAGGTAGATTTAAGAGATAAATGTCCGGTAATATACGATCAAGGTAATCTTGGTTCATGTACGGCCAATTCTATGGGTGCAGTATTTCAATTTGAACAAATGAGACAAGAAATTGAAAATTTCATGCCGTCAAGATTATTCATATATTATAATACGCGACAAATTGAAGGAACCATCAGATCGGATGCCGGAGCAACACTAAGAAACACAATAAAAACAATGGCTGATAAAGGTGTGTGTCCCGAAAAAATGTGGAGTTACAGTAGATGCTTCAGAAAAAAACCAACACAAGATTGTTATGAAGAGGCTTTAAAACATCAAGTATTAGAATATTATCGTGTTAATCATAACCTTTATCACATAAGAGAATGTCTAGCTTTGGGTCATCCAATATCATTTGGTATGATGTTGTATGAATCATTTATGGGTGATTCAGTAACTAACACTGGATATGTACCGATGCCTGATTTATCAAAAGAAAGTGCCTTGGGTGGTCATGCCGTAACATTAGTTGGATATGATGACACACAACAACATTTTATTGTAAGAAATAGTTGGGGTAAATCGTGGGGTGATAAAGGTTATTTTTATCTTCCTTACGCATATTGTAACACAGCAAATTTAACAGCTGACTACTGGACAATCAGATTAGTCGAAGATCCTAGAGAAGACTCTGGTGATATTATGGAATGATTATTTCCATGACTGAAGTAATGAGTTTTCTCACAGACTATTCATAAAAAAATCCCCATTTTGATGGGGATTTTTTTTATGTTCCAACTTTTTTAATTAATACCCAATCGTAATATAGTTCACCGGTTTCACAATCTAACTTAGTATAAACTTCATAATTATTTATTGGATCTGATACATCAGTAATATCAACTCTTAAATAACGTTTATGAAGTGCCAAAAAATCAGAAAAATAGGGTACAAATCGTGGTCCGAAAGATAATGTTGGGCTTAATAATCCGGTACGTAAAGCCAATGTTGCCCTACCTTCTACTGATGTGTCATGATTTACAACACGAGGATATCTTACAGCTCTAAATTCAATACAACCCCATATTGTTATATGTGTGAAACTATCACCACTATAAAAATTATTAATACCGGTACTTATTGTTGTCAATGGTGATGAAAAATATAAATCACAATCACTTGTAGGAATATATCCGGAAACAAAAGGTCTTAATTCTATGGTTATTATATGATTAACATCATCAAAATAAAATAAACTATCGGGTCCAATATATATATGATCAGTTGAATACGTGTCCCCCGATGTCATTGATATTCTTTGTGTCATCGTGATTTGTTGATAATGATTTGGATTAGTTGGATCTGTGGTATAGTTGTTCCATGATGAGCCAGTAAGTGCAACATATGCATTTTTATAATTAAGATAATCATCATTATTTGTAAATGTATATGTTAACATATGTGTTGACAAATCCCTTTCAATTGTTAACGTTCCATTAAGAAAATAATCAGATCCGGTATTATTTAACCAGTTATATGTGTATCCAGTATTCCATCGTAATGAAATTGTCGAACTAGTGTCATAATCACCATCGCCAAAATTAATGGGTATGAAATAACTATAAATATCATTTGTTGATGGTAGACCTTCGCTTGTTATAACATCAATATCATACGAACACGTTTCATTATTATATACCATATTTAATGTTGTACCAGTATTCAAAGCACAAAAATCACTTCCCGTTACAAGTGTCAAATCAAGAGGTTCTGTTTGTGTAAAACAATTTATACTTAACGACCAATTAGTGTCAGTTATTGTCGGTTGATTATAACTAGGTGTAATATGAAATTTTATATAATCACCAGAAGTATATGTGAAACCACTAACACTAAATGCAGTCTTAATGTATGAACTTTTATAAATTTTTGGTATTGTTCCATAATTGGTTTCCACATTATCCGACCCAATAACCCAATCACCTAATAATGTTTCATATATACCAGACACGTAATATATTCGTATTCTATCTGCAATTAAATAGCCATAAAATTGCCAAGCAAAATCTGTTGTTGACCCGTCATTATTAAGCATATATGTAACTGTACGTTCTGCAGCTGCAGCTGGCATTGTTGTGTTATTATATGATATAGTATGGTTATATGTTGCACCAACCAAACCATTTGAACAAGTCATTGCACCAACTGTTTTTGGTGATAAACAAGTCAATAAATCCGGTGAATAGTAACCCAAATCTGAAAACTTTATATTTGTGTATCTCACACCATTTACTGTGATATATCTAAATACCGGATATAATGTGCCGCCTTGACATAAATCATAAAATGGATGTTCAGCTTGTAAATCTGGATCTGTATTTCCTGCATTACCACTAGTAAATACTGTATTTCCATTTACATTTCCCAATTTCCAATCAATTAAATAATTTCCAAGCGTGCCGGTTGTGAGTTGAATTTCATTACATGATAAATAATTTACTTGATTATTTACAGATGTACCAGATTCACTAACACCGTAATTTTCACAAATATGATATACTCTTAATACATTTATTGTAATATTACCAGTATCCGTAAGAGATGGTGAACCATTAACTGTCACTTTAACCGTTAAATTATAAACAGGAACTGTTTCATAATCAAGAATGATGGTGGTTGTTATAACTCCATTTGAACTATTAATGGTAAATGCATTTCCAATGTTTCCTGCAATGATTTCAAATGTAACATCATCATATGTTGACGAAACAACTGTTCCGACTGTTGTCCCTGTTGGTTCTTCTTCATATGTTTGAAATGTTTGATCATCAATAAATGATATCACATGATCTAACAGAATTTCGTGACAATCAGTAAAAAGTGGTTGTTCTTTTAAATGTACAAATTTTGATTGTTGATCGACAATTATTTTATATTGGGCCATTCTTGTTAATAGACTTTATTATAAATAGTTTCATGAAAATTATTTGACTCGACAAAAAAAATTATTTGAAAACATTTGTTTATTTCAAAAATCTTTTTTATATTTGCAACATATTTATAACAAAAATACGATGTGTACTTTAATGTCATATTATTCAACCATTAAATCTTATATGAAAAAACATATAGGAATCGGGCGAACTATGACATGATTTATTTGTGAAGTATTATACATGGTGACCCCGATACGTAAGTTTCGGGGTTTTTTATTATACGCTCGTGGCAGAGGTGGAACGATGCAACGGACCTTTAATCCGTGATCCGATAAGGTGTATGTGGGTTCGAGTCCCACCGGGCGTACAAAA
>JAKQTP010000140.1 GCA_029563035.1 archaeon | reverse complement strand
TCATAATCTTCATTAGATAATATAGTTCTTATTTGTTCCCAATCTTTAAATGGTCTTTCATTATCTATTTCAACGGAAAATAAATTATCAGTGATATTAAAATATATCTTACTCATTTCTTCTAAGTAATCTTCATAAGTTATATTTTTATCTATTATCACTGGATTACCATTTATGTCATAAAATACATTATAAAAATATAAATAAAGTGTGTCAATATCAAAGTCAGAATCAGTTTTAGCTACAATAGCACTTGGAACTATTATTATATTTCCATAAGTATCTGGTAGAAAACCAGCTGCTTCAAAATTTTCTATAAGATTTAATCCTGATGTAGGAATACGAAAACCTATAATTTTTAATAATCTTTTATCTTTTACTGATTTAATATCTAAAGCTTTTTTATAAAAATTAGGTAAGATAACTTGTGCTACTGGAGAATCTTTACTATAAAAGTTTAAATCACTAGATACTAAATAAGGCGTACCTAATTTTGAAAATTTTAATTCTACATCAATATTGTAATTTTCTTTTATATAAGTTTTTAAATGAGCTTCATAAGTATTTCTATCCTTTATAAATGTTGATGGATGTTGAAAAGCTTGTAATCCAAATACTTTTCTTGATGTTACATCATTTTTTAATATCCCAAATAATAAATTTTGAAACATTGTATCATTTATAATACCACTTACATCATCATTATTATTAAACCATTGTATTACTTTATTTCTAAAATTAAGCTCAAATCCTCTTCTATCTATTTCTTGTAATAATAAATTCATTAAATCTTGTTTTGAATTATTATCTAAAACATATCTTTGTAAAGTATGATTATATTTTATACCAAGCTTATTTCTTAATAAATCCATACTAAGTTGCAATCTAGTAGATATTAGTTTAAGATATTTTTTTGTATACTCAGCTAATTCTTCATTTATAGGCTGTCCAGTGTCATAAATATTAGATATTATTTGTTTAGCCATTTGTGTACCAAAAGGAGATATAAATCCATGATTTGTAGTAGTTATAACTTGTACCCCCCAGTACTTTGCATAAGTGTCTTGATAATTATTTATAGCATTTACAAAATTAAAATTACCATCCTCTTGTACAATAATGTTTTTTTCACCATCTTTATTTAATTTACTTGTAATACTCTTATTAGCTGAATAAAAACTTATAATGCTGGTTTTATTATCCAACATAGTTATAATAGAATTCAGTAAATTTTTATTTTTTATTTCTCCTGTTTCAAAATCTATTGCAAAAGAAGGCCATGCTATTCCTAAAGCAGTTTTATATCCAGTATGTAGTTGTAAATTATCTGCTATAGGTCCTGCATACTGTAATTTTAACATAGGTAATTCTATATTTGGAGCTTTAGTTAAAGGTTCTTTAGTGAATGGATTAATAAATTTTTCTTTATAACTACTTCTAAATGTTTTTTCATAGCGTTTTATTAAATCTGCTTTTTTATCTGAATCAGCTTCATTTTCTATTCTCCATTTCATTAAGTTAGACATTTCATAAAAATATAATTCTAGATATTTTCCTAAATCAGGACTACCATCTCTTAACATTATTCTTATTACACCATCTAAACTTATCAGACTAAATCCATCTGTTTCAGTCATATTAATATAACTGCCTGCATTAGTATCAGATACATACTTTATTAAATTATTTATATCCTCATCTATATTTTCATTATTTACTAAATCTTTATTATATTTATTTAATAAATTTTGAAATTCAGGATCATTATCAAGTAATACTTCACTAAGTTCTAACCAATTACTTTGTATAACACGAATATCATCTACAACTAAAGTTCTTATTATTGGATGATGATTTGGTATATCTTGTACTTCACTTGTTTCTGGATTTAAATATAAATCGTCTGCATCATCTAATAAATGAAGACTTACTAATTTTTTACTTAAGCTTTCAGATGTATCTTGTATTCTTTTAGGAGATGCAGTCATGTTAAAACGTTTTACTGCATTTCTTACATCTAAATATTCTACTGGATTATTAAGTAATAACTTAAATATTTCTATCTTGGCATAAAAATTAGATATATAATAGTTTTTTAAAAATGTAATATAATCTCTATCATTACCAGTTATTTTATTTACTAACTTATTTTCTACACCTATTATAGAATCCATAACATTATTCTTTCTTGATATTAATCCTACTGTATCAATCATATAACGACGATAAGCTTCAAAAGATGTATTAAGATAATCTTCTATGGTAAGATTTATACTGTCAGATATCTCACTTCTTTCTATAAACGTTTCTATTTTTTCTACATATTTCTCATCATTGGTATTTAATAACGTGTTCGTAAAATCAACTATTTTATTATACAAATTAGAATTAAATGTTTTTAAAATATTAATTAATAATCCTTCTAATTGATTATCAGTTACATGTATATAATTACCTGATCTTTTTACTTTAATATAATATTCTATTTCAGAAGAAATATATTTAAGAGTTTGAGTTTTTCTACTTTCTTTGTCTGTTATAAGATTTCTAAACTCATCACCAAAATGTACGAATCTTTCTTGATGACTATCTGAAGGTCTTGGTAATTTATAATATCCTTGTGCCCATAAATTAAGCCATAAAACTTCTCTATCTAATAAGTTCAAATCTCTATAATTTGATATAGTTTGTTCACCTTGTTCACCAATTAAAGTTATTCCGATAGCATTATATATATCAAATGTAGCATCATTATTTTCTAATAAGAGACTGTTTTTTCTAAATGGATTAAATTTTGGATTAAGCTGAGGATATAAATAATACAATGCATCTATTTCAGAAGTTCCTTCATAACCATAATAATTTGCTAATTCTATTATTCTATCTGGATTAAGCTTCATATTTTTAAGTGTGTTAAATATATGATGTATATATCCAAAATAATGTAATGGGGATAATCTATCTCCTTCTAAACTTAATATAACTGGTAAACTATCTTTATCTTTTTCAACTTCAAACTTAACATATTCGTTTACCAAAGTATTTTGATCTGATGGTACATCATCTGAAAATATAAATATTACTTTTTTATCTTCAGCCAAATCTTTAGCAATAAATAATAAACGATCTCTAACTTCATCCGTAGTTTCAAAAACAAATATAGGATCAATACCAAGAAATTCTGCTACTACATTTAATACATCTGAAGATGCATTTCTGTTTATCTTAAATTCTTTTGTTATAACACCATTAACTTCTTTTTCTTTAATATATCCATAAGGTTTAACTTTCTCCTTAAATTGTTCATTATTATATACATAGTGATTATTTTCATCTTTAATAGTATTGTTATTACCAAAACCTTCTTCTCTCAACATATCTCTTACAGTCATAACAACTTCAGGGAAATCAGAAATTATATTATTAAATCTTTCCTTAAAAAGTTTCTCATTAGAGATATCTTTACCACTTATATCTCTAAATTTCCATCCTTTAGGTGCAAGTACAAGAGTAGGAATACCTAATTTCATACCAGCCTTTGCTCCAGCCTCATCAAATCCTGTTTGTCCACCAGTTCTTATAGATGAAATTTTCACTTTTAAATTAGAAGACTCAACAATAGCCTTAAGTAAATCATAGGTAAATTCATCAACTTGCTCTTGAGTATATTTACCTTTCATAGTATATATCCCATTACCAGCTATATTAAGAGATATTTCATCTTTACCTATGGAGTTAAGAGCATTAACAATTTTATCTACTCTTTCTTTTGTAACTTCAAGTTTATTACCATCTATAGGCATATAAACTTTACCTTGATTTAATACAGAGTTTTTAGTAAGAATTTCTCCAGCACTATTAAAATCAACTGCAATAGCTATGGTAGCATCAGCAGAGGCATTCTTAATTGTTCTTTGTTTATAATCAGTAGATTGATCCTCTTCAAATTTAATAGTATTGTTATTACCAAAACCTTCTTCAATTTGTTGTTGTCTACTATTCCATTGTTTAAATCCTTCTATAGTAGGATTATTAGTTGTTTGTAAATAAGAACCATATAGTTGTTGGGCTTGTTGAGCACTAACTCCATTAGCGTTATATAACTCTTCTAAAGAATTATATCTTACTCCTTTATATGTTGGTTTACAGCTCATAATTA
>JAKQTP010000136.1 GCA_029563035.1 archaeon | reverse complement strand
TTCTGCTAATTTTACTGCTTCTCTTATATTGTTTATAAACTGTTTCTTTACTACACTATTTTCACTGCCATCTTCATTCCTTATAATATAAGATGGATGCCATGTAGGACATATCCAGCATTTATAATCTTGGTCTGGTATAATACAACCAGCCCAATCAGTCATAGACAAACCTTTTATTCTTCCTGTTATTTTATCCCCTACAAGGGATATCATTGCAGTATACCCCATAGGGATTATTACCTTTGGTTTATATTTATCTATAACTTCTTTTACTCTATTTCTACAAGCATTTATTTGTAATATACTTGGTGTTTTATTGTTTTGTGGCCTACAGGATATTGCATTTGTCTTCCAAAAATCTCTATCCAAATCTAAATCCATAAGATGTAACACTTCCCTAAGTAATCTACCAGACCTTCCTACTAACTGTGTTCCTTGTAAATCTTCTTCAGCTCCTGGAGCTTCTGCTATAATAAGAATGCCTAGCCTACCTTCTCCGCTCGCTTCCATTTTAGGACTGTTACAGTGTTTATATAAACCACATTCTTCACAACTTATTATGTTATTCTTCTTTACTCTTATAGTAGGTTCTTTATAATTTATTTCTAATAATTTATTCTTATCAAAGAATGAACGTGGCATAGCTTATTCCATTGTCGACAGTATTTTTATTCCATTAGTATTGGAAAATATTAAATTAACTGTTTCTTTTGCAGTTCCTTTTACTGCTATTTTCCTTATATAAAATAAATCTGTATCCTTCAAGCAATCTTTCAGCATGATAACACTGACTATAAATTCAGCATTATAAGGTGTTTCTACATCTATAGATTCTTCAAACTTACCATATTCATTGTTTGATTTTATTGTAATACCAATATTAGTCAATTTCATTGTAATTGCATCATATTTATCTACTTCTTTTGATAAAATAGAAGCTCTATCAATAACTTGTGCCAATGTATCTGGAATAGCGCATTTCACATAATCTCCAATAATATTTTCTCTTATTACCCTTTCTATTTCATCTTTAGGATATTGAGAAGTATCATATTTTCTAACAGATATAATTGAACCATCATCATCTCTAAAATGAATCCAACCTTTTGTTACAGCATATCCTTTAATATTGTTAAAATTCACCACACTTTTAACCAACTGTGTGTTGATTAGCACTTTATTTATTATTGGAGTACTCAATTTATATTGATAAATTCTAAATCCATCTGTAGAATATACTACATCATCACCAATAAAAATATTTGTATTATTATCATTGAGAATACAAAAATTAAGTGCCTCAAATAAATTATCAGGAATATAAATCCATTCATTATCTTTGGGAATTATCCTTTCTATACTATTTAATTCTAAATCGGCTTTTTTTACTAGCTCATAATTAGCCCTTCCAGCC
>JAKQTP010000120.1 GCA_029563035.1 archaeon | reverse complement strand
CACTGTATTTATTGAATAAGTTGGAGGAGGTATTGGCAAAGTTTCATCGAAATAATAAAAATAATATTTTCCACCATAGTAAAAAGATAAAAACGCACCTATTGCTATTGTAGGTTGTGGGATTAAACTAACCTTTAAAATATCCGTTGATGGAGAAAATAAATAAAAACTTGGATTAGTATCAAACTCATCACTTTTTTGTAGTTTTAAATCTCCACTACCTTGAAAATAAAAATGTTCATTTTGTATCTGTAATTTATCACAAATACCGCACGAATCCTCAATGTCAAATATTATATTTTGATATGGACTAAATTTCATTGCTTATATATGTTTCAAGTTTTAAGCAATCAGACCCGCCAAAATCGTAAATCGTGCCATCTGGATTATTAAGCCTTACGAAAATACAATCAGTTTCGCTTGTATCTTTTAAATCCAATACAATGGCATCCCCTAACGTATAAGTGACTTCCTTAGACCAATGACCGTTATTACTTTTAAAGTGCCATGTATGCACTCCACTTTGAACCGCATCAAATATAAGTTCCAAACTTGCACAATGCTCAATGCAACCCAAATCAAAACAATTAATAAAACAACTCATATTTTTTTATAAATTACAAATGAAACAAACGCGCATGAAATGCCTATAAACCCAAATTGATACAACCCACTTAATAAAGCAACCCAAAATAAAGTACAATACCCACACCCTCCAAAAGGTTTTAGCCAAAATTTGCCATCTAAATACTTTGCAAACTTTTCTAATATCATTCCCTCGCTTTTTGCAACCTCCAATGTAAAAATAAAAGATGCACATAAAAAAGAAAGTGCAACTATCTTAACAATTACAAACAAGGTCTGCACAATTTCCATTGTCAGTATATTCAACATAAAATTTAAATTTTAAAAATGTATTAATATTCTCATTCATTTTTTCACCTTTCATAATTAATTCCTTATCTCTACTGAATGAAGTTACAACCCCAATTTTACCTATCTCGCTTATTATTTTTGACTTCAAACTATCCAAGTCATATTTATT
>JAKQTP010000115.1 GCA_029563035.1 archaeon | reverse complement strand
GTTAGTCGGTGTGTCTTTCTCACAGTCCCTTATAGGTTTAAATCTACAATTATGGCAAATCTTTACAATTTCTTTGCCATTTTTAATCTCAACGCAACCGTGTATGCATAAACACTTTTGGCAGAAAATAAATGCTTTCATATCAACCTCCCTTTTTTTTTAAATGAACAATATAATACCCACTTATTGTGACTTAAGTGGGCACTAATCACTCACTATAAAACTATCTTATTATATCTGTCTGAGTTTGCAACATCTAGCATCATTTCATATGGAGTTTTATTTTCTACTGCCAAAGAAAATGTAGATGCAGATAAACCAGATACCATAGTTACGCCTTTTTCATTGTCTTGTGATGGTAAATTTTCACCGTTTCCGTTAACGTTCCAAAATACTATGTTTGGTTTTTTATATCCACTCTCCTTGTATCTTCTTTTTATAATCTCATAATTTGTTCTTCCACAAACAGCGTTATCAAATTCCATATCAGAAATTATATAAATAGTTTCTGGCATTTCTTCTTCTGGTATGTTATTTTTTATTGCAGTTCCTAATATAAGACTGAACACTGATTGTATGTTTGTATTCGCCACATCACCAAGTTTTATACTATTCATCTTTTGTCTTAGTGTCATCCCTTTTATCTTGTGTATTTTTGGATCTTCACTGAAACTTATAAAACAATTCTTAAATATTCCTTTGTTTCTCTCTGCAAAATACAATGCTAGTGATACTGACACTGACATCGGTCTTCCTTCCATACTACCAGATGTATCTGCTACAACAAGTGCATTCGTTCCTCTTGTATAGTCTGGTAGATTTTTCCATAACGCTTCAACTGAATTATCTCCATCGAATGCTTTGTCATATAGTTGATATGGGTATAATGTGCTAGCATTTATTTTCTTTTCTCCGTTGTTAACATCATCTATATATTTCTCATATCTGTTTTTATCGTGTTTTGTAAATGCATTTTTATAAAGAAGTGATGCTTGACTTGGAACATTTTCATATTTTATATCACTCCATTTTCTAGCAGACATAAGTTCCTCAACTGTCTGTATCTTCTTTCTCAAAAATCTAACAACTCTTCTGTATGCTATATTTGTCAATCCTAGTTTACCTGCTATAAACTTTGCCTTTTCTCTTGTATTTTTTGAAGATGCATTTATTGTTTTTAGCCATTTACCAAGCAAGGATGGTGTTTCACTATTTACATCACTATCTATTTGCTTTTTAATAAACTCAAATACTTTTTCATTATCAAAGAATAGATCGTCCCATCTACCATATTCTGGTACATACTTTACTATCTTTTCGAACACTTCTTTCTCTTGTTCGCCTAAATATTGTAGGCAATTCCTAAACAAATCCCTTTCTCCTTGACCACCTCTGACATCTCTTAAGTAGAATAACAGCCTAGTTGCTATTAGATTGTCTTCTGAGAACGCTCTTTTGAACAATTCCAAAGCCTCATCTTTTTTTCCTCTCATAGCACCAGCTTGTGCGAAAAAATCAACTAAAGCTGATTTAGTTCTTGCTAGTGTCTTTGCACCATTTGCCGTTTCCGTAAATGATGTCTCTTCATACATCGCATCAATCAAACCATTTGAAAATCTTTCATTTGATGCTTTAATTTTGTTGATGTTTATCATACATCTTAGATAACAAGACTCATTTTTTTAATCGCCAAAAGATTTTTATTTGATTGCTGTTTGAGTCTTATATATTAATTTTTAAACGAAAGTCGGAAGAGTAGGAATCGAACCTACATACAAATATCCCATTGATTATTTGTTGCTGTTAGAGTTGGTATAGATATGTATCTATATATTACTCATTTTTTTTAATCTATTTTGCTCTACCACTGAGCTATCTTCCGAATATATAGGAGTGGCAGGATTCGAACCTGCGACCTCGGCATTAAAAGTGCTTTTGTTTTGTTGCTGTGAGAGTATCACAAATACTCATTTTTTACGCGCTCTAACCAACTGAGCTACACTCCTATGACAAGACGCATTTTTTTTACATAGCAAGTAATAAATATGCTGTTAGCGTCTTATGTGGGCTATTAACCCTATGGATTTTAAAAGTTCGTGGAGATTTTGGGAATCGAACCCAAGTCTAGCAAGCTCTCTTTCAAGATTTAATTGCTATCTAAACCATTAATCCCCATACACAACTATTAACAATTAACAAAAGATAGTTGTGTATATTTAATAAATAACCATTTGTGCCCACGTGGAAATAGGGCTTATTACAAATGATTGCACCCCGTGCTGGAATCGAACCAACGACTTCTCTTTTGGAGAGAGATATTATAGCCACTTAACCAACGGGGCAATATTATTTAACTCTTAATGATTACCATAAGTAACAAGGCGTCGATGCATATCCTTGATTTTCCCATTACGTAATGATTTTTATGACCAAGCTTATGGTAATCACTAAAAGTTAAATATTATTGTTGTTTATATTATATAAAATAAAAAATGATTTGTCAAGTTTGACAAGCTAGGCAAAATATTGCTACCTACAATCCCAGTTACCTTTTGGGAATATGGCATTCATATAACACTCTTCGCATAAGATTTCACCATTAAAATCTTTCGCTTCTTCTTCCTTTATATCAACTCAACAATGGCTACACTTTTTTTCTCTTGCTTTCATACTTTTCTTTGATAAAATTATTCAATAGATCTAATGGTTTTGTTCTTTTATACAAATAAAATCTTTCCTCGTTCCATCCAAAATCATTATTTTTAAAAATAAAACCATTATGCTCAACATATATTCTGTTATTATCACTACAAACGAACGTGTCAACAACTTTAAATATATAACTATCACTTCCAGTTAATTCACCAATAAAATTATTGTCATAAAAAAGATGTGGTTCTATTAATTTAACAAGGTCTCCTATAATAAATTTCTTAGGCATATCTTTTTATAATCACATCGTTCATATATATTTAAAAGATGCTGGCTATATGCATATACTTCTTTTGATGGATCGAAAAATTTGCTACTTTTTTCTTTATCACTTAACTTATCTTTGGCGATACTTCCATTAGTGAAACCTTGAATATAATATCCTCCATTATAAAAACCAACAATAGTGCCAATTTCTCCTTCTGAACAAATGTGATTTGATCTAACTTTATCTCCAATTTTATACATATTTTTATATTAGATTTTTATATTAGAGCGGGTAACGGGAATTGAACCCGTGTTTCGGGATTTGAAGTCCCCCGTAATTACCACTATACGATACCCGCTTTTTTATAATAAATCATTGTCAAATAAAAACTCCATATCAACACTACTTAATCCGTAACAGTTCTCACAGAAACAAAATGGAGTGTTGGATAGATTATCTATATCTATGTTATCAATAATTAATTTTTCACCACAATGTGGACATACTAAATGTTTACCAACTTTTTTAGCTTCTAAAAAATCTTCTCCGTCATATACAAAATCATTGTCTTTATAACTATCTTCAATATATTTTTCGTAACCAGAATCATTTTTATCATCTAACTTACTTTTAATAAAAATAGGTTCTTTTCTTACTTTTATCTTAGCCGATTTCATATTTTTTATTTTAACAATATCATATTATCTAATCCGAATACAATATCGTTATTTGATATATTTTTATTAGCAAACATTCTAACAAAATTTCCTATTAATCCACCAATCGTAACACAATTAAAACATATACTCCTTGCTGTGCAAATATCTGGAACTATTGTTTCTGGATCTACTGTCGTACCTAAATACTCGCTAGCTTTTCTTGTATAGATTTCTACCTGAGTTCCACCCATTCTTCCATCTATTATATATAAATTTCTGTCTTTATATAATTCTCCCAATCTTATTCTTTCTGCCATACTATCAAGTGCTAGTATAACCAATTCTGCGTCCTCAGTGGGCTCTACACCTATTAACTCTTCGTCTTTATTCTCGTGCCTTGATAATCTTATTCCACTCTGTTCTAAAACATTTTCTGATAATGCATCAACCTTTTTCATCTCTAGCTGTGATTCCTTAAAGAACTGAGATGCTACGTTATGGTCTTCAACTATATCGTCGTCATACACCGAAATGTTATTGCATCCCATTTTTGCTAACACAAGAGCTGTCCAAGATCCTATACCTCCACAACCTATTATATGTATTGGCAGACCAAGTAGCTCTGGATTAACTATATCTAATTGTCTTTTATATCTTTCCTTCATATTTTCCTTTATTTAAAAAATAATTATAAGTTGGTTTCTCTACGTGCTCTGATATGTCTTGTTCACATTTTTCAACTATGCTTTCATCTTCTTCTACTGATAACATATTATCGATTTCAAGTTCTAATTCTTTTATAATTTCCTGTATTGCATCAATCTTTTCTTTTTGTTTACTTATCTTTTTCTCTATATTTACTATTTTATTTTCAGTTTCATTGTCTAGTAATCTTTCGAATGGTATATTGTCCCTAGTTTCTATTCCCTTTATACCAAACAAATCATTTCTTACAGCGGCATCTATTCTTGCTCTAAATTCTGCTTTCTTATTACCAACTATTGATAATAAAAAATCAAGTCCACTTCTCTTTCCGTCTACACCAACCTTCATTATTTCTTTTATTGTTCCAGTATCTGTTGGAGACCAAAATACATTCATATCTGCATGACTATGCCACCAAAGTTTCCAGTCATTTGGATTTTCTCCACTTGCTAATAATTCATTTATAAACAATGGTTCAGTGTCTTGATCTAGATCTGACGTAGTTCCAGTAACCTTTTGTTTCCATAGTCTAACATCTTCAACTAGAACAGTATTCTCATCTACAATCTTGACCTTTCCCATACCAGAGATTTCATACTCACACAAATCTATGTATGCCTGCAACTTCAAATAAGCTTCATCAGTAATTAATACTTTCATATATTTTAATCCACTATTATTGATTGATTTCCATCATAGAAACCATCTTCATAGATTTTATTTATAATTTCTCTTAATATTTCATCACTTCCTATATTCTTTTTAATCATCTCTATTAACGATTTTGTATATACATCCTCCATATGATTAATTATTATTTTATAGAATTAATATAAGAGCTATCAAATGCCTTTTTTAAATTAGATGTATCAAAATTTTTACTGAACGCAACAAATTGCTCGTTATAAATATCTTCTCTAATGTATGGTTGTTCGTAATCTGGTTTTTCAAGATAAGAAATAATCATATTTACATATGCGTTCAAATTATATCTAACATTTCTTAATGCAGATTGCATAACACTACCAAGACATGGTGAGAAATTAGACACACAACAATGTTGAGTAGAAGAAGATTCTGGGTAATAAGATGTTATATTTGATATTGCTATATATCCATAAGAACCTTCCGTTGGATCTATTTTAATAACAAACTGATCTCTTGGTTCTATCATTCTAGTTCCACTCTTTTTATAGTATGCCAATTTATCTGTTAATAAATATAGACAATTATCATCTGCGGAAATTTTTATTATCTTTTTACTTTTGGATGGATCGAATGACATTTCTTTATCTCTCTCATTTGATAATGATTTTAATTTTTCAGATTCAATGTTTATTGAATCCATATAAGAGTGCAATGACCTTCTACAATCTTCTATTCTCCTCTTGTATGACTCTATATTTGATATTGAATTTGCTATATCTCTTGCTTTGTATTCATTGGACTTTATAGACATCTTCTTTAATAGTGCTTCAATCTTGTCTGGTCTTTTAAATAGTTTTAAATCCTTTGTATTAAAAACAAACTCTCTATCACAGGAAACAATTGTTGTCATCCATTTCTTTTTTACTGGGAATAATAATATAGTAGTAACTTCATCAGATTCGATTACAGTTCCTTTTAATTCTTTTAAATCATTTCTTAGCTCTTCAACTGATTCTTTTGCTTGTTTCTTTATATCATCTGTCACTTGTTCTCCATCAGATATTTTAAAATCAATTATTTCTTTTGTCATTTCTTTTACATTGATATTAACACTTACTATATCTGATGATTCAAATGGTTCTGTTTTTTTTATTATTTTTGCCATATAGTTAGTAATAATCACAGCCATTAGTTAATAATGGCTGTGATTATATACATTAAACTAGTTTAAACCAGCGTCTTTTTTGGTTGAGATAACAACTTGGTCTCCATCTTCTAGCTCTACATCTCTTGTGTTCTCGATTCTGTCTCCATTTACGTGAACAACTTCAGATGCACCAAGTCTGTAATCTAATTCATCAAGTAAATCTTGAACTGTTGAACCAGCTTCTAATGAAACTGTTTCAAGATTTTTACCCAAAATAACGAAACTGATTTCGTTTACAGCTTTTCTGCGTGCCATACATTTTTAGGTGTCTATATGAAACAATGTTATCATACAGACTACCATTTAATTAAATACATTTTTTAGCTTACCCCAACAAGTCCAAAGATTTCCATTGCCACTTGTTATCATTTTATCAGTCCAACGAGCCGAACATTCGGTATCAAATACGCACTCATTAGACACATCACTATGATAGTATGAGTTTATTTGAAATAAACCCCTATCAACTGATAAGTGATTAAGTCCACGATTAACATTTGTTGCGTCTGGATTTAATGACGACTCACAAAAGGCTAATTTAATTAGGACATCACTATTATCAAGATTCAGTTCGTATATTGTTTTAGCAACATCGATTTGTTCTTGACTTAATATTGTGCTACCGAAATCAAAAGAAAATTCTTTTGCGACTTCGGTGGGCACATCAACAAGACAACAATAAAAATCAGTTGTCTTTGTTGGGGTAAACGAACACAATATAATAAAAATAAACAAACATAATTTATTTATCATATATTTTAAATTATATTTCTTAATGACTTTTCACGATTAGATACTTTCTTTTCTTCTACAAAATCATCGAATAACTCATAATTTTCATTGTTATTACTAATCGCAAACCTACCTTCAAGTATTTTTATTACATCAGAATCGTCTATTTTATATCCTGTGTCTTCATCAAGCATATCTTGACAACAAGACATCCTATATTCTATTTCATTTAAATCATCAATACCTGACTGGTCTTCCTTTTCAAGCTCTGGGTATTTATACTCATGACCAGTAAAATTATTTTTAAGGCAGTTAATATTTCCAACGTATCCATATTCGTTTACGTATCCATATCCAGTATATTTAATCACGCCATATCTTATTTTTTCACAGCAAAATGGACAAACTATAACTCCTTTTATTTTGTTTATCTTCATATAATTAAACTTTTAAAACAATATTTTTTATCTTTTATCTTTTGTTTTATTTCCTCTTCTCCATCTGGTAATTCTTCTAACAATTCATCTATCGACAATGATTCACAACAATGTGGGCATGAATATTCAATCTCATTTGTTTCTGAATCTCCATATATATGATCCTCGGTGTCTATGATATCTCCTTCTAAATCTGCTGTACCAACTTCACTTCCCCATTCGGTATATTGTGCTTCATATATTAATTCATCTAACTCCTCTAAACAATGTGGACAATACATATTATACCTCAATTAATTTTAAAATAGTTATTACACTACCACAAAATAATGAACAACCAACACTTCTTGCCACTCTCATAGCCCAAGATGGTGATGTGTTCTTTAATGTATAACTAACCTTCTCTCCATCAATAATAGCATCAACAATATAATTTTTTCTCATATGTTTAGCGACTTAGGTGGGCTAACTGATTTAGCCAACACCAGAAATTACAATATAGACAATCACATCTTTTAAAGTGGCTGTCTTGTTTATTTATAATTAAATTATCTGTTTTACATCTTGGACACATCATATTGTTTTAATAAAATCTTTAATGCATCTTTCACGATTTCCAATTTTTTTACACCAGCTTTCTCTAATCCAAATATAATCACCTAGTATAATATTTGTTGATATTTTCTCTATCTCAAGTATTCTATGACCCTTTGTATTATAGTAATACCCAATAACCTTAACAGGTTTTCCAACAATATCTTTCATTATGTAATCTCTCCATACAGGTGACTTTCTTCTCTCTTCTTTTGTTTCTGGTCTTTTTACAATAACGAAAGACCCAACTTTAATATCATCCATATATTTATGTGTTTAATAAATTCATAAGAGATGTTTTTCTTCCATCAATTTTTTCTATCTCATTTTCATTGAAATACATATGTACAACGCCTTTGCCAGTATTCATCATACAATAGAATGGATATTCAGCAAATCCACTTGTATTCAATATTATGCCAGTATCACCTATTTCAACTCCATATTTATGCTTGGTAGAACCTTGGTAGTATTTTATATATCTTATTTTATCTCCTTTTTTATACATCATATAAGTGGTTTTACGTGTTTTATCATATCTATATCTCTTTTAACACAATTCTCACACCAATAACATTCATCATTATCAAACTCATCATTTAATATAACTCTTTGAACATTGTTAACAACTCCTATATGGTCTGTATTATCGCAACTATTCATCATATCTATTAAATAATCTTTTGTCTTTGACATATTATTTCATAATAAATAATAGAACGAATATAAAAAACATAAATAAGAATATGATTGATGACGTCATTAAATCCCCAGACATCTGTCTTAATATATCATATATATCATTCATATTTTTATCAATCTTTTTGTCTATAATCTTTTCTTCATCCTTAATCTTTTCAATTCTAATCCCAATCTCTTTTTTGTTTAAGTATCTCATATTAGAAATATTAATCACTGACACAATGCTAGCACTCCACCAGAGGCTTTAAATTGCGTTCTAAGCGATTTAATTATTAAATTAGTATAAACATAGCAAAACGATATAATAACTCGTTATAAGTCATTTTAAATCTTGTTTATTTTTAAAAAATTATTGATACAGATTTCCTTTAATGACTTAGACTGTTCTGATAACCGTATATCTATATCTATTAAATAATTACCAAAACCATTATGCCCATAACGACCACCTTTGTAATAATACCTATATTCATGACATTCAACATCTATTGTAATTCTAACTATTTCAACAACTTCACCGATTTTTTCTCCGTGGAAACATTTATCATCTACTATTTTTACATTTTGACCTATTGAATACATATTAATCAAAATCAATTTCACTCAATTTCTTCTCTATAATTTCTGGTTTTCCAAGTTTAACTTTAAAACATTTTGAAACCTGATATATAGATAGCTCTTCTATATTACTACTATTACCAATAAAATAATCTAAATACTTTCTTGTTTTAAAAAAATAAGTATCACCAAAGCTATCAATGACAATAAAAATATCGACATTCTTTTTTATGGAGATAGCTTCTTTTTGTTTTGTTTTTTTATTCATATTTTTATATATTATCTAGCTCTTAATGTCGGCTAGTTAGCCTTATGAAAAGCCCCATCATTTGATGAGGCACTTTAAAGATTAACGACCTATTGGTCGCATTAGTTCAGCGTAAGGGCAATACAAACCATATTTATCACCCTTTTTCCAGATCTTGAGACCTGCGTAATATGATTGAGTTTCTACCCAACCATCTTTTATTGCTTCTTCTCTTGTCATATCGGAATGTTTTTATTGTTTTTACTATCGCATCCCTGCTTGCGACCTAAGTGGGCTCGCCTTAATTTCTACCTATCTTTAATTTAAAAAAAACAATTTAATATTTTTTAAAAAAAAATAAGTGAACAAAAAACAAGCCTTTTTGATTGACTTGTTCTTTGTTGTTTATCTTTTTTTCTTTTTGTAGTACATTGCATCTTTGTCGGCTCTCTGCTCTTGCTCTTTTAAATATGTTGGCATTATTGACCATCGTTCTTTTTCTACTATGGTTATTTCATCAATCTCTGCTCTCAATTCTTTTACCTTTTCTGTTCTTTCCTTTTCGTTTAGTTTTAAAAGCTCGGCAAAATGTGATTGATTTTCTAAAAAGTAAAGCATTGATTGCTTGGCTTTGTTTTCCTTTGCTTTTAGTATCTGTCTAATCTCCGGTAAGTTAATGATTACAGATTGGTCGGCTTTTATATCTCTATAAATACCACCGATTAAACACTTAAAGGTTAGCATAATATTAAATTGTTAATTATAAAAAACAAATTGATAAGCAAGGTTTCCCCTGCTCATCCATCTGTTTTCTAAAAGTCGGATTGCCCACCACCTGCTAACACTGATTTCAATGCTTGTTCATAGTCATCGGCTGTTGGTTCGGCTGTCTTTTCGTTGCTAATCAATCCTGCATCTGTCAATTTAACGATAAGCTCTTTTTTGTTCTCTCTGTTCTTTTCTGTGTCTTTTTCTGTTAGCAAGGAAACGGCATCAATTGGTTCTAATATACCACCCTCAATTGCCATTTTGACAAGGTCTTTTATGCTACCATCTGCTCTCTCTCTCTGATTTTTTCTAATCGTGGCTGTTCTCTCTACCTTTTGGCTAAAAAACTTTGCCACCATTTCATCGCTTAATTCGTAGCTCTTGCCCTTGTAGTCAATTTTAATTGACATAGTTTGAATTAGCCCTTAAATAAAACATAATAGTATTTATTTAATTGCTTTCATTATTTTGTAAAGTTCTTATTAAGCTCGGCTAGTTTTGCTCTGCTTAATTTCTAATAATATTATAGCAAAAATAAATAGGAAAGTCAAGAGTAAAAAAGCCCTACAAATAAAAGGGAAAAAAAGCAATTCAATAAAAGGAATTAAAAAGTAAATAACAATAGTTTTTTCTTTTGTCTTGCCCTGTTGTTGCCCTTTGGCTTGTTTTATGGGGGGATTATCCAATCAAATCACAATCCGATGTGGCTAGTGGCTGGTTAGGTGGTATACCCCCACCAAACAAAACAAGTCTTATGCTTATACCTATATAAATTACCTCTACTACGTGTGTATAATAAATAACACCATAAATATAGCCGAAAGCTTGTAAAGACAATGGTTTATTAACTTTATAGGGGGCTATATATTATTAGTGGCGCTGGCATTTATATAAAGCATTCTTTTAGCCTGTTTTTTAAGATCCCAGGTTGGTTGACAAAAAATACGTTATGTTGTAGGTGTAACATTTTCTGAGTTCATACCTCTTCAACATATTTTAAAATCTTTGTCAAACTTGACAAGCTTTTTAAAGTGTGCTATTATTAATATAAATGAAAGAATAGGTGTAATATGCATTATAAAAAGGTTAATAAAAGAAAGAGAAAATCTAGGATAAAATATAGTTGGAATCTTGGTAAGATATATTACGATAAACAGACTTATTCTAGGATGGTTAGAAACAAAGATTATAGCATGATATAAAAATGAAAAAAAATATTTATTTTTATTTTTTGACAAAATAAGTAAAATATGGTAAAGTAACGATCTCCTTATTTTATAGGGATATTTGTACCATAAAAATATACATTTGTCAAACTTGACAAGCTGTAAACACCGTGCTATAATAATAATATAATTTAAAAACTTGGGAATTTATTCCCCTAAATACTGGAGGATGGTGAGAGGCATAATTCGTACTGCCACCTCTGGATGCCGACTTTAAAAGATACGATGAAAAAGGAGTCCCAGTCCCACGCGGAGCAATACAACTTTTTCGGTGTCTATGTCATTACGCCTAAACTTGATTGTGACATAGAACGAACCCTGACCTCAAGATAGCGAGTAGTCAGGAGAGAATCAAGGGTTGATACGAAATTAAATCGATTAATATCAACTGGAATCCCTAAGAAGGTTAAAGTGTTAAAACTTATTAGCATAGGCTTTTAGGTGAACCACGTCCAATCGGAGCAATATATAATATATTACATATGAATAAGTATATAGTAAAACATAGAGATTGATCGATCTGAATATTGATGGAGAAAGATCTAAATAGATATATAGATAAAGTTGATATAATTAATATAATAGAATTAAAGTACCCAAAGAATGAAATAACTGGTAGTAATCTATACTGATATGAATATACCAAATGAAAGGTAGATGTGGTAATACCTACTAGAGATTTAAAATCTACCTTTAGCTCTTTTGAATGGATAATATCTGACACTGTAAATCTTAGAGTTATTGAAAGAATCTTTAACAAAGAAAATGGTTGATTTGCTGCTGCATGTAATTACTGAGCAAATATAAACAAATCTAATTCAGAATTTATAATTTTTATAAACGACGACGTTAAGCTGTTCAAGTGAGATATCGAATTAATGTTAAAAGAATTCGAAGACAGCTCTGTCGGGCTCGTTTGAGCCAAATGTAGTGAAACTGAATGGTGAGTTAATGGTTCTTTGATGGCTATAAGAAGGGAAATATTTGAAAGAATATGATGATTCGATGAAGATTACTTCTTCATGTGGGAAGATAATGATATATGTGAAAATATAACTAGAAGATGATGGAATATAGCAATATCTTGAGCACTTGCAACGCATGAATGAAAAGATAGTGTAAACACAGAATGAGAAATATGGAAACAAAACTACTTTAAATGAAAAAAGATATTTGAAGATAAGTGGAAAGACGACAACAGAATAATAGCGACGATGATAGTATGAGATGAAAATGGTAGATATTTGAAAGATTCGATATGATATCTTAAAAAATCGTTTGTTGACAAAATAATAATAGTGTGTGATTGATCTAATTTTGAAACAATGGCAGAATTAGACGAACTAAAAGACGAAAAGACAAAAATATACTATCATGACAAAAGATTGTTTTGAGAAAAAGAGAATATTTTAAGAGAAAGAACTACAAGTTACGCTATAAGTCAAAATCCTCACTGAATAATACCGTTAGATGCTGACGAAATACTAGATCCTGAGTTAAAACTAGAGAATGTGCTATGATTATTGAATGAAAATATATGAATAGACTTTAGAATAGCGCATTACTGGTGAGATAAAGAGAAAGTAAGGATTGATTGAGCGTTTTGAAATCAATTTAATATAAGATTGTTTAAGTACATACCAGAATATTGATATAAATTTTACGATAGGAATATACACTGTTGATCAGCTCCAGTTTATTGCTATGAAAATAGAATAATTACTGATTATATACTTCACCATTATTGATATGTGAACAAAGAAGATATTAAGATAAAATCAGAAAGACAAAAAAAATACGATTCAGAAATGTCAAAAGAAAATCCTGACTTCTACAAGAGATATGAGACAGAGCCTGAGTTAATAACATTTAATAAAGAATTATTTTTAAAAAAATGCAAAACATAGAAGAGTTGAAGAAGAGAACTATATATCAAAATTTTGAAGACATTAGCTGAATAGCAAAAAATTCAAGGAGTAAAGAAAAGTTAGATGCTATAAATTTTAACCCAAAGTGATTGACAATACTAGATGTTTGATGTAATACATGATACTTCCCAATAAGATTTAGTCAAGCATGAGCAAAACATGTAACATGAATAGATGTTGATAAGAAGTGATGAGCTTGAGAGAATGTAATAGAAATAGCAAATTGATATAAGGAATTCTATAAAATAAATAATATTGACTTTAAAATAAATTCAATATTTGATGAAGAAATAAAGTGAAAATTTGATGCAGTTACATGTTTTTCGACTTTTCATTATTTCAGAGAAAGACAAGAAGAGTTTTTTAATATAGTTAATGAATTATTAAATGAGTGAGGTTTGTTAATCTGGGAATGATGACTATCTCAAGATCATGAACTAGAAAAATATAGCAGATGAGTTGACGAAGAACCATGCTACTTTCCTAGTTTAGAAAGAATAAAAGAAATGGCAAAATGATTTGAAGTTATATATTACTGAAAATCAGTAGACCAAAAATGAGACAAAATTCCAAGATTCGTAATTCACTTTAAAAAAGTATGAAAATAATAATGGTGTGATGAATACCATCTGCGTGAAAGACAACATTGGCTAGAAAACTTTCACTGATAACATGATTTGATATAATTCACACAGACGATGTATATAACAGCGTTTGAATAAAATTATGATATAAATACTGAGACTTTCCAGATCCAAAGCATTGGTGAGAAGTTGATTGAAAAGAACTAGAGTCATTAAAATTCGCTCAATACAATAATAAACTTGTAAAATATCATAAAAGCAAAAGTGAATGAGTAATAATAGAATGATACTGAATGTCGTTTAATGAGGATAGGGAAATGATTAAAAAGCTTGAATGAAATAATATATTTTTTATATATAAAGAAGTTGACTTCTATAAATGGATAGAAAATAAATGAGTTGAAGATAATTTGGAAAGACTAGAAGAATATAAAAAATTAAAATGATTGGAAGAGTTAAATGAAGATTGAATAATATATCTATAATATGGACAAGATTAGACTTAATGAAAAACAAAAACAATTCTGTGAAGAATATGTAAAATGCAGATACAATGCAAAAGAAGCATATGAAAAAGTATACTGAGATGTGAAGGATTGAAAAACAAATGCATCAAAATTACTTGAAAATAAATATGTAAGAAATTATATAGAACTTGTTGAATGATCTTTTTCGTTTATATGAAAAAAATTATGACTTGACAAAGAATATATAGTTAAGCAATTAATAGAGGCAATGGCTGCAACCAGAAAAATATTCAACAAGAGATGAGAATTCACTTCAGAAGCTCCAGATTGGAATACAAGACTTAGAGCGTATAGAGAATATCTGGAGTTGTGTTGATATAAGAAAAACGAAGAACCAGTTATAGATGAACCATTGGATGATTGAGAACAAGATTCTGTGCCAGTAGAAATACTATCAAAAGAAGAAAGACAAAAATTAAAAGAACAAATATTAAACGAACTATAATATATGTTGAAAGACTTAACAATCAAGAAGATGAAGAGATTGTCATTATGACAACTTGCTGTTATAGTTCTTGAATCAGTAAGGCCAAAGTATAAAAAATCTAGAAAAAAATTATAATAATTGCGTCCTAGAGTCTGGGGAAAGTAGTCGATTTTTTCACTATTCATTATATATCCTGAGCTAATAGGAATATATGAAAGTGCATGTCTGGATCAACGACGAAACAGAAAAAGCCCCTAATCCAGACTTTAGGACATAATATAAAAGATGTTAAGTTTAGAATATTTACAAAAATTAAAAAGATCTCCAGCGCTACAAGAATTAGAATGGTATAGATGCAAGGAAGATCCAAAACACTTTATTTTTAATTGGTTAAAAACTCTGGATTCAGATGACCCAGAAAATAAGGTCTTTAAAAATTTCCCAAGAAAAAAATATCTAGAAATAGTTATAGACAAATGGCTTGAACATCAAGTTTTGTTTGTCCCTAAGTCTAGACAACATATGTGAAGCTGGATCTTTGTGTGATTATATTTATGGCTAGCACAGTTTAGAAAATGAAAACTTGTTTTCTTTCAGTCAAAGAAAGAAGACGATGCTATAGACTTAGTAAATAGAGCTAAGATACTATATGAGAACGAACCAGATTTTCTAAAAAGGTATTATGAAAACTGAAAATTCATAGAACTCAAGGAATGAAAAACAAAAAAGAAGCAAGAAAGTTCTGCTAAGTTATCATTTCCAGCTATAAAATCAGAAATAAGATGAGTTCCTCAGTGAAGAGATCAGGTTCGTATGCAGACATTGTCATGACTACTAATGGATGAGGCTGCGTTCCAAAACGAAGCAGAGTGAGCATTTGAAGCTGCTCTACCAGCTATATGAAAAACATGAAAAGTTACACTTCTTAGCACTGCTCTTGCAAATACATTTTTTGAAAAAGCGTGCTTTGATGAAATAGAAGACGATTAATATGCAATATAAAGATTTTCCATGAAAGGAAATAATAAAATGAGTTAAATTTTGGGAAAATAAAAATAACAAATATCCAGTACTAGCATTACATTATAGTTCAGATCCAGATAAAGATCCAGAAAGACAGTGAAGAGAATGGTATAACATGCAAAAAAGGAAAATAAGTATTCAGGCAAAGTGGGACAGAGAAATGGAGATAGAATTTAAGGAGGCGTGAAGCAGGTTGATATTTTGACCACAGTATTGTGACTTTGATCCATCAATACATCTAATACCATCATTTTCAATAAGTTGAGCAGAAATGGCGCTTTCACTAGACTTTTGACAATCAAATCCAAACTGCTGACTTATCGCTGCATACAAAGACTGAATATTGTATATAATAGACGAGTATTATAAACCAGCAATACCATCAGCAGCGTCAAAAGATATGAGAATCTTCTTTAGAAATTATATCTGAAACACTGACAATATGTCAATGGATGAGGTTAGATATACTGTAGATAGGGCATTTCAAGTTAAGGTCATAGATCCAAGTACAAAAAATAAAAACAGAACAAAGGACACAGAATCTTGAGAAATACCATATTCTGTTATACAAGAGTTTTATGACAACTGATTTGATTTTATGCCATGAAACAATGACGTTGATGCTTCTATAACAAGAATAAGAGAACTATTTAAAATACAAAAAGATTGAAAATCTAGATTATACATATTTATTGACAAGTGTCCAAATCTTGTTAGACAAATACAAAAATATAGATATAAGAATCAGACTGAAAGACAAGCTATAACAAATGATAATCCTGAAAAGGTTGTAAAAAAGGACGATCACGCAGTTGACGCTCTTAGATATTTAGTAATGTGTTATTTACACGAACCACCAACACCAAAAGATAAAATGACACCGATACAAAAAGATATACAAAGATTATTAAAACCATCCATAATAACAGATATGGATTTATAAAAAACTATGAAACAAGACGTAGAAATCAAAGCAGAGACAATCAACGCATCATGATCAACATGATCGTTGAAATCGGACAAAAAAGCTGAGTTCGAAAATGAATTGCAGCAATTATTAAAAAAATATAATTTTATAATTTACGCTGCAAATGTATTAGTCGAATGATGAGAGGTTATTCCTAGCATTAGAATAGTAGAGAATACATTTGTACAAAACGAAGATGGAAATAAAAAAGAAGAAGTGATTACTGTTGCTTAAGAAACCAACAGATACTAGAATATCTCAAGATATTATAGTTGAAGAAACAGACGAGGATAAAATATTAGTATCTTGTGAGGTAATTGATTGAGACGAGGATTATAAAACTTGAGACTTCGTCATAGTATGAAAATACGCATTATTTTTATTAGAATATAATGGCGAGCAAGTATATTTCGTTGACAAAGACGATGTACTTGGTAGCATAACAAAAAATGTATAAAGATTTATTATTTTGAAAAAAACTTAGAGACGAATTTGTTAAATGAGTTGATATTCTGGCAGATGCAGTAGTGTCAACGCTTTGACCAAAATGAAGAAATGTTATTTTTACTGAATCTTCATACCCTACAATTACTAAAGATTGAGTCACTGTTGCAAGTCAAATAATGTTAAAGAATAAATATCAGAATATGTGAGTAATGCTTGCAAGAGAAGCATCCGAAAATACAAATAGAGAGGCATGAGACTGAACAACATCAACAATTTCAATACTAAGAAGTATAGTAAAAAGATGAGCTAAGGAAATTGAATCATGAATAAATCCAGTTTTAATGAAAAGATGAATGGATTATGCATCATCGAAAATTTGTGACTTTATAAAACAAACAAAGAAAGACATTAAAACAGATTCAGATAGAGAAAATATATCTATAATATCTGCAAACAACGACAAAGAACTTTGAAAAATAATATCAGATACAATAAAATCAGTCTGAAAAGATTGAGTAATAACAGTTTCATGATGAATGTGAAAATGAATAGATGTTGAATACATAGAGTGAATTAAAATAGATTCATGATACGAATCACATCTAGTTATTAATGACAGGAAAAGATTAACATCTAGGTTGGAAAATCCAGTAATAATAATAACTACAGATAAATTAGACATGCAATCACAGTTATTAGATGTTATTCAAAACTCATTAAAAGCACAAAAAAGAAACATATTATTAATTGCAAGCGCTATAGAATGAACTGCACTAGCATTTCTAATATGAAACCATTTACAAGATAAGTTTTCAGTTATACCAGTTAAAATGTCTTCATTTTGAGACTACCAAAGAGACCTGTTGTACGACTTGGCAAAAAAAACATGAGCAACAGTTGTATGAGATGATTGTCCTGTAAAGCTTAAAATGGCTAATATAGAACATTTCTGAACATGCGATACTGTTGTAGCATCAAAGGACGACACAATTTTGGTATGAGCAAATTGAGACGTTAAAGACAGACAAGATGAAGTAAAGGCATTATTAGAGTCTGAAAAAGATACATTTAAAATAGAAAAATTAAAACAAAGACTTGGAAGATTAACATGAAAAATTGCTAACATAAAGATTTTAACAAATTCAGAAACTGAACAGACAGAAATAAAGTATAGAGTTGAAGATGCAATAAATGCAGTTAAATCAGCAATAGATGAGTGAGTTGTTTTGTGAGCATGAACATCTCTACTAAAAATATCAGACATGATGAATGATAATGTAAAAAAAATGTCTAAAGATGAAAGAATATGATATGAAATAGTCAGAGAGTCAATAAAATCTCCATTTAGACAAATAATTATTAATGCATGATTGAACCCGTCAGGAATAGAGAAGGAGATAGAAAAATCAAACAATAAAAAATGTTTTAATGTTCTTACTTCAGAATATTGTGACTGATTTGCTAGCTGAATTATCGATCCAGCAAAATGCGTAAAAAATGAAGTTCTAAACGCCGTTTCTGCTGCAAGCATACTATTAACAAGCGAAGTTTGAATAACTGACTCAGAATAAAAATATGGTTTCAATAATAATATTATGAATAGTCTGCATCTGATTAATGGTAACATCAGTAATGATTGTTAAGCAGATGTCAGAATGAATGAATTCAAGTTTAGACAAATTTATATGAACAATATCGTATTTGTCTTGAATGTGAACAGAGCCAGACGAAAAATCTGACAACGTTATGTCGATAGATGAGGTTCCAGAAAAGGAATTAATAACGGCTTTAAAAAAAGAAATAAACGAATATGACGATAACTAAAATAAAAATAAATAAAGTGTCGTGAGAGAAGTGATTGATTTGATTCGCTCAAATAGTTTTAGATGATTGTCTTTTTCTATGAGGGATTTGAATATTTTCAAGACTAAATGAGCCTCAAAAAATAAGATTAGTTTTTCCAACAAAAAAAAGGAATTGAGTGGACATAAGAATGTTCTGCCCATTAACCGAGTCTCTTTATAGACAACTGGAAAAAGAAATCCAAAATAAAATATGATTGATTTAAAATTTCTAAGATGAAATCAAATATCAAAATGAAAAAATGAAAATGTATCAACATTTGTAGACACTCTTTATGATGAGACTAAAAACTGAATACTAAAATTACATAAAGACTGGTATATAAATGAAAGGTTTGTGAGATGAGATCATTGGGTCTACTACAACAAATCATTATGAAAAATAGCCCAAATACCAGTAGAGGAGTGAGAAATAAGAAGAACTGTAAACAAAATAAGATCACAAATAAGGGGTGTTAAGAATTTTATAAAAAGAAGTCAACCAAGATGGCAGTGTTCACCAAAAGACTGATCTGATGAAGCGATGCAAGAGGCTATCGCATCTAATAAGATATTGCAGAATGAATACGATTCACTTTCAATGAAGAGATTGATGACAGATATAATTGTTAATTCATTAAAAACATCTGTTTGAATATTGCAAGTTTGAGTTTCAAATATAACATGAATGTGACCAGAAATTGAGGCTGTGGTAAAGAATTCGTTTGAAGTTCTGTTTGATCCATCATCAACTGATTACAGAAAGTGAAGGTTTATATTAGTTTCATACCCAGTGCCAGTGTCAACGTTAAAGGAGAAATACTCATGAGTCCTATGAAAAGACTGAGAAGTTTCACCAGACAACAAAGAGTGAGAATCTGAATTTTGGGATTTATTGGAAAAGGAGAGAACAAATAAAAGCACATGACAAAGTAGAGAACTAGATACGGTTATAGTAAAAGACATATGGTTAAGATGGATAGAAAATTGAAAAGTTAAAATAAGACAAATAGTAACATGTAAATGATATATATTGGATGTTTACAATCCAAAATTTAACAGGTTTCCATTTTTTGTATATAATCCAGAAAGAAATTTTAACTCAGTATATAGTGATCCATGGATCAAGGACTTAATATCACTTAATAAGAGCTTAGATAAGACAGCATCTGCAATAGAATGATATATCCACAGAATGCT
>JAKQTP010000109.1 GCA_029563035.1 archaeon | reverse complement strand
CCGGCCTCGCGGTGCGTCGCTACGCTCCGCACATCGCTCCGGCTTTCTCATCCCTAAAGCAAGTCAATAAATTGACTTGCTTCCCCTTCGCTCGCATTAAAAAAACACCCCTTAGGGTGTTTTTTCTCGCTCGCTCGGGGTAGTGGACGAAGTTCGAACCTATTTCTTATCAGAAACAAGAGAAATATATATCACAGAATTTAAATAAATGTAACCATTTCATTGATAATTTTATTTTTTATCTACCAAAAATGGACTATACATTTTATTGTTTTTATACAGATTTTTATCTATATTATTTATAACATTTTGACAAGCAATTTTAAAATCTTCATAAAAATCTTCTATATTTAGCGTCAAAGATCCATCTGATAGCACAGAAAGGTGAATATCTCCATCTTTTTTTTGCGACAAATTAAGGCCTGACTGTGGCGCTAAATGATGAGCCAAGCCACATCTTAAAAGTTTGTACAGATTGTAAGGTCTATATTTAGGCATAAGCTTTTCAATAGCTAAGTTGAAAAGTTTTTCCGAACCACCTTCATTCCAATTATTAACTGAATCATCAATACACTTACCTAGAAATTCTATTGCTACTGAAATTAAAACAAAACATAAGTAATGATGGGTGTTTGAAATATTTCCAATTTCAACGATTAGAACATCAGAAATAAAACTCTTAGGACTATGTAGTGGTGTTATTTGTAAGTTTCCTTTTGTTGTCATAACTTTTAAATATTATTTATATATTATTATGCTCTATTTTTTAAAAAAATAAAAAATGTTATTATAAAAATATGAAAAAAACAATAATAAGCTTAATCTCTTTTGTAATCTTTGTATATTTACTAAATCTATATCTGGAATTGGAAATTGCCTATTCTATCGGTATTGGGGTTCTTCTGCTGATTCACGAATTAGGACACGTTTTAGCCCTCAAAAAAATAGAAGGTAAATTAAACGGAATATATTTTTTCCCTTTTATTGGAGCAGTGGTTACTAACAATAAAGAAATTAAAACCGAAAACGATTATGCAAGAGTTAAATTTTTCGGACCATTTATTGGCTTTATTAGTATAATACCATTGTTTATACTTTATTTTATCACAAAGCAATCATTGTTAATTGATCTAGTTTTTATTGGGAGTCTTATAAACTTAATAAATTTAACCCCCATAACACTTCTTGATGGACACGGAATATTAAGAGGTTCAATTAAACACATTGAATGGCTAGGATTTTTTATAGCATTATTTTTTATTGGATATATGTTAGAAGGCTATACTTTTTCCTTATTGCTCGTTATAGTTTTTTTCCTTTTTTCAGATTCCCCGGGAACCAAAACTACTGGCTTTAAAATATGGGAAACAGTTATTGCTGTGCTGTCTATATTATCAATAGTTATTATAACAATAAAAGAAAAGAATAATCTAATGCCAAATCTATCTATATTGGTCATAGCTCTATATTTTTTCTTTGCATATATAAAGGCAGGTCTTTTTGATAAGAATAGAAAGGAAGTAATAATAGAAATTTTAACACCTCTAACAAAGAAGCAAAAAATCCTATGGATAACAAGATATGTTTTATTGTCTACAGCCCTTCTATTTTTATTTTTCTATTCAAAAATATATTCTTAAAATAACAATAATTTTATGAAAAAAATATTTACATTAACTTTATTTTTGATATTTTTATCTGGGTGTAGCTCTAAAAAAACACTCGACCACAATTGGACAGGTTTTTATTATCCAGACAAAGATAATATTAACGATGAATCTGCCTGGATAATACAACCGGGGTTTGAATCCCTAGAAAAATGTCAGGAATGGATATTATTTGATATATCAAAAAATAATAAAAATTTTGATTATGAGTGTGGATATAAATGCAAATATGACAATCTGTATAAAACAACTATTTGCGAAAAAACACTAAAATAAGAAAAAAATTGAATCTGACAACCAGGAACTACAAGTGAACTAAAAACTAATTTATTATATATTTTATTAAAGTTCTACCAAATTCTGATATTTGAATAAATGGGGAGTACAAATGACCAAGTCTAGAAGAGTCGTCTCCTATAAAAATACCAAGATTTAGAAGATTGTAAATGTTTTCCCTGTTTTTATCGTTATTACCATAAATTTGAAAAGAAAGATTTCTTTCATCTTTTTCTCTAAGTCTATTTTCTTCAGCGATAGAATCCTTTAAAACTTCTATGTCTTTTATTTCTAGCTGACTTATAGAATGAACAATTTTTTCTGCTGGAAAATTATCTTTATTATTGGAAATTGAAAAATTTAAAAATGTATTCTTTATGAAAACTCTCTTTTGCTTGTTTCTTTCTCTCAAATATTCTTCTAAAAAATAAACGAAACCATCTTGAAATTCTTCTGTTTTTAAAAGATCTGGAACAAAAACACCAGGATTATCTTTTATAACCTCAACCCACTCAAAAACTCTTTTTTCCCGCAATTTCATACCGGTGCCATACAAAGCTTTAGAGAGTCCCCAGGCTATATTAAGCTCTGGTATGCCAGAAACAATTTGATCTATTAAGACCAAGCTAACTTCTTTCAATAAAATCTTATTTTTATCATTCATAAATACATTAATTAATAGCTAAACACTTGCTATTATCTGTTTAATTAACTCATTAAATATTGTAAAAAACATATTTGAGTCTTGTGATTCTAAATCTATTTTTAATCTTAATTGTTTCTCTGGATGAATTAAATTTCTATACTCCATTATATTAATTCCAACATCTTTTGCCGCCCTTCTGACCCATCCCATTTCATAAGAAACATCTATAAAATTACTGAGAGTCCATTCTTGAATATTTTTTGCTTTATTTGTTTGTTTGTCAATCGGAACAGATTTCTGGTTAAAAATATTTTTTTTATTTTCTTCTTTATTAATTCTTGCCAAAAAAATAGCCTCCAACACGCCCCCCATCATAACAGTCGCTGATAATGGGGCAATATTTACACACTTTTTAATTTCGTCATATCTATCATTTATAATTTTTTGCATAACAGAATCTTGAACCAAGTTTTGTAAATTATCAATATCACTGGAAAAACAAATATTAGCTGGCTTATCTATCATTTCTCTTTGCAATACTAATAATGTTTTTTTTATTTTTTTACATAAATCGAGATATTTTTTTTTACTTGTTGAAGAATAAGAAAAAGTGCTTAAATCTTTGTAGAAAGTATTAAGCTCACTCAATAAATCAGAACACCCTCTTTGGGAAAAAGAAGGCGCATACTTATCGAACCAAGCTTGAGAAATGGTTTTAATTAATTGCAAGGTTGAAGAGTTTTTAATTTGTCTATCTTTAATTTTTAAAATTACTTTGTTTAAACAAGCAATTTCTTCAATTACTATATCAATAAAATTTTTACTTTTCATTTTTTCTTTAATCATAGTGAAAAAATAATAAACAAAAATTACTTTTTATTTTTTGAAGATTTTTTTATTTTTTTTGATTTTAATCTTTTCTTATTTTTTTTTCGACTACCATCTTCACCCTTAATAGGCAATGTCATTGCAACTAAATTTTCTCCTATACTGTTTAGACGATATAATCCCCTCTCTACTTTATCTAAATATCCACAATTCATAGCATTAATCAGTGTTTGTTCGGGACGAACAAGTCTCTCTCTGCCCACCAATCTAGTCGCCTCTATTAAATCTTCTTTGGATATCAAATCTTTTTTTTCTGCTGTCTCAAATTGATAAAAATAAGCAACAGTAACAGCAAAATTTATATCAGAAATAGGATTTTTAGATAAAACAAAATCTTTAATACTACAATTACTAATAAAATTTTCTTTTGACAGACAAGTTTCATATTTGATATCCGTTAATTTTTTGTCTGGTAAAATTTGTTGTTCGTGCGCACCCAATAAATCAAGATTTAATTCTTCTAAAGACCAACGAATAACCTTTTTTTGATCACTAACATCCAATATTTTAAGCAGATTTACGACATCCCTTAAAACATCAAATAAATCTTTTTTTTGTTCACTCATACTTTTAAAATTAATTTATTATAATCCACATAATAATACCATATTTTACTATAAAAATCAAAAATATTATCTTGTTTTTTTATTTTTTTAGTGTTAATCTTAAATTGTCACACTCAATCAATAAAAATGCGGATATTCTATATTTGCAAGGTTGTGCCAAGAAATGGGCAACCTTGTAAAAAACAATTAGGCATAACCTGCCCGATTGGGTGTGACAACCACAAGGTTGTCCTTTTTTATTTAATCAAAAAATATGAAAATAATATTAAGCCGAAAAGGTTTTGATTCTACTGCCGGAGGTTATCCTAGTCCAATAATAGACAATAAAATAATTTCATTACCAATCCCAGACGAAAAAGACTCTATAAAATATAGTGATTTAATTTTTACTAAAAACAAAAGTTATTTTGACTTAATGAAAGAGTTAGGCATTAAAAATATAAATAAAAATACAAAATGCCATTTAGACCCAGACTTAGAGGTTTCTACTATAAAATGTAGGGACAAGGACTGGAGGCCACTCCTCGGCCAAATCGAAGCCTCACAAAGCCATTTAGAAAACCAAGGCGTCTCTGTCGGAGACCTTTTTTTATTTTTTGGGTGGTTTAGAGAAGCAAGAGTAAACACAAAAGATCAGCTAGAATATTTTGGACCAGATTTTCACATGATTTTTGGCTATTTAAGAATAGGGGAAATTATAAAAACAAAAGATAGTCAAAATATAGAAAAATGGTTAAATTACCATTCTCACATAAAAAGAACTGAATGGTTGAACAAAAAAACAAACACTTTATATATAGCCTCAAATAAAAAACAATTCGAAGGAATAAATGAAGGAAAGATTTTAAAATTTAATAATAACCTTATATTAACAAAAAATGGCCACCCTCGATCTCGCTGGAACCTTCCCGACTTCTTTAGAGAAATAAAAATTTCATATCACCCAAATGCTTGGAGAGAAGAATACTTTCAATCTGCAGGAAGGGGGCAAGAATTTGTTATAAGCCCAAAAGACAAAAAAACTGAAGAGCAGATTGAAAATTGGGTAAAAAATGATATAATAAAAGAAGCACAATAATGCTTCAAATATGAAAAAAAATACAATTCAAAAAGAAACCCAGGGATCAAAAAAAATAAAAAACTTTTTAAAAGATCTAATAAAAAATGAAAAATTTGTTAGAGAGATAAAAAGATATATAAAAATAAACACAACCCCACTTGAAAAAGTTGATGATTTTTTGTTAGAAAAAAAAGACAATCTAATAATTAATATATGCCTAAAATATAATATAAACTATAATGAATTCAATAAAATAGTAGAAACATTTGAAAAACTAAGACCAGAAGAAGAAGCATCAGATATAAACAATTTAATATTTAGTAATGATATTTGTCTCGTTTCTAATAACTATATAAATGTAAATGATTTGTCAGAAAGAGACAAACAATATTATGAAATATTTGGACTAGGAAGTATAAATGAAATAGTTAATAAATACGCTTATCCAATAAAAATTGAGATTAGAACATTGGCTTCAAAAAATGATGTTATTGATTTTATTGATAAAAACTGGTCAAATATTGAAAATCTTATAAAATGGCGGAATACTAAAAAAATAAATATTAGAGAAAGAAAAAATGAAGAAATATATAATCTAATATATAATAACAGAGAACTAAAAACTAAAGACTTGAATCAAAAACTAAAAGAGAGACTGGGGATAACTCTAGCATACTATGAGATAAATAAAATAAAATTTGAAGAAAAAAAGAGGAGAAAAAAAGACATAAGCCTTATAAAATAAGAATAAAAAAATACTAATATCTAACCCCCCCTTATTAGGACATCTAAAAAAAATTAAATTTTGTAGACTATGAGTATAAGCTCATAGTTTTTTTATTTCTAAAACAAGGGCTTATAAAATTTATAATTAATTTTAAAAGTATGAGCGAAAAAATGAAAGTCGTTCCATTCGGATTGCTAATATCCAAAGAATACCCAGAAGAAACCTGGCTAATAGAGAAATTGGTTCCGGAGGGAGGATTAACTGTGATTGCCGGCTATCCAGCTAGCTATAAAACCTGGGTACTGTTAGAGATTGCAATAAAACTAGCCGAGGGACAAAGCTTCTTTAATAATTTTAATGTAAAAAAATCAAAAGTTCTTATTATAGACGAGGAAAATGGGGAAAGAATGCTACAAAAAAGATTTAAACAAATGACCGATAAAAAAAAGATGAATATAGAAGTTATGAGCCTACAGTCATTTAAGTTAAAATACACTGACAACATTATAGAATATTGTATAGAAAACAGTATAAACGCTGTAATTATTGATTCTTTGATAAGAGTACACTCAGGTGACGAGAATTCATCAACCGCGATGTCAAAGATATTTAGATCTTTTAAAAAATTTAAACAAAATAATATTTCGTTAATTTTTTCTCATCACAATAGAAAATCTGGAGAAAAAGCTCCAAATCCAAGCGAAGACATGAGAGGATCTAGCGAAACTTTAGCTTTTGTTGATAGTGGAATATCCATAAGAAGAAATGGTAAAAACGAAGAAATAATAGTAACCCAATTTAAATCAAGAGACGATAAAGAAATCAAGCCTTTTAAAGTTGCAATAACAGAAAATGACTTTTTTAAATTTGAATATATGGGAGAAGTCGAAGAAAAAGAAAAGAAAAATAAAATAGATAAAGCAGAAGAGCAAATAATCAACATACTAAAAGAAAATACTAATAAAAATTTTTGTCAAAAAGATATTGTTAATATCTTAAAAGAAAAAAATATTGGAGAAAGTTCTATAAAAATAGCAATAAATAAACTCTGTTCGGATGACATAGTTGAAAGAAAACAAGCAGAAGGAAATAAACAATATTACACCTTAAAAGGTTAAGGTGAAAATTTGTTTTCCTAAGAAAAAGAATTTTCAACTTTATGGAAATGCCCCAAGAAAAAATTGAAAAGTTTTCTAAAATTTACCGCAAAAATTACGGGGTTTTTCTTGATGAAAAAGAAGCAAAAGAAATGGCTTTAAATTTTTTTCAGCTAATGAAAATAGTATACAAACCAATGAATAAAAAAGGGCAGTAAAAATGGTTGCCCTTTTTAAAAAAAACAACTATAATTCGACACTAATAAATAAAAATTAAAAATAAAACTATGAAAAAAGAAAAAGATAAATACATAATGTATTTAAGAAAATCTTCAGAAGAAGACAACAGACAGATATTAAGCATTGAATCTCAAGAAACAGAATTAAATAGATTAGCAAAAAATTTAAATCTAAAAATTTACAAAACTATTAAGGAATCAAAATCAGCCAAAGACCCCGGTAGACCTGGTTTTGATGAAATGATTCTTGATATAAAAGAAGGAAAATTTAACGGTATAATATGTTGGAAAATAGATAGATTGTCTAGAAATCCAATAGATAGTGCTAACATTCAATGGCTTTTACAAAAAGAAAAATTGAATTCTATACAGACAATGGAAAAACGATATTTGCCAAGTGATAATGCTATAATTTTTAATGTTGAAAGCGGAATGGCAAATCAATATGTTTTAGATTTGTCTAAAAATGTAAAAAGAGGGTTAAAAACAAAAGCTGAAAAAGGCTGGTTTCCAGGGATAGCTAAGCCCGGGTATTTAAATGATAAATATTGCGAACAAGGAGAAAGAAAAATATTAGAAGATCCAAATACACTTCCTTTAATAAAAAAATCATTTGAAATGCTTTTAACAGGATTATATAGACCATCTCAAATTTTAGATAAGTTAAACAACGAATGGGGATACAGATCGCACGCACGAAAAACAACAGGGGGAAAGCCTTTAAGCAGAAGCACTTTTTATGATATTATATCGGACCCTTTTTATTATGGGAAATATGAGTTTCCCCTAGGATCGGGCAATTGGTATCAAGGAAAACATAAAGCCATAATAAGTAAAGATGAATTTTACAAAATACAAGAAATTATAGGGAAAAAAAATAATTCTAGACCAAGAATAAAAGATAAGGAAAGTGCTCTATATGGTTTATTTAGATGTTATGAATGTAATTCAATAATAACTCCCGATACAAAAATTCAAACAATATGCACTAAATGTAAAACAAAATTTTCATCTAAACGTAAAGATTTTTGCCCTAATTGTAACACCAAAATAACCGATATGAAAAATCCAACCCAATTAAAGTACATTTACTATGGTTGTTCAAAAAAAGGAAAAAATTGTCAATGCAAATCTTCTATTGAGGAAAGAGAAATAGATAAACAAATTTTAGAAAAATTAAATAATATAAAAATATCAGAAGATATTAAAAACTGGTATTTAGAACAATTAGAAGAAGCAAACAAAAGCGAAAGTGAAGAACAGATTTTGATACTAGAAAATTTACAAAAAGAACAAACAAACTATCAAAAGAAAATACATAATCTACTCCAATTAAAAATATCACCCAACAATACAAATGGAGAAATATTAAATGATTATGAATTTAGCAGAGAGAACGAAAAATTAAGAGAAGAATTAAATAAGATTGAATTGAGAATTGTAGAATTAAAAAATAGAACAGAAAATTGGACAAACTTAGCCATCAAAACATTTAATTTTGCTTGTTATGCAAAACATCACTATGAAAACGGAAGCATAGAAGACAAAAAATCAATATTAATTGGATTAAGTTCGAACCTAATAATAAAAGATAAAAAAGTGCTGATTTCATTACCTAAACATCTAGAGCTTATTGAATCTGGAAATAATAAAATAAAAGAATTAAAAATAAAATTCGAACCCACTTTTACCCCCATAAACAAAGAACGAACGGGTTTTTTACAACCTGTTCGTTCGACATTGCTCGGGGATAGGGATTCGAACCCCAATAGCCAGGACCAAAACCTGGAGTCCTACCGTTAGACGATCCCCGAATAACAAAAATATAATAAATGATAATTAGCCACAAGTCAAGAATTAAAACAAAAATTATACTTTAGCATATTTATTTACCGCCAAATAACTAGCAATAACATTAACTACAGAAATTCCCACAAACTGCCAACCAAAAATCACCCAAACATTTTCTACAAAATAACTAATAACATTAATATTATAATCAACAAAAAATATTTCTAAATAAGGCTGCAAAATTCCCAGCAAGGGAAAAGAAACGGCAATCATAACTAATACCGACAT
>JAKQTP010000134.1 GCA_029563035.1 archaeon | reverse complement strand
CTTATAATTCATTCATTCGATGACTTTTATAATTATTTAAAAATTAAAAATTTATTAACAATTTAAAATATTAAAGTTATGGACAAATACAAAAAATTTGGCTTTAGAACGAACGAACGTATTGAGGAGTATTTAGATGAGCTTTGCCGCTTAACTAAGATGAAGCGAAGCGAGATCATAAGAATTTCAATAGCGGCGCTTGGAGAACTCGAGAAAGAAGATCTCGAGGAGGCTATTGAAAGAGCGCTGAAATATAAGCTTACTGGGTTAAGACACTGAATAATAAACGCTTAAATAAGTTATTATAACTCAGTAAGTTATAATACACTGAAATTCAAGTTAATTGATGGAGTGTGGATAAATTATCCTTAAAAGTAAACAACTTTCTTTGAAATTGTAGTATATTTGCAATTAATATTTAAACTTATATTTAAAAACTTAAAAATAAAAAACATGAAAAACTCAAAAAACAAATTAAACGTTTCCGCTATGCGTAGTGCGGGATTACGTGGCACACATTATCAAACTACACAAAGCCTACGAGCAAGGCAGGACGCTCGAAATTACGAATAAACCCGCATTACGTATGAGCGGGTGTTAGTAGCCTTTTTTATTATGTACACGAGTCCAATTTTATTAACACAACAATTTAGATTTTGCGGCAATTCATTTAGAGCAGACACGTATAAAGGGTGTGATTTTGGTTGTAAATACTGTTTTGCAAATTATAGGTTTTCTTTTAAAGGTTTTAAAAGCGATAAAGCCGATATGACTATTTTTGAAAAATACATAACAGGAAAAGGAACTGGATTGACACAAGAATTAATAAATAGAAAAACGCCTATCCATCTAGGTGGTATGGCTGACCCTTTCCAGTCAATTGAGCAAAAAGAAAAATGCACATTGCAATTTTTGGAAATGTTTAAAAATTACCCTGTTTCCATTAGCACTAAAACAAATTATTTAACGGATGATTATTTTAAATTATTAGACCCTAAATTTCATACGTTCCAAATTAGTTTAATTAGCGATAATGAAGAAACTGTAAAAAAGTTTGAGGATAACACGCCAACAGCAAAAGAGCGAATTGAATTTATAAAAGAACTAAAAAAACGAGGTTTTTGGGTGTCTGTTCGAGTCCAACCAATGGTAAACGTAAACGAAACAATTAGCTTATTAAAAAAACTAAATGGAGCTATTGATTATGCAACAATAGAACACTTAAAAGTAAGCAAAACAGGCAACATAAACCAAAGAAAAGAATTATTTAAACTAATAGGAAACGATGCTGGACTTTATAGGGTAAGACGTAATTATTATAAACTACCAACGGAAACTATTGTAAAAAACATTAAAGCAATAAAGGATGAAATAAATATAAAAATAGGTTGTGGTGACAATGAATGCCATGAACTAAGCGATTCAAAAAATTGTTGCGGAATTGATTGCATGCCTGAAAGTTTTAATAATTGGTTAAAATACAACTCGATGTATATTTTAATGACAAATGACAAAACTGGATTTTGCCCAGAGTCAAAGCTGTATAATTGCAACATACCCCCAAATACTTTTAATAGATTTAAAAGGAATAATGATTATCGTTTTTATGTGGACGCTTATTTAAAAGAAGTCCATAAATATGGAGAACGTAGTCTTTTTTAAATGGCTACTAACAACCGGATTATCAAAGAATGATTACAATCGAGGCTGGAACGATGTAAAAACAAAAATTGAAGCTTATTGCACTGAAATTTTTGTTTCTTTAGAAAACAGTGTTAAAAACACAAATAAAAATGAAAATTGGTAAAATATTAACTTTTAAAATTAAAAACTATGGAAAAAACAAATGAATTCGAAG
>JAKQTP010000005.1 GCA_029563035.1 archaeon | reverse complement strand
GTGTAGAGATGTTTTCGAAAATCATTAACAATTTTGAAAATTATTTTCAATTACTTGGTTTTGATATGTCTGGAATCTACAAAAAAATATATATCAATTCTGAAATACAATATCATCTCAATGAAATTGAAAAATGTGAAGATGAACTTAAAAATATTGGTAAAAAATGATAAAAGAACAAATGCCCGAAAATATTGGTGAATTAAAAAAACTCATTGAAAGATATGAGACAATCACTCTCAAAGAAATAGAAAATGTGTGGACGGAAATGTCTCATTATTATGATCCAATGAAACCGGCGTATCTTGTTTCACGAAAATTGACTGGATTTGGTACCACAATAACTTGTAATGTATGTCAAGCGGTTATGGATGATAAGGACGAGCCACATTGTGGAAAATGTGTGTGTGGTAAACAATTAAAAGATTGTCTTTTATATCCATACAATAAAACCTATAAAAAAATAATTCAAGCTAAAACACCAGAAAAATTGTTGGTCGCTTATAGAAAACGTGGGGAACATTTGAAAAAATATTTTAAAGATTTTATAAAATGAAACTGAAAAAAACAACAAGGAACGGTAGATTCGGTAAAGAAATTTTTATTAGTGATTCTGAAGATAATGGTTATACCGCATATTTCTTTGATTTTCCGTTTATTGTCACCCAAGGACAAACAATTAAAGAGGCTCAAGACAAACTTTGGTATGCTGCATATGATATTTTTAGTGATTTAATACAAAAGTCCAAAACTAAAATATAATAAAATGACAACAGCAAAAAATATCGATGAACTTAAACGTCTCATTGAAACATATGAAACAATTAGTTTGGAAGATATAAAAAAAGTGTGGTCTTCTATTTTTAACAAGAAAAACAAAAAATCAGGTTATCCGGGCAGAGATGTAGCAAAAAATATAACAGGGTTTGGAACTTTTTCATGTATTTTATGCGAAAAAGTAAAAAAACAGTGTCACTATTGTGTTTATGGGGAGTATATTGGGTGTATACTTTTTTCTCATAAAGAGACATATAAAAACATATCAGAGGCAAAAACATCAAGACAGTTATATAACGCATTTCGTAGAAGAGCTAAACATTTAAGAGAGTATTTTAACGACATACTATAAAATGAAATTTGGAAGTATTGAAATAATTGATAATAATGGCTGGAATTTAAATGAAGTGATTCCAGAATGGGATTGGAAAGTAGAAGAATCAAATTTAAAAATACCCCCCGAATTTGGTGTTGGTATTAAAACCCGTTACAATGGTGAGGATTTTACATTTAAACATGTTTTTAATGAAACACCGGTTGTGAAACTTACTGTTACAACTTGGCGGGGCATTTCAACTAATGCTATCCATTATTATGGTTCACTTCAAATCACTTTTCCTGAAATGGAAAAAGATAACCAACCCGGCCATATTGTTAATCTTTATGGCGTAAGTGAAATTCCCATGTTCTCAAATAATAAAATAACATTAACTCGTGTATTAGAACAAAGTGAAATTGATGATGATCCTATAAGACATGAGTATTTTGATGCCGGTGATAATGTCAGTTCATTTTATACGCCGGCAAGTGTAATAAAGAGAGGGAAAGAAATGTTTGAAAATATATTTGGCAAGGGCTGGGTCTTGAAAATTGATGAACTTCATTGATTTTTTGTTAAAAATGAAAATAACAGATATAAGTAAAATTGACCCAGAATATCGTGTTCTTAATATCGGCAAATACAATGGATATGTTTATATTTGTCCATATTGTCATCCAGAACGCGTGGAATTCCACATAAGGGATATTGTTGGATTTGGTACTGATAATCAAGGATATGTGGTTGTTGTTGATGAATGTCCAAAATGTTTTGAAAGATCATATCATCATTTATATGATTTTGACACTTATGATATATTTTTAATGATGCAAGACAAACAAGCAAAATTTCTAAATGAAAAAAATTGAAACACTTGGTACGATTTTGTTGTTGTTTGGTATTTCATGCTTTGTTATGGATATTGAATTATTTGGAATTGCTTGGTCAATTTTAAGCCTTTTTGGATCGGTTTGTTGTATATCCGGAATTGTGATTTTAATAAAAACAACATTAAAATAAAAAAATATGAAAAAACAAAAAATTAAAATGAAACCTAATCCTGATGATGTGAAAAAAGT
>JAKQTP010000070.1 GCA_029563035.1 archaeon | reverse complement strand
TATTACTCCTGCAATTCCACTCTTTGCATCTTTTTCTGAAACAACAAATTGAAGACTACTAATGTCAGTCTTCCAAGTATATATTTCATAAACACGTTCTATATTTTCTTTATCTAGTTTTATTATTGCTTTCATAAATTGAAGTAGGGTTCTTTTTTTAAAAACATTATTCTTTTAATTAAACGTTAACTACACAATTCTTTAGTAAAAATAGATATATACTCTTGATTTAAATCGACTTTATGGAAGAAATTAGATTTAGGCCAATAGGTGTTGTACATTCTCCTTTTAAAGAACCATTTAGTGGAGCACCAAAAACTCCCTCTGAAAGGAGGGATTATCAAGGAACGATTGAAATTTATCCTGAGTTCAAAGATGGACTAAGAGATCTTGATGGATTTTCACACATCATAGTTATTTTCTACTTTCATAAAGCGAAATATTCGGGCCTTATTGTAAAACCCTATCTCGATGATAACTATAAAGGGGTATTTGCTACAAGATTCCCAAACAGGCCAAATTTAGTTGGATCCTCAGTTGTCCAGCTATTGGAAATTAATGGGAACATATTAAACATTAAAGGATTAGACATGATTGAAGGGTCTCCTGTCATAGACATCAAGCCATATATTCCTGAATTTAAATCAGATGATAAGATAAGAATTGGATGGCTTGAAGGAAAGGTTTAGTTTAAATTAACTTTAATATAGCACTATAGCCGTTCTTTGATTATAAAGACGGATTATTTTTATTTATACATGCATAGTTCTTCTTATTTTTGGAACATATTTCTATAGGATTTAAGACAACAATTATTATTCTCCAAACGCTTTGATTATTTTTTATAATAAACTATGCCAATAAAATAAAAAATAAAATATTCATTAAAAATCAGAAACACACTACTTTATCGCTCTCCACTACGATATCATAGACATCCTTCATTGTGGATAGAGGACACATTTCAGAAGCTTTCTGATTTCTAGACTTAATGCATGTTCCACATGCTAATATTTTCCCCCCGTTGGAAAGGAATTTTTCTGCTTGCTCAATAGTGTTGAATCTTACATTTGAGATTTTTTCATATTCAACTCCTTTTCCCATTAAAAAAATTTTAGTTTCATCTCTCTGTTCAAGACAGAAAATTCCAAAACGAAATGCATTCCAACATTTCTCTTCATCGTTATCTGAAATTATTATTCCAATTTTCATTATACCGCCCTATCAATAACAACAAATATACTCTCCTATGCTTAAATATATTTCTTATAAAATGTTAAGGTAAAATAACGCCATAAGTGAAGGTGCATTAATATAAATTCATTTTGTGAGCTTTTTGCTTTACTTAAAAACAACATCTTGACTGAAAGTCTCCTTCTTTTAAACAAATATAGTTCAAAGAAATTATGTAAAAAACTACAACAGTTAGTACAAAAGAATGAACAAGCTAGATTTGGTGTAATTTGGCCAAATTATGCAATAAAACAACTATTCTCCAATTATTTTTACCAAGACTCTCTTTTTTCTCTGACCATCAAATTCTCCATAATATATCTCTTCCCAAGGTCCAAAATCAAATTTTCCACCAGTAATAGATATTACAACTTCGCGCCCCATAAACTGTCTTTTAATATGA
>JAKQTP010000066.1 GCA_029563035.1 archaeon | reverse complement strand
TTCCAAACAATCACCATTTATCAATTTTATCATTAAAATTTAGTCCTTTCTATCTGATTAAATTTATCTAAATCTATCTCATAAGCTCCTTGCTTGCAGTTAGCCGATATAACTGCGTGATTATGACATTCAAATATCATTTCAGCTATTTCTGTATCTGACATATCTCTCATTTTGTCGATTACTTCTGATGTAATTGTAATACTAACTTTTTTGTTCATTTTATTCACCTCCTGCACGGTTTTTACGCCGTGCATTTATTTAAAATTAATTATGTTTAACTCGCTCGTTTACTTCTGATAATTTTGCATTGTTAAATCTGCTTAAGTCTCCAACTAAATAACCAGTAATACGTCTTATGCGTTTAAACGGTGCTTTGCGATATGTCTTAATATCGATATAGTCACCGCTTATTATTGCTTCTGCATAGTCAACATCTGTGTATGTGTCGATTATGTCGTTAACTGCTTTCTCTTCTTCGGAGTTTAAGATACCGCCGATTACTCTTATCCTATCCATTTTGCACCTCGTTTTCTAAAGACTTTAAGTCTTTTTTATCAAGTCTTATTTGCCTCTCTAAGTGATATAAATCTTGCTTTGTTGCTTGTAACTTTTGTTTTAACTGCATAGACTTGTTTTCCAACTCTGCTAAGTCATTTATTATATTAATAATCTCTTGATTTAAAGTTTTTGTAGTTTCATTTTTTGCTGCTAAGTCATTTTTCTTTTTGCTAATGACTTGCAATCTCCAATTAGTTTTATTAATAAATTCCATGTTAATAACTCCTTTCCCCCGCATAGCGGGGAAGAATTAATTAAAAAGGTACATCCCCATCCAAGACCTCGAATTCCGATAAATCAAAGTCAGGAACGTCTGCTTTTGCCTCTTGTTGTTTTGGTTTTTGCTCTGTAGATGCATCGTCTGACTTTTTATCTCCACCAAATGACACGTTATCTGCATGTACTTCTATCGTATAATGTTTTACACCATTACTATCTGTATAATTATTATTTCTTAAAGCACCCTCAACAATAATCATTTTACCTTTTGTAAAATACTTGCTAACAAACTCTGCTGTATTTCGCCAAACAACTATATTAATA
>JAKQTP010000056.1 GCA_029563035.1 archaeon | reverse complement strand
AACCAAATAAAAGAAATAACAACATACACATACGATATAAACAATAATTTAATACAAACAGAAAGTATTAAAACTATTGAAATATTTAATTATTTTTATTTATGCTTTAAAATAGGTTTATTAATATGGGCTATGTTTTATGTATATAAAAAAATAAAAAACAAGTAATATGGAACAACCAATAGCATTATTTTCAATAGTAGTATTAATAGGTCTTTTAACAATGACACTAGATCTATTTTTTGATATATTTAAAAAAGATAAAGAAGAAAAATATGACTAGCTATTTATTATACACAGATACTTTTACATGGGTTTTATTAGTTTGGGGAATGGCAATGATATTTTGGGCTATACTTAAAAAATAAAAATAATTATAAAAATTTTTAAAACTAGGAAGGAGGTGATAAAATGAAAAAAATACTAAACAAAATCAGTTATGGTTTAATGATGTTAGGGGCTATGTTAGCGCCAAGTTTGTTTGTAAAAGCCGCAGCGGACAGCGAATTACAATCAGCGTTAGCAAGTTCAACAGCATTTGCCACAGACAATAAAAGTCAAATCTTGACTTATATCGTGGGCATTATAGTAGTTGTATTCGTCATTACTATTGCTAAAAAAGCAATACTTTGGGGTTTCTCAAAAATTGCTAGTGTATTTGGTAGAGGACGACGCAGAAGATAGTTGCCTTATAGGTAGCATATAAAAATGGCTCTAAAAATGGGTGAAATCTTTAATCATAATTAAAAAATTATGTGCTACCTATTAAGATAATTATATGGAAAATTCTTTTGAAGATATAATGAAATTTTATAGAGAAGAAGAAGAAAAACAAAAAAAAATAAAACATAAAAAAATTATGCTAAAAATCAAAAAATCTAAAAAAATAATAAATATAATATTATTTTGGATCATAGTATTATCATTATTTTTTATTGTAAAAAACTCAAAAGCAACAATAGATGTAAATAATTTCCAATTAGACGAAACAGGACTATCAGATCAAGAAAATTGGGCGACCTTTGTTAGTGGTGGAGATTATAGTTTCGCTTGTATTTTTGGAGGCTCTTGTTATATTTCAAGTGATAATGGCAAAAATTGGTCAAATGCTACAAGTCCAGCCCCAACTCATAAATATTGGCGACAAGCAGGAATAAGCAAAACTGGTCAATATATGTTTGTTGTGGCAAATAATGGCACAAATATGGGTTCAATACAACATAGCTCAAATTATGGGGCTAATTGGACAACAGAAGCAGAAAAAAACGACTTTTCGGCAGGAAATATGAACGCAACAGGTCAATATATGCTTGCTTGTAAGTGGGTATCAAACTATTGCCGTTATAGCTCAAATTATGGGACTAGTTGGTCAACTTTAACACCTGGAACATATGGTTGGACAAGTATCAATTTCAGCGATAATGGACAATATGTTATTATGACTTCTCGCCCTTATGGTAGTAGTTCTGGTGGAATACATGTTTCTAGTAATTATGGGGCTAGTTTTACAAATAGTTATAATGGAACAAATAGCACAAATAATAGTTTTATTAGTTCAGCAATTAGTCCTAATGGTTCAATAATGTTAGCCTATAATTATATGGCTGATTTATTATATTATAGTCTTGATAGTGGCTCTAATTGGAATACAATTAGTCTTGATTTAAGTGAGTTTGAGACCAACATGATCGTAAAAGATAATGGAGAAATTATTATAACTAACTTACAAGATATTTTGTATTTTGAAGATATTACAACTAGCGAAAATTATACAATAACAGAAAATACAAGTTTTTCAACAACAAAAAATAGAATAACAAAAACAATAGAAGAAGAGCAAATAAATTTAATCACTTTTGAAACTGGTGGTGGAGCTAATAAAAATGACACATATTATATTGAATTAAAAGAATTAATAACCGGATCAATATATTGGCAAGGAATTGGAACACAATATTGTGCAATAAATACATATTGCTCAATTCCAGTTTATTATAATTTTTGCGAAAATTGGGAAAAGATAGATACATTTAGTTTAGATGTAGCAACAACAGATAATTTCCCCAATACTGAATTTTCAGCAACAATAAAAACAACAGAAACAAACGCCCCATGTTCAGGATCAAAAGAATTAATAGGTTATGTTTCAGGAAAAGAAATATTTAACGCTACAACAACAATAAACGCAATAGTAAATGGAAATATAGTAAAACAAAAAGAATTTTTTTATACAGCAAGTTTTGGAGCCCCTTATGATGTACCGGCAACAAATACACAAACAAATAATGGCAGTTGGATCTACGCCATGGTACCAGCAGAAACAAGAATAACAGAAGGACTATCAACAGGAACAAGCACAATTTCATTTGCTTATGTAATAAACGACGAAACACTAGCAACATCAACACACAAATTCTATATATATGACAATGAATTAGGAAAAATAACTGATTATTATACAGAATTTGACAAATTAAAAGGACAAGGAGAAATAATAATAACAAATCAAAATTATGGAAAAGTAATGAACTATTCTATAATTTTATCAAATAATACATACCCAAATGAAATACTATTACAATCAAACTTTTTTATTATAAGATATGGGGCTTTTAATTATGAAAATGTAGTAGGAATTAATAATAGTTTCACAACAATATTAGGAACAACAACAATAGAAGGAATAGATGGAATAATAGGAGATAAAGCAACAGGAATAATGCAAAAAACAATAAATAAATTAGTAATGATACTAGGTAATGTATTTCCAACAAATATAATAGTAAAATTTCACCAAACATGGCTAAATAGTGCGACAAGAGATCTACCAAGTGATTTAAACCTATTTAATTATGCCGGAACAAATGGCGATATATATGTATATGTGCCAAAAGAATGGGGCGGTGGAGAAAGTGAACAAAAAATAGTATGGGGTAAGACATTATTTTATGATGGTGGAACAGCAGAGACAACATTTAAAAATATAAAATCAATATCAACATATTTTCTTTGGTTCATGTTTGTTTGGACAATATATAATAATTCTAAAAAACTATATCAAGATTTAATAGAAAAATAATATGCTAGGAGAAATAACAAAATTTCTTAAACAAGTATTACTTTGGACAGTAGCAATAACCGGTTTATCAATATTGGGCAATGTTTTCAATGGATTTACAATGTTTTGGTATTATGTAGAAATATTTTTTGCGGTAATAAGAAATGTAGCAAATTTATTTGCCTTTATGTGGGACACGCAAACATTATGGACATTAGTAGGTTTCTTTTACTTAACTGAAATCTCTATGTGGACATGGAGAACTTTAAATGCGGTGGCTAAATTCTTTAACGAAAAATAAAAATTGGGAATAAACAAAAAAATAAAAACATTATAATATATTAATATTATATTAAAACAAAAATTTTAAAAGAGAAAAATTATGAAAAATAAATTAAATCTCATAAAAACAACACATTTTGGAAAAATAAATAAAAACATGTTAATATTTTTAATAGGAATGTTAAAGTTTGACTATAATTGTCTATATAGAAGAAATAAATTGTCTAAAAATGGACGAGCATAGCAAGTTAGGGGGGTTTGGGGGTTAATATGACCCCCAAATGTCTAAAATCTCATTTACAGGCTAATCGCCTGTCAAAAAATATGCTAAATCAAGAAAGTATAATAAAAATAAGACTAGGAAAAACCGGATCAGGAAAAACACTAGATCAAACAATAGAAGATGTAGTGCCAAGATTAATAGCAGGAGAAGAAATATATAGTTGCTATTGGTTAAATTGGGCTGGAAAAAACTATCATTACTTTGTGGCTGACGATTTTGAAATGATTAAAAATGTAAGAAACGCATGTATAGTATTTGACGAAGTAGCACAAAGTTTTGAGCCAAGAGATTGGGAAAAGGAAAGTAGCGAAGTTAGAAGATTTTTTCAACTACATAGAAAGAGAAGTAATACAATAATCGCAAATACGCAAGATTTATCATTAGTTGCTAAAACTATCGGTATATTAGCCCACGAATGGATTTTAATAGAAAAAATAGAACCAAATTGGTTAGATCTAATATTAGGAAATAATAAAATAAAAATTGATAGATCATTTATGAGCTATCAAAGACTAAAAAAATTAGCTAGTGGTTGGGAAATAGGAGAAATAGAATACGAAAAAGGAGAAATTGAGATAGATAATAAAAACTATAAGGAAGAAGATATAATAAGGAGAGATCTAGACGAGTTCAAACAGGAATTGGTACATAGATACTGCCCATTGTGCGGACAAAGACAAGGAGAGCAGATATTAAAGGAAGATACAGAAAAGATATGTGAATGGAATAATAAAGAGGGTTGGAAATTAAAAAAAGAAGAATATTGTCCTAAACACAAAAACACATTATTAGAAATAAGAAGATCAGGAATGTATGACACAAACTTTGAACCAGAATATAAAGGAAGAGATGTAATATTTAAACCTTTTATACCAAGTCCAGCAGGTTGGAGATTAATAGAATTTAAAGGAAAATTAACAGAAGAACAAAAAAAAGAAATAGAACAATTAAATAAAAAATGGGAAAATAAGAAAAAACACCAATAAAATGGTGTTTTTTGCTGTGGATAACTTTGCTATTGACTTTTTGAAAAAATTTTGATAAAATAGCGGTAGCATTAAGCAACCCGCTATCGGTAGCGGTAAGAACAATTAATAATAAAAGGAACTTTTTTGTTAAGGCTAAAACGCCATAACACAAAAAAGTTCCCAAAAAAATTTATGTGTATGAAAGATCACAAAATTAATGTACTTTATGAAATGAAGTTATATACTCTTTATGGATTTAATAAAGAAGCATTAGACTTCGCTATTAAAAATAAACCAAATGAAATGGTTTATATTATTGGAGAAAATGGAAAATACAAACATGTTCCATTTAGAACTCTTAAACACGCACAAGCAAGTTAAATTTACTTGCTTTTTTTATACTTAATTATTTATTTATGGCTAACAAATTATTAAAAATTTACAATGTAGCAAAACCAGAAAACTACACTAATAAAAAAGGAGAAGATAAAGTTAAATGGTACACATTAGGAACATTAAAAGTTTATGAAAACAATAAAATGTTTTTAAAACTTTTTCACATGGAAAGTGATTTAATATTATTTGAACAAAAAGGCTTTACAGATCAAGACAAAATAAAATTAGAAGAAAATAACTAATAATTAACATATGGAATACAACCAGATAAAAGAAATAACAACATACACATACGATATAAACAATAATTTAATACAAACAGAAAGTATTAAAACTATTGAAATATTTAATTATTTTTATTTATGCTTTAAAATAGGTTTATTAATATGGGCTATGTTTTATGTATACAAAAAAATAAAAAACAAGTAATATGGAACAACCAATAGCATTATTTTCAATAGTAGTATTAATAGGTCTTTTAACAATGACACTAGATCTATTTTTTGATATATTTAAAAAAGATAAAGAAGAAAAATATG
>JAKQTP010000053.1 GCA_029563035.1 archaeon | reverse complement strand
ATCAAGAAACTTTTTTACTTCATCTAAAGTTAAAGAATACACCCACGATAAAAAAGAAAATAAATCTTTATCTAAATCTTTATCTTCATCTTTAGAATATCCTCTTACTCCATATAAAGAGGAATCAAAATCAACATAATAAGAGAAACTATCATCCAAAGAAGTAACACTTTTATAGGATTCAATTACATAATCTTCATCACCTAAATCCTCTCGAATCCTATAAAGATTACCAACTTGATCTTTTGCTAAAAGATTAAATTCATTATTATCATAAGAGACATTCAATAATTCAAAATCATTTGTAATAAATGTACTCATACAATCTTTCCTCCTATTTATATTCTATTATGCATATTTCAATCTGTCAATATATTTTTAATAAATTTCTTACTTTTTTTATTTCTTCTTCTGTAAGAGAACCAGGATCATGTTCCCATTCCATATTACAGATATTAACTGTTACTCCCAACGCAGCCAAATCATTACCATGCTCCTCTGCACGCTTTTGTGCTTCATATTCAGGGTCAAATAAAAATGTTACTTCATCATATTTCTCATATATAAGTTCTTTTTGTGCCTGTGTCATTCCAGTACCTAATGTAGCCACTACTCCATCACCAATTCTCATAGCATCAAAAGCTCCTTCAACAATAACAGCATACCTTCCTTTACAGTTATCCATATTATATAAAGTATTCTTGGCAGGAATAATGGATTCCTCATTTTTTGAAGTTTTATATCGTATTTTATCATCTATAACCGTTCTTCCTTGGAATGCTACTACAACACCATTTACAATTATAGGTATTATTATTCTGTACTCCCATCCGAAATCCAACCATGTAGTACCTTGTAATTTATATTTATTTACAAGATATTTATAGTCAAATCCTCTTTCTTTGAGATATTTAATATGTATTTTCTTTAATGCACCTCCAGGAAGCTTTACTGAATCTACTGGAATAAAATCTGCCTTTTTAGCAATAAAACTATTTTTCCCACTATATTGCTCAGCTATTGTAGCAAAAGTGCTTCTTGATACATTCAG
>JAKQTP010000125.1 GCA_029563035.1 archaeon | reverse complement strand
GATAATGCTGTAATGGAGAACTTCTTTGGCATACTTAAATCTGAGCTACTGTATCTTCGGGAGTTTGAAAGTTTTGAAGAGTTCCGTGAGGAACTTGAAAAATACATATACTACTACAATCATCATAGGATCAAGGGCAAGCTAAAAGGACTGAGCCCTGTTCAATACAGAACTCAGTCCTTGTTAATAGCTTAATGTCTTACCAATTTGTGTCTAACTTTTTGGGGTCAGTTCATTTACGGCATGTTTTCATTCAATTATAAAGTCTCCGGAAACACTTTCAACTTTAATCAGTTTGACCTTACTCCAAATTTTGTACCAAGCTTAAAGTTAGTAGCAATTGCCTTTTTTAATAACAATAGTTCTAATTTGTTTTTACTTTTGATTATTATAATTTTTTACCATCAATATCGAACATACTAAAATAATAAACATTCCAATCCATTGAATCAATTCAATTTTGGAGGGTAAAATAATCAAAGTAACTAAAATCGTTATAATAGGGCTGATTTCTCTTACAAGATTTGAAATCGTAAAAGAAATTGTTTTGATTGCCTTATAATAAAAAACAAGTCCAAGGTATGAACCAAAAAAAGCAGCTATTGATATGTAAGCTATATTTGTTAAATTCGCCGAGAAACTTTGGTTTGTAATCAGCATAACTACTAACATAACTATCATAGTTATAAAATTATTAAATAATACTAATTCTGTACTCTTTAATTGAGCCTTTTTAGCCATTGTATTACTAAATGCAAATGAACACGACGATAAAATTACAAATAAAAACCCTTTGGAAGAACTTCCCTCAATCTTTATGTTTAAAGGATTTGTTATCAACAATATACCTGATAAGCTAATTAAAATCAATAACCACATTTTTTTATTAAATCTCTCTTTAAATATCAAACAACCGATGAGTAGAATAAAAATAAAATAACTTTTTCCTAACACCGAAGCTAATGCAGGATTTAAAAATTCTAATCCAAAATACATAAATAGTAATCCACATGAATTTAAAATTCCAACTAAAAATGAGTATAAATCAGGCTTTACCAATATTGTTTTTTTAATGTTGATCGTGATAAAAGCTATTAAAAAAGCAACAAAAGAATTTAAAAAAGTTGCATATACCGGAGATAACCCGGTTACTCCAAATTTGTTTAAAATAGGTATAAAACCCATTATTACCGCTGAAAATATAGCATATATCATTAATTTTCTCCTTTTATCCCCATTGTATATAAGTAAAAACCAAACTCTTTTGAAAATAACCTCATAAATTTGTCTAACCCATGTATAATATAATAATTTATCGGTTTTCTAATTCCAGGTATAATTACAAATTCTTCTATATTACTCTTGATGCCAATAAATTCAGATTTATTAAAACATTCTAAAATAAACTTCCTTTTTAACTCCTGCTGGAATCCAAAAATCCACGTTCCTTTTCTTTGTTGATACTTTCTGTCAATTACTCCTATTGAATAATAATTAGGTACCATAACCACTGCAATTCCACCTGGTTTAAGAATTCTTTTCATTTCTTTTATAGAATTAAAAATTTTTTGGGTTTCATTATAATGCTCTATAACTCCTAATGAAAAGCAAAAATCTGCTGAGCACTCTGGTAAAGGAATATTATCAGCTGTTCCTATTAAAAAATTTGATTCAATATTCAGAGTTCGTGCACTCTGATTAGCAAGTTTTAAAGCTTCTGTTGAAATATCTATACCAATAATGCTTTTTGAATTATATTTTTTTGATAATTCAAAAAGCATTTTTCCATCTCCACATCCTATTTCTACTATATTTTGAAATTTATAATTCTGATTAAGTAAATTTGATATATGATTCATCTTTACATTAGTTATAAAATTCCGTACTGTATCATTTGAATATAAATTATTTCCTTTCCATACATTATTCCAACTCATGTTCATCAACTCGTTTTTATATTTTTGATGTTTTTACAAGATTTATAAAACGTATTTTCTCATTTTCAATCAATTCTCCATCTATTTTTAATGTGTCTCCAATATTAAATTCTCCTTTTTCTCCGCCATGATATATTACAAGCCATAATTCTTCTTTATTATTTATTTCTTTAGCTTTTAATACAGTCGGAGTATAAATACTATGTGTAATATCAGTTATTTCAACGGTTCCTTTATAAGCACATTTTTTTATATAATTAGTAGAAAAACCTTTAAATATTTCACTATCATTTTCATATGCAAAATGACAACAAAATAAAACGTTATTATAAAAAAATCTTAAAGGTAGTTTTTTATTCCTATCATAAACAGGATACTTTTCTGATAATTTTTTAATATTTTTAAATATTTCAAGATTGGTTTTAATATCGTTTTTAAACATTATATCAATGTCACTATGTTCATTGTATATTCCAATTTGATATGAACCTACAATACCAATATTACTTTCTTTTTCTTCCACCTTTAAAATATCTAATACTTTTTTAGTTATTTTATACGCTTCAGGTCTTTGAATTTTAAATTTTAAAAATACTTCAAAAGGATTTGTAAAATAATTAATATCTTCTTTATTTATAAATTTTTTATATTTTATAAATAGAGCATCTTCTAAAATCCGTTTATTATTTACAATATTTTCTTGTTCTTCAAAAGTTCTCCATTTCCCGTCATCTTTTCTTGTAAGTTTAATATAATTTTTATCATATATTATGTAGTTTCCGTTATCATCGTTCAAATATATGATGTTAGAAATAACCTTATTATTTGGATGCCACCATCCTTCAACACTACAAATATCATGATTTTTTGTAAAAAACAAACACATATCAACCGTATTAACCATTTTTATAACTCCTTTAACAGAAAGATTAATTATATACTAACATTGATATGTTAAATACAGAGTATTTTTAATTACAGTAGTATTAAAAATGCTAACCTGTGTCTCCATGGGAGGCGGTTCGCATGGCTCTGCTTGCCAGACAGTTTTTTTGTATAGTTTTGCACCTTTTGAATCGGTATGATTCATGATGATACTATATTTTGAAGTGAACCCCTTTAGTTAGACAGAATCTGACGAAAGGGGTTTTGTTATGTCAAGAAAAAGAAAGTATTCAGATGAGTTTAGACTAATGTTAGTTGATGAGTATCTCTCCGGTAAAAATGGAGGATTTAAAACTATTGCAAAGAAATATGGTATAAATCACTCCATTGTTGAACGGTGGGTTCATCTTTATGAAACTCATGGTTCTGAAGGCTTATGTAGTTCTTTAGGAAGATATAGTGGAAAATTTAAAATCTATGTTGTAGAATATATGCA
>JAKQTP010000004.1 GCA_029563035.1 archaeon | reverse complement strand
AAAAAAGATAAACAGGTTCATCCCAAAGGAGCGGAAAAAGGAGTTTATCGCATTGCCAGAGGCGGAAGTTTTAATAGTGATATAGATGCCTGTTCTTCTACTGCCCGAGGTGGTTTTGCTCCCAATTTTAAAGGAAACAATCTGGGCTTTCGCATAGTACGTAATGTTCATTAGAGGAAAAGGGAAAATTAAGCCAGAGTAATATAAGCTTATATCAGACAGTTTGTAGAAATATAATTTAATGACGAGTTAAGATATATTTATGTTATTAAGAAAGTAGTTTAATAAATCAATGTATTTATGAAAGGAGAAATAGCTCAGTTTGTTCAGGTAATCAACTTTCAAATAGATTTATAATAAGTATATGACTATAATATTCAAAAATTGAATTGTACATTAAATCATAATCAATTATTATTATAGAAAAAGACAATGAAGGGATCAAATAATAAACACATCATTCTAACCAGCAATATAGAAAAGAGTAAAAAAAGAGATTGACAAAAAACATAGGTAAATAAACACAATAAATTCTAAAATCCCATATAATTAAAGTTAGATTAGAATACTAATATTTTACTGAAAAATGAATATCACGAGTTTATTCTCATTTGAGGTATTTAAGAGTAAAACCTACTATATAATAGGTATATTTAGATGAAGGAGAGGATTAAAATATGGATTTTCCAAAAGAACTAATAGAGACACTCAGGTTATATAATAACCAACTTTCACAAGATTTTCAAAAAAAGAGAATAGAAACTGAAGAAGCCCAAAAAAAAGAAAAGCTTATAACAAATCTACTTGAATATTTAAACAAAGGGTGGCCGATGCACTTCTTAACAATGGCTGATCAACAATCAGATTTGCTAAAGAGAATGAAAATAACTAACCCGTATGAAATAGGAATCTTAGAATACGCATATAGATTTTCAAAGGAAGAAACAACAAATATATTCAAAAGGTATCCAAATTTATTAGAAGAAAAATGTAGAGAGTTTAGGATAACATTAGATAGGAATAGCTCTCATCCAAAATATAGCGTAAAAAATGGTTTCTTCAAAATTGAAATAGTTGAAGCAAGAAGGGTTGCAGTTTTATCAGATTATGAAGGGAAACTTATAGAATTAGCTGCAGATATTGAACCAGTAGTAGAAGCTCTTCGCAAAGAATATATAAGAGTTTTTGACAGGAAATTTCAAGGTATTAAATTCCTAAAGCAATTGAGGTCAAATTATAAAATATTTATTCAGAAAAAACATCTTCCAGACGGTTCTAGTGTACCTATTAAAGATATTGTAAAGCTAATGAAGAAAAAAAATAAAAAGTTTCGGTTAGATGAATTTATTGCTGATCTTTCTTCTTTAGTTGAAAAAGGTCCTTTTGAGATTGAGGAAAGAACAATAGATTTTCAACAAACCAAAGACACAAAACAAGGTATTCTCTTAATTGACAATTCAATTAGAGGGTACATTGGTTATGTAGTATTTAAGGAGAAATTATGAGCGATCAAAATAATCTTGCTACGAATATTGTTAATGTATTAAGAATGGGCATACCTCCACAAAAGGGTGTTGAACAATATTCTGTAGGAAACGAAAAATTAATCGAAGGCATAAAAAAATTCCATTTAACTGGGATGTCAAATCATGGAATTATTAGATTTGTTTCTGGCTCTTGGGGTTCAGGGAAAACCCACTTTTTTAGATTGCTTAGAGAAATTGCTCTTCAAAATAACTGTTTAGTTTCAAATGTGGAATTAGATGTGAATAGTGCTGCTATGAATAAATTCCAAAGTATATTTTCTGCGATTATAAGAATGGTTGCTACGCCTTCATATTATGAAGAAGATAAAATTGACATTGTTCCTTTTGGAATGGTGATTAAAGAATCCTTAGCATGGTTAGCCACTGGAAGACATGAAGCAAAATATGTTAATGTACCGTATGAAAAATATCAAAAAGCAGTTGAAATATTAATGGCTGATCATAGTATTGATATTGACTTTAAAAAAATGGTTGATAATTATTGGAAAACTTTTATTATAGATAGTCCTGATGAATCGGCAGTAGAAAAAACACGCGGAGAAATTTTACAATGGTTTTGTGGAGAGGGCAGTATTGGCTTTTATAGAAAGAATTTTAATATAAATAAGTTGATTACAAAAGAAAATGCAAAAATAATGCTTCAATCCCTTGCAGGTTTTGTTAGATTGTCTGGATACAGAGGTTTAATAATCTTATTTGATGAGGCAGAACAAGCTTTTTCTATAATGAGACAATCAGTATTAAGAGATGCTCACAATAATTTATTATCGCTGATAAATAATATTGAAAATGTGCCGGGTTTATTTTTAATCTATGCAACAGTTCCTGAATTTTACTCTGATCCCAAGTATGGCATTATCAGATATGGAGCTCTTTCAGGAAGAATTGGCCAGCCGGATCCAAATCGTTTCCCTCGTGCTTTAGATAAAATTTGGAATTTTGATGCAGTACAAACTGAACTCAACGATTATCAAGAAGTGGCATTAAAGATAAAAAATATTTATCTAACTGCTTATCCTGAAACAGAAAACATTCTTCCTAATGATGTAGAAGTAAAGAAACGAGTTGAAGAACTACATAAAAAACATTCACCTTATGCAGGTATTAAATTTTGGAGATTACTCGTTTCGTCTATGGTAGAAGATTTTGATAATCATGCCGAAGGTATTGTTAAGTCATCTGATAAGTTATATTACGATGTTATGGAGAGGTTAAAAAACGAGTAATCTGTTTGTAAATAATCAACAAGCACAAGCTATCCTTGAATCGCTTCGTAAGGGTATACCACCTGAAGGATTTGTTAGAACCTTCACAGTAGGAAGGAAACATGAAATTGATGACCTTAAGAAAAGGTTAGATAAAGATGATGGGACTGTTCTTTTGGTTAAAGCAAATTATGGTTCCGGAAAGACCCATTTATTGAAATTTATCAAAGAAGAGGCATTAGAAAAAAATTATGCTGTTAGTTTGGTAACAATTGATTCAAATTCTGGTGTCAGGTTTAATAGAATGGATCAGATTATGGGTGCTGTTTGCAGAAATATACAAATTAATTCAGAAAAGAATGAGAAAGGATTAGCTCCTCTATTTAATTTATTTGCAACTAATTTTAAAAATGACAAGTTGACCAATTCTTACTTTAATAAAATTAGTAATTATGGTAAATGGGATTATTCTGAAATTTTGGACTCAAAAGCAATGTTTATTGCCTTAAGAGCTTGGACAACAGGTCTTCAATCAGCTCAAGATACTATCATAGATTGGTTTTATAATCCTTCCAATTACAGAGAATCAAGGAAACATCTCTATCAATCTTTAGTTTTGGAATTAAGATCCTATTTTCATGACCCACGTCCTGAATGGAAATTTTATGATGACAATGTATTTGTAACGAATAAAAACGGTTACGAACAAAGTTGGGCTGTTCTTAGAGATATAAATACTCTATGTAAACAATCAGGATTAAGAGGTTTTATTATTCTTTTTGATGAGTTTGAAGATGTAATAACCAATTTGAATAATGTGAGATACCAAGAAGGAGCATTTTGGAACCTATTTCATTTTTATGAGGGAAAGATGTTTCAAGGCAAAACATTCTTTGCAGTGACACCAGATTTTGTAAATAAATGCAAAAGAAAATTGCATATAAAGGAAAGATGGGATTTTGATTATGCAAGATTTGATAAATTACCAATGTATGAAATGAGCCCTTTACAATTATTAGAATTAGAAGAACTATCTCTTTTAATTTTTGATGTTCATAGTATTGCTTATGAATGGGAACCGGATACAATTATGTTGGATTCCTATTTTAAATCTGTTATAAAAAAAGCTGCCGAAGTTCCAGTTCAAGATAGAGTTAGAAATGTTATTATAAGAGTTGTTGAAGAACTTGATAATTTATATCAGGAATTACATTGAATTCAATTAACTTATTAAATAGTAGAGTGGCAACTGCTTTTTATGGTAGATTTAATTTTATAAACAATGCACAAGAAGCAGTAATAGAACCATTAGTTAATGGGCGCAATATTGTGTTATGTTCTGGTACTGGTTCAGGTAAGACAGAAGCAGTTATGGCTCCTATTGTTAGCAGATATTGGGAAGAAGCTCTTGAATATGATGAATTATTTATAATCTATATTTGTCCCACTAAAGCACTTGTTAATGACTTAGAAAAGAGATTAGAACTTCCTCTAAGTTATTTAGGATTACGCATAGGAATTAGACATGGTGACAGAGATGACTTAAAAAATAATAAAATTCCACATGTTTTATTAACCACACCAGAATCATTTGATGTCCTCCTGTTTAAGAAGGAAACAAGAATTTTGACAGTAAAAGCAATTATATTGGATGAGGTTCATATTCTATATAACAATCAACGTGGATTGCAGTTATCCATTCTTCTAAATAGATTGCAAATTTTAGTTCAAAGAAAAATTCAATGGGCCGCATTATCTGCAACAATTGGAAATATGTCTTTTATACGTGATTTTATCATAGGTTCTAATTCTCAAGCTGATTTTTTCAGTTATCCTTCAGAAAGAAGAATTGACTGTTATATAACCCATATTAAAAATTTATATATATTTCAACAATTAATTGAGAAGCTTATAGATAATAGTAAATTACTGATATTTACAGATACAAGGAAAGAATGCGAGAGACTTGCGTCCTTTTTAAATGGTTCAGATTTTCTATCTTATAGACTGTTTGTTCATTATTCTTCTTTATCGCGTGGTATTCGGGTAGAAACAGAAAAAAAATTTGCTGATTCATCTTCTGCAGTATGTATTGCTACAAGTACTTTAGAATTAGGTATTGACATCGGAGATATTGATGCAATTATTATCTGGGGTATTCCTAATAATATTGAGTCATTTATGCAGAGAATTGGTAGAGGAAATAGAAGGTCACAAAAAATAAATGTTATTTGTCTTGTGCCAGATACATCAGAAACTGTTTTCTTGGATTTGATTAAATTTTATATATTAACTGAATGCGCTATTAATGGTAATTTGTCCCAAGAAAATCCTTATAAACTTTATGGTTCAGTTGTTCAACAAAGCTTAAGTATAATTGCCGCAAATGAAGGAAGATTCGTAAAAAGCGAGGAATTAATGACTGCACATAGTCATTTACCTTATATAAATAAATTTATAATGGATTCAATTCTTGCTGAATTATGCGACAAAGAGTTTATTCTCAAACACAATTTTAAATATAGTTATGCAGCTTATGAAAAATTGTTTCAAATTAAAGATTTAAGGTTAATATATGGTAATTTTCCTTTAGGAACCAAAATGGTGCGTTTAATGAGCGGGAAGAAAGACCTAGGGGAAGTTCCTGAAATAAATTTAGTAAGAATTAAACAAGGCAGTATAGTTAGATTTCAAGGTAAATACTGGTGCGTTAAAAAGGTTTCCACCGATTTAATTTCTCTTGAACCCACTAGTAACAAAAAAAACAGTATAGATTTTATTTATCCCAGTAGTAAAAAAAGAGTAGATTCATATATTATAAATCAGGTATGGTTTGCATTACATAATGATATTAATTATAAAGAGTATTATGATTCTAATCTGTATACATACATTATTTCTAGACAAAAATTAATTCGTGATAATATACCATTATTATCAATCCCTTACATACGATATAATGATAAGATAAAATACTATACATTTGGTAGTATGATAGTAAATAGGGCAATTGCATTATTCATGGACTGTACAGAATTTGAAGCTGATGATATTTCCCTAACATTATCTTCTCCATTATCTTGGAATACGATTCCTGAAAATCCTATGGAATATCAAATTATCTTTTCTAAACTTTTTGATAATTTAGAACAGCAAACTATATTTCAGATGCAATTACCTCTTGAATTGCAACTTGATGAATACTTACAGTATTGGCTAAATAACAAGACCATAGAAGAGATTTTGAAACGCTTAAAGATTAGTATTCCCTTAGAGATTAATTTAGACCTTGTAAAAAAAATTGATTTTTATAGCTTATCATAATATTATATTTTGATATATTAGTAGCATTTTTATTGCAGAATAAAATAACTCTTATTATGATAAAATGTTTAAAAAAGAATGTGTGAGGATATAGGGAATGAAAAGACCGTTTATTATTTTGTTTGTGCTTCTTAGCGCAATTCTTTTTGCTGGTGAGAGAGGGCTTACCGTTAAAGAAATTGAGGTTTCGGGAGAAGTGATTTCAATTTCCTCTCCTGTGCAATCACTAATTCAAGTAGCACCTTTAAGAAAGGTAGAAAAAGTTAAGGCACTTAAAAATTGGGATACCTTACAGGAATTGAATTTGAACTTTCGTCTTCCGGCAAAAGGACAATATGG
>JAKQTP010000275.1 GCA_029563035.1 archaeon | reverse complement strand
TAACCGCGAAATTAGCGAACTGGAAAATGCCCTCTGCGGAATTGAACATAAACCTGAGAAAGTAGCGGAAGTGCTGAAAGATATGGAATATAAAAGCTTTTTCGGAGAGGTGAAACTGGAAGAAATCGTGAAGGCAATGTTTTGATTTTTACAAAGAGGAAAAGAGAAAAAGAGAAATGACAAGAAAGTAGAAAAACCAGAAAGGGGGACACATTTATGTAGAGGGTGGCGTAAGCCCCTCGGGAAAAGAAGAATATTACTATTCCCTCTCTATTTATTTTTCAGGTTTCACCTTTTTTACGATAAAATGTGTAGACCAAGGACGCTGTTCCTCCGTAAAAAAAAACTACAATAAAAAAATTCTGTCAGACAAAATGCAGAGATTCAGCAAATTCCGACTACACATCATTAAGACAATTAAATTTGAATTTTATGTGTTATATTCACGGTAATATGTAAGCTAAAGAGAAAGAAAAGCCAATAGAAATAATATTTTAGTTGACACAATCTTTCAAGATAAAAAGGATGAAAAAAAGTTATTGGAGGTTCCAATGGATTTCAAGGATGAGATTAAGCAAATAGCTGACAAAATTGAAATGCAGAAAGATCAAATTCAAACGGAAGAAGCTACAAAAAATGCCTTTATACTTCCATTTATTAAGGCATTAGGATATGATATATTTAACCCTTTTGAAGTTATTCCGGAATATGTATGTGATATAGGGACAAAAAAAGGAGAAAAAATTGACTATGCCATCTTAAAAGAGAATAAACCTATTATCCTTATTGAATGTAAACATTGGAAAAGTGAGTTAAACCTTTACGAAAGCCAACTACTTAGATATTTTCATGTGTCAAAAGCAAAGTTTGGCATTCTTACAAGTGGAATTATTTATCGCTTTTATACTGATTTGAAAGAACCAAATAAAATGGACGAAAAGCCATTTTTTGAGATAAACCTTACAGATATTAGAGAAAATCAAATTGAAGAATTAAAAAAATTCCATAAATCCTATTTTGACATTGATAATATTCTTAGCACTGCTAGTGAATTGCAATATACAAATGAACTCAAGAATATGATTCATAATGAAATAATTAATCCAAGTGAACCAATGGTTCGTTTGTTAGCAAAAAATATTTATTCTAAACCTCTAACAAGCAAGATCATTGAACAATTCACTGAGCTTGTTAAAAAATCAGTGAATTCAGTTATTAGTGATATCATTACAGAAAGATTAAAAACTGTCCTAATTAAAGAAAAGGAAGCAGAAACTGATAAGAAAAAGGAAGAAAAAGACAATATAATTAAAGATGATGGGATAAATACAACAATTGAAGAGATAGAAGCATTCTATATAGTTAAAGCCATTGTTTCTAAGCGAGTTGCTCTAAGTAGAATTACCTATAAAGATACTAAGTCATATTTTGTAATTATGCTAGATGACAAAATCCAAAAACCTATTTGTAGATTAGAAATAGGTAAAAATACAATAATATTAAAAACTTTTGATGAAGACAAGTATGGGAAAAGGCATAAACTTAATTCATTAGAACAAATATATGATTATTCTAAACGGCTACTTGATACGGTTGATAAATACGAAAGTAGTAATAATAAGAAGTAAAGTGATTGATAATAATTTAATTTCAATGTAAGTCAGGAGTCGTCTGTGTCTCAATAACTTTTAATATTTTTACATATTTGTTTGTCAGTACGGAATCGTGACGATAATATGTGTAGACGGAGGACGCTGTTCCTCCTCAAAAAAACCTACACTAAAAAGTTCTAACAGACAAAATGCAGAACTTCAACAAGTTCCAACTACACAATGGCTACAGACTTTCTTTGTTATCTATCTTTCTATCTAATATAATTTTCATATTGAAAAGGGATAATATTTTCTTATATTATGTGTATTCCTGCTTTTGCAGGAATGTCAAATGACTTTTTATTCAAGAAATGACATAAATA
>JAKQTP010000267.1 GCA_029563035.1 archaeon | reverse complement strand
TGATTTTGTGTGATTTTCTTTATCCATTTACCTGTAAGGTTAGATAAAGTTTCTGCAATATCAATGTTCTTATACAACTTGCTTAAATCTACATTTACTTTTTTGTTTTCGTAGTCAATTTCCAATGCTCGTAGCATTTTTTCGTCTTTCATAAACACATATTGCTCATAAGGTGATTTATCGACAATAATAAACAAATCATGATTTTCGTAAACGGTATTAGCAAGTGTTTCTTCGTATTGTTCCAATTCGTAGTATTTGAAAAAGCCACCGCCTTGATATTCTTTTATTTCTTTTGATATCCCTGATTTATCATAAGCCAAAACTTTTTTCATTCTTGGCAAAACTACCGTGTAAAAATGCTCTCCCATTTCAACGCCAATCCATTTTCTGCCGAGCTTGTGGGCTACTGCGATTGTAGTGCCAGAGCCAAGGAAGAAATCGAGAACAAGATCGCCTTCATTAGATGCAGTACGGATAACTCTATCTAAAAGTTTTTCAGAATTTTCAGTAGCAAATTCGGTTGTTGAAGAATAACCTGGTATATCAGTCCATTTTGAGTCTAGAAGTTCAAAATCCTGATTAGTAACTTTATATTGAGGCACTCCCTTAGAGTTCAATCTTATTAGACCTTGCTTCTCCATTTCATAGATTTTTTCTTGGCTAAACATCCATTTTCTTCCCTTTGGAGCTAACATCTCTTTTCCTAGAATTATTCTAGGTCGTGGTTGGGGATTTACATCCATTACATCCATAGAATGCCATTTTTCCTTAACAGTTTCTTTTGCGATTTTTACGAACGAGAAATACGAATTATCACTTTTTGCATAAAAGAATAGATAATCATTTCCTTCTGGGTATTTAATTGGCTGAAAGGATTCTCTATTGGCAAACCCCTTCTTGCTTATTCTATTTACTATTAGTTCATTTCGTAAGTTTACTAGTCCAAAAATGCTGTCCATTATCGGTCTCACAATCCAATTTCCATTGTAATCGCAACGAACAAAGATGCTTCCTTTTTCATTCAGCCATTCTCTTGCTATTCTTATTCTATTTTCAAGAAGCGTTGCCCAGTTGGCATCTTTGTAGTTTGTGCGGTAAAGAAATTGATCGGATGAATCCAAATTAAACGGCGGATCAATATAAATTGTCTGCACTTTTTCTTTGAATTTTGGTAAAATCGTATTTAATGCCTGATAATTTTCACTCTTTATCAGCCAGCCATCAAGTGCGTTGTCTAAATCTTCAAATTGGCTCAATATCTCAAGTTCCAAATCCTTGAAATACTTTGTGTCAATAGGTAAATGTTCATATTTTTTTGTTAACTTTTTGCCATAAATATCGTTTTCAAAAACTTCTTTTACTTTGAAAGTATCATCTACAATTCCAAGCTCTTGCCATTCTTTTATTTGTTCGTTTATGTTTGGATGATTGAATATTTTTTCAATCAATTCAAGATTATTTATCCTATCCAACGTAATTACATAATTACTATTTTTAACAAATTTCGGCTTATTCCATATCTTTACAAGTTCATCTTCAAATTGACTTATGAAATCTATTATTTTAAATGCTATATCTTTAAGAATTTGCAATTCGTTAACTCTATCGGCTGTCCATTCCTTTGCCCCATCCCAAAAATACTGATAGCTCCACAGCTTAAATTGTTCTTGTAAAAAAGCTTTTGCGTTTTTATTTATGAAAAAATCTACTTCACTTTGCTTTTCAAATATGCAAAATGCTCGTTCTAATTTTTCTTCATCAATGCTTATTTGGCTTTTCTTTAACTCTTTGAGTATATCTTCTGTTTTAGTAACTCTTCCTTTTTCGGAATAATAAACATTAAAAACTATTGTCTTATCTTTTTTTACTTCCTTTAATTCGTATATCAAACTGCGTTTTTCGTTGGCTTTTTTGTTCTCTATGGTTGTTGCATCAAAGTAAAATTTATAGTTATCAAACTCAATAGGCATACTTTTAAAAATTCTATCTGTCTTTACATAATA
>JAKQTP010000244.1 GCA_029563035.1 archaeon | reverse complement strand
CCGCAAGAAATAGAAAAAAAGATGTTAGAAATCTATGGTGTAGAAATGCCAAGAACCTATACTAAAATGTTTTTAGACTGTCTTTATGATTATTACTATGAAAGCTTTATAAATAATAAACCAATATTTTTAGATTGCATAATTCTAACTCCGCAAATTATTATAGGTAAACCTAAGACAAAAGACTATCCGACATTGAAACAAAGGATAACTTATAAACGCTTAAGAGTCGGGAAATATAAAATATATATTAACAAAGACGCTTTAAGAGACAAAAAAGATGCTGGAACACAATATGTAAAATATAAAATTATAAAAAAAGAAATAACCGACTGATGAAGTCGGTTATTTTTCTTCAAATTTTTCTTTTGCGTTTGTAAACCATTGTTTAAAAGATTCCTCATGTCCTTTAGCTTGAAATTTCTCTATTGCTTTAAGCGTTTCTTCCATCTTATTGTTTATGTTTATATACTCTGTATCTGTTCCTAAGTTGTAAGACACAACTATTTCATTCTTGCCACTAAAAAATCTAAATCCGTTGTCCATAAGAAAAAACTTAAAATCAGTTATTAACCGTCTTTTTTTTTACTGTCATGAGCCGCTTTGATAGCATTACCAATTTCTATAAGTTTATCTCCTGTACTTTCCTCAACCTCATCAGCAAGCTCGACGTTTCCCTTAAAAAGCTTAAGCAAAATATTAGAATAAAACTCAGCGATCTTTTTGCTGTTAATTAAAGATATAATCCAGACAAAAAGTGGTACTGCTACTACACCTATCAGCGCTCCTATTAAAGTTTCCCATCCGTTCATAAAAACACCACCTCGTATACGCCCCATAGAGCGTTTTTATTTGTTTAACTTGATAAATTACACAGCCTTGCTTTATAAAATTGAACCTTGCCGATTTTTTAGCTTGTGGAATCAAAAATTTTTATACCAAAAAAGGAAATTATACAAATAATCCTTTTTTTCTTTCGGAATAGCTTCGTCGATAAACTGATTATCACATTTTGTGTTGCTTAACCAATTTTTGACGTTACCTATTCCCCACGCATACGATAAAACAGCTAAATCTAATTCATAAATACTCAAAAGCCATTTGAAATATAATCCTCCTGCTTCAAGTGCCTTTTCTGCATCTTTCATGTCTTCGAGAGTAAAGTATTTTCCAAAACTTTTTTGTATTTGCTTAAGGGCAATTTCTGTCATTTGCATAAGACCAACTGCATTTGACTTTGAAACGGCCTGCGTATTTCCGGAACTTTCTGTCATTGAAATTGCATATAAAATTCTTGCTTCAATTCCTATCAGGTTGCCTACGTTTTGACACATGAGTTTAAGATTATCTTGTGTCAATAACATCCTCTTTCACCCCACTTTCTTTGAAAAGCCTG
>JAKQTP010000212.1 GCA_029563035.1 archaeon | reverse complement strand
GATTAAGTGGTGGGAAATTGATTATATAAAAGAGAAAGATAAATATTTCTTGGAAGAAGTAGATAATAAATTAATAGAATCAAGGATTAAAGAAGTAAAAGAAGAGATAGAAGCTATTGAAAAAGATAATACTTATGATTGCAAATTAAGTCCTTTATGTTTATGGTGTCCTGTGTTACATATCTGTCCAATGAAACAACAAGCACTTAATAAATTTAAATCCACTATTGAAAAGCATCAACTAGATATGGATAAGATTATTAAAAAAGCTACAGAATATAGAGAACTTAAGAAAGGAAAGACCACTAAAAAAGAGTTAGTAGTTTATAGCAAATTGGCTGGAACTACATTTACTTCATATAATTTACTACTAATTAAAGTAGGCGATATACTACAACTAATAAGAGAGAAAGATAATCAATACGACCCTAATGCTATTGCAGTATATCATAACAACAATAAAGTAGGTTATATAAAGAAAGAATTAGCAGTAGATTTACATATAGCTCTTGATAATAATTATGAAGTTATATGTAATGCAGAAAATATAACTGGTCAAAACAAAGGAAACATTGGTATTAATATTAAGATTACCCTAATAAAGTAATCGCCCTTTAAACACGCATAAGGATTAAAAAATATGAATACAAATTTAAAAGGTTATAGTTTTAAAAAATTTATTAAAAAAATGTTTGGAATAGAATTATGTAAATTCCAAATAAAGAGTTTTAGAGAATTTTATTTTGGTGAAAAAAATATGTCGCAACCTTTCGCACGCTCTCGCAGAAGATAAGCAAAGATTTATAAATGTATCTATTTTACTATCGTTTTATGATACTTCACAGTCAATTTATAGCTATTTTATTAAAACCTATCTATTTATAAATACTTTGTTTCAATGTATTATTGGTTGTTTTAAATAACTAAATAAAAAGGAGGAATAAAATATGAATAAATATAAAGAATTAGAATTGTTGAAGGAAACTCTCAAAGAAGTATTAATGAGTGATGAGTTGGAAACTACTTTGTGGTATTTAGATGAGTTTAAATCTTTAAAAGAAAAAGAACTAACAGATATTGATAGAGAGAATTTATTAAAGATATTAAATCATTTCAAAGATAGTTTGGTTTTGTTTGAAGAAGACCAAGAGAACGATATTATTACAAAGAGAGAATTAAAAAAATTGATTAAAAAAATAAAGGAGGAATAAGTATGTATAATGAAGAAAAAGATTTTAGTATTAGTTTAGCTGTAAGACGAGTATATAAAGAATATGATGTGGAATATAAAGGTGTTGAATATATATATATTGTTGATGTCGCTGACGACATAGACGAAGTTATAGATTTAATTAGAATAGATAAAAAAGACATAACTGATGAAGAATATGACGAAGTTATGGCTCTAATTGATAGCATAGAAGATTGGGACGAGGTGGAGGAATAAATAAATGAATAATAACATAGTAATCATAGGCAAAAAAGGAAGTGGTAAAACTGCTTTTGGTTTTGCTTGTCTTGAGCAGGGGGTAGGTAAGAAGTATATATTTAGATGTCCTAATAGTAATATCCTTAAAAAACTTCCTTTTGAAGTAAAAAATATAATACATATTAATGATTTACAAGGTTTAGAGAATAGTGTTGTGTTAATTGATGAAGCAGATCTATATTTTGATCCTACTGAAAAGAAAGTAAACCAACAATTAAGAGATATACTTCAATTAAGCAGACAAAATAATGTGTCTTTTATTTTTGTTGCTCATACAGGGTATTTTATTAATCTGTCTTTATTTAATTTTATTGACACCTTTATTTTTAAAGAGCTTTCTGTTGGACACTTTGAGCGAGAAAGAAGGTTTGTTAAACAAATGTTTGAAAGAAAAGCACAACAAGTCAAAGGAATAGACCAACTTTATATGTGGAGTGAGGAACACGAAGGATTTTGCACTTTTGAGCTTCCTTCTTGGTATAATGATAAAATAAGTAAAATGTATTCTGTAAAAGAGAATAAAAAAAATATATGGGAAATATTAAAACTAAAATAATGGAGGAATAAGATATGAAAAAAACACCATTTGGTAATTTTGAAATAAATAAAGAAGTAAGAGAAACTATATTTGGAAATATAGAACTCTTGGATTTTAAAGGAAAAAAACGACAAGAAATAGAAATTAATATTAATGACTTTGATAAAACAAGAACATTAAAAGAAGTTATTAATCATTTAACTAAATTAAGTGAAAAATATAATGAGAATTATGGGATTGTGAGATTATGAATAGATATTCTGTTAATTTAGAATATATAAGATTTAAAAGAAAGAATACACCTAAATTGTCTAAAAAAGAAACAGAAAACTATTATAGGGCTATACTATCCAAGCAAAATAACCAAGAAAAAGGTAATGCTATCATTTAAAGTAATGGTAGCTTATGTTTTCTTAATGATTTTAATAAAAAGTAAAGGAAAATGATGCTTATATGACTAAATTTAAAGGGTTTGAAGTTAATATATTAGAGAAGTTAGTAAAAGAAGAAATATTAAGAGTAAGATATAGTTATGTATACAAAAATTATTATAAATCACTTAAACTAATTCTTAAAAAAATAAATGAGTTATAGCTTCGGCTTAATTCTGCAAACTAAAATAAGCTATATAGTAATATTACTTTATTATAATATATAATATAATTATATATATATATATATTATAATATTTATTATAATACATAAAATAAATATTAATATATAAATATATTAATATTTATTATAAATGTATTACAAAAAGGATTTTGATGTGTTAAGAAATGTTTTAATTACTTATTGAAAGTAATTATTTATTTTAATTTAAGTAAGATATTAGTTTTAGCATTTCCAAAGTTAGAAAAAGAACCAACTGTCCCAATCCCTGAAGATAATGCCCCCTACCCCAAAGAGTAAGGAACTGCTATCTTCAAAGATTAGGACTTGATTAAATATTATGAACCAACTGTCCCGCACCCTTCAGACCTTTCCCGCTTGGACATCACCCCAAGTCAGTAGCTCGTGGAACTGCCCCACTAAAATACAAATAAGAACTACCCCAGCGTTTATACTCGCTAACATAAAAATAACTTATGTCTAATATATATATGTAGCTTCCCCTATATAAACCTTTCGGTTCGCCTTTAAATGCGTTCGGCATAATGTTGTATTTTGTATGATTAAGCCGAAAGAATTATTTAAAGTTAATAAGTTATTTTAAATCGCCTTTAAACACATTAAGCCCCTTTAAACGCGTATATGGAATTTAAAAATCGCCTTTAAACGCGTATATATGGCTATATCTTTACTTATACATAACTAATTATGGTTAAAAAGATACATATGCTTATTAATATCTGTCTATTTCTAACAAATATAACAATTAAATTTTTTTATGCCTCCTTATAAAATTCTGTTAATTTATCTATTACTTTACCCTCCCTATAACCCATACTTGTTAAAAGTTTAGATAATTCATAATGATCATCAATTAAACTTAATATTTCTTCCGCCCAACCTTTAGGGTATGTTGCATATAACCCTTTATCTTTATATGCTTTTTTCATATTTGTTAAATATTCTTGTTCTTTTGTTAATCTCATTTTTCCAACTCCTTATTTTTTACTTCATGGGGTAAACAATATCTAAAAGGTAAATTTTCAAATTGCTGTTCAGTTAACCATTTATTTATATATTGTTTTGTTTCTTTATCATATAATTTTGTTAAAACCTTTTTTTCACTCATTTTTAACACCTTTTTTTATTTTTTTATTATTTTTTTGTTATAAATAAAACATCAAAGCGTCCTGATTTATGTATATAATATTTTTCATTTTCTAAAAACATTTTATTTTTACAAACACTAAATCCAAACTCTTTTATAAGTTTATTCCAGGTTTTTTGTTTTTTATACCCAAAATCCAAAATATGAAATTTACCGCCAAAATTATCGGTTTTTTCAACAATATATTTTTCAATATCTTCCATTTTAACACCTTTTTATTTTTTAAGTTATATTAAGATATAACTATATGATTATTAGAACAAAGTATTTATAAAGGTTTTTATTGTATTTTTAGTTTATAAATGTTTGCTTATTTTTTGAAAACCAATAGGTTTATAAAGGAATATGTTATGATTAAGCCGAACAGGAAAAAAGATATCTTTATAAATGTTTTATACTACTAATATTTATTAATCTTTAAGATTAATATAAAAAAATAAAGAGGTTAAGAATATGAAAACAACAAATATAAAAAAAATAATAAAAGGGAATACGGAAATATATACCAATACAATAATAAATAAGTTTAGGTATTCTAAGCTTATTAAAGAAAACAAATTAAATGTTAGAAATAAAAATATAACTTTAAAGGATTTAATTAATTCTAATAAAGTTTATGGTTTAAGTAATGGAGGGATTTAAGATGAAAACAGATGTTAGTTTTTCTATGTTTTGTGATGAATTTAAAAATTCTTCATATAAAAATAATTTTTCTTATGATGGATTAAGGGCGTTATATGATTATTTAATAGATTATGAAGAAAACACAGGCACAGAAATAGAATTAGATGTAGTAGCTTTATGTTGTGATTACACTGAATATGAAGATATATATGATGTTATTGATGCTTATTCTTTACAATTAGATTTAAATGATATAGATTTAAATGATTTAGAGACAGAAGATCTTGAAAACATAAAAAACCAATTAGAAGATCTAACAACAATAATAGAAGTAGAAAATGATAAAATAATAATCCAAAATTTTTAATCCTTTTCTTTTTCTTTTTCTATTTTAAACGAACTTAAAAAGCCAATCTTTTTTGTTGGAACCGGCCAGACATATGATGACCTAGAAGCATTCTCTCCACAATTTATAATAGACAGGGTTGTTGTTTGAAGATATATTTAAAAACTATTTGTGTCATCTCTATATAACAATATTGTTATATTGGAGTGACTATCTCGTCCAGATATTTATGGGGTTTTCATAGATGAATTTATACGAAATAAAAGAATTAGCTAAAAAGTCAGGAAAAGCAGTGTATTCTACAAGGCAATTATCTAATCTTATTTCTAAGGATAAACTGTCTACTGCTGTGTATGTGTCTAGACTTATAAAAGGAAAATTTGCAAAAAAATTGCAAAAAGGCACGATAAGCTTTACAGATAATGATTTTGTTATTGCCACTCAATTATATGAACCTGCTTATGTTTCTTTGGATTCTGCATTGTTATTTCACAATCTAATAACGCAAGTTCCAAAAGACATAGATTGTATAACTACAATCAATAGTAAATATTTTAAGTCGCATAATATTTATTATCATAAAATAAGTCCAAAGTTGTTTTTTGGTTTTAAAAAATATAAATTAGATAATAGCTATGCTTTTATTGCAGAACCAGAGAAAGCCACACTAGATGGGTTATATTATAATAAATATTCCATAGCTGATTTAGAAGAATGGTTATCAAAACTTAATTATACAAGATTAAAGAAATATTCAAAACTTTATAATTCAAAAATACAAAATATGATTGAGAATGTTAGAAAAAGAAGAACTAAAAGAAATAGCTAAACTAAAAGGTTTAACTTTATATCAACAGGAAAAACATTATGTTCAGTCATCGATATTAAGTATATTGTCAGATTACCCTTTAATCTTTAAAGGTGGTACATATCTTTGGTTTTTTCATGGCCTAAACAGGTTTTCAACAGATTTAGATTTCACTTTAGAGATAGATAGATCAACGCCAAAAACATATTTAGATGTTGATATTTTTTCTAAACATATAACAGATAAAGTTTGTCAATCTCTGTGGCTGTTTCAAGGAATAAAAGCAACAGGAAAAATACAAAACACAACAACAAACAGTTTTTCTTTTAAGATTGCAGCAGAAGGCCCATTATATACTACTCCTAATAGTTTGTGTTATGTTGATGTGGACATAAGTTTAAGAGAAAAAATAATTAATGTCCCAAAGCCATATAATTTAAATTTTCCAGAATATAATTTTCCAATAAAAATAATAAAAGGGATGGATGTAGAGGAAGTTTTTGCAGAAAAGATAAGAGCAATAATTACAAGAAAACCAGTAACAAAAAGCGAAAGAGATATTTATGATCTTTGGTTTTTAATGTCAAAATATAATTTAAAGATAAATAAAGAAACTTTAAAATTAATAAATAAAAAACTTTCCTTTTATAAAATGAAATTTGATAAAAATGTATTTGATAAAAAATTAATTGAAAAAAAATCTAGTTTTAAGGATCTAAGTAATTTGATTTTTGGAGAATTAAAGGATTTCAATTATTATTATAAATACATACTAAACAATATATATGAAAAATAGACAATTTCTTCATACATATGATGACCTAGAAGCATTCTCTCCACAATTCATAATCGACAGGGTTGTTGTTTAAAATAAAAAAAGAAAAAGATCTTAATTAAAGATCTTTACAAATTTCCCATCTTGTACTTGTTTTAAAATTACTTTTTTTTGAACATCTCCGTTCTTGTCAAAAGAGAATATTCCACTAACGCCTTGATAGTTTTTTGTATTTTCTAGTTCTGCTTTGACTTTGTCTGTGTTTTCTCCTGCTTTTTCAATAGCTTTTGCAAGAACCATTATTGAATCATAAGAGTTTGCTGCTGTACTGTCAGGATATTCATTGTATTTTGCTTTATATTTTTCAATAAATGATTGTGCTTGTGAGTTTTTATTTTCTGTATCATAAATGTATGGATAAATCACACCATCAGAAACACTTTTGTAATCTGTAATTAATACATTTGTTTCTGCCCCATAGTGAGACAACCATACAACGTTCATACCAAGCTCTTTCCCTTGCTTAATCATTGCTCCAACTAATGCTGAGAACTGCAAATCAAGAACTGCATCAACATTCTGTGATTTAAGAAAGGATAATTCAGCTCTTGTGTCTGTTGCTCCAGGAGTTATCTTCTGAGAAACAACAGTTCCTCCAAGTTTTTCAAAGCTTTCTGTAAAGTCATCTAGATGTTCTTGGCTAAATGAGGTTCCAGGAAGTATAACTCCGACTTTTCTTAATTTTAAATCATTGTAAGCATAGTTTGCAAGAACTTCCATCATGTCTTTTGTTTTTGGAGCAAGCCTAAACAAGTAATCGTCTTTACTTACTTGGTCTAGATTAACGTTTGGTGCGACAACTATTACTTTCTTATCGTTTGTCATTTGCATAAAAGAAATTGTTGTGTCATTCCAACAATCTCCAACAATAAACTTAACTTTGTCTGTATTTACTAACTTATTTACTGCGTTAACTGCTTCTTTTGGAACAGATTGTGAATCTTCGACTATCAGTTCTATTTTTTTGCCGTTTATGCCACCTTTTGCATTAATTTCTTCAACTGCCAGATTAACTGCTTTTATTTCTTGTTCTCCATGATATGCTCCAACACCTGTTTGTGTAGCGACAATTCCAATTTTAAGTGTTTCTGTTGGACCACCTAATGAAAGTAATCCTGTGCTACTAGAATTAAATCCAATTATTGCAATTACTAAAATTAGAATAACTATTGCAATTGAAACTATTAACCACGTTTTATTTTTCATATATTTTACCATCTCCATTATTTTTACTTTTTTATGTTAATAAATAACTTATCATTAAAGGGCGATATAAATATCTATTCTCCAATTTAGGAGGACAAAAACATAGTTATATATAATTAATTATTCCTGTAATATATATGGATTTACAAGTGTTAGAGGAGTTAGGCTTTACTTCTGGGGAAATTAAAGTATATGTATCTCTCCTTAAAACAGGCCCATCTCCAGCAGGAAAAATTATTTCTAAGGAGAATCTTCAAAACTCAGTATTCCATTTTAATATAAATAGATTAATAAACAAAGGGTTTGTTTCTTATACTCAAAAAGGCGGGAAAAAAATATATTTTGCAAAAGATCCTGAGAATATCTTTAGCTTTATTAAGGAAAAAGAAGCAAGGTTGGTGGGTGTTGTTTCTGATCTAAAAAGCCTACAAAACAAGATATCTGATGAATATGCAAATAGTTTTGAAATATTTGTGGGATTTCCAGGAATTACAACTTTCAATAACACAATAATTGCAAATGCAAAGAAAGGAGAAGAATATCTTTTTTATCCGGTTGATAACCCTCAATTGGAAACAAACAAAGAAATAGTAAAATATTATAAAAAATTTGATATTAGACGAAAAGTAAAGAAAATTCTTGCTAAAGCTATAATTCCAACATCTCAAAAGAAGTTGTTTTCACAAAGAACTTTCCTTAAAACAAAAGTTACAGATTCAGCAATTCCTTCAAATAAAGTGATTTGCGGAGATTATGTTGGTTTTATTGATTGGCAAGATGATATTCCAAGAGCGATATTAATTAGATCAAAACAGATTGCTAATGTTGAAAGGAAGTTTTTTAATTACCTTTGGAATACAATTAAATAATAATAGAGATACAAACAAAGAAAAAACACGTTAAAAATAAAAAATCTAATGTTGAAAGGAAGTTTTTTAATTACCTTTGGAATACAATTAAATAATAAAAGAGATATAAACAAAGAAAAAACATGTTAAAAATAAAAAATCTAAATAAAAGTTATGGCGCAATTAAGGCTGCAGACAATTGTAGCTTTACAATTAAACCAAACAAGATAACAGGATTAATTGGCCCAAATGGAGCAGGAAAATCAACTATATTTAATATTGTCTCTGGCTTTGAGACAGAAGATTCAGGAACAATAATACTTAACAAAATAGATATTTCAAAATTCCCGCCATATAAGATTGCAAATTCAGGGATATCAAGGGTTTTTCAAAAATCAAAGTTATTTGAAAATCTTTCAGTTTATGATAATTTATCTATTGCTATTCAAGAGGATAACACTAGTTTTTTCAAAAGCCTTTTTAAAACAAGTAAACTAACAGAAGAGCAAGAAAAAAGAATTACAGAAATATTAAAGCTTTTAAGAATCTACGATATCAAGGACAAGCAATGTAGAGAACTAAGTTATGGTCAAAAAAGGCTAACAGAACTTGCAAGAGCCATAGTTAAAAAGCACAAGTTATTGATGCTTGATGAGCCTGTTGCTGGTGTTCATCCAAGTGTTAGAAACACAATTATGGATATTTTAAAATTACTAAAGGGAAACGGAGAAACTATTCTTCTAATAGAGCACGATATGTTCTTTACTCTTAAAGTTTGCGATGAGATAATTGTTATGGATGATGGCAAAGTAATAGCTCAAGGAACACCAAGCCAGATAAAGAACAATAAAAAAGTACTAGAAGCATATCTTGGAGACTGAAATGTGATAGAAATACAAAATCTTAATGCAGGTTATGGAGAAAACCACGTTTTAAAGAACATAACTTTAAGAATAGAAGAGGGAACAATAGTTTCAATAATTGGCCCAAATGGTGCAGGAAAGTCTACTCTTTTAAATTCTATATTTAATCTTTGTGATATTTATTCTGGAGACATTATTTTTAATAATAAAAAAATAACCAAAATTGCAACACATAAGCTTATAAGTGAAGGCATAAATTATTGCCCTCAAAAGAACAGAATTTTTTCAGACATGACTGTTTATGAAAATCTAGAACTTGGCCTTTTTCAATCAAAAGAACCAGAAAAGAAGAAAAAGGAAAAGATAGAAAAAATGTTAGAGGAATTTCCTGTATTAAAACAAAAAAAAGAGATGCTTGCAAACACACTTTCTGGTGGTCAGCAACAAATCCTTGCTATTGCTAGAGCGCTTCTTCGAGACCCAAAGGTTTTATTGCTTGATGAACCATCAATTGGCCTTGACCCAAAAACCATGAAAGATGTCTTTGGAATTATTAAAGACCTAAACATTAAAAAGAAAATAACAATGCTAATTGTTGAGCAAAATGCAAAGCAATCTGCCGAAATCTCAGATAAGATTTATATTTTTGAAGACGGTAAGATTGCCTTAGAAGGAACAAAAGAAATCTTAAATGATAAGAAAATAAAAAACATCTACTTTGGTGGAAGATGATTATTCTTTAGCAACTTTCCATATTATATCAAAGTAGTCTTCAAATCCTTCTGCTGTATTTTTATTCTTAATAACTATGCCAATCATTGATTCCCAAATAACTATTGCTGTTTTATCTCCATAAACCCATATTGCAAAAGGCAATTGATATCCTTTTGGCATGAACCTAATTTCAAAGTTGTGATTTTTTTGTATTTTTAGTGGCCTTGATTTTCGTAAATTAGATGTGTATATAATTTTATAATTTATTTTATTTAGTCTTTTTGTAAATGAATTTACATAAGTAGGATAGTATTTTGAGAATTCCCCATCCCCACCAAAACACAACATATTTTTATTTTCTGCAATGATATCTTCAAATATGTTTTTTAAACTCAATTTTCCATCAAAGACTATAACCGATTCTTTTGTAGTTATTATGTTTGAAGAAACAAAACTAGGAAGTAGTTCTTTGTATCTTTTTCTAAATTTTGCAATTGTTTTTTCTTTATTATTTATAAGGTCTATTATTTTATTAGGGTTATCAGCATAATAAATTCTATTTTTGTTTTTTAGAATATAACCAATTAGTCCTTTTTCTGTTAGTTCATTTAATATATCATACATATAGCTTCTATTGATTCCTGTTTTTTTAACAATCTCAGGAAGATATAAAGAACCATATTTTAGAAATACTAGATAGACTATGGCATGATTTTTTCTAAATCCTATTTCTTCAAAGTAGTTTATTAATTCTTGATCATCTGTAGTTATTTTTTCCAAAAGTGTATTATTTATATTTGTTCTTGTCATATATATGTTAAATATAGAAAGTTTTATATTGTTGTTGCAATAATACAACACAAAAATATAAATATAAAAAACAAGAAATATTTATTAATTAAATAAAATTAAAAAGAGGTAATGTTATATGAAAACAAAAAATAAAAATTGGCTTATAGCAATTGTAGCAATAGTTATAATTGCTTTAATATTGGTTATTGCGACTCATGCAACCAAAAAATCAGAACCACAAAAAATAAAGGTAGGTTTTATAACTGGAATAACAGGAACAACAAGTTATCTAGGAGTGCCAAATTCTAAAGCTGTATTTTTAGCAGAAAAGAAACTAAAAGAAATATATGGCGAAGAAGCGGTACAAATAATTGTTGAAGATTCCAAGTCTGATTCAAAAGAAGCAGCAAATGCAGCAAATAAGTTAATCAATGTAGATAATGTTGATGCTATATTTGTTGAATTTACAGGTCCATCAGGAGCTGTTGTTCCAATTGCAAAAGACAATGATATAGCTGTACTTTATAGTGCATATACAACAGATCCTTTAACAAAATACGAATATTCATTAAAGACCTATAGAAATGCAGAAGCTGAGTGTACAATATATGCAAAAATAGCAAAATCAAAAGGAATAGAAAAAATCGCAATACTTGATGCTGTTGGTGGAACTATGGGTGTTGATTGTCAAAAAGGGACATTAAACTACTATACACCAGAAAATGTAAAAATAGAAAACTTAGCTGGTGTTCAAGATATAAAAACAGCAATACTTAAATTAAGTAATGAAGGATATAATGGGTTATTTTCTTATCTTTATGAAAATGCAACAATTTCAGTACTTGCTGCAAAATTAGATTATGGTCTAGATAATATGTTTTTCTTCGGGGATGCATCAAATACATATACTGACAAAATAAAAGAAACAATAGGCACAAATAATCTAAATGGAACAATAATCAGCACATTAAAATATTCAGATAAATTTACAAATGATTATTATTTAGAATATGGAAATACAGATGGGGTAACAGCAAATGCGCCAACAAACTATGATGGAATAATAAAGTTATATTCTGCAGTAAAGAAATGTGGAAAAGAAAACAAAGATTGTATAGTGAATGCTGTGTTAAATGATAAATTAACAAGTACAGTAATAAACTACGGACCATCAATAGGCAGAGCATTAAATCCACATATAGAATACCACATTATTGAAAATGGAGAGCCAGTTCTTTTGAATATTGAGTAAAAGATATCTTTATAGATATCTTTCTTTATTCTTTAGCAATCTTCCATATCACATCAAAGTAGTCTTCAAAGCCTTTTGCTGCACTTTGACTTTTTATAACTATTCCTATCTGTGATTTCCAAATTATAATTGATATTTTATCTGCATATATGTGCATTGCAAAAGAATATGTATAATCTTTAGGCATGTATTTTATTTCTGTAACTCCTTTATGTACAGCAAGTGGTCCTCGTTTACGAAGTGCTTCTGAAAATATTAATTGATATTTTATTTTATTCTTCTTGCATCTTAGATTGAAAGTGGTTACAAAATCTTTATAGAAATCTGCAGGAAATCCTTCTCCAGCAAAGCATTTGAAATCTTTTCCTGTTTTTATAATGTCATCATATATATTTTTTATCCCTTTCTTTCCCTCATAAGAAAATATTTCATCTTTTTCTGTTTGGCTACTAATTGACACCAAGGTTGGTAATATCTTTGTGTAATCTTCTTTTAAAATTTTAATTTCTTCTTCTCTTTTATTTATTAATTTAAGAAGTTTTTCTGGGTCATCTGCAAAAAACACTTTTGTGTTGTTTTTAGTATAGTTTCCAACAAGTCCTTTTTCTATTAGTTCATCTAAGATGTCATAAATATAGCTTCTAGATATTCCTGTTTTTTTTACAAGGTCTGAAATGCCAAGATGGCCAAATTTAAGTAGTGAGAAATACACCTTTGAATGGTTTTTCTTTATATCTATATTCTCCAATTTTTTTAAATCCAATAATGGTAGAGTTTGCGAGTTCATAAATATGATATGTATGGTAACTTTTATAAAGTCGTAATATTTTTACGACACACATATAACTAATTCTAAAACAATACATATTTAGTAACTAAAACAAATGAACTCGTGAACAGTGGCAACACGAGGGATGCAAAAAAACAAATTGCCACAAATAAAGGGGGTAAAAAATATGAAAAAAATTAATTCAAAAAAAATTATATTTTCAGCTTTCGTTGTTTTAATTGTTTTGATAGTAGGAGTATTAGTTTTTACAAACTTAAGTAATAAAGAAAAGAATATACAAACAGATGTGTCTCCAATAACAGGTGATATAGTTCTTACAAATCCAAGTAATGAAGAAACCATAGAAATAGGTGCAATTTTGCCATTAACAGGAACCACAGCATTTGCAGGAGAGGCATTAAAGAATGGTGCTCTATTGGCAGTTGATGAGATAAATGCAAAAGGCGGAATAGATGGCAAAATGGTTAAATTGATTATAGAAGATAGTAAAAGTGCTCCTGCAGAAGGAGTAAATGCTTTCAATAATCTTGAACTAAAAAAACCAGATGTAGTAATATCTGCAATGGCTTCAGTCTCAGCAGCAGTAATACCAATAGCAAACACAACAGAAACTCCAATAATAGCAACTGTTGCAACATCTCCACAATTAATAACAGACTACGACAACGCTTATAGATATTTCCCAACAGCAAAGCAAGAGATCCCTCCAATCATAGAGATAGCAAATGAAAAGGGTATCAAGAAGATGGGCATTATATATTTAAATGATGAATTCGGAGCAGCAATGTTTAGCACATTAACAGAAGAATTCGATGGAGAGGTAATTGGAGAGCCTTTTTTAATTTCAAATACAGATTACAGTACTTCAATACTTAAATTAAAAGAAGCAAAAGTAGATGGAATATTAGTTGTTGGTTTTAGTTCACACATCTCAAAATGTATTCAACAAATAAAAGAGTATAATTTGGATGTTGTAATCTTTGCACCATCAACCTCTGCATTTCCAGACATAAGGAACACATTAGGTTCTGAAGAGATATATGCAGGCATTCCAAGTTTCTACAACACAGAATCATCAAACCCAGCAACAAAATTTAAAGAAGACTACAAAGCAAAATACGGTAAAGATGCAGACCATTATGCAGCAACAGGATATGATACAGTTATGTTAATTAAAAAAGCAATAGAGGAAGGTTCAGCAAACAGAGAAGGAATAATCAACGGCTTAAATAAAATAAAGGTTTATTCAGGAATCTTTGGGGATGTAACCAAAGATGGCAGAGAATTTGGGTTTAATCTTTACCCCGCAGAAGTATCTAAAGAAAAAATTTCTTTTGAATGATTTCAGTAATTGAAATCATTCTTTTTTTCTTTTTTCTAATTGCTTTCCAATTACTTTATATATCTTTTTCTAAATATATATTTATTAATATAAATTAGGAAAAAAAGATGTTTCTACAATTGCTAATAAATGGTCTGATTGCTGGTGCTATCTATGCGTTAGTGGCTTGTGGTTTTTCTTTAATATATTCCACAAACAAGTTTGTCCATTTTGCTCATGGTGCAATTATTGTTGCTTCTGGCTATCTTCTTTTTACTTTTTTTAATGTTATTGGAATTAATTTTTATCTTTCTATTTTTCTAACAATTATTGGTGGAGGCTTGCTTGGTTATCTTTCTAATCTTTTGATTTATGAGAGACTAAGAGAAAAGAAGGCTTCTGCATCAATTCTTCTTATTGCTAGTATTGCTTTATTAATCTTAATTGAATCCTTGATATTGATGATCTTTGGAGCAGACCTAAAAATAATATTGCCTTTTAGATATAATTCAATTTCTTTCTTGGGTGCAGTAATAACTCCCTTGCAAATAGCAATCATAGTTTCTTCTTTGGTTTTGTTTGCTCTTTTGTTTTTGCTTATGAAGAAAACAGAACTTGGTAAAAAACTAAGGGCTGTTTCAGAGTCAGGCACACTTGTTGAGATGCTTGGTATTTCTTCAAAGAAGTTATTTACATATAGTTTTGTTATTGGTTCAGCTCTTGGAGCAATAGCAGGTATCTTTGTTGCCTTAGAATATAATCTAGAGCCGACAATGGGTAGCAATCTTATGGTAAAAGGTTTTACTGGTGCGATAGTTGGGGGAATCACTTCTGTTCCAGGTTCAATCTTGGGTTCTTTTCTTTTAGGCACAATTGAAAACTTTGGGGTTTGGTTTTTACCAAGTGGTTATAAAGATGCTATTGCCTTTATGCTATTGTTTGCATTTTTGTTATTTAGACCAAGCGGGATATTAGGTAAAAAAGCGAGTTGGAAAAAATGATTTTAGAATATCTAATATATTTAGTAATAATTGTTGCAATACAAATTATTCTTTGCTTATCTTTACAGGTTGCTTTAGGTTACACTGGCTTATTTAACTTTGGGCATATTGCTTTCTTTGCAATAGGTGCTTACACATCTGCATTATTAACAGTTAATGGTGTTCCTTTTCTAATTGCTTTTATATTGTCTGCAATTATCCCTTCTATCTTTGCATTTCTTTTATCTATTCCAACAAACAAACTTAAAGGAGACTATTTGGCATTATCAACTATGGCTTTTTCTTTTTTAGTTTATGCAGTTTTAGTCAATTGGATAACTCTAACAAGAGGGCCTTTTGGTATCTATGGCATTCCAAAGCCAAATCTTTTTGGTTTAGTTCTTAATACGAATTTTCAGTTTTTGATTTTTACTTTAGTTATACTTGTTTTGAGTTATCTTGCAATTAAAAGAATAGTAGAATCTAAGTTTGGCAAGGTTCTAGAAGCTACAAGAGATGATGAGCCATTAGCTCAGGCTCTTGGTAAAAACACATTTAAGATAAAAACAATAGCATTAATGATTTCTGCTTTCTTTGCAGGGATTGCAGGTTCTCTTTATGCTCATTTTATTACTTTTATTGATCCTTCTTCTTTTACTTTCGTGGCATTAATCCCAGTCATATCAATATTAATGATAGGTGGGCTTGCAAGTCTTAAAGGAACAATCATAGCTACAATCATATTAACATTGATACCTGAAACACTTAGATTTGTTGGCTTGCCATCAAGCATTGTAGGGCCAGGTAGGCAGATTCTTTTTGCATTATTATTACTTGTAATACTAATATATTTCCCTAAGGGCTTCTTTGGCAAGATAAAGCTTGAATAATTCGCTATTTTTTATTTTTTTTGTAATTAGATATTTTTAAAAAATGTAAGTAACTTAAATTATATATTAAAATATTAAAAAAATGAACAAAAAATTAAAAATAATATTTTCAATATATTTAATAGTTGCTTTTGCAGTAGGTTTAGTTGTAATCTCTAATTTTTCAGAAACAGAAGATAAATCAGAAATAGCAGATGCGACATTATTGTCTAATTCAAAAATACCAGGAACAGTATTTAAAACACGTGGTAGTCTAATTAGAATAATAATGCTAAAATAATTTTCTTAAATATATTTATATTCTATTTGTTTCTTTAAATATATACTAAAATATATTTTAATTGATTCAATATGGGACTAGGCGAAAAACTAAGAGACGCTCTTGATAAAATCAAGAATTCAATGCATGTGGATAAAGAGCTTATTAAAGAGGTAATTAAGGAGATACAAAGGGCTTTAATATCCTCAGATGTAAATATACAATTAGTTCTAAATATCTCAAAAGAAATAGAAGAAAATGCATTTAAAGATATTCCATCAGGAATTACAAGAAAAGAACATATTGTTAGGTTGTGCTATGAAACGCTTCTAAAATATATCGGAGGAGAAGTAAAGACATCTTTGCCTGAAAACCCAGAGACAATTCTTCTTTGCGGGTTGTTTGGATCAGGTAAAACAACAACTGCTGCAAAGCTTTCTAAGTTCTATAAAAAAAGAGGGTTTAAGGTTGGTGTTATTTGTGCAGATACTTTTAGGCCTGCAGCTTATGAACAATTAAAACAACTTGCTGACATGGTTGGAGTAGCTTTCTATGGTAACCAAAATGAAAAATCTGCTCAAAAGGTTACAAAAGAAGGACTTGATTTTCATAAAAAAAATGGATGTAATCTAATAATTGTAGATTCTGCAGGAAGAAGTGCTCTAGATGATGAGCTTGTTAAAGAGATTAAAGAAATAGACTCTGTTTTAAATCCTAAATTTTCTTTACTTGTGATATCTGCAGATATCGGCCAGGCAGTTAAAGATCAAGCAACTGCTTTTAATAATGCTATTGGTGTTAATGGGGTTATCATCACAAAACTAGATGGTTCTGCAAAAGGCGGAGGTGCATTAACTGCTTGTTATATTACAAAATCTCCAATCTACTTTATAGGAACTGGAGAAAAAGCAGACGACTTTGAAATCTTTGATGCAAACAGATATCTTTCAAGAGTTCTAGGCTTTGGTGATCTTGAAAGCCTGATGGAAAAAATAGCAGATGCAACAACAGAAGAAGAAATGGCAAAGATGAAAGATATCAATCCAGAAGATATTATGAAAGGTAATGTTACTTTTGGTATTTTTAAACAACAGCTTGAATTTTCTAAAAAGCTTGGGCCATTTAGCAAAGTTATGGGTTTCTTGGGTATTGGTAACAAGATTACTAATGAGCAAAAAGAGCTTGGAGAAAAGAAGATGGCTAAATATAGGGCAATTCTTTCATCAATGACAAAAGAAGAACTAAATAATGGCCCTGATTTTTTAACACATTCTAGAATGACTAGAATCTCAAAAGGCTCAGGGACAAAGATAGAAGATATTAAAGAATTATCTTCTCACATAAAAAAGATGAAGAAAATGTTTAGAGGAATGGACAGCAAGAAAATGGAAGGGCTAGCAAAGCAATTTGAGGGCAAAGACCCTGAAAACATTGATATGTCAAAAGTCGATATGTCTCAATTTGCAAATATGAAAGGAATGAAGAAGAAAAAATTAAGATTTAAATAAGTGAAAATGATGTTTGAGACTATTTTTGTAATTAGAATAATTCTGTTGTTAGTGGCAGTAGCTTTAGCAGCATATACTGACTATAAGACAGGATATATCTACGATTGGATAAGTCTTCCTCTTATAGCTATTGGTCTGATCATAAATATCTTTACTTATCCTTTTAAAACTCTTATACCGATAATTCTAATTGCTGTAGGTATTTATCTTTTTGGATATTTTGCATATTATTTTGGAAAAATAGGTGGTGGCGACATAAAGCTGTTTATTGGAATACACTTGATTTTACCATATCTTAATAATCAATTATTTATTTTTTGGGTAATTATTGTTTCTTCTTTACTATCAGTAATGTTTGTTTCAATTTCTTATGCAATTAAGCTTAATAAAAAAATAAAAATAAACAAAAGGCTTTTGAAAAAGAAAAAATCAAAGATCTTTAAATCTGTGATTTTATTTTTGGTGTTTTTAGTGTTTGTGATTTTTGCAACAAGTACTGGAGACATGCCAACAATTGTTCATATCACGATTCCTCCAATGTTTTTTGGTAGCATAATAATTATTTTTGAAGATGAGATTAAAAGGCATATTTACTTAAAGCAAAAACCAATATCAAAACTTGAAGAAGGAGATGTCTTTGCTAGCGAGTTTGCAAAAAAAGAGCTAATTACAAAACTAAAATTAGGTAAAAGAACAGTTCTTGAAAAAGAAGACATAGCAAGAGCAAAATCATTAAAATTAAAAGCTCTTCCAATCTTTGATAATCTCCCAAGATTTGGGATATATATATTATTTGGAGTTTTGTGTGTTTTGATTTTTAGAAATTGGATATTTTAAACACTAAATCTTGGACGACTGAGGAACCAAAAACATGTATAAGATAACTAGTGAAACCAAAATATCTATATTTAAGTGCTATAAAGCACTAAAAACACATAAAAACTATGCTTTTACTACCAAATAGCAAATAAATTTTATGTTGCCTAAATAGAAACGATTATGAGTTTTCTAAGTTAATGAAGTTAATTGTTTTAAAGAATTTAGAGGATAAATAAGAAATGTTTAAGATAACTAGTGAAACCAAAACAGCACGCTGTGGCGAGTTTAAGACACATCACGGAAAGATCAAGACTCCTTTCTATATGCCTGTAGTAACTAAAGGAGCAGGCAAGTTTCTAACTTTTGATGTTCTTAAAAATGCAAAAACACAGTGCTTTATCTCTAATGCTTATCTTCTCTATTTAAAGCCAGGCCTTGAAACTATAAAAAGAGCAGGTGGCTATCATAATTTCATAAACTGGAAAAAGCCAATCTTTACAGACTCTGGTGGTTTTCAGTTGCTTGATCCTGAGTTTTTGATTTCTCTAAACGACAAAGGAGTAAAGTTTAGATCTCCATTTTCAGGAGAACCTCATTTCATTTCTCCAGAAAAGCTAATGGAGAACCAAAACATTATTGGCTCAGACATTGCTATGGTTCTTGATCATGTTCTTGGTCCCGACCATACAAAAAAAGAATTTCAAGAAGCAACAACAAGGACAATTGCTTGGGCAAAGCGTTGTCTTGATAGCCACAAGAATAAAAATCAAAAAGTTTTTGGCATTGTCCAAGGTGGAACCTATAAAGACCTAAGAAAAGAATGTGCAGTTAAGATCAACGATATGGGCTTTGATGGGCTTGCTATTGGTGGTCTTGCTATAGGTGAAAGCAAAGAAAGAATGTTTCAAGCAATTGATTATTCTTTAGAGCATCTTGATTATGATAAGATAAAATATCTGATGGGTGTTGGCTCTCCTGAAGACATGGTTCTTTCAATAGGTAAGGGAGTAGACTGCTTTGATTCTATCTATCCAACAAAGATGGCAAGGCATGGCGTTATCTTTACAAGAAACGGAATATTAAAGATTGGCAAAAGTTATAATGCTCATCTTTTCAAGCCTATAGAAAAAGAATGCGATTGCTATGCTTGTAAAAACCATACAATCTCTTATCTTCATCATCTTTATAGGCTTGATGAGCCAGCAGCAAAGATTCTTTTGTCTGAGCACAATATTAGGTTTATTCATCGCTTGATGGAAGACTCAAGAAAACACATAGAAAAAGGAACCTTTGAGAAGTTCAAAAAAGATTTTTTAAAAAGTTATTTGAAAAATAAATAATTAATACTGCAATTTCTTCAAATTCACAAAAAAGTCAAGCATTGCATTTTATATACCATGAAATATTATATAATGATTTAAAAAATAGCACTCGTTTTTAAGATAGAGAAAATGTATTCTAATTTATGGAAATATAATTTATCAAATGGCTGGAGATTGACTTATACTATTCGTGGTGGAGAAATAGAAGTTATTTCTATAATTATTGAGTGGTTTTGCCATAAAAAGTATGAGAACAGATTTAAGTATTAATTACTATTCTTAAAATTATTTCTTTACTACTAATTATTGTAACAATATTTTGAGATTCTAATTCTTTGTCATTACTCCAAAGAGGCGTTTTTAAAAAATATGCAAGTGTAATAAAATCTATGTCATTTTTGTCTTTTATTTTATCTTCTGTATACTTAAAGAAATTTGAATATTTTTCTTTTGGGATAAATGAAACGATTTTTTTAAGTAGATTTATTTGTTCATTAAATTCTTTTGTATTTATTTTTGTTTTTTTAATTATTTCTGATTTATATTTTAAAATCTCAGTAATTGCAAATTCTGGAGAATAGATTTTAAATTGCTTAGATGTTATAATTTCTCTAGTCATTGAGTTTTTCCAAAAAAAAGAAAATAACACGTTAGTGTCTGCAACAATCTTTTTCATGAAATCAAACCTTCTTTTTTTAGTTGTTCGGCTCTATCTTTTCTAGATTTCTTTTGAAGATTGACCGCCCAATCACTAATTTCGCTTTCTTTTTCTAATAGTTGGTCTATTGCTTCTAATTTCTTTACTTTGTCAGCAATAGCTTTTCTAATAAATGATGACCAATTGATTTCATCGTATTTTTTCATTTTTTCTTTAATTTCTTTTGATACTGCTAAAGTTACACTTACCATATTTATCACATAATTGTGTTTATATACATAATTATGTTTAGATTGGTTTTTAATGATTTCTATTCCGCTCATAATAACTCCTTTTCTCTAAAGCTGAATATTTCTTTTTCTGAAATTATGACATGATCAATAAGTCGTATATCCATTAATTTTGCTGATTTCTTTAATGCTTCTGTTGCCATCTTATCATCAATTGATGGCTCACATATGCCACTAGGGTGGTTATGAGCAATAATGATCCCATCTGCTCCGTGCCTCATTGCCTCTAAGACAATATCTTTTGAAGAGATTAATGTTTGGTTGCTTGTTCCAGTTGTTATTGTTTTATAGTCTATGACATCGTTTCTTTGAGATAAGAAGATAGCTACAAGTTTTTCCTGTGTTATTCCAAAAAAAACATCAAACAAAAGATTATAGACATCTGTGGCAGAAATAATCTTTGTTTTCTCTTTTGGGCTGTTAAGTGTTTTCTTCTCAGAACTTAATATTCTTTTAGATATTTCAAAAACTGCTTTAATCTGGCAAGCTTTGACTTTTCCAATTCCCTTGATTTTCTCAAGTTCAGTTATTGGTATGTTTCCAATATCCTTAAGTGAGAATTTAGAAAATATTTCCTGACAGATGTCAATAACATTATTTTCTTTAGTCCCGGTCTTAATAACAAGAGCCAGAAGCTCGGCTTGTGAAAGGCTTTCTGCTCCGCAATAGAGAAGTCTTTCAAGTGGCCTATTTTCGCAAGCCATTTCTTTTATTTTCATAGTCATTCACTTTTTATTTTTTTTATTTCTATAATTATTTGTCTTTGTTTATGAAGCGGTCGAATTTCCCCGCTTTTAAATTGTGATTTATGATCATCAATAATATATTGTTTCACAAAAGGGGGGTATTTTCGGGGGAGAGAGGGTAGCTGTCCAGTGCGAACTAGTCTGGACATCTACTCCCAAAAACTATATATATTCTTTTATTCTTAATTACTATATGCGATATTCACATTCAAGAATAGAAACTTACAAAAGTTGTCCAAAAAAATTCTATTACCAGTATATAGAAAAACCAGAGATTGAGGAAAAAAAGGGCATAGAGGCATTCTTAGGTTCTATGGTGCATCTGGCTTTGGAAAAGCTCTATAAAGATTTAAAATTTACAAAGCTTAATTCCCTAGAAGAAATATTAGAGTACTATTCAGAAGAATGGGAAAAGAATTATGATTTAACAATAGAGATTGTTAGGCAAGATTACACTCCAAAACACTACAAAGAAATGGGCAAGAAATTTCTAACAGAATACTACGAGAAATATCATCCTTTTGATGAAGGAAAGACAATTGCCCTAGAAATGGAAATTACCTTAAGGTTTATTGATGATTATGGAACTGCCTATGATCTGATAGGTTATATAGATAGGCTAACAATGATAAATGAAGAGCATTTTGAAATACATGATTACAAAACCAACAATGCTTTAAAGACCCAAGAAGAAGTAGATAAAGACAAACAGCTTGCTCTTTACACAATAGCCATAAAAAGAATGTATCCAACAGTTAAAAGAGTAGATCTTGTCTGGCATTTTCTAGCATTTAATATGGAAATGCGCTCTTCAAGAAGTGATAAAGATCTTGAAGTTCTAGAAAAAGAAGTAATCAATGTAATTCAAGAGATAGAAAGAAAGCAAATAACTAATGACTTTCCAACAAAAGAATCTGCTCTTTGCGATTGGTGTGCTTTTAAGGAAATTTGTCCTGTTAAGTCTCATGCCTTTAAGCTAAAAAAGTTGCCTGCTAACGAGTATCTAAATGATGATGGCGTTAAATTAGTTTCTGAATATCTAAAACTAACTAATGAAAAAAAAGATGTTCTTAGTAAGCTTGATCCAAAGCTGGAAAAGCTAAAAGAGGCTCTTGTCAATTATTCCAAAGCCAACAATTCTGAAAGGGTGTATGGTAAAGATGGCAATTCCATTTTAGTAAAAGAATATGAAAACTATTCAATTCCTGAAAAAGATACAAAAGAAAGAGAAGTCTTTGAAAGGCTATTAAAAGAAAATCATGTGTGGGAGATGATAGCTGAAGTCAATTCTTTTAATTTCTCAAAGGCAGTTAATGATGGCCTTTTCTCTAAAGATTTCCTGAAAAGGCTAGAGCCCTTAATTTCTAAAGGCAAAACCACAAGGCTTTACCCAAGTTCTAAAAGGTAATGTTTATAAACTATTTTCTCTTTTATTTTTATTAATAATTACAAGTTCATATGGAAATAAAATGACAGACAAAAACCAAATCAATATTCTTTCTAGAAAGATAGATCCTTCAGAAGAGGACAATAGTAAAAAAGAGACTAGAAAAAGAACAAAAACCAAACTTGTACAATTATCAGTATCTGGAAAAAAAGGAAAAGATATAACAAGAGTAAAAAAAGAGGTTAAAAAGAAATTAACCTTTAAGGATTTTATATTTAAAATATCTAAGATGATCAATAGCGTTCCTAATTTTTTCGCAAATTTTTTTAATACTTCTTTCAAGACTATTGCCTATACTATAGTAGGAACTATGCTAAGTTTTGGAGCAGCACTTCTTTTATTCCGTGAAAATGCTGGTTTGTTTTCTGTATTTTTCCTAACTATCTTTCTTGCGCCAATAGCAATGAAAGAAACAAACAGAAATGTTTTGTTAGCAGGAAGAACCCAAAAAGTTGAAGCAAAAGGAGTTTCTCTTACAAAGCTAAAAGTAAAGGAGCACAATAAATTTTACTTAAAAGACTTATATGAAGAAAATAAAAGAACAATTAATATTTACTTGTTTTTTTTCATAGGAATAATGCTTGTTGTTATTACTTTAATTACAGTTATGCCTGTTGATTTTTCTGCGAAATTATTTAGTGAGCAAGGTTGGAACACAGCACTCATGCCAAATAGAAGTATTGGTTTTGCAGGCTTAGAAAAAACAAGTATATTTTTTGATATCTTAAAGAATAATTTTTCAGTAATGATTGTTTGTTTTATCATTGCCTTAATTTTTCCATTAGGTGCTTTACTAATGATTGTTTGGAACGCAATGTATTGGGCAGTTTCTTTTAGTCAATATGCATTATTCTATAGTAAAGTATATAGTGTGAAATTACTATCTATTCTTTTCCCATTATTGCTTAGTGTTTCGTTACACACGATTATAGAAGCATTATGTTATTTCTTTGCTGTAATTTCAGGGACAATGCTTGCTATGAGTATTAAATCTGAAAAGTTAGATTCTGACAGGTTTTTTTATCTTTTTAGATATTGTATAATATTACTTGCATTTGCAGTATTTTTCTTGATCTTAGGGTCTTTTGTTGAAGTTTACATGTTTGATGGCATAAAAAACTTCTTTTTTAGCTTATTTTAAAAAGGCCTTTCTAAAAAAATACCTTTATATTTCTTTTTTAACCTAAATATATTAATAATTTATATTCTATTTATTTTGGAGGAAAAAAACATGGCTACAAATGATGATAAAGAAGAATCTATAATAAGTCCAAGACGCTCAAAAAAGAAAATATTTTTTTGGCAATTGATTTCTGCAGTTCTGTTTATTGCTTTAATAATATCAGTATTATTTGCAATAACCAATAAGACAGAAACTAGCAATTCGCCAATGACTGGAAATATTGGATTAGTTGGTTCTACAGAAACAAAAATAAACCAAAAGGTAGTTGATGATACTATTTCTTTTCTAAAAGAGGCTTTCCAATTACCAGAAGTTGTAGTTAAAGAAACAAAGATTGTTGATGGCCTTTATGAGATCACAATGACTATTGATGGCCAAGACATGCCAATCTATACCACAACAACAGGAGAGCATGTTGCTGTTCCTGGTATTGGGCTTGTAAACAAAGAAGATGTCTTAAAGCAAATGGCTGAAGCAAAAGCACAAAAAAAAGCTTTAGAGGAAGAACAAGCAAAGGTAAAAGTTGCTGAAGACTACAGAATAAACAAGGAAAGCACAATAGATGATTTCAAAGGAAAACCAGCAGTAATATTTTTTGTAGGAACATACTGCGGACATTGTCAGGCAACGATCCCTGAATTTAAAACACAGATATGGGATAACTACAAAGATTCTGCAAATTTATGGGTAAATGTAATAGATGATAAGCTCTTTGTTATAGACAATATCGCACAAGGGTATAATACAACTCTAGATTTTGACACCATAACTGGCGAATCTTGTAGCTACATACCTTCTTTTGTTGTTTTAGATGAAGAAGGCAAAGTGGTTTTAAAATCATGTGGTTCTGAAAAAGGCATCTCTGATATTACATCCACTTTAGATGAGTTATTAGGATAATTGTTTAAAAGAAAACAATTATTTTCTTTTTCTTATTTTTCTCTTAAGGCTCTTACCAACACATTTTGTTAAAAACCACTCTATTTTTAAATTTGTGTTGGTATAACATATATATGGTTTCAGTAATAAAAAAGAAAAAAGGCACGAAAAAAGCCTATTATCTACATATGACCTTAAGATCTAAAAAAGGCTATAAGAATCTTGACAAATATATAGGTATGGAGTTACCAACAGACCTTAGAACACAAAAATTAGATTTCTTTATTTCTTCTCAACAAGAACAGTTAGAGAAGATATCTGAACAAATATCTAAGCAAAATACTCAAAAATCAAAAATACCAAAAACTGTTCAGGAAAATCAAATGTTTGATTTTGCTGTAAAATTTACATATAATACAAGCAGAATAGAAGGAAATACCCTAAGCCTAAAAGACTCTTATCTTTTGCTTAAAGATCAGATTTCTCCTCAAAAGCCTATGCGAGACATTAAGGAGATAGAATCTCATCAGAAGTTGTTTTTAGAACTTATTAAAAAAAGCCAAAAGATAAGTTATCAAAATCTAATAAATTGGCATTATTATTTATTTAAAGATACAAAAAAAGACATAGCAGGAAAGATCAGAAATTATCAAGTAGGTATATCTGGTTGTAAGTTTTTGCCTCCTAGCCCTGCAGAGCTTTCAGCAGAAATAAGTGATTTCTTTAAGTGGTATGATAAAAATAAATCAAAATACAATCCTGTTATTCTTGCAGGATTAGTGCATTTAAGACTAGTTACGATACATCCTTTTGGTGATGGCAATGGCAGAATTACAAGATTATTAATGAACATTATTTTAAATAACAACAATTGTCCTCTTTTTATTATTGATTATAAAAACAAAAAAAGCTATTATTCGGCATTAGAGAGATCACAAGTAAAAGAAGATGATTCTTATTTTTTAAGTTGGTTTCTTAAAAGCTATTTAGTTTTTATAAAACATAAATAACAAGTAAGCCGATACCTAAACTTATATATTTTTGTAAGTTTCGGTATTTATTCAAGAACATAGTTTCTCTTTATTTCTTCTAAAGTAGCAGATACAAATTTTTCTATATCTATTCCTAGAGTTTTCTCACACAAATATATCTGTTCTCTATTGACTGCTGCAGCGAAATATTTATCTTTTAGTTTCTTAAGAATAGACTTTGTTTCTGCTTTAGAGATGTCTTTGTCAGGTCTCATCAAGACACATGCTCTGATTATACCTGTTAGCCCATCAAGAGAATATAGTGCATTTCTCAAGTCGCTATTTCTTTTGACACCTACTGCCTCATTATGGCTTTTGATATCCTCTATCAGTTCTTGGTTAATGCCTTTCTCTTGTAAAATCTTTTCAGTAACAAGAGTGTGCTTGTTTATGTCTTCTCCAAAGCATTCAAGGTCAAGATCATGAAGTAGCCCAAGCACAAAAGCATATTCTTGTTCTTTTTCTGGCAAGTTAAGAAGTTTAGAGATTCCAAGAAGCCCATAGCCGACAAGAAAAGAATGATCAAGATTAGCTTTTTCTTTAATATGTTCTTTAAGCAAAGAAATTGCTTGTGTTTTATTTGGTATCATAAGTTATCACTTTTCTAGTTTGGGTCAATAATCTTGTAATTCTTCTAGATTACCTATATTATAAAATGTTTCAGGAGAACTTTGATTATTATATTCTGTTTTTATCCATTCTGCGCTTTTATTTTTATTTCTATATTGTATTTCGTCTAATACCCCATCCAAATTATATAACATATATCTTCTACCTATTTGATTAAAATATATTTTTGCAGGTGTTGTTGTGTTTGCTGTTGTTATTCCTATATTTTCTCCATCTACATACACATTGAAATCTCTAATGTCTGTAATGCTTCTTTCTATATTTATTAGATGCCATCCTGTCTCATTCCCTCCATGATTCCACACTAATGATTTATATCCTGTTCCATAATACATAAGCCAGGAAGAATCATTATCTAAATATCTGAACCCCCCATCTCCACTTCCTTGGCCTCCTATTATATAGTCAGCCCCACTTATTCCTTCGATTCCATTTATCCAAAAGCTCACAGATACAACTTCTACTGCATTTTTCATTACTGCATAATCATCTGTTCCATCGAAATCCTGTGCATATCCGATTTTTCCAATTATTTGATTAGGCTCATTTGCTCCTTTTTTTGTCACATCGTTTTCAAATGCCGTACTATCTAACATTGTGCTATTTGTTTTATCATTCATATGATATACTGCGTTGTAATCGCTATTCCAAACATCTTTATCATTGCTGTTGCTCTCAGTTTTATCCCCAAAATACATATAGAAGTTAGTGTCTGCTGTAGAGGAAAGTTCAGGTATCTTTACCCAAGCGACAAGCGTTCCTGTTTCTGAATTATAATCTTCAATTTCTCTTTTTAGTCTAGTAGTTCCATCAGAGAGTGTAAAATAAATATCGCTTCCATCGCTTTGTGCAAAACTAGTAAGATTAACATCTGTCAATTTAATTAATATTGGAAAATTTGTAAGTGTTGATTCAACTTTAGTGTGGTTAATTGTTATTTTTTTTCTAAATAAATTAATATCTGTAAAGCTTTCAATTTCTCTTTTTAGTCTTGTAGTGCCATCACTAGATGTAAAATAAATATCAGACCCATCTTCTTTAGCAAGAGATACAAGGTTCTCATCTCTAATTGAGATTAATACAGGAAAATCAGTTAGATTGTCATCTACTTTTTTATGATCAATAGTGATTTTTTTTCTATAAATGATTTGGATTAATTTAATATATTTTCTACTTGTGATTGCACTTTCTGCATAGCCATTAGCATAGCCTCTTGTTTTTATTGTTGCACTGTCTGTTATTGTGAATGGTCTGGTATATGGAATTGAACTTTCTGTTGGCTCACTGCCGTCAAGTGTGTAATAGATATTTGCATCTTCTGGTGTTGCATTTATCGTTATATTTAATTCGCCAATAAAAGTACTAATCTTAGGATTGATAGTAAAGTACACTTGCCCAAGATATGGCGTGATAGAAACAACAGGGATGTTGTTAACTATGTCTATTATAGTTAATCTTAAGGGATAATTTCCATTTACTACAACTGTTTTTTCTAAAGTAACAACGCCATCAAGATATAAAGTAAAAGTCATTAGTCCATTTGCTTTGATAATGGAAAGATTACCGATATTGCTGTCTTTAAAGTTTTTAAAAGTATTACTTGATATTTTCTGCTTAATATAAACTGCGTTAGTTTTTTCATCAAAAACAATCTCATCTACAACATCAAGATTTAGGTTTTTAAAAGTATCAATGTCGTTAGTCTTTAATTCTGCAAATTCTTTGTTAATCAAAATCAGGTTTTCTTTATTCTGGTTAAATTTCATTTCTTCTCTTAGAGATGTAAAGAACGGCAAAACAAATCCAATAATAATTATCATTGCAGTAACAGACAACAGTATTATCATAATACTAGTAAAAATTACATTTGCACCTTTGCTATTCATATTCTGCACTCCACACAGTCTATGTTAATTAAAATCTGATCGTTTTCTTCAATATATTCTTGATATTTGATATTTAGTGTTGTTTTGTTAGATATAATAAAGTCATTACAATCAAGCACTAGTCTTTTATATTTGTTTAGATTATATTCAAAATACATAATGTTATTGTTCTTATATGTTGCTATCTCATTAATCACAACAATTTCATCTTTATATTTGCCAAAGTAATCTATTTCTCCAGTTATAATGTTGTTATTACAATCAATTATTATTTCTCCTGGGCTTTTCACTACAAGCTCTATGTCCTTTTTATCATCTACCACATCTTCTACTGTGCTTTTGATAGATGTTATGTTTTTAAGCATTATATCATAATTACTTTTTTCCTTAACATTGCCAAATAGTTCTGTTGCTGAAAGAGTAACAACTCCAAGTATAACTACTGCAATAAGTATGTAAATTAATGTGCTAATGACTGTTGATAATCCTTTTTGGTTCATGATTTTTCTAAAACTCCAATAGCTATATTTACATTATTTCCATCATTAATATTATGATTGCTAATATTAGCATCAGGGTTTCCAAAATACATATATATTCCGGTACTTGCATTAGTGGTTGTTTGTGTAGTATCAATAATCACATTAGCATCTGCCATCTCTCCAACAGAATAGAAGTTTTCAGGAGAGCTTTGATTATTATATTCTGTTTTTATCCATGACTCTGAACGCAAAATATCAGAAATACGCACCTCATCTAATAGCCCATTAAAATACCCACCTTTTCCCATTTTTAGATAATAGGGGCTAGATACAGATAATGGATCAGTTTCGCCAGTGCTAGTGCTTATATTTCTTACAACACCATTAGTATAGAGTTTTAAAGCATCAGCCCATGCTGTCTGATCACTATCATATGTAAAAGAATAATAATACCATGTATCTGTGTCTGAAAATGCGTTATAATGGGCTCCATATTTGTTATTTCCTATAGATAATAATAATCTATAATTATTAGTGTGTTGATTTAAAGCAAAGTTATTATTTGTCCAATATTGGGAACCTAAAATCTGATCTCCTGGCGAACCAGCTGCTTTTTTGAAGTTTACCCAAAAAGAAATTGTTGCTTTAGTATAAGAAACATTAGTAATTGGTGTTGTAATTTCCCCCCTCTTATTCCCATTAAAATATTGTGCATAACCAATTTTTCCATTTATTTGAGTGGGTGGGTAATTTCCTGATTTTGTTGCATTTGCTAATCCTGTTTTACTTTCTTTTATAGAATTATCATTGTAATCATTATTGTGCCAAACCCCAACATAATTATCGTCCCAAACATCTGTGTCGTTGCTGTTGCTTTCATTTTCATCTCCAAAGTACACATAGATGTCTGTGTCTGCTGTAGAGGAAAGTTCCGGTATCTTTACCCAAGCAACAAGATTAGTTGCTATATCTTCTAGAGCCCCAACAGAATAAAAGTCTTCAGGAGAGCTTTGATTATTATATTCTGTTTTTATCCAAGCATCTGATCGTAAAGTGGTAGATATTCTTAATTCGTCGATACCTCCTAAAAAATACTCATAACGTGTAGGAGGTTCACAACCATAACTTCTTCCTAAAAATAAATCACTATTGTCTATATCTGTTGTTCTAGAAACAGCAACAGATCTTTTAAAAACCCCGTCAATAAATAAATTTAGAGTGTTTTTATCATAAGTCCAAGTTACTAAGCTCCAATCATTCAATTTGAGATCATTACTTTTTGTAAAGTGAAATCCAGGAGAGGGGCTTCCCCCTCCTAAATACAAACCAAAATTATTACCATTATAAATAACAATATAATTAGAAGAAATATTCCCTTTGCCTGTTCTTGTTGCTCTTCTTTGATTTGTAAAATTCTTATTTATCCAATGAGAATATGTTATATAACCTCCAATAGTTGGTTGTTTTATTTGAATATAATCATTTATTCCATCTAAAAGAACCGAATTTCCTATTTTGCCAGAAACACCAGTATTTGAGTTTTCATCAAAACTGAAATTTTTTAATTGCCCAGTCATATTATTTATTGTGGAATCAAAAAATGCATTTGTATCATTTGTTTTTACATTTTCTGTGAAATGCATAACGGTTGCATAATTTACATCCCAAACATCTGTGTCGTTGCTGTTGCTCTCTGTTTTATCCCCAAAATATATATAGAAGTTAGTGTCTGCAGTTGAGGAAAGACTTGGTATCTTTACCCAAGCAACAAGTGTTCCTGTTTCTGAATTGTAATCTTCAATTTCTCTTTTGAGCTTTGGGTGTCCATTATCTATTGCAAAGTAAATATCTGATCCGTCTTCTTTTGCATATGTCGCAAGATCGCTATCAGTTATACTGATCAATACAGGAAAATCAACTAGATCTTCATCAACTTTTATATGATCAATAGTAATCTTCTTTCTAAATAAATTAATATCTGTAAAGCTTTCAATTTCTCTTTTTAGTCTTGTTGTTCCATCTGAGAGTGTAAAATAAATATCAGACCCGTCTTCTTTAGCAAGAGATACAAGGTTCTCATCTCTAATTGAGATTAATACAGGAAAATCAACTAGATCTCCATCAACTTTAGCATGATTAATAGTAATCTTCTTTCTTGTCTTTTCTTCATAAGTATAAACATTAACATCTTTTCCAACATTAAAACTAGGAATTGTTAGTAAAACAGTAAGTTCTCCTGTCTCGTGATCATAATCTGTGATTTTCTTCTTAAGCTTAGTTACTCCATCAGAAAGAGTAAACAAAAGATCAGAGCCGTCATTGTTAGCAAAGTTTTTAAGATCTTCATCAGTTAATGTGATTGTTACAGGGACATTATTTAAATTTCCTAAGACATTACCACTATTAATCAATATCTTTTTTCTGTATTTCCAGTTTCCTGCATTTTCATCATAGATATATTCGTTCTTTTGTGTATACCAAGAAGCACTAGTTTCATTATCTACAGAAACAGAAATCTTATTTTCAGTAATCTTCTTAAAGACAAGCCTTGCCTGTTCTTTGTTATTAAGTGTAATGCTTCTTATCAAATCAATATTTTCAAAAGCAACTCCTGAACAAACCTTTTGTAATACCCTGTAAGAATATTTGTTATTATCTTCTTCTAATCTTTTACCATCTGCAAAAAATTTCAGATTTTTGCCAACAAAACAAACTTCTATAGTTTCAGTATCACTATCAACTACCAGTTCAAGATTAGAAAGAGAGAAATTAATCTCTTTAGTTGCTTCAATTGGAGAATTATAGGTTTCCATAATTGCAGAAAAGACAAGATCTCTAACTTTAATAGAATTATCATAGTTTAGCTTTTCTTTGCTTTTGGAAAGTTGAGAGCTTACTCCTGTAATAATTATTCCAACAACAATTACCATAATAAGCATTATAATTATAGTACTAATTATCTCATTTACTGCTTTTTTGCTTTTTATCATTATTAATCTTTATTAAATATATTTTAGTCTATAATATATAATATATTTAGTATTTTAAATGTTTTGTATATTAAGTTATATATTAAATAGTAAAATTTGTGGTCCGAATAGTGTAGTGGTTAGCATAGAGGACTGTGGATCCTCTGACTCGGGTTCAAATCCCGGTTCGGACCTTTTTTCTAAATCTCTAAAGTTTAGGATTTAAAAAAGGATTAGAGGAGATTTTTAAAAAACAAATATAATAATCAGATAATATCATGAGTAATAAAATAGGCACCAATGCTATAAATTTAATAGCTATAGAGAAAGAAATTAGAAAAGATTATGTTGGTATTATTCCAAAAGCAAAATTACGCTCAAAATTAAAAAACATAAAACTTTCTGATTTTAATAATATAATTAGATATTTAGAATTAAGCAATCAGATATATGTTAGTGAAAAAGGCATTGTTTGGATACAAAATGATAATAAACAGTTAAGAACTATATTATCAGATTGTAAAAGAAAAGGAAGAATTTATGAATAAAAAAGTAGTAATTGTTTATTCTAAAGATGTAGAAAAAACATTAGAATATTTAATTGCTACAAAAGAAAATAACAAGATAAACAAATCAATTTATAATTCTTTTATGTCTAAATTAGAATTGATAAAGAACAACCCGACATGTGGTGATAAAATCCCTCAAATAAAGATACCAAAAGAGTATATTTCAAATTATAAGATAAATAATTTGTTTAGATTAGAATTAGCAAACTATTGGAGATGTTTATATTCTCTTGTTGGCGAAAATAATAAAATTGAGATAATTGCTTTTGTAATTGATTGTATAGATCATAACAAATACAATAAGAAATTCAAATACAAATAAATGCTTCTGTAGCTCAGCCTGGTAGAGCGCATCCTTGGTAAGGATGAGGTCGCGAGTTCAAATCTCGCCTGGAGCTTTGAACTAAAAGTTAAAAGCGCAAGTATTTAAAAAAGCATCGCTTCATTAACTATATATGGAATTTAATGAGCAAAGAAGCCAGTTTTATAATATAGAAAAAAGAATTGGCGGAACAGAAGAGAAATTAAAGAACTCTAAGATATCTGAACACAATAAAGAACTAATTCTAAAGTTTGTAGATTCCTGTTATGCTCAAGGAATAGGACAATTAAGGATTGCTAAATATCTTTCTGTAATGAGATTAATAGCAGAAGGACTTAACAAAGATTTTGATAAAGTAGAAAAAGAAGATTTAGTTAAGTATTTAGCAAAATTAGAAAAAACAAATTTAGCAGAAAATACTAAGAAAGACTACAAAGTCGCAATTAAAAGATTCTATAAGTGGGTTAATGGAGATGCAGAATATCCAAAACTTGTAACTTGGATAAAAGCAAATGTTAAAAGGTCAAGACAAAAGCTCCCAGAAGATTTACTTACAGAAGAAGACATTAAAAAGATAGTTTCTTGTGCAACAAACAGCAGAGACAAAGCAATACTATTTATGTTATATGAAAGCGGGGCACGAATTGGAGAAATTGCTAATCTAAAAGTAAAAGATGTTATATTTGATGACATAAGCACCCAGATTATAGTTGATGGCAAAACTGGAATGCGTAAAATCCGCCTTGTATCTTCAGAAATGTATATTAAAAACTATTTAAACGATAGCAGACACGCTAATAATCCAGAAAGTCCATTATGGTTAAAATCAGATAAGAAAGCAATGACTTATCCTGCAATAATGAAGGTAGTTAGAACAACAGTAGAACACGCAGATATTAAAAAGAAAGTAACTCCGCACCTTTTTAGACACTCAAGAGCAACATTTTTAGCAAGACACTTAACAGAAGCACAGTTATGCCAACACTTAGGTTGGGCACAAGGAAGTGATATGCCAAGAACCTATGTCCATATGTCTGGAAGAGATACAGATGATGCAATATTAGGTTTATATGGGAAGAAAAAAGTAGAAGAAAACAGAGAAAAAAGTATATTAATTCCATTAACTTGTCCAAGATGTAAAAGCACAAATGAGCCAACGGCTTTATTTTGTGGAAAATGTGGTTCTCCATTAACATTAAGCACAGCAATAGAGTTAGAAGATAGAAGAAAAGAAGGAGACGCAATAATGGATATGTTGTTAAAAGATGATGATATTAAAAAGTTAATTGCACAGAAAATTAATAAGCAAAAGATGTGATTTATATATGACTAAAAGAACAGTAACTGCTACACAATGTATAATTCATATATTAAAAGAAAATCCAAATATTGATGACCAAGAATTATTTAATAAAGTAAAAGATTATTTTAATAAAAATAATCTAAAAGAGCGGTCTGAAAATAAGGATGTAGGTGACCGAACAGTAAATCTAACTCCTTCTGAATTTAATGATAAATTAGATATACTTATAAAAAAAGAACAAGTTGCTTTCTGGTTTGAATTAGAAAAGATATCTTATAAGGAGTATAGACAATTTTCAAAAACAATAGCTAAAAAATATACTTCTTGTCACTTTAAATTAATAGATACATCAGTTCATAGATATATTATTGATAAAATAATAGAAGCAATGAAATCAATAAATACGAACAGCATAGTTAAATTAATCGATACAGATTATAGGCACAAAGATTATGCGATATCTAAAATAGATATGCAAGATAATGATATAAACAAAATAACTGCAGATGTTTATATATTTAATAAAAACGAAACTGCAGAATCTTTTTATAATAAAAAAATACATTTTGATAGTGCTGAACCATATTCTTCTGTAGGAATAAGAAAAGATATTCTTTTCAAATATAGAACTTTTGTATTACCTAAAGACAAATCTAAACCATTTATGGGTTATAATATAAACAGCGGATTTCTTTTTTCTGTGATGTTTTTTAATAATTTTGTAATTTGCTTCAATATGGTTTCAATAGATACAGAATATATATTAAATATAGAGCAACGCATATATGATGCTATTTCTAAAGAAAAAATAGAATAAAACAATTGTATTTTATATATCTTTAATTCTTTATGTTCGCACATTTGTATTTGGACGCAGTTTAATACTATCTATAATCTCCATTTGTATTTCTACATAGTATAATACTTTTATTTTATCTGATTTGTATGATATTCTAAAATAATACATCTATTTTTCATAATTATCTTTATTTCTAATGGTAATTTTTTGTGAGTATTTATTTACTTTACAAGCCCCTATATGTATGATAATTATGAATTCGGAAATAGATTCTAAATTGCCTTGCTGGATGCAAGAATTATTTAAACTTGTTGAAGATGCCAAAAAAGAAAATCAACACAAAGTCTCAACAAGAGCAAATAAGGATGAGCGTGATGCTGATGAAGATAACAGATAATCAAATAATTGATTTGGCGAAATCTCAAAAAGGCGTTACTGCTATCCAATTAGTTAAATACTATGGTCTAAATCATTCTACAGCCAGAAGCAGACTAAGGAGTTTATCAAAAAGTGGAATGTTATTTCCAGATAAAGATAATGTTCGTGGATTATATGGGTATAACTATATGTCTGAAATTTCAGAACACGATGAAGTATTTAAAACAAGTCCAAGAATTCAAAATTTTAGATTGATTGTTGAAAATTTGGGTAAACCAATAGAACCATATTATAAAGAATATAATATTCCTGACGAAGAACATAAATTTTGGACAATTAGAGTAAATATTTCAAAAAGTAATAATTTAACAATCTTTTTTTCTGGAGAACACGGTTTTGATTTGTCTGCTGTATTTATGTATTCAAAACATTATATAGACCAAATAAATGAATTATTTAATTTAGACACTACTTATTCTAATGTAAAAATTTGTAATATGGAAATATTTAATGATTTTTATAAATTAGGTCTTTCTGATGGTTCATCTTTATATTTGTCTGACCTTTCGGGATATATGGAAAAAATATACTTTAAAGGTTATGGAACACGTGTTGAAAAAAGAATTACTGTTAAGTTGCCTTTTGAATTTTTATTTTATGCAGTTTCAAATCCAGACATTAAGAGATATTTATTTATAACACATCAAAATACTAAAAAGATTGATGAATTTAAACAAATTTTATCTGATGGATTAAAACAGATAAATAGGAAAGTTGATAACTTAAATTATAAAGGCGGTAATAATGAATAATATTGAAAAACTACTTAGGCAAAGAGACGAAATAGAGATTATTAATAATGGAATAACTAAACCAAAAGCAATCTATTTCAAATTATTAGATAAAGGGCACGGGATATCTAAAAGACAACTAAGAAGAGATTTAAAAGAAATAGGGAAAGTTATTCCAGATGCCCAAAGAAACTCAAATATGCAAAAGATAATCCGATTTAATGAAAAACCAATTATAAAACTAAATCAATTACTTAAAGAAACAGAAAATATTCAAGATATAGAAACCAGAATTAAATTACAAAATGATTTACAAAAAACAATCATATTAGCAAATAAGCAACAATTAGTTGTTTTTGATAGATTATCAATAATTCCAACAAGAGAAGAAATAGTTAACTTTAGAAAAGATAAAGAATTATTAAATAAATTCAAATTAATAGATGCCGATATTCTTAATCTGTGTACTCCAGAGATAGAAACAAATCCTAAATTTAGAGATGTAATGTATACTATGTTAGATGATAACAGATTGTATAAGAAATTTGGAGATAGAGATGAAAAAGGCAATTTAAGAACGCCTTCAGAAATGGAGACATTTAAGCACACATATAATATGAATAAATTAAATTTTTTAAAAGAGCAATTTGTAGAAATTAACAAAAAATATAAACCAATAATGGTATTATTAGAAAATTTGATTATATCTGTTAGATTATATCAAATAGATTATGTAAAAAGCGATACTTGGAATAAAATGTATGTTGTATTAAAGAAAATAATTGAAGAAGATTATAAAACTGTGAAAGATGAATTAGATTTATCTTCAACTATTAGTGCAAATGATAGAGAAACTCTTTTTAAATTTTTTATTCCAGAAGAATCAAAAGAACTTATTTACAAAATAATAGATATGGGGCTTATTGAATTCTTATTAAGTCCATTTGATTCAGATATTTCATCTCTTGAAGAAACATTAGCAAAAACGGATGAGGAATTAATTGAAGAAGATAGACTTGACTATGAACAATATCCTGGTGATGAAGACTATGAGCCAATAAATATAGAAGAATATAGAAAATCAAGATTAGAAGAATTAAACTCAGCAAGACAAACAAAAGAATACTTAGAACAATTAAGAGACAAAGAATGTGAAGAGTGACAAAAAATGTCCTCTTTTCTTAAAAATAAAATTAACCCCAACGTTTTTATATTATTTTATATATATTATTTATGTTTGGTGATTCTATGGTTGACACATTATTATATCAACTTCCAAAAATAATGGATGAAGGTAAAAAAGAAGCTCAAAAGATACTTGATAATCTTTCTAAAGGAAATAAAGTTAATTTACAAATAAATGAAATGGTTCTTCCAACAAAAGCCAAAGGTGGTTATTTTGGACAGACGGTTAAGAGTTTTAAAGATGATGGTTGGTTTAATAGATTAATTTATGGAGACAATCTTCTTGCAATGCAAGCACTTTTAGAAGGAGATAAAAATACGCCCTCTATGAAAGGAAAGATTGATTTAATATATATTGACCCCCCATTTGATTCTAAAGCTGATTATAGAACAAAGATTACTCTACCTAATGCAGAAATTGAACAGAAGCCCACAATTATTGAACAATTTGCTTATTCTGATACTTGGTATAAAAAAAAACCAAACGGTGAAGTAATTTCTGGCACTGCTTGTTATTTATCATATATGATTCCCAGACTATATTTAATGAAAGAATTACTTTCAGAACAAGGTTCAATATATGTTCATATAGATTGGCACGTTGGACATTATATGAAAGTAATATTAGATGAAATATTTGGTAAAGAAAATTTTATTAATGAATTAATATGGTACTATGGAGAAAGGCAATTACCGAATGCTACAAAGTATAATGCAAAACACGATGTAATATATTATTATTCTAAAACACAAAACCCTATTTTTTATATGACTTACAAAGAATATACTGCCGAATATATTAAATCTTTTTTTAAAGAAGATGAAAATGGCAGATTATATACCTCATCTGATGGTGGCAAGGGAAAAGAGAGATATAAACGTTATCTTGATGAATGTAAGGGTGTTGCAATGGATACTGTCTGGGATGATATAAAAATGATTGGCAACATTTCTATGTCAAAAGAAAGGGTCGGTTATGCAACACAAAAGCCAGAAAAACTATTAGAAAGAATAATACAAGCATCATCTAATGAGAATTCAATTGTTGCCGATTTCTTTGGCGGTTCAGGAACAACGGGAGCTGTTGCAGAGAAACTTGGTAGAAAATGGATTATGTCTGATTTAGGTAAACCGTCTTGTATGGTTATGAGAAAAAGATTAATTGACCAAGATGCAAATCCATTTTTGTATATGTCTATTGGGGATTATCAAAAAGAACAATTTGAAAGGTCTTCATTTAAAAGAATTGGGGATTTATCTCATATTGTTTTAGGATTATATGGTGCAATTCCATTTAATCAAAAAGAAGGCACGCCAAATAATATAGGTTATATTAAAGAAGAAAAAGTATTAATTTACGTAGATTCTCCAAATAAACTAACTGGAGAAAACACATTAAAAAAAGCACAAGAGTTAAGAAATACCTTTATGGGCGGTGGTTGGAAAAAAGTAATAGTACTTGGATGGAACTTTGTAACAAATATTGGACAAGTAATTCAAGAAAAAAATGATTCTGCATTAGAAGTGTTAGTTATTCCTGCAGATTTACTTGAAAAACTAATGAAAAATAAAAATTATGAAGATTTAGTAAAATCTAAAAAAATAAGATTTTCATCATTACAATATTTAACTGTTAAACCAATAATAAAAAAAGAATATAATCAAACAGAAGATGAATTAATTATAGAATTAGATAATTATGTTTTATTGTCTCCAGAAGTTTTGCCATTGGATGAGAAAGATAAGGAAGCATTAACAAAAGTGATGTCTAAAGACCCGTTAAATGTAATTGAATATTGGAGTATTGACCCAGATTATGACGGAGAAACATTTAGGAGTAAATGGCAAGATTATAGAGAAAATGTAATTAATGATAAAAATCCATATAAGGTTGCTAAGAAAACGAAAATATTAGTTCCTAAAAAAGCTAAAAGAAAAGTGTGTGTAAAAGCCGTTGATATTTTTGGATTTGAGAGTGCCGTTGTTTTAGAGGTGAACTAAATGACAACTGTAAAAGCAAGTGGTACAAGAGATGTTCCATTAGAATTTGCAAAAAAAATAAATAAATTGGTTAATACCGAGTTAAAGGAAGGAACTCTTTTTGAGAAAGTTACCCCTATAACAAAAGATTTATTGATGCATTGGTTTGATTCAAGATTATCAGCAGAAAGAAGAATTAATTTTCACGAAGGACAAAAACAAGCAATTTTAAATGCAATTTATATCCACGAAGTTTTAAAAGCAAAGAATGTATTTGATATGTATATGTCTGTTCAGCCAGAATTACTTTCAGAAATTGGAGATATTGATTTAAAGAAAGAGAAATATTCTCACAAAAAGTATTGTATAAAAATGGCAACAGGAACTGGAAAAACTTGGGTTTTAAATGCAATATTAATTTGGCAATATTTAAATGCAAAATATTCAAATAATTCAGAAAATTTATATTCTAAAAACTTTTTATTAATTGCTCCTGGATTAATTGTTTATGAAAGACTATTAGATGCATATTTAGGAAAAGAAAGAGAAGATGGCACAAGAGATATTGAACAATCTGATTTTAAAAGATATGAAGAACTATTTGTTCCACCAATGTATAGAGATGAAATTTTTGGTTTTCTAAACTCTTCAGTAGTTAAGAAAGAAGAAATTAGTAGAAAAGTAACTGGAGATGGACTAATTGCAATAACAAATTGGCACTTATTAGCAGATTATTCTTCAGAAGTAGAAGAAACTAATGCATTAGATAATCACAGACAAGTATTGAGAGATATAATTCCAATACTTCCTGGCACTTCAAAAGGACACGAATTAAATTCATTAGATTATAATTATACAAAAGGAAAAGAATTAGAATATTTATCTAATCTCCCTGATTTAGTTGTTTTTAATGATGAAGCACATCATTTACACGAAACAAAAGAAGAAGGACAAGTTATTGATTTAGAATGGCAAAAAAGTATTTCTAAGATTGCAAAATCAAAAACAGATAAATTTGTACAAATTGACTTTTCGGCTACACCTTATGAAGTAACAGGGTCTGGTCAAAAGAGAGCGAGGCATTTCTTCCCACATATTATTTGTGACTTTGATTTAACTGATGCTATTAGAGATGGATTAGTTAAAACAATTGTTTTGGATAAAAGAAAAGAATTAGGGTCTTATCCTTTAGAATATAAGGTTGAAAGAGATGGGAAAAAAATATTATCTTTATCTGAAGGTCAAAGAGTAATGATTAGAGCAGGATTACAAAAATTAAAGATTCTTGAAAAAAACTTTGTAGAATTTACTGCTGATAAAAATGGAATTACAGATAAAATTCCTAAAATGATGATAATGTGTGAAGACACAAGGGTTGTTCCATTAGTTTATGATTTTTTAACTAAAAGTGAAGGATTGTTAGAAGATGATGTTTTACAAATCCATTCAAATAGAATTGGAGAAATTACTCAAGAAGATTGGAAAAAGGATAAACAAAAATTATTTAATATAGACAAGCATATTAAACCAAAAGTAATTGTTTCTGTTTTAATGTTAAGAGAAGGATTTGATGTAAACAATATTTGTGTAATTGTGCCTTTAAGGTCAAGTACTTCATTAATTTTATTAGAACAGACAATTGGTAGAGGATTAAGACAAATGTGGAGAGAACCAGAATATCAAGAAATAAAAACAGATAATAGAATTAAGATATTAAATAAAAAAGAAGAACCAAATAATTATTTAGATATATTAAGCATTGTTGAGCACCCCGCATTTATTCAATTTTATGATGATTATATAAAGAATGGAGAAATTGGTGTAATAACTAAAGAAATAAAGACAAAAGAAGACGTATTTGGAGATATTATTAAAGTTTCATTAAAAGAAGATTATCAAAAATATGATTTATATATTCCTATAATTATTAAAGAAAGTGAAGAAGATTTAGTGTTAGATAAATTAAATTATAACGATTTAGAATCTTATCCAATTTCTTTAGAGAATTTAAAAAAAATAATCCCAGATAAAGATGACAAATTTTATTCTGAAGAGATTATGGTAAAAACTAGATTTGGAGAATATCTTGTTAAAACAGACTTGTTCTCAGTAGATAATTACAATGAATTTATTTCAAAATTAGTTAATTGTGTAACAAATGTGATTGTAGATACTGGGAAAAGAAAAGGTACAAGAATATATCCTACAATGCAAGTTAGAAATTCAGAAATTGCAAAAATAATTGATGAATATATTAGGCACAAATTATTTAATATAGAATTTGACCCGTTAGCAGGCAATCATTGGAAAATATTAGTAACAACAGAAGATAAAATTGTAAAACATATAATAAAGAATATAAGTCAAAAAGTTTATGAGCTTCAATCTAATAAAGATATAACAGATGCAGAAGTAAATAAAAGATATTTTTCAGAGATTCCTGAATTAAAGATTAGGTCTTCATTTTCATTAGATGTTGCAAAATGTATTTATCCAAAAACAAAATATCCATCTAATAAAGGGGGATTTGAAAAGAGATTTATAGAATTTATAGATAGAGATTCAGAGGTAAATGCGTTTATTAAAATTGATGAAAATTATAATGATTTTGCAGGAATAAAATACATTAGAAGTGACGGGTTACTTGCACACTATTATCCTGATTTTATAGTAAAAATTAAAGACTCTGTATATATTGTAGAAACAAAAGCAGAAAGAGATTTAGATAATATAGATGTAACTCAAAAAAGAATTGCTACATTTGATACAATTGATAAAATAAATCAATTAAAACCAGAAGATAGAATGAATGCAGAATGGAAATACGCATTACTTGGAGAAGAAACTTTTGGGTCATTAACTAAAAACGGAGCAAATACAAAAGAATTATTAGAATATGCAATAATGACAAAAGCAAGAATCAAAGGTACATTAGGAGATTATTTGTGAGATTATGGGGGGGAACAATTCTGGAGATGAAGGGCAAACCAATGTGTTTAAGTTAATAGAAGAAAAAGTGAAAAACACAGATTATGATGTGATATATCCCCAAGATTTTAGAGGGTCTAAAGAATCTAATTTATTTGATGTAAAAATAAATAATAAGAATAAAGCATATCTTTTTGAAGTATGGAGCCCAGAAGAAAATGACCGCGAATTGGTTAATAAATTTAAGATTAATGGGTCTGTGGCTATTGATAATGACTATTTGGTATTTATTACCATAAAAAAATATATAATTCAATTTAAAGGAAACCCAAATAAAATTCTAATTATTAATTTAGATAAAGATGGGTTCTTATTTTCGGATGTGAATCACAATTATTATTTTGGAAATAAAGTATTAAATCCAAGTATAATTAAAGAATATTTTTCTGTGAATTTTGAAGGGATAGTGTACGGGTTATTTCATCAAACAAAGTTTGCATTTAGTAAAAAAGGAGTGGATGTAAAAGACATTCCTAAATTTAATTATGAAATTTCTATAAATCATATGCCTGAAATGTGGGGAGTTATTACATTTTTACATAATGAATTTGTAGAATTAATATTAAATCCGTGGGCGAACGTATCTGATACAGATATTTTAGAACTACAACGTTTATTATGCATAAATAAAGTATCTAAAGAACTTAAGATTGTATCTGTAAGGAATACAATGGTTCATTGTTTCGAAGATAAAATATATGACGAAGTTGTTAATAATAAAAAATTAAAAAAAGTTATTACAAAGTTTTAATATGACAAACAAAATAAATGTACGTCCTGATTTAACTGGCACCTTGTATCAAAAATACATATTTAGTGTTAAAGAACCAGGTTCATATCCTGTTGAAATTATAGATTCGGAAGAATTATATTCTTATATTAAAATTCCTTTAGCGAAAAAAGTAACCCCATTAGATTATTATGTTTCTAAATCAAAATACAAAGAATGGTATGATGTAGCTGAAGAAATAGAACACCTTTATTCTGAAATTATTTCAGATTATAATACTGAAACAATTAATCACGCAGGATTAATATCTTTAACAGGAATATTTATAGAATATTTAATTAAATATGAATTGTGTAGGCGAGATTCTAATAATGAGATATTAATAGAAGAGGTATTTTATAGCGGAAAATATAGTTTGGGAGATTTAGTTGATGAAACCAAACCAAAATACAAAAAAATTGACTTATTTGTAAAAATCCCAGAATTAGAGCCAATTAAAGATGTGCTTTTAACTTTTGTTAATGTTAGAAATTCATATATTCATACTAATCTAAAAACAAGAAAAGAAGGATTATGTAAATATCTTCAAAGTGTGGGTTTTAGAGATGGTTATTTTAAAATAAATGGTCAGAAAAGAGTTGTTCAAACAATTATGGCGATGGGGAAAAAACTTAAGAAAAATGAAGAATTTAAACCAGAATTCTTTGGGTATAAAGAGGCATATTTAACTATTTGTGTAATTTTTGAAATATATAAAAGATTATATAAATCAAGAACATATGTTGTATCATATAATTTATTTATGCGTCTTTTAAAAAAGAAAATACCACACAAAGAAATTGCATTTTTATATTATAAATAATTATTATGTATGAAGTATAATTTGGTGATTAAATGTTTACATTTATAATAAATATTTCAATGAATCAACACCTTACAGATTCAAAGAATGGAATTCCTTGTAGTCTGAGCACTATTGAATATAGGTTTAAAGCAAAATCGTTATCCGATGCAAAAAAGATTGTTTTAACAGATGAATTTAGTACAGAAATTAAAAATAGATTGTGTTTGGATACTCCCATAGAAATTAATGACAACACAATCAGATATTTAGTTAATTTATCAACATATAAACCAAAAATATTTTTGGAGAATTCAACAAAAATCTGGGATTATGATTTTTTAGAGGATAGTTATAAGTCTAACGATTATTTTGCTATTGATACAAATTCTAATAAAGGCTTGTTATTATATTCTAATGAAAAGGAAATCGTAGTTAAAGAAAAAATGAGACGCCAATTAAATGAAATAATTACAGATGAAGAAGAATTAAAGAGGTATATGAATTTAGAAAAAGAAAGACTTGGATTAAAAGATAAATTGGTATTTTTTGGGATTAATGACATTGCAAGTTATTATATGTGTCCAATAAAATCTTATTTTGAGCACAAAAAAATGGAATTGGCAATGTTTAGTAGTTATCTTTATGATAGGGTCAATTTGGCTATAGAGTTTAATTTAATTAAAGATATAATAGATGAAGATGAGTTATTAAGAGTAGGAGATTTAATTGATTTTGAGCAAATTAATTCAATTATAGAAAAAAGAAGAGACGGATTAAAGTATTTTGATGTATTAAATGAATATCCTAATACTACTGAAACAAACAATAGTGTAGAAAATATAGAATCAAGCGACCCACTTATACAAGGAGACTATTTAGAAAGTAAAATTGCAAGGAAATTACCTCAAATTAGGTGGAATTTTAGATGGAGAGATTATATTGTTGTTGGCATTCCAGACGGAATAGGGCAGGATTATGCATATGAATTCAAAACTGGGGGAAATAGTTATTTAATTGATTGCTATAAAAACTTTGCAATTACTCAGGCAAATTTATACGGTTATTTCTTTAAAAAAGAAAGAATTTTGGTAGACTTTTATGATAAATCAACTAAGCAAATCAAAACTATAACACAAAACACAGATAAAGAAAAGGCGGTATTTGATTTAGAACAATTTTCATTATTATTTAATAAAGATAAAAAGTATTTAGAGGGATTGCTCCCATTTTATTTTTGGTTGTGTAAGAAATGTAATTATAAAGAAGAATGTTTGGAATTGAAGGGAAATAATCAATAAGTTTTAATAATGTATATTCTATAAGATTTATATGAAGTGTTCAAAATGTTCTAAAAAAGCAGAGTATTACATAACAGAGAAAGAAAAGAAGATTTATCTTTGTAAAGAACACGCAAGAGAAAAGTTAATTAAAGAAGGATATGATTATATCCCTAAAATTGAATAAATGGAGAATATATTGAAATTATTAAATTTTAATTCATTTGACACTTTAGGAAATTTAGAAGAAATATCTAAAGAAATGAATGTAATTATTACTCCCGAAAACCTAAGGTCTGCAAATGAATATTTCCTAATTGCGCGTGCTGATTTTGAGGCATTTAAAAAATTATACTTAGATGACCCTGCATTTGGGATATATCATTTAGAACAATTTCACGAAAAATTAATTAATTCTTTTTTACTTTTATCAGGTAGATTTGAATCAAAAGATTTAGAAAATCACAATAAAGCAGTAGTAAAAATAAATGATTTTGTAAAAAAAACTAAATTATTTAGTAGATATATAAATATTTATAATGATATAGAAAATAAAAATATTGATGCAAACATAAAATCAATAATTAATGAGAAATCCATTTCAATTAATCCCACAGAAAAAGAAATTTCTGCATTATTATTATTATTTTTAAATAAGATTAGAGATAAATGTACTGATGAAATATTTATTGCAAAATTAATTAAAAAAAATACGAAGGGGCAGAAATTAATTTTTATTCAAAAATTACTTATTAAATGGTTTAATATCTCTGCAAAGAAAAAAGAAGTAAAATACGTATTTTCAGATAAATTAGTAAGAGACACCTTGTTTTTTAATTATTTAAATTATAATATTATCCTCTTGTATTTGTTATTTTTGCCCCATTTTTCTAATCCCCGATATAGGCGGGGAGATATAAATTATTTTACTTATAAAACAATGGATTTGACTAAAAAACTTGATGAAATAAAAGAAATTGATGAAATATTGATAAAAGATTATAAAAGGTTTATAAAACTTAAGAGCGATTAGTTATGTGCAATGAAATAGACGAATCAGGATTATTTAACAGATGGAAATTTGAAGGCAATCAGTTTTTTATTGATAATGAATTTAAAGAGACTATAAATAATATTTTAGATTCTTTTTATATTTTTGAGGAATATAATTATTCTTATGGCAATACGATTAAAAAAAATAAGATAAATATTATAAAAAAAATATATTCTTTTGAAAGAAAAATAAAGGGTTCTTATTATTTTTACTTATTTCAAGATATAGATATTTTAAATGAATTAAAAACAAATGTCATATTAGAAAATAAACAATCTGTTTTTTACTGTATTTTAAGAATTTCTGAAATGTTGTGTGTGAATTTAATTATGAATTATATTCAAAGAGAACAATTAATTACAACCCCTGAATTAAAAAAGAAGATTATAATTAATAAAGATGATTGTAAATTTAAACAAATTGAACGCAACGGGAAAGAGTGCATTCTTGACATATTGGATTTAATTAAAAGGGGGAACGTAGGATTACGTGAATTTAACAGTTATTTAGATTCTTCAAATTATAAAGAAAGCAATAGTCTTGACCCCGTATGGTTACTATATTTAAATATAATTACTGAATTAAGGAACAAATTTGGATTTCATTTAAATTATTATGAACATAGTTGTTTTCAAGAGGATTGTAGTAATATTAATTTATTAATAAACAAAGTATTTTCGCAGAAGTTATTAGATTTAACTGAAAAACTTAAAAAATTAAGACCAGACGATGTCTATTTAGCAAATTTTTATTCTAATATTAAATTTTATGGAGAATTAAAAGAAATAACTGAACAAACAAGCCTATTTGACTTGTATAATAAAATTTCAGAAGATATTTTTATATTTTCAGTTTCTTATGTTTTTTATTTGTCTGATGATTTTAAATATTAATCTTAATTCCGTGCGCTTTTAACTTTAAGGTAAGAGCGCGTCTGGAGCTCTTGTTCAGTTAGTAGTGATTTGCCTGTGGTTTCGCTCGTAGAGTGGAAAGAAGCACTATCTAACGCAAATTATTCTAAAAACTATACAAAGAACCTAATTGCTAAAATTCCTCTAATTTTTAATAAAAGTGTGTATAAAAATAATGAACTATTAGATGTCATTTGTGACAATTATGACATTATAAACAAGGACGAAACAGCAATTAAGATGGTTAGGCATATCTTAAACTATTGCGAAAAGAAAGAAATATTAACTACTGACCAATTAATACAATGTAGAAAAATGATAAAAACATATAAGTCAGGAGTAGATAACTATGTCCCAACAGACCCTGAAATCAAACAAACTCTTTCTCAGCTAACCTTAAATAATAGACTAGTTTATATAATGTATTTAGTGAGTGGAATAAGGAAAGTAGAAGGTAATTATTTACTAGCAAATATTCATAAACTAAAGGCCCAACAATATGGAAATTTTGTAAAAATCACAACGAACTATCTAAGGCATAATAAGAATAGTTATTTCTGTTATCTTCCTTTAGAAATCTATATTAAAATAAAAATAATATATCAAATAACAATATACCAAACAACCAACAAACAAAAGAATACTTAGAACAATTAAGAGATAAAGAATATGAAGAGTGGCAAATGTCCTATTTTTTTAAAAAAATAATCCCAACGTTTTTATATTATTTGTATAATATATTATTATAAATTTTATGTGATAATATGGATTTTTTTATTCCAACAAAATTAAAAGAGAGAGTAAAAAATTGGAGAGAAGAAGGCTATCCGTCTAATTATCCGATATTATCCGAAATATTTGATTATAATTTATATGAAGATGAATTTGGGAATAAAAATTTAAGATATTTAAGAAGAGCACAATTTGAAGCATTAGAAACATATTGGTATTTAAGGGTTGTAGAAAAAACACCCCACATTTTCGAATTATATAAAAAATTTTATGATGACCCTGTAGAATTACTAAAGGCATTAGGGATTCATCTTAAATCAGAAGATATTATTAAATTAATGAGTCAGGGCGGTTTAAATTCTATATTTGAAAAAATCAGTTATGATGATGTTTTTGTTAAACAAAATAAACTTGAGGCAGTAAGAGAATCATTAACATTAGATTATCCCAGTTATATTTTTGCATTAGCCATGGGTGCAGGTAAAACGGTATTGATTGGAACAATTATTTGTACGGAATTTAGCTTAGCAATAGAATATAAAAATGATTTTGTAAAAAACGCATTAGTTTTTGCCCCAGGTAAAACTATTTTAGGAGCATTAAAAGAAATATCTGATATTCCTTTTGATAAAATTTTACCTTTAAGATTGTATAAACAATTTATGAGTTCAGTAAAAATAACATATACACAAGATAAAGAAAAAGACATTCCAATAATAAGAGGCAGTTCCTATAATATAATTGTAACAAACACGGAAAAAATAAGGATTCAAAAATCGACAGGAAAAAGCACACAATTAAGTTTATTTAATTATAAAGAAAAAGAAAAGATAGAAGAAGCGCAAGAAACTGCAAATTTACGATTACAAACAATATCCTCTTTACCAAATTTAGCCATTTTCTCTGATGAAGCTCATCACACATATGGGCAATCATTAGATGACGAATTAAAAAAAGTTAGAAAAACTGTTGATTATTTGGCAGAGAACACAAATGTAATTGCAGTAATTAATACAACAGGGACTCCCTATTATAAAAAACAGATGTTAAGAGATGTTGTTTTTTGGTATGGTTTATCTCAAGGTATTAAAGACGGAATTCTTAAAGATGTAAAAGATGGTATTTATTCTTATGATACGGATAGTTTAACGGATTTTGTAAATATAGTAATTGATGATTTTTTTAAAGAATACAGAGATGTAACTATATATACTGGTGCAAAATCTAAGATTGCGATTTATTTTCCTCAAACAGATGATGTAAAAAAGATTAAACCAATAATTGTAAATAAAATTTTAGAGTTGGGATTAGATTCTTCAATTGTTTTAGAAGTCAATAATAAATCTGAGGATAAAATTAAAGATTTGTTTAACAATAGAATAAATGACCCTACAAATCCGTATAGAGTTTTTTTATTAGTTAATATGGGTACAGAAGGATGGAACTGCCCATCTTTATTCGCAACAGCATTAGCAAGGAAATTAAAGAGTAGTAATAATTTTATACTTCAATCAGCAACACGGTGTTTAAGGCAAGTTCCAAATAATAATAAAAGAGCAAGAATTTATTTATCTGAAGATAATAGAAAGATTTTAGATTATCAACTTAAGGAAACTTTTGGAGAATCTTTACAAATTTTAGATATTACAAAGCCAGAATTGAGGAAAGAAAGATTAATTTTAAGAAAGACCGAAATTCCACCAATTTTGGTTAAGAAAAAAGTTCAAAAAATAATTTTAGAAAATGAAGGCGATTCTAAAATTATCTTAAATAAACCCACTATAAAATATGAAATAATGAAAAAAAAGGAATATTCTTTGAAAGATAGAACTGATAAAAATGGTGTGTTAGTTCAAGAAAATGTTGAAGAAATTAAGATTGAAGAAGAATTTTGTGATTTATATAGTGTTTCAATTGATTTATCCCAAATTTACAGATTAGATTTAGGATATGTTTATGATATGTTGAAAAAGTTATATGATGACTCAGAAATACCTGCAAGTCACATTATTGAATTAAAAAAACAAATTGAATCACAATTAAGAAATTATAAAATTATTGAAGAAGAGATAGAAGTACACTTAGCATTAATTAAAAAAGAAGGCTTTAATAAAGAAGAAAAAAATGGGGAAATTATTTATACTGCAGAAATAATGTATCACAAAGATAAAGAAAATTTATTTTTATATTATAAACAATTTAAAGATAAAAATAAACAGGAGTTTGGATTTCATTATTCGCCATATAAAATGGATTCTAATCCTGAAACTGATTTTTTTATTAAACTCATAGATTCATTAAATGAAAATCCAGATAATATTGAAGATATATATTATACTGGGCAGTTAACCGATATTAATAAAACAGATTTCCTATTTGAATATAAAGATAAAAATGGCAAATGGAGAAATTATACTCCTGATTTTGTTATTAAAAAGAAAGATGGAAGAATTCTTATAGTCGAAGTTAAGGGCGAAATTTATAAAGATGAAAATAAAGAAATGGCAATTAAAAAGATAGAAAATTTAAATCCAGATAAACTTAAATACGAAGTATTATTTACTCCTGTTGAGGAAATAGGATTTAAAAATTATAAAAAAATAAAAGATTGGGTTTATGGTGACAAGGATGAATGAAAAAAAAATTAAAATATCAGAGGCTAAAGGGAGACCAATGCTACAATGGGTGGGGAAAAGACCAATAGATTATGTACAAAGCTTTCCTGCACAACTGGTAGAGATATTTGACCCAACAGGCGAATCTAAACCAATAGATAACCCTAATTTTGATAACTTAAAAGATAATTGGCAGAATTTAATATTTCACGGGGATAACAAAGAAGTTCTAGGTTATCTTTTAGCGAATGGTTTTAGAAATAAGATTGATTTAATTTATATAGACCCTCCATTTAATACAGGGGTAGATTATATACGTAAAGTTCAATTGAAAGGTATTAAATTAGAAAAATTAGATGGCGAATATTATACGTCACAAGAACAGACAATGTATTTTAATAATTTTGCAGATGATTCGTTTTTGCAATTTATGTATGAAAGATTAATATTATTAAAAGAATTACTGAGTGAAAAAGGTAGTATTTTTGTAAGATTTGATTATCATTATGGACATTATATAAAAATATTATTAGATGAAGTCTTTGGGAAAAATAATTTTAGAAATGAAATAGCAGTTAATAGAAGTACTAATTTAGGGTCGACAAAAAATCAATTTGCCACTGCTTATGAAACAATATATTTTTATTCAAAATCTAATGATAATTTATTTAATAAAATAGTGACGGACAGGATTTGTAAATATTGTAAACAGGAAAAAGAACCAGACTGGGTGCCTTTGGAAGCACCAGGAGATAGTAAGAATATTGAGATATCTATAAATGGTAAAGTTTTTATATCTCGTAGAAATAGTCATTGGACGTTTTCACAAGAAGTAATCAATAAACTGATTGCTGAAGGAAAAATAAGAATTAATGAAAAAAGAACATATTTAGACCGATTTGGGAAAAGAGTTAATTTGCCAGAATATTATCAATTTCCTCATCAAACAGTAAACAGTAACTGGACAGATATTCCTGGTTATACAGTTGATAGTACAGGGTATCCTACAGAAAATTCAGAAGACATTTTAGAAAGAGTAATAAAATCATCTACTAATTTTGATGGACTTGTCTTAGATTGTTTTATGGGTAGTGGCACTACTCAAGCAATAGCTCAAAAATTAAATAGAAGATGGATAGGCGTAGATATTAATAAAGGGTCAATTCAAACAGTATCTAAAAGATTGCAAAAGATAATTAAAACGCAAAAAGAAGTAACTAAACAAAAAAAAATAGTTTCTAAAACAAACGAACATTTGGCTTTTGCTTATTATAAAGTAAATGATTATGATTTACAGTTATTAAGAACGGAAGCAGTTGAATTAGCGATTCAACATATAGGGATACAAAGAACTAAAACAGATAATTTTTTTGAAGGAACTATAGGTAAGAATTTAGTAAAAATGATTGATTTTAATCATCCATTAACTTTATTGGACTTGCAATTAATTCAGGACGAATTAAAAAGTAGGCCTGATGAAAATAGAAATGTTACTATTGTGTGTTTAGGTAAAGAATTAAGTGTTGATTCATATATAGAAGACTATAATAAAAAGCACCCAATTAATAAGTTAGAACTTATAGAATTAAGAACTGATGGAAAATATGGGAAATTCTTAATTCATAAAAAAGCTCAAGCTAAAATAAATATTAAAAGAAAAGGAGATAAAATATTTATAGAAATAAATGATTTTATATCTCCAACTATCATTGAAAGACTAAATAATAGTAATAAATTGATTAAAGTAAAAATCCCTGATTTTAGAAGTATGATTGATGTTGTGTTAATTGATACAAATTATGATGGTAAGGTATTTAATATAAAATATTCAGATGTTCCTGAAAAAAAGAACGATTTAATTGTTGGGACATATGAATTTAATATAAAAAATAAAACTACGATTGCCGTTAAAATTATTGATATGTTAGGAGAAGAAGTATTAATTATTAAAGAAATTTAAGTTAAGTGCACTTAATAAGACTATTGGTTTTGAGAATTATGGATTTAGAAATAGTAGAAATTGAAAAATATAAATTAATAAAAATACGCTATAATTATAAGATAGATAGGCTTGTTATTGATAATATTATCAATAAATCAAAACAACTTTTAGATAAACTTAATTCTAAAGCACCCAACGGAATAGTAAGAAATTCAGCACATAAAGAAAATATGATTGTCGGAGGGTTATTGGCTGAGCATTCAATTCATTTTTGTTTAAATGAGATTAGTAAGACTAAAAAAATTGATTTAAAAATTTTAAATTCTACTTTTGATGAAGACAATAATAGTGTTCTAGGTAATCAAACTGATTTATCTATATCTGTTAATGGCATAATTAAAACTATTGAAGTGCGGTCCTCATTTTGTTATAAATATTATACTACTTTAGGAAGACTTATAGGGTTCCCTCTTAAAAATGGTAAAAGCGCTTATTCTATTATTGGTTGGTATAGTGCGTCATATAAAAAGTTAGAAATACATAAAGACTACTATTTATTTATTATTCATTATTATAATCCAGAAGACTTGAAAATAAAGATATATGATTTTTTAGATGTTTACATAGTGGGAGGGGCATCTAAGAAAACATTAGAAGAAAAAGGATATGATACAAATCTTGGTCAAAATGGCGCAAAATACAGGGTAATTAATCCCATAAATGGTGTAAAAGATTGCTTGGATGTAATAAATGAAATATTACAATAAGATTAAATTTTGGATGATATAGGTTTATTGTATCAATCTTACCAAAATTTAAGGAATGGTTTTAATTTCTGTGCGCTTTTAACTTTTGGATAAGATCGCGCCTGAAGCTTATCTTTTTTTAATAATTACAAAGTATTATATAACTTTCGCACATCTATTTTTTTAATAAATTAAATACTTAATATGGAGGAATATAAGATGGCTAAAAAAATACGTGATGTATTAAAAGATGTAATCGCAAATCCAAAAATGCTTGCTTCAGGAGCATTAATTGCTATAGGAAGTGCAATTGTTCCTTTACAAGCACAACAATTTTCCATAGGTTCAAAACCATTAATGGAACAAGGGGGCTCAGGAACAATCCATGTTTCTGGTATTTCTATTAAACAAAAAGAAGATTTTTGGGTTAAGGCACTCGAATTAAAATATGGAAAAGACCTTGCGAATAAAATTGTAAAAGGAACATATAATGTAGGACTTCAAATGGGCACCAATTCTTTTTTTGATAAATAATAAATCTGTTCCTGATAAATTATATGAACAATTAAGTTTGGCAGCAAGTTTATCAGAAATAGGAGGACAGAAAGTAAATTTAAGTATAGGCTATAATACAAAAATAAATAATTATGAACTTCAAAAAATATCAATAATGGATCCAATAAGAAATTCAACAATTGAAGCATCTACAAAAATTAAAGGAGTAACAACAGGCGGTACTTTAACATTTAATAAAGGAAAATTAGTAAGTCATACAGGAATAGGGGAAGTTTCATTAGGCACAGTTTCTGGAAAACCAATTTTTGCATCCCTCGCATTTTCAGGGAAACCAGGAGAAAAGTTAATCAATCAAAATTTTCAATTACAAGGAAAGGCAATTATTAAAAGTGGTAAATTAGTATTTATCCCTTCAGCAACAGTTATTGGCAACAAATCAGGAAATGCAAGTGGAAATATTGGACTTGTGTTTAGTAAAGGAAATAAGAAATTAGTATTTGAATATGCTCAAAACTTAAATAGACTTAAAGATCGAGCAATTTTCTTAAAAGGACAAGTGTCTTTTGCAAAAAAAACAGAAGCAGTTAAAAAGAAAGAATTACAAAAACAAGCAAGCAGAGAAGAAATGGGAAAAAGATTTGCTAGTACTAAAGCTAAAGCAACTAATAGAAAGGTTAATACCATTAGAAGACCAATAGTAAGATGATAAATAATCTTATAATTGGTTTTGTAAGAAAGCTTATTTCTTAATTATTTCTTCTATTTCTTTTAGTTTCTCTTGCATAAGCTCTTTGGTGTTTGCCTCTAGATTAAGGCGAAGAAGTGGCTCTGTGTGACTGCTTCTGACATTAAACCACCAGTCTTTGAAAACTACTTTTATGCCATCTAAATTACTAATTTTACCAGATTTATATTTTTCTTTTATTTCTTTTATTTTCTTTTCTGTATCTTTTATCTTGTAATTAAGCTCTGGTGTTTTATAGTATCTTCTTAATGGCCTAATAATTTCAGAAATTGTTTTGTTATTAATTTCATTTAACAATAAAATGCATACATAGAATGGAGCCTCTGAATAATTAAACTCCTTAAAATAAAAGTGGCCACTAACTTCTCCAGCAAATGTAGCGTTGATCTCTCTCATCTTTGTCTTGATAAGAGAATGGCCAACCTTGTATTCTATAGGAATTCCGCCATTTTTAAGTATAGTCTCTTTAACAACATTACTGCTTCTAAGGTCATAGATAATCTTTGCTTTGCGTTTTTTCTTTAATATTTTTTTAGAAACAAGAGCAGTAATCAAATCCATAGGTATGATCTCGCCTTTCTCATCAACAAACCCTACCCTGTCACCATCTCCATCAAAAGCAATGCCAAGAGTTGCTTTGTTTTTCTTAACTTCTTTTTGTAGTTCCTTTAAGGTCTCTACTCTTAATGGGTTAGCCTCGTGTTTAGGAGAGACCATGTTTATTTTCTGGTTAATGTAAATTACAGAAACAGGCAATTTGGAAAAAACTTTATTAAAAAAAGGGGCTGCCATACCATTACCAGTATCAACAACAACCTTTATTTTCTTTTTAATCTTGCTTTCTTTTAAATGTCTATTTACGTATTTTTCAGAAAGATCTAGAAATGATATTTTTGCATCTTTAGAAACTGTGTTTTTCTTTTTAGAAAATACTATTTTTTTAAGCTCTTGTATTTCTTTTGCAGTTGTTGGAATAACCCCTTTTTTAACAAGCTTAAAGCCATTATATTTTCCAGGGTTGTGCGAAGCAGTTATCATTATTCCAAAGTCTGCTTTTGTTTCTCCAACAGAATAATAGAATAAAGGCGTGCTAGTTAAGCCAATATCAATAATTTCACAACCACTTTCAAGAATTCCTTTAACAATACTAGAAAAAAGCAAAGGAGAAGATGCCCTGGCATCTCTGCCAATAACAAGTTTCTTTGGCTTGTATTTATAGACTATTGCTTTTCCAACCAAATAAGCAAGGTTATCGTTTATTTCTATAGGGTATATTCCTCTAATGTCGTTTGTTTTAAAAGCCTTATTTTCTTGCATATTTATCTTCTAACCTAACCTCGTCTTTTTCAGAAAAATGTCCAAAAGAAATTTCTAGAACTCTTGTTTTGTTCTTTCCGGCCAAAAGCCTATGCTCTTGGTTTTTCTTAATTATTATCTTCTTGCCTGCTGCAATCTTTTTTTTTGTTTTACCAATTTGGGCAAAACCAGAATCCAGAAAATACCAATGTTCTTCTCTAAGCTTGTGCTTTTGTAGGCTTAGGGATTCTCCAGGATTAACCTCTAATATCTTAACTGTGCATTTTTTGTTTTTTGCAAATGTTAAAAATTTACCCCAAGGCCTTTTTGTTTCTATCATGTAATTTAACACCTGCAAAGTTTTAATTTTTTAAGTAATAAATCCATATCCATGGTGGCAACACCAGTAACTAGGTCCCCGCCACCATAATAGATATATAATTTGTTGTCTTTTACAATGGCTCCGCAAGGAAATACAACATTTGGAACATCTCCATGTTTTTCATAGTCTTTTTCTGGCCTAAATAATGGTTCATCACTTCTTGCAAGTATCTTTGTAGGATCATTAAGATCAAGTAAAACTGCTCCTACATTATAGGAACGATCTTCAGAAATGCCGTGATATAATAATATCCAGCCCTCTTTTGTTTTAATTGGGGGTGCTGCTGCCCCAACCTTTATATGATCCCACCAGCCCTTTCTTGGTGCTAACCAGTTGTTTTCTTCAAGGTATCTGTTCTTGCCTTTAAACTCAAGATCATCAATTGCACAAAGATCTATTTCGTTTTCAAGCCTATGTAAAACATAATATTTGCCATTAATCTTTTCAGGGAAGAAACAAGCATCTTTGTCGCTTATTCCTGGCGGAGATATTAATATTGGTTTTGACCATTTGTCCCAGTTGTTTGCAATAAAGTCCTTTACAGATATTTTTGTTAAAGCAACTCTTGGTGCTGTATTAACATTATAAGCAGTATAAAGCATATAGATGTCCTTTCCAATCTGTGTTAGCCTTGGATCTTCACAACCAGAGATTTCAAAATCTTCTCTTGGCTTATAGATTGGTTCTTTAGCTCTATAATCAATAGTTACTCCATCTTTTGAAGTAGCATAGCCCATTGTAGAAACATTATCATCAGATACTGCTCTATAAACAATATGCACTTTGTTATCAAGATATATTGCAGCAGGATTAAAAGTTGAACGAGCTTCCCATTTGTTCTTTTTGTTTGGTTTGATTATTGGGTTTTTTTCTGATCTTTTAAATGAAAGATTATCTAAAGGATTAGGAAGCATGTGTTCAAACAAGCATTTGCTATCTACAAAAGCAACACAGCAGGTGGTGTCTGCAGCACCATAATAAAGATTTATGTAATTTCCATTAATTGTTGCTCCTGATGGGAAAACAATATTATTAACCATTCCGTATTTTTCATAATATTCTTCAGGAATAAGAAGTGGTCCTTTGGTTCTTGCAATAATCTTTGTTGGGTCTTTAAGGTCTAAAAGAACAGCCTCAATACTAAACACTTTATCTGATGAAAAATAATCAAAAATATAAGAATAAAACAATAACCAGCCGTGCTTTGTCTTGATTGGTGGAGCACCAATCTCTACATGATCCTTGTCTCTTCTTCTAAGTGGCAAAACAAACTTCTCGTGATTGTTATACCAATTTTTCCAGTAATCTCTTGACCACATATCCTTCTCTTTATCAAATACTGCAAAGCATATCTTTGATGGTGGAGAATCACTATGGTGTGTAAACAAACACCAAATCTTGTTATTTATTTTCTCTGGAAACATAGTCATTGCTTTAGCATTAAATGGCGTAACCAGATGCCTTTCTTCAATCTTTTCAAGATCTTTAGTTATAGCAACAGCAACCTTTATTCCACTTGCTTTAAATGGATATTCAGAAAGAGCTGTATAGAAAATATAATATTTGTCTCCAAGCTTTGTGATTCTTGGATCCTCGCAACCAAATTTATCAAAACTTTCTTCAGGATAGATAAATATTTTTCTATTCTTGAAATGCAAGCCATCAAAGCTTCTTGCTATACCAATACAGGACATCTCCATCTTTTGCTCGTTAATAGGATGGAAATCATTACATGACATTGCCCTGTAAAGTAAAAACATCTCATATTTTCTCTTTATAGCACAACCATTAAAGGTTGAATGGGATTCCCAGCATGTGTTTTTATTTGGTTTTAAAATTGGATTTTTCTCATATCTTTTAACAATCATATTTTTTCACTGTGTTATTTTTTCATAAGAAGTTTAAGTTTAAGAGGCTTTTTCTTTCCTTTGATTAAGGCCTCTAAAAAAGAGTCTAATTTTGTGTAGGCAACACAAACATAGTTATCTGCACTACCATAATAAATAATTAGCTTTCCATCTTTAATAACAGAACCAAGCGCATAAACAACCCCTCCCTTAAACCCTTCATATTCATAATATTCTTTAGGTTCAAGCACTGGTTGTTTGCAACGATATAATATCTTTGTAGGATCATTAATATCAAGTATCATTGCTCCAAGCTTATATTTGCCAGGATCGTCTTTATCTTCTGCATGATAAAATAATAGCCAGCCATATTTTGTTCTGATTGGTGGTGGCCCGCCAGCTCTGACCTTTTTATCCCAGCGATCTACTCTGACCTCAGTGAGAAGATATTTGCTATTTATGACTTTCCCGTCTTTAAACTCAAGATCATCTAAATACTCTATTAATATTTTGCCTGAATTAATGCTATGTAATATTGCATATTTGCCATTTATTTTTTCTGGAAAGATTAACCAGTTTTTATGGCATTCTCCTGGTGGGGAGATAATCTTTGGTTTTTTCCACTTCCATCTTTTGTTTACAAAATCAGAAACTTTAATTGAGGTTAAGCCAACTCTTAAGCCACCATCACAAGCAGTATAAGTCACATAGATCCTATCTTCATTATCAACCCTAACAAGCCTTGGGTCTTCACAGCCACCCCAGCTTCCACCAGATGGTGAGTTTACAAGAGTATAAGGACCCTTAACAATTTCATGTTCATAAGCAGGATAAGAAAGCCTTTCTTTAATTGTAAAGCCGTCTTCTGACATAGCATATCCAAACCTAGACATCCCATCATCGCCTATGGCCCTATACAAGAAATGAACTTTATTATCAATCAAGATTGCTGCAGGATTGAATGTTTGCCAGGATTCCCAGTTATTTTCTGGTATTGGGCAAATTATAGGGTTATCTACAGATTTATTAAAAGTAAGTTCTGGATCTCTAATTATCTTTTTTGGTTCTGGTTTAGTTTTAATGTCTTTAATAATCTTTGTTTTTATAATTTTTTTTTTTGGCAAAAGAATTTCAGAATTAGAATTTTTTGTTTGTCTTAGTGTTCTTGTTCTTGTGGTTTGAACATTTTTTACATATGTATCTTTATTAAGAATTTCGTTAGGCATGTCGTTATTTACAGGTATATTGCCTTTTTTAATAACAGTTCTCATTTATTTAGTTTCCCCAAATCCAAAATATACTTATTATGTAAATCAAAAGCCTTATAAAAATATTGTTTATTCCAAGTTTGCATGTCTTTTTCCAAGCTCTGTTTCTTTAACATTCTGCTTTTTCATAAGTAAGACAATAACAGCATCAAGATATACTAGGCTTGCTTGCTCAAAGAGCGTTCCAAGTGGCTCAATTGATTTCTTGTTTTTGTCAGTTTTTGCTTTTGCATTGATCTCAATTATCAAGTCTGTATTTTTTATCTTGGCTTTTTCTTTGGATGTTTTTTTATTGGTAATAAGAACAACCCTTGCATTTACTTTGTCTGCTCCCTTTATTATCATTTTTGTTATTTCTGTTTTGCCAGAGCCAGATATTGCAACAAGCAAATCATTTTTAGAGATGGCAGGAGTTGTGCTGTCTCCTATATAGTGGGTTTTGATACCCATTTGCATAAGCCTCATAGCAAAGCTTTCAGCTATTAGGCCACTTCTGCCCTGCCCTGTCACAAACACCTTCTTTGACTTTAAGATTTCATCTAGAAATCTGCTTGTTTTTATTTCACTTATGTCTTTTAAAGAAAACTTTATTTCTTTTATTATTCTTTCAAGAACATTATCTATATTTTTACTCATATTTTTCCATTATTTCTTTCATTTTCTTAGCAACAGCAACAGGATCTTTAGCATTTGTTATTGCTCCGCCAACAATTATAATTCCTGGCTTATATTTTGCAATTTCTTCTATAGTTTCAAGATTGATACCACCTGCAATTGCGATTTTCTTACTATCCATTATCTTTGAAAGATTTATTAAGGTCTTAAGAGGCTTTATGCCCTTTTGTTGCATATCAATTCCAGAGTGTATGCCAATGTAGTCTGGCTTATACTTAAGAATTTCCTTTGCAGACTTAATAGGGTCTTTTGTTCCAATCAAGTCAACAAGGGATTTTTTTTTGTAGTCCTTTGCTGCTTTTATTGTGCCTTTTATTGTTTCAATATATGCAGAAGCACAAACTGTTGAGTAATCAGCACCTGCCTTAAATGCAAGCTCTGCTTCAAAATAACCAGTATCCATAGTTTTTAGGTCAGTTAAAACTGGTTTTTTAAGTTTCTTAAAATCTTTGACTAAGCCATTTAGTCCGTAGATCTTGATAAACGGTGTTCCAAGTTCAATAACATCTATATATTTACTAACCTTTTTACAAAGCTCTATTGCTTTTTTCTTATCAGTGACATCAAGTGCCAATTGTAGTTTCATAATATCTCCAATTTGTTTATTCTTCTTTTGTGTTTCTCTAATGTTAAAGTTTTTGTTTTTCGCCAAACATCAATTATTTCTTTTGCTGTCTTTATATCTATGTATTTTCCAGGCATAGAAATGATGTTTGCGTTTAGATGTTCTTTTGCTTGTCTTGCTATTTCTCTATTCCAGCAAAGTGCGCATCTTACAACAGAATATCTGTTTGCCTGTATTGACATTCCTTGTCCAGTCCCGCAAACAAGTATTCCAAAATGTTTTTTGTTATTTTTAACTTTTTTAACAACTTTTTTTGCATAGTCGTTATAGTCATCTTCTGGATTGTAGGTTTTTGGGCCTAAGTCTTGAAAATCAAGTTTTGATGTTGTCAAATACTTTTTGATCTTTTCCTTAAGCTCAAAGCCTGCATGATCGCTTGCTAAAAAGTATTTTTCGCTCATATGTTTTTCCTTACTATTTTTGCAATCTGAGAAGAAACATTAATCTTTTCTGCATCGTTATTAAGAGTGTTTGTTGAAATAATTGTTGCATATTTCTTTAATTTTGGCAAGGCATTTTCTGTAAAAAGCCCATGTATTCCAACAACATAGAATTTTCGTGGTTCATATTTCTTAAGTTGTTTAATGTTTTCAATAATGGTACGGCCTGTACTTATTATATCATCAATAATAACTATGTCTCTGCCTTTTGCTGTTTTTATCTTTGGTAATGAGATTATAACTTCTCTTGCATTTATTCTTTCTTTTAGAGCAACCACTGGTTTTTGATTAAATGCCTTGGCCACATTAACAATCCATTGTATGCTTTCAATATCTGGCCCTACAAAAAGCGGATTAACAACTTTTTTTTTCTTTAAATATTCAATTATTGGCTCATCAAGATTGATTTCTATTCCATTAGATAATGCATTTTTTATATTTTTGATTCTATGAAGGTGTGGGTCAACACAGAATATCTTGTCACAGCCCTCAAAAAGTTTATTCATAACTTTGATTGAGATACAACCGCCTTCTTCAAACCTTGCATCTCCTCTAAAATAAGGGAAATATGTTGCTATTAGATATACTTTCTTTGCCTTTAGATCTCTTGCTGTATAGATAGCAAAAAGAGTTTCCATTATCTTGTCATTTAGATTAATTTCTTTTGTATTCTGGAAATTTTGTACAATAAAAACATTTTCTCCTTTAAGGTCCTTACCAAAAGAAACATTTAGTTCACCATCTGGGAATTTAGTAGTTTTAAGTTTAGAAAAAGAAAGATTAAGATTTTTTGCAATTTCCTTTGCGATATTTTCAGTTCCAGAGCAAGCAACAATTATAAATGATCCCCCCTATAATTTATAGTAATATGAAAGAGCATAAGTTTTTTAAATCTGGTCTTTTGCATTAATTTACATGTCTTCCATCATTGGTTTTCCTTCAATAAACTCGCAAGGCAATCTTAGTTTTGTAAAATAATCAACCATAGCAATGCAAGCAAATTTTTCTGTTGAATAGTGTGTTCCACCAAGAAGGTTGATTTTTTTTTCTTTTAAGTAATCATGTGACTTTTTGGCATAATCGTTTTTTACAGAAACACCAGTAATAAAAAGATTAATGCCTTTTGGTATTGTCTCAAGGAGATCAAGACTATTTCCTCCACCACCAACTAGGGCAATTCTTTTGTTTTTGATTTTGTCTGAGCCATATTTGTAAAGCTTAACTTTGTGCCCAACTGCTTTTTCTAATGTTTTTTTTAAATCTGAAACTTTATCTGTACCTACTGTTCCAATAATGCCACACATCGCCCCAAAATAAGGAGCAAATTGTGTTTCAACCTTTACCTCAATTGCCCTTGCAAGAGTGTTAGCTGTTGAGTATTTTCCAAAGTTATCTAATGGAACATGAAGATTATACACCGATATTCTTCTTTTTTTAAATATTTCTAAATCTTTGTTAGAAATAGAAGTAAAAACATCTTTTTTTGTAATATCCCAAGACATTGGATGATGAACAAACAGCAAAATATCTGTTTCTTTCTTTGCAAGTATTTTCTTGATAATTGATTTATCTGGAAAAACTGCTGTATATACTTTCTTTATTTCTTTTGAGAAATCATAGACAACACCCATTGATCTTTTCTTAAAATTAAGAGAAAGATATTTAGAATTTTTAATTTCTTTCCAATCATCACTAAGCCCTTTACCTTTGATAAAGTCTTTTTCTAATCTTTCATAAATTTCTTTTGCTTTCATAGTAAATAGTAAGAACATTAGTAATTTTAAATACTTTGTAAATTAAATAATATATGAAAAATCAAGAATTTATTAATAAATATAAAACCAAAATTTTAGAAGCAGAAAATTTGATTTTAAGACCATTAAAAACAAGTATTAGATAAAGAATTTAATTATAATAAACTAAAAAAGAAATTATTGAAAAATAATGAAATTAAAACTAAAAGATAAAATATTTACCTATCGTTTTGCAACTGAAAAAGATATCGATATACTAAACAGATTTGATATAAATATCTATAAAAAAGTAAATCCTGATTTCTATTTTAGACACACAAAAAAAATGCTTAAGAACATGATGTCTTGTGGTCGAAAGATATGGGTTGTTTTTTATAAGGATAAATTGGTTGCTTGGGCAGGAATGGGATTACAAATAAATAAAGAAGAAGCAAAAAATTACTATTTAACAGAAAAACAAATAGAAAAGGCAGCAGTTCTTTTAGCTGCTGCTGTTTCGCCAAGATTTAGAGGTTATGGCTTGCAGAGGTTTCTAATAAATAAAAGAATAGAATATTTCAAAAAAATAAAATTAAAATACGCCTTAATTAATGTAAACCCATTAAATAAAATTTCAGAGAAAAACATAAGAGAATGTGGTTTTACTTTTACAAAAAAAGCAAGAAGTAAAAGAAGAAAAAATAAAATTGTGTTAAATCATTATTTTTTAAAGTTATAATTTTTTTAGTAATAAAACCATTTATAAACGTTATTCTTCAATAAATTATATTAGAATTATAACATAAAGGGGGTTTTTTAAAAATGGCATCATTGTTAAATACACTATTAGGAGTTGTTGCATTAATTTGTGCAATCTGGGTAATATATGATGTATTCACAAATAACAAAAAGTTAAAAGTAGAAATAAAAATACTTTGGACAATCGCAGCAATATTATTTAGTATTTTGACTGCTATAGTTTACTTCATTGTATATAAGATGAAGAAATAAAATTAGTTTCCTGCAAACAATTGCAGGTTCTTTTTTTAATTATTTAGGATAAATTTGAATTATGTTCTTATTTTAGAAAAGGAGCTGAAATTAAATGAGTGTTAAAGAAAATGATTGGATATCAGTAGAATATGAAGGGATTCTTGATGATGGCCAAATATTTGATTCAAGCAAAGGCAGAGAACCTTTAAAGTTTAAAGTTGGAGTTGGCATGGTAATTCCTGGCTTTGATAATGGAGTCATAGGTATGAAGATTGGCGAGGAGAAAAAAATAAAGATTCCTTTTGAAGAGGGTTATGGACCAAAAAATACAGAAATCGCTAAGCTTCCAAAAGAGCTTCTTGCAGGCATAAGTGACTTAGAAGAAGGCAAAGAAATAGTTGTGATGTCAGGTATTGGCCCACTTGCTATAGAGATTAAAAAAATCGAAGAAAGCACAATTGATGCTATCTTGAATCATCCACTTGCTGGCAAAAACCTGACTTTTAAAGTAAAGCTTCTTGAAATCTTGTCAGAAGAAGAAGGAAAAAAACTTGAAGAAGAAATGATGGCACATTCTTGTGGCGGACATTGTTCTAGTTGTGAAAGCGATTGTTCAGAACATGAGCATAGCAAAGATTGTGAAGAAGACTAGTTCTTCTTTTTAATTTCTATTTTTTACTAAAATAAAGCTTTTTATATTCTTTTGTTCTTATTATTTTATCTAATATTTATTTTGTGTGATATTTATGTTAGAGATGAAATTTATTAGAGAAAATATAAAAAAAGTAAAAGAAAATATTAAGAATAAGAATAAAGAGTATCTTCTTCCTTTAGTTGATGAAGTCATAAAGCTTGATGAAGAATATAGACAAAACATACAATTAGCTAATGACTTAAAACACAAAAGAAACACAGTTACTGATAAGATCTCAGAAAACAAGCAAAAAGGGTTGCCAATAGATGACTTGCTTGCAGAAGCTAGGCTTTTGCCAGAAAAAATAAAAGTCATAGATGATAAACAAAGAGAACTTTATGAAAAAATAATAGATATTCAAAAGAAAATACCAAACATAATTTCAAAAAAAACACCAATTGGCAAAGATGAAACAGAGAATAAAGAAGTCAAAAGATTTGGAGAACCAAAAAAATTAGACTTTGAAGTAATAAATCACGGAGAAATTGCAGAAATGCTTAATATCGCAGATTTTGAGGCATCAAGAAATGTTTCAGGAAAAGGCTTCTATTATCTTAAAGGTGATTTGGCATTACTTAATAGGGCATTAATCAATTATGCTTCTGATTTTTTACATAAGAAAGGATATGTTTATGTTCTTCCACCACAAATGATAAACAAAAGAGCATGTGAAGGCTCTGTTGATTTTACTTTTTTTAGAGATATGGCTTATAAGATTGAAGACGAAGACTTGTATCTGATTGCAACTTCAGAACATCCATTAATCTCTATGTTTGTAGATAAAACTATTGATGAGGAAAAATTGCCAATAAAGATCTTTAGTTTTTCATCTTGTTTTAGAAAAGAAATCGGTTCTCATGGTCTAGATGAAAGGGGCTTGTTTAGATTACATCAGTTTGATAAGGTTGAACAGATAATCATCTGTAAGCCAGAAGAATCAGAAAAGGCCTATAACGAGCTTCTTAAAAATACAGTTAAGCTTTTTGTTTCTCTTGAGCTTCCAACAAGAATATTAGAGAGCTGTACTGGAGATTTAGGGGACTTAAAGCACAGAGGAGCAGATGTCGAGGTATGGTCTCCAAGAAACAACAAGTATATTGAAGTGGCTTCTTGTAGTAATCTAACAAGTGCTCAGGCAGTAAGGCTTAATATCAAAGCAAAGACAAGACAAGGCGAGAAATATTATGTTCATACTTTAAATGACACAGCGATAGCAACCTCTCGTGCACTTGTTGCAATACTTGAAAACCACCAGACAAAAGAAGGAACAATTAAGATACCAAAAGTGCTACAGAAGTACATGTATGGAAAGACAGAGATAAAGAAAAATGATATTTTTTGATTTTTATGAAATACAATAAACTTATAGATAAATATTTAGAAGATGAGAGAGTTGTTAATTCAGGAATTATTATATTTAATAAAGACAAGATTCTTCTAGTAGAAAGAAAAGACAAAAAACATTGGGAACTTCCTGGTGGAAAAATTAAACTTTTAGATGCAGGAAAAACAAAAAATGTAACTTTAAAAAATGCTGCTCTTAGAGAAGTTTTTGAGGAAGTAAATATTAAGCCAAAAATATTAAAATATCCTCCTTTTTATATTGATTTTGAAACTCCAGATAAAATAAAAAGAAGAAGCTATAACTTTATTGGAGAATCAACAAAACAACCAAGGATTACAGAAAAACACGTGTTTTCTAAAGCCAAATATGTTGCTGTTAAAGATTTGGAAGAATATAATCTAGCACCTAATGTTAAAACTCTTGTAGAATTATTTAAAACTAGCTTTTTTGGATATAAGTTTTAAAGAAAACAAACAATTTTAATCTTTAAAAACATATCGCTATAATATATTTATAATTAACTCCCTGTTGTTGCGAATCATTTCGATTCGTGATGGCAGGATTTCTAATGTGATTTAAATGTCTGATTCTTTAAAACGAGTGATGATATTTATTGATGGTAGTAATTTTTTCAAACATTATATTTAAATACTCTTTATATAATATATTATAAGTATATATTCTAATTTAGTTATATCTATAAAATACAAAACAAAGGGAATAAACAATGCATATAAAAGAGCTTGTGCTGAAGAATTTCAAATCTTTTGACTACGCAAGCATACCTTTTAAATCAGGCTTTCAGGTTATTGTTGGCCCTAACGGGTCTGGTAAAAGCAACATTATTGATGCTCTTATTTTTGCATTTGGCTCTACTTCTTTAAAAAGACTAAGAGTTGATAAGACAGCTAATCTTGTTAATCAATCTGCTAAAGAAAGAACAGCAAGAGTCAGGGTTGTCTTTAACCACGAAGGCAAAGATATAGATATTATTAGAGAAATAGACGAATCTGGCAAATCTGTATGTTATCTTGATGGTAAAAGAAAAGCACTAAACGAGATCACATCTTTCTTAGAGGAAACAGGAATAACTGCTGATGGCTATTATACAGTTCAGCAGGGGGATGTTACAAAGATCATCAACATGAACCCAGAGGAAAGAAGAAAAATAGTTGAAGATATTTCAGGCATTTCTTTATTTGATGAAAGAAAAAAAGAAGCACAAGATAATCTTGATAAAGTAAATAAAAGATTAGAAAAGGTATCAATTGCCTTAAACGAAAGAAAACCATATGTTGAACAATTATCTGCAGAAAGAGAAGCAGCATTAAAGTTTAAAGAACTTGATAGTTTAGAACAAATCTACAGCTATAACCTATACAATAAGCAAATAGATGAATACAATAGCGAGTTATTCCTAGAAGAAGCAAAAATCACAAAACTTGTTAGTGATATTGATGTTAAAAACCAGAACAAAAAAGAACTGTTGCTAAAGATATCTGAATATGAAAATAAACTAGAAAATATTAATAATGATTTAATTGCCCATTCTGAAAAAGTACAATCAACAGTTGGCAGAGAGCTTTCTGAGAACAAAGCAAACAAAGAGATTATTCAAAATAATTTTAATCTAAAAAAGGAAAATATAGAATATTTAGAAAACGAAAATCAAAAGCTGTCAGGTGAGCTTTCAGAACTTAAAAAAGAAGAGCAGTTAATTAAGACAATAATTAATGAACAAGAAGAAAAATTAAAGCTAAAATCTAAAACAAGAGACAACCTTAAAGAACAGATAAAGAAGCACTCTAAGGAATTTGAAGGAGTTAGAAAGATTCAAGAAGAGCTTTACACAAGACTTTCAAGCCTAAATAAAGAAATAACTAAAAAACAAGAGGATTTTTTCTCAAATAAAACAAAAATATCAGCTTATGAGTTTCAAAAAGAAACTATTGAAAAACAAAGCAAGGAAAAAGAAGCTGAATCAAAAGCCCTGCTTGAAAGAAAAAAAGAAATTGAAGGCACCATCTCAAAACAAAGAAAAGAAATAGCAACTCTTGAAAGCGAAATCTCAAAATTAATCCAAAAATTAAAAACAGAAGAAAAGGAAAAAGAAGATCTTCAGAAAAAAATATCTCAAAAGACCATAGAGCTAAATGGTTTCAAAAAGGATCTGTCTTTTACTTCCTTAGCGCTTGATAAAAGAGAAAAGCTAAAATCAAGTCTTAAAAAACACAATAGCTTTATTGGCTTTTTAGATGAATTTGTTACTCTTGAGAAATCTCAAAAATCCATCTACTCTAATTATGTTGTTTTAAAGGACTCTAAGGATATCTCTAAAATTATTAAAGAAATTGGAGAACACACAAACATTAATTTTGTAGTTTTAACAACTTTAGGGGCATCTGAAAAAGAGCTATCAAAGAAATTTTTTGAACACACAGGCATTAAGACTAAAGCACAAAGCATCGATGGCTTTTACTTTGATGGCTTTTGTTATAAGAAGATATTGATTAAAGACCCAAAAGAGCTTGAAAGCAAAATTGTAGCAATAGAAAAGGAGCTTGAACTCGCAAATTCTAAGATTTTAGAGATCATTAAAAGTCGTGAAACAAGCAATAAAGAGCATTTTGAGAAAAACAAAGAGCTAACAGATTTACAAGTAAAGCTTAACACTAACATTGCTGCTCTTGATGAAATTATTGAAAAAACAGATGATATAAAATCAGCAAGCACAAGCACAACAACCCTTAAATCTATTACACAAAATCTTGGACAGATCAAAGACCAAACCTCTGCCCTTGATAATGTGCTTATTACTCTAAGAAAAGAGAAGCAAGAGATAGAAGACAAGCTAAAGACCTTAAGTATAGGTGCTCAAACCACCTTAAGGGACGATTATGATTCTTTAGTCTCAGAAACAAACATCTTAGAGCAAAGTTTAATCTCTAAGAAAGCTGAAGAAAAAACAGTAAGAGAAAAGATTGATAGCAAATCTAGTCTTATAGATATTAATAATTCTAAAATTAAAGAACTTCAAAAACAGATGAACAATTATAGTGATCAGATAATAGAGATAGACAACAAGATAAAAGAGATAAACAAAAAATTCCAAACTGAAGACCAGAAAAAACAAGAAATGTTTCAAAAAAAATCAAATGTTTCTCAAGAGTCTTCTTTGATTAATCAGCAGATACATGAGATTGATGTTTCTATTTCAGAAATTAATCTTGTAATCAATGATGCAAGATTAAACATTAACACATTAAAAAGCAAAGTTCTTCAAGCAGATCAAAATATTAAAATGCTTGAGGTTAAAGACAAATATGAGACCGTTGAATTTACAATAGAACAGCTTTACTCAAAGCTTAGAGCCATAAAAAGAGACAAGAATGCTCTAGGCAACATTAACTTCAATGCAATAGATTCCTATGAAAAGCTGGCAAAGGAATATTCAGAGATTATGCAGAAATTTGATATCATAGTTGCAGAAAAAGCACAAGTTGAAGCAATGTTAGATGAAATAAATTTGAAAAAGACAACTATATTTATGGATTGTTTCAATAAGGTTAATGCAGAATTTAAGACAGTAATCTCAAAAATGTCTAATACTTTAAAAGGAAGTCTTGAACTTTTAGGTGATGATCCTTTGACTTCTCAATTGATAATTAACATAATAAAGAATGGTCAAAAAAAAAGTATAGACATCATCTCTGGCGGAGAAAAAACAATAACTGCTCTTGCAGTTATCTTTGCAGTTCATGCTTATAGGAAATCTCCATTCTATATTCTTGATGAAGTTGATGCTTCTTTAGATGATCAAAACTCAGAGAATCTCCTAAATTATATCAAGGAGCTATCTAAATCAGTAGCTGTCATCTGTATAACCCACAACAGCACAATTGTATCTGGTGCAAACCAAATAATTGGTGTAACTCTAAAAGGCAATTCTTCTGTTATTGGTCTAGATATGGCTAGATAATGCCATTTTTCTCTTTTTTTAAGAATAAATCATGTTTATAAGCCTTTCTCCACAGTAAATTATATATTATAACTGGAAAAAGTTAATAACATAAAAAAAGAGATAAATATGATTAAGAAAAAAGTATTTTTATTTATAATGGTGACCTTATTATCTTTGCAATTAATTTATGCAGATAACTCCCCTACAGTTTCTTTTCCAAAAAAAGTAACAGTAGTTGATGCCCCTGTCTCTGCTACTCTTTATATTTACAATCCATATTCTACTGCACAAACATATTCTTTGGTATCCTATACTTCCCCTTATGAGTCTTATTTCTCAGAAGACAAAATAACTCTTAACCCAAACGAATCTAAAGAAATTACTTTTGTTATTTCTCCTCTAGAAAATGTTTTGGATTCTACCTATAAAGTAAGCATTGAGTTAATGTATTTACAAAATTCTAAAAAAATAGATTTTGAAATTATCCAGAAAGCAAATAGAATTTGTCCAATTGATTTACAGCACACAATAGTTTATGTTAAAGAAACAGACAACTATAGTTTAGATTTAACTTTTAAAAATTCTAGTGATAAAGATCAAGAAATCAACATAATAGGTATAAAAGATGTAAATTTAGATTCTCCAATAGGAGTAGTAATTGCTACAAGCGATGTAGAAACAAAAATAGTTAGAGTTTTTAAAACAGATTTAAGAGAAACAAAGATAGAATACAGATGTAATGGAGTTTATGGCTTTGTTGATCTAGAGTTGCCAAAAAAAGAAGAACCAGAACAAAACAAGAAACAAGTAACTTCTGTTGTTACTGGTTTAGTTTCTTTTGCAAAAAATATAGATATAAAATCAATTTTAAATTCCACAATCTTTCAAATAATTTTAGTTGGTATTTTAATAATTGTAATTTTATCTTTCTCAACAAAATATATTAAATATGTGTATAGAAAATAAAAGAGGAAATGTTTATGCAAACAAAATTAAATGATTTTCAAAAATATTATAAAAAACCAAATCACAATAAATTAAAGTATCTTATTATTGGTATATTTATTTTATTGTCTGTATTTACTGCAAGAGCAGTTTTTGCGGAAACAAATGAGCCAAAAATAGAAAATATTGACTTTGTCTTTGATAAGGAAACCTACTCCTTAATGCAAGACACCAGCACAAAGATAGGTTTTACAATTAAGAACAACAATTCCTTTGTTGCAAAAATACATGTTTGGGTAGATTGTGAAGAAGATGAGTTAGAGTGTAATTATTCTAAGAAATACACTCTTCCAGAGAATTCAGAATTTACTGGTTCTTTTTATGTTTCTGCTCTTGAGGAATCACATTCTGAAGTAATAGTTTATATCAAATTACTAAATTCAGAAAATCAAGAAATAAAGCAATTTAGACAAGATATAGAAGTTACAGAAGATGAAGAAGATGGAGAGTTTTCAGTAGATATCTCAAATACAAATGTTTGTATCGGTAGAACAAACACAATAACTCTTGATATAGAGAACGACTATAGTGATGGACTATACAACATTTATTTAAGCAGTCCAAAATTAGTAATAAGTTCAGAATATTCTAATCCAGTATATTTAAAAGATGAAAAAGAAATAGATTATTCTGTGATTGTTTCAGACAATGTAACAGATAAAGAAAAATTAGATTTAACCTTAAGAATAAAAAATGAGAAGATAGAAGTAACAAAAGAATTTTCACTTTATGCAGAAGATTGCCCAGAGCCAAACAATGATTTTACTGTGTCAGGACCTGCAACAACCACCCAAAACATAAGTAAAGGGCAAAGTAAAACCCTTTCTTATACTTTGAAAAACATTTCTAACACAACCAGAACATTTTATATTTCAGAAGATAATGTTAATTCTGGAATATATGTTGATATCTCTAATCGTAAATTTACATTAGAGCCTAATCAAAGTAAAACTATTAAATTTACATTTAATGTTTCAGAAGACTGCAGGTCAGGAACCTATAATATAAAATTAGACTTTTTTGACGGCCTTAAGTCAATTTCAAAAACCGTGAAATTAATAGTAAATCCAAAATATGGTTTTAAAGTAGAAAGCCTAAGTGAACCAAATCTAAATCTTACAATTGGCAAGCCACTTCCAATTATGATATTACTTAAAAATAACGGTGATTTATCTGAAGATATAGAAATAGAATTTTTACCAAATAACGATTTAAAGGCAACAATTGAGAACAAAAAGATTAATGTTGATAAACATTCAAGCAAATATCTAACAATATATGTTTCTTCAGGAGAATTCACACAACTTAGATTATCTTCTCTAAATGTAAAGATAAAAGGAAAATCAAGTGGTTTTTCTGAAGAATTACAATATACAATTAATGTAGTTAAGGTTTCAGAAACAATAAACATAGAATTATTATCATATCCTAAAAAACTAACAGTTGAACCAAACAGTTCACAAGAATTTGATATAACTTTAAGAAATAAAGGAAATAAAGTAACAATCACCAATATTGAGTTATCAAATGTTCCTCAAGGCGTAGATATTGTTGCAGATCAAGTAATAACATTAAATCCTGGAGAAACAAAAACAATCTCAGTAAAGGTTAATATCGGAGATGTTCCAAAAGAAGATATTGATGCAAAATTAAGATTTGTAGCAAACAATGGAAATGTCTTAGAGCAACCAATACTTTTTAAGCTAACAGAAGAGCCCGAAAAAGAGAGATCAAAGCTACTAGGTTTGTTATCTCTTAGAAATTCAATATTATTTGGTATAATCTTTATTTGCCTATTGATAATATTATTTTTCGTATTAGGCATTTTTAAGATAAAAAGAAACTGATTATATCATCATTTTTTGTTTTTCTTCTATTTCTTTTAGTTTTCCTTCAAACTTAGTGTAAGTATTATTCATTTTTTCTATATTTTTATCAATTATTGCAATAAACTGGTCTTTAAATTGATTTAATTCTTTTATCTTATCTTCTGCTTCTCCTAATTTTAAGATTGCATTTTCAACTTTAATAACTTCTTCATCAATGGCTTTTGACTTAGAAGTGATTTCCTGAGTTATTGCTGATTGATAGATTTTTAGAGATTGAGATATTTTTTCATCAATTGCTGAGATTAATTGGTTTTGGAAAGATTCAAGTTCTTCTAATTTATCACTAATCAGTTTAGGGTCTGTTTTTGAAACTATTGTCTCTTTAATATTTTTTAATTCTTTTAGCTGAGTTTCAATCTCTTCTTTAAAAGCATCTTTTGCTTTAACCAAAAATTGTTTTTTAACATTTTCAAAACGTGCCTCATATCTGTTTGCTAGTTGTTGCTTAAATGTTTCTAGTTGATTTAATTTATCATACATCTGTTGAGGATTAATTTTACTTTCAATTTCTTCTTTAAATTGATGGAATTTTTTTATTTCCTTAGCTATTGCATTTTGGGTGTTTTTTATTAGTCCTTGTGTAATTTTAGATTGCAAAGATAAGATGTCGTTAATTTCTTTAATTTTCGTGTTTAACTTTACAGAGGTTGATAACACCATCTTGTTAATATTTTCTTGAGATTTATTGTTATTTTCTACAACTTGTGTTTGTATATCTTTTAGATTTTTTATAAGTTCTTCAACTTCTTGTCTACCAGTAGTCATCTGGTCTGATTTTTTATTAATTTTTATTAATTCTACTTTTATTAATGCAAGTTGTTTTGTTAATTGAGAGTTAATGTTTGCTGTTCTACTTACAAGCTCTTCATCAATTTTTTGAGCTAATAATTGTTTAGAAGTTTCCTGTATCTGTTTTAATTTGTTTATCTCATCATCCATTTTCTTTTTAAGTAGCCTTTCAAATTTTTCCTGTTTTTCATCTATTTCGTGTAATCTTGCATTTAATGTGGTTGCTAATCCTGATGCCCAGACATTTGAGTTGGAATCCAATTCTTTTAGTGTTTCAGAAGGCGTTGTATTAACTAATTTAGATACATTTATTTTATCCAAATCTAAGCTTTTTGTAATATCTGTATTTTTATTTTTTGATTTTTTAAAAGTAACCTTTTCTTCTTCTTTTGGTAAACTTGGTGTATCAAAACTAAAGTCCATTTCATTTTTACTTAATTGATCAATATCTAATCCAATAGTTAAATCAGGAATTTCAGAGAAATCATCTTTCATAGAAAATGGAACTTCTTCTTTTATTGCATCAATTTTATGTTCCTCTTCAAATAGATCTTTTGGTGTTTCTTCTATTTCTGTTTTTTTTGGTTCGCTTTTCACTGGTTCTTCTTTCTTTGGTTTTTCTTTTTTTGGTTCATTCTCTTCTTTAATAGTTTCGTTCCCGTTTGAAGCAGCAATTAGTTCATCGCAATCCTCGGAAGAAAGTCCCATCTTTATAAGATTACCTTTAATGTCTTCATCACTCATTCCCAGTTCTTTTAGTTTCTTTATGTTGTCTATAATCCTTGGATCTTGAATCATATTTTATATACCTTTAATTTTATTTAGTTTTGTTTTTATTTCTTTGAAAACATCTTCTATTGTTTGTTCTCCATTAATTTCTATAAGCTTCTTTTCTTTTCTGTATTTGTTTATTGCTTTTTTTGTAATGTTGTGATAGTCATCAAGTCTTTGATTAATGGCCTTTAAGTCATCATCACTTCTTTTTCTTAGTAATAGTCTCTTTATGCTTTCCTTTCTAGAGAGGTTAAGATGTATTACTCCCATCAACTTATAGTTGTTTGTTTTTATAAAATAATCGAAAACAACTGATTGATAAAATTCTCTTGGAAACCCATCCATTAATATTTTTTTGGCTTTGGATTTTTTTACTTTATCAAATATCAAGTCGCTTGCAATTTCTAAAGTTACCAAGTGCCCATCTTTTATCATTTCATGTATTCTTTTGCCTAGAGCTGTTCCTTTCTTAACTTCTTCTCTTAGAATGTCACCCATGATAAATGGTTTGTATCCAAATTCCTTTTCAATAAGTTTATTCTGTGTGCTTTTCCCGCTTCCTGCTGGTCCAAGCATAATTAATATTTTCTTAGTCATGTTTAATGCATTGCCTTTATATTTTTAAATACTATTATAAATATATTATATATAGAAAAACTTAGTATTTAAAAAGGTTATTCTTTTCTAAAAAAAGGTCGGTAGCATAGTTTGGATAATGCACAAGCCTCCTAAGCTTGGGATCGCGGGTTCGAATCCCGCCCGACCTGCTATAAAAAGCAAAGCATTTAAAGGTTTAGATATTATATTTTGTAGTATATTACATATATTTTGATGATAAAATGTATTACACAAGATGGCATATTAATCAAGTGCTTAAGCAGATTGGGCAAGTAATTTTATACAGTAGTTTTATATTTCTAATTCCGTTTATTTTTGCAATAATATTTAAAGAGCCAACAAACTATATTTTTAGTTATCTTATTTCTTTTGGAGTTGCTTTTTTGGTTGGGCTTATTCTTTATGGGCTTATTCCTAAAAACAAAAATGTAACTTTAGGTTCTATACATTATCTTATTATTGTTGCAAGTGTTTGGTTAATTTTTGCTGCTTTAACCACCTTGCCATATTTTGTTTTTGGATATAATTTTATTGATTCTTTTTTTGATACCACTTCAATATTAACAACTACTGGAACAACAACCTTGCCTTTTATTGTCAAAGTAAATAGCTGGCATTTATGGAGAGCTATTCTTTCCTGGATAGGTGGTATTGGTATTATTTTAATTGCATATTATGGAATATTTAGCTCTGATGCTTTTACATCCAAAAGAATAGTTAGAGCAGGAGGGTATGATCAACTTAGTGGTGGCTATAAAGGGTCAGTTAGAGCAATTTGGATAATTTACATAATTCTTACATTAATAGGCGTTATTCTAATGTTGCTTGTTGGTGTTGATTTATTTAATTCTGTAACTTACACAATGTCAGCAATATCAACAACAGGCCATGACATGCCAAATAATGATTATCTCTATCAAAGTAGTGTTCAACTAATAATGTCTTTAATTATTTTCTTAGGTTCAATTTCTTTTGTTACTCATTACAGGATCTACAAAGAAAAAAATCCGTTTGTATATTTTAAAGATCCACAGTTTATTTCAATGTGTTTAATGATAATTGTTGTATTTTTTATTTTCTTTAAACATTTGGGAAAAATATACTCTTGGCAAAGCATAACATTGTTAGTGGCTGGTACTCTTGGTGGTGGGTTTACAGGTTTTTCTCCAGAGCCGATTATGGGTCTTGCTCCCATCTTATTTTTCTTGTTGATATTTTTAATGTTTGTAGGCGGGTCTAAGGGTTCTACTTCTGGTGGTATTACTCAAGGCAGATTTTTACTTCTTATGAAATCTGTTATTTGGCAAATTAGAGAGATAAGGCTTCCAGATTTATCAAATGTTTCTAGAAAATTTGATGGAAAAGTTGTTGAAAATGCAGATATAAGGGCTTTATATTTTTTTATTGTAAGCTATGTCATTTTTATGGTTTTTGGAGTATTAATTTTAACAGCATATGGCTATCCTTTATCAGCAAGCATATTTGAAGTTGTTTCAACCCAAGGAAATATTGGAATAGAAACAGGGCTTGTAAACCACGGTATGCCATTATTTGCAAAAATGGTTTTGATATTTAATATGTGGGTTGGGAGATTAGAAATAATTACAATATTTGGTTTAATAGGCATGATATTTCAAAGAGTAGGAGGAAGATGAAATGTATATAATAATTGTAGGAACTAGTAATGTTGCAAAACATTTAATTAAATTACTTGATGCTGAGGATCATGAAGTTGTTCTTATTGAAAAAGATCCTGTAATCACAAAGCAAATGACTTACGATACAGATATCGTAACAATAACAGGAGACCCAACAGATGTAGGAATATTAAAGAAAGCAGGATTTGATCATGCAGATATTATTGTAGCATTAACAGACAACGATGAACTAAACCTAGTAGTTGGTTTAATAGCAAAAGAGTATGGCATAAAAAAAGTTGCTGTGATGCTAAGAAAAATAAATTATAAAAATGATGTTTTTGATAAATTAAAGATTGATTATGTTATTCAGCCAGACTATGCAGCAGCCGGTTTTATTGCACAACTAATTGCAGAAAAAGGAATTCTTGACATGTCTTTCTTTTCTATGGGTGATGCAGAAATTGTTGAGTTTAAGATTAAAAAAGACACTAAGCATGTAGGATTACATATTCCTCAGTTTAGAAAATTATTACCTGATGGCAGTAATATAATTGGCTATTATAAAAACAAAGTATTTAATGTTTATAAAGACACAGATACACTTCAAGAAGGTCAAAAGATAATAATTGTTTCAAAAAGAGATAAAATTAAAAAAGTTAAAGCACTATTTTAATTTTTTTATTTTTTATTTTGAGATGGCCACCCAAAATGTAAACAGATTGTGTGGCGATATTTTCTTTTTCCGTCTTTATCTGCAGTAATTAGGGTTCTTGTCTTTTGCCAGGTCTTTACGTGCTTATTGTAAAGCAAAGTTTTTCTGACCTTTTCTGCATGATCAGAGTCATTAAAATAAAAATCAATTCCGTTTTTTTGTTCAACTGTTTTAGCAATAAAAAATGGCTTGTTTTTGTTTGCTTCTGCATAGTTAATTGTCTTTACCTGATTTTTAATTTGATTAACTAGAACAGGCTGTAGTTCTTTAAGTAGTTCCTTAGATTCAAATCTTAGTTGCAAAATTACTGTATAATAGTTGCTAGAAAGCTTTAGGCAGTTTTCACAATTATCAATTCTTAAAGAAATGTCTTTTTCCATTGCGATTTGTTGTATGGTTCTTGCAATCAATGCTTTAACCAGCACTTTTACATAATATTCGTGCTTATCAAAATCTAAGATCAGAGAGACATTTGCCTTTGCCTGTTCAAGGTCTTTGATTCTTATGTGTTTTACTAGTTCTTTTTCTAGATTCTCTACATTATCATATATTTTTCTTGCATATTTTAGTTTTTGGCATTTAGGGCAATATGTGATTTCAAATTTTGGGGCAGTGATTACCTGATTGTCTTCGATATAACAATTCAAACAGAAATTATTAATCATTCTTTCTTCAGGAATTGTCTTTCCACATTTTGGACAAAATCTTTCCATATTTTTATATACCCCTAATCCAAATCAATAATGTCTCCAACAGCAGGATTTTCTGCTTTGATTCCAAGTTTTTTAAGCTCATTCTTGAAATAAAAAGTGATGTCTTTATCTCCATGGACACAGATTACTTTCTTTGGTTTTACTTTTTTTATAAGCTCAAGTAATTCTGATTTATCAGCATGTGCAGATAAGCTGTGTTTTGTGACTTTTGCTCTTGGCGTGTAAATCTTGCCATCAATGTAAAGCTTTCCTTTATCTAAAAGTCTTTTGCCGTTTGTGCCTTCTACTTGATAACCTGTTAAAATTATTTTGTTTCTTGGATCATCTCCTAAGTCTCTAATATAACCTAAGACCGGCCCACCTTCAAGCATTCCTGCGGTTGTTATGATTATGCAAGGTTTATTAGCAGAAATAATTTTTTCTCTTTTTTTTTGGTTTTTAACAAACTCAATTCTGTCAACTGCTTTTTTGAATCTTGCATATTCAACAAACTGGTTTGGATATTGTGCAAAAATAGTTGTTGCTTTTTTTGCCATGCCATCAAGATAAACAGGAACTTTAATATTGTGTTTGTCAAGAATACTTACAAGCTCTTGGGATCTTTCAATAGCAAAAGCAGGAAGAATAACAATTCCTCTGTTATCAAGTGTTTCTTTTATATCATCTATTAGTTCTTTTTCCTGTTCTTTTCTGTCTTGGTGTGGTGCATCAGCATAAGTAGTCTCAGTAATTAAAACATCAACTTGTGGAAGCCTTCTATCATAGCCTCTAAACATCCGGCTTTCTGTTGCTCTAAAGTCTCCTGTATAAAGTATTTTCTTTTTTTCTGTTTCTATAAGAGCCATAACACTACCAACGATATGTCCTGCATCAAAAAAGGTTATCTTTGTGTGTGGTGAAATCTGTACAGGCACTCTGTAATCTATATAGAATGCAGAGTTGTTTGTGTTATCTACATGCTGAGGCTTAAACCCACAATCTTCTCCAGTTAATTTTGCAATCTTAAGAGTATCCTTCCATAAAAGATTTGAAAGTTCTAAAGTTGCTTCTGTTAAAAACAATGGTGCGCCTGCATCTATGTAAAGTGATGGAATTGCCCCTGAATGATCAAGATGAGCATGGCTTAAAATAATTACAGTTAATGGTTCTTTTATAGCTTTAGGGTGCTCAGTCTTTGCAGGTAATTCCATATCTGCTTGTACATGTGTTGTAGGATTAAGTTTCAAACCATAATCCAATAGAATGTTGTCTTTGCCTTTTAATAATAGGGCGCTTCTTCCAACTTCTTGTCCAGCCCCTAGGCAATGTAATTTCATTTTATCTTCTCTCCTTTGTTTTTGTATGTTATATGTGTCTATAATTAGATACATTTTAAATATAATAATAAAATAGTTAAACACAATTATTTTAAAACCTGTGTTCTATTTCTAGAATCTAAACTTTTATAAGAATTTAGATATATTTATAATATATATATTTATAGGTATATATGGGTTTTTAAATATTATTTTTATACAAAAAGTGAAAAAAATGGCTTGGTTAAACTTAGAAGATTCTTTAAAGTATATTAAGAGTAATAAAATCTCATATTTGGAGTCAAAAGCAATCTCCAAAAAAGATATAGATAAATTCTCTGATTTCCCGTATGTTCTTAAGCTTAGCTCATCTCTTGTGCATAAGACAGAAAGTAAAGCAGTTTATACAGACATTTATACAAAAAAAGCACTTAAAGATGCCTTTGAAAATCTTCAAAATGTTCTAAAGAAAGAAAATGTTAAAGGCAAAGTAATTATTCAAAAGCAAGTTAAGGGTCTTGAGCTACTTATTGGAATAAACAATGATGCTCAGTTTGGCAAAGTCATTGTTTTTGGTCAAGGTGGCATCTACACAGAGCTTTTAGATGATACAGCAATCAGGATTTTACCAATAACAAAAAAAGAAATAGAAGAAATGGTTTATGCAACAAAAGTAAGTAAGTTTTTTTCTGCAAGAGGAAAGAACTATCCTGTCTCTAAGCTTATCTTGCTACTAGAAAAGGTATGCGAGTTGGCAAAAGACAAACATCTTCAAGAGCTAGATTTAAACCCGGTAATTTTAACAGAAAAAGAGATTTATATAGTAGATGCGAGAGTAAATTTAAAATAATAGATAAAATATGATATGTAACTTAGATTTAAACACTCAATTTCTAAAAAGAAAACAGTCAAGTAGAAGATACTGGCAGTTTGTTAATAAAAATAATCTTCTTGGAACAGCAATAACAGAAAATGCAAAGAAAAACCCAAAAAAAGCATATTTCGATTTGTTAAAAGAAAAGCCAAAAGCAAATGTTCTGATTCCTGGAATGACCATTTCTACAGATCTGGGAGAAGTATTAGTTTATGCACCTAATGAAGATATTTATAGCTATAATGTTTTCTTTGAAGAAAGTGTTTCAATGCGAAGAATCTATGACATGTGTGAGAGAAAGGATTATCTTTTCGTGATAGCTCATCCATTTGGATTAATTAATAATTCAGCAAGTTATCTTTTAGGGTTATCAAGACTAGAAAAATTTATAAAGGAAAAAAATGTAGGTGTAGAGGGCTATAATGGAATGATGGGCTATATTACTTATTATATGTATGATTCTTTTTTTGTAAAAACATTAAGGGATCTTTTATGGTATATCCAAAAACACAGAGCCTTTAATGTTGCAGGCATTTCAAAAATGGCAGATAAATTAAATCAAAAGATTGATCAGAAAAGTTATGATTTAGTTTATAAATTTTCAGCAACAATTAAGCTAGCGCAGATGGCAAAATTTGTTACTGCAGGTTCAGGTACAGATTATGTTGATAGAATAGGCAGTGGTGTTTTGACTATAGATTTGCCAAAATCAATAATTGATGAAACCAATACAACTTTACAAAATCAAGCAATACTAAATAAGATTTTAAAAAAGCAAATTATTTCTTTTGGTCCGCCTGGAAAATATACTGATCAATTATTTGAAAGATCAACAGCAAGAATAACAAAAAGAAAAGCATATAATGATTTAATGCATTTGACTAAAACTGCAATTGAACCAAAAAAACAGAAGAAAACAAAAGAGAAGAAACCAGTTAAAGAAAAAGAAGAAAAAATAAATATTAAAGAAAAAGAAGAGAAGAGATAAATATGAACCTTGTATTTTTACCCATGTTTTTTTTAGGTTTAATATGTTTAATTTTTTTAGGATATCAAGATATAAAAACCAGAGAAATAAATATTGTACCTTTATTAATCATATCTGTAATTGGTTTTGTATATAATGTTTTTTTTGGTATAGCTAAGGGCTTTTTATATCTGTACATCTTACAGATTGCAATTTCTTTTGCTTTTTTAACCATTATCTATGTATTGGGAAAAATAACGGTTTATGCATATATTGGAGAAGGAGATCTTATTGCTTTAATGGCTATGAGTTTTGTTAGTGGTATTTCTGTTTTATTTACTGCGTTTGTATTTTTATTGTCTACTGTTCTAACATTATTTTTCCCAGTTTTATTTTTAATTTACAATATAATTAAAGGGAATTATCCAAATAAGCCATTAGGAGAAAGCTTAATCTTAATGAGTTTTGGCTTTCCAAAAGATGTGGATAGTTTGACTAATTTTTATACCCCTTTAGAAGAATATAAATTAGTAGATAATAAAGTAGTTTCTAAAATAACAATAAGACCAAATTGCTCTCCAGAACAGCAAATATATGAATTAAAAAAGTTGTCTACACAATATAAAATAGAAAAAGTGTGGGTTTCCCCATTAGTTCCTTTTGTGTTGATACTAATAATTTCCTATGTTGTTATTGCAGCGCTTACTTATTTTAATGTGCTTTCTTTTTTAGGTAATTTGGCTGTTTCTTTTATTTAAAATTTAAGCCTTAAAATATATTTATAAATATAATGCACTTATTATTTGCTATAAATATATTTGTGCAGTTATCGGTATGGTAGAACTAAAAAAGTTATCTAGGATTAATGATAATTCCAATCCAAAAAAAATAGAAAAGACTCTTACAAAGAAATTTAATGTTTCCATTGATAATACACCCCCTGATATCTATCAGAGCAAAGTAAAAACCCTCCCAAAATTAAAATTACATAACATATCTAAGAAAAAAGAAGAAAAATCAAGTAATATAGACGAAAAGTCGAATGATATTTTAGAATCTAATTATCCCACAATTGAAACAATCACTCCAAAAGAATATATTGAAAATGCATTAAGATTGGAAATCGAAAAGAAAAGACTGGAGGTAATATCTAACAGATTACAAGATATTGCTGATAGAGTGACAGCAACAGATTTAGAAAATATTGTAGAAAAAGACACACCCGAGATTAATTTTTTATTGGCTACGCTTGAGGAAAAAACAGACAAAGTAGAAGATGAACAACCATTTATTGAATCAATTAGTTTTTTAGGCGATGAGCCAAAAATAGAAAAGATTCAAATAAAAAAGCCAGCAGTTTCTAATCTTTATGCAAAGCTAGATGCCATTGAAGCAAAAGTTAAAAAACAGCAAAAGATTAAAAAAGCAGAACCCCACTTTTCTGGGAAACAACAAAATAAGGAAGAGAAAGAAAATGCTAATCAGATTTATGCATTAATTGAAGAAATTGAAGTTCCTGAGATATTTTCTATTAGGGATGATACAAATATTGCAGATGTAGTAAATAAAGGATATTCAACATATGAACAAACACCACCTAGAAAAAAAATAATGGAACCTACATTTGTTTTAGATAATGGCAAAATCAATACAAACAAAAATGTCGAAAATAATATTAATAATTATAAAAAAGAACATAAGAAAGCAAAATCAGAAAAATCAAGACTAAATTTAGACAATTATGTTGAAGAAATTGTTATTCCAGATATTGTTTTTGATAGTGATGAAATAAAAACGCATATTGAAGAGAAACCAAATCAAACAATTGCCTTACCCAAAACAACCTATGATTATATGTTGCCAAAAGATTCAGGAGATAAAACATTATCTAAAACTGCAATTTCTAGAATTACAAAAGAAACTATAGAAAAACCATCTGTTGTTCAGCAATCAAGTAATATAACTAAAGTTTATAGTGTTAAACCACAAATATCTGAAACTGATAAAATAAATATCTCTGATAAATATAATATTGACGAATTCACTATTGTTAATATAAATTATATGATGTCTCAAGGTCTAGTATATAGTGTAATTCAACCAGAGCTTAATCACTCTCAAGAAGAAATATATGTTGAAATAAAAAAGATTTTTTTGAATTCTATTGATGCAAATTATATCTCAAATAAAGGAGATAAACAAAATCTAAATAATTACCTTAAGAAAACATTTGATTTAGCTATTGATAAATTAACTTATGATTTAACAGATTTAGAAAAAAAATTATATTTTAATTTTATTAAAAGGGATTTTTTAGGTTTTGGTTTTTTGTCTATAATTTTAGAAGATAAGAATATTATAGAAGTAAGTTGTTCTGGCGAAAATATGCCGATAATAGTATATCATCTTAAATATGGGGCAATGGAAACAAATCTTAAATTTGATAATTTATTTAAATTAAATCAATTTATTCTTTCTTTAACAAAAATAATGGGTTTGAAAGTAAGTTCTGATCAACCAATAAATGGCTATTTACCAAATGGCTATAAAATTGAAGGGTTATATTCTGTAGGAGACAAAAGCAATAAAAGGTCTTCATTTGTTATTAAAAAGAATTTGGAAGAACCATTAACACCTGTAAATCTAATAAATTTAGGTGTGGGTATAATTGATATTTATTCTTATATTTGGACAGCAATGGATGAGGATTATCAAGTATTAATAATTGGAGATGATGCAAATTTATTTATTTCGGCATTGGCTCATTTTTATCCTGATAAAAAAATTACAAGCATACAATCGTTTGACAATATTAAATTGCCACATAAGAACTGGGTTAAGAGATTATTATTAGATAATATTGATTCTAATAAAAGAACTATAATTTCTCAAATGATTTCTCAAAAACCAGATTATTTGATATTAGATAATTTTTCAGAAAATTTATTTGATACTAAATGGTATGAATTTTCAATGATTTGTTTAACAGAGGATTTGCTACCAAAGTATTCAGAAAAGGCAAAAGCAATTAATAGAAAAGTAATTGTAATAAATCTAGAAAGAACAAAAGTAAATAATATTGAACAATTGCAAATTACCAAGATATTAGAGATAAGCAATGGAAAGGACAATGATGTAATCTTCTATTCAAAGGAAGACTCTGAATTTAAAATCAATTTGGAAATATCAGCCATAAATACTTCTGAGTTTTTTAATCGCAAGAAATTACTTTGGTGGTTAGTTGATTCTGAAATAAATGAGTGTGTGGATTTTAATAATATAGTTAATGATTATTATAATAATAAAAAACAATTATTAAGAAAATTAAATATTTAAGATTAGTAAAAAACGGGAAATTAAATAATGTTATTAATTTTGAGGTTATAATTAAAATGTAAGGATTTAATATGATTAAAAACATCTCACAGAAAAAGAATATTATTGCATCTCATAAAATTGCAGATAATATATTTAGTAGAGCTAAAGGTCTGATGTTTTCTAAAGAGAAGAATTTTGATTATGGTCTGATTTTTGATCTTGAAAGAGAGACAAAAGTTGGTGCAAGCATACACATGTTTTTTGTGTTTTTTCCAATAAATGTCTTGTTTTTGGATTCTAATAAGAAGATTATAGATCTCAAATTTGGGCTTAAACCTTGGCAGATGACTAGACCTATGAAAAAATGTCGTTATATTATAGAACTCCCTATAAAATATGGTAAAAAATTTTATTCTATAGGGGATAGGCTAAATTGGTAAATTTACAAAAAATAGCCAAAAACCTCAAAAAAATAAATCAATTATTATGTATATTTCACAAATCAAACCCTTTTTCTTGTTTAGGTTTGGAAAAACTACCCGGTAGTATATATAAAGATTTTAGGGCTATAAGATATACAGTTAATCTATTACCAAATTCCACAAAGAATAAAATACAAGGCAGAAAAGAGGAAGAAGAGAAACATACTGTTTACCAGAACAGGTCCCTGTTCTTTTCTTTCTTATATTATATTTTTGAGGTATTTTACCCCAAAAACTTTTCTTTCCCCAAAAGAAATGATAAAGAGAAAGGGGGTCTTTTTTTAAGGCTCTCTTTTTCCTTTCTAGATTCTAGTTTTTTAAAATTTATTAAAATGTTTTATTTAAATATGTTTCTATATAAATATATTTATATATAGCAAAGATAAATTTCGACAATTTTATCTATTTTTTTAATAAAGGTGAAATAAAATGGGATTAAGACCAGGACATTGTTATTGTCCAAAAGTAAACAAAAGAGCATACACAAGAGTGGCAGTAAAGGTTCATAAAAAGAATTTTGTTGGTGGTGTACCTGGAATGAGGATTAGACAGTTCCATATGGGTACAGGAACTAGAGAATATACTCATGTTGTACACTATGTAACTATGGATAAAGTACAGATTAGGGATAATGCTATTGAAGCAGTAAGACAAAGTGTTGTAAGACAACTAAACAAGAAATTAACTGCTACAAACTATTATATGAAAGTAAGAGTTTATCCTCAATTTTTCTTAAGAGAAAATAAACAAGCACAAGGTGCACACGCTGATAGAATTCAAACAGGAATGAGTCAATGTCCTTTTGGTAAGGTTGTTGGAAGGGCATCAAGAGTAAGAAAAGGTCAGAAGATCTATAGTGTTCTTGTTGATGAAGCAAATGTAAAAATGGTTAAAGAATTATTTGAGAGAATGGATTCTAAGTTTCCATGTAAAATGAAAGTTATTGTTGAAAAGAACAAGAGCAACTTAAAGTCAGTTGGAACTGTAAGAAAAAGAAGAGCAAAAGCTAAAGAAGCAGAAGCTGCTGCTAAAGAAGCAGAAGCAGTTGTTGCTCCAGCAGGCAAGGGTGCAGCTCCAGCAGGCAAGGGTGCTGCTCCAGCAGGTAAGGGTGCTACTCCAGCAGGTAAGGGTGCTGCTCCAGCAGGTAAGGGTGCTACTCCTGCAAAGAAAAAGTAGTTTTTTACTTTTTCTTATTTTCTTTTATTTTTATTTAAAAAATATATTTTTCAAATGAAAAAATATGTATCTATTCCTTCTTGGAAGAGATAAAACTCTTTCAAAATTAGAAATTGCAGTTTATTTGCACAAACATAATATCTCTTATTCTGTTATTGTTAATTCTGAAAAATATCTTATTCTTGATTTTAATAAAGAACATAATTTTGAGAAATTAACTAAAGAGCTTGGTGGGCTTGTTAGAGTATCAAAGGTTTATCTAGAGACTTCTAAAATTAAATCTAATAGGGAGATAATAAACAAACTTGATTTTAACAGCCCAAAAAAGTTTAATTATACGATTTCAACAATTGATGTATCAGAAGAAGAATTAGATGTTGTTGAAGATCTTCTTAAGCAAGAATTTAAAGAAGAGAGAGTAAAAGCAGTTTATAAAAAGCCAATAACACATTCAAAGAAGAAATCAAAAGAAGGCGTAAATTACATTGCAAATCCAGACAATTACTTTTCTTGGAAGATAAATGAAGGTCTGGAACTTTTTGTTGTTAAGTTTAATAACAAATTTTATTTTGCAAAGACAATATCTTGTTTTAATCCTAAAGATAATATTTTTAAGGACAAGAATAGACCAGTAATAAAGGAGATGTATAACACCTCTTTTAGACTTGTTTCAATTATGATTAATCTTTTAGGGTTATCAAAAGGAAAAACAATAGTTGATCCATTCTGTGGTACAGGCACCTTCTTGATTGAGGGGCTTATTAAAAATTATAATGTTATTGGCATAGACAATAGTAAAGAAATGATCGAAGCTAGCAATAAGAATGTTTCTTGGGCGATTAAGGAATTTAAATTGTCAGGGAGGGGCTATAAAATAATGCAAGGCAACTCTGCAAAAACAAAATTCTCTGCAGATGCTTGTGTTTTTGAACCATATATGGGTCCTTTCTTAAAGAAAGCACTTAATCTAGAGAAAGCAAAGACTATTGTTAAGGAATTGAATGGTATTTATTATGATGTCTTTCTAAACCTTAATAGCAATCTTCCAAAAAAAGTAAGGGTAGTGTGTATATTGCCAGATTTTAAAACTTATGATAATAAAGTAATTTCTATAGATAGAAGAGTCTATGAAAGAAATGGGTTTTCTTTAGTTGATGTTTCTTCATTAAATCCAAAATTGGAATTGCAAAACCCTATAGCATATGCCACGCCAAGTGGTTCAAAAATCAATAGAAAAATTTACATTTTAGAAAAAAAATAAAGGAGATGAAATATAATGGAAAGAACGTTGGTAATTTTTAAGCCAGATGCACTTAATAGAGCACTTGTTGGAGAAATTCTTCATGTTTTTGAAAGAAAAGGATTAAAAGTGGTGGGTATGAAAATGATGTTTCTTAATGATAATTTATTAGACGAGCATTATTCTCATCTAAAGAACAAACCATTTTTTCCAAGAATAAAAAAATTTATGAAAAGTGCTCCATCAATTCTTTGTGTTCTTGAGGGCAATAATGCAGTTACTGTTGTTAGAGCAATTTGCGGTGTTACAAGAGGATATGAAGCAGCACCCGGAACAATAAGAGGAGATTATTCTTTAAGTGGGCAATGTAATGTTGTTCATGCATCTGATTCTTTGGTTTCTGCAGACATAGAAATTGCAAGATTTTTTAAAGACCATGAATTGTTTGATTATGAAAAAATTGATTTTAATTTCATCTATGCAGAAGATGAAAAATAGTTTTTAAAAAATTATTTTTTCTTTTATTTCGTTAAGAAACGTTTTTTTTCTTTTTTTCTTTTCTTTTTCTCAAGTAAAGTAGATATGTAGGTATTTTCATGTGTTTTTGAGTGGCTCGCCAACATCAGTATTTTCCTGCGTTCGCAAACATGTTGTTTTTTTCATTTGTCTGCCGGAAAACATGAAAAACAATTCATGTGTGAGAGAACAAAAACCTTTATATATCTGTTGTATCATAATTAATATATAATATTTTTTCCGTAAGGGGAAGGAAAAGTTAAAAAGGGGTGAAAGAAAAATGGCAGTAAAGAAAAAGAAAGCAGTAGCAAAGAAAACAACAGTAAAGAAAACAGCAAAGAAAACAACAACTAAAAAGAAAACAACAAAGAAGAAGAAATAAATCTTAAACTAATGGATTTATTTTTTTGATTTGTTTTTTTATTTTTTTCTTATTCTTTTTATTTTTATTAAGCTCTTCTTATCAGACTTGTTTTTTTAAATCAAACACCCTGAATTTTCAAAAAAGTGTGATTTTAAATCTTTCTTTTCATAGAATATATATAAACTAATATATTTCAAATATCAAAATTTGAAATTTATTAATTGAATGAATAAATCGTGATAAAACATGAAATATGAAACAAAGATGTGTTCTTTTTGTAAAAATGTAACAAGACACAGAATAGATGAAGATAGTGGAGAAGAGCTTTGCTTAAAGTGTAATAACGAACCTCCAAAAGTTAAAGACTATAGATTTAAAGGATTCAGATAAGAATCCTTTCTTATTTTTATTTTTGTACCTAAAAAACTTAATTTTACTTAAAATAGTAAGTTTTTTAATATAAATGATTTTATATTTATTATCTTATAAATATAAAACAAGGAAAAGACAAATGACAGTAATACTTTGTAATAGACACAATTTTGAGGAAGAAGTTGTAGAATCAGATGTACCTGTAGTTATATATTTTTGGGAAACGTTATCAGGGCCATCAAGATCCCTTAACCTTATTTTTGAGGAATTGAGTAATGAGTATGATAATAAAGTAAAATTTTTAAAAATAAATAGCGAAGAAAACAAACCAATTTCTACAATGTTTAAAATTGATGAAGTTCCTTGCATTGTGATTATGAAAAGAGGGGGAGAAATTGGCAGAATCATAGGATTTGAGCCAAAGCCTCAGCTTAAACAAAAAATAGACCATATTATTTCTAAAGTTAGATAAACAACCTATTTTTATATATAATCTAACTTATATTATATATGCAATTAAGCGAATCAAAACCACTTTCTTGGTATACAGAAATATTTACTTGTCGTTACTTTAAAACACACACCTTTTCAACAATATTTATCTATGCGATTCTAGTAATTGCAATCATTGGTTTTATTTCTGTGATGAACTCTTTTACCATATTAACATTATGGGCATTTGTTTTAAAATTAATATTTGCATTTGCTGTAATATATTTAATAAAATTATTTTTTGAAGAATATAGATTTTAAAAATTAATACAAATCAAAAATGGTTAATTATGACACTAACAATAGAAGAAAAATTAGAATTAATCAAAAGAAACACTTCGGAGATATTAACTGAAGAAGAGCTTCTTAATATTTTAAGAACAAAACAAAATCCAAGTATATATATCGGAACAGCGACAACCGGAAGACCACACATAGGTTATTTCTGTTGGGCACAAAAACTTGCTGATTTTTCAAAAGCAGGATTTAAAATCAAGGTTTTAATTGCTGATATTCATGGGGCTTTAGATAATACACCTTGGGAATTATTAAATAAAAGATGCGAATATTATAATATTGTAATTCCATCAATGATTGAATCATTAGGTGGCATAAAAGGCAATATAGAAATAATAAAAGGATCAAGTTATCAATTAAATAAAGAATATATAATGGATTTATACAAAATGTCGAGTTATGTATCTGTTAGAAATTCAACAAAGGCTGCAAGCGATGTTGTAAAGATGGGAGATAATCCAATGTTATCTGGATTGTTATATCCATTATTGCAGGCACTTGATGAGCAATATCTAGGTGTTGATGCTCAGCTAGGTGGAGTGGATCAAAGAAAGATTATGGTCCTTGCAAGAGAGTTTTTACCTAAACTTGGATATCAATCAAGAATAGAGGTGATGTTTCCATTAATGAAAGCCTTAACACAAGATGGAAAAATGTCTTCTTCTGTTCAAAATTCAAAGATTGATTTGCTTGATGATCTAAAAACAATCCAAGATAAATTAAAATCTGCATATTGTCCAGAGGGTGATTCTAATAATGGTATAATGGATTTTGCAAAAACCATAATTATGACTCAGAAGCAAGACAATAACGAAGATTTCATAATTAATAGACCAGAGAAGTGGGGTGGTCCATTAAAATTTAAAACCGCCGATGAATTAGAAAAAGCATTTGTTTCAAAGCAACTTCATCCAATGGATTTGAAGGATGGTGTAGCAATTGAAATAGACAAACTACTCTCTCCAATTAGAGAGAAAATGAAAGGAAAAGAGCAATTGATTAAAGAAGCGTACCCGTAAATAACCTGATAAATATGTCAAATAATAACATAAGACAGTTAGTTTTAGAGAATGCTGTTAAATATAAGGGCAAGGCAAATAAGAAGTTTGTATTTGGTAGTGTGCTTGCAAACATTCCAGAATATAAAACAAAGCAAAAAGAATTGCACGAAATCTTGGACAATCTTGTTGCCGAAATCAACTCTTTAGATTTAGAGAAACAAAAGCAAGAGCTTGAAAAATTAAACCCTGACTTTTTTGAAAAAAAAGACAAGGTAGAAAGAGACATTTTTGCATTTTTAAACATCAAAAAAGGAGATAAAGTAATTAGTGCTTTTCCTCCGAGCCCAGAGAAATATTATCATATAGGTCATGCAAAAGCAATTCTATTAAATTATCTCTTATCTGAAAAATACAATGGCAAATTTTACTTAAGATTTGAAGACACAAACCCAGAAAATGTTTTACCTGAGTTTTATGATATCATGCTTGAAGATATTGGCTGGCTAGGTGTTAAATGGGATGGCGTTCAGTATGCTTCTGATTACATTGACCTTTTTGTTTCTTATGCTGAGAAGCTTATAAAAGAAGACAAGGCATACATGTGCTTTTGTTCAGCAGAAGTTACAAGTGAAAAAAGAAATAAAAAAGAGGAGTGTGCTTGTAGAAATCACACAATTGCTGAAAACCTAAAATACTGGAAAGAACTACCAAGTTATTCAGAAGGCAAAGCAGTTCTTCGCCTAAAGATAGATATGTCTCATAAAAACACAAGGATGAGAGACCCAACAATATTTAGAAGAATAGATAAGCCACACCCGAGAATAGGAAACAAATACAATATTTATCCAATGTATGATTTCCAAAATCCAATTATGGACGGTTATTTCAATATTACTCATAGATTTAGAACAGTTGAGTTTGAGATGGCTAGTGAGCTTCATCATTATATTAGAAACATTTTAGGTCTTTATGACACTTATACTTATGAATTTTCAAGATTTAATCTAGAAGGCATGGAATCAAGTGGCAGAGTAATAAGGGAAAAAGTAAATTCAGGAGAACTGATAGGCTGGGACGATCCATCTCTTCCAACCTTAAGGGCATTAAAGAGGAGAGGCTTTACTCCTGAGGCCATAAAGCAATTAGTTGTTGAAAGTGGAATAACAAAAGCAGCAGGCTCAACTTTAACATGGGATACCTTAATCAAATATAATAAAAGAATATTAAATGATTCCTCTAAGAGATTTTTCTTTATTAAAGAGCCAGTAGAGATAAAGATAGAAGGCGACAAGGAAAGAACATTTTTCTTAGAGATGCACCCTGCTCTTTCTCTTGGCAAAAGAGATTTTAAAACAAATGGCTTGTATCTTCTTGAAAAAGAAGATATAGATTCTTTTAAAGACAAAATTCTTGTAAGGTTAATGGACAATATTAATTTTATCTATGATGCAAAAACAAAGACTGGCAAATTCCACTCAGAGGATTATTTGTCTTTCAAGAACTTTTCTGGAGAAAAGAAGATAATACATTATCTTCCAAAAGATAATACTCAAACAATTCAAGCAACCATTTTTTTCCCTGACCATAAGCTTATAAGAGGCCTAGCAGAGAAAAACATAGAAACTATAAAGGTTGGAGATATTATTCAGTTTGAAAGATTTGGTTTTTGCAGATTAGATTCCATAAAAACAGAAAACGGAAACAAAATATTTAATTTTTGGTTTACACATTAATTAAAAAGGAGCAATATAAAATGTTACAAAAAATAAATGATGAAGTATATAAGATTGCATGTGATTCTAACATGTATTACATAAAACCCCTAAATCTAGTCATAGATGCAGGAAATTACTTGGAAAGAGCAATGATTGAAAGAGAATTGACTAGTATTGTAGATCCTGCAACAATAAAGACAGTTGTCTTTACTCATCTTCACTATGACCACATTGGAAACTTTAATCTGTTCCCAAAAGCAAAATTTTATGCTCACAAAGACGAAATTAAATTCTTAGAGAAGAATAAAGAGGGTGCAATTCTAAATCCAGTAATTGTCAAAAAATTCACTCCAAAGTTAATTAGTGTAGCAAGACTTAAGCTTCCAAAAAGATATCAGATACTCCACACACCAGGACACACTTGTGGTTCTATATGTATTTTTGATTCTGCAAAGAAGATACTTTACTCAGGAGACACTCTTTTCTATGATGGTCATGGCAGAGTAGATCTTCCAAGTTCAGAGCCAAAGAAAATGGAAAAGTCCTTAGATATGTTGGCAGATCTAGATTTTGAAATTCTTTGCCCAGGTCATGATTATTAGGATTATTTTACAATTATCTTAAATTTCTTTAGCCCTTTTTTAAGTTCTTCGTAGTTCCCTTTATAATGTAAAGCATTCATTCCTAATTTTCTTGGAGGTAACACATCATCAATAAGTTTGTCTCCAATCATTAATGCTTCTTGTGGCTTACATTTAGCTGTTTTTAGTGCTTCCAGATATATCTTTTTATTTGGTTTAATGACTCCAACATTAAACGAGAATATAGGATAATCAATATAATCTAAAAGCTTAGTTTTTTTAATTTCCTTTATTGCAAAAACACTAGCGTTAGATATTAATGCAGTTTTATACCCTTGCTCTCTAAGTTGTTTTAATAATTTTATGCTGTGATCATATAACTTAGTTTTCTTTTCAGCATCTTTTCTAATTTTCATTAATAATTCTATATTTTCTTTTGTTGTCTTAAGTCCCATGTTCTTACAAAGCAACTTATATGCAAGATATTCTTTTCTCCATCTTTTAGTTTGTAATGATTCTTCAAACATTTTTACAAATTTATCTTTAGGGATATCCGCTTTTGTAACTTCAAGCATTTTTGTAGTACTACTATAATTTACATCTCTGTATGCTAAAGTTTTCCACAAATCAAATATTATTAGTTTTATCATCTAAAAACCTCCTATATATAATTCTTAGATAATATTTATAAAACAATCTAAAATATATTTAATATTATGCAACAAACAAATATAAATAATGGCTTGACCACTTCAGAAGCAGAGCTTCTTATTAAAAAATATGGGCATAATAAAATAGAGGTTAAAAAAGAAAATACAGTTCTTAAGATACTCATTTCCCAGTTTACATCATTAATTATTATTATTCTTTTGATATGTGCTTTTATTTTTTTGTTTATGGGAGATACCCTAGAGTTTGTTTTGGTTCTTATTATTATAGTGGTTAATGGCCTAATAGGTTTTGCTCAAGAATATAAAGCAGACAGAGCTGTTGATTCTTTAAAGAAAATGCTAGTAAAAACAACTCTTGTTCTTAGAGATGGTAAAAAACAAGAAATTAATTCTGAAGACTTGGTTCCAGGAGATATAGTTTATGTGTATGAGGGTGATAAGGTTCCTGCAGACCTAAAAATTCTTGAAAATTATTCTTTAGTTGTTGATGAGTCGGTCTTAAGTGGAGAAAGCGTTCCTGTTTCAAAAGATATTACAAGTAAAGAGGAAGGTAAAAACAAATTATTTTCTGGAACCACAATAGCGAGTGGCAAAGGTCTAGCAATTGTTGAAAAAACAGGAATAAACACAGAGTTTGGAAAGATTGTAAATCTTGTTTCAAAAGAAGAAAATGTAAAGACTCATCTTTCTGTTCAGATAGATAAGCTATCTAAGATTTTAATATATATCCTTATAGTAAGTTTTGTGATTATTTTTGTTTTGGGGCTGTTAAGAGGAGAAGGAGTATTAGCTATTTTTTTAATTTCTGTTTCTCTTGCAATTTCAGCAATACCTGAGGGCTTACCAATAGTTATGACTCTTACTTTAGCAAGTGGCGTGCAATTAATGTTTAAAAAGAACGCAATTGTTAAGAAATTAAGTTCAATAGAAACACTTGGTGCAACAACAGTTATTTGCTCAGACAAGACAGGCACTCTTACTTTAAATGAAATGAATGTTGAGAAAGTTTATACTTTCAATTATGAAAAAGAAATATTAAGTTCTGGTTATCACTCTACAGATATAGAAGAAATTGATAATATTGATGCACATAAGCTCATAGATATTGCAAACAACTGTAACAATGCAGAAATTGAAAAACAAATCTTTGGAGACCCTACAGAGATTGCTTTAAAGATACTAGCAAAAAAAGCCCAAATAACAAACAATTACAAATTTATAGATGAGATCCCTTTTTCTTCTCAAAGACAAATGATGTCAACGATTCATGAGATAGAAGGAAGTTATGAGATTTTTACAAAAGGCGCATTTGAAGAAGTCATAAACAAATGTGATAGGGTTTTAGAAAAAGGCAAAGTAAGAAATATAACTGAAAGAGACATTAAAAAATTTAAGGATTTTGAAGAAAGATATTCTTGTGAGGCTCTAAGGGTATTAGCTTTTGCCTATAGGCCAATAAAGAATATTAAAGATAAAAAAGAAGAAAATTTTATTTTTGTTGGTATTGTTGGAATGATGGACCCGCCACGACCAGATATTAAAGAAGCACTAAGTATTGCAAGAAAAGCGGGGATTGTTACTAAGATTATAACTGGCGATAATCCATTAACTGCTAAAGCCATAGCAGAAAAAATAGGTTTTAAAAATCCTCAAGCAGTTTCTGCTAATGTTTTGGATTCTATGTCTGATAAAGAGGCAACAGAATTAATCTATAAAACAGACATCTTTGCAAGAGCAAAGCCAAATCACAAATACAGAATAGTTGATCTTTTACAAAAATCAGGAGAAGTTGTAGCAGTAACAGGTGATGGCGTTAATGATGCTCCTGCTTTAAAGAAAGCAGATATTGGCATAGCCATGGGTATCAAAGGAACAGAAGCCACTAAAGAGGTTGCTGATGTTGTCCTAAAAGACGACAATTACTCAAGCATAATTTCTGCAATTAAGGAGGGTAGGAGAATATATGACAATATTTTGTTGTTTGTCAAGTATATGCTTGCAGTAAATTTTGATTTATTAATTATTGTAGCAATACTTGCAATTCTGGCTTTCCCTATACCTTTACTAGCATTACAGATACTTTGGATTAATCTTGTAACAGACTCTTTGCCTGCAATTGCTCTAGGTAGAAAACCAGCAACAAAAGATATAATGTTAAGAAAGCCAAACAAGCAAGATGGTAATGCCTTTAAGTCTTTTACAACTTTTATTATTGTTGCTTTGGTTGTTAAGATAATAGGGGAAATAATCTTGTTTTCTTATGGTCTTCATATTGATGCAAGTTTGGGTATCAATACTTTTGATATTAGTCAGCCATCTTATGCTAGGACTTTATTACTAACAGGCATTGTTTTCTTTGAACTAATCTTTGCATTTGCTTGTAATTCTGAAGGTTCTTTTAAATTAAAGAAGCTATTCTCAAACAACATGTTAATTGTAAGCATTATTTTAGTTTTGGCATTACATGTGTTTTTAATATACAATCCATTTATGCAAGATGCTTTTAATGTTGTGGCTTTATCTTTAAAAGATTGGTTAATGGTTTTGGCATTTAGTTTGTTTTCTTTTATCATTATCCCAATAACAAATTTTTTAGAAAAAGCAAAAGCAAAAAATTAGTTTTTTTTTCTTTTTATTTCTTTTCTAAAATAGAAAAGATATCTTAAGAAAAGAATAGAGTACTTAAAGATCTTAACGCTTGTTTCTTTTTGTTCTTTCCAAGTAACAGGATAATCAATAATCTTTTGTCCCTTGTATTTTGCTAAAACCAGAAGCTCAGTATCAAAGAACATATTGTTCTTGTCTCCAGAAAGTCTTTTCTTCAAGAAAAGGTCTTTTATCTGGAAATATGCTTTTTTCTTTATGGCTTTAAAGCCACATTGTGTATCTGTAAAAGAAGTACCTAGTATTATCTTTTGTAGAAAAAGATAGCCCTTGCTTATTATATATCTTCCAATGGTCCTTTTGGTGTTAGATTTAGGATGATATCTACTCCCGTAGACTAAATCATAGTTATCTTTAGTTATCTTTTTTATCATTCCAGGGAAAGCATCTATTCCTGTTGCAAGATCAGCATCCATAAAGGACAAGACATCATAGTCTTTGCCGGTATTATTCCAAGAATACTTGATAGCTAATCCTTTTCCTTGTTCTTTGACAAAAGTATATTTTACTGTAGGATATTTCTTCTCTAGTTTTTTTGCAATATCTTTAGTGTTGTCTTTGGAGTTATTGTCTGCAATATCAATCAAGTATGGTTCTTTAAGGTTTTTAGAAAGAAAGTTATTAAGTTTAGTTATGTTTTTTTCTAGTTTTCTTCCTTCGTTATAGCATGGTATTGTTATTAGTATTTTCATATTTATTCCTTACAGTTTATTTCTTCATAAAAGTCAGTTGTTAAATCTAAATTATAATAAACTTTGCCATTTATTAAAGCTGATGGCGAATCAATAATAGAATATTCCTGTTTTATAAGGTTTATAATTTCTATATCACTTTTATCTGGTAAAGCAATAGACAAATAGTCGCAATTTGTCATTATGCTTCTTAATTTGTTTTCAAAGATTATTGTTTTTGCGTCTAATTCTGATTTTTTTGGTGTGTCTTCAAAGATTTCTGGATAGAAATAAAGCATAACATTGATGTTTGAATCACATTCATCCTTTAATTTATTGTATTGTAACCATAATTTAATGTTTGTTATCACAAATTGGTATTTTATTACATTGTCTGTGCTTACTATTGCATTTTCATTATATTGTTTAAGTTTAATATATAATTTATTATTTGTATTTAACATAGAATTTAGTTGGCTTTTTAATATTTCACATTTCTTCTCTGGATTTTCTTTTAAATAGATTTCATATATTTCATCTAATCCAGTCTGTTGGTTAAGTATATTAAATTCATCCATAAGCCCTGTTCTTTTTTTATTATCATATATTGTGATGGTGAAAAATCCAACAATAAATACGATCAGAACAATTAATATTGCTGCAATAAATATATTTTTATTAAATTTTTCGTTTAGCTCTTTTCCCATTTAAAATCACCTATAATATTTTGTATCATTGCAATTAAATATATAACTCCTAAATAAAGATTATAAAAAAACAGATATATAAAAAATGCAAAATAATATTTTGGTTTTAAATTAAATTTACTATGTGTAAAACCCACATATATCAAAAACATAGATATTACAAAAATAATCAGCCAAAAGAACGTTGTTGAAGGTAAATAATTTGGAAATATAAATGGTAGTTTTGTAAAATATGATTGTTTAATCATCTGAACTAAAAGATGGTAGTAAAAAACAACATATTTTTTATAAATAAAATGAACTAATCTAAATAATATAGCAATAGATATAATTTGCATAAATAAAGTATATGGCAAAATAAATAATCCATACATATTATATTTTTTATTTAGATAGAATTTTCTATGTTTTGTAGCAGTATCTATCTCTCCATAATACCATCTTAATCTTTGTTTTATCAACTGTTTGTGTGTGGTTGGAACTTCTGTGTAGCCCCTAGATTCTTCAGAGAACCTAAATTTATATCCTTTTTCTCTTAGTCTATAAACTAACTCTCTATCTTCTGTAACATTATTTTCATCATATCCACCAACTTCATGAAATGCTTTTTTTTGTATTAAGCACATTCCTCCAACAGCAACAGAAATAGAATCCATTGCTCCCATGATTCTTTGAAATAGTCCCCAGCTAAAGTTATACTCTATAGTTTGAATTTTTGATATTAGATTATCATTATTAGATGGGACTAAAAAACCATTTACCACAACAACTCCTTTTTCTTCTAAGAAAGGAATCATTTTCATTAGAGCATCTGGTTTTGGGATGGTGTCACCATCTACACAAAAGAAATAATCTGTGTTTATTTTTTTAAGTCCGATATTCATTATTGTTGCTTTTACATTTAGTCTGTTTTTAAAGTATTTTTTTGGTATAGTGATGATTTTTATTGGATATTTTTTAAGGAAATCACAAGAACCATCTGTAATTACATAAATATCAAGTGGTTTAGGATATTTTAGTTTTAAAAGATTTTTTATAGTTTCTTCAATTGGTTTCCAATTATTGAATGCATAAGTTACTACTGCTACATTTGGATATACTTTCGGAATATTTTGTCTTTTTGATGTTTTAGGATACATAAAAAAAACAAGTAAAAACAATATTGCAAAATAAAGTGCAAGCATTCCAATTATTAAAACAAAAATAGAATAACTACTAATTAATAAAATAAAGATAAATATCGCAATAGATAACAAAAATAACACAAATAACCTATCTTTTATTGTTTTCATTATTTTCTCTAAAATATATATGGGCTAGATTTATTTATATATCTATTTTTTAGAATAAATATAATAATTAAAACCATATAGCTTTTCTGATTTTATAATTTCCCATTCCCTATTTAGTGTTTCTTTAAGTTTTTCTTCTTCTAAGCATTGATCAGCACCATCACAGTCCATACAAACTACATTATTACAATCAAATAGCTTCTCTGAAAGCACCATATAATTTACATCAGGATAGCGCTCTATAAATTTATTTGTATAGTATGGATTTACAATACAATTTAGTTTTTTATTAAAATATATTCCTGTAATCGGGTCGTAGATAAACAGCCTTTCTGTATTTATTTCTCCAATTTCTTTAAGAAACTTTATTTCTGTTTTTCCATTGCTAATATTATATATATTTTTGCTAATTAAAAGAATAAATATCACAAAAATTAGCAAAAAGATCAATGTTGCTATACCGACAAAATGTTTTAATTTTATATTAGAAATTTTATTCAAGAAATAAGATATTACAATTCCGGTAATTATTGCTCCAAAAGGAATAAGTAATAAGATATATCTGTCTTCATAGTGTGGTAGTTGAGCAAAATATATAAAATATGCAACAACTAAAGTTAACAATAAGTAATGATTTTTATCTTTCATTTTTTTAGATAATACAAGGATAATAAACAAGATTATAAAAATCAAAATAAGATTTTGACTTATTAGAACCTTTATAAAAAACCAAGCAGTGCCTAAGAAATTAGATCCTCCTTGTGCAACTATCAATTGTGCATTAATTATTGGTTTTAGAAAAGACCCAAAAAAGATTTTATTACTAATAAGATAAGGCACTATAAGAATTAAAAATCCAGAAGCAAAGATCAATATGTTTTTTATTGCTTTTTTTATGTCTTTTTCAAATAAAAACAGTCCTAATATTATGAATAATAAACCAGAAGGAAATCTTAAAAGTACAGACACCCCACAAAATAACCCAGATAGAAAATATTTTTTATTTATATAAAAATAAAAAGCAATAAGCATAAATGTTAAAACAATAAAATCAGTAAGTATGTGTGGTAAAACAAACACAATTAAAGAGCAGGTAAATAATGATATTGCAGAAAATACGCCTGAGCTTTTTTGTATTTTTTCAGATATTAAATAAATGGCCAAGATTCCTAGTAAAAAGCACAAAAATATAAAAATCTTTGAAAATATTAAAATATCTATGCCTAGAGGTATAGATAAGCCAATAATTATTGGAAAAAGTGGAGGTCTAATACTTTCATATGTTGATTGTTCTCCGAGAGAGTAGATGTATTTTGCATTATTTATATATACCCCTTCATCCCAAAACAAAGTAGGGCTTTTAAATATTAACAATGCACCAATAATTATTAATAATAAAAAAATACCTGCTGCCCAATATTTGTAGAAATTATTTTTTAAGTGTTCTTTAATTTTATTCACTTTGTTTTCCATATTTTTACTCCAATAATATCATCAACAGCATAACCCCAATACCAAGCAACAAACCAATAAGTTGAATGCTTGTTTTTTTAAAATTTGTCTCTTTCTTCATCTCAGGTATTAGGTCAGCTGTCGCTATATAAATAAAGCCACCTGCTGTAAAAGCAATCATTATCCCAGAAAAAGAAGTTATGCTTTTGCTTAATAATAATCCCACAATTCCCCCTAGAAGAGCAGTAAGAGAAATAATAAAGTTCATTAGCAATGCTTTCTTTTTAGAGTAACCAGCATAAACTAAAACTCCAAAATCTCCAATCTCTTGTGGGATCTCATGTAAAAGAACAGCAACGGTTGTTGCGATACCAAGAGGAATACTAACAACATAGCTAGTGGCTATTATCACTCCATCAAGAAAATTATGGAATGCATCCCCTACAAGATTCATGGTTGCTAATGGGTGAGGATGTTCTTTAGATGTTGGCTGATGACAATGTCTCCATTGTACAAATTTCTCTAAAACAAAGAACGCTAATATTCCTGAAATTACAGCTATTGGCACATGGTTAATTCCTGAATCCATGGCCTCAGGCAAAAGATGAATAAAAGCATCTCCGAGTAAAGCCCCTGCAGAAAAGCTGATTAAAAATAAGAGAATATTTGGTAATTTCTTTTCATTTGTAAAAAAAACAGTTATTCCAATAATAGAAATTGTGCTGATTATAAGTATGCTTATTAGACTATACAAAATAACAGACAACATAATAATAATTAGACTAAGTAATGTTTATAAAATGGTTTTAAGTATATAATTTATGGAGAAGACAAGTTATGCCAAAATTTTATAATCCAAGACCTAAAAGAAAAATTACGAATAAGAGTTTTGGGAAGATTAGAAAACCAGCTAATCATAATCTAGATATTAGGGAAGGGCGCCTTGAAACATCTGTTTGGGGAAACAATATCGGAACTAAAAAAAGATTTTATAATAATTATCTGTATTCTGATCTTGTTAATAATTTTCCATCTAAGAATAAAAAGCCAAAAATATTAGTTATTGGTGCAGGTATTGGTGAAGAATTAATAGAACTTAAGAATCATTTATATGCTAAAAAGATAAATCCAAAGATAGAAACCATGGGCATAACTAAAATGTTATCTAATAAAGCAAAGAAAGTTGTACACAAAGATTACTCTATGAATCTTAATCTCGAAGAAATTGATATTAAAAATCCTGCACATAAAAAATTAATTGAAACATTAAGAAATAATTATGATGTTGTTGCAGCACCAATGAGTGTAGGAATACATACCTCTTATATTGCATATAATTGTTTTTTATGTTCTCTTATGCTTAAACCAAATGGTGTAGCAAAGATACAATTACTTTCTGATAGTGTGATAAAAAATTATTTAGAAAATAACAAGCACTATATTAATGAAAGACCTTTTGACTTTACAGAATCAGAGTTAAAGGTAGAAAAGTCTAAATTAAGACAATTACAAAGAAATTATGCTCAGACACAAAGGCTCATTCCTACTGTTTATAGAATGTTAGAAAGTTATTTAGGGAAAGGTGTAGCTAAATCTTATATGATAGAAATCAAACCAGATATATCAAATCCAGGTTATAATATATTGGAAATTACAAGAAAGAAATGAGGAGAAATATGGATAAAATAGAAAAAGCAATGGTTTTTGCTTACGAAAAACATAAAACCCAGAAAAGAAAGACAAATAATTGTCCTTATTTTGTGCATCTTATGGATGTGGTTTCTATTCTTTATAAAAATGATATTATTGATGAAGACCTTATTGTTGCTGGATTTCTCCACGATGTTGTTGAAGATATAGAGCATACGGGTGTAACAGAAAACGAATTAAGGAAAGAATTTGGAGAAAGAGTAACATATCTTGTAATGTCTATAACAGAAAGAGATAAATCAAAGACTTGGCTTGAAAGAAAAACCGAAAGCATAGAACATTTAAAGACAGCTTCAAAGGAAACTAAGCTTTTAAAATGTGCAGACAAATTATCAAATATAAGAGACATCTATAGGGATATGGAAAAATATGGCGAAGAGAAGACATTCAGTCATTTTAAGGTAGGAAAAGACACTCAACAAATTTATTATCGCGGTGTTCTTGAGCAAATTTCTGAAATCTCTGATACTCAAATGTACAAAGAATATAAAAGGCTTGTAGAAAAAGTATTTGACTAATTTTAGTTAAAAGCTTCTAGGGGGATTTGAACCCTCGACCTCCGGTTTACAAGACCAGCGCTCTACCACTGAGCTATAGAAGCATTAATGAAATATTGTAAAGGTCTATATTATATTTTATCTAAGAAATATTTATAAATGGTCTTATTGCTTCCTTAAAGCATCAACAACATTCATCTTTGCTGCAGCCCTAGCAGGGAATAACCCAGAAATAACACCTACAACCAAAGATAATAATAAGATTGAGATTACAAGCCAAGGGGTTATGTTAATAGCAAGCATTGTAAAGTTTTTACTTGCTGCATAGATAATAATTATCTTTGCTATGCCTATACCCACAAAAAAACCAATTATTCCACCAATAACAGTTAATAATACAGATTCAAATACAAATATAAAAACAATATCATTTATTCTTGCACCTATTGATTTTAATATGCCAATCTCTCTTGTCCTTTCTAGAACAGAAGTAAATACTGAGTTTGCAATACCAAGGGATGCTACAATTAAAGAGATTCCTGCAATTGCAATAAGAATAGATCTCATAATATTAAGGACTATTTTAATCAAATTTAAAAAAGACTCTGCACTAATAACTATAAATGTGTCTTCTTTTCTATTCCTACTAAGTACTTTTTCTGCTTTTTTAACTACTAATCTAGCATCTGCATCTATCTTTGATTTGAGTATTATATAATTTACAGTTTCCCCATAGTTGTTAACTTCAAGACCTGCTTTTCTATCAATATAAATGGTGGCATCATATTCTTCCATTCCAATTGCATCTAATATTCCACATATTTTAAAACTTACACCATTTAGTTTTATTGTGTCTCCAACCTTTATTTCTCTTTTATATGTTTTTGTAAAATTTGGACCTACAACAGCAAAATGACCTTCTTTTCCATCAAAGCTTTTGCCTTCTTTTATTTTAATACCTACATAATCTATAAAAGAGTCTAGACGATCAGAAGGAATAGTCGAAACATAAACAAACTGTTCTTCGTTTTTATATTCTCCTCTAGCAGTAAAAAGCATTATAGGGAAGGTGTCTTCTATTTCTGCAAGTTTAGAAAGATTATCTGCATCTTTCATATTTAACATAGAATCTTTTGATACTCTTCCTGTTGTGTGTGGGTTACTTCCAAAGTTAGTAGGCAATATCATTATAGAATTAGCGCCCATTTTATCAAATTGCTCAGTAACTGCAGAAATCAATCCTTCGCTTAAAATAACTAAGGCTACTACAGAAGCAATACCTATAATTACAGAAAGAATAGTTAAGGCTGATCTTAACTTCTTTCTCTGTATGCTCTTTATGGTGAGATTAATCAATGACTTATATTTTTCTGAAATCATTTTTTCTTTCTTTTGAAAATCTTTTCTATTAAACCACCATATGCTGGTTTTAATATTGCTTTATTTGCCCATCTTAGGAATAGTATTATTAGTGCTAAAATTATTACAAACACAATAACACCAATCAAGAAGCTAAAAACTCCTGAAAAGAAAGATTTGTTTTGTGGATTTTTTACAACATCTACAGTTATGCCTTTTGTTATCTCTTGTTCCTTTAATGATGCGTCTTTGTATTTTATTGTTATTTGTATTGGGTAGCTTCCTGGCTTAATGTCTCTTTTTGTATTAAATTCCAAAATTACAGAATCATAGTTGTCTTTCTCAATTGCCCCAACAAAATATTTAGGTTGTTCAAAAGAGATTGTGCTTGTCATTTCTGCATAAACTGCTTCTGCATCAATGTTTCCTACATTGTAAATTTCAAGCTCTATCTTTTCTTTGTTTCCAATGTAAATTTTATTGTTATTGTTTGCACCAACATTTATGATGTTTAGAACCATCTTTGGATTATCATTTATCTTTATACCTATATCTCTAGTTATTGTGTCAATTCCTGAAGTGCTTGTGTATTTCACTGTAAGTGGAAGAGAATAGCTTGTTTGTGTTACTGTTTTTGCAACATTTATCTTGTATGTTGCTATAATTTCTGAGTTTGCATTTATGTGATCTATATATTGTGTTTTAAGATCAAGAACAGAAATGTAATCTCCTATTGAGTCTTCAAGTGTTACAAATACATCTCTTACTGCTCTGGCACTAAGGTTACTGATAGTTATCTTTAGTGTGCCATCTGCACCAATCGACAAATCAGAAAGCGCGGTTTTTGTAACTTCAAGAACAGAGGTTTTTGAAGCCACATCAATTTTGTATTTTTTTAGATTGTATATTTCGCTATTTTTCACTCTATATTTAAAATTTAGTTCGTATGTTCCATCTTGTGTTTTTAGGTCTGTTTTTAATTTGTATTTGATTATTGTTGATTGATATGGAGACAATCTAGATATTGTTTGCGTTGTGTTATTAAAGTCTGAAATTTCAAAAGGATATTCCAGATCTAATAGATAGGTTATGTTCTCAGCAATGCTGTTGCTGTTGTTTGTTAATTGTATCCACAATTCAAATTCTTGTCCTGGCATTACAGGAACAGGACTGTAGTTGTAAGTGTCTGCAACTAAGTTTATAGTGTCATAGTCTGTGTTTGCTGCACATACACCATTAAGTAAAATAACAGTAAACAGCAGAATAATTATGTTTTTTGTTTTCATTTTTAATCTCACCTTTTGTTTTTTAAAATTATTTATTCTTCTCTTAATGCATCAACAGGCTCTTGGCTTGATGCAAGATATGCTGGTATCATTCCTGAAATTACTCCAATCAGAAAGGAAAATCCAAGTGCGATAATTATTATTTGTAAAGTTATTGAGATATTTATTGTAATATCTATGTATGCTGCAATTATTTTAACTAAGTAAGCCAAGCTAAACCCCAATATCACACCAATTATTCCTCCAAGTAAGCCAATGATTCCAGACTCTAATAAAAACATCAATAATATGTCTCTTTTTTTAGCTCCTATTGCTTTTAATACTCCAATTTCTTTTTTTCTCTCAAATACAGAGGTATACATTGAGTTAAGTATTCCAACTCCTCCAACCAATAAAGAAATACAAGCAATGCCCACAACAACGATTGTTACTATTCCTAAAGTTTCTTCTCTGTTTTTTGATTCTTGGATTGGAGAAGTAACAATAACATCTTTTGAACCCCTGTCTTTTTCAAGTCTAATCTCTATTCTTTTTGCAGTGTTTTCTATATCTTTTCCTGATTTGACAATTGCAAATATAGAATCGTAGGTTTCTGTGTTTGTTAGTTCTTTTAAGTTTTCATTTGACATATAGATTTGATTGTCATTCCTAGCATCTCCTGTTTTTTTAAGAACGCCAATTACTGTATAATCGCTACCATCAATCTTTATTTTCTTTCCAATTGTTAGTGTTTTTCCAAAAAGATCTTTTGATTTCTCTGGGTTTATAAAATTGTAACCAACAACTATTGCTTTTGTTTTCTCATCAGAAATATAGTCTCCGCTTTCAATTTCAAGATTGCTTTGTGATAATATTTCTTTGAAGTTTTCTGCATCATAGGACACATAGGAAAGCATTAGTGTTTTTTGAGCATATTTTGTTTCTAACACCCCATTTATTGATCCGCTTACAATTTCAACATCACTTATCTTTTTAATAGATCTAATATCTTCGTCTGTTAAGCCTTTAGAGCTTTGTCCTCCACCAAAGTCCATATATTTAGAGGTTATTGTTATTTTATTTGCTCCAAGACTATCATATTTTTCATTTATAGTGTTTTTTAGTCCTTCTGATAAAGATATTAGAGAAACAATTGCAATTACTCCAACAACAATTCCAAGTATGGTTAGCCAATTTCGAAGTTTTCTTCTTTGTATATTTCCCAGAACAAATTTGATTTTCTGAATCATTTTTTATCTATTTGGTTTTTATGTCTTCTTCTATTTTTCCATCTTTTAGATGTATTTGTCTTTTTGCAATGTTTGCTACGTTTTTATCGTGTGTTATTAATATTACTGTTTTTCCGTTTTTGTTTAGGTCTTTTAAAAGATCCATGATTTCTAGGCTTGATTTTGAATCAAGTGCTCCTGTTGGTTCATCTGCTAGAATAATCTCTGGATCATTAACAAGTGCTCTAGCTATTGCTACTCTTTGTTGTTGTCCACCAGATAACTCTGTTGGTTTGTGTGTTATTCTATCTCCAAGGCCAACAAGACCTAAAAGTGCTTTACAGCGTTTTTCTTGGTTTTTTATGGTTGTATCGCTTTCTTGAAATAACAAAGGTAGCATTACATTTTCTAAGGCAGTTAGAGTTGGAATAAGATTAAAATTTTGAAAAACAAAGCCAATTTTTTTACCTCTAATTTCTGCAAGCTTATCTTCTTCTAGGTTTGAAATATCTATTCCATCAAGGTATAGCTTTCCTTTGCTAGGCAGATCGAGAGCACCGATAATATGCATCATTGTTGATTTGCCAGAGCCACTTGGACCCATGATTGCTATTAATTCTCCTTGTTTTATTTTTAAGTCTACCCCATCAAGTGCATGAACACTAGAAGCAGAGCCCATGCTATATATTTTATAGATATTCTTAAGCTCAACAACTATTCTTTCTTTTATCTTCATAATTAGCCACACAAAATAGATTATTTTGTTATGATATATACATATATATTATATACAGAAATATATTTAAATAGAAAAAAACACAAGTAATATGGTTTTATATAGCTTTTTAATATTAAATATATTGTCGGATTCTTAAAGATTGAAGGAAAGATATTGCAGATAACTGCGATATCAATTTATATGAATTCGTGATAATAGATTAATGCAGAGGTGGCGGAGTGGTCAAACGCGCTAGCCTGCTAAGCTAGAGTCGAAAGACTACCTGGGTTCAAATCCCAGCCTCTGCGCTTATTCTAATAAAAAATAATTTTGGAATGACCAAATAGATATAATTAAATATAATTTGTTTCCTTTATTTAGTAAATAGTTTTTGGCTTTAACCATGAAAAAGAAAATAGATAAAAATAAAGTTTTTTGGTTTATAGTGATACTTATTTTAGTTATAGTTGTATTTCTAATGTTATTTCAATCAAGATACTCAATAAAAAAAGGGCAAGCAGATAATGTTTTGCCTTCTCAAATACCAACAGATTTAGTTGAAATGACAAAAACAATAATAGATGCAAAAGAAATTTATGAAAATGCATCAGAGACCGAAAAGCCAGAAATTGTTAGCAACTTAATAAATATTGCAGAAGAGAGACAAAATAAAATTTATGAACTTTTAGAAGAAAAAAATATAACAGAAGCAAAAAAGCAAATTCTTGATTATGATTTAATTTCGGAAATACCAGAGGAGCTTAAAGAGTTTATAGAAGAGCCAATAGATATTGAAGGGACTATAGAAATTAATCATGCAGATTACTTTGAAGAGGGCTATTTTGAAGAAGAGAGTTTTGTCATTACTGATAAACAGGAAAGTTTTAAGCTACGTTCAATAGAAGATTATGAATTCTTACCAAAAACAAGTGTAAGAATAAAAGGTGTGCAAGTTAAAGATATATTATTAATAGATGAAGATGATGAGTCAGTAGATATTTTAGATGAGCCAGATAATTTTAATTTACCTGCACAAACAAATTCTACACCTACAACAATAGATAGTAGAAAAGTTGCAGTTATTTTACTTAATTTTGCAAATGTTCAAGATGACCCGCCTTTGACTCATGAACAAGTAAGAGAGATTGTTTTTACAGGACCCTTATCTGCAAACGCATATATTAAAGATGTAAGTTTCAATCAAGTAGAATTTATTGGAGATATTAACACAAATGGAGACGTCTTTGGCTATTATACTTTGCCATATGATAATTATCCTTGTAAAAAAGCAGAATGGGCGAATAAAGCTAATCAATTAGCGACGGTAAATGGTTTTAGATATAATAATTATGATTATGTATTATATGTTGTAAGATCATCAACAAGTTGCCCTGGAAAAGCAAGTGCTGCTGTTTTAGATAAAAAATCCTGGTATGAAGAATTAAAAAGTGGCTATGTAAACCATGAATTGGGTCATAATTTTGGTTTAAGTCATGCAAGTTTATATAGGTGTAAAAGTGGAGATGAATATGTGACATTGTCAGAATCATGTACTTATAAAGAGTATGGAGATGTTTTTGACACCATGGGCTCTTCAACTGGAAGAAGACATTTTAATGCTTTTTTTAAAACAGGTTTTGGAAATACACAGTTTATTCCATATCAGAATATGATAACAGTTACTCAAACAGGAACATATACCATTTCTTCTATAGAGAACCCTACAACAAATCCTCAGCTTTTAAAAATATACAGGCCAAATTATCCAAATTTACAAAAAAGGCAAATTTATGTTGATTATAGAGAGCCTCACGATGTGTTTGATAATTATTCAACTACAAGTCCTGCTGTAAATGGAATAATGATAAGATTAGGGCCTGAGAATAATGTTTATGAAAAAACTTATTTGCTTGATGCAGTACCATCAACAGAAACTGCTAATGATGCTCCTTTTTTAGTTAATCAAACATTTACAGATCCTTATACTGGTATTCAAATTACATTAATGGAAAAAACAAAAAGCACAGCAACGGTTTATGTAGATTTAAATGATAATTATCAAGAGTGTGTGAAATATAAGCCACATGCATATTTTAGTTTGCCTAGGAGTCTAGTAGGGGTTGCGGGGAATACATTTTCATATAATTTAAATGTATTAAATAAAAATAACAGTATGTGTTCAAATAGTGATTTTAATTTTAATTTTAATTTGCCAACAGGGTTTACAACAACTCCTATCCCTACAAGGTCATTTTATCCTGGAGAAATGGTGACTATACCTGTACAAATTACAACTGATCCTTCGCTTGAAGGAAGATACGAATTTAATGTTCTGGTTACAGATATGTCTTCTGGATTGTCATACACAACTTTTGATGCAAGCATAACATTATCAATGCCAAGTTGTACAAGAAAAAAACCTGTTGTCACAATAACTCCTAAAAGTCAAGCAGGCAATTTAGGTGACACCTTAACATACAATTTAAATGTAACAAATAGAGATGTTAGTGTTTGTTCAACTAGTGATTTTTTGATTTCTGCTAGTTCTCTACCATCAGGTTTTACAATAACACCAATTCCAGAAATCTCTATAATTCCAGGTAGTAGTGTTAGTATTCCAGTACAAATTACTTCTGGCTCTTCATTAGTTGCAGGAGATTATGATTTTAATATTAGTGTTAAAAATAAATTTTCTGGACTTTCTGAGACAGTAATCGGGACTTATCAAGTTTCTTCAACCACTTATACTCTAAAATACACTTCAGGTAGTGGTGGTACTCTTTCAGGTACCACTACTCAGACTGTTGTAAAAGGCGGTAATGGCACGCCTGTTACTGCCATTCCAAATAGTAGCTATCATTTTGTAAAATGGAGTGATAACTCTACCCAGAACCCACGTACTGACACTAATGTTAATAATAACATAACTGTTGTTGCTAAATTTGAAGAATCCAAATCTTCTCCACCATCAGGAGGAGGGTCTGGCCCTACAAAATCCTATCCAATAGTTACTAATAATTCAATAACAACAAATATTGAAATCCCATCTCCAGAAAATGTTCAAGAAATTTTAGAAGATAATAATTTGTCTTATGATGATATTAATTTAGAAAAATATACCCTAAATAATCGTAACCAATATGAAATTAAGAGAAAATTAGAAACAACAAAAACTGTTTTGTCTTCAAAGAAAACAGAATTTCTATCAAAGATAACATTGTCTGTAAAGAACATTTCTGATAAAAATTTAACAAATTTAAAAGTAATTGAAATTATACCTAAAGTAATAGCAAATTCCACATCAGATATTAATTCTACAATATCTTTTAATGTCATAAAAGAAGATCCAATAATTGAATTTGATTTAAGCACTTTATCTTCAGAAAACACAACAGAATTTACGTATTCTGTAAATAGGCAAGTAACCGAATCTCAATTAAATCTTATAAAGACCATAATAAGTTCTGGAGAAACAAACGAGGAATTACTAGAATCAGATGAAAACGCACATGTTAGTGAAGATCAGAACACAGAGGAAATACCAGAAGAAAAAATAGAAAAAATTGAGGAATCAGAAAACTCAGAAGAAGCAGAAACTAAAAATAAAAAAGATAGTGGTTGGTTTATATATCTAATTATTGGTTTGGTTGTGTGTATTGTAATTATTATTTTGGTTTTTGTGTTTCAAAGAAGAAAGAAAGATGTTATTAACAACCCACTTCAACCAGAAGTTGTGGAAAATCCTTCCTCAGACATGGCTAGTCAACCAGAAGTTACAGATAACCAATCAGAAGTGGCTAGTCAATCAGAAATGATTGATAATCAACCAAAAATATATAATAATGAGAATTGGTCTTTTTTTAAAACAGATGAAAAGACTGATAAGGAAAATTGATAAAATTTAAACTAAGAATCATGAATTTTAAAAAAAGAATGCTTTTAGTTTAGATTTTTTTAAGAAAAATAAAAGGCAGGAATTTTATATATGAAAAAATTAGAACTTACAAGTTATCATGGGTTTAGCTCATTAAAATCAATTGATGCTACACAAGAAAGACTTGTAATCTTGAAAGAGATATTAGGCGTTAAGTCAAATACAGAATTAATTCAGAAAATTAGAAGCAATCCTAAAGACTTAGAAAAATCGATTTTAAAATTATATTCTAAAATCGGACCAAGGTCGCTTGGCATTAATCCAACACCTTATTGTAATAGAAAATGCACCTTCTGTTCAAGTGAACAAAGAAATGAAATAAACATAGCTGATGGCATTGAAATTTCAGAAGCCAAATTAAAAAGCTTGCTTTCTGACTTTGAAAGCATTTCTGGAAAGGGAGTGGTTTTAGTCGGTGGAGGAGAAGCATTGCTTGCTTGTAAAGGCAAATTAAATGAGATTGTTTCTGAATATAATTTACATTATGGTATGAATACTAACGGAGTTAATCTTGATAAATTTAATAATAAAAAATTTATTAAAAAGTTAAGCTGGGTGTCTATTTCTATTCTTGCAGATACTAAAAAATTATATAATATGGTTGGAAGATTACCTGCTGATTCTGATCAATTTGAGATTCTTGAAAAGAACATAAAAGATTTATTACGCCTTACAAAAAATACAAACACCTATGTTTCTGCAAAAATAATGATTTGTAGAGAAAATTATTTATTTGCTGGAAGAATATATAACTACATTAAAAATCTTGGATTTAAAGACATTGCATTAAGATGTGTTAATAATTTCGAACCAGAAAGAACTTACAGGAATAGAAAATTAAAATACCAAGATGTTGAATTAAATTCTGATCAGAAAAAAAGACTATACAATATATTAAAGAAAGAAACTGATATTAGACAAGAAGAAATTGAAAACATAACTGGTATCAAAAAAAATAAAAACACTCCTTGTATTAGTAAAACAGGGATTTGCTGGAATATTCTTTTAGGTTTGATTGCAAATATAGATACTGATGGCAATGTTTATCTTTGTAATCCCCACCTTGGAGAAAACAATTTTGAGATTGGAAATATTAACAAATCTAGTTTTAAAAAAATATGGGCTTCTAAGAAGCACGTGGCTGTTGTTATGAAAACAGTATTTAACTCTAAAAACTGTAATCTATCCAAATGTAGACATGCAAGAGTAAATGAAACAATCGATTTGTTTTTACATAAATACATAAAATTAAGTGATAGGACAAAAGGGGATAAATTAATGAGTTATTTTCCTTAATTTTTATTTTTTGGATACATTATCACTAGAGAACAAGACTAATTTCTATGTTTGATTTAGATAATATTTTTATATCCTTCTATTCATATATATCTACTTTTAAAAAAGGTGAGAATATTTATGAAAAGACAAGATCATGATAAGATACTTCAAGAAGCATATTATGGAACAGGTGGGATCCCAAAACCAGAACCAGGGGCAGTTTCTGTAGGAAATACAAGAAGAAGAAATGAACAAAATTTCTTTCAAAGATTATTTTGCCCAAGAAGAGTGGTCAGAAAAGATAAAAAATTAAAAAAGCCAGGTTTCTTTGCAAATTTGTTTGGTGGCCCTAAGTTTAAGAGAAGAAAAGGCAAAGGCATAGATGGTTTTTAATTCTTTTTATTTGATTGCCTAAAATAGAAACACTGATTTTAAGTTAATCTATTATCTTGTGTTTCAGGAGTATTTAAAAAGTCGTATAATTTATTATAAAAACAAGTAGTGATAGTTAAGCAGTCATTATTTATTATATTTTCCATATCTGAATAACTTATATTTTTTTGGAAATAATCGTTAAGTGGATTAAAATCGTCAGGAAAATTAAGTAGAGGTCTTTGATTTTTAATTTCTTGTTGCTTTTGTAGTTTTTCTTGTTTTATTTTTTCAATTTCTTGTTTTCTAATTTTGTCTTGTTCGATTTCTTCTCTAACGACTGGCAATAAATTGTTAATTTGATCACCTGATTTTACAATCACATCTCCTGAAAAACCATATAATGAAGAGCATTCTATAGTTAGATCTTTGTCATTAATCCATGTATTTAAATAACCGTTATCACCCCAACCTTTGCCCCAGCTATTTTTTATTATCCAATATTCTTTTCCGGTAGTTGTGTCTACGCCCCAACCAACAATAACTATTGCATGACCAACAATATATTTTTTATTGTTTATTATTAAAATCACGTGATTTTCATCATTCAATTTCTCCCAAACACCTTCTTTGTAATTATCTCTAATAGAGTTATAAAATTTATTTGTATTCCCAATTATTGGAGAGTATTTTAGTGCTTCTTTAATATTTTTTACGGTTTGGGAATTATTTTCCTTACAATCTGAATTGTCTATTTTAAAATAGCTTTCTATAAAATATTTGTTTATACCGGATATCTTTTGAGGCAAAAAAAGATCTTTATTATCACCATGGTCTGGGCAAAAGTTTTCATCAAATATACTATAATTATAATTATAAATTTGATGGAATAATTTTAAATTCATTCCTGATTTTGTTTCGCTATTATTATTTGTAATCTCACAAGAGTCATAAGATAAATATTTAAGTTTACTTTCTAAAGGCACACCAAATGGAACCTCTCCATTCATTAAACTTATTTGTGTTTTTGTTTGTAATTTTCTTACACCCCAAGGATTCACTTTATTTAAGAGTCCTTTTTCATTTAATATTTCATTTTTTGTTTTTCGTTTTAAATACTCATTTATATTTTCAGTATTAGGATTGAAATTATTAAGGGTTATTAATCTTAGATAATATTCGGTGTTAGTTCCTGAACAACCTTGAAAATTAATATGTGAGATTAGATATTGTTCAGAAAGATTTAAGTTTAAATTTTTTGTTTTATTAGCATATGCCTCAAATGCAGAGATTGTTGCAAATGCACTACAGCCACCACAACCTTCTTGTGATTGAAAATTATGTATGTATTTTTTCCAAGAAAGTTTGTCTTGTAATTTATGATTTCGAGTGACTAATGTGTTAAGAAATAAAAATGCGGTTAATTTATTATTATATTCTGCCTTTTTTGTAAATGTTTCGTGTTCTGGGAAAATCTGGTTTTTTGTTTCTTGATTAAATATTGGTATGTCTGATGCATCCTCTATAAAATCATCTTGTGTTTGAACAATAGGGATATTTATAATCTCATCTGGGTAATCTCTTGCAATCCAAGATGCATTTTGTGCTCTTAGTTGTTCGTTTATTTTATCTGCGGGAGTTGGATTTTTGTTTAAGTAAATAGAGGCTAAAATAAAAATACCGATAACTAATGTTGTAAAAATTATTGCAATAATTGTGTTTTTTTTTCTATCCATAATTTAATCGCTATATATTATATGAAAATTAATGTTTATAACTCTTTTTATACTAAATTATATACGATAAATATATCTTAAATTATTATATAAAAAAGCCTTGCTAGGGTTTCCGAGCGGTCAAAGGAGCCAGACTCAAGATCTGGTGCTTAGTGCTTCGCAGGTTCGAATCCTGCCCTTAGCATTTAAGATTTTTATGAAATATCAAAACATAATATTAAACAACAAAGAAGATGTTGTTGCATTTCTTAAAAAAGAAAGCCTGATTAATCAATTGTATGAAATAGAATATACTAATAATTTAGTAAATTGTAAAAAAGATGAATATTTTAACTTGCTAAAATCAAATCTATATGATGGATTAAAAGAATTAGGAGAATTTGGAGTTTACATTAATCTATTGCATAAAAATAAAAAAATAATTGGTTTCTCTATATCTAATAGAGGAGATAAAGAAAGTGCATACATTGGTAGAATTGCTATAAGAAAAGAACACCAAGCAAGAGGTCTTGGCAGGAAATTACTGATTAATACTGTTGCAAAAATAAGAACAAAAGGTTTTACTAGGATAGATATGGTTGCTAACCCCGCCTTGCACAGATCACTTAAACAACTTACTGCTCAAGCAAATATTAATGGCAAGAGAAGACAATACAATTCGAATTTTAGATACTCTATGAGTAAAAGAAAATTAGATAAAAAGAGAGAATCACTAACCGTTACTATCAAAAAACAAAAAAGACCAGTAAGACCTAAATTAAGAGTATAAAGTCACATGTTATTTTGATCGTTATTTAAATCAGGAAAATTAGTATCAATATTTTGTGGTTCAATATTTCTGTTTGTGTCTTCTTGTTTAGAGTTATTTAAATCTAGAAATTTTAAAAATTTTATATTTTCTAGATTTAATTCACCTTTTTTGTATTTGTCGTATGCTACAAAAGAACCAGCAAGTAACCCAAATAATAGTAGCCCAATTAATAATGCCCTAAGAACATTAGGTTTTCTAGGAGCCTTTGGTTCTTTTATTTTTACTGGCTTTACTTTTATTGGCTTTTCTTTTATTTTTTTAATCTTTTTAATATCAGGAGTATCTTTTATTTCTGGTTCAGTAATATTGTTGTTTGTTAAAAAACCATCCATATTTATCCTCCTTATTTTTTATTAAAAACCTCACCAAGAAATATCTTGTTGCTTACGCCATATTTCTTTATTTCAATATATCCTTTGTCCGAAAGCTTTTTAATATTTCTGGAAACTGTGCCTTTTGGTAGAAAGCTTTTTGCAGTAATTGCTTTCTGTGTTTGCCCTTCTTTCTCCATAACAACTTTAATTATTTTTTGTTCGTTTTCGTTTAGACCAAGAAGTAAATCTGAAGTTTTACTTTTGGCTTTATTTTTTACTTTTGGTTTTTTCTTATATGCAAAGTAAAATGAAACTATTCCGATTATTAGAACTAGACTCATAACAAAATAATTAGGTCCTGAAGAAGATTCTGGTGTTTCGTAATTTATGTGAGTTTCTGCAATTTCTTTTAAAGAAAGATTTATCTGTTTATTAATCACTTGTGCAGTAGCACCACTTGGAGTATCTAGGATTTTTGCATTTTTTGGAAGTGTTATTTTAAGTTCATCAATTTTGTCCTTATATCTTGAACCGTAATTTAATATCCACGTGCCTTTTTCTTTATTAGTATAGTAATCTGTCAAATAGATAATTTCTATATTTATCTTTTCTAAATCTTTTAAATTATCATTTAAGTTAATGGTTAGTGTGTTTAGGTTGTAAGAAATAGAATCTGTTTTGTGATTATTAATTTTAACAATCACATCATAGCAAGGAACTATATCAAATACAAGTTGGTTGTTATTTATGTTTGATACAATAAGGCTATCTTTAATTTTATAGGTGTCAAATTCGTAATGTGTTATTTCTGTTTTTTGAAAATCAATTGTTTGTGCAAAATTATAATTAAGTATTATTAAAAAAATAAAGATAGGCATTATTTTTTTTAAAAACATAATAATATTATATTGCAATCTTATATTTAAAGTTACTTATTGTTAAAAAAACAAGAAAAAGGAAATTATTCTGTAATTTCCTTTATTGCAGATATTCTTTTTTTAGTTATTTTGTGACCAATTGGAATAAACCCAAATAGTTTTCTTTGTTCTTTGACTTCAAAAACATAGGTTGGTGTCTCTGAAACTGTTTCTAGGTTTATGTCCCCAATTACCTTTGCAACATTTATTTTGTTTTCTTGAAGCATTTGTGTAACTGGCATTATCTTTTTTACCTTGTTTTCTCTAACCATATAAAATTCATTATTGTTTCTAATTGTTAGTTGTTTAGATATCTGTGCTTTATTAATGGCATTTATAGATTCTCTTTGTTGGATGTTTTTGTTTTCAGAATTTGATTGCATTTTTCTTACTTGTACTTGTTTTTGGACTCTTGCGTTTTCTGCAACTATATTTGAATTGTCAGAGTCAATAACTAGGTATTTTATATTTCCAGAGTTTGTTGCTGTGAATTTTTCACCTATTTTTGATTCTACACTAACCTCAAATTTAAGTGTTGTATCCATTCCGCAAGAATTAATAAAGCCTTCCATGTTCTCTAAAGCAGATTCTTTAGAATCGTTTCCTTTAACATAACTTATTTTTCCAACATACAGATTTTCTTGTGTTGTATCTTTGGTTAGTTTTTTAGTAAAACATGCCTTTTCATTATCTTGATTATAGAAATCTAATGTTATTGTTTCAATTTCAGAAAAATTTATCTTTTTGCTTGTCTTTTCAGGCAATATTACTATATCTAGATAATAGCCTTCATTTTTCTTTAAATGATAAACTTCTGTTTCTTCATTAAAATAGGCACTAGAGTTACAAATGGCTTTATATTGCCCATCAGAGTTTAGTTGAATTTTAGCAGGCAATATTATCTTTGTTCTATCTATTGCACAAGGTATGTTTAGTTGATATGTAATATCTGCAGGGGCATAAGAACCACTAGTTGTTAATATTGAACTATCTGCAAACAACTTAGGAGCTGTTGCAATAAAAAATACAGTCATTGCAAATATTGCGACTATTATATTTGTTATTTTTTTTATATTCATTTTCTTCCTCCAATTTATTTTACAAATCTTATTTTTAATAATGTGAATATCAAGGTACCAAGAATAGCAAGGTAAACAAAAATTGCAAAAACTAATTGTCTTAGTTTTTTTGCTGGACAACTTAATTTCTTCATTTTCATTTCACCTCGCTTTTTTTGGAATAGGGGATTTTAATGTGTCTGTGTTAATGGCACATTATAAGTAACTCTTGTTTTTCAGTATTTAAATACTTTTAGCGAAACTTAGCGAAACTTATTGAAAATTATCGAAATAGTGAGGGGGTTTATGGACAACAAGATCATTTATGAAAAGTTTATATATATTTAGATATAATATAATATATGTAATTTAAATGTGAAACAATTATGAAATGTGAACAAGTTATGAAATATTCAAAAATAATGATAATGCTTTTTATTTTCTTAATATTGCCATTTATGGTTGCAGAAGATGAAAGCTCCCCTGTAGTTGTGCCTTTTGCAATAAATGGAATAGAAGGGGAATTAGATAATTCAACAATCCCCTTAGTTTTTCCAGATACTGAACAAGAAGAATCTCAAGACACAATAACCCTTTTTACTTCTGTTGACCAAAATTTAGGTTTTTCTCTTAATGCTCAATTAAATTACAAATCTCTAGATATCCCTCATTATTTTTTAAAAGAAAATTTAAATCTGAAAAAAAGAATATATGTTTTTAATCAAGGCAGAACATATGTTATTAACAATTCCTCTCAAGAAATTACAAAAGACAAAACCCTAGAACTAAAACTAGATTTATCAGATACTACTCAAGCAATATATTTGGTTATTGATAATCCTCAATCTAGTCAGATACCTGAAAAGAACAGATTTGTAAATGCAACATCTTCAATAATAGAAATAAACTCTGTACCTAGATATCTTAAACTAAACAAAAGCAACATCACCAATAACAAATTACTTTTAAATCTAAAACCTAACATCACTAACTTTTCTTTGCAAATTATAGAAACAGATAGTAATCAAAATGTAAGTGGAATATATAATACTAATATTTTACAACTAGATTATGATTCTTTTAATAAATACACCTTGTTTCAAATTAATAGAAACATTATAGAATTTTATTGCCCATATTGCCATCTAAAAGACTATGGAATAAATGAAAATGGCTTTTCTTCATGTGGTGAATCTGTCTTTGAAGAAAAAAAGAAATCAATAACTGAATATTTGAGTGCCAAAGAAAATGTTTGTCTTTTGCCAGATGGCTCTAGAATCTCCGGTTTTACTAATGATTCTTTAGAGGTGTTTGGCTTAGACAGATTATATTTTGAATGGAACAATAATATTCCATCAGATCTTTTTGATTATGGGGAATACTATGTTGATCAAGATCAGTTCAGAATAGCGGTTTCAAAAAAGATAGATGCTATTACTGATAATAACTATATAGAAATGGGAAACATAAAATACAAAAAAGGAAAAAACAACTTAATTTCAAAAGTAGGAACTTATCTTGAACAAGACTTGTCTTTAATAACTGAATTATCAACAAACAATTCTATATCCGAATCTTTGGAATTTTCTATTGCTGTGTTAAACTCTGTTCCTGAGGAATATAGAAAATTAACAATTTTAGACTTAACAAATAATGAGCCAGCAGTTAGTGATTCTGAATTTAATAGATTATTACAAGAGATTTTAGGTTCTGATTATTATAAATATACAGACTATCATACCCATTATCAAATAACATTAGAAAAATACCTTTCTTCTATTAATAATTTTAAAGTTTCAAGAGTAAATGATGATGTCTATTCTAAACTATTATATGGCTTAGAATACAAAACACAAGGCTATTCAAATATTTATTATTCAGAAGGCCTAAATTATTTTATTTATAATATTAAGCCATTTAAAGAAGAAACCACAAGAATACTAAATAATGAACACACACAAATGTTTGGTAATTATTGGAAATTAAATTTGTCTGATTTTAGTGTGAACTTAGAACCTAAAACTGTGGTTGTAAAGGTTTCAGAAATCACCCCTGCAACTAAAAACGCCAAAATAATGCTTGATAATCCTACTACAAATTTATTTGTAAATTATTATTTTGAAAACCAATATTTTTCTAGTAATCCATTATTCTTAAAAACAATAAATGCACTAAGTTATAATCGTGGAAATATTTTTGAAAATACCACTTCTTTTACATCTAATCTCCCAGAAATTATTGATAATTATAACAATTTACAAAACGGAAATGTTGTTTCCATTGATTCTGCACACCCTGATTTTATAATTAACTTAACAGAACCTGTGATAATTAACAAAGATGCAGGAGAAGAAATTATTATAAAATATTATAATGGCAGAGAATATGTAAATTATACAAATAACCTCTTAACTATAAATAACTCAAGAGAAGAATTTGCAACAAAAGAAACAATTGTAATCTACCCTCCAAAATTAGAAAATGCAAGTTATCCAATAATCATAGAATCACAAAGCCCTTTAGTCTTTAATGTAGATGTTTTTGAAAGCACAGAAAATGGAAGGCATGTATATAGATTAAATAAAGAAAATCAAGATTTTAGATTTTTTGAATTGATTAATAATATATATAATAGCGAAGCTTGTTTTTCAATTTCTGAAAATAAATTTTCTTTATGGAAAAATATAGATGAAGAATTAGATGTTAAAAAGGAAGAAAGCTATTTGGAATTTGCAAGTGCCTTAGGGAATAGCAATGTCGGCTCTTTGGAGAATCAAACTGCTCAAAATCAAAATATGCAACCTAACGATTCTTTTGCGGTATATACCATTGACGATTCTCAAACGCTGTATAAAAACATACAGGCAGTTAATACATTTATTAAAACCGAAACAGACAATAGAAATTTAAATATCCTAAAAGACTATAGTAAAGTCTATAAAAAAATAATAAAAAATGAACCAACATTAAATAAAGAATTTAGTGACTTATTAAATTGTAATGAAACATTAATCTGTAAGATATCTAAAACAAAATATGTTCCAAAAGATTCGTTCTTTGAAAGATATAGAAATACATGCGTTAGTAACACTCCAACAGATTGTGTTAGTTTTTGGTCAAATCCAAAAGTGAATTTTTGTTCTGCATTTATTAGAAATTTCAATAATAATTTCTTTGGATATAGATTTGATTCTGCTGATGCTTGGAATTTAGCAAAACAGCCAAATAATATTAGTATTTGGAAAGCAACAACAGGTTCATTACAAGAAAAAAACTTTGATTTATTGATTCCTGGTTCTGTTCTTGGCATAAAGCATAACAACACCAGCTATAAAGACAAGGAATATAGTCATGTAGTTGTTTATCTAGGAAAAATTGGCTCTAATCATTACATTATTCATTCATGGGTAAACACCTTAAAAATAGAGAGATTAGATGTTTTCTTAAAAACTACAGCAAGATGGAAGAATGCTTATGGCTATTATGAAAATGGCCAAATAAAAGAAGTTATGATTTCAAATAATCTTAATCAAAAACTAATAGCAAAAGCTAAAGAAAACGGGGTCTTTTTAGGTTCTGTTGATACATCAATAAATCAAGGGAATATTCCAGAATATATCTTTGATTCTTCTTCTTTTAATATGTTGTTAACAGGGGTAAATCCTAATGATAGTCCAGTATATAAAGAACTTGAAGAAGTGTATAATAGAATATTACAAAAAGAGTTTGATATCTATTATAAGAACAGTTATTCAACAGAAGACTATCCAGAAATTAATGAGAAAATAAGATTGGATCCTAAAGAGCCAATGATTGTCATATTAGGAAAGTATAAGAAATTGTTTTTAGTAAATAAGGAAAACAATAAAACAAACATAATTGCTGAATTTCCGTTGTCAACAGGAGTAAACGGGTTTGGCTGTGTTAATGATAGTTATAAAACTCCAATAGGATTATTTAAAATTGTACAAAAAGTTGGACAAAATTGTCTGCCTTACCAAATAATCGATGAAAGTGGTTGTAAATGCAATAATAGCACACCAGTAATTTCTAAAAAAAATGTGGGAACTGCTTATGTTGTAACAAGAAAATTAGTAATAGATGGTTTAGAAAAAGGCAACATCGGTGTTGGTTGTGAAAATGGGAATAGAAACACAATTTATAGAGGAATATACATTCATGGAACAAATAAAGAAAACTCAATGGGGCAACAGAGATCTCATGGCTGTATTCGTATGTTGAATGATGATGTAATAACACTTTTTGATTTTGTAAAAAACGGTACATATGTCTATATTTATAATTCAGAAACAAGCTATTCTAGTCTACTGGATTTAGAAAACAAATTTGTAAGTAATGGGACAAGTTTTAATCAATTAGTGCACTTTGATAAGGTGTGGCTTGATAAATTTATGTTATCTATTAAGGGCTCTGCAAAACCTACAAAGTCTGAGCCTAAAACAAAAGAAGAAATAATTAATTCTTTAGATAAAGGGACAGGTAGTTGTTATACAACTAACGCAAACACATTAACTAAATTAAGGTCAGGAGATTTAGGTTTAGCTAAAAAAGTAAACACTAAAAGAGCAAAAAACAGTGTGGTTGTTACAAGTGCTCCGTCTGTTTCATTGGATGATATTAAAAAAATCGCAGGAGATAGGCCAAATAGATATAAAGCAGACGAAAAATTTATACGGGCCATTCCAACACTATATAATCTTTGTGCAATATATGAGGTAGATCCTATTTTTATTTTGGCAATTTTTCAAAGAGAGAAATCCATGTACAATAAGTTATCTGGGTCTTATAAAAATGGTGCGCTAACAGCAACGAATAATCCAACAGGCATCAAAGCAACAAATGGCTGTGCTTGTGGTGGTAGAAAAGCAAAAAACGGCAATTTTTGTGTATATCCTTCACTAGATGCTGGCTTTGAAGCAACTTTAATTAATCTAAAAAATAACTATTCTGGCACGGTATTATCTACAGGTAGTAACAAGAAAAAAGGTGTTGCAGAAAAATGGAATCCTGGCGAAACACCAAAATATGGTAAAGAATTAGTTGGTTTTATAAATCAGTTTTATGGTTATCTTAGCTGATTAAGTAAAGGATCTCTAACCTTTAGTGTTTTGCCTTTCTTTGCTTTTGTGGAATAATGCCTTTTTCCGTGTTCAACAAGCAAAGCATGATATTCTTGATATACCTTAAAGTCTTTTGGTAGGTTATCCATAAATAGTTTTTGTATCTCTTCGTATTTTGCATTCTTTTTAATTAGTTTAAGATTTAAGAGTATCCTTTTAGTATAAGTGTCAACAACAAAGATAGGTTCTCTGTGGGCATATAAAAGAATGGAATCTGCTGTTTCTTTTCCTATGCCTTTTACTGATAAAAGTTCAGGTCTAGTAGGCATTCGATCTTTTAAACTTAGATAGAATTTAGAAACATTTACTAATCTTTCATATTTTTGATTATAATAGCTAAGATTATTTATAGCATGTTTTACTGTTCTAGAATCGCTTTGAATTATTGCTTTTGGGTTTAATAGATTGTTTTTTTTAAGATTAAATATTGATTTCTCAACATTCTCCCAAGAATTTGCTTGTGTTAATATTGCTCCAACATAAACCTCAAAGATTTGTTTATGTGTTTTAATTACATAATATTTGTTAGGGTGATAACCAATATCAGATATTGGCCACCAACCTTGTGGCCCATAGTTAATGAGTAAAATGTTATAAATGTCTTTTATTATTTCCATATCCATCTTTTGTTTAAGTTTAATTTAATTGTTCTAATCAATATATAATAAAATATGTTTATAAATACTTCAGCTTACTATATTTTAGTTAAAATTTGGTTATTTATAATTTGTTATTGAAAAGACCTATAAAAGAAATTTTTAAGAAGTAATAAATATGCTTAAAAGATTGATTATTTTTTTGTGTCTTTTTATTTTTCTAGGAGTAATTATTTTCATTTTGTTAAATTTTAATACTACTTATTATTATTTTGCATATGGCAGTAATATGGATATTGATCTTCTAAGAAACAGAGTAGGCAATAATGACTTGATTTCTGAAGGCTATGGCGTGCTTAAAAGCCATCGTCTGATTTTTCCAAGAGGTGTTGGCTCTGTTGTTTTTGATGAGAATTCAGAGGTCTATGGTTGTCTTTATCTTCTAACAAAGAAAGAAATAGAAAAGCTTGATGTTATTGAAGGTTACAGAAAAGATAGGGAAAAATCAAAGAACAGCTATAATAGAGAATGGATTGATGTTGTTACTAAAAATGGCAAAACAATTTCAGCAGAAATCTATATTCAAACAAACAACTTTGATATTAATGGTAAGCCAAGTAAGAATTACAAGCAAACACTAGTAAAAGGAGCAAGTGATTGCTCTCTTCCTGATTTTTATAAAGACAAATTAGCTCAAATGGAAACAAGATAAATGAAAATGGTCCTACCCGGGATCGGACCGGGGATCTTTACCATGTGAAGGTAACGTCATAACCACTAGACTATAGGACCTAAAGTTTTATAGCGAATGGAAGAAATATATATTCGTAAGGCACGCAAATTTCTGTTCTAACATGATAGCCACCATCAGTTTTTATGATACAATCAATAGTTTTAAATGCAAAATCTGGATTTTTTCTTACCTCTTTTGATATTTCTGGTGGCAATATTTTTGTTTTAGGTTTAGCTCCTAAAATTTTGATTATATTTTTCTTTTTTTTATATTCATTAAATGTTGCTATTTTTTTTTCTTTTTGAGGAATAATCACACCTAATCTTTCAGCAATTGCTGGATGTTCTGCAAATATCCATGTATTTCCTGTAATTGTAGAATATCCTTTTTTTCTTGCAAAATCCATAAGGCCTTTAATAATGACAGGTAAATCCCTATTTGGATTTTTTCTGTTTTTTACAAAAAATTCTGCAATTTCTAAACAGTGTGTGTTTTTTTCTTTAACATATATAGTGTGATTGTCAAATTTTATTTTTCTTGATTTATTTGGCTTTAATTTTTGAATATTTTCTAAATTGTTCCTGCTCTTTTTTCTATTATTTGGCTTTAATTTGGTATTTTCTAAAGTCCTATTCTTACAATTTGTTTTCCTATTTAAGTTTATTTTGTATCTTATTGGTCGTTTCAACATATTTTCTCATTTTAAGTTTATGGGGTTAATCTTTCAGGATCTCTTGGAAGAAGAACTGCTTCTTTTACATTAGTAAGATTTAACATTAATTGTGTGATCCTGTCTAAACCTAAGCCTGCTCCACCATGACTTGGAACACCATAACTTAGCATTTTAATATAGTAGTCCATATCTTCTAAAGACATTCCTTTCTCAATAATCTGCTCTTTAAGTACAGAGGTTCTGTGTTCTCTTTGAGCACCAGTACAAATCTCACAACCTTTCCAGATTAGGTCTGCACTTTTTGTTATTTTTTGTTTAGTTTCAGGATCTATCTCACACATATGATAGAAAGGCCTTTTAGAAAAAGGAAATTCTGTTAAGAACACAAACTCTGAATTGAATTTCTCCATAACAATATCTCCTAACATTTTCTCGCCTTCAGAATCTAAGTCTTCTTCTGCAGGTATTGTTTTTCCTTTCTCAGCAAGTAGTTTTTTTGCATCTTTCATTTTTATTCTTGGAATTTTTTCTGGTATTTTTATTTCTACTTTTAGTAATTCAAGTTCTTGTTTACATTCTTTTTTTATTTCAGTTAAAACATATTTCATTAGTTCTTCTAGGACATTATAGACTTCTTCAGGGTCTTTAATGTAGCCCATTTCCATATCTATCCCTGTAAACTCTGTTAAGTGCCTTGTGGTGTGGCTCTTTTCTGCTCTAAAAACCTCTCCAATTTCATAAACATTATTAAAGCCAGAAGCAATCATCATCTGCTTATAGACTTGTGGGGATTGGGAAAGATATGCGACCTTATCAAAGTATTTTATTTCAAATAACTCTGAGCCACTTTCTACTCCACAGGATACAATCTTTGGAGTGTTGATATTAATGAAACCTTTAGAATCAAAGAAGTTTGTAACTGCTCTAACAATCTTAGATCTGACTTTAAAGATAGCAAGATTTTCAGGAACTCTCAAGTCTACATATCTATAGTTGATTCTTGCATCAAATCCGCTGTCTATCTTTCCAGAGATGTCCAGAGGAACGGGCGCATCAGAAATGGAAAGTATATCAAGATTTTCTGGTATTATTTCATAGCCGTTCATTGCTTGGTCAGAAGCTTTTTTTGTTCCAGTAACAACAATTACTGATTCTTTAGTAATATCTTTGGCTTTGTTAAAAAGTTCTGGATTATCCTTCTTAAAGAAAGTAATTTGTTCTTTTTTATATTGGTCTCTTAATATAAAGAACATTAAGTTTCCAAAATTTCTTATTTCTGAGACATAACCTCTTGCTATATATTTTTCCATTTTTATTTCTCCTTTATTTTATTAAATCAATATTTCCATTTATGATTATTGGATTAAATCCAATTATTTCATCTTTTAATATTCCATCTGGTATTGGATTATACATGAATATTTTTTTATTTTGCATAAATGCTTCATACATCTCTAGAAAGGTCGCGCCTCCAATATAGTTAGGTATATTATTCTTTTGAAAGTTAATTACTAGAACAGCATCAATATCTGAAACTTTTTTTCTTTGAAGTAAATAATTTTCTGCTTTAAATTTTTGATGTTTTTCTTGATCTTTTTCTAGTTTTATTCTTTCTTCTAAAAAAGGGTCATCAAAGCAATTAGGCAAAGTAATTATATGGCCTCTGTTTTCAAGCTCTTTCTTGATTTCTTCAATTCTATGATAATTGTATCTGCTTGCTATTATATATATTTTCATGTTTTATTTCTCCTTTATTTTTTTCTACTTCTTCTTTTTTCTATAATTTCCTCATTTAGTGCTTTGATAAGCTCTGAGACTTTAATTTCTCCTAAGATTTCGTTATCTCTTGTCCTGACATTTACTGTTTGGTTATTTTCTTCGCTGTCGCCGACTACCAAGATGTAATTGATCTTTGAAAGCTCTGCATTTCTAATCTTTTTGTTTAGAGTTAAGGCATTATCATCTATCTCTACACGAAGGCCAATATCAGTTAAAACTTTAGAAACAACACGAGCATAGTCATTATGCCTTTCAGCGATAGGTAGCACAATTACTTGGACAGGGCTTAGCCACAAAGGAAACTTCCCTTCATATTCTTCAACCAATATCCCCATAAATCTTTCAACACTGCCATAGATTGCTCTATGAAGCATTACTGGCCTTAACTTCTCGTTGTTTGGCCCTTCATAAGTTAGATTAAACTTTTCAGGCATCTGGAAATCAAGTTGTATTGTTCCACATTGCCAGTTTCTTCCAATTGCATCCTTTAAATGAAAATCAATTTTTGGTCCATAGAATGCCCCGTCTCCTGGATTGATGTTATATTCTTTTCCTGTTGAATCTAATACTTCTTTTAATGTATTCTCAGCCAAATCCCAAAGAGCAGGATCTCCCATTGCATTTTCTGGTTTTGTGGAAAGTTCCATACGATAAGTAAAACCAAATGTTTCATAAACCTCATCTAAGAGATTAATAAGATCGATAATTTCATCTTTCATTTGTTCTCTTGTACAGAAAATATGAGCATCATCTTGAGTAAAGCATCTTGCTCTAAAAAGACCAGAAAGAACACCAGATAGCTCATGTCTATGAACTAATCCAAATTCTCCTGCTCTTATTGGTAAATCTCTATAAGAATATTGATGTGACTTATAGATTAAAAGATTTCCTGGACAATTCATTGGTTTTAATGCATAGTCCTGATCATCTATTTTTGTAAAATACATGTTGTCTTTATAATGGTCCCAATGTCCTGATCTTAACCAAAGTGATTGGTTAAGAATCATTGGTGTTTTATTAATCTCATAATTTCTCTTGTAAAGCTTTTCTGTTAAGAACTCAACAAGCTTATTCCATATGATTGAACCTTTAGCATGAAAGAATGGCATACCTGGCGCTTCTTCTTGAAAGCTATAAAGATCAAGTTCTCTTCCTATCTTTCTATGATCTCTTTTTGCTGCTTCTTCTAGTCTTGTTAGGTATTCTTTAAGTTCTGTTGAAGAGTTATAGGAAACACCATAGATTCTTTGAAGCTGTTTATTTTTACTATTTCCTCTCCAATATGCTCCTGAAGCCTTTAGAACCTTAAATGCTTTTATCTTTCCAGAAGAAGAGATGTGTGGCCCTCTACAAAGGTCACTAAATTCTCCGATCTTATAATAGGATATCTTTTCCCCTTTGTCCTTTATCTCATTTATCAGTTCTAGTTTGTATGGGTTGTCTTTAAAAATTTCTAAAGCTTTACCAAAATCAACTTCAAATCTTTCAAAAGGCATATCTTCTTTAATTATTTTATTAACTTCTTCTTCTATTTTTTGTAACTCTTCTTCGGTAAATGCTCTATTAATGTCTACATCATAGTAAAATCCTTCATCTATAGCAGGACCTATTGCAAATTTAACATCAGGAAACAATCTTTTTATAGCTAGAGCCATAATGTGTGAAGAGCTATGCCAAAAGATTTCCTTGCCTTCTTTATCTTTATATGTTATAACTAAAAAATCTGTTGTTGTGGTAATAGGTGTTTCTAAGTCTATCAATTTTCCGTTGGCTTTTACAGCGATTGCTATTCTTGCTAATCCCTCGCCAATATTTTCAAGGATAATATCCTTTGCTTTTTTTCCTGCTTCTATTTCTCTTTTAGAGCCGTCAGGAAACTTTACTTCTATTTTCATGTTTTTTCCTCCGTTTTTTGATACCTAAAAATACCTATTACCACTAAGTTAATTTTAGGTAAGATATAATATATTATATAATACAGAAATAAATATAAATAAACAAGAATAAATATAAATAAACAAGAAATAGAAAAAAAGGATTTATTTATGAATTTGTTTGTGGAAAAAATGTATAGCGTTTTGTAAAAGTTGGACCTTTATAATATGATTTTGTTGAAGAATTATATCCGAATAATGCGGCTTTTATTGTTGTATTTGAAATTAAGCCTATGTGTGTGTTGTATAGATAAGTGTCTGAATTATATGGTGATGGATCAGTACCATTAAGTGTGTAATATATATGGAAATCACAATCGCCTTCATATGAATTTACTAAATATACAATTAATTTAGTGACATTAGGATAATTTCCTGCAGGTGGATTGAATACAATTTCATAGTCGTTTATATTATTTGCACATGTATTTATTGGTGTTGCTCCTACTATATATTGCTTAGTACTTACATTTCCTGTTACATATTGATCATTTGCATTTTTAGTATATACTACTGCTTTTACTGTTGTATTTCCACTCATAATTTTAATTGGTGTCGTATATGTTTGTGACATCATTGGATGTGGTGTATTTCCATTTGTAGTATATGCTATATTATAGTTACAATGTTTATATTCTTCAGGATAATCTAGATTTAGCATTATATAATCTTGATATGTTCCTTCAGGAGGCGTAAACAATACATTTACATTTTCTATATTTGTTGCACATGTATTTACAGGTATTGCTCCTACAACATATTGCTTAGTACTTACATTTCCTGTTACATATTGATCATTTGCATTTTTAGTGTATACTACTGCTTTTACTGTTGTATTTCCACTCATAATTTTAATTGGTGTCTTATATGTTTGTGATGTCATTGGATGTGGTGTATTTCCGTTTGTAGTATATGCTATGTTATAGTTACAATGTTTATATTTTTCAGGATAATCTAGATTTAGCATTATATAATCTTGATATGTTCCTTCAGGAGGCGTAAACAATACATTTACATTTTTTATGTTTGTTGCACATGTATTTACTGGTGTTATTCCTACTTTGTATTGTTTTGTATTTACTGTCCCCATTACATATTGATCGTTTAAGTTTTTAGTATAAACTGCTGCTTTTATTGTAGTATCTCCCATAATTTTAAAAGGCGTAGTATATGTTTCTGATGTTTCTGGTTTTGGTGTTGTTCCATCTGTAGTAAATACAATTTTATAATCGCAATCTTTGTATGTCTTTGGATAATCTAAATTTATTGTTATATATTTTTGACTATATGTTCCTTCATCAGGATCAAATTCTATATTTACTTTTTTAACACCTGTCACACAAGAGCTTTCTGAATTTATTACATATAATCCTGTTGCTACATCTCCATTTATTGTAGTTCCTCTTCTATTTTTTGCATATATTATTGCTTTTATAGTTTTCGATTGTGATATGGTTATTGGTGATGAATATTTTGGAGAGGATTGTGTCGGTATTGTTCCATCTAGCGTATAATGTATACTAAAATCACAATTAGGTTTAGAATAATTTAATGCAACATTAATTGTTTGATTATATATTCCTGGATTTGGATTAAAAGAAACGGTTCCTAAATTTTTACAGGGATCGCTTGATCCTCCTCCACTGCCCCCACTACCGCCTCCACCGCTACTGCCCCCACTTCTAATTGTTGTTTTATTTTCATCATTATTAGTATTTGGATCAGAATATGGATTTGGTTGATAATTTGAATTTCCAGAATTACTATTTGGTTCATATATAGGAGGTTCTTCTATAAAATTAGACTGGTTTTGATCATCATTAAACGCTGGTTCTGTTATTTTGGAATTTGCCTTATATAAAAAGTACCCACCAACTACAACACCTAAAAGTAATATACATATTAATAAAATAATTCCTAATTTAACTCCATCAGAGGGTTTTGATTTTTTTGGTTTTTCTATAGGTTTAGGATCTGCCCCCGTTCCTTTAACAATTATTTTTAAGTGATCAAAAATATCTTCTATACTTTCTGTTTTTTCTTTTTTTTTAATGTTTTTTTTCATGTTTTTCAACCAGTCTTATATATTTTTTTATTAAATTATAAAAATAGTTAAACTAACAATTTATAAATATTACTTAAATATTTAAATTATAAAAAAAGAAAAAAATTGATTCAGAAAAAAAAGAACCAATTTAGATTTTTATATTGCTATTAAGAATAAGTTTTTATTGTTTCTTCATACTTATATAACAATCTCTACAGTAAACTGGCTTGCCTTCAAGTGGTTTGAATGGTACCTCGCATTCTTTATTACACTTTGAACAAGTTGCTTTGTGCATTTCTCTAGGTCCTGTATTTCTACGAAAATTTCCTCTTGGACCTCTGTAGTCATCACTCATATTTTTTTCCTCCGAAAAACTAAACTATATGTATGAAGAACTTATTTCTATCTTTATACATATTACTAATAGATATTAATTAAGGAAGGTATTAAAAAGCCTTTTCTTTTTTAAAAATATAGAAAAAATAAGCAATTTTTCTTTTCTGGTAAAACAAACTCCATTATTTAAAGACGAAATAACACTTTTTTTAATAATTAGGGGGTAAATAACAGTTTGTGTAATTTGTTTGGTTTTGTGGGTTTTTAAAAAAGAATAGCTATATAAATAGTTTCTTACTTAATTATATTGGACAAACTGGGGGGCTTGCGGTCTCTTGTAACCAGAAATCCGCATATGCTGGGGTTATGCCTAGGGCAAGGGAAATAAGCAATGTTTTGCCCTTTGTAAGGTTGCCGACGATTCGTCCATTGAGAGTGGATGATTTAGCTAACCCTGTGAGGCCAGGAATGGAGCAGCAGTATTCTAGACACCCATTGCTTAGTGGGTTGCGGATTCGAGATCTTATGAAGTTTCAGCAAGATATTGAACTGTTTTTCGAACTTTAGGCGTCCATGGATTATCTTCTTTTACTTTTTTAATTTAAAATTTACTTAATTAAATAATACTATTTATAAACCTTTTGATGCATATACTTATAATTAAAATGTAATTTTCCAAGAATGAGAAAAATGGAGCGTATTTTTTGCTTCTTTTCATTCAAGAAAGGATTTCTGTTTGAGAAGTTCTATTGTGGAAAAAGAAAAAATGAGGTGTAAAAAACATGAAGTCATTAGTAAATAATGCAGTTAGCGCCAAGAGTAACAATAGTGCAGAATACTCAAGAGATGGCGAGTTTGCTGCTCCAAAGATAATGGTAATAGGTGTCGGTGGTGCAGGAAACAACTCTGTAAACAGAATCTCAGCAATGGGAGTTGCTGGTGCAGAGTTAATAGCTGTTAACACAGACAGAGCACACTTAGGTATTATCTCAGATGATATCACAAAGTTACTTATTGGTAAATCAGTAACAAACGGACTTGGTGCAGGTGCTTACCCAGAAGTTGGTGCAAAGGCTGCTGAAGTATCCAAGGCTGCATTAGAAGAAATTTTAGATGGTGTTGATCTTTTGTTCATCACTGCTGGTATGGGTGGTGGAACAGGTACAGGTGCAGCTCCAGTAGTAGCTCAAATAGCTAAACAACAAGGAGCAATCGTTGTTGCAATCGTAACATATCCTTTCGCTTTAGAAAGAGCAAGAATGAAGAAAGCAGAAGAAGGAATAGACATCTTAAAAGATATTTGTGATACAGTTGTTGTTATCGATAACAACAGATTAGTTGAATTAGTTCCAAACTTACCAGTGCAAGACGCATTCAAAGTTGCTGATGAAGTAATAGCAAGAGCAGTAAGAGGAATTACAGAAACAATAACTCAACCATCATTAATCAACTTAGATTACGCAGACATTAGAACAGTAATGGGTGGTAAAGGATTATCTGTTATTGCTGTTGGTGAATCACAATCAGTAAACAAGGTTGATGAAGTAGTTGAAGATACATTAAAGAACGCATTGCTTGATGTTGATATTACAGGAGCAACAGGGTGTTTGATACACATCACAGGTGGAACTGAATTAACATTAGGTGAAGCTAACGCAGTTGGTGAAATGTTAACAGAACAAATCGATCCTAACGCACAAGTAATTTGGGGTGCTAGAATTGATCCAACATTTGAGAACAAATTAGAAGTTATAGCAATCTTTACAGGCGTAAAGTCACCATTCATCAAAGGAAGTAAGAAGTTTACAGGTGCCAGTCAACCATCACAAAGCGGTAGAGGTTCTGGAAGATACAATGATGACTTCGGTATAGATATGTTATAAGTATAGTTAACATATAACAATACACCATAGAAAAGACTTTTTTAGTCTTTTCCATTTTTTCTTTTTCTAATTTTATTTTATAAAAATTAAATTTTTAAGAACTAATTTTCCTCACTAATTTATTTTTTATACTTTTTTTTTAAATTTAAAACAATCTATTTAAAAGCTCAATCTTAGATATATATTAATATAGAGGTGTGGTGTATGGTTATAGAAGTGAAAATAGAATGTGAACAATGTAAGAAAAAGATTGTAACTTCTGGAGTATCATATAAAGGAAAGTGGTTTTGTAGTTTAAAGTGTCTTAAGGATTATAAAGCAACAAAACAAACAGAATAAAATATTATATATTTACTAAATACAGAGAACAGTAGAAATCTTTTTTTAAGTAAGCTAAAAATCTAATTTAAAAAGTAAATACTTATTTTTCTAAAAACTAATTTAACTTATATTATAAAGGTATTAAAACTTATTGGTTGTAATATATTTATTGATTAGTGGGTTTCTACAACCCCTATAAATATTGGAGGAAATGATATAATGTCTAAAAATACGAAAATAAAGATAACAGACTTTGTACCTGGCGTTCTTGCGATATTAGCATTTGTTGCAAGATACATAAAGTTTTACAAAGTTGTAGACAATAAAATTCTTGGAAAAGTATACATCTCTTTTGTACAAAAAATGCAAGAATGTAGTAAGCCATTAGTTGGAATGTTAGATACTTGTTCAGGAGTAGGAACAACAAACACAATTTGGTGGGTTGTAATTGCTGCATTATTGTTAGTACAAATATTTATACTTTATAAAAGATTTGCTAAGAAGTAATTTTTTAGTAAATTTCTTTTTCTTTTTTTAAATAATTTTTTTATTAAAGAAACAAATAAATTGGTTTTGTAATCTAGTTTTTATATATGAAGAAGAAAGCACCTATAGTTATTCTTGTATTGATCATAATAATTGTTATAATTATTATAAAATTGGTATCTGGAACTGTTTCATCAGCAGCAGAACTTGCCTTTGAAGATGCTCAACTTTCAGGAACATCCTTTTATACAAAAGCTTCTTTTTTATCAAGTGGTAAAAGTTTGAGACGTTATACATATAAGATTGAAAATAATGTTTTGTATATAACAGTTTATGGAGGATTAGTAAACAAGCAATTTCCAAAAGGTGATTTTGTAATATACATATGAGATGATTTGCGTGATGTAAGTACCGTATATTTAAGAAGTAAAGGTCAAATAACAACAAAAATACATCCCTTAGAATAATGTTCTTTTATTTTATTAAATATTAATCTTTCTTAATTGTTTTTACTTTCTATTTATATTTATTTCTTTGCCCTAAATATATTATATAATTAAAGAAAATGGAGATCACAAGAATGAAATCAAAAAATTACTATATAACTACACCTATCTATTATGTAAATGATGTTCCACATATTGGACATGCTTATACAAGTATAGCAGCAGATGTTATAGCAAGATATAAGAGACTTTCAGGATATGATGTGCTATATCTTACAGGAACTGATGAGCATGGATTAAAGATTGAGGAAGCTGCAAAAACAGCAAATAAAAATCCTCAAGAGTTTGTGGATGATATAGTTGTTAGATTCAAAGAACTAAAAGAAACATTAAATTTATCAAATGATGATTTTATTAGAACAACAGATAAAAGACATATTGATTTTGTTCAAAAAGCATATCAAAAATTATATGAAAAAGGATACATTTACGAATCGGTTTATGAAGGACTTTATTGTGTTGGCTGTGAAGGTTATTTTACAAATAAAGATCTTGTTGATGGGAAATGTCCAATACATCAAAAAGAGCCAATAGTAATTAAAGAAAAGGGTTATTTTTTTAAGTTATCGAGCTTTAGGGAAAAACTAATAGATGCCTATGAGAATAATCCAAACCTAATTTCACCAAAGGGTAAGAATTTAGAAATATTAAATAGATTAAAAAATGAAGAATTAAGAGATCTTTACATTAGTAGGAAAAATTTCAAATGGGGTGTGCCTTTACCTTGGGATAAAGAATGTGTTCTTTGGGTATGGTCTGAGGCTTTATTTAATTATCTTTCAGTTTTAGAGGAAATAGATGGTGAAAAACACAAAAAATATTGGCCAGCAGATGTTCATTTGATTGGTAAAGATATATTGTGGTTTCACACAGTAATCTGGCACTCATTTTTATTAGCTTTAGAATTACCTTTGCCTAAACAGGTATTTGCACATGGTTGGTGGACTATTTCTGGGCAAAAGATGTCTAAGTCTTTAGGAAATGTTGTTTATCCAGGAGATATTGTAAAAAAATATTCTGCAGATGTTTTTAGGTATACATTAATGAAAGAAATAAGTTTCGGTAGTGATGGCGACTTTTCAGAAGAGAGAATCATACAATACCAGAATTCTGATTTTGCAGACAATCTTGGTAATCTCGTAAATAGAACCCTTGTAATGACAAAGAAATATTTTGATGGGGTTATTCCTAAACCAGGAGATTTAGAAGAAATAGATAAAGAATTAATAGAAAAAGCAAATAGCGTAATAAATAGTTATTCTAAAAACATGGATGAATTTAAATTCAATATTGTATTAACAGATATTTGGGCACTTTTAGATAATGCTAATGCTTACATCAACAAAACAGAACCGTGGAATCTTTTTAAAGCAGAAAAAATAGAAAAATTACAAACTATAATCTATAATTTAAATGAAGTAATTAGAATTATAGGAATTTTAATAAGTCCGTTTATTTCTGAGACTGCTGAAAAAATAGAATCAATATATAATCAAAAAATAACTACTCTTGATGATGCAAAATACGGAATATTAGTTCCTGGATTTAAATTGTTGAAAGACAATTTAATTTTATTTAATAAAATAAAAATAGAAGATAATATAAAGAAAGAATAAATATGAAATATACTAAAGACTTATTATGGACAAAAGGAATGAGTGTTTCTGATCTTGTTGATGGCTATTCTGCTATTGGATTTCAATCTTCAGAACTATCAAGAGCTGCAAACCTTATAGAGAAGATGAAAAAAGAAGGAGCAAAAGTCTATCTTTCTTTTACCTCAAATATGGTAACTACTGGCTTACGAGGTTTTTTCGCACAGGTTTTAAAATTAAAAATGGCAAGCGTTGTTTGTACAACAGTAGGGGCAATTGAAGAAGACATAATGAAGGCAGATGGTGAAAAGTTTATTCTTGCTTCTTTTAAGGCAGATGATCAAGAGCTTTATGAGAGAGGAGAAAACAGAGTTGGCAATATACTTATAACAAATGAAAGCTATGCAAAACTTGAAGGAAAAATGCAAAATCTACTTTTGGAACTTTATAAGCAAAAGAAAGTTTGGGCAACTTGTGAGTTATTAAGAGAAATTGGCTTGAAACTAAATGATGAGAATTCTTTCCTGTATCAAGCAGCAAAGAACAATATTCCTGTATTTTGCCCTGCAATAACCGATGGTTCTTTTGGCTTTCATCTTTATCTTTTCCAGCAGGATCATAAAGATTTTATGATTGATGTAATTTCTGATTTTAAGCAGATTATTTTTTCAACAACACATGACGAGAAGAAAGGGATAATTGCTCTTGGTGGTGGTGTTTCTAAACATCATGTGATTTTAACAACACTAATAAATGGCGGAGCAGACTATGCACTTTACATGACAACAGCCTCTTCAAGATCAGGAAGCCTTTCTGGTGCAACAACAGATGAGGCAAAGTCTTGGGGAAAGATCAAAGACGAAGCAGATGCTGTAACAGTCATTGGCGATGTTACAATTACTTTCCCGCTTGCAATGATTAAAGCATTAGAAAATTTAAGTAAAGAAGGGATAATATAATGGCATTAAGACTATCAAAAATCAAACCAACAACAGAGAAAAAGCTAGTTCGTCCAAAAATAAAGAAAGCTCAAAAATCATCAACGCCCAAAAAACCTAAAACACCTAAAATGCCATACAAACGATACAAGGCAATCTGCAGAAAACTATTAAAAAATAAAATAAAAATTGTTGGAAGAAACTTAATTGCAGAAGAATCAAGCAAAGGGCCAATAATGATAATGAGCACACATCAACAATTAATGGAGCCTTTAGTTTATGAGACCCTTACTGAAAAGAAAATGCATTATATCTCTGACTTTGGGCTTTCAATAACTCCAGAAACACGTTTAAGATTTAGTAATCTTCCAGTTATTGGAAAAATTGCAAAATCTTTTGGTATGATTAATGTTAATAGATCTCATCCAACAAGAGGACTAAGAGAAGCAGTAATAGAAAGCATAAAAGTTTTAAAAGAGAACGGAATAATATGTACATTTCCAAGAGGGCATTCAGGGGATCCTAATAAAGCAATAGATAGAAAATTGGGTGAAAGCACCAGTAGAAGCGGTGGGATATACATTCTTCAAAAGGCTGAAAAAGAGCTAGGTAGAAAAATACCAATTATCTTTTCAAGTGTTGGATATGATAAGAATACAAAGAAATATTTTGTAAAAATGGAAAAAGGATATCTTCCAGAAAATGCGGATAGAAAGAAATTAGCATTAGAATATATTAAAAAATTAGATTTGTTATAAAGAGGAGAGATAATATGAGTAAAGACCATTATGAGATAGAAGTAAAAATTCTAGAAATAGATAAGAAAGAACTAGAGAGGAAACTAAAAGAGATAGGTGCAAAAAAACTTTTTTCTGATAGAAAAGTAATACAGGAAAACTACGATAATAAGGAACTAAAGAAAAAAAGCGCAGCAATTAGAGTTAGACAAATGGGAAAAGATGTTTTTATAACCTATAAACAATTTAAGGAAATAAGAAATAACATAAAAAGCTGTAAAGAAATAGAGTTTGAAGTATCTTCTGATTTTAAAACAGTTCAAAATCTTTTTTCTGTTTTAGGCCTAAAAAGATATCATAGGATAGAAAAGACAAGAACCACTTATGTTCTTGGAACCACAACCTTTGATATTGATACTATCTCTAAGCCTTTTAAAATTCCAACCTATTATGAAATAGAAGTTAAAGATTTCAAAGATGTAGACAAGATATTAAAGCTATTAAAGGTTCCAAAAAGAAAAGCACTACCTTGGGGTACAAAAAAGTTACTAAAATACTATGAAAATAAAAAGAGCAAAAATTAATCCTCCTTTAATTAATAAAAAGAAATGGACTTCATTAAGAACTCGTATTTATAAGTCTCAAATGCCATCAGGGAAATATAGAGGAAATTTTATTAGGTCTTTAAAATTAAGAAGAGGAGTAAATGGCAAGAGAATACTTCTTGGAGAAGGGAGCTTTGGTAAAGTTTATCTTGGAGATATTAAATTTCAAGATGGCTCAAAACAAAGAGTAGCAATCAAGATATATAAAAATAAAATACCTAAGACAACAGATAGACAAATACGAGAGCAATATAACAGATATCAGCAGGAAACCCTTAGGAAATATAAAAATGTAATTTCTGATTTAAGTTCAGTAAGAATTCCAGAGGGCTTGTTTGGTAATAAATCACAACCATTAATTCCAAAATGTGCTGTTTTTTTAATAGATGGTCAAATTGTTTTTGTAAGTCAAGCATTTACAAAACAAGTAAATAAAAAACAAGTTTCTAAATTTGCAAAAAGAACAGAAATTTCAGAAATATACAATACAAATAAATTCAAAGAGATTGTTTATTCTTCTATGGTTTTAATCTCAAAAGGGTATAATCCAGAAATTGATATTTTTATGAAATATAAAGACAGGAATACTTTTATGATTCTAGATTTTGATGGTTTTGTTCAAAACCCAAAGCTAAAGGAACCTGGGCAAAAGGTTGCTTTTAATAATGTTCTTTCAGAAGTTTTCCTAAGAACAAAACCATCTCAGAAAAAAGAAATCTATTCTTTTATTGAAAAAGTAATTAATGAAGACAAAGGAAACATTAGTGATTCTTTTAAAAGATCTGTTTTGAATTCCTTTGTAAAGCCTAATTTAAAATAAAAATCAGAAAATTTAGTATTGTTGCAAAGCATAACCATAACAAATAAGGTATCAAAAGATATGCTGCTTTTTCATTTAATTTATAAAATTTAAGGATTGTTATTGCAACTAAACCTAAAAGAATTGCTATACATATTAGTCCTGCAATTGGTGATTTTAAGCTAAAGAATAAAAATGACCATGCAATATTAATTATTAATTGTATAAAGAAAAAAATCATTGCTGATTTTTTAAGAGCAGGATCTTTTCTGTATTTAGGTGGTTGTGCCCAAACAATATAAAGAGCCAAGCCCATAAGAATATAAAGAGTAGTCCAAGCAATTGGAAAAACATAGCCTGGTGGAGTAATTGCTGGTCTGTTAATTGTCTGATACCATGAGCCAGGACCAGTCTGTGTAGCAAAAGAGCCAATGATTCCTGCACCTAAACAAAATAACATTGCTAAAATTAATTTATATTTGTTTTTCATAAAAATCACATATATTATTTATGGTAACAAAAGCAATTTAAATACATATATAATATAAATAATATATTCAAATTCTAACAATAAGTGGAAAACTATGGATAATGATAAAATTATTGAAGTAAATTTACTAAATAAAAATTATGGTAAATTACAAGTTTTAAAAGATGTTAGTTTTTCTGTAAAAAGAAAAAGCATTTTTGCTTTTCTTGGACCAAATGGTGCTGGCAAATCAACAACAATTAAAATATTAACAACAATCTTAAAAGCAGATTCTGGTATGGTTTTGATTAATGGAAAAGATCCTGAAAAGGAATCAGATGAAGTGAGAAAAAACTTTGGAATTGTTTTTCAAGACCCCTCTGTTGATGAAGAGCTTACAGCCTATGAGAATCTAGACATGCACGGGATATTCTATCACGTTCCTAAAAAAGAAAGACTTAAAAGAATAGAAGAATTATTGAAGATTGTTGAGTTATGGGATAGAAAAAATGAACTTGTAAAAAACTTTTCTGGCGGTATGAAAAGAAGATTGGAGATTGCAAGGGGCCTATTGCATTATCCAAGAATATTGTTTCTTGATGAGCCAACTGTTGGTCTTGATCCTCAGACCAGAAACCACATTTGGAACTATATTCTGAAAATAAACAAGAGAGAAGGAACAACTATATTCTTTACAACACACTATATGGATGAGGCCGAAAGATATGCTGATAGCATTGCAATAATAGATCGTGGAGAGATAATTGATATTGGGACAACTAAAGAACTTATGGAGAGAACCAAAACAAGAACATTAGAAGAGGCGTTTATTAAAATAACAGGATATAATATAAGAGATGAAGAAGCAAGCACAATAGATAGAATGAGGCTAAAAAGAAGGCACCACAAATAAGGAATGAAAGATATGAACACAATTGGAATATTATGGTTAAGGCAAATCAAAAGGCACTATAGATCAAGACCAAGAATGATTGGTTCTTTAGGTATGCCATTAATTATTTTAATTTCTTTCGGTTTTGGTTTTGGTCCGGTTTTTGCACAAGCAGGGCAAGGCAATTATTTGCAGTTTCTTGTTCCAGGTATAATTGCTATGACTATTCTTTTTGCTTCTGTAATGTCTGGAATAGAGATTATTTGGGATAGGCAATTTGGATTTTTAAAAGAAACGCTTGTTGCTCCTGTTTCACGCTTAGAAATAATGATTGGAAGAACCTTAGGCGGAGCAACAGTTGCTGTGGCACAAGGCATTTTATTTTTGTTATTCTCTTTAATATTAGGTTTTCGCATTATTTCTTGGACAATGTTGCCTTTAGCTCTTCTCTTTATGATATTAATAGCATTATTCTTTGCAGCTCTTGGAACTGCCATTGCTTCTTTGCTTGATGACATGCAAGGTTTTCAATTGATTATGAATTTTCTAATCATGCCTATCTTTTTTTTATCTGGTGCACTTTTTCCTTTAGAGGGTGTTCCAAAATCAATCAAGTGGCTTACAATAATTAATCCTTTAAGTTATGGGGTTTCAGGGCTTAGATCAGCTTTGTCAGGTATAGCAACAAGTAGCATGTTCTTTAATCTTATAATTCTTGTGGTTTTAGCAGTAATAATGCTTGTTATCGGTTCTAAGCTTTTCTCAAAGATGCAAGTATAGGGCAAATAAAGAAAGAGGGGATTAGAAATAATCGCTAAATTCTTTAAAAACTTTTTCTGCTTGTAGCCATTTATCTAGGTTTTCAAGATAATTGTATATTTGGTCTTTATTGATCCATTTGTATCCTGAGATGTCTTTTCCCAGTATCTTCAAACGCTGATATTTTGGGATTAAAACAGCAACAACACTTTTGCCTTTCTTTTCGCCATAACTAAATGTATTTTTAGAAACACCTATGATTTTTATGTCTGCTGCAAGTTCTTCTTTAGCTATTCTTTTAGCTGCATCTTCAAGGTTTTCTTCTTTTGCAATCCCTGAAGGAATGCTACATATGTTATTATCTTCTGCAGAAAAGACAATAATAAATTCTTTGTTCTCATTTAGGATATAAACTTCAACAGCGTTATTATTTTCAGAAAAAGTACCTGTTTCCATAAATATTTTAAAACCACAATCTTTTTAAACTAGTTTATAATCTATTTTAATATTATATTTAGGAAGGTGTGTAATTATGAATAATTCTGAATTATATAAAACTTTAAATGATAAACAAAAGGCTTATGTCAATCTTGACATGACAGATAGCCAATTATATAATGGAGAATATATGTTGTGTGTTTTCCATTTCAAACCAGGAAAAGGACTTAATACCTTGCAAGCTGCATCTGAGATTGCTGCAGAATCTTCATCAGGAACAAATTTTGCAGTAAATACAGAAACTCCATTTTCAAGGCGAATGAATGCCTTAGTCTATAAGATGGATACTAAAGATGAATTAGTTTGGATTGCATATCCTTGGAGATTATTTGATAGAGGAGGAAATATTCAAAATATTCTAACTTATGTTGTGGGTAATGTCTTAGGCATGAAAGAAGTTTCTGCTCTTAAGCTTTTGGATGTTTGGTTTCCGCCAAGTATGTTAGAACAATATGATGGGCCAAGCTATACCATTGATGATATGAGAAAATATCTAGGAGTTTATGATAGGCCTATTTTAGGCACCATAATTAAACCAAAGATTGGCTTAACCTCTGCAGAATATGCTGAAGTTTGTTATGATTTCTGGGTTGGTGGTGGAGATTTTGTTAAGAATGATGAGCCACAAGCTGATCAAGATTTCTGCCCTTATGATAAAATGGTAAAACATGTTAAAGAAGCAATGGACAAGGCAGTTAAAGAAACTGGAAAAAAGAAAATCCATTCTTTTAATGTCTCTGCGGCAGATTTTGATACTATGATTAAGAGATGTGAGATGATAAAAGATGCTGGCTTTGAAAAAGGCTCTTATGCTTTCATGATTGATGGAATTACTGCTGGTTGGATGGCTGTCCAAACACTAAGAAGGAAATATCCTGATGTTTTTATTCATTATCATAGAGCATCACATGGGGCATATACCAGACCAGAAAGCCCTTTTGGTTTCTCAGTTTTAGTTCATTCTAAGTTTGCAAGGCTTGCTGGTGTTTCTGGAATACATACTGGAACTGCAGGTGTAGGAAAGATGGCGGGTAGTCCAGGAGAAGATATTGTTGCTGCACATAATATCTTGCAAATTTATGCGAAAGGTCATTTCTTTGATCAGTCATGGTTTAAAATCCCTGAGAAAGATATGGATTTTCAAAAATTAAATGAGAAAGACAAGAACAAAAAAAGAATGTTAGTAGATGATTCATGGAGAGGCATAAAGAAATGTTGCCCAATCATTTCTGGTGGTTTAAACCCAACATTGTTGAAACCATTTATGGACATTATGGGAGGAATAGATTTTATAACAACAATGGGTGCTGGATGTCATGCTCATCCTGATGGCACAAAAGCTGGAGCAAAAGCCCTTGTCCAAGCTTGTGAGGCATACAAGAAAAAAATAGATATTCACAAATATGCTAAAGATCCAAAAAACAAAGAGTTAAGAGTAGCAATAGAGTTCTTTGAAAAAAAGAAATCAAAGAACCAAGAAAAAACTCAAAAAAAGAAAAAATAAGAAGATATGACTCTAGAAATTGATAAACTAAAAAAATCAGAATTAGTTATTAAAAAAGCAAGAAAAGATTTGACTTTGATATATGCAAAAAATCAGAATCACAATTCTGAGCAAGTTATATCTTTTGTAGAATATCCAAATGGTCAAAAATACATTTCAATAGCGCCAAGAAAAATAAAAGGCAGTTTTAAATATACTCATTTTTCTTTTTTATTTTTAATACATGATTTAGAAAAAGTAACACCACATTTAAAAGGATCAAAAGTAAAGTTAATTACTTATTCTCCTAAAACAAAAAAGTTTGATTGGAATTCAAGTTATGAGGGAAAAGCCAGAGTTGAAAATTTTGTTTTAAAGCATTTGGAAAAGAGAAAAGCAATATTAAAAAGATTTAGGACTCCAAAGAGATTATAAATATGAGATTAATTTTAACTAGACATGGAGAAACCCTAGGTAATATTGAAGGAGTTTTACAGGGCCACGGTCATGGTCAATTATCTGTTGAAGGAACAAAACAGGCACTAAAACTTGGGCAACGTTTTAAAGAAGAACAATTAGATATTATTTATTCAAGTGATCTGAAAAGAGCAAGCGACACTGCAAGAGAAATTCACAAATATCATTCAAAAGTCCCAATTGTCTTTACAGAGAAATTAAGAGAAAGATATTATGGATCAATAGAAGGATTGAGAAAAAGTCAGGTAGATCCTAATTTTAAAGATAATGAAGCGTTTCCTAAAGAATTTTCATATAATTCAGAGAATATAAAAAAATACGGAATGGAATCTTCAGAAAGTCTTATAAAAAGAGCAAAGGAATTTATAGATGATATTTATGAAAAACATAAAGATGATGTTGTTGTTATTGTAAGCCATGGAAGTTTTGGAAAAGCCATAATTTCTGTAATCACAGGAGAAGGTTATTTTGATATAAAGGCACAAGACAACACAGGCGTTTCCATCTTTGATATAGATAAAGATAGAAATAATAAGATTATCTTACATAATTGTACTAAACACTTAGAGGAATGATATATTATGAAACAATATAATTTTGATGAATCATGTAATTATTATGATTTTTTAGAAACAAGCGAAAAGGAAAACAAAGAAAGAAATTTATTTCTTGAAAAGATCTTTAAGAAATATAACATAAAATCTGTTTTTGATCTTACCTGCGGGACAGGAGCCCAAGCAATTTATTTTCTGGAGAAAGGATACAAGATAAAAGCAAGCGATTATTCTAAAGGCATGGTTTCTGTTGCAAATAATAAATTAAAGAAACTAAAAATAAAAGATAGATTTATAGTGGGAGACATGAGAACCATTAATCATGGAAAGGCAGATGCTGTTATTACAATGTTTAATGCAATTGGGCATCTTTCTAAAGCAGATTTTGAAAAGGCTCTTTTAAATTTTAAAAAAAATCTAAAGCCAAATGGCTACTATATTTTTGATATTTATAATCTGAATGTATTACCTAAAGGCCTGCCATTAAAAAAGCACATAGATAATATGGAAGAAGTCGGAGATCTTTTTCTTGTAAGGTTTTGTGAAAACAAAATAGACCAAAAGAAGGGAATACTTACAACAAAACATGAGCTTTATATTCAGCATGGTATTAGGCCATATCATGTTATTAAAAACCATTGGGACATGCAGATTTATGTCTATAAAGAACTAAAAGATATACTTGAAAGAAACGGTTTTAAGGTTTTAAAAGTTTATGGAGGCCCAAACTTTTCAAAGTTTGATGACAAAAATAGCGAAAGCATATATCTGGTTACTCAAAAGCGATAGAGATCTTTGGGTTTTTCTATAGATTTAGAAATGTTCTTTATTTTTTAATAACCATAAAGATTAAATAATCTTTATATATTGTTTGATGTTATTTATTTATTGTGTGATAAGTTATGTCAGAAGTATATTTTAAAGCAATTGATAGTTATTCTAAAACAGAAGAGATAAATCTTGCTGTAATTGAGGTGTTTAAAAAAATTAATCCTGGCTTTGTTGATAACTTGGCAATCAAAGTGCATTTTGGAGAAGAAGGAAACAATACTTTTATTTCTCCTAAAAATTATGACAAGCTTATAAATTATATTAAGCTAAATAGAGGAAGCCCAGCTTATATAGAAACAAATGTATTATATAAGAGCAAAAGAACAGCAAAAGATAGCCATATTCAACTAGCAAGAGAACATGGCTTTACTAATCTTCCAATAATCATTGCAGATGGAGATACTGGCGAAGAGTTTATAGAAGTAGAAATTAATAAAAAACATTTTCAAAAATGCAAAATTGGAAAAGCCTATGGCGACTTTAATCAAATAATTGTATTTTCTCATTTTAAAGGGCATAGTCTTGCTGGCTTTGGCGGGGCAATCAAACAACTTGGTATGGGCTTTGCAGCACGCCCAGGAAAACTAGACATGCATTCTAATGCCAAACCAATAATCAACCCTCTGAAATGTAAAAGGTGTCGTCTATGTGAACAGAACTGCCCAGTTAATGCAATAACCATTGGCATAATTCCTCGCATTGACACCAAAAAATGTATTGGCTGTGCAAAATGTATAGCTATTTGTCCTCATCGTGCATGTACTGTTAATTGGATATCAACAATGCCTGGCGTCTTTGAGGAAAAACTTTGCGAATATGCCTTGGCTGCAACAAAAGCAAACAAGGATGTTAAAATACTTTATATTAACTTCTTACTAAACATTACAGACAACTGTGATTGTATGTCGCGTACAAAGATAATAGCTAAAGACATAGGAATACTTGCAGGAACTGACCCTGTTGCTCTTGATAAGGCGTGTTATGATATTTTAAACAAGAGAGAAAACAGAAAAGTATTTGGTGGGGAAAAGACCTTTGATTATGCAGAAAGTATTGGTCTTGGAACAAAAGAGTATGTTTTAAAAGAAATCTAAACTTAAGATATTTATGGCATTGAAATTAGCAAGGAGAATTCTTAAACCCAAACCTAAACCAAAATCTCAACTTAAACCAAAAGTAGGTAAAAAAAGAGAATTAAAACAATCAGTAGAATTTAGAGCAGAAGGGTGGAAAAAAGATTCTTGGCCTAACCAAGGTCAACGAGTCAGATTTAAGCGAATAAATTCTAAAATTTTAAGAAAAGATCCAATCAATCATTTAATAAAATCAGGAAATAAACATCCTAAATTACTAATCTTGGGACCTGGTGCAGGTCATGATATTGCTCGTTTGAATATTGAATTAAAAAGTAATAATATTAATCCACAAATAGATGTTTTAGGTTTACACAAAACAATAAATCCTGAATTATTAAGTAAAAGAATAGTTAGAAAAGATTTATCTTCAGGAAAAGCATTAGAACAAATTGCCCAAGAACCAAAAGCAAATAAAAGATTAATATCTAAAATTAAAGGAAGATATGATTTGGTAATGGCGCCATCAAGTGTAGGTCTTCACACACTTTATCCTGCATTTAATGTTTTTAATGCTTCTTGTATGCTAAGAAAAGGTGGTGTTGCATATATTGAAGTACCAACAAAAGAAAGAATTACTGATTTTCGAAAAGGCCATTTTGATATCCCTGAAAAACACAGAAAAAGAATGATTAATCAGCTTGATAGATTACCAGAAGTAGTTAGTAGATTTCTGGAAAGTTATGGTGGTAAAAAATATTCACAACAGTTTAGCTTTTCTGATATTGTTTATCTTGATTCTGTAACAACTCCAACTGGTTTTCAAAAAGACTTAGAAAATAGATATATAAGATATATAAAAGTTGAGAGAAAATAAACTATTTATAGAATAATTTAGGATTATTTTCTATAAATCTTTTAATCATTCCATTAAGAAGAAATTGCTCGCCTTTCTTTATATAGATATAACCTAAGACAGATGCGAATATTGCGCCAATACCATTAAGCATGAAATCCTTCATAGTATCCATTAATCCCAGACGAGAATCACAGTAACCTGTTTCTGGGCAAAGGTTTTTTGCTCTTTGCATGTTTCCTCCAGCAAAGCTATCAAAGCTAAATTCATATATCTCCCAAAGAACTCCGATTGTCATTGTTACACTAAAAATAATAATTGCAATAAATATTGGTTTTGTCTTTATTTTTTGTGTCTTGTACAGAACATACAATGCTCCAAAGACTACAAGGCCCATAGCAAAGCCAGAAAAGGTGTGTAATAATGAATCCCACCACCAATATTTAACATAGAAATTTTGAACTTCTCCTAGGAAAATACCTGAATAAATAAATAACACAGTTGCCAATTGTATTTCAGAAGGCAATCTGATCTCATATTTTCTTTGAATGAAAAAAGGCACTAAGCACAAGATTATGGAAAGAATCGTAATATAAAGAAACTCATAGTTTTTATTTATTATTTCAAGAACAACAGCTATAACTAAAGAAAGTATTGTTCCATAAGTGATATAGTTTAGAACTTTCTCTGTTCTGGGTAATCCTAGTTTCATAATAAATATCTATTGTTTATTAGATTATATAAACTTTACTAAATTACTCTTTTCTTTAGTTCTTTTATCTTATCTCTAAGCCTTATGGCTGTCTCAAAGTCAAGCTTTTCTGAGGCCTCGCTCATTTGCTTTTCAAGCTCTATAATTAGGTTTGGTATTTCTGGTCTTGGTATGTGCATGATGTCTTTAATCTCATCAATTTCTTTTTCCCTTATTGGTTTAATAATGGTCTTTGGAATAATATTGTTTTGCATATTGTAATCTATCTGTATCTTTCTTCTTCTTTCTGTTTCTTTTACTGCGCCTTTGATGGATTCTGTCATCTTGTCAGCATAGAGATGCACATAAGATTCAGAGTTTCTTGCTGCTCTTCCAATAATCTGTATTAGGCTTCTTTGGTCTCTTAAAAAGCCCTCCTTGTCTGCATCAATTATTCCAACAAAGCTAACTTCTGGGGTATCAATTCCTTCTCTTAAAAGATTAATACCTACAAGCACATCAAACTTACCTAAACGAAGCTCACGAATAATCTCTGTTCTTTCTAGAGTTTTTATCTCTGAATGAAGATATCTTGTTTTGATCCCTTGACGAGATAAGAAATCAGCCAGTTCTTCTGCAAGCTTTTTTGTTAAAGCAGTAACAAGACATCTGTTTCCTTTCTTTATTGTTTTTCTAATATTTATTAAAAGATCTTCAATTTGGTTTTTAGATGGCTTGATAAAGACAGGAGGATCCACTAGGCCTGTTGGCCTGATAATCTGTTCAACAACCTGGAAAGAGGACTTCAATTCATATTCAGAAGGAGTTGCTGAAACAAAAATAACATTATCCATGAACTTTTCAAATTCTTTAAATTTTAATGGGCGATTATCAAAAGCAGAAGGAAGTCTAAACCCGTAATCAACAAGTGTTTTCTTTCTAGAATAATCCCCTGCAAACATCCCGTGAAGCTGAGGTATTGTCTGGTGGCTTTCATCAATTATCAATAAGAAATCATCAGGGAAATAATCAAGAAGACAAAAAGGCCTTTCTCCTGGTTTTCTTCCATCAAAGTGGCGAGAATAGTTTTCTATGCCATTACAATAGCCTGTTTCTTCTATCATCTCAATATCATAAAGAGTTCTTTGTTTTAGCCTGTGTGCTTCAAGTGGTTCAAGCTCTGGAAGTCTTCCTTCTAGTTCTTCTTTGATTGATTTGATAGCTGGCAAAAGAGATTCTTTAGTTATAACAAATTGCTTAGCAGGATGAACATAAAATTTATCAAAGTCACTTATTTTTTGATTAGTAATCTTGTCTATCTCTGTGATTCTGTCAACAATTTCGCCAAATAATTCTATTCTTATGATGTTTTGAGTATAGCCTGGAGAGAGATCAATGACATCTCCTTTAACTCTAAATCTTCCTGGCTCTAGCTCCATGTCGTTTCTTTCAAATTGTATATCTATTAATTGTCTTAATAATTCTGTTCTTTTAAGTTTTTGCCCCTTTGTAATTGTAAATCCTTTTTCTTTGAAAGTTTCTGGGTTGCCAAGGCCATAGATACAAGAGACAGAAGCAACAACAATGACGTCGTTTCTTGAGATAAGAGAAGTAGTTGCAGAAAGCCTCATTTGTTCTATCTTGTCGTTTATTTTTGTGTTTTTCTCAATGTAAAGGTCTTTTTGAGGAATGTAGCTTTCTGGTTGATAATAATCATAATATGAGACAAAATATTCTACTTTATTTTCTGGAAAGTACTCCTTAAGTTCATTATAGAGCTGAGCAGCCAAAGTTTTGTTATGTGCCAAGACAAGAGTTGGTCTGTTATAGTTAGCAATAACGTTTGAGATTGTAAAACTTTTTCCTGAGCCCGTAACTCCAAGAAGAGTCTGCACTTTCTTAAACTTTTTATTAAGCCCTGCTGATAGCTGTTTGATTGCATGAGGCTGGTCTCCATCTGGAGAAAAAGGGGCAACAAGTTTAAATTTGTTCATGTTAAATATATATTTAGGTTTAGAAATGTATTTTAATATATATTAAAATAAAGAATATTTATTTTTTTAGGCACACTATAAAACCTAAAGACATAAATTTTTCTGAAAAAAAATCATTCGTATCTTAGAGCATCTACTGGTTTTAGCTTTGAAGCACGATATGCTGGAAAGAATCCAGAGATAATGCTAATCCCTGTTGCAAGAAGTACACCCTTTAGAGCAAGAGTAAAGGATAATGCACTATTGCCTCCTCCCCTTACCATAGTTATACCAATATATGAACCAAGAGTGCCAGATATTGCTCCTCCAAGAAGTACGCCCAAAATTCCACCTACTATCCCATAGAAAGCAGAAGTGCAAATAAAGATTAAAAGTATATCATTGTTGGTTGCCCCAATTGATTTCATAATTCCAATTTCTTTTGTTTTCTCAAGAACAGAGGTAAACATTGTGTTGGCAATGCCAATAGCTCCAACAATTAAAGAAATTGCTGCAATTATAGCAAGGAATAGTATCATAGAATTACTCATCTCACTCATTCTTTCAATATTGTCTTTTACTGCAGATACAGAGAAATCTTTTGTTCTTGCTGTAACATGTCTTGACATCATTAATCTGTTTGTTATTTCTGTAGTTAGATAATTTACATCATCAACACTCGAAGCCTTAACAATAATTCTATCATATTTATTAGGTGTAGTATCTGGCAACACAATGTAGGCAATATCTTGTGGTATTATTATTTCCTGACTGTTTTTTATAATCCCAACAACCCTAAAGGATTTGTTATTTATTGTTATTAAAGAATTTAATGGTATTTCTTTAGAGAAACTTTCTGTTGCTATTCTGTTTCCAATTAATACAGAGTATTTATCTGAAGGTCCAAGAAGTCTTCCACTTGTTAGTTCTAGGTTTGTAATTTGTAACCAATTAATCACATCTACTCCCAATATGCCCCTCTCAATTTTCTCTCCATTATAATAAATGGTTTCTCTTCCTGAAACTTCTGTGCTTATTACATCAATTTCAGGTAATCCTTTGATTGATGCAATGTCTTTTTTTGTGAGATTTGTGTCTTTTGATGTACTTTCTGGATTTCTTATTCCGCCAGAGCCACGAGGACCTCCACCTTCAAAACCAGGCATTGCCCCCATTGCCCTAGAAAAGCCGGTAGTTATGTTTATTTGATCAACTTGTAAAGAAGCCATTCGATTTTCAATATCTTGGTTCATTCCTTCTCCAAGTGCCAATATAGCAACAAAAGAAGAAACTCCTATAACTATACCTAAGATGGTTAACCAGCTTCTTAATTTACTATGAATTACATAGTTTACAGCAAGTTCTATGATCTTTTTAAATCTCATTGTTTTTTCTTTTTGCTATTTTTTGTATAAAATTTATGTGCATAAAATAATGCAACTAAAGAAACTAATCCAATAATGATATAGACATACCAATTAGTTCTTGGGCTTCTTCTATTAAATTGTGCGACATATCCGGAATTTGTGTTGTTTGTTATTTCGCTAGGAGCTACATTTGTATTTGAACTAATATTTACTTTTTTTGTTATTGAGTTTCTTTGTCCCATAGAGTCCGTGTATTCTATTGTAACTTCTAGATTGTTTTGATGTGTAGGATTTGCATATGGTAAATTATCGTTTTTATCTGTTCTTCTTGGTATTTGGTTTGTAGGCATTGAGTTTGTATCAAAGCTTCTTTTTGGACTTATATTAAAAGAAGCAATTGTGTAATCTCCTTTATCAAGATTGCCTAAAATTGAAGAGTTGGTTCCACTTACTTTGTAATTTTCTTGTTCAGGAATAATAACATTAATTGCATATGCGGGATTGTTTCCAACATTAGCAATAGAAAGAGATATATTTCCACTATTGCTTTCTGAAAAAGTAATATCAAAGTTTGTTTGTCCTCCTACAAAAATTCCTGCAATTGTATTTATTTTGGTATCGTTGTAATCTTCGTTTTCAAATTCTAAAGAAAGATCAATTTTATAAAGTCCTGGATCTGCATTACTATTAGCCATAACTTTGTAACTAACTGTTGTTGATGCACCCACATCTAAATATTTAATATATTTTGTATTATCAGAATTAACAGGAAGTAAAGTTTCAGTGGGATCTGTCCATGAAAAAACTAAATTTTTAAGTTGTGAATTGCCTGTATTACTTATTAAGAAATCAAGCTGTTCAACTTTCCCAAAATCAATATTTGATTTATTGATTGTAATTATTTGTGCATATTCTTTTCCTGTCACAAAAACATCAAAAGTATAGATGTTTGTAATGTTGTTGTTAGTATTTATTTTTAATTTAATTTCATATTCTCCATTTGGTGCATCTTTGTTAACTAATAACTTGTATTTTGTTGTTATTGCATATTCTGAATTTTGATATGCAGAAATCTTATTTATTGTTATATTATAGTTTTCTCCTGGCATTTCTTCAAAAGGATAGCCGGTTTCAAGAGAGATGATTGCATCATTTACGCTGGCACTTCCATAATTTTGAATGCTAAATCTAAACTCTACTATTTCTCCGGCTCTAACAGGATCAGGAATTTGGTTAATTAATGTTGCACTTAAGTTAATCCCTTCTGTATCTGTTGCGAAAATACTTGGCAGTATTAACACACAAAGCAATGCTAATATTATTCTTTTTGACATTATTTTTCACCTTTTTTCTTCAATTTTATTTATTTTTCCATCTATTAAATGTATTATTCTGTCCCCATATTTAGAAATATTTAAATCATGAGTAACTACAATTATTGTTTTGCCCTTTTCATGTAATTCTTTAAGAAAATCCATAATGAATATTCCTGTTTTTGAATCAAGGTTTCCTGTCGGTTCATCTGCAAGAATAATTTCTGGATTTCCACAAAGTGCTCTTGCAATTGCTACTCTTTGTTGTTGTCCTCCAGACAGTTCTTTTGGTAAATGATTTATTCTATCTTCTAAATCTACGATTTTTAACTTATCTAATGCTTCTTTTCTTGCTTTTGTTGGATTTACGTTTTGAAATTCAAGAGGCAAAACCACATTTTCTAATGCAGTTAAAGTGGGCATAAGATTAAATTGTTGAAAGATAAATCCTATGGTTTTTCCTCTGAGCTTTGCAAGATTGCTTTCACTCATTTTTGTTATGTCTTTATTATCTAGATATACTTTCCCATAGCTAGGAAGGTCAAGACAACCAACAATGTTCATAAGTGTGCTTTTGCCTGAACCACTAGGTCCAATTATAATTAGAAATTCTCCACGAGATACAGTTAAGCTTATATTTTCTAAAGCATTAAGCTTAATGTCACCCATATTATAGGTTTTTGTTACATTTTGTATTTCTATTATTTTTTTTGTTTTCATGTTTATATAAATTATAGAATTGAAACTATATATATGCTTTTTTGAAACTAAAAAACAGGGTTTCAAAATAATAAAACTATAAAAAATAAAGTTTCAAAAATATGAAACAATTGTTTTTTAAATATTTAGATGCAGAAATATCTATGAAAATAAAGAAAAATGTAGTTTTGGGTATTGTAATTCTTGTGGCATTTTTGCTATTAATATTTTCAGTTTATTTCTTTTTGTCAGCACAAGACAAATTAAGAAGAGAAAGAATATTTGATGACAATGCCATAACACGCCACACCACTCAAAAATATATAGCTTTGTGTGATAATAATGAAGACAATAGTAGTTGTCAAATACAACCCCACAAAACAAAAGAACAACTTGATGCAGAATTTAAGCGCATGAAAAAACCATTTGTTTTTGAATATCATAAATATCTTATTCCTTTTGCTGCATTTATTGGTTTGTTATTTGGTATTATTGTTTTCTGGGCTATGTCAAGTAAAGTAGATAAAACGGAAAAACATTTGGCAAACAATACTGGGCTAATTTTAAAGATGCTCCCTGATACACACAGAAAATTAATACAGGCACTTCTTGAAAATAATGGAAAAATAAGACAATATGAACTAGTTCAAATAACGAAGCTAAATAAACTAAAAGTCCATAGGATATTAAGAGATCTAGAAGATAATGAAATTATAAAAAAAGAGAAGATAGGAAAAGTAAATAATGTAATCTTAAACAAGGAAATATATGAAATCTTAAAAGAAGAAAATAATTAGTTTATTTTTTAATTTCTTTTTCTCTTAAAAGCTTGTTGTAGGTTATAGCAAACCTGTGGGCTTCATCTCTTATCTCTTCCAGCAAAAGAAGAGCTATGTCTTTTCTGTTCAGTTTTATTGGAAACATCAGGTCTGGCAAGTAAATCTCTTCTTCTTTTTCAGCAAGGGCGATAATCTGCACTTTATCTTGGACACCAGCCACCTTTAAAGCATCTATAGCAGAAGAAAGCTGACCTTTCCCCCCATCTATGACAATCAAGTCAGGCAAAGGAAGCTCTTTGTTTAGATATCTTCTTCTGACTACTTCTGCCATTGCTGAAAAATCATCAATTTTGTCTTTTGGTAAGGTCTTGATTCTGAATCTTCTATATTGTTCCTTAAAAGGGACACCATCTTTAAAGCAAACCATTGAGCCAACAGTGAGGGTGCCAGAAAGATGAGAAATATCAAAGCACTCGATCATGTGTGGAACCTTTTTTAGTTTTAGCTTTTCCTTTAAAGCATAAACCTTACTGATATTTCTAAAAAAAGTAATCTCAATATTTTTAAAGCAAAGATCAAGAAGTTCTTTTTTCTCTCCTTTTTTTGGAATTGTTATAGTTATTTTCTTTTTAGAAAGGCCTTCAAGATAATCTTTGGTGCTTTGTGAGATCTCTTCTGGAAGAATAATCTCTTGTGGTATTGTTTTCTGGTTATTGGAATAATATTTTACAAGAAAATCATCAAGAACAGAGATGTCTACCAAGGTTTCATCAAAAGAAAAAGATCTTTTGTTAACAAGAAGCCCTTTGTCTATGTTAAAGAGAAGGACATAGACTTTGTTGTCTCTTATCTCATAATTAATAATATCCTGATTATAATTAACTAATCTTTCCATATTCTGCTTTTCTGCCAGATACTCGATAGCAGAAATCTGGTCTCTTAAGACAAGGGCCTTCTCAAAGTCTTGGTTCTTAGAATAATTATCCATTTCTTTTTTCATATCTGGAAGATATTCTGTGCTTTTTCCAGAAAGTATTTTTTTTACAATTTCAATTGTCTTAGCATATTCTTCCTTAGAGATGTTGGCAATGCAAGGAGCAGAGCAATAACCAATATGATATCTTACACAAGCAGTCTTTGGAAGTCTCTTACATGTTCTAAGCTTGAAATGCTTGTTAAGAAACCTGATTGTTTCAATTCTGTTCTGACCAGAAACAAATGGTCCAAATATGTTGTCATCTTTGCCTTTTGGCTTTTCTCTTATGGTTACAAGTCTAGGGAATATATCTTTTGTCAATTGGATATAAGCATATCTTTGACCAGACTTTAGATCAACATTATATTTTGGAAGATATTTCTTAATTAGATTATTCTCTAGGACAAGAGCCTCAAGCTCATTAGAAGTAACAATGAAATCCACAGAAGAGATATTAGACACAAGAGCATTTGTTTTGTTATCATGATCTTTCTTCAAAAAATAAGAAGAAACTCTTTTCTTTAGGTTTTTTGCTTTGCCAATATAGATTATATTATCTAGATTATCCTTATAGATATAACAACCAGGACTAGAAGGGATATTTTCTAGATTAATCATAAATAATATATGTTAAAGACATATTAAAAAATAAACTTTTTCTTGTTTTGGGACAGATAAAATATAAAACAAAGAAAAAGAAATAAGATTATTTTTTAAGTATCTTTTTAAGAAATTCAGCAGTATAGCTTTTTTTGGATTTTGTGATTTCCTCAGGAGTGCCTTCTGCAACAACTTCTCCTCCTTTCTCTCCACCATCAGGACCAAGGTCAATAATATAGTCTGCTGACTTTATGATATCAAGGTTATGTTCTATAACGATAACAGTGTTTCCTTTCTCCACCAAACGGTTAAGAACATCTATCAATTTCTTAACATCATGAAAATGTAGGCCTGTTGTTGGCTCGTCAAGAAGGTAAACTGTGTTTCCTGTGTCTCTCTTTGATAACTCTTTTGTCAACTTGATTCTTTGAGCTTCTCCTCCTGAAAGAGTTACAGAACTTTGACCAAGCTTAATGTAGCCAAGACCAACATCAACAAGAGTTTGTAGCTTTTTCCTTAGAGATGGCAAGTTTTCAAAAAAAGTAAAAGCCTCATCAACTGACATGTTTAAGACATCTGCAATGTTTTTCTTTTTGTATAATATTTCAAGAGTCTCAGAATTATATCTTTTGCCTTTACATTCATCACAGTCAACATAAATATCAGGAAGAAAATTCATTTCAATCTTAATCTGCCCATCACCTTGACAAGCCTCACATCTTCCGCCTTTGACATTAAAAGAAAATCTTCCAATATCATATCCTCTTAGCTTTGCCTCAGGTGACATGGCAAACACCCATCTAATATCATCAAACAACTTGGTGTATGTTGCAGGATTGGAACGAGGGGTTCTTCCTATTGGTGATTGGTCAATGGAAATTACTTTATCAATATTTTTAGGGATTATTACGTCTTTAACTTTACCAACACTCATCCTTGATTTATAAAACCTGTTCATGAGGAAAGGATAGATTGTCTCATAAACAAGAGAAGACTTACCAGAGCCTGATACTCCAGTAATACAAGTAAAGACCCCTGTTGGTATCTTTAAATCTATTTTCTTAAGATTATTTTCCTCTGCTCCAATTATTTTTATAAAATCCTTAGGTTTTCTTCTTATCTTTGGGATTTGAATAAACTGGGTTCCTGCAAGATATTGTCCAGTTAATGATTTTTTGGAATTTTCTATATCTTCAGGAGTTCCTACAGCAACAACTTCTCCACCATAGATGCCTGCCCCCGGACCCATATCAACAACATAGTCTGCCTGGCGAATGGTGTCTTCATCATGTTCAACAACCACAACAGTGTTACCAAGATCCCTTAGATTACAAAGAGTATCAATAAGCTTTTGGTTATCTTTCTGGTGAAGACCAATAGATGGCTCATCAAGAATATACAAAACCCCTGTTAGGTTTGTTCCTAGGTTTGTTGCCAAACGAATCCTTTGAGACTCTCCTCCTGAAAGAGTTCCCGATGCTCTTGAAAGAGTAAGATAGCCAAGACCAACCTTTTCTAAAAACTCAAGACGAGAGTTTATTTCTTTTAGTATGTGGTTGGATATTTCTTTTTGTTTGTTATCTAGTTTAATATTTTTGAAAAAATAAGTAGCTGAGGCTATTGACAAATCACAAATATCCATTATTGATTTGTTATTGATCTTTACTGCTAGAATTTTTTCTTTTAGTCTTCTACCCTTACAAGCAAGACAAGGAGAAGTGCTCATATATTTTTCCATTTCTGTTTTTCTGTAGTCAGAATCTGTTTGTCTGTACAATCTTTGAGACTGAGGAATAATCCCTTCCCATTTGCCATTGTAATTAAAGCTTGATGTTCCGTTTTTTCCTTCAAGATTAAATTGGATATTATCTTCTGAACCATACATCAAGACATCATATTGTTTCTTTGTTAGGTCTTTTATAGGAGTCATTGCTGAGAAATTATGATGTTTGGCAACTATTGCAAGATGCTGTCCGCGCCAACTATCTACAATGTTTCTGTAAATCACTACTGCTCCATCAGCTATTGATTTTGTTTTGTCTGGAATTATTAGATCTGGATCAAACTCCATCTTAAAGCCTAGGCCAGAACACTCCTCACAAGCACCAAACGGAGAATTAAAAGAAAACATTCTAGGCTGTAGCTCTTCAAAAGAAAGGCCACACACTGGACAAGACATCTTAGAAGAGAAAAGCTTTTCTTTTGCTTTTTCTTTGTTTTTTTCAAAGTCTTTTACTGAAATTATTTTGATTAGTCCATTTGATCTGTCAAGGCCTTGCTCAATATCCTGGTAGAGCCTTGTTTTATCATCGCTTGGTGTTATTCTGTCAATAACAATATCAATATCATGCATTTTATATCTGTCGATCTTTATTTCCTCGTCTGTTCTTGCGATCTCTCCGTTTATTCTTACTCTTAAAAAACCTTCTTTGTTAAGGTCTAAGAAAAGCTTCTCATAGGTCCCTTTCTTTTTCTGGACTATTGGCGAAAGTATGTAAATTTCTTCTTTGTATTCATCTAGGATATTTTCTGTTATCTTTTGAGCAGATAATGGCTGTATAGGTATGTTATGTTTAGGACAATAAGGTGTTCCTATTCTTGCATAAAGTAATCTTAAATAATCATAAATCTCAGTAATTGTCCCTACAGTTGAGCGAGGGTTCTTAGAACTTGTTCTTTGTTCTATAGAGATTGCTGGGGACAGCCCTTCTATAGAATCAACATCTGGTTTTTTCATCATCCCAAGAAACTGCCTAGCATAAGCAGATAAAGATTCCATATATCTTCTTTGGCCATCAGCATAGATAGTGTCAAAAGCAAGTGTTGATTTTCCAGAACCTGAAACTCCTGTGATAACCACGAGCTTATCTCTAGGTATCTCTACATCAATGTTCTTTAGATTGTGCTCTCTGGCACCTTTAATAATAATGCTTTTATGTCTCATATTTCTTGTCTTTTTAATATTTTAAAAGAATAAAACTAGAAATATATATTTAGGTAATAAAAATGTTAAAAAGCTTCTGCTTTTTATTTGTGTCAAAGATACTGCTGATTTTTGCGGTCACAATTTGTGACCGCAAATTATCTCCTTTTTCTTGTTTTGAGGTCGCAAATTGCGACCTCAAACGATTAGCATAAATACTGGTGTTTCCAGCAAATTTACCAAGTAACACAAGTTTTTAATTATTTCAATTTATTTAGTATTTGCAAAGATTCTTTATTCATTTTAGAGATTGCAACCATTTTCTTTCCAAGATCTTTAATGGAGGCTCCAAGATGATAGATTTCTGTATTATCAATAATTAAGAACCTGTCGTGGCATTTTTTCAGAATCTTAATTTCTATCTTAGGGTATTGTTGATTGTATTTTTCAAGATCTAGTTTTAGTTTTTCTGTAATCTTTTCTGTATAAATTGTGATGTTTATATTAAGTTCTGAAAATAAAACAAACACAGATTCGTCTATGTAGTTATCTATAATAATTATAGATTTTTTAGCACCTTTCAGAATATCATTAACAAACTTATAAGCATCAAAGATTTGACCATCAAAGAATAGTTTTTGTTTTTTTAATATTACTTTGTTATCCATAGCTGAAAATATCACCTTAAATTTCTTGTTATTTTCAATTTGTTTTTTCTCAAGAGAATCTACTCTTACAATAAGCCCTGCGTTTTCTTGCATAAATCTTCGCATAGCCACAAAGGCTCTCATAACATAGATATTAACCTGTACAGCCCTTTCACTTTTTAGGACACCAGAAAGCATAGCAACACCTTGTTCTGTGAAGACAAAGGGGGTTGTTCTTTTGCCTCCCCATCCAGAACTTGAAATCACAATTTGTGATTTCAAGATTTTTTGATATTTTAGGTTATCGTAAACGATAAGATCATTTTGTTCAGATTTGGTAAGTTGAAACATAAAATCATTTGGGAATCTTTCTAAATTTCTTTTAACTGCTTGGTTAAGTGCACTAACAGTTATACCATAAAGCTTTGCAAGGTCACTATCCAGCATTACTTGTTGATTTCTAATTGTGTATATTTTTTTCTTTAGGTTTTCAACAACCAAAAGCTTATCGTCAGTTTTATTTTCCATAACCCTTACACCATAAATATATTGTTGTAGAAACAAGGGTTGTTTTCGGGAGGGTAGGTGTCCAGTGCGAAATGTTAATTATTTAAATACTTTAGAATAAACATTTGATATGGATATTAAAAAAATAATTACTGAAATTAGAGGAGTAGGGAAAGGCAAAATTACCCCAATGTATGTTTATGGAACAGAACAGATTTCTAATTATTATAGTAAATTTAACTTGAAGAATAAAACAGTTCTGACAATTGCAGGTTCTGGAGATCAAGCAATCAATGCTTTTTATTGTGGTGCAAAGAAAGTTACATGTTTTGACATTAATCAGCTTACTGGTTATTTTATTGATTTAAAAACAACCGCAATAAAACATTTGAGTTATATTGAATTTCTTGAGTTTTTTGGAAGCCCAAATAAAATAGGTAATTTTGATTATAAATTATTTATTAGATTTTCAAAAGATTTGAAAAAAGACACATTTGATTTTTTTAATAGTGCTTATGTTTATTTTAAAAAAGATGGAAATAAGATAATTCGTTCAAGTTTATTTAATGAAAGATCAATGCTTCTTGTAACTTTATTTGAAATGAATGCATATCTTAAAACAGAAGCAAATTATAACCGCTGTAAAGAAATATTAAAAACTAAAAAGATAAACTTCATATGTGAAGATATTTTTAATTTTAGTAAAAAACTAAAAGAAAAGTTTGATGTGTTAAACATATCAAATATTCCTAATTACTTCTGTTTTAGATTTGAATATGACTCAGAAGAATACAAAGGAGTATTTGTAGATTTATTAAAGCTAGTTAAAAAGAAAGGAATATTATTCTTTTATGTTTATTCCTTGTCCACTTACCCTAACGATATTGCAAAGAAAACACCACCTTTTGCAATAAATAAGAATCTAGTAAGGTTTTGTAAGCAATTTGGTTTGCCTTATAAAATCATTAAATTTTCAGGTAATGGCAAATACAAAAATAATAAGAAAATTAAAAATACTTTTGACAAGATCGCAGTTCTTGAGAAATAAATGGTTTTTATTTGTTAGCAACATAACTAGCAATCTATATCTAATCAAAAAGTATTTAAAGTCTTTAGGTTATAAAAATATCAAAAGAGGTAATTAGAAATGAATAAAGTTGCATTAGTTACAGGCTCAAGTAGAGGAATAGGAAAAGCAATTGCTTTAAGGTTTGCAAAAGAAGGAATGAATATTGTAGTAAACTATAATAATTCCAAAATAGAAGCAAATAAAGTAGTTCGAGATATAAAAAAACTAGGTGTAGAAGCTATTGCAATTAAATGTGATGTTTCAAATGAAACCGCTGTTAAAAAAATGATTACTCAAGTTATTAAAACATTTGGAAAAATAGATGTTTTAGTAAATAATGCAGGAATAGTTTATGATGTTCCATTATTAAAGAAAACAACAAAACAATGGAAAAGAACTTTTGATGTTAATTTAAATGGGGCTTATTTTTGTTCTAAATATACTGCTCCTTATATGTTAAAGCAAGGTTTTGGAAACATAATTAACATAGCATCAACAAACGGAATAAATGTTACTTGTCCAGACTCTGCAGACTATGATGCTTCAAAAGCAGGGATAATTAGTTTTACTAGAAACTTAGCAGAAGAACTAGCACCAAAGATCAGAGTAAACTGTATTGCTCCAGGATGGGTATTAACAGACATAAACAAAAAACTACCAAAAGAATACATAAAAGAAGAAGAAAAAAGAATATTTACAAAAAGATTTGGTAAGCCAGAAGAAATTGCATCAGTTGCTTTCTTTCTATCATCACAAGACTCCAGTTATGTAAACGGGATTGTATTAATAGCAGATGGTGGGTATAAATAAGTTTAGAATTAAACTATGGAATTTTTATAAATGGGACTAACATTAAGAACAATAGAAGTAAACGATTATAAAAATCAAAGAAATAACAAGCTAATTGTGATTTTATAATGAAAATTTTAATAACGGGAAGTTCTGGATTTATTGGTAATGAATTAATTAAATATTTATCAGGCAAACACGAAATCGTTGAATATGCATATAATAAAGGTTGCGATATCCTAAATTATGAACAACTTAAATCAGCAATGAAAGGTTGTGATATTGTAATCCATTTAGCAGCACATAGAAAACCTTATGAGGATAAAGTATTCAAAGATTATTTTGACACTAATTGTATTGGTACTTTTAATGTGGCTCAAGCATGTTTAGAAAATGGAATTAAGAAATTAATTTTTACAAGCTCTATGAGTTATTATGGTTTAGAAAAAGGAATGCCTATTAAAATTCCAATATCAGAAGATAGTCAAATCTTTACCCAAAAATTAGAAACAGAAGCATTATCCCCTATTGTTAGAGATTGTGACATATCTTATTCTACAAGTAAAGTAATTGCAGAACAAATTCTTGCAAATTATGGAATATTAAAGAAATTCGAAGTTATTATTCTTCGTTTTGGGCCAACAAGAGCAAAAGATATTTATAATCCATTTGGAGAACTAAAACTACACCTTAAGATTGAAAATGCACTACAAGCAATAGATTTGGCAATAAATACAAATAGAAAAATCTGGTATGAAGCATTTACAATTGTTGATGATAACATTAAAGACATAGATATCTCAAAGGCAAAAAAAATCTTAGGATACAATCCTAAATAATTATTCATTTTTAACTTTTAAGAATTGAGGATAAACGATTTTGAAACAGATCCAAAATTAAAATATTCAAATAGAGAAATATATGTTTTTCCAACGGATATTATAATTAAGTATCGTGGAAACGATAATTGGAATAAATGTTTTATAAAAAAGATCCCTGACTTTTTAAAATATAAAGATAATTGGGATATAATAAAAAAGAAAATAGAATAGGAATAATTATCAAAATGATTAAAAAATCTATAAAATATAATTAGATTATTATTTTATTTTTTAGTAAAAATCCGAAAAATATAATACAATTATAAAATCTAGCATATATAAAGAATAAATATTTAAATTGTTTTAAACTATAATTGTTTTTTATAAGGTCGGTGAAAGATATGGCAAAAGATCTGAAAGAACTTGGTAAAATAATATTAAATTTTAATGACAAGAGAAATTGAAAGAAATATCAAACCCCAAAAGATCTAGTGATTGGTGTTTCTACAGAAGCTGGAGAATTATTAGATCATTTTAGATTTAAAACTAATGAAGAATGTGAAAAAATACTTAATAATTTAAAAAGAAAAGACGAAATTGCAGAAGAAGCTTCTGATGTGTTATGGTTTTTATTGTTGTTTGCTGAAAGAAACAATATAGATTTAGAAGAAGCATTACTTAAAAAATTAAAAAAAAATGAAAAAAGATTCCCTCTAGAGAAATATAATGGTTATTGGGAAAAGCCAGGCAGAGAATAATTTTTTTCTTTAAAACTACTATTTTTAAAACCTTATTTAACCATATATTATTTATGTTTTCTAAGGCAAAGTTTGTCTTTTCTAAAAAGGCAATCATTGATAATTTTTCTAAACTTCAAGAGCTTACAGATATTGTTGCATATAGCGTAAAATCTAATCCTCACATAACACAAATACTTGAAGAAAAAACAAATTCTTTTTTTTTAATACATCATATTAATGAGTTACAATATATCAAAGACACAAAAAGAATATTGTTTATGCTTCATTCTCCAGAAAAAGAAGAACTTGATGTTCTTTTTGAAAAAGGAGTAGATAACTACATAGTAGATAACATAAACGATCTTAATTTCTTAGAAAAACACCTACAATCAGAAAACAAACAAATTACTTTATTTCTAAGAATGAGACTAAAAGAATATACTGTGCAGACAGGTAGATATTTTGTATATGGCTTCTTTTCTAGAGACATTAATGAACTTATACCAAAACTAAAGAAAAACAAAAACATAAAACAACTAGGAATACACACACACAGAAAAACACAGAACCTTTCAGAATGGAATATTGTTGGTGAATTGGAAGAGTCATTGTCTCCAGAAACCTGGCAAAGCATAAGCTATCTTGATATTGGTGGAGGAATACCAATAGATTACAAGAATGTCAAAGCAGAAACAATAAAAGACATTTACAGAAAAATAAAAGAACTAAAAGCACACGCAAATAGCAAAAACATAAAACTAATAATTGAACCAGGAAGAGCAATTGCTGGACCTTCTGGTAAATTAGTAACTACAATAAAAAATATTGTTGATGATGCAATATTTATTGATGCTTCTGTCTTTAACTCAGCAATGGACCTAATTGTTGCTAACATTAAGCTATTGGTTGAAGGAGAACTTGAAGAAGGGACAAAAGGAGCCACAGCTTATGTCATAAAAGGCCTGACACCAGCATCAGAAGATATCTTTAGATATAGAGTGTATCTTTATCCGCCAGAAGTTGGAGACAAGATTGTGTTTTTAAATGCAGGGGCATATATCTATTATACAGATCTTTTCAATCTTGAAAGGCCAGAAGTTGTTTTTGAGGACTAGAGTAAATGAACAAAATAATTACAAATATAAGAAAAGAACTTAAAAAAAGTTCAGACCTAAAAACTAAAGAAAGTAGTAAAAGGTTCTTTAAAGAAGAAATAAAAGTTTATGGTGTAAAATCAGAAATTGTTAATAAAATCGCAAAAAAATATTATCCTGAAATTAAAGAATTAAAAAAAGAAGGTGTATTTAAGATTTGTGAAGAACTATTAAAATCAGACTATTGTGAAGAAGCATATATCGTGGCAAAATGGCTGCCAAAAGAAATTAATAAACTAGAAAAAAAAGACATCTACATATTTAAGAGATGGATTAAAAAATATATTAACAACTGGGCAAAATGTGATAGCTTCTGTAATAACACAATTGGAGACATGATAACAAAATACCCCCAACTAGCAAAAGAAGTGAAATCTTGGTCTAAATCTAAAAATATCTGGTTGAAAAGAGCATCTGCAGTTTCTTTTATTCACCCAGTAAGAAAAGGAAAATATCTTGATGTTGCTTTTGACATATCAGATACTTTACTTTTAGACAAAGAAGACCTTGTCCAGAAAGGATATGGCTGGTTATTAAAAGAAGCAAGTAGAAAGCATCAAAAAGAAGTTTTCAATTATGTAATGAGGAATAAAAAAACAATGCCAAGAACTTCCTTAAGATATGCTATCGAATTAATGCCTGAGAAACTAAGAAAAAAAGCAATGAGTAAGTGATGATTATGAACTTTATGGATCTTCCAAAGGAATATAGGGACAAAAAGAAAGCAAAGGTAGTTATCTTACCAGTCTCTTTTAAAACAAAGACCACAAGAAAGAACGATAGCCACCTTGGACCAAAGGCAATCTTAGAGGCAAGCAAAGAATTGGAATACTTTGAGGAGGACCTTTTTTCTGAGCCTCATGAGGTTGGTATCTTTACAGAAGAGCAACTGACAATCAAGGATACAGATTTTATCAAAATAAAGCACAAAATCTTGGACAAATACTCCAAGATTTACGATGGCAATAAATTCCTAATAACCCTTGGCTCTGACCACTCCACAACAATGCCAATAATAGAGGCAATTGAAAAGAAAGAGAAGGATTTTGGTATAGTTGTCTTTGATGCACACACAGACCTTAGAGAGCCTTGGGGAAAAGACACCTGGTGGCATGCTTGCGTTTCTAGAGAGATATCCAAGAAGCATAAGACCTTGCTTGTAGGTACAAGATCTATGGACAACAACGACATTGATTTCTTAGTATCAAAAGCAGGAGAAAATGTAGGAGTGATATTTGCAAAAGATCTACTATCTTCACAAAAGCAACAAAGTTGGGACTTAGTTCATTGCTTTCAACTAGAGGAAAAGCTAAGACAATTGCCAAAAAAGATCTATGTTTCAATTGATGTTGATATCTTTGATCCATCAATCATAAGATATACAGATACCCCAGAGCCAGGTGGCCTAAACTGGACACAAATAAACAATCTTTTAAAGAAAATATTTGAAGAAAAAGAAGTGCTTGGTGTTGATATAGTTGAGTTTTCACCAACAAAAGAAAAAGCAGCTTTTGCAGAAAGTTTTCTTCTTTCAAAATTGATTTATAAATTGATTGCATATAAATATTGTATTAAATAAATCAGGAAAACCAAATGAAAACAATTCTTACAGGGATATTATTATCTACCTTAGCTGGGCTATCGACAGCAATTGGTGGAATGCTTATTTTTTTAATAAAGAACCCAAAAAAGAGCTATCTTGCTTTTTCTTTGGCTTTTGCAACAGGGGTTATGATTACTGTTTCATTTATAGAGTTACTTCCTGAAGGAATAAGAGCAATTGGTTATATTAATGCACTTTTTGCATTTTTTATTGGTTCGGCAGTTGCCTTTCTTATAGATTACTTTACTCCACACACTTACATTATGGAAAATTATTCAAAAGATAAGCACTTTGATCCTAAACTGTTAAAGGTCGGTTTACTTGTAGCATTAGGAATTGCAATACATAATTTCCCAGAAGGGATAGCAATCTTTGCAGGCAATCTTAGCTCCTTTAAGTTTGGGTTATTAATGGCAATAGCAATAGCAATTCATAATATTCCAGAAGGCTTTGCTGTATCTATGCCAATATTCTATGCTACAAAAGACAGGAAAAAAGCATTTCTTGCTTCTGTTTATTCAGGTCTTGCAGAACCACTTGGTGCTATTTTAGCTGCAATAGTTTTATTACCATTTTTATCAGAAAAACTAATTGGCACAATCCTTGTTTTTGTTGCAGGAGTTATGGTTTATATCTGTATAGATGAGTTATTGCCAACCGCTTATTCTAGTTGTGATGGAAAGCAAGACACCATGACATTTGGATTTCTTTTAGGAAGCTTAGTTATGGGAATGACATTAATCCTGCTTTCATAAAGAAAGAAAAAGAAGAAGAAATTATAATTTCTTATAGCACATCCACCAATCGTAACAACTGCCTTTGTATTCAATTAGTCTTTTCTTTGCTGTTTCTGTGTCTTTTGCAGGCGGTATAATTACTTTATCCTGTATTAGTGGGTTGTTTGGCCAGTTTTCAGGCGTTGCAACTTTATGTTTATCAGTTACTTGTAATGCTTTTATGCTTCTTATTATCTCGTCAATATTTCTTCCAATCTCTTGAGGATAATACATAATTAGTCTTATTATTCCATCTGGATCGATAATAAAAACAGCCCTTACTGTGTTTGTTCCTTTGTTTGGATGTACCATTCCTAGTTTACTAGCTACAAATCCGGAATCAGCAATTATTGGAAAAGTAATTTCTGTATCTAATTTTTCTTTAATCCAGTTTTCCCAAACTATATGTGCTTGTATTTGATCCATTGACAGGCCTATTAACTCTGTGTTGATTTTATCAAACTCTTGCTTTTTCTTTGCAAAGCTAACAAACTCTGTTGTACAAACAGGTGTAAAATCTCCTGGGTGACTAAATAATACAACCCATTTTCCTTTATAGTCAAAAGGTAATTTCTTTGTACCTCTTGTAGTCAACACTTCCATTTCTGGGAATTTATCTCCAATTAATGGAAACTTGTTTTCTGTATTCTCCATATATTTTCCCCCTTTTTTCTTTATAATATAATTGTGTATCAAACAGGATTTAAAGAGTATTGTTAATATTAATAAATTTAAATTTTTCTGTTTTAAGATTGCAAAAAAATCTGTTTAAAAACCTTTATGAATATATATTCATTATAAGGAGGTAATAAAATATGCCAGGAAAAGATAAAACAGGACCAGAAGGGAAAGGGCCGATGACAGGTAGAGGCTTTGGTGGTTGTAATCCAGAAGCAACAAATCAAAGAGAATTTGGAAGATGTTGTGGTCACAGAAGAGGTCGTGGTCAAGGAAGAGGTTTAGGTTTTAGAAATTCAGAAATCAATAGGAAAGAACTATGCCAAGAAGAAGATGTCAAAGAAGAATAGGGTTTAATCCTGAGTTTTTGCATTTTAAACCTGCTGGGGTAAATTTAAGAGAGTTAGAAGAAGTAATCTTAAGAGTAGACGAATTAGAAGCCATAAGACTAAAAGACCATGAAAACCATGAACAAGAAAAAGCAGCAGAAAAAATGAAAATATCCCAGCCAACCTTTCATAGGACCTTATTAGGTGCTAGAAAGAAAATTGCAGATGCTCTAGTTAATGGCAAAGCTATAAAAATAGAAAAGTAATATTTATATTTATTTATAAGAACTAATATTTATAGGTAATTGCTATGGATTTAAAGAAAATACTCTGTTTCATAATTTTAATACTATTTGTTTCAAATATAGGTGTTGTTTTTGCAGATTGTGAAACTGACACAAATGCAGACAGTTGTACAATTGAAGATAATAATCCTATTTTTCCAATAATTAATAATCCAATAAATAATACTCAAAAAACAGAAGTTTTAGGAATTGTTTATTTTACTGGTATTGGTTGCCCACATTGTGCTAAAGTAGATCCTGTTCTTTTACGGGATATTTCCTTAAGCAGAAATGATGTTGCTGTAATAGAATATGAAGTAAAGGCATTAAATGAATATAATGCTAATTTAATGTTAGAATATAATAAACAATTTGGATCTGGAAAAGGATATCCTCTTGCTATATTTTCAGAAGATGATTTTTATTCATCAGGCAATATTATACCAAAAGTTGAAGAATATCTAAGTGCAGGAAAAACAACAAACATAGCTTTGCCAACATATGTCTATGAAAAAGGAACAACTGCCTTTGAAAATATAGAGTTTAGTAAGTTGAAAGGCAAGCCAACAATTTGGTATAACAGAAAAGTAATCTCTAGGTATTTTGATGGAGAAACACCAATAGATGATAAGGTCTTACATCAAATATTAAATGCAAAAACAACAGAAGAAATAGAAGAGATTGCAAAAAAATATGATTACCATTCAATTGATGACACAAAAATACAGCTTTCGCAAACAGAAATAATTTTTGATAACACAATACATCTTCCTGGCTGGAAGGTATATTACAATGGAGACAGCACACTTGAATATGTTGCCTGCCCTTACACAGAAGAAATAACTGAGCAGGGCTGTGCAGAGAAGAAAAAGATACCTTTGTTAACAGTAGTTTCTTTAGCTCTTGTTGATGCTGTTAATCCTTGTGAGTTTGCTGTTTTGATAATGCTTCTTATAGCCATAATGACAGCAGATCCAAAAAACAAGAAAAAAACTCTTCATGCTGGTCTTGCATTTACTGTTGCTATATTTTTATTGTATTTTATTTATGGTATTCTTTTAATTAATATATTTAAGTTGATACCAGCAATTGACACTATTAGAAATGTTGTTTATACTGTAATTGCGGTGTTTGCAATCACTATCGGAGTATTTCAGCTAAGAGATTTTTTCTTTTATAGACCAGGCGGATTTTTAACAGAAATGCCATTGTCATTTAGGCCAAAAGTTAAAAAACTAATAACTGGCATTACTTCTCCAAAAGGTGCGTTCTTTATAGGAGCTCTTGTTACTTTGTTTTTGATGCCTTGCACTATTGGGCCATATGTTATATTAGGCAATTTATTATCAACAGAGACAATTTTAGCAGCTCTTCCACAATTGCTATTATACAACATAATTTTTATACTTCCAATGCTTGCAATAACCTTGATTGTCTACTTTGGAGTAAGCAAAATACACGATGTAGCAGAATGGAAAGAGAAAAATACAAAGTATATGCATCTTATTGCAGGAATTATAATGATATTGATTGGACTTGGTATGTTATTTAGGTGGTTTTAGATGATTAAAGTAAAACGTTTGACAACAACAGCAAAGCTTCCTACAAAAGCACATGATAGCGATGCAGGTTTTGATATCTTTGCTGATGAGGATAAAGTAATCCAACCAATGTCACGAGAATCAATACACACTGGAATTGCTATTGAGCTTCCAGAGATACCTGAAAGCAATAAAGATGTATATCTACGAATTGCTCCTCGTTCAGGTCTTTCAGTAAAGTCAGGAATTGATATCTTTGCTGGCGTTGTTGACAGGGGCTACACAGGAGAAATTGTTGTTTGTATGTTTAATAGTTCAAAAGAAGAATTTAAAATAAACAAGGGCGACAAGATAGCACAGTTGATTCCTACTCTTATACTTAAGGATAGCCTAATAGAAGTCTTTGAGCTTGAAGAAAGCAAAAGGGGAGATAAAGGCTTTGGAAGTTCAGGCAAATAAATAATATTTATATAACCTTTCATAGCTAATATTTATATAATAAACCTAGTTTGTTTTGTGATACCGAAAACAGCTCTGCAACTATAGTCTAGCGGTTAGGATCTCAGCCTTCCAAGCTGATGAGCCGGGTTCGAATCCCGGTAGTTGCATTCTTTTTTTATAAAAATAATTATTAAGTAACCTTTTAAAGAACTATCTTTTACTATTTGTATATGCTAAAAGGAAGATATTCAATTAGAAGGAGATTAGCACCAAAGCCAATAAGAGTAAGCAATACCGCATCTGTTAAAAAAATAAAAAATTTTATTGTTAAAAGACCAAATAAGAACCTACAAGTTACAAAGAATAAAAAATCTCCACTTAAAGTAGGCGATAGTGTTTTTATTAAAACAAGATATGGTAAAGGACTTGGCTATTCTAAATACGGAAAACAAGTAGTTAGAGAAAATCCAGGACTATTAAAAGCAGTATATGAGTTATCAAAAAGTAAAAAGCCGTTTTTAAAAGACCCAAAAGGCAGATTTAAAATTACAAGACTAAAACCAAAAGCAGGTCTAAACACTAATGTTTCTTATGTCTTAGATCTAAAAGGGAAAAAATACTTTATTAAAGAAGTTAATGATACAAGCATAGATAGAGACTATAGCTTTGATATTAAATATAGACATGGAAGAGATGGAGTAAGCGAACATAAGGGAATAGAATTACTTAAGCAAAAAGGAATAGATGTAATACCAGCACATGTATCCTATGTTGATCCAATAACTAAAAAAAGCTTTATTGTTTATGAATATACTCAACTTAGAACTCTTGAAGAACTATATAAAGCCGGAGATATAACTTCAATAAAATATAGAAACATAAAAAAACGAGTGGCAGATATAGAAAAAGAAATAAATCGTAATTTCCATTCCTATGGATTAGGAGAATATAAACAAATATGGGATTTAGATACAGATAATGTTTTCTATAGTATGGGGAGAAATAGATTTTATATTTTTGATCCAATTTTATTAAAAAAATAAGGGGGTAAAGAAAATGACAAAAGGATGTATTTTTTGTAAAATTGCAAAAGGAAAAATGCCTTGCTATAAGGTATATGAGGATAAGAAAATTATTGCTTTTCTTGATGTCAATCCTATGGTTAAAGGACACACATTAGTAATACCTAAAAAACACTATGAGAATTTATTTGACTGTAAAGACAAGATTTTAGAAAAAATGATTAAAGCAACACAAAAGATAGCAACACATTATAAGGAAAAACTAGGCTGTACAGGAGTAAACATCATGAATGCTTCAGGGAAATCAGCAGAACAATCAGTATTTCATATTCATTTTCATATAATACCAAGAATTGATGATGATGGTTATAAGGTGTGGCCAAACACAGGATATGTAAAAGAAGATCTTGAAAAATTAGCAAAAGTCTTGAAAATAGAAGATGATGAAAAAAAATAAAGAAATTATTCTGGTAATTGCTATAATTTTAGTTTTGGCATTACAGATATGGATAGGAGAAAATATGAATAAAGCATCAAAAGGAAATATAAGAAAACCAGCAATGTCTGGAACATTTTATTTGGCTAATGCGGTTTCTTTAAGCTCTCAACTTGAAGGTTTTTTTAATAACATAAATATAGAATATGACGGAGAAAAAACAAGGGCTTTTATCGCACCACATGCTGGCTACATTTATTCTGGGAAAACAGCAATGTTTGCTTACAAAGAGCTCTATATGGATCTTATTTTAAGAGAAGAAGATATTTTTAAAGTAATAATTCTTGCACCTGCACATACAGAATATACAGAAGGTATTGTTATTCCTAACTATGATTATTTTAGAACACCCTTAGGAGATGTCAAAGTCAATTCCACAAAGATAAAAGCAGAAATAAACGACTCACCACATGAGCAAGAACATGCAATTGAGGTTCAGCTTCCTTTTTTACAATATATCTTTAAGAAAGCAAACAAAGAATTTACAATTGTTCCAATTATTGTAGGAGATATTAGTGCTGAAGAGGCAAAGGCCATAGCAAAAGACATAAACAAGGAAATTGAAGAACACACAATCATAATTGTCTCAAGCGATCTTTCACATTATAAGTCGCAAGAGAAGGCAAAAGAAACAGATAACAAAACTATACACAACATCTTGGACATAAATAATAATGAAAACCTTGACGCCTGTGGCTCTAATCCTATAAAAATATTAAAAGAAATTTCAAGATTAAGAAACTGGAATAGCCCTAAACTCCTAAACTACTCAACATCAGGAGATGTAACACTAGACAAGAAAGCAGTAGTTGGTTATGCGAGTATTTCTTTTACAGAAAAAAAAGAACATCTTTTATTAAGGCTTGCACACAGGACCATACAAAATGTTTTTGATGCAAGAACAGAGAACTTCTCCTGTTTAGAACAATCAGTTCCTAAGAGTTATCTTGAAAGAAAAGGAAGCTTTGTTACTTTGACAATAAATAAAAGACTAAGAGGCTGTATTGGAAATATCACAAGCACAAAAACCGTCTTTCAGGGGATAATTGATAATGCCAAGTTTGCAGCTTTTGAAGATCCAAGATTTGATAGTTTAACAGAAAAGGAATTTGAGAAAGTAGATATTGAAATTTCTATTCTCTCAAAACCTGTTGATTGCTCTCTTTCTGATATAAAGAAAGGAGATGGTGTTATCATAAGACAAGGAGTAGCAAGTTCTGTTTATCTTCCGCAAGTCTGGGAACAATTGCCAGACAAAGAAACATTCCTATCAAGCCTTTGCGAGAAGGCAGGCCTTGACTGGAATTGCTATAAAGAAAAAGAAACGAAATTTAAAAGATTTGAAGTAGAGATAATTGAATAAAAAGATTTTAGTCCTATTTCAAAAAAAAACTAATCAGAAATCTCCAAACTAACAAGGCTTTTACCACCTTTCAAACGTGGGTTTTTAAAAGTTAATGTATGCTTACTATTTGATTTACACTATCCAATTGTGGGCTTTCAAAAGTTAGTGTTTCTTTATTAAATCTATATCCCTTTTTAGCATTTGGAATAAACCTAAATTTTAATCCGATTTTTTGATAATAATCTAATAAGGTATTTCTAACATATTTTTTTTTAGAATTATGATTTTCACTGAGTCTTTTATTTAAGATTCGCACATATTCATCTAAATCAAAATCTGCAGATTTAGAATAATCAGACATAGATAATGGATGTTTTGAATTTGCGACTTTTTGAGCTTTAATCTGTGCATTTCTTTCTACTCTCATTATATCTTCATAAATCATGCTTCTTAATTGAGTCATATTTTTTGCTTTAGACTTAAATCTATTTAAGTATTCTGCTGTTCTTTTAGTAAACATTATTCCTACCTTACCGGCTTCATGACCACTATCTTTATCAAGCACAGAAATTGCAGAAAAGTTTTTATCATATTTTAAATATTCGAAAAATAATACTGCTATATTTCCAGGAGTTGGTATTCCTTTTAATGGCTCGGCAGTTGTGTGTGCTCGCACTAATTTTGATCCTTTTTGTTGAATTGCATTTTTATGTAATTTATATTCTTTTAATTTGCTAATATCATAATATCTGTAATCTCCAGTCCCTGTTGTTCTTCTTAAAATGGTTGGTTCTCTAGACGCATATCTTGATATTTCTGTTTCTAGTTGTCTTTGTATTACATATTGTTTTTTTTGAATTGCTTTATCTCTTGCTTTTAGTGTTTTTTGAATTGCTTTATCTCTTGCTTTTAGTGTTTTAGCTAGGGTCTTATAACCTTCTTCTGACATAGTTGAAGGCTTCTTTTTTCTTGATACTGTTTTTTCTCTAATTGCATTTAATAGTTTACGCACTTTTCCTGGCTTAGCAGTTGTAGATGATTTTTTTGGTCTAGTAATAGTTGGTTTCGCAGGTTTAGTTGTTGGTTTTTTTCTAAAAATTCTTCCAATCGGTTTTGTTAATTTTCTAATACGCATTTGTCTTCACCATTTAAAGAAAATAAGGAATGATATTTAGTAATATTAAAAATACTACTAAATATATAAAGAACCATTTTACTTTTTTCATTCTCTTCTTTTCATTATTCTTTTTATTTAAATAATTACAAAATATAATCTGGGCCATAAACCCACCATCGAAAGGAATTGTTGGAAGGAAGTTAGTTGTTGCAATCAAGAAATTTAATAATACTATCCATAAAATAACATTTAATAATATTTTATAAAATGTATATTTTTTTGGAAGTTCAATGGTTTTATCAACCATTATATCTGCTGATATTCCAATATTTCCTAGTTCGTTTGTTGTTATATATTCTGTTCTAGTTATGTTGGTGTCTAGATTTCTAACAACAAACTCGTTTTCATAGTCTTTTTTAATGTTTTTTGTGAGATCGTTTCTTGTTTTTATGGTGTTGCCATTAACAGATATAAGTAAATCGTTTTTAGCAAGCTTACCATAGGCAGGGTTATCAAAAGAAGAACCACACATCTCTGTTGTAGGGTTTACTTGGCTTACAACAAGGCCAATCTCTCTTTGATTATTAATTGAGGTTGTGTAGTTTGTAATTGGTGTGGAAATCAATAAGTAGATTATAACAAAAATAATTGCAACAACAAGGTTACTTGTTGGTCCTGCAGAATACATTTTTAGTTTATTTTTATTATCTATTTTTTTGAATTTTTCTTCATCAGGTTCAACATACGCGCCTAATGGCAATATACCAAATAGTATTGCTCCAATAGACTTTAGTTTTATTTTTGAAACCCTAAGCATTATCCCATGGCTAAACTCATGAATAAATGCAGCAGGAATTAATATCAACCAGCCATACCATGGAATAGCAAAGTTTGTTTTTGGAACTTTTACTCCAGGAATAACAAGACCAATACCAGGGCAACCAACTTTTCCAACAAACAGCTTAGCAATAATATCATATGCTGAAAAAATCAAAGCACCTAAAATAAAACCAGACAATCCCATTAGTCCGGTTAAGAAAATTATTATATAACTAATGAACTTTGGAATTAGAGGATTTCCGAAAAACAGCCCACCTGCCAATAAATAAGAAAGATAGGTTGTAACCAATAAAGATAAAATAAATATGATAACTCTTTTTTTCTTTGTGACTTTTTCTTTAACCAGATAATCTATTCCAAAAGGCCCAAAGCCAACAGCAATACCAAAGATAGACAATGTATTTAATGCTTTTTTGTATTTCTCTGCTAGTCTGTTAACATGTTTAATTAGGGATTTTGTATCTACTAAAATAAAAACCCATAAAGTTGTTCTTTGCTTAAACACTAATCTTGCAAAAGTTGCACAAAAAGCAGCAATAACAAAAACCAAAATTATCCACAAAGTAGTTGACACTATTTATCCCGTTCCTTTTATGTTTATTAATGATATTATATTTAAAGTATATTATATTTATATTTGTTATGTTATTTAATATAATTGTTGAGGGGAAAAAATGGGCGTAGCAATAGGTTCTTTGATTGAAGATTGTAAGAAGAAAATCGAACTATCTGATTTTAAAGGCAAGAAATTTGGGTTTGATGCTTATAATATGCTATTTCAGTTTGTAACAACAATCAGGGGAATAGATGGCGAGCCCCTAAAGAACGAAAATGGAGAAATAACTAGCCATTATTCTGGGATTTTCTATAGAATTTCTAATGTTTTAAGTTTTGGTATTAAGCCAATCTTTGTTTATGATGGAAAAAGCCATGAACTAAAGGCAAAGACCAAGCAAGAGAGAAGAGAAAGAAGAGAATTGGCTAAGGAAAAACTAGAGAAAGCAATAGCAGAAGAAGACCTTGAAAATATCAATAAGCTTTCAAGACAAGCAGCAACCATTGATAATAAGATAATTGAAGAATCAAAAGAACTTCTTAATGCAATGGGGGTTCCTTGCTTTACTGCTCCAGGAGAAGCAGAAGCTCAGATTTCTTTTATGACTTCAACTGGCCAAACTGATTATTCTGTCTCTCAAGACTATGATTGTTTTTTGTTTGGCTCTCCTAACCTTATAAAAAACATTGGAGTAAGTGGGAAAAGAAAAGTGCCTTTTAAGAAAGTGTATGTTGATGTTTATCCTTATATTTTGGAAAGCGAGCGGATTTTTTCCAAACTAAACATCACAAGAGAAAAACTTATCTGGATGTCTTTGTTGATAGGGACTGACTTTAATGACAAGGTTGAGGGTGTTGGCCCAAAGACTGCTCTAAAGCTTGTTCGGGAGAATAGTAGCTTTGAAGACATCATCATACAACTAAAAGAAAAAAACAAAGAAATAAATTTTGATTACAAAGAAATCATGGATATATTTCTAAAACCGGATATTGAAAAAAGTCCGATCTATGAAAAGCCAATTTTTGATAGGCAAAAGATAGAGCATATTTTAATAGACAAAGCAAACTTTGATGAAAAGAGAATCAAAAATTATTTGAACGAATTTGAGAAAAAAAGAAACGAAGTAGATAAACAAAAAACACTAAATGATTGGTTTTAAAAAATAAAATAAGAAATACTACTTAGCTCTTTTACCTTTCTTTTTTACTCTAATCTTTACAGATTTACATTTTCTACAAAAAAGTGGTTTTTTAGGCGATCTCATTGTTGCATTACATGCCATACAAACCCACATGTTCTTTAATCTTCTTTGTTTTGCTGCATCATCCATATTATTTAACACCTTTAATAATTTCTAAAAATATTATATAATATTTATGATAAATAAACTTTATAAATAGTAGTATCTTATCTAAAAGCCATAAAAAATTAAGAAGTGGCTAATTAATCAATTTTTTCAAAATGAAAAGTTTCGTGATTTAGTTTATATCCTGGTTCTGCCTGAAAATGTATTTCTACACCAAAATATCTTTGGAGATAATGTAATTGTTCTTGCATATTTAAAGCCAATAATTCAGGATATGTTGCGTTTTTATTTTTTGATCTATATCTTTTTATTTTATCTATTATTTTAGCTTCCATTTTTTTAATTAGATTGTCATAATGTGTTCCTAATTGTTTTTGGAATTCATTTAAAGAGATGGAACTGTATTTTCCATTTTTTTCTTTAATCATTACACTATCTTTAATTACAGAAGAAAGCGAATATTTTCTTAACCAATTTTCTTTCATAGATTCTGAAATTTTATAGATTGTTCTTCCAGATATTCTTTTATTTGCTGTATCATAACCCACAATCATATTGTAATCAGAATAAAGTGAATTTTTACGATAAGGACTTTTATTTAAATGATCATAAATTAATCTTATATATGTTCCTCTGATATCATTAAATGAAGGTAGTACCTGGGTCATATTTATACCGGGGTGTGTATGGATAGCAAGTAATTTACTATCTGTTATTACTTTTTTGCCTTTTTGATATGTATAATGAGCATTATCTACTTTTTTAAAATCATAAAGTACAGAATCTGGTTTTCTTGTTCCTTCTTTAGAAACATCAAAAATCACTTCATTTTTACCGTCTAGTAAAAATGTTCTTTCTAAATGTGGATCTTTAGAAAGGATATGCCTATCTAGTAGACCCCTGCGCTTACCATTTATTAGATATTTACTATTATATATTTGTTCAGAATTTATTGGTGGACGAACCGAGCTTTTGATAGCCCTATAAGTATATCTTAAGTTTTTACGAAACATATATTGTTTTGCTACTGATATTTGAGAATTATTAGAGGTGGTGTGTTTATTTATGCGATATCGAAGTTTAGCATTAGATATCTTTCTTAAATCTGATTTTGATATATTTTGTGATCTAACCAAACCTCTTTTTGGTGCTCTTCTTAAAGTATATCTTAAATTCTTACGAAATATAAGCGGTTTGGTTACTGGTTTAACTATAGGCATATATTTAACACCAATAAAATTGTTAGCAAATAATTTTATAAATGGTGAACATAAGAAAAAAACTCAAAAATAGAATATATATAAATCTTTTTGTGCTTAAATATATATAGTTCTATTTTTTAGCCGACCTTAAAAAATGGAAAAATATGTATAGATGTGCTTTGATAGTGTAGCCCGGTAATCACACTGGCCTTTCAAGCCAGTAACGCGGGTCCGAATCCCGCTCAGAGCAATCAATTAATAAATAGTTTTGGAAATAATATAATAAGAAATGAAATAATAAAGTGATAAAATGGGAACACGAAAAAAAGATAGCAGTAGATTTAAAAAAACCAGATCCAGAGAAAGATGGAAATGGAAAAAAAAGAAAATGAGAAGAAAGCAAAGACAAAGAAAATATTTAAGAAAGAGAGCAGCTACATAAATGTAGCAATTTCTTTTCTTTATTTTTCTCTATTTCTAAAACATAAACATCTATTTATAAACTAATTGTTCTTTCTTTAATTTATAATTTACAAAATTATGGTCTCTAATCATAAGAGTTAGAGAGAACCAAACGCCTAATCTTTGGGCATCTATTTATAAATATTTCTCTACCTATATTTCTATAACTACAAAGAATAAATTTCGACTTTGTTTTTTTGTAGGAATTCTTTTTGTGAGGGTTCAAGCTGTTTTGAGTCTGATGTTAGGAGAAACATACAAGTGCGCAAAGGCAAAACTTTGTGTATGATTTTGTGTGCATTAACGATATAAAACCAATTCCAGCTGATCCTGCTGGTGGATATCGCTATTGGAGTTTGACTAAGACATGCAAGTTTGAAAGTCTTAACTATGAGAGACTTTGGCAAACGGCTCAGTAACGCGTGGTCAACCTACCTTTTTGACAAGTTAATCTTGGGAAACTGAGGATAATGCTTGATAGGAAAACAAATCTGGAATGATTGTTTTTCCAAAGGTCTTACGATCATGTTTGTAAGATGCAAAAAGATGGGACTGCGTCAGATTAGGTCGTTGGCAGGGTAATTGCCTACCAAGCCGAAGATCTGTACGGGCCTTGAGAGAGGGTGCCCGGAGAAGGAAACTGAGATAAGGTTCCTAGCCCTACGGGGTGCAGCAGTCGCGAAAATTTTACAATGCGGGAAACCGTGATAGAGAGACTCCAAGTGCCAGCAAAAACTGGCTTTTATATAGCTTAGATAGCTATGTGAATAAGGGGGGGGTAATATGCGTGCCAGCCGCCGCGGTAATACGCAATCCTCGAGTGGTATCCAGCATTATTTGGCTTAAAGCGTGTGTAGCTGGTTTATTAAGTCTTTTGTGAAAGCAGTGAGCCTAACTCATTGAATGGCAAAAGATACTGGTAGGCTAGAAATAGGGAGACGTTTAGGGTATTCCTAGAGTAGGAGTAGAATCTTAAGATACTAGGAAGACCACCTGTGGCGAAGGCGCTAAACGAGAACTAATTTGACAGTGAGACACGAAAGCTGGGGGCGCAACCCGGATTAGATACCCGGTTAGTCCCAGCTGTAAACGATGTGAATTAGGTGTTGGGTTAACTACGAGTTAATTCAGGGCCGAAGGGAAACCATTAAATTCACCGCCTGGGGAGTACAGTCGCAAGGCAGAAACTTAATGGAATTGGCGGGGGTGCACTACAAGGGGTGGATGCTGCGGTTTAATTGGATGAAACGCCAGATATCTTACCAGAACAGACAGCAAGATGATGGTCAGTCTGAAGGGCTTACCTGATGCGCTGAGAGGTGCTGTATGGCCGTCGCCAGCTCGTACTGTGAAGCTTCCTGTTAACTCAGGTAACGGGCGAGACCCATGCTATTAGTTGCTACTTTTTTTAGTAATAAGGAAAGGCACTCTAATAGGACTGCGTTGGTAACAATGAGGAAGGAATGGGCGAAGGCAGGTCTGTATAGCCCGATTGCTCTGGGCAACACGCGGCATACAATGACTAGGACAATGAGTCTCTAACCCGAAAGGGAGTGGCAATCTCAGAAACCTAGCCGAAGTTCGGATTGAGGGTTGCAACTCACCCTCATGAAGTTGGAATCCCCAGTAATCGCGTGTCACTATCGCGCGGTGAATATGTCCCTGCGCCTTGCACACACCGCCCATCAAGCCAGTTGAGTAGAGTGTGGATGAACTCTAGCCTATTAAAGGTTAAAGTGATTCTATATTTTGCGAGACGGACTAAGTTGTAACAAGGTGTCCGTAGGGGAACCTGCGGACGGATCACCTCCTATTTTTAAATAAAGTGATTTATTTGAAAATATATAAAAATTTCTTCTAACACCTCACAAAGAAATATTTATTTCTTTTTTTAATTAAACGTAAATTATTTTCTTTCTATCAGACTATATTTTTAAATTACCATTTATATTTATTTCTTTAGTAAATTATATTAGTCGGGCTTCTAGTTCAATGGTAGAATATCTCCTTCGCATGGAGAAGGTTGCGAGTTCGAGTCTCGCGAAGTCCATATTAACTTAAACTTTGATTTTAATTTCAACAATTAGATTTGTTTATATTTATTTCTTTAGTTAATTATATTAGAGGGCTTCTGGCTCAACGGTAGAGCACTTCCTTAGCAAGGAAGGGGTTGCGAGTTCGAATCTCGCGAAGTCCATTAACTTATATTTAAGAAATAGATTTGTTTATATTTATTTCTTTAGTTAATTATTATGGTAATCAAGCAAAAAAACATCTTATTTTGCTGAGGGCTCCTGGCTCAATGGTAGAGTACTTCCCTTGCACGGAAGGGGTTGCGAGTTCGAATCTCGCGGAGTCCATAATATTTCTAATTTCTATATTTAGATAGCTTTTTAAATTATTTAATTCTATATATATAAAAAAATGTGATAAAATGATAGACTTTAAAAAATCAATATTTTATGGATATAATGGAATTAAGTGGTATTATTTGTTATTTATTTTTGTACTTATAATTATATACTCTATATCAAATGCTTTACAAAGTTCAACAATCTCTTTTGTTTCTTTGTTTTTATTATTAATAATTGTAGGTGGAGTGATTGGAATAAAGATCTATGGGAAATTAAAAAATATTAAAACATCTTACAAATTAATATTGAAAAACTCTGGTATTTATTTATTAATGTCATTTATATATTTGCTTATAGAAATTGCAGTAATTGTTTTAGGGGCATTATTAATTTCTGTTTTTATAACCGCAAATATTGGAGAGCTTACTGATTTGAGTCTTGAAACAATAATCTATAGTTCATCTAGTGTCACATTAGCAACCATATTACTTTTGTTTTTATTATTTGGTTTTATAGTAATGATATTGGAATTTATGAAAGTTATTGGCATGGTCAGAAGCTTTAAAACAAATAAATTTTCAGAAAATTTTATGATATCTAAAAACTTTAAAGCAATATTTACTAAAGATTATTTTACAATATTAATGTTCTGTTTAGGATATGGGGTATTGGGTGTTGCAATTGTTGGATACTTATGGATAATTGCTTCTTTATTTAACGAAACAGCATCCTCAATCTTTGCAAATTTGTTGGTTTCGATTTTAATATACACAATAACCTGTTCTTATTATTCGTTGATTGCAGATTACCAACAGGATAAAAAGTAAAGCTTAACTTTTTATTCCTCTAATTGGCACTAAAAGAAGTTTATAGTCTAAACTATCAAATATTTAGTTTTTGTATAGATCTTTTTAGATTATTTCTGGCTTTTTGTTCATATTTTTTTCTGAATATTTTAGTGTTGTAAATATTTGGTTTATTTAAAAAATAGCAAAGTACTTTTAGTCGACCTTCTTTATATTTTTTTAAAGGCACCCAAGAATATTCTTTTATAATATTTTTTTCATATTTTTCAAATATTTTCCTAGATTGACCAAAAATACATATATCAATATCTTGTAATAATCTTTCATCTTTTTTTCTAGAAAAGCAATTATGTTTTGTAGAAAGAACTAGTGCTTCAACTTTATTTATTATCTTTATAGATAAATTTGCGTTCTTTAAAACATTAGTCACAAATTCTGCAGATTTTTCTTCGTTATTATCCATTTTTGGATCATAGATAATATCGTGATACCAAATAGCAAGCTCTATTGAATCAAAATCATATTTAGTATTTTTTTGTTTTTTTATAAAATTTAGTTCATTTAAACACATTCTTATATGTGATAAATTATGATAATGTCTTTTCTTAGAATAAAGTGTATCTAGCTTATTATATTCTGTAAAAGGATTGCTTTTTGCACCTATTTTTTTCCATAACTTTATAAATTTAGATTTCATTTTATTTTTAATTCTTTTATAATATCGTCAACTATTTTATTTAGGTTATCTTTATTTTCATTATAATCAACAGAATTATCATAAATCCAAAGTTTTCCGTGATTATATTTTTTAATTGCCTCTTCTAGGCTTTTTTTCTTCTGTGTATAATTTAATTGACTATTTAATCTTCTATTTATTTGTTCAATAGTTAATTCTCTAGAAAGCAATCTTTGTTTTTGTGTTTCTTTATCTACTTTGATAATTAATGTATTATTATTACTAAGGAAAGTAAGATTAGATTCTGCAATTAATGCTGCATTAATTATTATTAGCCCTTTCTTTCCATATATTTCTTTTCTTAGTCTTACAAGTATTGGAGTATACATTATTTCATTTAATTGTTTTAATTTTTCATTATTATTAAATACTATCTCTCCAAGAATTTTTCTGTCTATTGTGCCATCTTGTTTCTTTATTTTCATCCCAAAAGTTTTAATTAGTTGATTTCTAATTTTTTCATATTTTTCATCTTTTAATTCTGAAAGAATCTTATGACTTATATGATCTAATTCTATGTTATGTGCTTCTACCCCTTTTTCCTTACATAGTTTTAGGATTTGTTCACATATAAATGATTTTCCACTTCCTATTTCTCCAGTTACTCCTAAAATATATTGATTAGATATTTTTCTTTCAATCTCTTGCTTAACCTCTAAGGTCACATAATCATGTACAAATCCTTGTTCTTTTTGAATGCTTTTTACCGCACTTGAACTTACATGAGCTAGTTCAGGCCTGGCAAAAAGAATAAATGTATCAATACCTAATTTTTGACTATCTCCTACTTGATGTAAAATATTCTCATAATCAAAATCTGCAGAATTTCTTATTCCTTTAACTATAACATCTATATCATTTTCATAGGCAAAATCCACCAAAAGTCCTGAAAAAGACACAACCTTTACATTATCTAGCCTTGCTAATGCTTTTTTGGCAAGAGAAAACCTTTCTTCAAGAGTAAATAAATAGTTTTTGCTAGGATTGATCCCAATTCCTACAACTACTTTATCAAAAACTTTAGCTGTTCTTTTTATTATATCTATATGTCCAAAAGTAATTGGATCTCCAGAGAATGCATATATTGCTGTAGTCATAAATATTTATTTAATTATACAATTTATATTTCTTTTGATTTTCTATTATTTTTATGCTTTTAAGAAACATCGCTTAATTTAAAAATTAGATAAAAAGTAAAGCTTTTTATTATCATTTTCTCCTTATTTATATATAGTAGTTGGTGTTTTGGCATTTGGAATTTTATTCCAAAAGGAAAGTCCACTCACTAGGCTAATATTATTTTCTGAATAGAGAATACAACGGCTTTTTGTCTTAACAAATGATGTGTAGAACTGATGGACAGAAAGAGAGGCTGAAAGATGCAGAAGATAATTCTAGTGCAAGGAAATCAACTTCCGCTTAGACAAATTGCCAATTTAGTACAGAAAGTGGCTTATAGCCAACTACTATAATTTTATTAAAATGCCCTTTTGCCTTTTAATAACCCTTCTTGATAAAGTTTAAGTAGATTTTTTCTGTTTGATGAAATTTTAGTTAGTTTTCTAACATTGCCTTCAGGGTAAATTATAGTTACATTTGAATATTTTTGTATATCTTCTATTGTGGGTTCTTCAAAGACATGATAGATAGAATGTAAGAAAAAAGGCAAGCCAAAATAAAGAGATTTAGTAAATAGATTAAGCAAAGCAAATGGGCTGCTTAAAATCTTATTAGCAAGAGTTTTTTTTCTCATTCATGATCCAGATGATCTTTTTATCTCTGTTGTCTTTAACTACTTCTAGAAACTTGTCGTTAGGTATTTGTTCGCCATCATAAAGATTTTTATATTTGGTTTTAAGAGAGATATAAGGAGCCAGATATGAAGAAACTTCTACAATATCTAGGGTATTTTCTTTAGCATTAATAAATAATGGTTTTAGCTGGTTAGTGTCATAGACCTTAACATAGAAATTAATCTTGCTTTTTTTAATTTCGTCAACATCAAGTTTGTGTTTTATTCTTTCAATTTCTTTAAGTACTTCTAAATCCATTAGCTGTAAGCTTTTTTTATATAATATTAGGTTTTTTACCTTGTGGAGCATTTCAAAAACATCCATGTTTAGAAATTTAGCTCTTTTTGAGACTAATTGTCTGGTATATACATCTGAAGCCAAGGTAACTTGTTTAGATAAAAAATAAGCAGCATTATGAGCACCAGCAGAAACGGCATAGATGCTATGGATTCTTGGGTAAACATCTTTCTTATAGAAGGCAGTTAACACACCCGCAGCAAATACACCGCTCATTGCTCCGCCTTCAATAATTAGTATTGTGTCTCTTTCCATATTAAAAGATATAACAATAATATTTATATTTGCTTTCTTTATTTATTCTTTAGAGGGGCTTAAAGATTTATCAAAGGCCATAAGACAATATGTAAAATTATAATTGTGATTTTATGTTTAAATTATTTAAATTACGTTTGAATAAACCACAAAAACCAAACATAAAATACAAAGATCCAGCTAATAAAAGAGTAAAAGTAGTAAGAACAAGAAAAACCAAAAAATTTGAATTAAAAAGAGTGGACTATAAATATAATAAAGATGCATATTATTTGTTAAAAAAAGGTGAACACACAATTGCTTTATCAAAAGAAGCAAGAGGGCAATTGAAACGATATCCTGAAATTGTTAAAGTTGTTGAAAATTTATTGTTTGATAGCAAAACACCGGTTATTGAGAATTCTAAATATAAGATGCATCTAAGCAGATTAAATCCTGACTCTAATTCAGGTAGGAATAATATTGGAACATATAAATTGAGTTATTTTGATAAAACAACAAATAAACATAGAGAGTATTTTTTAAAATTAGGTAAAAAATACGATATTGGAAATTACCCAAGCATTAATGAATTTGAAAGCCAAAAAATATTAGAAGCAGAAGGATTTAATATAATTAGACCACAATTTGCAATTTGGGGACCAGGAAATAAGAAATTAAATAGCCCTTTTTACAATATAATAGTATATGATTTTACAAATTTGTTAAATTATGAAACTGCACTAAGAAACAGGTTATTAACTAGACAAGAAATTAAACACATAAATCGCAATCTTTCTAAAGCACGATGGTTTGCAGAAAACAAATTAGATGTTACTGATATATCTACGAGAGGTAATGTCTTTTTAGAAAGATTACCATCTGGTGAAATAAAATTGTATTTTACAGATAGTGCTAAAATTTGGAAAGGCAGAGATTAATTGAAAAAATAACATTATATTTATAAATAAATCTAGCTTACAATAAATAAAATAAAATGGAGAAAAGATAAGATATGGATGAATCTATACAGTTTATTGCAAATTTTGATAAGTTTGTTTCTATAAAGAAGCTAACAATAGATAAAGATGTGGGGCCCAAGGAAGTAATTGAATTTCTTACAAGTATTCAGTTTACTACTTCTCAAAAGATTAAAGATTATGTTGGCAAAATCATAGATATCAAAGGCTTTGAAGAAAAGACCAAAAACCTTTATTCACTTAATCTTGGACAATTTTTAGAAGAAGTCAACTCTAGGGCTATAAAAAAAATAATCACAGATTTTATGCCAAAGGATCTTGAAAAGAAGGATGAAAAAGACGCTTACACAGAACTTCTAAAGGTTTATCTCATAGAGAAATATGCAAATGAAAAGAAAATAGTAATTGGTGCACATCACATAGTCTTTCCTGCAAACAAAAAGCTAATGAAGAAGAAATAAAGTTTTTATATAATTGCAAAGTAGTAGCTATTTATATAATTTTTCTTTCTTAAATATAATATCAAGCAAAATAAGGAATAAGCCCTCCTTAGCATAGTGGTTAGTGCGTCCGGCTGTAGACTTTAGTAACACACTATTTTTGTTATTGTAAGATAGCAAAGAAAGGCAGTGACCGGAAGATCCCCAGTCCGAATCTGGGAGGAGGGAATCCGACTCCAAGTTGGCAGGAATAAGTTACGAGTTTTAAATACACGTATATTTAAAATCTTTACTACTATAATATATTATATATTAAAATTAATGGAGATTTATATATGAAGAAAAAAAATAAAAAAGACCCTTTAAAAAAAGGGAAAGTAGAAAGTTTAAAAGACCACTATGATTAATTCTAAAAATTAGATATATTATGGTATCAAATATAAAAAGAGTATCTTTTGAGATTACTGGCAAATGTAATTTACACTGTTTTTATTGTTGTAGAGGTTATTTAAATAAAAAAGAAAAAATAGACACTGAAATTTCTACAACGGAAATAATTAAAATAATACGTGATGCAAGAAAAAAGAAATGTACATCCTTTCTTTTTACTGGCGGAGAGCCATTTGTTAAGAAAGATTTTAATTTAATTCTACAAGAATGTAGTGGCTGTTTTGTAGAAGTTTATTCAAATGGCACATTAATCGCAAAGAAAAAAAATATAGAATTAATAAATAAATATATTACTAAATTAACAGTTACTATTGATGGATTAGAATCTCACGATTTTTATAGAACAAATAGTAATTCTATTAAAATATTAAAAAACATAAAAAAGATTAAAAAAAATTGTGATGTACTAATAAAAATTAACACCTTATTAAATAAAAAATCAATAGATGATTTGCTTTGTCTTTATAAAAAATTAAAAGACGTTGGTGTAGACGAATGGCACATAGATTTCCCTCAACTTAGAGGCCGACTTGCAGCATATAAAGGCCATTTTGCTGCAGATTATTCAAAAATAGGCATTGCATTAAGAAAAGTAATTATTGAATATTATAAGGATAAAAAACCATTTTACTTTAAAATATATAAAGTATTTAATTCAAAATTAAATAAAAACACAGCTTATTCAATTAATATAAATGAGAACCCTTGTAGTTATAAAATAGACAAATGTATTTTCATTACCTCTGATAAAAAATATATTTTATGCCCATCAATACCAAGTCAAGATATTATTATTGGAAAAGTAGATTTAAATAGTTATAACGACATTTTAATTAAAAAAACTAAATTAGATTTTAATAAAATTAAATATAGTGATTTAAAGGAATGTATAAATTGTAGATATTTTAAATTGTGTTTAGGGGGGTGTAGAGGCGAAGCAAAGGTGCTTTCTAATTCGTTCATTAAACCAGATTTAAACGCTTGCTCTTTAATGCACATTTCTGAAAAAGAAATATATCCATTTTTACCAAATAACATATCTTCTTTTTATATAAAAAGTATTGATTTTTCAAAGAGACACCCGAAATGGTTAAATAATTTAGATGAATTAAAAACTAAAACACAATTAAAATATAACGATTCTAAATAAATGAATTTGTATATCTATTACATAAAATAATAAAAAAGAATATTATGAACTTAACAATAGAAGAGAGACTCAAACTTATTAAAGAAGTTGGAGAAGAAATAATTGGAGAAGAAGAATTAATTGAGCTTCTAAAATCCAATAAACCTATTATTGCATATGACGGTTTTGAACCATCTGGTAGAATACATATCGCTCAAGGTCTAATGAGAGCAATAAATGTAAATAAACTATCAAAAGCAGGAATTCATTTTAAGTTTTTGGTAGCAGATTGGTTTGCATTAATGAATAATAAAATGGACGGAGATTTAGAAAAAATAAAAATAGTTGGAGAATATTTTATTGAAGTTTGGAAAGCATCAGGAATGGATATGACTAATGTTGAGTTTTTGTGGGCTTCTGAGAATATGAATCAAGATTATTGGTTAATGGTTTTAAAAATTGCAAGATTAAATTCTGTTGTAAGAATAACAAGATGTTCTCAGATTATGGGTAGAACAGATAAAGAAGAATTAAATGCTGCACAAATATTTTATCCGTGTATGCAAGCTACAGATATATGGAATTTGAAAGCAGATATTGCTCAACTTGGGATGGACCAAAGAAAAGTAAACGTTCTTGCAAGAGAAACATTTCCAAAGCTTGGATTAAAGAAGCCAATAGCTATACATCACCATATGCTTATGGGACTTACAGAACCAAAAATAGATGGGTTAGATGGAGCAGAAGCAACAATAGCAAAAAAGATGTCCAAATCAAATCCAGATTCTGCAATATTTATGACTGATACTAAGGAAGAAATCGATAGGAAATTTAAGAAAGCTTATTGTCCTGAGGGAATAGTGAAAGATAACCCTGTTTTGGAATATTGTAAATATATTATATTCGAAAGAATAAATGAATTTAAAGTAGAAAGGTCCGAAAAATTTGGGGGAAATATTGTGTATTATAGCTATGAAAACTTAGAAAAAGATTTTATAGAGAAAAGGCTTCATCCAATGGATTTAAAAGCATCAAGTTCGAAATATATTAATGAATTGTTAGAACCTATAAGAAAGCACTTTGAAGAAAATCAAAATGCAAAAAGAATACAATGTATTGTAGAAAGTTATACAATTAAAAAATGATTTAAAATATATTTTATTTTTTTCTTGTGTTTATTATACTTTTATATTTTGGTATTACCTTCCTGTAACCTACATACACTACACAAGCTACACTTTTATAAAAGCTATTAATCATAATATTTATATAAACTAAAAGGAGTTGGTAAGAATGAAGGAGAAGTATCCACCAACTTCTAACAACGAACCAATAACCAGTACATCCCCAATGTCCGAATCTGGGAGGAGGGAATCTAACTCCTACTTATATTCAAAAATAGTTTTTTGAGATAAAATTGTTTTTAGTTCTTTTTTTTGATAATCAAATACAGGCGTTAAAATATAACCACTTTTTAAATCGCCTAATACTTCACAATTATTTGGTTTCGCCCAAACATAATAAGAAAGATATGCACAAAATATTCCATCTAATGTGTCTTCATAATCTTTAAGTTTTTGTGCTTTTAATGAGTTTAAATCTACTGATAAAATTTCTTTAGATAAGATTAATGATGGATTACTTTTTTCTAAATTTTTTAATGCATCAATATATTTTCTAAATTCAATATACCTAAATTCATAATCTCTTTTTGGTTTAGATTTATATTTTAATATTTTTTTTAAATTAAATAAAACTACCATAGATGGATGTGGATAAACTTCAAAAAACTTCTTTGATTCTTCAAATTGATTAATATAAGGGTCTTGTTTAAATCCTTCTTTTTCTAAAACCTTAGAAATTTCTTCTCCTCTTATTGTACCAGTCCAAAGACTTAATCTTTGTCTATTTGATGGATGTGCTCCTGCATCAAATTGTCTAAATAATTTTCCAGTTAATTCTTCTGGTATTCTTCTTCCAGTTTCATTAGGGACTATAAGTGGTGCATCAATTGCAATTAATGCTGGTTTATTTTTTGTGTGTTTTTTAATATAATTTATAATTTCTTCATTAGACATTAAACTATCAGCACAAATTAATTTTGCTTGTTTTTTATTACCTTCTAATATGGCTACACCAGATCCGTTTTTTGTAGACCAAGCAAGGTCAATTCCTACGAAATACATATAATATCATTATTTTTTATTTTATATTACTCAAAAATAACTATATATCCAAATATTAAAAAAGGTTTCTTAATGCCGATTTATATATTATAGCATACACCCCCTACATAAGTTACACTTTTATAAAAGCTATCAATCAAAATATTTGTATAACCTAAAGGTGTTGATAAGAATGAAGGAGATGTATCTATCAACTTCTAACAATGAACCAATAACTCCAAATGCGAAAAGACTATTTTTGAATATGTTTATATTTTTTTGTGTAATTTAGTTATTTATGATGTGATATGAGAATATCAAATATATTTAAAAGAAAAATAAAGTTTAAAAATATAAGTTACAGACCAAAGCCGAATTCTAAAAAAAGAATAGAAAATAAAATAACTATCAGAAGAGGTAAACTATTTACTGTTGCTTACAGTGATTTAGGTAAAAAAATATTTGTAAATCAACAAATATTTCGTAAAGTTCATAATGTTTGGAGATCAGGTAGAACCAAATATGAAGACCCCGAAATAAGATTAGAAATAAGAGAGAGAATACCAGAATATTGGAAACAAGAAGAAACTGCAGCAAATATGGTCTTGGAATTAAAAGAAAACAAAAGAAAATTTTTTATAAAAGTAGGGAATTCTTGGCCTATGGAAATAAACGGTAAAATAGAGAGATTAAATTTTGCAAGGCCTGTACAAGAGATGGGTTTGCTAAAATTAATCTCCGAAAAGAACTTTAATGTTATACCAGCTCATTTTGGTATAACGATGCAAGGCTATAATTTTATTATTTATGATTATGTTCCGTTTATTACTGTTGCTGATGCTTTAGAAAAGGGATTAATTAGTGGTAGGACATACAAAAAAATTAATAAATTATTAGATGGTGTAACTGAAGAGGTAAATTCTACTTTAAAAAAAGAATATCGAAAATACGGTTTTGATAAATTAAATTTAACTTATGATTTAAAAGCAGGAAACACATTCATTGATGTCAATACAAAACAAATATACATTTTCGATCCAAATTCACTTTCTATTGACCAAATGAGTGCACAAATGTTAGATAAATATAAAATAAAAAAACCTTAATAGTTATATGAACTTTAAAAATATATTACATAATATAAAGGGGCTTTGATAAAGTAAGCTTCTTTTAGAAAAAGCTTTAAAATTTGATTATTTCTATAGTCCCTAAAATTTACCTGGCTGTTATTCAACAGGAGATACTGTAGAAGAATTAATTACAAATATGAAAGAAGCTATTTCTTTGTATGTAGAAGTTAAAATTATAAGATTTAAAAAATATTGTGCTTTTTTTGTATTACTCACAACCATGTATTACTCGATACTTTTTTAAATATTATGAGTAATACAAATATATTATGAGCTATTTATCTAAACTTAAAAGAAATGGAAAAACCTATTATTACCTTGTAGAGAACATTTCTGTTTCAAAGGGAAAGAGAAAGCAGATTAGAAAGTATATTGGAACAACAAAACCTACTGAAAAACAATTATCCTTACAATTATCTAAATTTGAAAAAGAAATTGAATCTAAAAGAAAGAAAATACAAGGATTTGAGTATTTAACAAGAGATGAAATTAAAGAAATAGATTCTATAAATGCAAACTTTTGGAAAAAATATAATGCTTTAACAAAAACAGAAAAAAAAGGTTTTTGGAATAATTTCATTAATGTCTTTGTATATAATACTAATTCTATTGAAGGCTCAACATTAACCATAAAAGAAGTTGAATTGCTATTATCTGAAAACATATCTCCAAATAGACCTTTAGAAGATGTATTAGAAACAAAATCTGCAAAAAAAGCAATTGATTATATTTTAGGATATAAAGGAGACTTATCTATCGATTTAATTACAGAATTACATAAAATTTATTTTAAAGAAAGCTTTCCAGATATTGCAGGAAAATTAAAAAGATTAAACAATAGAATAATCGGTTCTAAGTTTGATACAACACCAAAAGAATTGGTCTTAACCGATTTAAAGATATTTATAGAAAACTATAATAAACTTAAAAAAAAACTACATCCAATAGAACTTTCAGCATGGGCACATTGGGCTTTTGTAAAGATACATCCTTTTCAGGATGGGAACGGAAGAATATCAAGATTAATAATGAATTTTATTCTTCATAAAAACAAATATGCATTAATTGACATTAAGACAAAAGAAAAGCAAGCATATTTTAATGCACTTGAAAGATGTAATTATATTAATAATGGAAAACCATTGGCACAAAGACTAGTTAGAAGATTCAAAAAACAATATTTAAATATTTTTTCTGAATTATAAGATTAATAATACTATCTGTAATTGAAAGAAATAAAAATAAAAATTGCGAGAAAATATGAAACGAACAAAGATTATTTGTACAATTGGTCCTTCTTCAAAGAACCCAGTAATTCTTAAAGAATTAATAAGGAATGGAATGAATGTTGCAAGACTTAATTGCTCTCATGGAGATTACCAAGAAAAATTAGAAAAAATAAAAGCAATAAGAAGCATAGATGAGACAATTGGTATAATGCTGGATACTAAAGGGCCTGAAATTAGAACAGGGGATTTTGACAAAGAATATTATCTAAAACAAAATTCTAAAATCACTATAAAAAACAAAGACATTATTGGAAATGAAAATGAATTTTCAATAACTTATAAAAACCTACATAACATCGTAAAGAAAGGAAACAGAATATTGCTAGATGATGGGCTTATTGAACTTGTTGTTCTAGATATAAAAAATAAAGACATCATCTGTAAAGTAATTAACTCCGGAAATATAAGTTCAAGAAAAGGAGTTAATCTTCCTGATTGCGAAATAAATATGCCTTCAATAACAAAAAAAGACATAGAAGACATTGAGTTTGGAATAAAAAACAAAATAGATTTTATTGCTGTATCTTTTGTAAAAAGTGCTGATGATATAAATAAGGTAAAAAAAATACTCAAAAAACACAAGGCAGAAAACATAGAAGTTATTGCCAAAATAGAACATAAAAAAGCAATTGAAAATATTAAAGAAATAATTTCTGTGGCTGATGGAGTAATGATTGCTAGAGGAGATTTAGCAGTAGAGTATAATTTTGAAAAAATACCATTAATTCAAAGAGAGATTATAAAACAAGTTACTGAAAATGGAAAATACTCAATTGTTGCAACCCAAATGCTTGAATCAATGATAAAAAACTCAAGACCAACAAGAGCAGAAGTTACTGATGTAGCAAATGCAGTGTTATTAAGAGCTGATTGTGTTATGCTTTCAGGAGAAACAGCAAAAGGCTCTTATCCTGTAGAGTCTATAAAGGCCATGTCAAAGATTATAAAAGAAGTAGAAGAGAATATCTATAAAAATAAAATATTTGATAAAACAGATTCAAACTATTCAGAAAACATAGCAAGATCAACAGTTTATACATTAAATCAACTTAATATAGAAAAAGTAATTGTGCCAACAAATACTGGTTATTCAGCAAGGTTAATTTCAAAATACAGACCTAATGCTAAAATCTATTCTTTAGTATTCTGTAAAGATGTTTTAAGAAAACTATCTATTATTTATGGCGTTGAAGGGTATATGGTAAATAAAGAAAATAGTTTTTCTAAGATTATCTTAAATGGGCTAAAAATATTATTAAAGAACAAAAAGATAAATAAAGAAGAAACTGTTTTGATTACTGGTGGGTATAAAAACGAAAAAACCAACTCTTTAATTATTAATAAAGTAAGTAATTTCTTTAAGTAATCACTATCACAAATTTGAGAAAAAACGAATTTTAATCTTTAGAAATGCCAGATAAAGGAAAGAACCCTTTTTAAATATTATTAATCTATTTCTTTTATGCCACCAGTAGGAATAACATTTAGAAGACATGCTCAAAAGACTATACCAAGCGGTAGACGTATAACTAAAAGAGGTAGAAAGGCAACTAGAAATTTAGCAGAAAATATAGTGAAAGAGAACCCTGGATATAAACCAAAAATCTTTACTTCTACTGAGAATAGAACTATTGAAACAGCAGAAATCTTAAAAAGAAGTACAAAAACCAAATACACCTTAAGAGAAAATAAAGGATTAAGAGGCCACGAGTATTTCGCAGGAGAAAGAATAAAAACTACTAAAAAAGACAACCTCTTAACTTTTTGTAAAAACACCTTGGTAAAAGCAGGAATAGTAAATGATCCGTTGCTTATTAAGATTTGGTTAAATGGTCATTTCCCTAAAAAAATAATACCTAAGCCAGAAGCTATGGCTGATCTGATTATAAAAGACAGATTTAAGCTTCCAAAAAGAGTAAACAAAATGACAGACAGAACAATTAATTTTGAAAACATTACACATGATGTGGTTATTGCTGCTCTTTTTCAAAGACTTTCTGGTGTAAAATATCATAAAAGATTTAAAGAGTTGCCAAAAGAACTAGAATCTCTAAGAATTGATATAACAAAAGAAGGCAAAGCTACAATGGCTTTTAGAGATTATAAAGAAGATATAACTAAAAGATTAAATGCGATATTATCTAGTTAGCTTTTGTTTTGTAATGAAATTTAGATGCGTTTAATCTTAATTTATAAATCAATTGCTATTTAATAATATTAAATAAAGGAAATAAAATTATGAAAAATAACAAACTAAATTTTGAAGACCTGGTCAAAGATAAGCAAATATTACAAGCAATACATAATATTGGAATAAAGACCCCAACTGAGATACAAGAAAAAGCAATACCATTAATTCTTGAAGGCAAAAACATAATAGCTCAATCAGCAACAGGAACAGGAAAAACAATTGCATTTCTTGCAGGGATTTTACCATCAATAACAAAACAAAAAAAAATTCAAGCACTAATTATTGTGCCAACAAGAGAACTAGCAAACCAAGTTTATGAAGAAACAAAAAAGATATCAAAGATTAAAGAACTTCAAGCATGTGTTATCTTTGGAGGTGCCTCTGTTAGCAATCAGGCAAGACAATTAAAGCAAGCAGATATTGTTATTGGAACACCTGGAAGAATAATTGACCAATTTGAAAGAAAAAACCTAAAACTAAACAATATTAAATATCTTGTTTTAGATGAGGCGGACAGAATGTGCGACATGGGCTTTTCTGAAGACATCTCCAGAATTATTGAACAATTGCCAAAAGAAAGGCAAACACTTCTTTTCTCAGCAACAATAACAAACGACGTTTCAAATATTGAGAGAAAATACATCCCAAAAGCTCAAAGAATAGTAGTACAAACATATGTTGATCCAAAAAACCTTTTACAAGAATATTATCTAATTAAACAAAATCAAAAATTTGCTTTGCTTTTGCATCTTGTTAAGCAACATAGTAAGAAAGCTATTGTTTTTTGCAATACTAGAAGCGAAGTAGATGTTATTTACAATAACCTAAAAGAACATAGAATTGCTTGCTTTAAACTGCATGGTGGCCTAGAACAAAATAAGAGATCAGGAACAATAGAAAGATATCATGCAGATATTGATGGCTTGTTAATTTCTACAGATGTCTCAGCAAGAGGAATACATATTGATAATCTGGAATATATTTATAATTATGACTTGCCAAAAGACAACACGCAATATATACACAGAATTGGAAGAACAGCAAGAGCAGGAAAAAAAGGAAAAGCAATATCAATAATTACTCAAAAAGAAGAAGAGGATTTTTTAAAAATGTGTGAGAAGTTTGGCTTTACGGTAGAAGAAAAAACCTTACCTGCTATTGTCCCTGTAACTTTAAAAAGAACAAAAGAACAAAAAGAAGCACTTGAAAAAATAAACAGATACAAGCAAAGAAAAGAACATTTTAGTAAAAATAAAAAAGAAAGAAGAAAAGAAAACCAAAGAAAGCTTGTGATTGGAGAATTAACGGAAGAAGATATTAGAAAGAAAAGAATTGGTTTCTTAAAACATAAGAAAAAAATCAGGCAAAAAAAATACTTAAAAAGAGGAAGAAGATGAATATAAAAACAAAATCAAAAAAACTAGAAAACACCATATATAACATCATAATTTTCACTTTGATTTTTGCATTAGTAATTAGCTTTGTTTTTACCATAGACAAATTATTTTTAGAAAAACCAAAAGATACTTGTTATTTAGAAAACTATGGCTATATGCCAGAAACTAATATAAATCCTGATAACAATTGCTCTTATGATGAAGAATATATTAATTTCTGTTACAAAACAGAAGGAAACATAATTCATAAGAAAAACTGCCAAGTTGAATGTAGTTATTGTTATAGAGATTTTAACAAAGTAATGGATGCCTATAACAACAAAGTAAATCTAGGAAGAATGATATTTACTTTTCTTTTGGCTTTGTTAATGGCTTTTATATTAATTAGAGACAAAATCATAAGATATGCTATTCTTTCAGCATCACTTGTTTCATTATTTGTTGCAACAATCTCTGCTATAAAGTTATTGAATAAGATATTGCCATTAGTAATAATTGCTGAATTTTTACTTGTAATATTTATATATAAAAAAACAAGCAAAGAAAAGAAGTAGAGCTATTTTGCAACACTTCTTCTGATAGTATTTCTTTTTCTTATTTGTTTTTTCTTATATTTAGGGTTATTATCAATAACTATGTAATTGTAATATCCTCCTTGGCGAACACCAGATATTAAATCATATTTGTATCTAGAGTGTTTAAAATTACGAAATACTTTCTCTGTCTTTTTTTCACCAAAATTTTTTTTACCCAAATTTCCAATTATATTTTTAAGTTTTTGAATAGAAACAATAAGTGGGTTTTTAGCATTTGGTTTTTTATTTGTAATTTGTGTTTCTGAAATTGGAACAATAAAAGGCCTTGTAGCAGTTAATTTCTCATTTATTCTGTGTGTTTTTGTATATGCAAACATATACATGAATTTAGAACTATAATTGGCTCTTTGATCTGCAATTACTCTTGCCATTAATTTTGTTCCTATGCCTTGTTCTTGATATTTTGGCTTAACAAAAAATTCATTTAAATAGAACGCATTGTCGTTTGGTTTTGCAATAATATTATAATCTTTATTATTTAAAAAAAAAGAAACTGGTTTTAAAGAACCCAAAATCGCACCAACAAGTTCTTTTTCTCTATAACACAAATAAATTATAGTTTTTATAGCATTTGTTTTATACTTTTTTAGATCTCTTTCAAAACCAGAAACAGACCTATTATATAATGCATCAATTCCAGAAATCTCATTTAATGTGTTATGATCAATTTTATCTAGTTCTGTCCAATCGTATTTCTTATATCTCAGTGATGGTGGCATATCAGGGGTTTTCATATTTAAAGATAATACTATAGAAAGTATTTTAAAGCAATTGACTTATATTTTTTTAATTACCAATATTGTGGTTGGGACAATAGAACACAAGAAAAATCCTAACAAAACATATTTAAATACTACATATCTATATATAAATAGAAAAAATATAAATTTAAAAAAGAGGAATAAAAATGTTTCCAGGATATTGGAGTGAAGGAGCAGGAGATAAGACCTGTTCAAAATGTATAAGATTTAGACCAAATGTTACAAATAAAAATAAAGGCACTTGTGTTGGCAGAGATGTTGTTGCTACAGGTGGCTGTGAGATGTTTGTTAAAAAAAGGGCTATAAAAGTAGTAGCTAAAGTCAAAAAAACAGAAGCAAAAAAGAAGGTAAAGAAAGTAGCTAAAATCAAGAAAACAGAACCTAAAAAGAAAGTAACTACTACTAAAAAAGTAAAAACTAAAAAGAAGGTAAAAAAATGAGTATAAGTCTTGCAATTATTGGTTTAGCAATAATATTTATTGCTTGGTTATTTCAGTTCTTTTCTATGAACAAAAGAAGAGAAATATCAACTACGTTTATTATCGCATACTTTATTGGAACAATCCTATTAGTAATAGACGGTTATAAAGCAGGACTTATAGCAAATGCAATAATAAATGGGCTTATTGCTATTGCTGCTATTTGCGTACTAATAAGATTTTCAAAACCAAAAAGATAAATATTAAGATTTAAATAAGAAATAAGGGGAAGGAAGGGGGAAGAGAAAATGGTTAAAAAAAAGAAAAATATAAAAACAGAAAAAAACATTAAAGCAGTTAATAAAAAAAACACAAAAACAGAAAAAAAGGTAAAAACAGTTAGAAAGAAACAAACAAATAGAAAAAATAACATAAGACACGAAATATACTGGGATTATTTCTCATTAGTCATGTTCTTGGTGTTTTCTACATTGTTTATATCCATGATTATTGTAGAAATATTTTTTGTTCTTGGCAGGTCTGCATTATGGCTAACAATTCCTGTTACTGCAATACTTTGGGGGCTTAGCTACTTATTAGCAAGAGTAATATTTAATAGAAAATAATTGGAAAATTAACAAAAAATTCAAATTTTATTTTTTAATGTTAAACATAACTGTGTAGGAGAAAGAATAAACATGTTTTCAAGCAGACCTCTCTTTGACTATATAACAAAGAAAGACTTTATAAAAATAAAAAAATTTGCAAAAGGCAAAAAAACTCCATTTTTAGTTATAGATCTTAAAAAGATTGAAGAAAAATATGATGAGCTAACTAAAAATATGCCATATGCAAAAATATACTATGCAGTCAAAGCAAATCCAGAAGATGATATCATTAAATTGCTTGCAAGAAAAGGATCTAATTTTGATGTTGCAACAATTTATGAGCTTGATCAGTTGTTAAGATTAAAGATTTCACCAAAAAGAATATCTTTTGGCAACACAATCAAAAAAGAAGAAGATATAGCTTATGCTTACAAGAAAGGCATTAGGTTATTTGCAACAGATTCAATAAGCGACATTAAAAAACTTGCAAAAGCAGCACCAGGCTCTAAAGTTTTCTTTAGAATAATTATGGAAGGAGGCTCTGCTGACTGGCCATTATCAAGAAAATTTGGTGCACACCCTGACATGATTTATCATCTCATATTTGAAGCAAAGAAGTTAGGATTAATACCTTATGGCGTGTCTTTCCATGTCGGATCACAACAAAGAGATATAGGGCAATGGGATCAAGCAATTTCACAATGTAAATATTTATTTGATGCTGTTAAAGAAGAAGGAATAGAATTAAAACTAATAAATATGGGTGGTGGATTTCCAGCAAACTATATAAGCCCAACACACAATCTAGAAACTTACTCTAAAGAAATAACTAGATTTTTAGAAGATGACTTTGGAGAAAATTTTACTAAGAAATTAGAAATCATAATTGAGCCAGGTCGTTCAATTGCAGCAGATGCAGGAGTTATTGTTACAGAAGTTGTAATGATTTCTAAAAAATCCTTGTCTAATCAGTTTGATTGGGTGTATCTTGATGTTGGTAAATTTGGAGGGCTTATTGAAACACTTGATGAATCCATAAAGTATCCAATCTTTACAGAAAACTACAGAAAGCCACCAAAAGAAAAAGAATGCAGAGAAGTAATACTTGCAGGACCTACTTGTGACTCTACAGACACACTTTATGAAAAACACAAGTACTTTTTGCCTAAAAGTCTAAAAGAAGGGGATAGACTGTATATTCTTTCAACTGGAGCATATACTAGAAGTTATAGCTCTATATATTTCAATGGATTTCCGCCACTTGAAGTTTATATTGTAAAAAATGGAACAAAAAATAAAAAAGAAGAATAATATGAAAAAGAAATTACAAACAAAAAATAGTAAAAAAGGAGGAGGAAAAAACAAGTTCTTTTCTAAAGAGAATAGGGTCAAGGTAATCATCTTGATATTAGCAATGCTATGTTTTCTTTTAATAATTACTTTTTCTTTAAAATATCTAAATAATAATAAAACTGAAAAGACTCAAGAATCAATGCCAGAACTTGGAATTAATGAACAAACAGATAATCCAAATTTAGAAACTACGCCAGTAATAATATCTGGAGAAATAACAGAAAGCTCAAAGCTTGAAGATTTCTATGCAACAGGCAAACCAAGTTTTATAGTGTTTGCAGGAACTTATTGTGGGCACTGTCAAAGGCTTATACCAGAACTAGAAAAAGAGATCTGGAAAAATTATTCAAATAAAGCAAACATATGGATAGAAGTTATTGGCAATGGCGATTTTCCAACATCTATGCCACAAGGAGCAAATGAAAATATCATATATGAAGATATTATGGGCGAATGCAGTTATGTTCCAGCATATGTAGTTTTAGACAAAGAAGGTAATCAGATATTAAGATCTTGCGGTTCAGAAAAAACAATTGCAGAAATCAAGTCTGCACTTGATAGTCAATTAAATTAACACACAATTTCTTGGACAACCAAATTACATACCAAGAAATTCCCTTTCTTTTTTCTTGAGAAAAGAGAAAAGCCATAACCTTTGGCTTTCCATTTTATTTTTTAGAAGCAGGTTTTTTTGCGTATCTATTTTGTCTTGCTTTTAATGCATCTTTAGTTTCTTTTAAATTCATTCTTTCAAAGAAATCAGCACTCCTATAGACCTCTTCAAATTTCTCTCTTTTTTTTAATTTTCTTTCAAGATCCTCTTGACACTTTGGGCAATATATTCCATAATTGCCAATTGATCTTCCGCAAATAATACATTTTTGACTCATTTTCTCTATCCCCTTTAATTTTAATTAAATATTGTAAGTAATAATATGGTTATCTAATACATTTAAATACTTTACTTTTTGTCTTTATTTTCTTCACTATCCCCCTCTTCTTTCATCATTGGGAATAATATGACTTCTCTGATGTTTGTAGAGTTTGTAAATATCATAACAAGTCTATCAATACCAAGACCTATGCCATAAGCAGGAGGCATACCATATTTTAAAGATTCAATGAAGTCTATGTCAATTGGGTGGTTCTCGCCTTTACCTCTTCCCTGGTCTGCTTGCTCAAACATTAGCTTTTCTTGAAGCATTGGATCATTTAACTCACTATACATATTTCCTGCTTCAGAACAATTAACATATGGCTCATTTCTTTCAATCAGTTCTGGATTTTTCCTGTGAAGCTTACAAAGAGGAGTGGTCTCCTTAGGGTGATCAATGATGTGTATTGGACCAAGAAGTTGGCTTTCGCAGAAATGTTCAAAAAGCTCAGCAATAGCTAGCCCCCTTTTGAAAATCTCTAGTTCTAGCTTGTTTTCTTTAAGCAGATTCTTTAAGTCATCATCACTTAATTTATCAACATCAATATTTGCATATTCTTTAAGGGCACCAGCCATGGTTAATTTCTTCCATGGTCTCTTAAAATCAAAGGTTTGTTCAAGATAGTTGACCTTTGTGCTGCCATTTAGCTTTAAAGCAATAGTTTCATAAATTTCTTCTATCAAGTCCATAGCAGAATTATAATCTTTATAACACTCATAACATTCAAGCATTGTAAACTCAGGATTATGAGATTTATCTACCCCTTCATTTCTAAAGTTCTTACAGATCGTATATACCTTGTCAAAACCACCAACTAAAAGCCTTTTAAGATAAAGTTCAGGAGAAATTGAAAGATAAAGCTTTCTTTTCCACACATAGCTTTCAGTTATAAACGGTCTGGCATTCGCCCCACCATAAAGAGGTTGAAGCAAAGGCGTTTCCACTTCCAAGAAGCCCTTATTGTCAAGTATTTCTCTAATAATCTTAATTATTTGTGCTCTTTTCATAAAGATTTCTCTTGATTCCAAATTAGTCATTAAATCAAGATATCTTTGTCTATATTTTAGTTCTGTATCTTGAATACCATGGAACTTCTCAGGAAGAGGCAAAAAGGCCTTAGCTAAAAACACAATATCTTGAGCATCAATTGAAAGCTCTCCTCTTTTTGTCTTAAATATCTTTCCCTTGACACCGATAATGTCGCCATCATCTATCTTTTTTAAAAGCTCAAGATTTTCAGGAGTTGTGGTTTCATCTTTAACAACTATCTGAATCTTACCATAAGTATCATGCAGATCAATAAAAGAAATCTTACCTAGAGATCTTAAAGAAAGAACTCTTCCAGCAACACTAGCAATCTCTGTGGTATATTTGTCGTTCTCTAAGTCCTTGTATTTTTCTTTTATTTCCTTAGAAATATGTGTTCTATCATAAGTATAAGGATATGGTTCAATACCCATATTTACTATATAATTAAAATTATTTTTCCTGTTTTCCTGATATTCTTCTAATCTTCCCATATTTAATCACATCTAAATATATATTTATGAAAAAGAATAAATATAAATGGATTTATTTTCTTTTTCTCCTGTCTGTATAAATTAAAACAAATCCACTTAATATTATTGTCATGTAAAGAATTGCCATGACTGTTGATTCTGGAGTTAAAGGAATATTAAAGCCACTACCGCCTTTTCCTGAACCGCCAGAACCAATATTAAACACATTAGTTCCAGGAGTTCCTACGACTTTGCCATTGCCATCAACCCCGAAAGAAACACCATCTTTAAATGCATCATTTAATGGGATAAGATTGCCATTTGTTGTATACCAATTACCTGTCTCAGGATCATACCAAAAAGACCCGTTCTTTCCTTGAGCTGACATTAATGTTTCTTTATCTCCATTATAGGTAAGTCTAGGAACACCATCTTCTGCACTAAACTCTAGATTATGTGTTTTGCCATCATCTGTTTTTACTGAAATGCCATTTGGTGTTTGTTCAAAAGAGGATATTTTTGCATCATATATCTCACCAGTTTCTTTATCTATTATCTTTAGCCTTTGCTCACATTCTGGCGGATCACTTAGATAAAAGATAAAAGTTTTTGTCTTTGTATCAAACATTTGGAAAGGTCCAACCTTTTCTAAAGCCTTGTTTAGCTTTTCTGTGTTTGCTGCTGCTTGGTCACTATCCTTTATTGGGGTTGTAGAAAAGTTAATACCTAGCTCTTCATTGTCACAACCATTTATTGCCTTGCTTTTTGTGACTTCTGCTTTAAGGCTTTTAATATCATTTCCACTTGTTTCTGTTGTTGTTTCTACCCACATGATATATGCCTTTGCTTCTTCACTATAAATTAGCTGACCAAACTCAAATTGTACACTTATATTTTTACCAATTGTATTGTCCTTACCATCAATAGGCCCTATCGTTGTAGATCTATTTCCTAATACTGTTAATTTAGATCTATTGCCATTAGCAATCAATCTAGGAAGACCAGCACCTTGAGCAATAATCGAGTTTCCTAAAAAACTAGTGGTGTATGCTCCTGCTGGATTAATATTATTTGTTACTTTTGTGGTTCCTAGATATGGAGTTAAATTCTTGCTTGTAGAACTCATGGAAAGACCTGTTTGAGCCTCATAGCCAGCCCTTAGACAATCAAAAAATTCTGCATTTTTAACTGTTAGATTGCCATGAGCATCAATTTCAAATAATGGGTCTGTGTTATTTGGTAATGGTATATAACTTAAACTACGAGGTATAACTTTAGCAGGGATACCCAAATTATCTCCTATTAGTCTTACAAAGTCTTTACTCTTTTCGCCAATTACTGTTCTTGTTCCATTTTCATCAGTAACTGTTAAGATTCCTTTTTCTTTATCAATTGTAACATCTATGTTGGTGTCTTTGTCTTTTAGAATCTCAACACCTTTGTCATTATAACCGCTTGCCAAACATTTTGTTCTTGGACCAATTTCTATAAAGAAAAGTCTACCTTCTACTGATGTGTTAGATATACCACCAGTTGTGAATGTTGCTTGAACTATTGGGTCTTCAATAATTTGTTCTTCAACATATTCTTTTACTTTTTCTGAACCTGCCTTTACTCCTTTTTCAAGTTCTGTTCCTGAAGTTATTTTGGAAATTGTATTTTCAACTTTGTTTGTTCCATCAATTATGGCTTCTCCTACTTTATTTTTTGAATCTTTAGATTGTCTTTCTTCTTCTTGTGCAGAAACAAAGAAATGTGCATATAATCCTTCTTCATCATCGATACAGCCATGTATTTCTGGCATAATCATCGTTTGCATAGGGATATCACTTACAATTGCTGGACCAATAAATGAAATTAAATAACCCGAACCTGGGAAAACAATATATGCAAATTTTTGTGCAACTATAGAACCAGTAACAAATCTGTGGTTTCTAAATGATTTAGGAATAACTTTGCCTATTGGCATACCTAACAAATTTAGGTTTGTAACTTTTTGCCCACAAGTTTCTCCTTTTTCTCTAGCTTCAATAAGATCTATTGCCTTATCTGTAGATTGTTTAGAGATTGTACCATCATAATCTGTATGATGGGAGAAAGATATAAGGGTTTGTCCTACTTTTCGATTTTTTTCAGAAGTGTTTTCTAATAAATAATTATTAGTTTTTATTCCGTCTGCAGTACTAGTAACAATACTTATTGATTTATAATCAACTTGACTTTTAAGTTTTGGCGTGCTTTCTTTTTTCTTTATAAAGTCTAATAAGCCTTTATCTTCTTCAATTTCCTTGTCTTTGTTCTTTTCTGCTGTTTCTTCATTTTCTTTATCTTCTGTTTCTTCCTTATTTTCTTTAGTTTCTTCCTTGTCTTCAGTAGTTTCTTTATCTTTATTTTTTTCATTTTCATTGTTTTTTTCTTTAGTTTCTTCTTTGTCTTCAGTAGTTTCTTTTTCTTTGTTTTTTTGAGCCTCTTCTGCGGCCTCTAGTTCCATAGCAGACAAAGAAGCATCCTTTGTTTTTTGATCAATATAATTAGAACCGATATTAAATGTACAAGATCGATTATCACAACCCGAAGAAATATTGTTTGTAATCAATACGATATCATCAGTTTCTGATCTTCTTATTTGACCTTGGAATCTGTCTTTCAAAAAATCAACTGTTGCATCAGACCAGTCAGCCCCTATTTCTTCTGTTACTTTCATAGATACTGTAGTAAACCAAAATAGCACAGAGTTAAGATATTTCATAAAAAGATCTCCTTGATCTGAACCTGTATTTGCAAAGAAATCAACATATGCATCTTTATATATCTCTTCTGTTTCTTTGTGTTTGATATGTAGAGCCGTATATGTTTCTGGTAACTGATACATTGACCATCTAGTTAATCCAATGGTGTCTCCAAATAATGTGGCGCCACCTGTCTTTATTTCCCAATATGCAAAGTTTAATCCAAAAACCATGGGGTTTTTAGTAAAAAATCTTTGATAAGATGCTCCATTATAATTCTTCATCCATTGATTAATTATATCTCTTCCTCTTCCAGAAACCCACTCTTGATGACTCATGGTTTCTAGAACCTTATTTAAACGATTTGCAGTGTCCCCTATTTTTTTTACAGCACTTACTCCATCTGCTGGAGACATTAAAATAGGAGTTGCAACTTCTAAAGGGTCTAAATCAAAATAACCTTTGCCATAAATTTCAGCAACAGTTTTGTTATTTACTCTATCAATAATCACATCATCAATAAACATTTCTTTTCTAGAAGGGAAAATTTTCACATCTGTAACCGCAACACTTGCAAAGTATGATGGATCTATATTTCCCAAAATTTCACTGTGTAAAACAGGACTGCCACTTACATATTCTATGAATTCAATCTGAGCATTAGGAACTACAGATATATAATGTTTAATTTCATCTAAATTCATTATATTTATAATTTTTGTTCTATCTATTTCTTGAACAATAGGTCTTAATCTTTGTCTAGTTATTTCTATTCCATCTGTTGTCACTAAATCTATATTATTTACTACTGCTGTTTTTTGTGCACCCTTAATTTTTAAACCGGTTTTGCCATTTCCAAACTCCCCTTTTTCAAATTCAAATAATTTCATTTCTTTACTAAAAGGGTCTGTAATTTTTTCTTTTCCATCTATCACATCAACTACATGTAATCTAGAAGTTCTGCCATCTGCGGTTCTATAGCGTGACAAATCAAATTCCTTTACACCTTTATTTCCTAATTCATCAATTATTTCAATACTTCTAGTTCTATTGTTTATTGGCCCAGAGTTATATAGTGCCTCTTTCCACTTATATTTTGCATTTATATTTTCAAATGTAGTGCTTAACCTCGTAGTTGAGTATATTAAATCTTCTAATGCATCATATTCTTGTTTACTTAAGGTTCTAAGAAAATCATTAACATTTTCACCAGCAGTTATTGAAGCTAAATATTTATCTGTAACTTTTTTTGTTACAGGATCTGAAGCCTTTGATTGCAAAAATGCATGTGCTGCCTGATATTTGTCTGATAAAATTTGTGTAACATCTGTTGCTGCTCTTTTTTTTGGAGCAGATAGTTTTGCACCACTATCTGTTATCATTTCTTTAGAAAATTTACTTGTTGCCCCCGCACCACTTTGTGTTGCATCGATCATGCCATCAGTAAATTCTTCAATATCATATTTGTTTATGTTTCTTTGCAAAATTTCATCGTGTGCTAAATTAAATTCTATAAATTTATCTACATCGTTTCTGTAATTTAATTTTGCCTTATATGCCTTACTTATTCTTCCGAAAGGGTCTCTAACTAATAATTCTGGATCTTTTGTTAAGATATCTACAAAACCACCCTCTTTAATCCAACCTTTCTTTTTTAGAGTATTAATTGGTTTTAAGAATGCATTTTTAACGCCAGGTACATGAAATATTCTTGATGCAGCATTAAACAAAAAAGGAGATACAGAACTATACACCATATCTGCAGAAAAATATTGATTAAACATCTTATCAAATAAAGAATAAGTATTAATATAACAATTTTCACCACTACATGTTGTTTGCATAGATACAGCAAAATTACTTGTTAAAGAAGTGTTACTTATAACTTTATCGCTAACTGATTGCCAAGTTTCAGTATCCATTGAATTTAGTTCATTATTTTGCATAGCCCCTTCTATTTTTTCTAGCTCGTAAGAAGACATATCTGAGAACATACCCAAATCTTCTTTACCAGGAATATCAGCATCATCATTTATTATTGTTTCTTTCATTCCTGCAATTAAATCTTTACCAACAACCGTTACTTCTTTAAAGAAACCGCCTACATTTGAAGCACTTAAGTCATTTTTTCTATATTGCCCAGGCATAGTAAGATAACAATCGCTATTGTTATTATCAAGATCACACCTGCCAATCCTTAGTGTTTCATTAAGATTAAGTCCGAAATCATAAGAGCCATAGCAAGTTTTGCCTATAAGCATAGGAACCTCAATAGCGTCCATTTGTTTAGATGGAACTTGTAATTTTGCACCAACATCTCCTGATTTTGCATCAGTGTCTGCAACAATCAAATTGTTTTTATCTAATGTGTCTCTTTTTGTATTTTCTTCTTGATCTGAAGTAAGGGTGTCTGCAGAAAATCCCTTTGTTAATATTTCTCCCCATAAAGCATTAACTTCTTCCTTTGATAGCTCTTTAGTCATACAGCCATTGCCCCTGTCAAAGATAATGCCATCAGAACTAATTTCCTTTTCTGCAAAATAATAGTTATCAGGACTATACCCATATGCAAATATGCTATTACAGAAAAGCATTAAAAAGAAAAAAATCCAAATTCTTTTGATTGTTTCATTCATTTCAATAACACCTTACATAAATATCAAATATATAATCATTGCAATCAATGATGGAAAAATAATCATTAAAAATAACAAAATAACAAACAAAACCATAGCAAAGCTCTTCCATAGCTCTATAAAAGACAGCTTTTCTGATTTTTGCTTTCTAGTTTTTTTCTTTTTTTCTTTTTTCTCCATAAAGGAATCATATAACATTGATATGAACATTGCAACAATAAATAACATGCCTGTAAATAAAAGATTTACTAGCAGTAACCTGCCTAATTGTATTAAAACAAACAATACTCCTTCAAAGAAAGTAAATGTTGAAAACTTATCTAGTATTGGTATAAAATAAATTAAAATAAGAACAATATAAGTTATAATAAAAATAATAATAAACAAAGACTTTGCAAAACTTAGCTTTTTATCTTTCCTTAGCCAATTAAATTTTTTTTGGAAAAGATAGGTTAAGCCAATAAAGGGCAAAGATAATAAAGCACTAAATAATAATAACTTAATAAAAACCCACAAGTAATTTAATAAACTTAATAATATTTTGCTCATTATGTACCCATTTATATATATTTTAGTTAAATATATATTAGCATAATAGTTTTTAAATATTATATACTATTATGTTTATAGGCAAAAGAGGAATAAATATGGATATTAAAAAAATAAAGAGAAGAGAACGTAGATTTTATAGGAAAATTGTAGATGGTAAAATAGTTTATAGTGATATACCTATAACTAAACCTAAAAAAGAAACAAAAGATGTAATTATTGAAAAAAAAGAAACAAAAATAAAAGTAACAAGAGAAATACCTGAAAAAACATTAAAATCTATAAAAGATAATAAGAAATTGAGTGCTACAGAAAAGCAACAAATTATAGATAAAATACTTATAGAATTAAAAAATGCAATAAATCCAGATATTGACGAAATTGCTGAAATGATTTATGCTCAATTATCTGTAAGAGATGTCAATGTTACTCAAGAAAGCGTAAAACATGTTGTTCAAAATAATGCACACCATAGGAGTTCTAGAAAAAAAACTAAGAAAAACACATCTTCACAAGATACAGACAAAACTAAAGAAAATTATGATTTCTTAAATGACAGAAAAGAACTAGAAAAAGTATTAGATGATGTTGTTGAAGAAAATAAAAAAGAAGACATTAGAGCAAAAACTAGAAAAGATAAATTAATTCAAAAAGTAATTCAAAAAGCAAAAGACAATCAAAAAGCAAAAGACAAGAAAAAAAAAGAAACTATAAAAAAAACAGAAGAAGTAACAATTAAAAAAACAGAAGAAATCTCAAAAGAAAAACCCATAAAGAAGAAAGAGCCACCAAAACCTAAAAAAGAAGAATTTAAACTAGATTTTGGAGATATTGAAATAGATGAGACAGATACTGATGAATTGGGATTGAAGTTTTAATTAAGTTTGGTTGTTTTCTATTCCATTTAGAGAAGTAGAAGCAACTACTTCTTTACAATTTAATTTGATTAATGATTCACTATTTATATCAACAGTTGCAGGCCACATTGCAAAAGTAGAAGTAATAACAATGTCTTCCTCTATACTCAATTCCTCATATGTGCTTTTATTGTGTGTAAAGGCTAATGGAATTGAAGAAGAGAAGATTTTTGAAGATTTAGAAACAACAGATCTTACATCTTCATAGCTTTCAGGAGCACAAAGATAATAATGATAAGGATTCTCTGCTAACCTATAATCTTTAACGCCTCTAACAGCATCTACCCTGCTTTGTCTATCAGTGTTTGATCCTTCTTGTTCTTGTATTACAAACTCTGTATTTTTTATTGTGAAATATACAAATCCTTCAGGAGATTTGTTTCTATAAAGATAAAATAAATAATCTTGCGATTCTAATGGACGCATTGTTGCTTTAATTGTATGGAACAAATTGTATTTTGCAATATCTAAATAATTATCTGCATCTAAATCATTCATATCTGAAAAACCAAGTTTTCCATGTGCATAATAGTCTTGTTTTACAAGAGCCATCAAATAATCGTTTTGTTTAGTTTTTTCCAAATTTAAATCAAAATCTAAAGGCGCAGAAACATAAAAAATGGTTTTAAGAACAGAGTTTGTGTATTCTTTATAATATAGATCAGAACTTGCTTGTTCTATTCTGCTTCCATATGTAGAAGAATACCTAAACATCAATACTGAAAGAGTTACAATTATAACTAAGAAAAATAAAGCATCTGTTATTGCTGCTTGACCTTTTCTTGTTTTTATTCTTGTTATTTTCATTATCATCTATTTCCAAACTAAAATATATAACCATGCGGGCTCTACATAAAATTGTTGCTGAACAGTAATTGGGTATTTATAGACAGTAACATCTTTTGTTAGTAGTGCATTTTTTAATTCTTCTAATCCCTCTGAATTACATATTAGTTTTCTAGGGTTGGTTCCGGTTTCTGCCCAATGTTTCATAATGTTTTCATCATCTAAATCTCCAACTGTTAATCCTTTATAATTATGACTATTTAGATCTAATGGAGTTACAAAAGCGTTCCAATTGTATTTTGTTTTTACTCTTTGACAGGTTTTTATAAATTGATTTTGATCTGAGATAATTGGGTTTTCTTTAATTATTCCTGAAATATTAATGGCATCGTTTCTTAAGGAATAAAGGTCTGTGTTATTTCTGTAAACATTATATGTGTTTAAGAAAACAGCAAAGAAGATAGTTAGACCTACAAATATAGGTATTAAACTTGGGAGATCATCTCCAATTGCACCAATATATCCTTTTTTATTTTTCATGTCGTACCCTGTGTACTATTATTTGATGTTGATGTTGTAGCAGAATCTGTATAGTTTACTAAATCATGAACAATATTCAAACAAGGAATTAATGTTTTTAAAGGGACCTGATCAGTTGATCCTGTTTCGTTTAAAAAATTTCTGCAAGTATATATGCCTTTTTTTTCAAGACAAGGGATTAAGAAAACTAAAGGTTTTCCATTTGAGATAATCTTTGCAAAAAGTATTTGTGAATCTATTGAATCTCTTCTAGAAGGATCAAAATTAACTGAATAATTTGTTGCAGGCTTTATTTCACAATCTGGAAAATTAGCACAGCCTTCTGATTCATATAAAGCAATTGAGCCATTGTAATCTATATCGTAGGCAGCATAGATTTTTGGTTTTTCTTTTCTGTCCATTACAGTAAGCACTAATTTTTTTGCATCGCCACCTAGAGAATACGAAGAAACATTTAGTTTATATCTCATATTGAAAGCATCAGAAGTGCCAGAATTTGTTTGTATTGTCTTTGGTATTGTTATGAATTTTACTGTACAATAGCTTTCGTTTTCTATTCCGGTCTTTATTTCTTTTCCTACTTTATAAACAAGTTCATAGCTTTGTCTTGTTTTCAGACTAGAATTAAATGTGCCAATAAAGAAAATTACTATTGCTGCAATTGCTGTAACAAAAATTAATAAATTTAATTTTGATAAAGAAAATTCAATCATTTTTAATCAATCTTTTTTAAAAAACACAATTGTCTTGCAGAATCTGTTCCTACTTGGCTTCTCATAAATATTCTATAATGTCCACTAGTTAATATAGCGTTTGGGTTATTGCCTCCAAAATTTAAAGCATCCCATTCCTCATCATTATATTCATTACCACAGTCTCCTAAATTAGCATAATTTATAGCGGTAGGGAGATTAAGACACATTGGAGCTATTGGTCGCTTTGTTGTTTTTTTATCTTCATAGACATATTCCATTAAGGTGCAAGTATCTCCTGCATTACAATAGGAATTACAAAGTGTTTCGTTATGATAGGTCTTTAAGGTAATTTTTTCAAACCTCTCGTTAAAGCAAGGCTGTATATCAAATTTTACATTTTTTTCTGCAAGTTCTGAACCCATAATAATATCTTCAATTACTCCTTTCATTTCGCTCATGCTTTGTCGTTTATTACCAATACACACACTTTGGTTAAGATTTATTAATGCCCAGGTACCTGCCATAATTACAAAGCCCATAAGAATGACAGCTACAAGAACTTCAAAAGGTGCGCTTGCTTGAGCCTTATTACTTCTAATCAAAGATATATTTTTATTCATCTTAGAAATAGATATAGAAAAAGAATTTAAAAAGCTTTGTTTATTTTGTTGCAGGAGGGGAATTGACTGTTGGTGTAGAAGAGGTTCCTTGGTTTGGCAAATCTGCTACATTAACTGAAGTTTTCATACTGCTATTAAACATAGGTTTAATGACAGCAATTAGGACAAGAGCAACTATAGCTATGATAATAAGCATATAGAGGGTTGAAGCACCATCTCCCTGTGCCCTTTTATCAAGCCATAATCTCTTAAGCTCTTGTTTAAAGTTCATTTATATCACTTTATGCTGTTTTCTTTGGATAAATTACACAACCTGTTTCTCCACTTTCAGGAAAACCATTTCTTCCATCAGTAGGTTGGCTTGGCCACTCTGCATCTGAAAGAGAAGTATTTGAACTTCCCATTAATTCATTAGCTTTAATTGCTTCATCCAATCCAGCTTTTCCATTACTGGAACACAAAACACAAAGAACTACTCTTTTAGAAGATGTTCCTGTATATTTTAAGATTGCTTTTGCATTGCCTGTAGCATTAAAATTGCTTATGTTATCTATTTCATTTGTAAAGAAAACTTGTTCAGGATCTAATCCTGTGTCTTTAGTTACTCCTTCTGCAGCAAGGGTGTTGGCCTTTTTAAATGTTACAGCATCAGTACAATCTACTGAACCTGGATTTTGCATTTGGGTTTTTAATTTTTGTGTTGCTGCTGTTTTTGCATCCCCAGAAACCGTATTTATTCCGCCTATAACAGAAATCAAAACACCAAGTATTGCAAGCGCAACAATTGCAGCAATAAGCAACTGGAATGTTGAAGATGCTTGTCCTTTCTTTGTTAATTTAAACATGATTTATTTTCACCTTTTTTCTTTTTTTATAAAATATAAATATATTAATGAAATAATATTAACAAAATCTTTTTAAAGCTTGTTATGTATTTAGTTTGTACTTGTTTTTCTAGGATAAACTGCACAAAGGATTTTTTCATCTGTTGTTGAATTTATTGTGGTGTTTATGTCATGTGCCTGAAGAGCTTTTTCTAACCCTGTTTTGCCATTATCGCAAAGAACACACATCATTACTCTCTTTGAGCTACTCGCTCCATATTTTAAAATATTGTCTTTTGTATCAAAATTAGGTATATTTTCTGGATTAATAAAATAAACTTGTTCTGGGCCTAAACCTGTAGTTATGGTTATGCCTTCTTCTATAAGTGTAGATCTAGATTTTGTAAATAGAATAGGATCCGTACAGCCCTCTGCACCTAGATTGTTAATTTGATCTTTTATAAGCATTCTTGTGGCCTTTGTAGGGGTGCTTCTACAAGCTATTACAGTCATCATATTTGTAATTATTATTGCTAAAATAATTGAGATTACTAATTTTGCAATAAAATTAAATTTATAGTTTCTAATTTTTTTAAAAAATAAACCAACTACCCAAAATAATAAATAAAAGACAATATATGATACTGCAAAAATAAATGTTGCAGTAAAAATAAAATTAATTACGTGATTGTTAAAAACACCAGCAATAGGAAACAAAAAAACAGTTATAACATATAATACAGATACAAATAAACTACCAATTAAAAAAGAACTATCTAGTTTTTTATAAAAATCTGTATTGTGTTTTGTAGATACATTTTCTTTTTCTAATACAGAATCAATATATTCTTGATCTTCTTTTTTTTTGATATTTTCCATTTATGAAAACCCTCATAAACTATATAATTTTTCTTAATTTGAAACTATATTATAGCATGAGCTAAATTAAATATATAGACTAATATTGATGGCAACACAGCCATTAAAAGAACATCCCAGCCATTTAATTTATCTGGAGTGCTTTTATAATCGTCCCAAAGATATCTGTGTTGCTTTGTGTGTTTCTTTATGTGTAATAGATACCATAATATGCCAAAGATTAAAACAGTAACAACCCAAACAACACTAAAAGCCACAGTTTTATTTATCTGTAATAAAAATTTACCAAAAAACAACCATAAAAGACTAATTATACCATATGTTGCAGCCATAGAAAACACTGACTTAAAGATAAGCTTTGCTGTATTACTTTTAAACAAACTTACAAGATTATTAAATAACCAGATGATTACAAACAACAAAGTCATCAAAACTAATAATACAAATATAATTGTCAAGATAAAGGTTCCAACAACAAAGCCAAGTATAAGTATAATGATTGCTAAAAAAATAAATAAAATTTTAGTGAAGATGTTCATATGTTTTTTCACATTTTCATGTATTTAATTACTATATTAATAGTTGGAATTGTTTATAAACATTAATCTTATGGATTGGAAGTGTAAAGACCCTCTGGTGGTTTAATATTAAAGAAAAACACACAATATGTTGGACAAACACTTGTATCTTGAGTAAGCTGGCTTTGTGTGGTAGAATCTAATTCATCTAGTAGTGATCCTTCCCCAGATGGCATAAAATTACAATATGCCCAAACATTCATTTTCAGATGCCTTGTTTTTATTCTTAAAACATTATAGTCGTTTACTGAAAAAAGCTTTGGGCCAGCAACAAAAGCCATGCATTCTTCTGGCAAACCTGTATAATTTGTAATTGTTGTCTTTGAAATATTCCCTTTAAGCATTAAGTCCTCAATAACAAAAGGAGTTTTCGCGCTTGTCCCTGTGCTTTTAACGGCAGAGATAAGACCTTCTTTTAGTTTCTGGTTGCTTACTATTATTAATTGATTTTGGGTGCTATTAATCATATTCATAATAATAACAAGAATTGCTGCACCAAGAATAAACCCGATAAGTAGCCTATAGGCTTCAGAAGCTGAATCATCTCCTTTTTGATTTAATTTTAAATTCATAATACCAAATTTGCTATTATTATAGTTAATATAAACAAAACAACTGCAACTGGAAGAGTTTGCGATATCCTGTATTTTACTAATGTCATATTTTCTTGTTCAATCATTGTTGTAAAATAAGTCATTATTAGAACAATCTCAATCAAATAAATTGCAACAATAATAGTAAAAGAAGTTGCACTTGCAAGCTTGCCAATAACATCAACATTAATGGCCGTGCCAAAAGAAGATACAGCACTTAAATCCATTCCTAATTCTGCAAGATTTGTACTTTCTAAAGATTTTGCCATATCTTGTATCGCCCCAGAACTTGCAACAGAAGCCAGAGTAGAAATAACAACTTTATGAAGAGTTGTTGTTACACCAAGAATAATCGGACCAATAAACTTAGCCATACTATTTAATGTTGCAGTAATCTCAGCAATGAGAACAGAAAGCAAACGATTAATCTCATCAGTATTTCTTAGTTGCATAGAATATGAGATTAAGGTTTTTGCAGCAACATTAACACCCATCTGCACAGAATCAACAACAAGTTGCATAGCACTATTAATTATTGTTGAAGGATTATTCTTTAATGCACCATAATTTCTATCAAAGACAGCAGATTGTAAAGTTAAACCAAGTATTCTGATATTATCAACAGTTTTGCCAAAAATATCCTTTGCTACAGTAGACTTTGGCAAAAACCTTCTAGTATGATCAAAAGCATCTTCAATTGGCTTGTTTTCTCCAAGTCTGCTTGCAATAATATAGAGTGAGTCTTTAAATTCTTTTTCTTGAGTTTCGGTTGCAAGTTGTATTTTTCTCTTATAGACACTTGTAGTGTACGCCCATAAAGAAATTGAAGCAGCAACTGCCAATAATATGGAAAAAATCAGATAATAAGGAGTTATTGAATTTTTAGGGTCTTGCCAAAACCTTACTTCATCAGCACACATAAATGTAGGGTCTGCTAATTGTTGTTGCCTTTCTTCTCTTGTACAGTCCCAGTTTGGGGTGGCTGTGCCATGTTCCCTTTCTAGAATCTTTTCTTTGGTCATACCATAAGATTTTTGTAAAGTAAAGCCAATCGCAGTAAAACCTACTAGAAGTATTGCAATAATTATAAAAACATTAATTTGAGTATTTTTAATTCTTAAATGATTCTTTTTTGGAAGTCCAGGAAAATCAGAAGGAATATTTGGTGGTTGGTAGGTTGGTGGCCTTTTTTTAATAACATTTCGAGCATATAAAAAACAAGCAAGTGGTATAAAAATATTATAAATTAAAATCAAATAAATTGGTTGAGCAAGAGCAGAACCAGAAAATGCTGAGCCGACAGGTAAAACAATAATCAATAATAATGGTAATAATATACCTAGATAAAACATAATTGTTGCTGGCTGATTTAAAGTTCTGGCATAGTCTTCAAGTTTGCCTTTTACAGAATCTAGAGTTTCAGACATAGTCTGATCAAGAAGCTGATATCTTTTGCTTTCTGAAGATTCAATAATTGATGCTCTAATCTTCATTAATCCTTTCTTTAATTCTATAGAAATATCTCCCCAACGATAAGCCAAATCATCTAAACCTTCAGCAACACTGTTTTTTATTCCAACCTTTACTTCCCACAATAATTTTTTAAGATCTTCTGCAATCTTTCCATGTCCATGTTCTGAAGCAAACTCTATTGCTTTTTCTAGATTAGGAACTAGTTTCATAGACATTATCATATAACCTAATATCTCAGGAACAAAAGTTAGTGCCTTAATCTTCTCATCAGAAACTTTCTTTAAAGGATATCTTTGAACAGAAATAAAAGCAAAAATAAAAAGACCAAAAGGTATTCCAAAAATCAAGAATAAAGCCATCATTGAACTACCAAAGGCTTCAGATAATATACTATATAGAAAAAAATAAGATAAACCAGAAATTAACAAAGCAAGAAACAACCCTGCAAACAAAACAAACTTTGTTGTTGCTGTATATTCTTCTGCTGTTAAATCCCAATCAAGAAAATCAATTGCCTTTTGATATTCTTCATTGTATTTCCCATTAACTCCAAGGCTTGGAAACTTTTGATGAACCTTTTTACATAAAGTTACATATTTATTAGATGTTCTTTTTGTAAGCTTATCTGATGGTTTAGAAAAATCCCTGGAATCTACTGATATGGAACTATAAATTTCGCCAGGGTTCTCTACAGAAGCCTTGAATTTTTTATATTTATCAGACATTATACATCTATTTTTTAATAATAAAATATATTTATAGAGGAAAGAAACATTTAAATACATGTTTATTTTATATTTTATTAATGTAATAAAAATTAAGGAGCGATTCAATGGGATTTAAAATCATACAAGATAAAAACAAATGTGTGGGTTGTGGAGCTTGTGTTGCTGTTTGCCCAGATAATTGGGTACACCAAGGCGATAAACCCGTACCAAAAAAAGTAAAAATTACAGAAATAGGCTGTAACCAGGTTGCTGCAGATAGTTGCCCGGTTTCTTGTATAAAGATTGAAAAAGAATGAATAAGTTATATTTTGGAACTGCGGGAATTCCAGGTATATCAAATGGAGTAATACCAAAGGTAAAAGATCAAACCACCAAAGGAATATTAGAAGTTGCTTCTTTTGATCTTGATGCTTTAGAGATTGAGTTTGTTAGAGGAGTTTATCTTAAGCTTAATAACAAAGAAAAACTACAAGAGATAAGAAAGACCGCAGAAGAAAAAAACATTCTTCTTAGTATTCATTGTCCTTATTATATCAACCTTAGTTCTTTTGATCCAGAGATTATTAGAAATAGCATAGGTTATATTACAAACTCACTATTAGTTGGACAAGAAATCGGTTCCAAAATCGCATTGTTTCACCCTGGCTATTTTCAAAACCAAGAAAGGGCAATTGTTCTTGAAAAAATATCTCTTGGCCTAGAGAAGATAATCTCAGAACTTGACAAGCGTGGAAATAAAGAAAAAATAAATATTGGCTTAGAGCTTACAGGAAAAGAAACGCAAGTCGGTTCTCTTGAAGACATCTTTTATTTCTATGATAAATACAAAGAAGAAAGGGTTTTACCAGTAATTGACTTTTCTCACCAGCACGCCAGAAAAAACGGATATTTTAAAGAGCAAAAAAATATAAACTCTTTTTTTGAAAAACTAAATAGTTATCCAGATTATGTTAAGCAAATGCATTGCCATATGTCAGGAATTGAATATTCACCAAAAGGCGAGAGAAACCATGTTATGCTTGAAGATAAAGTAAATGATTTTCCTTACAAAAAGATCCTTGAAAAATTGGTAGAGAGTAAAGCAAACGGTGTTATAATTTCAGAAAGCCCAATACCTCACAAAGATGCCCTACTTCTAAAAAAAGAATATGAAAAGATAAAATAAAATTATAATAAATCCCAATCTTTTCCATCACTCTTTCCTTTTAATCTTTCTTTTGCTGAAAGAGTATTTTTTGGAGAAATACCGTGTCTTTGTGGAATTGGTTGCTGAGCAGATCTTTTCATAATATTTGATTGTCTTGCTTCTAAATCATCAATGTCTTTATCATTTTCTTCAGCCACATATTCTTTTTCTGCAACCTCTATCTTTTCAATATCGTCATTATAAGGGTCATCTTTTCTAATAACCTCACAATCACTTTCTGGGCCTGCTGCTTTTAAAGTTGGTTTTGCACTGCTTGTTGCTGCTGCATATCTTTGACTATCTTTTGATTTCTTCATAACATTTATTTTATCTATGCTGTCTTGAGACATAGCCCCAATATAACCACATTGCCTACATTTTTGGCTACCACTTGCATAATCTAATCCTACATTCAAAGAATAACATTTTGGACAATATTTATATAATACCATTTTAAATTCACCTTTTTATTTTTTTAATTAATATGATAAATACAAATGTTTAAAAGCATATTTTTTATTTAATCTATAATATAACATAACAGAAAGGAGTGTAAAACAAAATGATCAATAACAAAAATACAGGCGTAATCGCATATGGAGTAAAGACAGGGATCATTACCCCAAAAGATAAAATTGTAGAAATTATAAAAACAACATTTAAGAAAAACCCAGAACTTTTAAAAAATGAAGATATTTTGTGTGTAAAAGAAGCTGTTGTTGCAATCACACAAAACAATTTCGTAAATCTTTCAGATATAAGTAAAGACATTAATAACAAATTAAAACTCAAAAAAAATTCAAAAATAGGAGTGTTGTTTCCAATAACTTCAAGAAACAGATTTTCTTTAATACTTCAAGCAATTGCAAGTTCAGTACCTAATGGAAAAGTAATAGTGCAATTGTCTTTTCCTGCTGATGAACAAGGAAATCAAATAATTTCTGAAGATTTCTTAAGAAAGAAAAAATTAAAATCAGAAGATAAGATTACTTTACAAATGATTGGAAAAAACAGATTTTTACATCCAGAAACTGGAATGGACTATATAAAATTCTATGAGGATATTATTAAGGAAAAAGGGGCAAAAGCAGAAATTTTTCTGTCTAATAACCCAGAAGATATTATTAAATCAAAAATTGATGGGTTAATAATTTCAAATGTACATGATAGAAATAATTTGCTTAAAAAAATAAAACCGAAATTTAAAAACACAATCACACTTCAGGACATCTGCTCTGACAAAAATGAAAAGGCACACTCTGAATATGGGCTTTTAGGTTCAAACATACTTGATCCTGACAAAGGGCTATTAAAATTGCCACCAAGAGATGCAGACAAGGTTTGTCTTGAAATTCAAAAAATGGTCAAAAAAGAATTTAAAAAAAATATAGAAGTTATGGTGTATGGCGATGGGGCATATAAAGATCCAGATACTGGAATTTATGAACTTGCAGACCCTGTATGTGCATTTGGAGTAACACAAGGAATTCAAAATACAAGAAGAGTGGGTGTAAAAACCAAATATCTAATGCAAAAACTCTATAGCGAAGGCAAAAGCAAAGAAGAAATAATAAAAGCAATAGAAAGAGAAAAGAAAAGAATAATGAGTGGAACAGACAAAGGGGAAATTGCTTGTGAAGGAACTACACCAAGAAAAGTTAAAAACCTTGTAGCAAGTCTTGCTGATTTAGTTTCTGGTAGTGCAGATGCAAACACACCTGTTGTTATTGTAAGAGGTTTTATATAGAATAATTAGAAATTAATTTTTGCTTTTCTTTATCTATAATTCCTTGAGCTGCGATAATTCCGGTTATTGCTGCACCAACAATGTTACCAGAAACTCCTGCACCGTCTCCAACCATAAATAAATTTTTAATTTGTGTTTCAAGATATTTATTTGTTTTTATCTTTGTAGATCTGAATTTTACTTCTGGAGCATAAAGAAAAGTGGAATCTCCTTTTAAGCCAGGAAGAATCTTATCAAGCATTTCTATTCCTTCAATTAGATTTTTTGTAATTCTGTAAGGTAAAGCTAACCCAATATCTCCAGGTATTGCCTCCTTTAAAGATGGAGAAATATGAGCATGTTGTAATCTTCTATATGTGCTTCTTCTGCCAGCCTGTAAATCTTTAAATCTTTGAACAATTGGCTTTCCTCCACCAACTAATGTCGCACCTTGTGCTACAAAGTTTGCATAAAGTCTTGTGTTTTCAAGTGGCTCTGTTAACTTGACTTCTGTGACTAATGCAAAGTTAGAGTTTTTACCATCTAGGTTATGATTACTATAGCCATTAACGCAAACAAAATCATCATACTCTTCAGTAGCTACATAGCCATTAGGACACGGACAAAAAGTTCTAACCACATCATCATATGTTTTAGAATACATTAGGTATACTGTTTCATACATTAATTCTGCGTGCTTTGCAATCAGTGCAGCAGGGAATTCTACTCTTACTCCAACTTCTATCTTATCATAGAGCTTTTCAAGATTATATTTTTGTGAGAGTTTTTCAACCCAAGAAGAATTGTATCTGCCTGGTGCACAAATTACATATTTTGCATTAAGTTCAGTGCCATCAATTAATTTTACTCCATAAATCACATTATCCTTAACAAGCAAATCAACAACTTCTGTGTTTGGCAATAACTCTATGTTATGTTTCTTAAGGTGATTTTCTATATTTTGAATAACAGCAGGAAGTCTATCTGTTCCAACATGTATTGTTTTACGAATAAATAGTTTAATATTATTTTTTTGAGCAATATCAACAATTTCCTGTGTTTTCTTTAAATCTTTAGGATAATATTCTGGAGGCACTCCAAAATCAATAAATAGTTTTTCAACATAATCTAGATATTCTTGATATTCAGATATAGAATAAAGATGAAACATCTTTTCGTGGCTTAAGACAGGAGTAAAATGAAGCTTACCATCAGAAAAAGTCCCAGAACCACCAAAGCCAGTCATAACATCTGTTTTTTGCCTGTTTTCTACCAATTGCCCTTTATCTATCAATAATATTTTAAGATCTTTAGTAGAAACTGATTTTGTTAATTCGTATGCTGAAAAAATACCAGCAGGTCCTGCACCTATAATAATAATGTCGTAATTGTTTGTCATTAAATAATTATAAACCTAAAATAATTTAAATATAATTGTATATCAAATTGTTTGTGTAGGTAAAAATGACAAAACTAAAAGAAATCTCTATTGTATGATATCATCTATATCAGAAATAACAAAACCACTTGCTTTAGGGTGGCCATTGCCACCATATTTTCTTGCAATTTCGGAACAATCAATTGATTTAGATCTTAAACTTACTTTATCAAAATTTTGTTTTTCTCCTGATTTTGCATAACTCTTATACCAAACAATAACCAACTCAATATCATCGTAATCTTTATTATTAAAAATATAATCAGAAACAAAACCAGGCTTAAACTGAGAATTTAAAACAAAAGCATTATATCCTTCAAAGGTTGTTTTCTTGCCTTTATTTATGTCATCTTTTACTTTTGTTTTTATATAAACATCTATTAGTTTTCCTTGATTAGCGATTTCTGCTATTTGAGAATTAAAATATTCATCATTGAAATATTTCAAGAAAAGATTTATAATTTCAAATTCTTTTTCTGGATTGTCTTTGTCATTAATTTGCATATATAAAAAATCTACATATTGTAATATTTCATTAGAATTTGGCAATTCCCATTTCCAGATATCCATATCCTCAACATATCTTGAAAAAAGACAAGGCTTTTTATCAAAATATCTCCAAACGATTGTTGATGTTGCCATCAAATCGTGTCTCATGCCAGGTATATCATATTTAGAAAGCTCATCTATTGTGTTTTTGTGATGATCAAACCATATGAAGTTTTCTTTATATTTCTCTAAAAGCTGAAGCATAATGTTTTTATTAAAACAGAAATCTAAAACAACAACCCTATCAAATCTATCCCAATCAAAACCACAATCAGAGAAATATTCAAAAATATTCTTTATACCATAATGCACTTCAAAAAAGAAATAATCTTTTCTAAGATCTTCATAGCTTGGAATTTTGTTGTCGTGATTTTGCATATAATCGTTATAAGTAAAACCTAAAGCAGAAGTTAACCCATCAACATCATTATGATAAAAAATTAGTGTTTTCATATTTATTTCGCTTTATTATTTATAAATAAATAAAATATAAAAAGATTAAAAAGAGGTAGGTTATTTATATTTCTGTTTTTCATTTATAAACCATACAAAAACCAAAAATATTATCAAAATCAATATAGTTAATATAAGATAATTTGAATTGAATAATGGTTTCTTAATTGGTTTTGTAATATTTTGATCAGTCATGCCGGTTACTACTACTGCTTCTGTTGTTACATTTGTAGAATCTCTTGCAACCAATGTGGAGTTCTCTGCAGATGTTGTCATCATGTCTACTGAATTTAGCTGAGTTGAACCTTTCCCTGTTGCAGAACCCAAATTCATAAACAACCCTAACATAACAAGTAAACCTAGACCAACAACAACACAGATTAACAAGGTTAAGAAAAGCTTAGTTTCGTTAGGCCTTAATATTCCTTTTCCTTTTAAAGTTAAAGAATAATATTTCCATTTTCTTAAAGAAGCTTCTTTTCTAACTAGGCCTGCCTTTGAAAGAACATCTAGATGTTCCTTGATTGTTGGGCCACTAAGTTTTAAGGATTTTGAAAGATCAGAAAGAGTGTGTTTTTTCTTATCTAATTGTTTAAGTATATTTAAACGGGTATCTGAAGCTATTGCTTTTAAAGTATCTTTGTCAATAGTGATCTTCTCATCCATATAAACAATTTAGGTTCTTTGTGTTTTTAAATATTAGTATTTACTTAGGACAAAACCTAAAAGCATAATTTAAATTGATTTTTGTTATATTATTATATTGATCTTCATATGAGTTTAAACTTTAAACAAACACCATCGCAACAAAAGCGAGACTTTAAGTATTCTGTACTGGATGGAATTTTCTGGGCAATAATGTATTATCTTACGGCAGTTTTCTTAACGCCTTATCTTTTAGAACTTGGGGCTAACAGTTTTGAGGTTGGATTATTATCTTATGCTCCATTATTAATAGCAGCAATTGTTTGCTTTTTTTCATACGATATCTTAAAACTATTTAATTCCAAAAAACAAATGGTTTTTTTCTTTGTAATGGTGCATGCGGCCTTATGGATACCAATAGGCTTTTCGCATGTTTTGTTTGATGGTAAAACACAAGTTTGGTTTGTGTTAATTATAGCAACAATAATTACAATCATTAGCCAATTTACTGGACCTGTTTATACCGACTGGATAGGAAAGTTATTTGACATAAATAAGATTGGAAACTATAATGCTCGAAAAAGTGTAATTCTACAATTGATTTCAATCATACCTTTAATTCTAGCAGGATATCTATTACAAGCAATAAACAACAAAAATAGTTTGCTTGGATTTACAATAATCTTTATATTTGCAGGATTTTGTAGATTTATTTCTGGATTATTTATTAACACAATGAGTCAAACAGAAGACAAAGAAGAGATAATAAAAGAAACTGTACACAAAAAAAAGCCAATGTTTTCTGTATTTAAAGAAGAGATGATAAAAGACAAGACCTATCTTTACTTTATGATTGTTATTCTTATTTACTATTTTAGTATTTACATTACTATTCCATACAATAAGTTCTATTTACTTGAAATCATAAAACTAAGCTACACAAAATATCTAACTTTAGAAATAATTGCAATAATAGGCGTTGTATTAAGCCTTTTCTATTGGGGAAAAGCCTGTGATAGGTTTGGGGCAACAAGAGTACTTAAGGCAACAATGATTTTCATACCTCTTTATCCATTAGCATTAATTTCTGTTCCAAATAACCTTGCGATATTAGGATTTCTAATATTTATTGATGCCTTTATTACTGCTGGTCTTGGGTTATCAATAACAACTTATATCTATCAAAATCTTCAAAAAAACCTAATAACCCACTATACTTTTTTTATGGTATTTCAAGCAGCTGCATTAACTGTTGGTGCCCTCTTTGGTACCTTAATAAATAAAATTGCAACAAACTATTATGGCACAGAAGCACACGGACTTTTAATTGTTTTTGCAATTGGTGTTTTCTTTAGAATAATTACTGCGATATTTACAAGCAAAATAAAAGATAAGAGGCCATCATCAAAAAGTGAAAAAAATATAGTTATGGAAATAATTACCTTTAGACCTGTGCGTTATGGCATAATTGCATTAACAAAAAGATTTGAAGTAAATCAAAAGAAGATTACACAAAAAGTTGGACAGACAACTGCACACCTCCAAAAAAACCTTCACAAAACTGCTAAAAAAATAGTTAAGACAACAAAAAAAGCAATAAAAGAAACAAAAAAAATATTAGAAAAATAAATCAGATCTCAAAAACAATTGGCTTTTTTATATCTCCACCAATTTTATTAAGTAAAAGAATATTTTTTTTCTTTTTCCTTGCCATAGTAATTGCCAAATCTTGATATGTTCTGCCAATGTGAGTGATTTTGTTTTTGCCATAGTAGGCTTCTAATGTCATTGGTCTTGTTGGAGTTATTAATCCATTTCTTCTGTTTCCTCTGCCTGTTGCACCACTATCTCCCATTTCTAGAGATGTGCCTGTCTTTGTTAAAAATTGCAGTTCTTTTGTGTCTCCAATATTTATTTGTATGTTCTTTATTTTAAATTTGGCTTTTAATTTCTCTTCTAATTGTTTTTTATATTTAAAATATTCTTCTTTAGACTTAAAGTTGTTAATAAATGCTAGAGCAATATATATGTGCTTTTCTTTACCATCAAAAACAAACATTACTTTGTTATCTCTTCCTATGTTCTTGTCTGTTTTATGAAGATTATCAATATAGTTTCCAATTTCCTTTACTAATTTTTCATTTTTGCTTTCTGGAAGACCAACAGCAAAGCTTGTGTCGTTTGCCTTTTGACATGCAAAGATATCGTTAAGATCAGGACTGCCTTGATTTAAGAAATTATAAACCTCATATTTCATGCCTTTCTTTATTTCAAAAGACAAAATGTCTTTTACGGTTTTTTCTAAAATGCCATCAATGTTTTTTAACTTAGTGTATTGCCCTGCAAAAACTATCTTTACTGGATTTGTAAATTTGTTATTTTGGATTTCTCCTGCACAAACCATTGTTTTATCAACATTATAATGTTTTGGACTTCCATAGACCTTATTGTATTCTCTGAACAACTCTTCAGATAACCTTTCAGAAAGATCATCTGCTATTGTGTCAGGATGACCAATTCCTTTTCTCTCAATTACTTCTATATTTTTCATAGTTCTCACCTTTTTTCTTTGTTGCTTATTAGTAACTGATTAGTGCAAGCAATTTATAAATGTTTTGTGCCATTAGTTACTATTGTAAAGCTCTAAGAGTTACTAAAAAATAAAATGGTGAAAAAATGGTTTCTGAATACAGGGTTAGCCCATATTTTTCTAAAGAGCAAATAAAGTTGATTGATGATCTTGTAAATAAAATAGGGTGTTCAAGAGCAGATGTTGTTAAACAGCTTGTCCTTATAAAACTCACAGAAATGGGGTATTTTAATAAAGAAAAAATAAAATAGCTATATAAACATATTCAAACAAAATATATAGAGTGATTTGAAAATAGGAAGAAGAATATGAATAATTCAAAGATACAAAAAATACGAAAAAAATGGTTCCACAAATCAGAACATGCAATAAACAAATTAATAATTTATTTAGGTATGTTCTTATTAACTATTACTGCAATAGTTATGGCACATGATAAAGGATGGATTTCTATAAATTTAGGAGTAATCGCCGCCTTAAAAACAGCATCTATTATACTTTGGACTTATTTTATAGCGACCATTTTTATTAGATTAACTCAAACACAAGTATTCAAGATTTTTGATGAAAGTGTTGAACCTGAACAAAAATTGTTATTAAGTAAATTTTATATTTCATTTATTTATCTTTTATCAACCGCCTTTGTGCTTTGGAAAATGGGTGTTACTCAAGAAAATATCGCTTTAGTTTTAGGATTTTTAGCAACAGGTATTGCATTTGCTGTCAGAGATGTTATTCAATCTTTTTTTGTTTGGTATGTGCTCCTTACAAAAAAACTATTTAGGATTGGAGACTATATAAAAATAGATGATGAAGAAGGCATTGTTAGGCATATTGGAACTTTCTTTGTTTTTATTGAACGTATTAATACTGATTTAAAAGGTGTAGTAAAAATACCAAATAAAATTTTCTTAGAAAAAAAAGTAATAACATATAGTGGGGGCGTCAATGTTCCTGTGATAATAAAAGCGCCAATCAATTCTGTGGATCTTAAAGATGTTGATGGGAAAATAAAGGAAATAAAGAATAATTTATTAAAGAAATACCCTGATTATAAAATTGACCCTAAGCTTATTTCAAGCAAAGAATTTATTTACCTACATTATGACTTTACTGTGCCAAAGTCGCAAAATCTTGCAGAAATAAAACATAACTGTTTTGAAGAAACATATAAGTATTTCAAGGGGATAAAATAAATCAAAAATATAAAACATTTTATTTCTCGGTAGTTCTTACATATAGTTGGACAAAACACTATTTTTAAACTTTCTGCATCTTGAGATTATTATGTCAAAATATCCTTTTCTTGCAAGTCCGATTGAAACAGAAAGATTAATACTTGTAAAGCCAGAGATGAAATACACTGGTCGCATGCTAGAAATTTGGAAAAACCCCAAAATGACTAAATTAAATTCTGTAAATCAAATAACACTTACAGAAGCCAAAAATAATATGAAAAAAAGAATAAAAAACCAAGGAGATACCCAAATTTCTTTCTATGCTCTTTTGAAAGAAAATAAATATCTGATTGGATCAGCAGGTCTAAATATCTCAGAACACAACAACTCTGCAGAACTTGGCTACGGAATTGATGCCAAATACTGGAAAAATGGCTATTGCACAGAGCTTGTAAAAGCAGTGCTTAATTTTGCATTTACAAAAACTAACCTACATAGAATATGGGCTACACCTGCTGTTAAAAACAAAGCATCTTGTAAAATCCTTGAAAATTGTGGATTTAAAAGAGAAGCCATACTTAAGGATTCAGCATATTATTTTGGGAAATATTATGATGAAGCATACTATACCCTTTTTAGAAAAGACTATCTTAAGAAAAAGAATTAACTTCATCTTTTGTTTGTATATTCAATTGCTTTTCTTACAAGCTTGTTTGTCATAACCTTTGAAAGCTCAAGATAAAACATATATTCCCCTATTGTTGTAGGAGTGGTTTCTAAAGTATATTCAATTGGCCTTAGTTTTGAAATTTTATAAAATAAAGCAATCTTTTCTTTTAGTTTGGGGTCTCTTTTATCAAAGAAAGAAGTTCTACTAAGTTCCTCTAAGGAAAAAGGAGATTTCTCGTTTTTTAAATTTCTTTTAATTTTATTAACGATATCAATATATTCTTTTTTCGTTAAAGATACATCGAATAACTTGACATCAGCAAAAAATCGATTTTTATCTAAATTGCTTTCTTTAAATGTTTTCCTTTTTCTTCCGTGAACATTCCCTTCTTCGTAAACCTCTCTATGTTGATTAAATTCTTGATTAAATCTTGTATCTTTAGATGTTATCCCTGCTCTTGTTCTAAAAACTTGAATAATTGGAAGATTATTTGGGTTTTCTTTCTCTGGGTTATTTAATCTTATTTGTAATCCATTTCTTATAGACCTAAAAATTGCTGCATGAACTGTAGAATGCGTTCTTTCAATCCATTCTTTTGATGTCATTTTGTATTTTGGTTGAATAAGATATGCAGGGATATCTATGTTTTCAACAAAAGCAGGTTTGTTTGTCTTAAATCTGTTCTTTTTAACATCTCCTCTTAAACGAAACTGTGTGCCTATTTTTCTAGCCACGTCTTGTCTAAAAGAGGTTACTTGTCTTCTCATTCTCATTGGTCTCATATTTTTTCTGAATTTTTAGGTTATATTTATAATAATGTATTTTACCATTATTTATATAAATGTTTTTTTATAGTTATATAAATTATTAACACAAATAGTTGGACATAATGCAAAGCATCTTTTTAAAAAGATATCGCAGATAATGTATTTTATATATTATATTATTTGTTATAATTATAAGGAGGGATTAAATGAAGAAAAAGAATGCTACCAGTACTAGAACAAAAAGCACTAGATCAAAAAGATATTCTGAAAAGTTATATGTTATTGCAATAGCCGCTTTAATTATTGGTGTGCTAATAGGTGCAGTTATTAGCAATTTAAAAACCTTAGGAAAATCCACAGCTACTTTAACTGATTCATCTCCAATTTCAGAATGTTGTTACGGATTAAATTCTAATGGATCAACTTACACATACGGCATCTCTTCTGCTTGTTGTATTTTAATGGATGAAAAATACACAGGATATATAACAAATAAATGTACAGAAGATGCATATAATCAAGAAGAATGTAATGCTGATTTTAAAAGAATAATGTCAGAAACTAACTAAATAGCTTTTAGCTATTTCTTTTTTTATTTTTTAAAGAAAACACATAATTATCTCATTTTCTCTATTTTTTGTGCAAATCCAACTTATTTTATTTCATATTTCGCACTGGACACCTACCCCCCCGAAAATACCCCCCGTTTTAAGGAGCATATATATCTGGTGATGTAATATGTTTAGGAATAGAAATAGATACAAGGACAACATCTGCGTTATGTATAAATCTGTTGATGATCTTATACAAAGAAATAGAAGTTTGATAGGAAGAACTAAAATTTCCAATTACGCAGACACAAAAAGGAGATACTTTACTAGATATTGATTTTTTGCCAAAGCGCACTTCTACATAACATTTTCTTTCCCCTTAAAAGAAATCTGAAGATAGAAGAAAACCTTTGCCAAATGATCTACCCCTAAATGTAAAGAAAAGTCTAAAGAAAAAAAGGAGGCGATAACAAAACATCAAAAAGCGATAAAAAACACAAAAAATAGAAAATTTCTGGTTTTTGGCAAGTTTTAACTAGCCAAAACACCCAAAAACCAAATAAAATAACGGAAAAAAGCACTTTTCTCTAACTATCGGTCGGCTTAATAGCTCTTATACGGAAGATAAGAAAGTTATTAACAAGGAACGCGCCTTTATGTATAAGGTTTTCTTTTATGATATTTACCTTTGCCTATTAAAATAAATATCTAATATATTTTTATTTAGTTGCTCTATAAATTGGCCCCCATTAGAATACCCGTAATTTACACGTACTAATTTTCCATTTCTATAATATAAAATAGCAGGAATGCCTTTTAATGAATTTGGCAAGTCTCTTTTCATAAGATTATATTCGATAAATTCATTAAAATTCGCCTCCCCAAAATATAGATTGTATGTATGCGTATTTTTAATTTTTTGATTTTTAATAAGGTCTAGCCAATTATTAATTGTTTTCTTTGACTGTAAACAAGGAGCACACACTTCTGAACCCACAACAATAATTGAATTAGGATAATCAGTTAAAAATTGGTTTATGTGATCAGATAAAAGCAATTTGTTAATTTTTAGTTTTTTAATATTTTTTTTATTATATTTTTTATCAACTAATTGCACACGTTCTATTTTTGGTTTGGTTTTAGTAATGCGTGCATTAACTTTGCGTTCTGCTTTTGCTTGTAATCCTGAAAATGCAAGGGTTCCACCCAAAACTAAAAGACCTGCTTTTTTTGCTATACTTGTTTTTGCTACTCTTGCTTTTTTTGCAACATTAATATTTATTCTGGCCTTCATAACACTCACAAATTAAATAAAATAATAATTTAAATAGGCCTATTTTTAAAAAAATAAAAAGCGCCTATTTTCAGGCACTATTTTTAGAAATAATTAAATATCAAAGCAACCTATTTTTCTGCAGAACACTTTGGACCTGCACACTCCCAATATTCATAAGGGTCACCGTCTGGATCTACTCCTGATGCGTGATTGCTTGTTTTTACCCCAAAATAACAACAATCGTCTAGTTGTGGCATCACACCACTTTCGTTGACAACTTTTTCTTTTATTACATGTATTGTTGATTCCCCAAATTCATTTGTCACTTTGAATATTTTTGTTTTTGTAACTGCCTTATCATTTATTGAAGATAGTGCTCTTTTTGCATTTCCTGAAGTCATTGGGCTAACTAAGAAAGTGCCTATTAACACACCAACCACTAAAGCCACAAGACCCCAAATAATTAATTTTGTTTGATCTTTTTTCATGTTTTCATCTCTCCTTTATATGTAAACTTTTTTAAGTTAAACAAATATTTCTATTAAAAAAAGAAGAAGGAAATGTTTATAAATATACATTACATAAAACAAAAAACACCTGTCCAAGTATTTGTGCTAAAATCTTTTTTCAATATCATAATTGGCAAGAACACACATTGACAAAACACAATTACAGATGTTTGTTACTTGCCAGTATATTTGCGTTTAACCTTTAAACCAGCCAAAGGTCTAAGATTAAATGAATAAACAACAAATAAGTTATTTTCCTTCATTATTTCTACAAGCAATGCCTCATTATAAGCTATTTTTTTGTTTATCATCAAAGAAATAGCCCCCACTATTGCATTAGTTGAAGGCACAAGTATTTTGTACACTAATTGAATATCTTCCACTAGGCATTTTAACTCATTAGCTGGTTTTTTCTTAGCCATGTGTGAAATAAAGGCGATTAAATCAGGTTCTGTTATATAGGCACTATTATTCATACCTTTATCAAGAATCAGAGTCGCCGCTCTCTTGTTTTTATTATTTCCTGAAAATGCAGCAATTAAAACATCTGCAGAAATTACAAAAGAACTAATTTGTGTCATTTTTTACCACCTTTCTTTGGTTTTACCAATTGTGCACGCAACCTATTGATCGCTTCATCTTTCTTATTCTCTTGAGATTTTAAAGACTCAACAATTGTCTTACTTATCGCGTCTTTTCTAGTCCCATACTTTCTTTTTGCCATTTCCCTTAAAAGTTTTTCGGATTCTGAATCCATTGATATCGTTATAACCCCCACTATATCACCATTTCATTCCATATAATATTAATTAACTATAAAGAACAAAGAGTTTATAAATACGAAGGTTTTATTTAATTTACTATTTAAATAATCTATTATTTAAATAATTAATTACTTAAATAATGACAAAACACCAAACACCAAAGTTTAACAAAATACCAAAAATAAAAAACGCCACTAAAAACAAAAAATTAAATTTACGAAAAATTATTTATAAAATTTACAATAATCTGTAACCTGGCAACAATCTAGTTTTCTTTTGTAATAAGATATATAATTAGAACTACAATCTACATTACTCATATCGATCAGAGTAATTCTGCCATAGTGGAACGGTAATTTTAAAGCCCCAGAATTTAACTTTTCTTCAAGAGTGTTATATGTTACTTTTGCAGGGGCACCAGGACCTGATGCATGAATATATTGATGATTGCCATTTGGTAACTTTTTGTCATAAATACCTGCGTGACCAAAATAATATTTAGTGTGTAAAAATAACAAATCTCCTGATTGTAGTTTATCCAAATCTGCTCTAGTTTCTATAGTACCAACAATACCTAAAATGTGTCCTTTACGTAAATCAGAATCTTTTTTCTTAACTGGCTCTATAAAATCAGCAATTGTACAATCATTTTCGAATATTTCTTTACAGGAAGTAGATCCATCTATGTAACCTAAATCTCTCATTACTACATATAATAACCCCACACAATCAATTCCTTTCTTCAGTTGAAAACCCCCATCTAATTTATATCCATTTCTGCCACCAAAAATATATTTAGTTCCTAAATTTGCATAATGCCTTGCTCTTTCCGCAATTTTTTGAGAAAACTCATTTTGTTCTAAATATTCTATATCTCCTTCCCCTATATTATTTGGGTCTTCATAATAATCAGTTTTTGATTTTCTGTCTTGTGATATTTTTTCAAGTTGTATTAATTGCGCATTTGTTAGATTTATATATGTTTTAGGATATATATCTGGATTTAATATAACATCTTTTATATTTTTTATATTTGTGTTTTTAGGCACATATATTCTTTTTACTCTATTTCTTATATCCTTAGTTAATATACTTATTTTCTGACCATCCACTGTACTTTCAGCAATTAATGGTAGTCCTGTTATTGTTTTTCCAATATATATTGCTAAATGAGTATATTCTCTATTTTCATCATTATATTTACTTGTGGGATTATAGATCCCTATTATTGCACCATCAACTAATATATCTATATATTGATAATATGTCTTACCATCTTGAACTTCCTTATTTTCTTTACAGCAATTTTTCCCAGTAAATGCATTCTCTTCGCAAACAGATTTTCCTACACAAACATCTGATGCTTCCCAGATTAAATTGTAATTGTCTATTGCCCCTTTCTTAGTGTCGAAAGCCCATGCATGAGCGCCTGGATTTAGGTAATTTTGGAATCCATTAACATAGGTGTTTTGTCCAAAATCCATAACATACTTTACTGGATAATTTGCTTTTGCAGGAACTAATAAAAGTTTATCATAGTTATAATGCCCCAAGTCCTTTTTTAGCATTAATTTTATGTTTTTATCTTCCAGAGTTTTAAGATAAACATTCTTTTTAGTGTCCCAGTATTTGTGATCTAGTTTCTCGTAGGCACCTAATTTAGAAGATGAAAGACCTGTACTTAAATTATATTTTAAAAAATATTGAGGGTCTCTAAAATATTTCCTCTTTATTACAAGATAATTAATTAATACCCTTACCTCTTTTGTGCTCTTTATATTTGCTCCATCTTTTACAAAAAAAGCAGTTGGCTTAAAAAGATCAGAAAACTTGCCTGCATTATATATTTGCTGAGCATTATCTTTATTAGACAAACTTGCTAAAACATAAATTGAATTAATACTGTTTTCATTTTCAAGTACAAAGTCCTCAAAAGAAAATGGATTACTTGATTTTTCACGACTATTTTTTATAAGATAATTAAGTTCTTTAATATAATCAGAGGTAAATAAAACTGTAGGACCAAAATCATCTTTATTATTCTTTATAGCATTAATTAAGAACCCAAAGTAGCCATTGTCGTTATTGATTATGCCATTATATCCTAAATTATAAAATTTGTTTTTGTTGCCATTATATACATTATTAAGCAAATGTGTGTTGATTTCTTTAAAATCACCT